>JAHREI010000001.1 GCA_021733665.1 Bacillus subtilis
TTCCAATCAGCCAATCTCAAGGGCGAAGCTCTCTGCCGCTAGCAGCGCCGCCGCCCTCGTTGTTGAGCTCATATAGACCCCACCCAACCAAACTGTCAACACGGGAAACCAAGAAAAATGCACAAATCGAAAAGATTCTTTCCACAGGCAAAAACGCGAAGCACATTCATTTAGCCGACTTCTCTATATGTGCGATAGCACGGCATTATATGCCCTATATATAGAGTATGCAGACCGTATTTTAATGCTCGCTACCGAAACGCTCCATCTCAAGCTCCGACAAGCCTAAACTCTGTCCGATTTCATGAAGCAGGATATGGCTGATAATCTCACCAAGTGTTTCGGTATGCTCACTCCAGTAATCCAGAATCGCCCGTCTATAAAGCGTCAGCAGCTCCGGCCCTTCCTGAGCCCGCAAATGAAAGCGTTCACCAATACCCCGCCCTTCAAAAAGACAGAGAATGTCATAAGGCGTATCTAGATCCAGATCCTCCATGACTTGCTCATCGGGAAAATCTTCCACTTCAATACGAATCTGCGGGCTGAGCGCGCGAAAGTCATCTGGCATATGCGCATAAGCATTCAGTGCCAGTGATTGTAATTCATCGATAGACGGGGCAAGCCGTGCTGCCCAGTCTCCGCTCAGATCAGTCTGAACCATTGTTCCTGTCTTTCTGTCCTGCTGATAACCCAGCAGGTGATCAAAGAGTATCCCATAAAAAAACCACGCTAACAGCCATCTGCAGCGTGGTTTCTGACATTATATAGGCATTTAAAGAATAAATGCCAAGAGAGACCGGCTTTTAACGACTCAAGCCCATGGACGGTTCGCAGAAGCTTTCTTTTCGAAAACTGAAATATTGTCCGATTTTTCCATTGTCAGGCCGATATCATCCAAACCATTCAGCATGCAATGACGCTTGAACTCATCCAGTTCAAAACCGATCGAACCACCGTCAGGACCGGAAATTGTCATGTTTTCCAGATCAATGCTCAAAGTGGCATTGGCACCACGGGAGGCGTCGTCCATCAGCTTATCAAGATCATCCTGAGAAACTTTAATCGGCAGAATACCGTTCTTGAAGCAGTTATTATAGAAGATATCTGCGAAAGAGGTTGAGATCACGCAGCGGATACCGAAATCCAGCAAAGCCCAAGGCGCATGCTCACGGGAGGAGCCGCAACCGAAGTTATCGCCGGCAACCAAAATCTGTGCGTTGCGATAAGCAGGTTTGTTCAGAACGAAATCCGGATTTTCCGAACCGTCTTCGTTGAAGCGCATTTCCGCGAAAAGACCTTTACCAAGACCTGTACGCTTGATTGTCTTCAGATAATCCTTAGGGATAATCATATCCGTATCGATATTGATGATCGGCAACGGAGCGGCAACGCCGGTAAGCTTGGTGAATTTTTCCATCGGTCTACAAACCTATAAGTCAAAATGCGTTTTCTCATTGTGCTTTACACCAGCTTTTTGCAGAGTCAAAGGCCTGAGAAGGGGTAAAATCCAAGCGAAGTGCCGCACCATGCTGAAAATCGCCCTATCGACACCAATAACCGGCAATATTTCATTGATTGCTTATGGCATTCAATACAAACAATATTCTGTACTTTTAAGCGACCTTCGACGACTAAAAAATACGCGAACCTTTTTGAGCAAGGAAAAATTCTGAATGTCACTTTATCAGCCACGACGTGCTGTACTTTATGTACCGGCCAGTCATCAGAAAGCGCTCGCCAAAAGCACAACACTGCATCCTGATGCGATTATCTATGATCTTGAAGATTCCGTTGCACCGGAAATAAAACAGCAGGCGCGAGAAAATCTGCGTCTTCACTTTCAGGAGCAGGGACAAATCACAATCACTCAGGCCCTCCGTATCAATAGTCTCAGCACAGAATGGGGACAGGATGATCTGCGACTGGCTGCCGAACTTCGTGTCCAAGCTGTTGTCCTGCCAAAGGCAGAGACACCGCAGCAGATTATCGATGTTGCCCGCCAGCTCGACCATGATGATGCGCCGGAGAACTTAGAAATCTGGGCAATGATTGAAACCCCGCGCGGTATTCTCAATGCGGATGAAATTGCCCGACTGGCACAAAAATCCGCCGCGCGCCTCAGATGTTTCATTATCGGCACCAATGATATTGCCCTGAGCACAGGTGTAAAAACCACCAACCAGCGCAGCGCATTACTGCCGTGGATGATGCAGATTATTCTCGCAGCCCGCGCAGGAGGCATTGATGTGCTGGACGGCGTTTACAATAATTTTCAGGATCAGGCCGGTTTTGCTGCCGAGTGTGAACAAGGTGCTATGCTTGGCTTTGACGGGAAAACCCTGATCCATCCCTCCCAGATTGAAACAGCTTTAAACAGCTATTCCTCAACTGCCGAAGAAGCCGCATGGGCAAATCAGGTAATTGCTGCTTTTAATCTGCCGGAAAATGCTGCCAAAGGTGCCATCTCTCTAAATGGCACGATGGTCGAACAATTACATATTCGTCAGGCAGAACGCGTTCTAAAGCGCATCCCGAAAAGTGTGAAGCGGTTTTCGGACTAAGATGCGCGTAAAAACAAATAAATAGAGCGGTTCCAACGCTTATAGGTTTATTGGGAACCGCTCTGGCGCGTATGCGCTGATTTTTCTTTCTGCAAACTACAGGAGTTTTCCATGCAGCTTTATCGTTTTCTTACCGGACCAGATGATTCTTCTTTTTGTCATCGCGTTACCGAAGCTCTGAACAAAGGCTGGATGCTCTATGGCTCACCGAGCCACAGCTATAATGCCGAAGAGAAGAAAATGTATTGCGGTCAGGCCGTAACCAAGACCGTTGAAGGTCATGAATATTCGCCGGATATCAAACTCGGCAGTTTCTAAAACTAAAAGCCCCTGCATAACTTGCAGGGGCGTTTTCTCTTTATTAAAGGCCGCGCTTATCGATCATCGCTTGCGGACTTGGCATCCGGCCACGGAATGTTTTGTACAACTCCTCCGGATCTTTAGAACCACCCGCCGCATAAATATGGGTCTTCAACTTTTCTGCCAGATCAGCATTGAAGACGTCGCCGCTTTCTTCAAAAGCCGCAAACGCATCTGCATCCAGTACTTCCGACCACATATAAGAATAGTAACCAGCAGAATATCCGTCACCACTGAACACATGCAGGAAATGCGGTGTACGATGACGCATAATAATCGCTTCCGGCATATCCATTTTTTTCAAAACCTCTGCCTCAAAAGCCAGCGGATCAGTCACAGGCTTGTCACTGGTATGGAAAGCCATATCCACCAGCGCCGATGAGGTGAACTCCACAGTGTTGAAACCGGCATTGAACGTGGTAGCTTTCAGCACTTTATCAATCAGCTCCTGCGGGATTGTCTCACCGGTTTTATAATGTGTGGCGAATTTCTCCAGCACCGGACGCTCTGTCAGCCAATGTTCATAGAGCTGGGACGGCAGCTCGACAAAATCACGCGAGACCGCAGTGCCCGAAATCGCAGGCCATGTCACATCGCTTAGCAATCCGTGCAGGGCATGGCCGAATTCGTGGAACAGCGTATGTGCATCATCGAGCGACAACAGCGCCACCTCGCCTTTCGGCGGCTTAGCGAAGTTCATCACATTATAAATAATCGGTTGCTGGCCAGCATCCAGACGATGTGATGACTGCAATGCACTCATCCATGCGCCGGAGCGTTTGCTCTGACGGGCAAAATAATCACCTAAGAACAGGCCGCGTCGTGAACCGTCCGCATTGAGCACTTCCCACACGCGCACATCCGGATGCCATGTCTGAATACCCTGATGTTCTTTAAATGTCAGGCCGAACAGACGTGTTGCAACGTCAAAAGCGGCTTCAATAATTTTATTGAGCTGCAGATAAGGTTTGAGATCGCCTTCATCAAAAGCGAAGCGTTCGGCACGCAGTTTTTCTGCATAATAACGCCAGTCCCAACCGGCTACCGGATGATTCAGTCCCTCACCGGCAATCAGCTTTTCCAAATCGGCCTGTTCTTCCGATGCACGCTGTTTGGCTTTTTCCCAAACCGGCAGTAGCAAATCCATCACCGCATCCGGCGTTTTGGCCATTGTGTCATCAAGCTTGAACGCAGCAAAATTTGCATAGCCCAGCAGTTTTGCCTTTTCATCACGCAAACTGACGATCTCTGTCACCAAAGACCGGTTATCAGTCTCACCACCATTTTCACCACGCTTTGCCCATGCTTGATAGGCTTTTTCACGTAAATGGCGAACAGAGGAGAATGTCAGGAACGGCTCGACAATCGCACGGGACAATGTAACCGCCCAAGCGTCTTCACGACCGCGCTCTTCAGCCGCCGCTTTCATCGCAGCCCGCAACTGCTCCGGCAAACCGGCAAGCTCTGCCTCATCCGTGATAAACAAAGCCCATGATGCTTCATCTTTCAGCACGTTCTGGCCGAAACCGGCACCGAGGCCGGCGAGCTTTTCATTAATATCAGCCAGCCGTGCCTTGTCCTGTGCATTCAGCTTGGCACCGTTGCGCACAAAGCCTTTCCAGCTTTTTTCCAGCACACGCAGCGTTTCCGTATCCAGTCCGAGGCTGGCACGGTTTTGATAAAGCGCATCAAGGCGGGCAAACAGCACTTCATTCATCATGATGCGCGAGTGGTGGCGGGACATTTTCGGCGCAACTTCACGTTCCAGCGCCTGAATAACCTCGTTGGTATGCGCACCGGCACGCATCCAGAAAATTGCAGCAATATGCGAAAGCTCGCGACCGGAAAGCTGCAATGCTTTCAAAGTATTTTCAATTGTCGGTGCATCCGGGTTTTGCAGAACGGCTTCCACATCTGCCCAGTCTTTTTCCAGAGCAATATCAAAAGCTGCTTTAAAATCCGCATCAGTGAACTTGCTGAAATCCGGCAGACCAAGCGGGCCGCTCCACTGGCTGAGTGCTTCATTTGCTGGCGTCATCTGATTGTCCTGCGGCATGTCTCACAATCTCCGGTTTGCAGAATTACATTTCAAACATTTAAGCAGCAGCAACTGCCTTCACAAGTCATTTATAGCGAATTGACCGCGCGAAACATAAATAGTAAATAAAACTTATTATAAGGAAACCTTATTATGTTTTCAGGCAAATCCTATAATCCCGATAGTTTCGGCTTTCTCGTCTATGATATCAGCCGCCTCTTCAGCCTGGAGCGCGAACGCAAGATCGTTGCCGCAGGGCTTGAACTCACAGCTTTTGAGTCACGGACTTTGGTACATGTCGCGCGCTATCAGCCTGCCCGTCAGGTTGCACTGGCCGAGAGTATGAATATTGAAGCGATGACCCTGTCTGGTTATCTCGACAGGCTGGAGAACCGCCAGCTTTTGCGCCGTGAGCCTGATCCCGATGACCGCCGTGCCAAACTGATTTTTCTCAATGAGTCCGCTGTACCCGTACTCGATGAATTAAAGCGCATTGCCCTTGAAACCATTGCTGAAGTCTCACATGCATTACCGCCTGAGGAGTGGGAGACGTTCATGGACAATCTGATGACAATCCGCGCGCATTTAAGAGAAATCAATCAGGAAAACCGGAAAAGCTGATCCGCTTTTCCGCCCATTTGCAACTCAACCATAAAGCATGCCGCTATGCCCGATTCATCGCCTCGCGAAAAAGTCTCTCCTCTGGTCATCATGTCCGAACGTCGTGTCGGTATTATCGGCGGCTTTCTCTCGGCAATCGGGCCGCTGGCCATGTCGCTCTACACACCGGCAATGCCGGATATTGTGACCGCTTTCGGCACCACGGAATCCGCTGTCAAACTCACACTCACAGCCTATTTCGGTGGCTTCTGCTTTGCCCAGCTGATTTGCGGGCCCCTCTCCGACGGCTACGGACGCAAACCGATCACCATCCTGTTCATGTCCGTCTATCTCATGGCAAGTGTGCTGGCCTTGCTGGCACCGACAATTGAGATCATGGTGCTGGCACGCCTGTTACAGGGTGTAGGTGCAGCGGTCGGCGTAACCATGTCCCGCGCGATTGTCCGCGATCTGTTTACGAGTGACAAGTCAGCAAGGGTTATGAATCTGATCGGCATTGTCCTGTCTGTCGGCCCTGCTATCGGCCCGACACTCGGCGGGCTGACACTGGAATTTTTCGGCTGGCATGCGATTTTTATAGTCATGATCCTGCAAGGTATCGTGGTTATTACCATCATGCTGCTCTTTGTACAGGAAACAGGCAATCCTGATCCGTCCCGCATCCGTCCGAAAACCCTGATCAAATCCTATTTCAGCCTGCTGAAAACGCCGCATTTCCTGCTGGCCAGTCTGGTACTGACCGGTGCCACCGGCGCTCTTTATACGTCTGCCACCATCATGCCCTTTATTCTGATGTCCCGCGTTGGCTTATCGCCCAGTCAATTTGGCATGGGAATGCTGCTGCAAACCGCCTTCTATATTTCAGGCGGGATTATCTACCGCTTCATGATGCACCGCCTGAGCGTGTTTCAAATGTCCTGTATCGGCCTGCTCTGCACTTGTTCGGCCAGTATCCTGCTTGCCGTCATGCTGCGTATTTATGAGCCGAGCTATTTGCGGGTCATGCTGCCAATGGGACTCTATGTCATGGGTATCGCGTTCCTCACGCCGCAAATGACCACAGCGGCCATGGCACCGTTTCCGCAGATTGCCGGTTCGGCTTCAGCTTTAATGGGCTTTTTCCAGATGGGGGGCGGTCTGGTCGGCGGTATACTCTCCGCCTCAATGGGCGATCCCATCATTGCCATGGCAACTTTGTTGCCGCTGATGGGATTACTGTCATTAATCAGCTATATCATGTGGAACAGGTTCAGACTGCCCCTGAACCACACAATAGAACATACGATTGCGCCTAAAATTTCTGAACAACGATAAAATCAGACAGGTCTTTTTGAAAACAGAAGCGATCCGAGTGGTCTTATTCCGACATTTGCATTCCGTGGGTGTCGTCGTGGAGCAAATGTCAAAATTAAAAAAAACACTAACAACTATATGAAACTAGTGGATTTTCAAATTTGACGTTTGAAACTGCATTTGTGTCGGTCGGAAGTCAAACGTCAAATTCAATCCACTAGAGCATTTCCCGCTTAGATTAGTTTATTGGAAATGCTCTATACTTTTATCTACGCGCATCTTATTCCGAAAACCGGTTCCAACTTTTCGGGATACGCTCCGGCAGGGTTGACATCCCCCGCTCAACAGCACAAAAAGCACGGGAAGACCCGTTGGTCTGATTTTAACCGGAGTTTTACTCTTATGCCCTGCGACAGTCACAGTCGATTGTTTATGCCGTCATCGGCAGACCTGACCTGATCGCAATAGGCGGTTGGTTTGTCACGGTCTGTCATGACGGCGGATCGACAGAGAGGCAAACCAATGAACAACAATACCGGCACCTATGGTGCAGCCCTCGATACAACCAATCTTGCAATATCCGCCCTGCTCGAACAGGTTGGCCAACTCCACACCGGCGATGCCGTTGAGCTGATTAACGAGCTTGATGTCGACGATCAGGTGGCTTTATTCCGCGCAGTGTCCACAGATCAGGCAGTCCTGCTGCTCGATCAGCCTGAGCTACAATATGCCGAACAGATTATCGCCAGTCTTGATACGGCCCATGCAGGAGAAATCCTCAATGGTATGTCCGCTGACCGTGCCACGGATATATTCCGCGACATAGACTGGCCATCCCGTAACCGGCTGTTTGCCATTCTGTCTGCGGAAACCAAAGCTAACCTGAAAAAGCTGATGGGCTATCCGGCAGATACGGCCGGTGGTCTGATGACCACGGAATTTATTTCTGTACCAACGACATGGACTGTAGAGCAAACACTGGAACATATCCGTCAGGTCGAACGCTCGCGTGAAACGGTCTACGCCATTTACGTGGAAGATCCGGCAACCCGCGTCCTGAAATATGTGGTTTCACTGCGTCGTCTCATCATTGCAGACCCGAAGGCCAGCATTGCGGAAGTCGGGCGTGACCAGACACCGCTAACCGTACCACCATTGATGGATCAGGAAGAAGTTTCCCGCCTGTTCCGCAAACACGACCTTCTGGCTATCCCTGTTGTCGATGAACAGCATCATCTGCTTGGTATCGTTACCGTGGATGACGTGCTCGATGCCATGACCGAAGAGACCTCGGAAGACGCCTATAAATTCGGTGGTATGGAGGCTTTCACCAAGCCTTATATGCAGATCGGCTTCTTTGAAATGCTGCGCAAACGCGGCGGCTGGCTCTGCATCTTGTTCCTGAGTGAAATGCTGACCGCCAGTGCGATGCAGCATTTTGAAGTGGAACTGGAAAAAGCTATCGTGCTGGCGCTGTTCATTCCGCTGATCATGAGCTCGGGCGGTAACTCCGGCTCGCAGGCTACCTCTTTGCTAATCCGCGCACTTGCGCTGCAAGACCTCAAGCTTGGCGACTGGTGGCGGGTCGCACTGCGCGAAATACCAACCGGTCTGGCACTGGGCTCAATGCTCGGTCTGATCGGCTTTGTCCGTATCGCTATCTGGCAGAAAACCGGTCTCTATGATTACGGCGAGCATTGGGTGCTGATCGGCATTACTATCGGCGTCGCGCTGATCGGCATTGTGCTGTTCGGTTCGGTCTCCGGTTCCATGCTACCGTTCATTCTCCAGCGCCTCGGGCTCGATCCGGCCAGCGCTTCGGCTCCCTTTGTCGCCACGCTCGTCGATGTCATGGGGCTGATCATCTATTTCAGCGTTGCGGTGATTTTCCTCACCGGAACCCTGCTTTAACATCTCAACCGGCCGGAAATTTCCGGCCGGTTTTTTATCCGGTAAATGCTCTTATGGCGTTTTATGCAGTCACTGCACAGCAGGTTTGATATATACGAAATGCTAAAATCAGCCCTCCCCCTTTTAAAATTGACGAAAAACCTGTAAGAGCGCCCCATTATCTGCGGCGTTCACTCGGTTTTGTCCTGGGCGTCCCAACCCCCTATTCAGAGTGATAATCAATGCAATTGCGTAACATCGCGATCATCGCACACGTTGACCACGGCAAAACGACCCTGGTTGACGAACTTCTGAAACAGTCCGGTGTATTCCGTGACAATCAGCGCGTCACAGAACGCATGATGGACTCCGGTGATATCGAGCGCGAGCGCGGCATCACCATTCTTGCCAAGGCAACTTCCGCTGTCTGGAAAGATACCCGCATCAATATCGTCGATACTCCGGGCCACGCCGACTTCGGTGGCGAGGTTGAGCGTATCCTCTCGATGGTTGACGGCGTTGTCGTTCTCGTTGACTCCGCTGAAGGCCCGATGCCTCAGACCAAGTTCGTTGTTGGTAAAGCGCTCAAACTGGGCTTACGTCCTATCGTTGCGATCAACAAGATCGACCGTCCGGATGGCCGTCATGAAGAAGTGATCAACGAAGTTTTCGACATGTTTGCAGCGCTTGATGCGACTGACGAACAGCTCGACTTCCCGATCCTTTACGGTTCAGGCCGTAACGGCTGGATGGCAGAAAATCCGGAAGGTCCAAGCGATCAGGGTCTGGCTCCGCTTTACGATCTGATCGTTAAGCACGTTCCTGCACCTAAGGTTGCCGAAGGTCCGTTCTCGATGATCGGTACCATTCTGGAAGCTGATCCGTTCCTCGGCCGCATCATCACCGGTCGTATTCATTCCGGCACATTGAAGCCGAACCAGGCTGTAAAAGTACTCGGTCAGGACGGTAAACTGCTGGAAAACGGCCGTATTTCCAAGATTCTCGCTTTCCGTGGTCTGGAACGTACAGCAATTGAAGAAGGCGTTGCAGGCGATATCGTTGCGATTGCCGGTCTTTCCAAAGGTACTGTGGCAGACACATTCTGCGACCCGTCAATCAATGAAGCCATGAAGGCTCAGCCGATTGATCCGCCAACCGTTACCATGTCCTTCATCGTCAACGACAGCCCGCTGGCCGGTACTGAAGGTGACAAAGTTACCAGCCGTGTTATCCGCGACCGTCTGCTGAAAGAAGCTGAAGGTTCGGTTGCCCTGCGCATTGAAGAATCCGAAGACAAAGATTCGTTCTACGTTTCCGGCCGCGGTGAATTGCAGCTTGCTGTTCTCATCGAAAACATGCGTCGTGAAGGTTTTGAGCTGAGCATTTCGCGTCCGCGCGTTGTGATGCACAAAGACGAAGACGGCAACCTGCTGGAACCGGTAGAAGAAGTTGTTATCGACGTTGATGAAGAATATTCCGGTACTGTTGTTCAGAAAATGTCTGAACGCAAAGCGGAAATGGTTGAGCTGCGCCCATCCGGCGGTAACCGCGTTCGTCTGGTGTTCTTTGCACCAACCCGTGGTCTGATCGGTTACCAGTCTGAACTGATGACTGATACACGCGGTACAGCGATCATGAACCGTCTGTTCCACGAATATCAGCCGCACAAGGGTGAAATCGGCGGCCGTAACAACGGCGTACTGATCTCCAATGATCAGGGCGAATCGGTTGCTTACGCAATGTTCAACCTTGAAGACCGCGGTCCGATGATTATCGATGCCGGCACCAAAGTTTATCAGGGCATGATCGTTGGTATTCATACCCGCGACAACGATCTGGAAGTCAACGTGCTGAAAGGCAAGAAGCTGACCAACATGCGCGCATCCGGTAAGGATGAAGCTGTTAAGCTGACCCCGCCGATCCGCATGACTCTGGAACGCGCTCTGTCCTGGATTCAGGATGACGAACTGATGGAAGTAACACCAAAATCCATCCGTCTGCGTAAACTCTATCTGGATCCGAATGACCGTAAGCGTTTTTCGAAGTCCAAAGGTATGTAATCATACTTAAAAAGAAAACGGCAAAGGCGGCTTTCTTCAGAAAGCCGCCTTTTTCAATATATAAACGCAGTTTCAAACGAAAAACCGGCTTCCACTTTTTCTGAAACTACTAAAGCATGTCGCACTCAAATATATTCATTTGAGCTACCGCGAACATGCGATAATTAAAAAAATCTAGAGCGAGCGCCATGAGTGCGATTAAGCGCGACACGCTCTAGTAAGCGCCGTTTTTTTATACCTTCAACAAAGATACGAAGCGGTTACTTTACAACCAGCACCGGCACTTTGCTTAAAGACAGAACTTCTGCAGCCTGACTGCCGAGCAGCAGCTTGTTTACACCGCGACGGCCATGCGAAGCGATAACAATCAGTTCAGCCTGATGTGTCTCGGCAGCTTCAACAATACCGACAGCCGGTGACTGGTTTTCAATATGCAGACCTTCAACAGTCACACCGGCATCACGGGCTTTGCCAATGGCCTGCTGTACAATGGCTTTTGCCTGTTCTGCCATGGAAGTACGGTATTCTTCAAAAATTTCCGGCGATGTGCTCAGCCCCGGTGCTACGACAATGCCATAGCTTGGGAACAGATCTGTTACCGTCAGAATTGTGATTTTAGCGGAAAGCTCCTTGGCCAGACCAATCGCCTGCTCCAGACCTTTATTGGCAAGATCTGAACCATCTGTTGCCACTAAAATATGCTTATACATTTTTTGCCCTTCCTTCTTACAGTGTCTACTAAACAATAGCTGAGCAACACTTCATATTATTTATTTAAGAATTGACAGTAGAAATTACATTGATTGCAATCAAAAATGTTTGTGATCCAATTCCTCAGTTTCATTGTAAATTTTGGAACCGGCAATGCGTGGCAAACAAAGACCACCATCATTCGGCTATAAAATAATTCTAAATTTTCAATTTGATAGAATATTATTCTAATTAAATCGCATAATCTGGAAGCCTGCTTCTATAATCCTGAGCCGTCAGGCCCTATGATTTGCGAACAGATCAGGAGATTTAGTATGAGCGATTCTAACAAGCCAGGCCGCGGCCGTATTTATTCTTCTATTGTTGAAACAATCGGCAATACTCCGCTCGTCCGTGCGGATAAATTCGCCCGTGAAAACGGCGTTGTCGCTAATCTTCTCGTAAAGCTTGAATTCTTCAATCCGCTGGCAAGTGTCAAAGACCGTATTGGTCTGGCTATGATTGAAAGCCTTGAGGCAGAAGGCAAAGCTGTTCCGGGCAAAACTGTATTCATTGAGCCAACCTCCGGCAATACCGGTATTGCATTAGCTTTTGCTGCTGCTGCCAAAGGCTACAGCCTGATTCTCACAATGCCTGAGACCATGTCGGTTGAACGCCGTAAGCTCCTGAAACTGCTTGGTGCAGAACTGGTACTGACAGAGGGTGCTAAAGGTATGAAGGGCGCGATTGCGAAGGCCGAGGAACTCGCTGCCGGTAATCCGGATGCTATCATCCCGCAGCAGTTTGAAAATGCCGCCAATCCGGAAATTCACCGTAAAACAACGGCAGAAGAAATCTGGAATGACACCAATGGTGAAGCTGATATTCTGGTTTCCGGTATCGGCACCGGCGGCACCATCACCGGCATTGGACAGGTTCTGAAAGCCCGTAAACCGTCTTTCAAAGTGGTTGCGGTTGAACCGAAAGATTCGCCTGTGCTTTCCGGCGGCAATCCGGGCCCGCATAAAATTCAGGGTATTGGCGCGGGTTTTGCACCTAAAACGCTCGATACCGGCATTTATGATGAAATCATTCAGGTCGCGAACGAAGATGCTTTCGCCTATGCACGCCAGATTGCCCGCGTAGAAGGTATTCCGGTCGGTATTTCTTCCGGCGCAGCGCTTAAAGCTGCTGTGGAAGTCGGTAAGCGACCGGAAAACAAAGGCAAAAACATTGTCGTTATCATTCCATCCTTTGCCGAGCGTTACCTCTCCACCGCTCTGTTTGACGGTCTGGATGCCTGATCAAGGCTTAGCGCACTAAGCCACCCTGACATCTGATTTCTTAAAACCGGCCTTTGTGCCGGTTTTTTTATGTCTACAGACAGAGAACTATGCCCCCCCTGACGTTAGACATTATGAGCATTCTTGATCCCTGATGGTTTCCGTCTCTCAGCTACGCATCACATAAAATTCATAAAGAAAATAATGGCAGGTCTGCTACATCTCAGTTCAAGAATCGAACCGTACGGTTTAATACTTTTAAAGCGTAATTTGATTCCGCATATCGCAGAAAACCACTGAAACTTATTGTCTTTATCAACCCGCTTTCGCGTAGAGACCCTTCATCCATGACAGATAAACACTCTGAACCGTCTTTAATTCTGCCATTTCTGGCGCCTCTTTATGCCCGTTTTCACGATTTAGCCTATGCCGTTATGCGTGCCGCCAGCGGTGGCATCATGGCATTCTTTGGCTGGGAAAAATTATTTAACGGCGATATGCCCCGCGATATTGAACTGTTCCAGCAACTGGGGCTCGAACCTGCGGTGCCACTGGCTTATTTTACCAGTATTCTCGAATTTGCCGGTGGCATTGCCATTGCAATCGGCCTGTTTACACGCCCGCTCGCTTTCATGCTGTTTATCCAGATGATTGTCATTCTGCTGCTGGTGATGATCCCGCGTGGCAGCGGCTTCCAGCTCTCAACTGTCTGGTTCGGCGTCTTTATGTATCTGAGCGTCGCAGGCAGTGGCCGCTTGTCCCTAGACCGCCTGCTTGGCAAACAGTTCTAAGCATAAAAGCCGGCTCATGAGCCGGCTTTTTCATTCTTAATGCAACCGGATCTGGGAGCTATCCGGTGCAAGATATCTTTTAACGTGCTGTGCGTCCGACGGGCGCACAAAAAGTCATTTTAGTGCGCATGACGGGCTGCACAAGCAGGACCGGGACCACGCATATAATGGCGTTCCGGACGATAGCTTGGTGCCAGAAACTCACGAATAACTTTAACAACTTGACGAAACTGAACGATCAGACCCATCATCCTACACCCTGATTAATTTAGAATTATTATTTTTTCTGTAGCGCAAATCGCAACAGTGAATTTAAGGTAAATATTAGCCAATAAAGGTGAACATCATATGAATTCGCATGATTAATGACCCGTTAAAAATAACCTTTTATTTATTAACTTGATAAAAAACCCCGCATTTCTTGACGAAATGCGGGGTTTTGATCCGTTTTGCCTCTGAGGCAATATTAATTCTTAACGGGTTGGTACCGGTTCATCACCACGGTAATCATAGAAACCACGACCGGTTTTGCGACCCAGCCAGCCTGCTTCGACATATTTAACCAGCAGCGGACACGGACGATATTTGGAATCCGACAGGCCTTCGTAAAGAACCTGCATGATCGACAGACAGGTATCCAGACCGATAAAGTCAGCAAGCTGCAGCGGTCCCATCGGATGATTAGCACCAAGCTTCATCGCAGTATCGATTGCATCCACAGTACCGACCCCCTCATAAAGCGTATAGATCGCTTCATTGATCATCGGCAGTAGGATACGATTGACGATAAAGGCAGGGAAGTCGGCAGAAACGGTAATGGTCTTGCCCAGCTTCTGCACGAAATCCTGTGATGCGGCAAAGGTCGGTTCTTCAGTCGCAATACCGCGGATCAGTTCAACCAGTTTCATCACCGGCACCGGATTCATAAAATGAATACCGATAAAGCGCTCAGGACGATCCGTAGTTGCCGCCAAGCGGGTGATCGAAATCGATGATGTATTGGTTGCCAGAATAGCGTTGCTATGCAGATGCGGGCAGACCTGCGCAAAGATCTGCTTCTTGATAGCTTCGTTTTCCGTTGCCGCTTCAATCACCAGATCGCAAGGAGCCAGATCAGCCATGGTTTTGGCCGGTTTAATCAGTGCCAGACCAGCGATACGTGCATCTTCAGCCAGTTTGCCGGAAGCAACCTGTCGCGCCATATTTCCGCTGATGGTGGCAATACCGTTTTCCAGCCGCTCAAGCGAGGCATCATGCAACAGCACGTCAAAGCCCGCCAGTGCGCAAACATGAGCGATACCATTGCCCATCTGCCCCGCGCCGATAATACCCACTGTTTTGATTGTAAAACTCATGATGCGCTCCGGTCCCTTCGTATCAATAAATTTACAGCTAATGCTATTTTCATCCCCTACATGAGCAGTCTCATGCCAAGAAGTCTATCCTTGATTAAAGCAAAACGCGCCCGGATTAAATATCCGGACGCGTTATAATATCAAAGACAATCATGCCTGATTGTCATGATCCCTGTTCAGAGAGCTTTTTCAAGCTCCGGCAGAATGGTGAACAGATCACCGACCAGACCGTAATCAGCAACCTGGAAAATCGGTGCTTCTTCATCCTTGTTGATCGCAACGATCACTTTGGAATCCTTCATACCGGCCAGATGCTGAATCGCACCGGAGATACCGCAAGCGATATACAATTGAGGCGCAACGACTTTCCCGGTCTGACCAACCTGCCAGTCATTTGGTGCATAACCGGCATCAACCGCAGCACGGCTGGCACCGATAGCAGCACCGAGTTTGTCTGCGACCGGAGTGATCACTTCATTGAATTTCTCAGCAGAACCAAGTGCACGGCCACCGGAAATAATGATTTTTGCCGAAGTCAGTTCCGGACGATCACCGCCGGAAATCTTGGCTTCAACAAATTTCGATACTGCAGGATCATTACCGGCATCAATGCTCTCAACTGCAGCAGAACCGCCTTCACCGGCAGCAGCAAAAGATGCTGTACGCACAGTAATGACTTTTTTCGCATCAGTCGTTTCAACGGTCTGAATCGCGTTACCCGCATAGATCGGACGCTTGAACACGGTCGGAGAGACAACTTCGATGATTTCCGACACCTGCGCCACATCAAGAAGAGCAGCAACGCGCGGCAGCACATTTTTGCCGGATGTTGTGGCAGGTGCAATCACGGTGTCATAAGAACCGGCCAGACCGGTCAGCAATGCAGCCGTTGGCTCTGCCAGACGGTTTTCCAGAGCATCGCTCTCAGCCAGCAGGACTTTACGCACGCCTTTGAGTTTGGCAGCAGCATCTGCGGCAGCTTTCGCACCTTTACCCGCAACCAGTACATCCACATCACCGCCAATGGCGAGCGCTGCGGTCAGAGCCTTGGCAGTCTGGTCAGAAAGGGTTGCATTATCGTGTTCTGCAAAAAGAAGAATAGCCATAATCGTTTTCCTGTCCTGACCCGCTTACAATACGCCTGCTTCGTTTTTGAGCTTATCAACAAGCTCAGCAACAGAAGCCACTTTCACACCGGCTTTACGGCCGGAAGGCTCTTCGGTTTTCAGAATTTTCAGGCGTGGTGCAGTATCAACGCCGTAATCAGCCGGTGTCTTCTCATCGAGAGGCTTCTTTTTGGCCTTCATAATATTCGGGAGAGAAGCATAGCGCGGCTGGTTCAGACGCAGATCCGTGGTGATAATTGCAGGCAGTTTGATTTCAATGGTCTGCAAACCACCGTCAACTTCACGGGTCACATTGGCCGAAGCATCTGAGAGTTGTACTTCAGAAGCAAAAGTTGCCTGTGCCCAGCCCAGCAATGCGGAAAGCATCTGACCGGTCTGGTTCGCATCATCATCAATGGCCTGTTTGCCAAGAATAACGAGCTGCGGCTGTTCAGCTTCAACCACACCCTTGAGAATTTTGGCAACGGCAAGCGGCTCAACAGCATCGTCGTTTTTAACGAGAACGGCGCGGTCAGCACCCATAGCCAAAGCAGTGCGAAGGGTTTCCTGCGCCTGTGCAGGGCCGATCGAAACAACCACCACCTCAGAAACCTTACCAGCTTCTTTCAGTTTCAAGGCTTCTTCAACCGCGATTTCATCAAACGGGTTCATCGACATTTTGACATTGGTCAGCTCAACGCCTGAACCGTCACTCTTGACCCGGATTTTGACGTTGTAATCAACAACCCGTTTAACTGCGACCAGAACTTTCATTCGGTTAAGATCCTCTCCATTGGAACAGCATGTGCTGCTCTCTTCGACAAGATATCAGTTCTTTACCCACTAATATCCGCCTGCCTCTTAGTCAGATACAATTTTAAACTATGACATAAGCAACAACTTGCCTGATGCCGACATTCTAATATCGTATCGCAAACCTGCCTGATGCCCAGCCCATATTGTGTGAACAATATTGACCGGAATTTCAGAAATTTCATAAGACCGTAATTCTGAACGGGAAGCAGGTCAATCGCCTGCAAGACCAAGGCTATGAAATCTCGTCATAACCATCTTCGAAACCTGAACAAGCATGTCGCCCATGCACATGCTCTATCACTTGGTTATATGCGCATTTAATCCGAAACAGCCTTGCCCTTATTCGGGACTGCGCTAGCGCGTCAGTGCCGGAACCCACAAAATATCATCCTGCCCCTGATTATTGGCGATGCGAGCTGCTACAAACAGCAAGTCTGACAGGCGGTTGATGTAGTGCAAAGCCGGATCAGAAACGATCTCGCCATCCTGCGCGGCCAGAGCAACCATGGAACGCTCAGCACGACGCGCAATCGTTCTGGCCATATGCAAATGTGCTGCCGCCGGTGATCCACCGGGCAAAATGAACGAACGGAGCGGTTCAAGCTGCGCATTCAGCGCATCAATCTCCTTCTCCAGACGATCAACCTGCGCGCTAATAATTCTTAAAGGCTCATAGCCGAGACTTTCACCAGTATCACCGGAAGAAAGTGGAATAACAGCTGGGGTGGCGATGTCAGCGCCAAGGTCAAAGAGATCATTCTGTACCCTAGTCAAAATTGCATCAACTTCCGGCAGGATCAGCGTCGTATAAAGCCGAGCCAGACCAATTGATGCATTCAGCTCATCAATATCACCGCAGGCAACAATACGCATATCATCTTTGCGCCGTCTGGGGCCACAGGCCAGACCTGTTGTGCCATCATCACCGGTACGCGTGTAAATTTTATTGAGCTTGACCAAATCGCCTCACAACGGACTGTTAGACGAATTAACGTCGGGCAAAATATAATGCGCCGACCATTAACAGCACGGCGATAAACTGAAACATAATACGCAACCGCATCAGCTTGTTGGATGTGTTGCCATCACCGTTCCGCAGCATATTGCGCAAGCCCAGCAGCAAAACCACTGCTACGGCGATCATTGCAATGATCGCTAAAAATTTGAAACCGCTGTCCATCTTATTCCTCCCGACTGCTTTTCAGCAATCCTCTGTCTTCCCCGCACAATGTGTAACAGATGCTTTTTGCGGCTGATAGAGCATTTCCCGTAAAAGTGCGTAGCGGTTTTACGACAGGATAATGCGACCAAACAAACCGGCATTTCCCGCAAAAGTGCGCAGCAGTTTTGCGGCAGGATAAAGTGAAGGTCGCTTGTTCCTTACGACTGATCGGACAGCATTTTATAAAGCCAGCGGGAGGGCAACAGACGCTTGGCAAGAATGCCCAGCTTTGCCGGACGCGTCACCGGATAATGCGGGCGTGGCCTGTCACTTTCCAACGCATGCAGCAAAACTTCAAACACTGCATCAGGCCCGAGCTTCGCTGAGGACTTTGTCCCGCCACCCTGCAATTTTGCAAATTGCCGCTGATAATCCTGCTGATGCACAGATGCTTCCATATCAATATATTTCTGCGCAAAAGCAGCCGCATTAATCGCAAATTTGCTGGTAATCGGCCCTGGCTCAATCATCGAGACGGTAAGACCGGAACCTTCCAACTCCATTCGTTGCACCAGCATCAGCCCTTCCAGTGCAAATTTTGAAGAGACATAAGCGCCGCGCCATTTCATCGGCACTAATCCGAGAATAGATGAGCAATGCACCAGCCGTCCCTGTTTGCGGGCACGCATTGCGGGAATCAGCCTTTGCGTTAAATCCTGCCAGCCAAAGAAATTAGCCTCGAATTGCAGCCGCAAAGCTTCCATCGGTAAGTCTTCTACCGCTCCGGGCTGCGCATAAGCCCCATTATTAAACAAGGCATCAAGCTGGTGATGACAGGCATTCAGAACGGCTTCAGCAACGGCTGCAATTGACTCCGGCTCACAATAATCCAGATAAAATGCTTCAAAGCCCCGCTCCCGCAAATAGGTTAAATCTTCAGTTTTGCGAGCGGTAGCAAACACGCGCCAGCCACGCTGTTTCAGTGCATGCGCACAAAATGCGCCGATACCGCTGGAACAACCGGTAATCAGAATAGTTTTTTGTGGAGCAGGTGAAGTTTGCGTATTTGTTGTCATCGGTTGCTCTTTATCCGTTGGGTTACGGGCTGACATAATTGCAATTCCTGTCCGCAAAGTTTTATACACGTTGAGTTTTTGACTTATCGTCAGTTATACCACACAAACATGACATCAGCCCCGTAACAGATTTGATATCACAAGCTGAACTAAAGGAATTTTCTGTCTATGCGAAAAATAATCCGTTTCCTCAGACAGACTCTTACTGATGCGATCGGCCATTTTATCTCCGATGACGGCTGGGCTTTTGCATCCCATATCGCTCTCTCCAGCCTGATGGCGCTGTTTCCGTTTTTGATTTTCGCAACAGCTCTTGCCAGTTTTCTCGGCGCGGATGCATTTGCCGATACGGCTGTGCATGTCATTTTTGACACCTGGCCGCCTGCAATTGCCGCACCGATTGCCCGTGAAGTGCAGAATGTTCTGACAATTCAGCGCGGTGACCTCCTGACCCTCAGTGTGATCGCCGCGGCCTATTTTGCCTCCAATGGCGTTGAGGCACTGCGCGTTGCGCTCAACCGCGCCTATCGTGTCACCGATACCCGCTCTATTCTGTTTTGCCGTGCACAAAGCCTGGGCTTCGTTGTTGTAGCTACCCTCAGCATTATGGCGATCAGTTTTCTGCTGATTCTGGCACCATTAGCCATTCGCTTAGCTGAACAATGGGTGCCGGCACTGGAAACCATGTCGGTTTCTTTCGGCTTCTGGCGCTATGCAATTGCGCTTTCCGTTCTGATTTTCGGTCTGTTTGTCGTGCATATCTGGCTACCGGCGGGCAAGCGCTCACTGGTTGATATTCTGCCGGGCATTGTGCTGACATTACTCGCATGGCTGGCTGGCGCCACCGCTTTTGCGCGTTATCTGGAAAGTTTTGCCAGTTACGTCACCACCTATGCCGGTCTGGCCTCGATCATGGTGGCGATTGTGTTTCTCTATATTATCGCCGCGATCTTCATTATCGGTGCGGAAGTTAATGCTGCGATCATGCAATATCGCAACCGCGAGCAGCAATAACAGAGTATTTCAGTAAACTGAAAATACTCTTTCTCTCTATTTTGACGCGTATCCTTTCCAAAAACCGCTTCACACTTTTTGGGATACGCTTTCACAAAAAAGGCGCGGTTTCCCGCGCCTTTTAATTCATACTTCGCTCAAAATCAGGCAGCTGATTTAGGCTTGATCAGATTGCGTTCCAGCAGCAGTTCAGCGATCTGAATTGTGTTCAGAGCCGCGCCTTTGCGCAGGTTATCGGCAACAATCCACATGGAAAGACCGTTTTCGAGTGTGATATCTTCACGGATACGCGAGATGAATGTCGCGTCTTCGCCAGCGCTTTCATACGGGGTGATATAGCCGCCGTCTTCAGGTTTATCGACAACCTGACAACCCGGTGCTTCACGCAGGATTTCGCGGGCTTCATCAGCGCTGATCGGCTTATCGAATTCGATATTCACAGCTTCGGAGTGACCAATAAACACCGGAACGCGCACAGCAGTACAAGAAACCTTGATCTTCGGATCCAGCATTTTCTTGGTTTCAGCCATCACTTTCCACTCTTCCTTGGTGGAACCGTCTTCCATGAAGGAATCAATGTGCGGAATGACGTTAAAGGCGATACGCTTGGTGAATTTCTGAGCAGAGACAGGATCAGCAACAAAAACTGCACGCGACTGCTGGAACAATTCGTCCATCCCTTCCTTACCGGCGCCGGAAACCGACTGGTAAGTCGCAACAACGATACGCTTGATGGTGGCCGCATCATGCAAAGGCTTCAGAGCAACAACGAGCTGCGCTGTCGAGCAATTCGGATTGGCAATGATATTGCGCTTACGGAAACCGTCGATTGCTTCAGGGTTTACTTCCGGAACGATCAGCGGCACATCAGCATCATAGCGCCATGCGGATGAGTTATCGATAACAACGCAACCCTGCGCACCGATTTTCGGTGACCATTCTTTAGAAACCGAACCACCGGCAGACATCAGGCAAATATCGACATCGGAAAAATCATAGGTGTCGAGAACCTTGGTTTTCAAGGTTTTATCGCCATAAGACACTTCAGTATTGAGGCTGCGACGGGACGCAAGCGCCACCACTTCATCAGCCGGAAAACCGCGCTCTTCAAGAATATTGAGCATTTCACGGCCCACATTACCTGTGGCACCGACAATCGCAACTTTGAAACCCATATGAAATCTCCTGTCCCTCTCCGCTTTCACACCAGAAAACCCGTTGGCCACGCAGGTTCTCTGCCCCGGGCCTAACCCGGGAGAGGGTGAGCAGGCCAAGGGATCAGACCGTTTTGGTGGTCGTTTTCGAGGTGATTGTCTTCAGGGCAATCATGGCCGTTTTGGTAATACCGAATGCAGGAGAAGATAAGACCATAGCTTCGCCGCCGGAAATGTCTCCGGAAAATGCTGGCAAAACTGATGGCGAAGCGAGGGATTCCACGCGATGTCTCCTAATTCACCGTTGCTTGTACCGCGATTTTGGCAAGAGTCAATTACCGTTTATATCCCGAAAGCCTCAGTTTCTTTAGGAAAATAACAAATTTTCAAATTCACAGGGCTGCGCCCGTCCGGAATACCCGCCTCAGAGAAAAATATTTCGCGATTATTATACTAAAGAATACTGACGCAAATCCCGTTTTCAGTTCATTCTGTCTGTGACTGCTTTGCCAAGCGGCACAACAAGCCGCACGATTGCAGACACCTCCGGCCTGAACGGCCCAGACTCAGAATGAGCATATTCGGAATTACTGAAAGGCAGAAAACAATCAACACCCGGTGACAATAAGGGAACGGTCACAGGGTTTATCCGGGAGGAAAAAGAATGGCAGCAATTGATGGTGCGCGCGAACGCGCCCCTAAAATGACCAAGGAAGAGCGCAAAGTTATTTTTGCCTCGTCACTTGGAACAGTCTTTGAATGGTATGATTTCTATCTCTACGGCTCGCTGGCAATTTATATCGGCGCCACCTTCTTTAGTGAATATCCTGAAACAACCCGTAATATTTTCGCGCTGCTGGCTTTTGCGGCAGGCTTTCTCGTGCGCCCGTTCGGTGCATTATTCTTCGGACGTATCGGCGACCTCGTAGGCCGTAAATATACATTCCTTGTCACCATCGTGGTGATGGGGCTCTCAACCTTCCTCGTCGGTCTGTTGCCGGGGTCGGCATCCATCGGCATCATCGCGCCAATCATCCTGATCGGTCTGCGTATGCTGCAGGGGCTGGCGCTGGGCGGTGAATATGGCGGTGCGGCGACTTATGTGGCTGAACATGCGCCAAACGGCCGTCGCGGTTTCTATACGTCATGGATTCAGACCACAGCGACTTTCGGTCTGTTCCTGTCGCTGATCGTTATCCTGCTAATCCAGAATTCCATGACCGCAGAAGAATTTGCAGCATGGGGCTGGCGTATTCCGTTCCTGATTTCAGTTGTTCTGCTCGGTATTTCCGTCTGGATCCGTATGCAGATGAGTGAATCACCTGCTTTCAAAAAAATGAAAGAAGAAGGCAAACAGTCCAAAGCCCCTCTGAAAGAAGCCTTTGGTCAGTGGAAAAATGCCAAAATCGCTCTGATTGCGCTGTTCGGTTTGACAGCAGGTCAGGCCGTAGTCTGGTATTCCGGTCAGTTCTATACGCTGTTCTTCCTGCAAAACGTGCTGAAGGTTGAAAGCATTTCAGCCAATATCATGATTGCGATCGCCCTGCTGATTGCAACACCATTCTTCCTGTTCTGGGGCTGGTTATCGGATAAAGTTGGCCGTAAGCCAATCATCATGGCTGGTCTGGCTCTGGCAATCTTCACCTATTTCCCGCTGTTTAAAGCACTCACAGCTGCTGCCAATCCGGCACTTGCCCGTGCAGAAGCCACAATCAGCGCAACCATTACCGCAGCACCGGGCGATTGTACTTTCCAGTTCAATCCGGTGGGTACTGCAAAATTCACCACGTCCTGTGACGTGGCCACAGCCTTTCTGTCCCGTTCTTCCGTACCATATACGATTGAGACCGGTGCAGCAGGCACACCAGCAAGTGTCAAAATCGGCGACAGCACTGTAACATCCTATGATGCCACAGGTGCCGATGCAGCTACACGCGCTCCTGCATTCACCCATGACGTTAATCTGGCTCTGCAAAAAGCCGGTTTCCCTCTGGTGCGTAATCCAGCCAAAGTGCCGGATGCCAAACTGGATGCATTTGTGGCCGCTAATCCGGAACTGTCGCTGAATGCCGATGCGATCCGTGCCGGTGAAGCTGCCACGATGACAGCCGATCAGATGGTCGCTGCCAAGCTGATTACCGCAACTGACGCGGCAACAATCGGTGAGCAAAAAGTTTATACCATTGCGGATGCAGGCACCTTTAAAATGGTGGCCAATCCGGATGAGGTTAACTGGCCGCTGACAGTGCTGATCCTGACCATTTTGGTGATCTATGTAACCATGGTCTATGGCCCGATTGCCGCTATTCTGGTGGAAATGTTCCCGACCCGCATCCGGTATACCGGTATGTCCCTGCCTTACCATATTGGTAACGGCTGGTTCGGTGGTCTGCTTCCGGCAACCGTGTTTGCGATGAGTGCGGCCAAAGGTGATATTTATTATGGCCTCTGGTACCCGATCATCATTGCAGTGATGACGCTGATTATCGGTCTGATCTTTGTACGTGAAACCAAAGACCGTGACCTTGATCACGTAGAGTAAAAACTCTGCCACAAAACAAAACCGCCGGAGCAGCAATGCTCCGGCGGTTTTTCTATGACCAATCGACTGCTTTACAGCGGCTCCAGTTAAGACTGAAACGTTGGAACCGCTGTAACTATTTGTTTTTACGCATTATCCGACGCAAAACCGGTTCCCAGTTTTGCTGGAAATGCTATAATTTTTAAGCAGACAATGCTTTGAATTTGGCGAGAATTGCATCACCCATTTCAACAGTGCCGACTTTTTTCGAGCCTTCCGACCAGATGTCACCGGTACGGATACCATCATCAAGAACAGCAGCAATTGCCGCTTCCAGACGGTCAGCTTCTTCAATCAGGTTGAAGGAGTAACGCAGGCACATTGCGAAAGAAGCGATCATTGCAATAGGGTTGGCAATGCCCTGTCCTGCAATATCCGGTGCCGAGCCATGCACAGGCTCATACAGCGCCTTACGCTTGCCGGTTGTTGCATCCGGTGCACCCAGCGATGCGGATGGCAGCATACCGAGCGAGCCGGTGAGCATAGCAGCAACGTCAGACAGCATATCGCCAAACAGGTTATCTGTGACAATCACGTCGAACTGCTTCGGCCAGCGCACCAGCTGCATACCACCGGCATCCGCCAGCATATGCTCCAGCTTTACATCAGCATATTTGGCTTTATGAGTTGCGGTTACAACTTCGTTCCACAACACGCCGGACTTCATCACATTGCGTTTTTCCATCGAGGTGACTTTGTTACCGCGTGTGCGCGCCAGTTCAAAAGCCACACCGGCAATACGCTCAATTTCATAGGTTTCATAAACCTGTGTGTCGATACCGCGCTTCTGGCCATTGCCCAGATCGATGATTTCTTTCGGCTCACCGAAATAGACACCGCCGGTCAGTTCGCGAACGATCAGAATATCAAGACCTTCAACAACTTCAGGGCGCAGCGAAGAAGCATCAGCCAGCGCCGGATAGCAGATTGCAGGACGCAGATTTGCGAACAGCGCCAGATCTTTACGCAGACGCAGCAGACCGGCTTCCGGACGTACTTCATAAGGCACGCTGTCCCATTTCGGACCGCCGACAGCACCAAACAATACGGCATCAGCAGCCAGCGCTTTTTCCATATCGCCTTCTGAAATCGCCTGACCATGGGCATCATAGGCAGAACCGCCGACGAGGCCTTCATCTGTCTCAAAGCCAAGGCCTTTTTCTTCATTCAGATAGGTAATGATTTTGCGGACTTCCGCCATTGACTCAGGGCCGATGCCGTCGCCCGGCAGAAGAAACAGTTTTCTGGTCGCCATTATGCCATGCCTTTGTTCAGATCATCTGCCGGTCAGCCGTACAAATGAACTTCTTTAAACTCAGAGCACTCTTCCTCTGCAACTTGTTTCAAAGGCAAAGCGCTCACGCGAAAAATTCACGCTATTCATAGCCCAAAAGCTCAAAGGGGGGAAAGTGTCAAACGCAAGATTTGACTCATATTTTTGCAAATTTCGCAATAATCCTAAACCGGATGTACTGCCTGCATAAAAGCGACGATTCAAATATATTCTATTCCAAACTACGGGCTTCGGATGCCAGCAGGATAGGCACCCCCTCCCGTACCGGATAAGCCAGTTTTGCTTTTTTAGAAATCAGCTCACTATGCTCACGGTCATAGACCAGCACACCTTTGGTCAAAGGGCAGACCAGCAATTCCAGCATTTTCGGATCGATTTTCTTTTCAAAGCCTTCAGTACTCATATCCGGCCACCCTTTATCGCTGCATATTACTGCAAACCTGAACCATAATCATCGCCGTTGCGTGCCAGTGCAATTTCTGTAATCGCTACCAACGTTTCCGCGCGGGTTTTCAGATCAGGTGCTTCCAGCAGCGCTTGCTTTTCAGCCTCGCCAAATGGCGACATCATCGACAATGCATTGACCAGTGTCTCATTACCGGCCTTGGCAATGCTTTCCCAGTCGGCTTCAAGACCATTGACCTCGAGATAGTCGCGGAAAGCCTGCAACAATGCTTCGCGATCAACGTCTTTCTCGCCCTGCTCTTCTTCCAGATCCTGCAAGTAAGGCTTTACCCGTGCCATACGGAACGGATGCGCTACTGAGAGCTCTTCTTCCAGCCGGAACCGGCAAATGCCCTGCACAGTGATCAGCACACGCCCGTCACCGGTTTCAGTATAGGAGGTGATCCGGCCAAGACAGCCAACAGCACTCAGTTCCGGTTTATCCGTTCCTTTTGCTGCACCTTCTTTATCTTCCACCGCAACACCGTTGACGATTTTCGGCTGAATAATACCGATAATCCGGTCACCGGCCAAAGCTTCATCCACCATCACCAGATAGCGTGGCTCAAAAATATTCAGCGGCATTTGTCCGCGAGGCAATAACAGGCCGGCCACCAGCGGAAACACCGGAATCACTTCCGGCAAGTCTGACGCTTTTCTGTAATGGACATTGCCCGCCTGCATAAATTCACCTCACATCCACACCGGGCTTCTCGTCCGGCTTCATTTCATCATCAAAACGGAGCGATCCTGCTGGTCAAAGAGCGCTCCTGTCATTCTCAAGCAAACAAGAGCGACGACAATTTGCGGCGACCGCTCAAGCTTGCCGGATCTTTAAAGCCCCAGGCCTCAAAGAACTGCAGCAACTGCTTGCGTGCCCCATCATCATTCCATGTACGGTCTGCTTTCATAATCGCCAGAAGCCCGTCGGCAGCCTCTTCACGCTTATCCAGCGCATTGGCAATCATCGCCAGATCAAAACGCGCCTGATGATCATTCGGATCTGCATTCAGACGTGCCTGCAATTCAGCAGGATTGCCAAGATGCGCAACCTGTTCGGCCAAAGCCAGCCGCGCTTCAACTGCACGGATAGCCGGATCTTCTTTCTGCTTTTCCGGTACACGTGCCAGCACTTCGCGGGCTTTTTCCAGATCACCAAGATCAAACAGACATCCGGCAAGACCAGCAAGGGCTATCATATTATCCGGCACATTTTGCAAAACAGCAGCATAAATCTGTGCAGCCTGATCCGGCTCGCCATGCGCCTGCATTTCCTGTGCAGCCGCCAAAGCTTCTTCAATGGCTGCCTGCGAGCCGCTGACAGAACCGGCACTCTTGGCAACTTTATCAATAAATTCTTTAATCTTGCTTTCCGGCAAAGCGCCCATGAAACCATCAACAGGCTGGCCATTGACGAAAGCAATCACGGCCGGAATAGATTGAATACCCAATTGTCCGGCGATCACCGGATGATCGTCAATATTCATCTTCACAAGTTTAACAGTGCCCTGCGCTGCATTCACAGCGCTTTCAATCACCGGTGTCAGCTGACGGCACGGGCCGCACCACGGCGCCCAAAAATCGACCAGAACCGGCTGATTACGGGATTCATTGATCACATCGGCAGCAAAATCCGCTGTCGTGGTATCTTTAATCAGTCCGGCAACCGCAGCACCGGAACTGCCAAAACCTGCCAAAGCGGACAGCGAGCCGGAATTGTCATCGTCCTGCGCCGGTGCAGGTGCAGTCGCCGCATTATTATAGGTTACGCTGGTATTACCCTGCGCGCCTGCCTGACCATAAGAGGCCCCATAAGGATTGCCGCCAAAAGGATTGTTACCGCTATTCATTCTCGTCCCTTAATCCGCTCGTCTTGTCATAACAGGCACTGCAAAGCTGCTGCTGTCGCCATGCTAATGATTATGGCAGAATATAATATCTCTGCCATGTTAATTCGGCATTTTCATGCGCGCTTTCAACCCCTCTTTCGAGGTTCGCATCAGGCAGAAGCAACCTCTGCTGTACTCACAGACAATATACGCACATCATGGCCTGTTGCCTTCAGAAAACGTATCAGGTCATCACGATGAATGGAGGTTGTCGCTTCATTCGTCAGCGGATGCGCATTGATAATCTCATGACGCATCAAAGCCTCATCGAGAATAATGCTGACTTTATGCTCGCTGTCATTGACCGCCCCCAAAACGGAAACCGATCCCGGTATCAGCCCCAGATATTCCATCAGCTTTTCCGGCTTACCGAAAGAAACCTTGCTGGCGGCACCAATCACCGTGTGAATCGTCTTCAGATCAACAATTGCATCTTCCTCAACAGTCACCAGAAAGAAATTGTCTTTCTTATCTTTCAGAAAAAGATTCTTGGTGTGCCCGCCCGCAATCTCGCCACGCAGATTTTGAGAATCAACAACGGTAAACAAAGGCGGATGGGTTACTGTTTTCACCTCGATCCCCAATGATGCGAGATAATCATGCAATTCAGCAGCAGTTTTCGGCATTATTTTATTTCTCCTCCATGAAAAACTATACCACTCTTATAAAACTGCCACCCTAAATGCAAAATTCCTGAAAAATTGCGCGCTTAAATCCGAATCATAACAAGGATTTATGCCTTCACTCCCGCCTAATCCGATATATCAGAGCTCCGAGAACCACAAATTCGGCCTGTAATGTACATTTTTGTAATTATACACAAAACTGTTTGATGTTTTTGCAAATTCCCTGTTGCAAATCACCTGAGCTTTTGCCATATAGCGCAGGCCTAACCAACAAACTGGCGCGAGCGGGTGTAGCTCAGGGGTAGAGCACAACCTTGCCAAGGTTGGGGTCGAGGGTTCGAATCCCTTCGCCCGCTCCAGTTTGGTTAAGCCTTCAAAAGCCGCGCAACAGCGCGGCTTTTTGCTTTTCTGATTGTATTTCCCCTTAACTGACACATCCTCAAAACCAGATTACTGTTTTGTCGTAAAGCCTTCAAAAAAATTACAGATTTTGAATTTTCCCTATTGCAAATCACTTGAGATTTTGACATATAGCGCAGGCCTAACCAACAAACTGGCGCGAGCGGGTGTAGCTCAGGGGTAGAGCACAACCTTGCCAAGGTTGGGGTCGAGGGTTCGAATCCCTTCGCCCGCTCCAGTTTGGTTAAGCCTCCAAAAGCCGCGCACTGCGCGGCTTTTTGCTTTTCTGATTTCAGCTTTTATTTCTCCCGATGTCAGCGCCGAATATCGCGGCGCATTGAATGCTCGTGCAAATAAGCATGACACAAAAAAAGAGCATTTCCGATCTATGATCAGAAATGCTCTCAGCGCGACGCCTTGCTTACAGAGAATCGTTTTCGGGCATGAAGTTAAGAGGAGAAAACCTGCCTCTCTGTGCGGGCAATACGACGGCGCGCTATGATAAACGCCGCAATAAACACCAAGGTCATCAGCAGAACGATGGTTGGTGCAGGTGCACTGTCGATAAAGAACGAGACATAAACGCCAAGCCCCGATGAAGCGACAGCCACAATCACCGCAACAACCAGCATGGAACTGAAATTACGCGTCAGCAGGAAGGCAATTGCCCCCGGTGCAATCAGAATCGCAATTGCCAGAATGATGCCGACAGCTTTCAAGGCACCAACAATGGTCAGCGACAGAATCGCCAGCAGACCATAATGCAGCAATCTGACCGGCAGTCCCACAGCCTGTGCCTGCGCCGGATCAAAAGCATGCAGCAGCAGATCCCGCCATTTCAGCACCAGAAGAGCAGTTACAATCACAGCAATGATTGCTGTCTCAATCATATCCTGCTTGCCGATGCCAAGAATGTCACCGAACAGAATGTGATCCAGATGCACATCAGACTGCACCTTCACATACATCACCAGTCCGAGACCAAACATACCGGAGAAGACAACGCCCATAATGGTATCTTGTTTGATGCGGCTGTTTTCTTTCAGAAAACCGGTTGCCAGTGCACAAAACATCCCGGCCACAAAAGCGCCGATCGCCAGCGGAATATTGATAATATAGGCCAGCACCACGCCCGGCAGTACCGCATGGGAAACAGCATCTCCCATCAGCGACCAGCCCTTAAGCACAAGAAAACACGATAATAATGCGGCCGGTATCGCGATCAGCATAGCAATAACCATAGCATTGACCATAAATTCAAAGCGAAACGGCATCATCAGAGTTTCAAACAGGCTCATGACTGCACCTCCGCTTTAAGCGACTGAGCGGCACGGCGCCTTGCAGCCAACATGCCGTGCTTCGGCGCGAAGAAAAATGCTGCCAGAAAGATCAGCGTCTGCATGACAACAATAATCCCACCGGTCGCACCATCGAGAAAATAGCTGATATAAGCGCCGGTAAAACTGGTGAGCGTTCCGATGATCACAGCAATCGTCAGCAAACGCGGAAAGCGATCTGTCAGCAAATAGGCTGTTGCTCCGGGGGTCACCACCATAGAGATCACCAGAAATGCACCCACTGTCTGCATCGCTGCAACGGTACAGGCCGACAACAATGTGAAGAAAATCACTTTCAGTACAGTCGGATTCAGGCCGATCGAACGGGCATGGCTCTCATCAAAGAAAGTCACCATCAGGTCTTTCCAGATAAACAACAACACGACCAGAGATACAAAGCCGATTATCGCCAGTTGCAGTGTATCCGCCGGTGTAATCGCCAGAATATTGCCCAGTACAATGGTCTGAATGCTGACTGCGGTTGGTTTCAACGACACCATAAACAGGCCAAGACCAAAGAAGGATGTGAAAATCAAACCGATAATCGCATCTTCTTTTAGCTTTGTACGCTCATTGAGAAACAGCATCGCGGCCGCAGCCAGACCGCCGGAGAAGAAAGCACCGATCGCAAAAGGCAGACCGAGCATATAAGCCCCCGCCACCCCCGGTACGATGGAGTGAGACAGAGCATCGCCGATCAGTGACCAGCCTTTGAGCATCAGATAGCCGGACAGGAATGCGCACACGCCTCCGACCAGTGCCGAAACCCACATAGCATTGATCATATATTGATAGGAGAACGGCTCAAGCAGCAGTTCCATTACTCTGCTCCCTTACCGTGATTGTCCTGATAGAGCACCAGCGGCCGCTCATCATCGGTCAGAATATTCACCGGATGCGCTTTACCTTTATCGGCATCATTGAGCACGAAATGGCGCAAAACACCGCCGAAAGTTTTCTCAAGATTAGCCTGCGTAAAGATGGTCTCCGTATCACCATAGGCCAGAACAGTGCGGTTCAGCAGCACTGTGCGGTCACAGAATTCCGGCACACTGCCCAGATTATGGGTCGAGACGAACATCACCCGTCCCTCATCACGCAGGTCACGCAGCAGCTTGATGATGGCTTCTTCGGTTTTGACATCCACACCGGTAAAAGGCTCATCCAGAAGGATGACTTTACCATCCTGCGCAAGCGCACGCGCCAGAAAGACACGTTTCTTCTGACCGCCGGATAATTCACCGATCTGGCGCTTGCGGAAATCACTCATACCGACACGCGCCAGCGCATCTGTTACCGCCTGATAATCAACCTGTTTAGCGCGGCGCATCATGCCCATATGACCATAGCGTCCCATCATCACTACATCTTCAACGAGAACCGGAAAGTTCCAGTCCACATCTTCCGACTGCGGAACATAGGCAACGAGATTGCTCTTAAGTGCTTGTTTGACCGGAAGTCCGAGAATGCGGATATCGCCTTTCGCCAGCCGTACAAAGCCCATCAGTGCTTTGAACAATGTGGATTTACCGGAACCGTTCACGCCCACAAGTGCGGTGATTGTACCGGTCGGAATTTCAAAGCTGGCATCGCGTAGGGCCGTATGACCATTGCGATAGGTTACTGTCGCACCACTCACCATAAGCCCTGCCCCCGCATCGGATGATGCGGGAGAGCGGACTGTCGTTGGGCGGACATTAAGCGGGGCATTCATTATTTCGCATCTCCGGATTTAAGACCCTTCGCAATCGTGTCAGTCGTCACACGTAGAAGGTCGAGATAGGTCGGCACGGCACCGTCCGGCTCTGACAGTGAATCCACATACAGAACGCCGCCGTAATTCGCGCCGGTTTCAGAAGCCACCTGCTGGGCAGGCGCCGGAGAGATCGTGCTTTCAGAGAAAACCACAGTGATATTGTTCTTGCGAACGGCATCAATCACTTTGCGAACCTGCTGCGGTGTACCCTGCTGATCAGCATTGATCGGCCAGAGATAAAGTTCTTTTAGGTTGAGATCGCGCGCCAGATAGCTGAAGGCACCTTCACTGGTCACCAGCCAGCGCTTGTCTTCCGGAATATCTTTCAGCTCATCCTTGATCGGATCAATCAATGCCTTGAGCTTAGCCTTATAGGCGTCAGCATTAGCTTTATAGATTTCCGCATTTTCCGGATCGTGTTTCACGAAAGCATCGCGGATATTATCGACATAGATCATCCCTGCCGAAGGCGACATCCAGGCATGCGGGTTAGGCTTACCGCTATACGGACCTTCAGTAATGCCCATCGGCTCAACACCTTCAGACACAACAACACTTGGCACATCTTTCAGGTGCTGGAAGAATTTTTCAAACCAGCGCTCAAGATTAAGCCCGTTCCAGAAGATCAGCTGTGCACCTTGCGCCTTCATAATATCGCCCGGGGTCGGCTGATAATCGTGAATTTCCGCATCCGGCTTGGTGATGGATTCAACAATCGCAGCATCGCCTGCAACATTACGTGCAATATCAGCAATAACCGTAAAGGTTGTCACTGCCTTGAATTTTTCCTTAGCCGCAGCAGGCACCACGACAAGCGCTGCAGAAAAAGCTGTACCAATAATACCGGCCAGCAGCACGCGCCTCATTTTGCTGAACATTCTCAACTCCTCAATCCATACCAGATTTCGTTCTTGCAAATAGAAAATCCTAGTTGCAAATGATTGTCAATTGCACTCTTCGTAATGAGTCTGCAATAATTTTGCAAGTGAAAATCATTCGCAACTAGAATAACGGATCGTGCTATGCTGGAAGTACCTGAAAATTTACGTGCGCAATTGCGGTCGCAACGCCTGATGCAAATGCAGGATACGTCCCGTATCCGGCCTGTTTTGCAGAAAGCCGGCCTTCGCCCAACCAAACAACGTCTTTTACTCGGCCAATTTTTGCTCAGTGGTCATCACCAGCATATTTCTGCCGATGATCTGCATTTGCTCGTGCTGCATAATGGTTTCAGCATGTCGCTGGCGACCGTCTATAATACGCTCAATCAGTTTGCTGAGGCCGGTCTGATCCGCAAAATATCTGTCAGCGGTCAACGCACATTTTTTGATACCAATGCCCATAATCATCAGCATTTTTATTTTGAGGATGAGGATCGGATGATTGATATCGGCGGTGCCCCTCTCATGCTTTCACCAGCGCCACAGGCTCCGGCGGGCTATACAATTAGCAAAATCGATATTCTGGTCAGCCTGAAGAAAGTGGAAAATAAGCAATTGTGAATGTTACAATTGTGTCACCGGCCTGATGTCTGTCTGTCACCAACGCAGTGTAGTGAACGCGCAGTGGCGGTCTGTGTCCCCCGTTAGAAATACACATCCGCATCTTCTCTTCAAACTCTGTGAAGGAGCAGATCCATGCGGATTGTTCAGATTACCGATACTCACCTCAGCCCGTCCAAAGCCCATTTCACTAAAAACTGGCGTCCGCTTGTCGAATGGCTGGAAGAGGTTCAACCGGATCTCGTCATCCATACCGGTGATCTGGCTGTCGATGGTGCGGATTTTGACGATGATCTGACCTTCTGTGCTGATCTGCTTGGCGAACTGAACATGCCGGTGCTCTGTGTGCCCGGCAATCACGATGTCGGCCATCTGCCTTCCTCGCTGCAACCAGTCAATGATGAGCGTCTTGCACGCTGGCGTGATCTGGTCGGCCCTGACCGTTGGGTGCATGATCAGTCCGGCTGGCGACTGATCGGCCTCAACAGTCTGCTGATCGGCAGCGGCCATGCGGAAGAAGAAGAACAGTATCAGTGGCTGGAAGTAACACTGAACGATGCCAACGGCAAACCTGTAGCTATCTTTGCGCATAAGCCACTTTTCGTGGATAGTCCTGATGAAGGTGACAGCGGCTATTGGGGTGCCGCCCCGAAAGATCGTAAACGCCTTCTCGAGCTGTTCAACGCGTATAATGTCCGCCTTTATGCCAGCGGCCATCTGCACCGCGCATGGGCTGGCCATCATCAGGGAATTTCCCTGATCTGGGGGCCTTCATCCGGCTTTATCGTCGGGCCGATGGAACGCGATTTACCGGGTGAGCGCATTGTCGGCGCAGTGATCCATACACTGAGCGATACAGTCCACAGCGAGATCACCGAACTGACACAGCTGCGTCCTTATCTGCTCGATGATGTGCTGCATGAAGTTTATCCTTCGAGCCATACTGCCGTTATCGCAAATGCGGATGAAACGGAGCAGGCATAATGGCTCATTTCGCGCTGAAGAATATTTCCAAATCTTTCGGCGATCAGCACATTCTTAAAGATGTGACGATTGAAGCCGAAGACGGTGAATTCATTGCACTGGTCGGGCCTTCCGGTTGCGGAAAAAGCACCATCCTGCGTATTGCCGCAGGGTTAGAACATGCCGATGACGGTACGATTTGGCTGGGTGAACGTAATATCACCGCTGCCCATCCCTCCGACCGTAATATCGCAATGGTATTTCAGTCTTATGCACTCTATCCGCATCTGACTACTCGTGAGAATATTGCCGTGCCGCTCGCCATGCGCGATCTGAGCACAATGGAACGCCTGCCACTGATCGGCAACTGGATGCCGGGTCAAGCGGCCAAGCGTGCCGCCATACAGCAACAGGTACAGGCAACGGCACAGAGTCTGAAAATCGACCATCTACTCGACCGCAAACCTGCGCAAATGTCCGGCGGTCAACGCCAGCGCGTGGCACTGGCACGCGCCATGGTGCGTCAGCCACAGGTCTTTCTGATGGATGAGCCGCTCTCTAATCTCGATGCCAATTTGCGCGTACATACCCGTGCCGAGATTGTCGAACTGCATCGCCGCGCCGGTGTGCCAAGTCTTTATGTAACCCATGACCAGTCCGAAGCACTGAGCATGGCCGACCGCGTTGCTGTGATGATCGGCGGTCATCTGCTGCAAATCGATACACCGTCCGAGATCTATAATAATCCGCGTCATATCGAGGTTGCCCGCTTCATCGGCAGTCCGAAAATCAATGTGCTCAATGCCCGTGCCAGCGATCAGGGCATTATTCATTTTGCCGGAAAGCCGATTTTAAATCAGGTTGATATTCATGCCGGTTCTGCGCTCAGCGTGGCTATCCGCCCCGAAGACCTGCAAATTCGCCGCGCTCATGATAAACCCGCAGAAAGAATGATTTCAGCCACTGTGGCGCGTATCGAATTTCTCGGCTCCGAAGCGCTGGTCTATCTCAATACACCGGGTACACAGGAGTTACTTACCGCACGTAGTACCCCTGCTTCTGTCGCAGAACTGCAACCGGATATGCCGGTGCATCTGACCTTTGAGCCGAATAAAGCCTTGCTGTTTGATACGGAAGGCCAGCGCCTGCGCAAACTTACCCATACAGTTACCGGTCGCATCAAGGCAGACAGCCATGTCTGACATTGCACAAACCTTCTCCCCTGTAATGACCGCGCGTGAAGCAGCCAGTGCGGCGCGCAAACGTGAAGAGCGTATGGCGTGGAAACTGATGGCACCTGCTGTCTCGCTGGTGCTGTTGTTTATTCTGCTGCCGACACTGGCTGTACTCTATCTCAGCTTCACCAATTTTGAACTCGGCTATGCGGATTACGAATTTATCGGTCTGGAAAACTACATTGAGCTTTTCAAGGATCGCACATTCCGCATTTCTCTGCAAAATACTGCACTCTATACGCTGATAGTTACACCGCTTTCCGTTTTTCTCGGATTAGGCGCAGCCTTGCTGATTGAAAGTGAAACACGCGGCAAAGCCTTTTTCCGTACAGTCTATTTTCTGCCCGTTGCCTCGCTGCTCGTGGCTATGGCCACGGTCTGGCAATATCTGCTGCACCCGACAATGGGACCGGTCAATGCCATGCTCGGCCTGTTAGGCATCGACGGACCGAACTGGCTCGGTAGTTCCTCCACCGTACTGCCAAGCCTTGCCATGATCGGTATCTGGCAATCGGTCGGCTTCAATATGGTGTTGTTTCTCGCCGGTCTGACTGCCATTCCCCGAGAGTTGTATTCTGCCGCCGAAATGGATGGTGCCAAAAGTGCATGGGAGCGTTTCCGCTTAGTCACATGGCCGCTGCTCGGTCCCACCACCCTTTTTGTCATTACTATTAGCGTTATCAATTCCGTCAAAGTCTTTGAATCGGTCAAAACCCTCACACAAGGCGGGCCGAACAAAGCGTCCGAAGTGCTGCTGCATACAATCTATCAGGAAGGCTTCGTGTTCCTGCGCGTCGGCTATGCCTCGGCCATGACCGTGATTTTCCTCATGGTGCTGATCGTAATGATGTTGTTGCAATATCGCGTGCTTGACCGCCGCGTGCATTATTAAGAGGCGGAAATCATGTCAGTCTTACGTTTTACCCGCCTTGGGATCTTATCTCTCGGCGCCCTGTTATTCCTTGTGCCTTATATCTGGATGCTCTCCACGGCAGCCAAATCGCAATCGGATATTTTCTCGTCCTCGCTCAACCTTATTCCGCAGAACTGGGCACTGATTGAAAATATCGCCAAGGCCTTTTCCCGTGTGCCGATGGGGCAATTGCTGCTCAACGGTGTTCTGGTCTGTGCACTCATTCTGGTGGTTCAGGTTATCATCGCTATCCCTTGCGCCTATGCCATGGCCAAACTGCGCTTTCGCGCGGCACAAGTGATGATGAGCGCCGTGATGCTCGGTCTGCTGGTGCCGATCCATGCCACAGCCCTGCCTTTCTACTTAGGCTTTGAGCGTACTGGTTTGCTCAACACCTATTTCGCCATCAGCGCACCATTCTTCATCTCGGTGTTCGGCATCTTCCTGTTTCTGCAGTTTTTCCGCTCGATGCCTGATGATCTGATTAATGCCGCCCGTCTCGACGGCATGTCGGAAACCGGCATTGTCGCCCGTGTTATTGTGCCGAATGCATGGCCTGCAATTACTGCCTTCGCGATTTTCTCAGTGGTTGCCCACTGGAACGATCTGTTCTGGCCGCTGATCGTAGTGACCGGTATGGAAAAAGCCACGCCACCGCTGGGTCTGCTCTATTTCCGTGCGGCTGAAGCCGGTGATGACTATGGCGCGCTGATGGCCGCCACGCTGATTATCACGCTGCCTCTTGTTCTTGCCTTTCTTGCCGCGCAGCGCCGCTTCATAGAAGGCATCACCATGACCGGCCTCAAAGGCTGATCCCTCTCCCCTGCAACGCTCTTCCTCCCCGCATTTACGGAGCCCGTAATGACATTCTTCTCCCGCTCACTGACTGCTGCCGCAATTCTGACCGGCCTGTGCAGCACAGCTCTCGCAGAAACCACGCTCAATGTGCATTATCCGATGCCGGGTTTCTTTCAGGATGTGATGGCCAATATTTCCAAGAAATTCATGGAAGAAAATCCGGACATCAAAATCCACTTCGTCAATCCGTCCGCGACCTATGAAGACGGCATTCAGCTGATTATGCGCCAGAACGGCACCGCTGAACTGCCGGATGTCACCTTTACCGGTCTGAACCGTCTGCGTATTTTGAGTGAACGTAATATCGGCCTTGATCTGAAGCCTCTGATTGAGAAAGAAGCCGATTTTGACAAGCAGGGTTTCACGCAAACTATTCTGAACCTTGCCAAGGTCGGTGACCGTCAGGTTGGTCTGGCTTTCGCCACCTCCAATCCGATCATGTATTACAATGCGGATCTGTTTAAAAAAGTCGGCGAAAATCCGGATACGCCTCCGGCAACATGGGATGATGTCATCCGCATCGGCGGTAAGATCAAAGCGCTGGGCAACGGCGTTCAGGGTATCGATTTCCGCTGGCAGGGCGATGACTGGATGTTCTCCGCGCTGTTATTCGGTGCCGGTGGTCAGATGCTTTCCGATGATGAAAAACAGGTTACCTTTAACGGCGCTGAAGGCGAAGCTGCATTTAAACTACTCGACCGCATGGTGAAAGAAGGCGGTCTGCCGGTTCTCACCAAAGAGGCCGGTGAACAAGCCTTTGCCGCCGGTAATGTCGGTTTTTCCTTCCAGACTACGGGCGCCTTGCGCAATACAATCAAAAATGTCGGCGATAAATTCGACATGCGTACAGCCAAAATTCCGCTGCTTAATCCTGAAAAAGGTCGTCTGCCAACCGGCGGCAATGCCGTTGTTATCCTGACATCTGATGATGCCAAGATTAATGCTGCGTGGAAATTTGCCAAATTCGCTGCCGGTCCTTACGGCGCATCCGTTGTCGTGCCGGGCACCGGCTATGTGCCGAATAATGAGCTGGCCGCCAAGTCCGATGAATATCTCGGCAAATTCTATGACGAAAACCCGCTGTTCAAAGCTGGTCTGAGCCAGATGAATATTATGGTACCTTGGTATGCTTTCCCGGGCTCCAACGGCGTAAAGGTCACCCAGACAATTGTTGATAATCTGTCCCGCGTTGTCGAACAGAAAACAACACCGGAAGAAGCACTGGCAGATACGGCCGATGAAGTGAAAAAGCTGCTGCCACGCCGCTAATGACACCTGACAAGGCTGAAGCCGGCAGTTTTAAACTGCCGGTTTTTTCTTTTGCCCTGTACGCTGTAATGTCGCCAGCGCCACACCGAAAGTGGTCAGCACCATGCCGATGATCTGCACCAGCGTCAACGTTTCACCAAACAGCAGATAGGCCATAATCGCCGCTGTTCCCGGTACCAGATAAAAGAACGACGCAACTTTTGAGACTTCACCCTGCCCGATCAGGATCAGCAGCAGCAAAATTGCACCGATCGACAAAACCAGCACCAGCCAAACCATCGCAAACAGCAGTTCACCGGACCAGATCACGGTCTGTGTTTCAAAGCCGAGTGACAAGAGACCGGTCAGAATACCCGCCGCGATATATTGCACGGTCGTACCGGTTTTCAGATCAATTTTCACCGCAAAGCGTTTTTGCCATACCGTACCGATACTGATCGCCATAACCGCAGCCAGCGCCGCACTCAATGTCGCCGGATTAATACCGCCGGAGCTGAGCGAAAATTTCGGCGCAACCACCAGCGCCACACCGCAAAAGCCAATCAACAGCCCCAGCCATTGGCGCGGCAAGACTGTCTCACGCAAAAATAAAGCAGCAATCAAAGTGGTAATCAGCGGCTGCAAGCCGGACACCAACGCCGTCATCCCCGCAGGCAAACCGTGACGCACCGCCCAGAACACGCCGGAGAGATAAATCCCGTGGATGAGACAGCCGACAATTGCCGCATTCACAAGCCCGCGCCTGTCCGGCCAGCGGGCACCGGTTGCCAGTGCCCAGACTGCCAGAATAATCGCAGCAATGAAAAACCGTGCCGTCATGAACCAGAAAGGCTCGGCATAGGGCATGGCAAAACCGGCACCGATAAAACCGGTTGCCCAGAGAAAGACGAATAAAGCGGGGAAATATTTGACTGGCATGATCTGTATCTGTTTCGAAACAATCTACTCGGCTTATCCCTGCTGCTGCGCCGCGCCAAGCGTTAAACGCTTGCCAATCACTTTTGGCTTTGCCATGAAGCATGAATGACACACTCCGATGAAAACAAAACCATCTGCATTTATGTCGATGCCGATGCCTGTCCGGTTAAAAACGAGATCTACAAAGTTGCTGAGCGCCACAGCATCAGAACCTTTGTCGTTGCCAACAGCTATATCGCCATTCCCCGTGATGAACCGCTGATTGAACGTGTGATCGTCCCTGCCGGTCTGGATGTTGCCGATGACTGGATTGCCGAGCGGTCACGTGCCGGTTGCATTGTTATCACAGCGGATATTCCTTTGGCGCATCGGGGAGTCACCGCCGGTGCGGTGGTTATCGCACCGGATGGCCGCCTGTTCAGCGCCGCCAATATCGGCAATATTCTTGCAACCCGCAATCTGATGGATGAGCTGCGCTCCGCCAATCCGGTATCTGCCGGTCAGTTTGGTGGCGCAAAACCATTTTCAGCCCGCGACCGCTCCGCATTTCTCTCAGCACTTGATCTCGCAATTGTGCGTCTGAAACGCGACGGCTTCACTACATAAGCGGATCAGTTGGCACGCATCGTTGCTGTCGCCACACCGGCACCGATCAGCAATGTGCCGCCGGTGCGGTTGAAAGCACGCAAAATCCGCGGGCTCTTAAACAGTGACCGTGCGCGATGCGCTACAAAGGCATAAAGAAACGCATTGCTGAAAGACAGCACCAGAAATGTTGCTTCAAAAATCAGCATCTGCGTCCAGAAATCGCCATGCCGGTTGAGAAATTGCGGCAGAAACGCCACGAAAAATGTAATGCTTTTCGGATTAAGGGAAGTTACCAACCATGCATGTGTCAGCATTTTCAATGGTGACACATCTGCTGTTCGCGCTTCCGCCTGCATAGTGGCACCGGAGCGGAATAATTTAATACCAAGCCAGATCAGATAGGCAGCACCCAGCCATTTCACGATTGTAAAGATAGTGGCCGATGCTGCCAGCAGCGCTCCAATGCCAAGCATAGACAGCGTCATGGCAGTAAAGTCACCCAGCGCCACACCGGCAGCCATAGGCATGGCGGTGCGCCAGCCCTGCCCCAAGGCATAGGAAACCACCAATAAAATTGTTGGCCCCGGTATCACCAGCAACACGATTGATGCAGCCGTAAAGGCAAACCAGACATCCAGCCCCATTGGAAAACTCCCCCGAAAAAGTGATCTGAGCAGAATTATATCACTCTGTAAAATCACTTTTCCGGAAAAGCAGTTTCGTCTTTAGCGGCGCAAATTCTTTGCAACATTCACCAGATTAACCGCATCCGGTCCTGCCCAATGTGCGGGTCCGTTCATTGCCGCAATCTGACAACCGGTTTCATCAATCAGCAACGTTACAGGCAAACCAAAAGCCAAACCTCTGCGTTTCAGATCATTAAAGACGGTCAGACTGGCATCGCGATAGAAGCCGAGCTTTTCAACGCCGATTTCATTGAGGAAGTTCTTAGGCTTGGAGATATCACCGGTATCGATATTCAGTGCCACCACTTCAAAGTCGTCACTGCCCTGCTCAGCCTGTAACTTATCCAGAGCGGGCATTTCCTCGCGACACGGTGCACACCAGCTTGCCCAGAGGTTAACCAGCAGGGTTTTGCCCTTCATATCGCCGATAGTGGTTTTTGAACTGTCAGGGGCATCAAATTGCAAATATGTCAGCAAAGCAGGCTTATCCGATGGCTGCATTGCGGCAACGTCACCGGTTGCAGCAGCCGACAATTTAGCTAACTGCTCCTGATTTAATGCACATTTTGCATCATCTCCGGTGCTTGCTGCGGCATTACTCGCCGTATTCTGTGTCGGAACAACATTGCCAGAAGGCGGTTCCATCACGTATACCGCTATGGCACCGGCCAGAAGTCCGGCGATACCGGCAAACAAAATCATCTTCGGACTGATTGCGCTTTTCGGTTTCGTCTTTTTATTGTCTTCGGCCATTGTATCGTTCTTTTTACTCATAGTTCCGGCTCAGGGCATAAGCGCATGACGACAGAAAAATCCAGCAACCAAATGTGGGGTGGCCGCTTCGCCTCAGGTCCCTCTGCCATTATGGAAGAGATTAATGCTTCGATCGGTTATGACCGCAAGCTCTATGCACAGGACATTGCCGGATCGCTGGCGCATGCTGCCATGCTTGCCAAGACCGGCATCATCTCTGCAGATGATCACAAACAGATCTCCGATGGTCTCAATACCATATTAGCCGAGATCGAAAATGGCAAATTTACCTTCTCGCGTAAGCTTGAAGACATCCATATGAATGTGGAAGCCCGTCTGGCTGATCTGATTGGCGCTCCGGCCGGTCGTTTGCATACGGCACGCTCGCGCAACGATCAGGTCGCTCTCGATTTCCGTCTCTGGGTCAAGAATGAGCTGGAAAAAACCGCTGCCTCGCTGAAAATCCTGATCGAAGCCTTCCTGATCCGTGCAGAAGAGCACGCGGCAACAGTTATGCCGGGCTTCACCCATTTGCAGACCGCACAGCCGGTAACCTTCGGTCATCATTGCATGGCCTATGTGGAAATGTTCGGCCGCGATCTCTCCCGCGTACGCGATGCGATTGAACGTATGAATGAAAGCCCGCTCGGCGCGGCAGCGCTGGCCGGCACCGGTTTCCCGATCGACCGCCACATGACTGCCGAAGCGCTTGGCTTCCGCGAACCAACCCGTAATTCTATCGACAGCGTTTCCGACCGCGACTATGCGCTGGAATTCCTGTCGATTGCTTCGATCTGCGCAACGCATCTGTCCCGCTTAGCAGAAGAAATCGTGATCTGGTCAACCTCGCAGTTCAATTTCATCCGCCTGTCCGATGCTTTCTCCACCGGCTCATCCATCATGCCGCAGAAGAAGAATCCGGACGCCGCTGAACTGGTACGCGCCAAAACCGGCCGTATCACCGGCTCACTGGTCGGCCTGCTGATGGTGATGAAAGGCCTGCCTCTGGCCTATTCCAAAGATATGCAGGAAGACAAAGAAGCTGTTTTTGATGCAGCCGAATCCATTGAGCTGGCACTTGCAGCCATGAGCGGTATGGTTTCCGACCTCACCGTGATTGAAGCCTCGATGAAAAAGGCTGCCGGTTCCGGTTACTCCACTGCGACTGACCTCGCCGACTGGCTGGTGCGTGAGCTTGGCCTGCCATTCCGTGAAGCGCATCACGTGACCGGCCGTGCCGTTGCACTGGCAGAATCGAAGAAGGTTGACCTGTCCAAACTGACACTGGAAGACATGCAGTCGATCCATCCGCAGATTACTGAAGCCGTCTTCGGTTTCCTCACTGTGGATAAATCTGTGAAAAGCCGCCAGTCTTTCGGTGGTACTGCACCGCAGGAAGTGCGCCGTCAGATCAAATACTGGAAAAAACGCCTGATTAAGGCCTGATCCGTCAGACTGAAGATAAACGGAACCGTAATACGGTTCCGTTTTCCATTTCTTCAAAGATTTGTGTTCGCATCTGAACAGTTTGCGTTAGTCTGCAATTCAGTTAAAACTGTGTGCTCATGCACACGCTAAGACTGTGCTCTCATACACACGGCTTTCCGGCCAAACACCAATTTCAGGATATATTTGATGAATAGCCGCGTATTCATGACCTCTGTGATTATGCTTGTTGCCGTTGGCAGCATTGTAACCGGCTGCGGACGTCGCGGCGCGCTGGAAGCACCTGCCAATGCTACCGTGCATGACGACTGGCGCAAACAAGATCAAAAAGCTGTCGAAGAAAAACCATTTATTCTGGATAAGCTGATCTGATCGCATTACCAGAAAAATGGGAACCGGATCTTTAATGCCAGAGTCCGATACAAGACCTGTTCTTAAAGCTGACAGCAAGCTCTATCGCCTGCGGGTCAAAGCAGCGCTGGTCTTATGCTTTGAGCGTCTGTGGCCGCTTCTGCTACCTATTTTGCTGTTACTTGCGCTATCAGCAAGTCTGGCATGGCTTGGCCTGTTCCGGATGATGCCGCGCTGGCTGCATCTCACAGTTCTCACGGTTTTTGCTCTCGCGTTTCTCTACAGCCTGTTTCGTTTTCACCGCTTTCGGTTGCCGGATGAGCAGACGATCAACAGCCGGATTGAGCGTGAAAACGATCTGCAGCACAGCCCGCTGCAAATCAATGACGACCAGCTTGCCGGACAAAGCGGCGATCCGCTGGCGCAGGCGCTCTGGCTGGAACACCGCAAACGTATGGCAGCTCTCACCGAGCGTTTGCACGGTTTTCTGCCCCATCCGGCTATTCCGCAACGCGACCCCTATGCTCTTCGCGCCGTGGTCATTCTGCTGTTTGCGGCAACTGCGGCTTATTCTGTCAGTCCGTCTTCCGGAAAACTCAGTGATTTATGGACGCCACCGGCAGGCTTTGCAGGGCCGGAAGGCCGCATTGATGCATGGATTACTCCGCCCGCTTATACCGGCAAAGCGCCCGTCTTTTTAAGTGTTGCCACGACAGAGAGCAAACCTCTCGATGTGCCGCAGGGCAGTCTTCTCAGTGTGCAGATCAGCGGCAGTTCCCGCAATCAACTGACCCTGACCGGTGAGGACGGCAAATCCTATGCGGTTGAGGCCCAACCGGCATCTGGTGCTGCAGCAAATAGTACGAATTTTGAACTACCGCTTAGCAAATCCGTTACCGCACAATTACAGGCAGGGTCGCGTCAACAGGCATGGCAGTTTAATGTCACGCCGGACACAGCCCCTGTCGTCGAATTTACCCGTAATCCGACCTATGCGCTCAATGGTACGCTGGAGCTCCACTATAAAGTGAGTGATGATTACGGCGTCACCAAGTTACAGTCTGATATCAAGTTACTGGAGCAGCCGGAAGCAGCCGGTGCGTCACTGACTGATGCGCCGGAATTGCGGCTGACATTGCCGAAACGCGGCAAAAATAGTGCGGATGAAATCACTGCGCTTCAGGATCTGACCATGCATCCGTGGGCGGGCAAATATGTCTCCCTGCAAATTCAGGCAACAGATGACGCCGGACAGACAGGCATAAGCAAAGAAATCCGCTTTGTGCTGCCGCAACGCCCGTTTGTTAATCCGCTGGCGCGTGCCGTTGCCGAGCAACGTCAGACACTGGCACTGGACAGTAATCAGAAAACCTCTGTTATCCAGATGCTGGATGCATTGACCATGCATCCGCAAACTACCATTGCCAATATCAGCCATTATTTGGGTCTGCGCTCAGTACGGGAACGCCTGAAACTGGCGCGCAATGATGCGGATTTGCGTGAGATCGTTGATTATATGTGGAATGTGGCGCGCGGGATCGAAGACGGTCAGCTTTCCGATGCGGAAAAAGCACTGCGTGCGGCACAGGAAGCGCTCAGTCAGGCTTTGCAGAGCAATGCCGGTCCTGAGGAAATCGCCCGTCTGACGCAAGAACTGCGCGAAGCCATGAACCGGTACTTAAACGAAATGGCACGCCGTCAGCAAAATAATCCAAACCAGAATACCCAAAATAATCAGAATGTCCGCGTGCTCAGCCAGCGTGACATTGACCGGATGATGCAGCAGATTGAAGATCTGGCACGTTCAGGCAATCATGCAGAAGCACAGCGAATGCTACAGCAGTTGCAGGAAATGCTGAACAATCTGCAACCGGGGCAAAGCGCACAGCAAGGTCAGGGACAAGGCCAAGGTCAGGGCAATGGTGCGCAAGAGCAGCTCAACAAGCTGGGTGACCTGATGCGCCGCCAGCAGGAGCTGATGAACGAGACTTTCAAGCTCGACCAGCAACTGACGGAAACCGACGATTATAATTATGACGGTGAAGGCGATCAAAGCCAGAAAAACGGCAACTCACGACAAGAGACCGAGCAGGCGCTCAAAGACTTGCAACAACAGCAGCGTGATTTGCAAAGTGAGTTAAACAAGCTGACCGACGACTTGAAAAAGCAAGGTCTGGAATCCTCCAAGGAAATGGATCAGGCACATAACTCTATGGACCGTGCAGGTCGTTCACTTGGTAATGCTGAAAGCGGAAAGGCGACTGATCAGCAAGCCGAAGCACTGGATGCCTTGCGTCGCGGCGCCCGTTCCATGATGCAGCAATTGCAAGAGGCACAGGGGCAAGGCGACGGTCAGGGACAGCAAAATGGTGAAGCCCGTGACCCGCTGGGGCGCGAAACCGGTCAGGGCAGTTCCGATGGAAAAGGCACACAGCTGCCGAACCAGATTGATATTCAAAAAGCGCGGCGCATTCTTGACGAAATCCGCAAAAAGCTCGGCGATGCTTTAAGCCCGCTGCAGGAAAAAGAGTATCTGGAACGTCTGCTACAACGCGATCAATAATGAATAATAAAAAAGCCGCTCATCTGCATGAGCGGCTTTTTTTATAAATATATCCGAAGCGGATTATTTCGGCTCATCCATGACGCGGCCGACATAAGGCAGCTGACGGAAGGAATGCGCGACATCCATGCCGTATCCGACCACAAAATAATCTGGGCATTCGAAAGCGGTGAAATCCGCATAGAGATCAAGCTTGCGGTGTCCCGGCTTGTCCAGCAATACGGCAATGCTGACGCTGCGCGCACCGCGCGACATCATCAACTCGCGGACAAAGTTCAGCGTCTTACCGGATTCAAGAATATCATCAATCAGCAGAACATCACGGCCTTCAACTTCACTGTCGATATCGCGAACGAGGCGAATATCACCGCCCTTGGTGCCTGCGCCATAGCTGGATACGGTGATGAATTCCACATCCGGCTCAACACCGGCATCGTGCATCGCGCGGATCAGATCCGCTGCAAAAATAAATGAGCCTTTGAGAATAGAAACCGCCAGCGGTCGTTCCAGCTTACGCTCAGCAATTTTTTGTGCCAGTTCACGATTGCGCTCAGCAATCTGCTCTGCACTGAAAAGGACTTCAATATTTCTGCCACCTACATTAGGCATAAACACGTCTCCGGTCTTTATCCGATTATACCGAAATAGCTCCGGCAAGAAAAAAGTAGCTGTTACAGCACTACGCCCTTGGCTGAAAGGGCAGTTTTACATTATTTGCCTTTGTTGCGCATCAAATCTGCGTTTTCGATGGTTATACACAAGCGGCTCGCAGAGAAGGCATCACAAAATTTCTGTTCTTTTTTCAACCTCAAAATGCCAAACTTGCATGCAGATTAACGCGAGATTAACCACATCAGTCAATGGTCGGCAATCATAAGACGCTGAGCAAAAACAATCGGGAAACTGGACAGTGATTCGTTTTGAAAATGTAGGGTTACGCTACGGCATGGGATCGGAAATCCTGCGGGATGTTTCCTTTCATATTCCGCCGCGCTCCTTTCAGTTTCTCACCGGCCCGTCCGGTGCAGGTAAAACATCACTGATGCGCCTGCTGTTCATGGCGCTCAAACCGACGCGCGGCCTGATCAGCATTTTTGGTAAAGATATTTCCACAATGGAACGCAGCGAAATTCCGCTGCTGCGCCGCCGTATCGGCATCGTCTTTCAGGATTTTCGCCTGCTTGACCATATGACCACCTATGAAAATGTAGCACTGCCTCTACGCGTGCGCGGCAAGGAAGAAGCAACCTACCGCCACGAAGTGCAGGAGCTGATGCAGTGGGTCGGGCTGGGTGATCGTATGCATGTTCTGCCGCCGGTATTGTCCGGCGGGGAAAAGCAGCGTGCAGCAATTGCACGTGCACTGATTGACCAGCCGGAAATTCTGCTGGCGGATGAGCCCACCGGTAACGTTGATCCGCCGCTGGCGCGCCGTTTGCTGCGCCTGTTTGCCGAGCTTAACCGCTCCGGCACCGCCGTTATCATTGCCACGCACGATCTGACTCTGATGGATCAGGTTGATGCGCGCCGTATGATTCTGGATCAGGGAAGGCTGGATATTTATGGCTGACCTGCGCGCAATGATTGATCATTATCACGGAATTTTTCTGGAACTGCTCGGCAAGCGCAAGCGCGAAAAGCGCGGACCGACACCGATTGTGCCACCGGTCAGTGTTTCCGGTACGACGCTGATCACGGTGATCGCGATCATGACTTTTCTCGCCTGTCTCACGATTGGCGGGGTCAGTCTGGTTCGCACTTCCGCTGCTCAATGGCAAAGCCAGATTTCACGCGAGGCAACAATCCAGATCCGCCCTGTAGAGGGACAGGACATGGAGGTTGCCCTTGCGCAGGCAGGTCAGATCGCATCCGGTTTTGCCGGTGTGACCGGTACAAGCATTGTTGACCGCGCCGCCACAGCCCGCCTGCTTGAGCCGTGGCTAGGCACTGGTCTGGACATTGACGAATTGCCGGTACCACGCCTTGTCGTTGTCACGATTGACGAGCAAAGCCCTCCGGATTTTGAAACGCTGCGCACTGAGCTGCAAAAAAACATTCCGGGCGCGAGCTTTGATGATCACCGCACATGGGTGGATCGTCTGGTCTCAATGGCGCATACAACCGTGTTGATTGGTATGGGTGTGTTGTTCCTGATGCTGTCCGCCACTGTGCTGACGGTTATTTTCGCTACGCGCGGTGCAATGGCCGGTAACAGCCATATTATTGAAGTACTGCATTTTATCGGTGCTGAAGCCCGTTTTGTTGCCCGTGAATTTGAATGGCACTTCTTTCGCACGGCGCTCAAAGGGGCATGTTTTGGTGGCATTGCAGCTTTGCTGGTGTTTTTGATTGTCTCCTGGTGGACATCACGCAATCTGGCTACACCGGAAGGTGATCAGGCAGCAGCACTGTTTGGCAGTTTCTCCATCAGCCGTGAAGGCTATATCGGTATTGCGGCCACGATCATTATCGTCAGCATTCTCACGATGCTAACAAGCCGCCTTACCGTTATCCGGCAGCTCAAAGACATGGACAGTATCAGCGGCAGCAAAGATTAGGCATGCCTTGAAATAGTGAACAGAAGCATTCCCTACACTACCGGAACTGCTTTATACTGAAAGACTGATTTGCGCTGATTATGCTAATCTGAGTTGATACGAATATATAAACAGGCCCGACGGCAATGCATGTGCAACACAAAGCTTCTAACTCTGCGGATCATATCCCGCATGATGCTGCACAACCGGCAGAAACTGCCGGTCAGCATGCCCGTGAGCAGCATTCAGAAAAGAGTGTTATCCGGCATTGGCTGAAACGTCTGCGTCGCCGTATTCCACCTGTTGCTGTCGTACTCTTCTCACTCATAGTAGCTCTGGGTATCGGTTTTGTTATTTTCAGTGAACATGTCAGCAATTTAGAAGCACCGGCTTCTGATCAGAAAGCTGATGCGATTATTGTCCTCACCGGCGGCAAGTCTCGTATTGAGGTCGCATTGGAACTGCTGGCTGAAAAGCGCGGCGAACGCCTGCTGATCAGCGGCGTGCATCCCTCAACAAGGCGCGAAGCTCTGCAGCGGATTACCGGTGCTGATGCCGCGCTCTTTGCCTGCTGCGTTGATCTTGACCGTTCTGCACTCAATACTATCGGCAATGCGGTTGAGAGTGCCAAATGGATCAGACAACATAATTACAAACGCATTTTCATTGTGACGAATAATTATCACATGCCGCGTTCTATTCTGGAATTGTCACGCCATATTCCGGATGTCGAGCTGATCCCCTATCCGGTCATTAACAGCGATCTGAAAAATAACTGGATGCATCAGGGTGATACGCTGCGCGTACTCTTCACCGAATATATCAAATATATCGGCGCTCTTGCCCATTTCAGCCTTGCTCAGGGCAGCTAAATTAAAAGCGCGGGCTCATACCGTGCATGTCCGGAATTGATAAGCGTCAGGTTTTCTTCTATTTGAAGTACCGCTCCGTTTAAAACAGAGTGATTTACCTGTCATGCACTCATAAAAGGCTGATACAAGATATGATCATAGCCATCCGGTCAGTGCTGTTTAATCTGGCATTCTATATCAGCCTGATCATCCAGATGATTCTGTTTCTCCCGCTCACATTGCTGCTGCCGCGCAAAAAAGCATGGATCGTTCCTAAATTCTGGGCGCGCTCCAATCTTTTCCTGCAAAAATATATTGCAGGCACCGATTTTGTGGTCGAAGGCGCAGAGAACCTGCCGGAGGGTGCCTATATTTGCGCACCAAAGCATCAGTCATTCTGGGACGTCTATGCCTTTTTGTCCTATATTCCGGATCCGGTTTATATTCTGAAACGCGACCTGATGCGCATTCCGCTGTTCGGCTGGTATCTGAAAAAGATGAAAATGATTCCGGTTGATCGCGGAACAGGGATCAAAGCCCTGCATTCCATTTCCGGAGGCACGCAGGAAGCAATCGCAGACGGCCGCCAGATCATGATCTATCCGGAAGGCACACGCCGTGCACCAGGAGCAGAACCGGCCTATAAATATGGCATTGTACATCTTTATATGAATCTCGGCCTGCCGGTGGTTCCTATTGCCCATAATGCCGGTCTGTACTGGCCGCGCCGCAAATTCATGCGCTATCCGGGCACAGTACGTTGCCGCATTCTGCCGCCTATTGAACCGGGGCTCGACAAAGAGACCTTTTTACAGCGTTTGATTGAAGCCACAGAGACTGCTTGCGACGAGTTTCTTGTTCAGGCCTCGCAGGATAAAAATCCGCCACCAATGCCTGCCACCGCCAAAGCTCGCCTTGCCGAGTTGAAAGCACAGCAGAGCAACACCGCCGACACGCCACCCAAAGCCTGACCGTGTTTCAAATTTCACGGACATGACAATAAGCCGCTTTATAAGAAATTGCGTTTTTGTTGCACGGTTTCACGAAAACCGATATCAGAACGCCAAATGAAAGGACACGCCCATGAATATTGATGCCATTTCCATCGGCTCCAACCCTCCTGAAGACGTTAACGTCATCATCGAAGTACCGGTCGGTGGCCATCCGATTAAATACGAGATGGACAAAGAATCCGGCGCCTTGATGGTTGACCGCTTCCTCTATACTCCAATGACCTATCCGGGCAATTACGGCTTTGTACCGCACACATTATCTGAAGATGGTGACCCGATTGACGTTCTGGTTTGCAATACCCGCCCGCTGATTCCGGGCTGCGTGATCAATGTTCGCCCGATCGGCGTTCTGATCATGGAAGACAATGCCGGTAAAGACGAGAAAATCATTGCCGTTCCGACACCAAAACTGACCCGTCGTTATGAAAAAGTTCATAACTACACCGATCTGCCAGAAATCACTCTGCAGCAGATTGCCCATTTCTTTGAACATTACAAAGATCTGGAGCCAGGCAAATGGGTGAAAATCGGTGACTGGGGCGATGAAGATTACGCACGTAAATTCATCGTTGAAGCGATCGAACGCGCTAAAAACGCTAAATAATTGCTATATGGCCAGTCTCCCAAGTGGCCATATTCCAGCAACTAGAGCATAATTCCTTAAACTTGGATCAGTTTAAGGTGAAATTATGCTCTAATTTTAAAGTGTTAGAGCGACCTTTGTATGCCAAGTATGGCACACGGCGCTCTAATAAAAAAACCCGCTTTTCAGCGGGTTTTTTTTATGGATTAGCTCAGGAGTATCGGAGCCAGTGTATTCCACATGAACTGGCGGATGAAGAAGATTGCCAGCAGCAGCACGATCGGTGAAATATCAATACCACCGAGATCCGGCAGGATTTTACGGATCGGACGCAGAGCCGGTTCTGTCACTTTGTAAAGAAATTCACCAATAGAGGCGACAAAGCGATTGCGGGAGTTGACCACATTAAAAGCGTACAACCAGGAAAACACTGCACTGGCAATGATGATCCAGGTATAAATATCCAGCGCCAGATCAACGGTGCGCAAAACTGCGAGCATAAATGTCTCCTACTCAATCGGACTATGCGATGCTGCCAGAACGGCAAAAAGTACAACACATTTAAACAGCGATCATGTCATTCACAAGATCACAGACCTCAAAATATCTGTCTGTCTGTTTGTAAATCCGGTATTTCTTCAGGAAACAGAGGACGGCAACAGTTCTAATACAGCCTCTAACAGCTCATCGCGAATATCCATCATCTGCAAATGCTGTACAGTGTTGATCACATAATCACAGTTGGGTCCCGCCTGACCGCACGCCTGCCCGACCATTGCAGCCATAGCCTGCACATTCAAGCCACCAGCATATTGCATATGCAACGGGTCTGCCACATAGACCAGCGCCTCAATTTCACGGCCATCAGCCAATTCTACCGGCAAATATTTTTCAATATAAACACCACTCACCTGTTCGCGCTCACGCAGGTAATCCAGCACCGGCACTTTATGACCGGCAGCAACTCGAAAAGCCTGACCGTGACAAAAACCACCGCTGTTCAGACCGAGCACCAACCCCGGCAACTCCGGCGTGCCACGATAAACATGAGAATAAATACAAAGCGACCGGCTGAAACCGTGCAACAAGGCCGGAACACTTTCCGCACTGTCAAATCCAGGTCGCCACATCAGCGAACCATAGCCAAAAACCCACAAATCCGTACCGGTATCTGTCATTTTATCGCTCAGCATAATATCCGGTTGTAAACTCTGTTCGGAAGCCATTGGTTTACTTTTGCGTGTCACTTGAAATTCATATATTTCATAGTCAACATTGGGATACAGTTTACACTTTTTGTGCTGTATTTCCCAACAGGTCACATTGTTCAGATCATTGTTTATGTAGAAAAATGTACCACAATAAGGTTTCTGTTTGAAAAACAACGATACCGGTTGATGCAATGTCAGTACAGCATTGTAATAGAAATATGATTATAAAAGAGTTTTTCTGCTCTCCCAGCAGAATGCCCTTTGCAATCCGAAAGGCATGGCTATGGTAGCGAAATCGCGCCCTTCTCCGCAAAGCTCAAAGCGAATGACCAGGAGCATTCTGATTGCTCTGTCGGTTGTAGCTGTTTACACAGCGGGATGGTTCTATCTGGCTTCAATAGCAAAAGATCGTGTCCGCATGGAACTTGCCAAGGCAGCAGAACAGGCAAACAGCCTCGAATGCCAATCACTTTCTGCGCGCGGCTATCCGTTCTCGATGTATATAAGCTGCTCCGGCTTTAATTACCGCGATCAGAACCAGACATTGAATGCAGCAACCAGCGCGGTCGATGTCGGCGCATCCATTTTCTCTTTCCGTACAATTAAAGCGCAACTCACAGGTCCTGCTGCTGTTGCTTTATCCGGCGCAGATCCGGTCAAAGCAAACTGGAACAAACTGCAAGCGTCTGCTCGTACCGACGACCGCACAGCACAGGATATCAGTCTCAGCGCAGAAAATCTGCGCCTGCAAAGTGTGAAAACCGATACGGATAGCAAAGCTCCGGTACTTTCACTGCAAGAAATGCAGTTTGATCTGAACAGTCTTGAAGAACCGCTGAAACTCAAAATAACTTTTGACGATCTGCAATTAAGTGGTGACACCCCACTGGCATCATTACCGGAGATGGATGGCCTGATCGATATCAGCTCTCCCGCTAGTCTGGCTTCGTTCAAAGAAGCTGATGAAAACGGCAGCGTCTTACGCGGCAAAGCCCTGCAACTCAATCAGGTCTTGTTTTTCCTGCCTTCCGGCGCAAGTATCAGTCTCAATGGCCCTGTGACAATTGATGATGAAGGGCTGACCAATGCCGATCTGAAAATCCGTCTGACTAATATGCCGGCACTCGGTCAGAGTTTGCAGGCGGCTTTTCCGGATCAGGTTAAAAACATCAACACTGTGATTTTTGCTCTCGGCTCCATGCCTAAAGATGAGTCCGGCGCAACGATCGTTCCGGTTCTGATCAAAGAAGGTAAAATCAGCGCAGGCTTTATCCCGCTAGGACGCGTACCACGCCTTTAATATAAAAAACCCGCCGAAATGGCGGGTTTTTCATTTTCATATAGTGCAACACAAAATCTGAATCAAAAAGCGATAGACCGCAGCGAAAATGGTAATTTCAAGAACCGGAGCGCAGTGTACTTAAATGTACATGAGCACCGGAAGCACAGAAATTGCCATTTGCAGCCAAGTATAGCATCTTTTAGATTAGATTTTAGGCTTGCTTGCAGCTTCGCTTATTTTAATGGCTTGCTTGCAGCTTCGCGGCCAAAGTTCGGCGCATCCACTTCCTGACCGGCATCAATAATACCGCGGCGGATGGCACGGGTACGTGTAAACAGGTCAAACAAAGCATCGCCGTCACTCCAGCGGATTGCCCGCTGCAAGGAAGCCAGATCTTCCGAGAAACGCCCCAGCATTTCCAGAATAGCATCCTTATTATGCAGGCAGACGTCACGCCACATCGTCGGATCAGATGCCGCCAAACGAGTAAAGTCACGAAAACCGGAAGCGGAATATTTGATCACTTCGGATTCAGTAACCTTCTCCAGATCATTGGCCGTACCAACAATATTATAGGCAATGATATGTGGCAGGTGCGAAACAATCGCCAGCACCAGATCATGATGCTGCGGGTCCATCTGGTCTGTTTTGGAGCCGCAAGCTTCCCAGAATGCATTAAGCTTTGCCAGCTCAGTGGCATCCGTATCCGGCAAGGGTGTGAGAATACACCAACGATTGATAAACAGATCAGCAAAGCCTGCATCCGGCCCTGAATATTCTGTACCGGCAATCGGGTGCCCCGGAATGAAATGCACATTCGACGGCAATTCCGGCTGCATCTGCGTAATCACCGAGCCTTTGGTAGAGCCCACATCGGTGACAATTGCACCGGGTTTCAGGCTGCCCGCAATCTGACGGGCAACCAGACCGGACGAGCCGACAGGCACGGACACGATCACCAGATCGGCATCCTGCACCGCAACGGCATTATCCGTGGTGTAGCTGTCGCCCAGCCCCAGTTCTTCAGCGCGTTTCAGCGTTTCCGGACTGCGGGTAGCAATAGCAATATGACCGGCCAGACCCTCACGGCGAATGACACGAGCCAGCGACGAACCGATCAGACCAATACCGATCAGCGCAATTTTATTAAAATGAATATCAGACATATCAGGACTTCAAAAATTCTGTAAGAGCGGCAATCACGCCGCGATTGGCTTCTTCCGAGCCGATGCTCATCCGCAGGGCTTCAGGGAAGCCATAGGATGTGACACGACGCAGAATATATCCCTTGGACTGCAGATACTCGTCGGCTTTGGCAGCAGACTTGTTCTGCGTGTCAGGGAAATGCACCAGCAGGAAGTTGGTAACCGATGGCGTCACCTTCAGGCCGAGTTTAGTGAACTCGTCTGTCAGCCATTGCGCCCATTCTGCATTGTAAGCACAAGCCTTCTGTACATGATCACGGTCACGGATTGCCGCTGTACCGGCAGCAATCGCCGCGCTGTTCATGTTGAAAGGTCCGCGAATACGGTTCACCGCATCTGTGACATGCAAAGGTGCATACATCCAGCCGATACGCAAAGCAGGCAACCCGTGGATCTTCGAGAAAGTGCGGGTCATCACCACATTATCGCTCGCAGAGACCAGCGCCACACCGGCTTCATAATCGTTCTTGCGCACATATTCCGCGTAGGCAGCATCCAACACCAGCAGAACATGCGGTGGCAGACCGGCATGCAGACGCTTCACTTCCTCAAACGGCACATAAGTACCGGTCGGATTGCCCGGATTGGTGATGAAAACAACCTTGGTCTTGTCAGTGACAGCAGCAAGCACCGCATCCACATCAATCACGGTGTCATTTTCTTTGACGATAACCGGCTTTGCCCCCGCAGCCAGTGTCTGGATTTTATAAACCAGAAAGCCGTGATCGGTGAAAATCGCCTCGTCACCCGGTGCCAGATAGGTCTGGCACAACAGGCTGAGCAACTCATCGGAGCCGTTACCACAAAGAATGTTCTCAATATTCAGACCCTGCGTTTCCGCAATCGCCTGGCGCAAAGCGGTAACTTCGCCGTCCGGATAAGAGCTTAGATAATGATCGGTTGCACGATAGGCTTCAACGGCATGCGGGCTTGCACCCAGCGGGCTTTCATTGGCAGACAGCTTGTGGATCTTGGCAACACCCTGAACAGTGGCTTTACCAGGAACATAAGCAGCAATATCCATGACGCCGGCTTTAGGTGTCGGGCGTTGAGCTTTCGCGAAATCGTTCATCATTCTTATCCAATATTAAGAGCCTGTATTGTTGAAAGTGAGTATTCTTGAAACAACATAGCGGATCATCAGTACCGGCAAGAAAAGTCCGGAAATATCTCCGATATGCGATTTGACCCTAGCGGCATAAACCGCATCGCAGAACAAGTCGAGAAGAAACCTTAACTTTCAGCTCTCTACACCGCTGGCGTCGCTAAATTTTGATTTCAGACCACTAGATTCTTTACTTTATAACCATATCATGCCCATTAAGTTGATCCGACTTCATGGTGCACTGCTCACACGCACCACAGATTCAAAAGCATACGTATTTTATGACTCAATCCGCTGAAACCACCGCCCCGTCAGATAGCCGTAATCAGGAGGCTGTTCAGCCGAATAGCCCTGTGGTTTATTTTGGTGGGGACAAACCGCTGCAACTCGATAGCGGCTCTGTTCTGAGCCCGTTTCAGCTCGCCTATCAGTCCTATGGCACGCTCAATGCCGATAAAAGCAACGCAATTCTGATCTGTCATGCCCTGACCGGCGATCAGCATGTGGCTAACACCAATCCGCTCACCGGCAAAGAAGGCTGGTGGACGTCGCTTGTCGGCCCCGGCAAACCAATCGATACTGACCGTTATTTCGTGCTCTGCTCCAATGTGATCGGCAGCTGCATGGGTTCAACCGGCCCTGCATCGATCAATCCGGCAACCGGAAAACCCTATGCGCTTGATCTGCCGATTATCACCATCGGCGATATGGTGCGGGCACAGGCGATGCTGGTGGAACATTTCGGTATTGAACAATTGCTGGCCGTGGTCGGCGGCTCTGTCGGCGGCATGCAGGTGCTGCAATGGGCATCAAGCTATCCGGATAAGGTTTTCTCGGCGGTGGTACTGGCCAGCGGTGCGCGCTTGTCTGCGCAAAATATCGCCTTTAACGAAGTCGGTCGTCAGGCCGTGATGGCTGATCCGCTCTGGCTCAACGGACAATATCTGACCCAATCTGATACAGTCCCGCGCAAAGGCCTGTCCGTTGCCCGTATGGCAGCGCATATTACCTATTTGTCTGAAGCCGCACTGCATCGTAAATTCGGTCGTAATCTTCAGGATCGTCCGAATATTACCTTCGGTTTTGAAGCCGACTTCCAGATTGAGAGCTATCTGCGTCATCAGGGTAATAGTTTCGTTGACCGCTTTGATGCCAACTCATATCTCTATCTGACCCGTGCCATGGACTATTTCGATATGGCAGCAGAGCATAACGGTTTACTTGCCTCTGCATTTACCGGCACTAAAACCCGCTTCTTTGTCGCCTCTTTCTCCAGCGACTGGTTGTTCCCGACCTCTGAGAGCCGTCTGGTTGTCCATGCGCTCAATGCGGCCGGTGCTTCTGTTTCCTTTGTCGAGATTGAAACCGATCGCGGCCATGATGCCTTCCTGCTCGATGAGCCTGTCCTGTTCTCAACAGTAGACGGTTTCATCCGCTCTGCAGCCCGCGCGAAAGGTCTGTAATCCCATGACTGATACGAAAGCCGGAACCGGCGATACGACACTTTTCGCACAGAATGCCACGGAAAATCTGCATATCCATAACCGCGTCGATTTCGACATTATCGCATCACTGGTGCGTCCGGGCACACGCGTGCTGGATGTCGGCTGCAGCGATGGCGAATTGCTGCAATTGCTGCGCGATACACGAAATGTCGACGGGCGCGGTGTTGAACTATCGCAAAGCGGTGTGAACCAGTGCCTGATGCGCGGCCTGTCAGTGATACAGGGCGATGCTGATCGTGATCTGGTCTATTATCCGGATTCCAGTTTTGATTATGTAGTGCTGTCACAGACTTTGCAGGCCACCCTCAATCCGAAAAAAGTGCTGAGTGAATTGCTGCGTATCGGTGAGCGCGCGATCGTCTCCATTCCGAATTTCGGCTATTGGCGTGTACGTGGCTCATTGCTGTTTCGCGGCCGTATGCCCGTTACCAAAGAACTGCCATTCAGCTGGTATGATACGCCGAATATTCACTTTTGCACGATCCGCGATTTTGTGGATATGACAGAAGAGGTTGGCGCGACTGTAGAAGATGCCGTGGCATTGAACCGTAACGGCGAGCGCATGCCGTTCAGCCTGCCATGGGGCATGTGGAACCTGCTCGGCCAGCAGGCTGTGTTTCTGCTGAAGCGCTAGAGCGGTTTCAGTTAATATTGAACCGTTGAAACCGCTCTATCTTTTTATCATTACGCGCATTTTGTTCCGAAAACCGCTTCACACTTTTCGGAATGAGCTCTAAACAGGCTTCCTGCTCCGAATTATTTGGCGGAGCGCTCACGGGAATCGTGAATTGTCACTTTCACCGGTTGCTGGCGTGCCGTTCCCTGCGGCGTCAGCACCGGCACGAAAACGCGTCGTGACGAGCGCTTGAGTACGGGCAACCCCTGATAAAGACGCTTATGCGCCTCTCCGATCATCACACCACCAAAGAGCGGCCAGAGGCGGGTGCCGACACTCTCTATCAGGCCGGACGATTGTTGCAACCAACGCCAGCGTGTAGGTGGCACATGCAATGCATTGACAACTTTGCCCGGTGTGAAATTCGCTTCTCTGAAAGCCTGAAGCAATTGTCCGCGACTGAAGGGGCGGCCGCTGCCGAAAGGTGTGTGCTCCATCCGTGCCCAGACGCCACGGCGGTTCGGCACAACAACAATCAGCTGACCGTTTGGTGACAAAACACGCCAGATTTCTTTCAGGGTTTCCGAGCTGCTTTCCGAAAATTCAAGCGTATGCACCAGCAGAATACGATCAACAGAACTGTCCGGCAAAGGCAGCTCTTCATCATAAACCAATGCAGTACTCAATGCCTGATCATGCGGCCAGCCGGTCGCGCCCTGCCTTGCAGGCATAAAAGCAAAGGCACGCTCCGCACGGGATGCGAAATGATTAAGATAAGGCAGCGTATAGCCAATGCCGACAAGCCGCTCCTGCGGCATCGGCAACCATAAAGGGTCGAGTGCAGAAGTAATGACCGAGGCCGCTAATTTACCCAGAGCCGTTGCGTAAAATGATTGCAGCTCAATAATATCCAGATGCATCATTTATCCTGAAACAATAAAAGCAATCTCAACTGCACTGCTCAAATGCGCTTCACTGGTGCGAGTACCGGCATTCCGCCATTCACTATTGCCAGCAGCCGAGGTTTTTGCCTTTGAGGTTATGGGAGTCGATTTCCATAATCAGCGCAGGATCATCACGCATCAGCATATAATAGGCGCGCTGCTTCAGATTGATTTTCTGCCAGCCCGCGCATTCTTTCGGCAATTCCACTTGTTCAATCGTGACTTTTTCAGTCCATGCGGTCGCTGTTCCTGTGCAGCCTGCCAGCAAAGCGATCAGAGGCAGACACAACAACCTGACATTAAAACCCTGTCGGCGCTCAAACATAAACATCAAAACCGGCACTCCGGAAACCGTTGCAATTTTATACCGGGATTTCAAAGAACGTCAGACTACGCTCTTTATCCAAGCCTGACGGTACAACACTTTAAAACACGGTAACAGTGCGAAAACAACAATCCTGATGATAATCACATTATCCGCATATTGCAAAATTGATATCAAAGTAAAATCTAAATAAGCATAAATTAAAATAAATTCACACATCTTATAAATTATATTGCTTAATACACAATATAGGAAATTAAATAATATAATTGCAAAATATATATTCAAAAAATGTCTTTAAATAAAAATCAAAAAGCAGCATAGTTAAGTTGCATACTGATTTTATACATTTATTTCCATCAACACTTACGGGAATGCTCATGCAAAACACTCCCTCTATGATGAATAAATTATCAGCAGAATGTTTCGGAACTTTCTGGCTGGTCTTCGGTGGCTGCGGCAGTGCCGTTCTTGCAGCTGCTTTTCCTGAACTGGGCATCGGCTTTGCCGGTGTTGCTCTCGCCTTCGGTCTGACAGTGCTGACAATGGCTTATGCCGTAGGCGGCATTTCCGGCGGGCATTTCAATCCCGCTGTTACACTTGGTCTCACGCTGGGCGGACGTTTTGAAGCCAAAGACCTTATACCTTACTGGGTCGCGCAACTGGTTGGCGGCATTCTCGCCGCAGCCATTCTATTCTTCATTGCCAGCGGCAAGGCCGATTTCAGTGCAGGCGGCTTCGCCTCAAACGGCTACGGAGACTTATCTCCGGGCAAATACAGCCTTGGCGCAGCTCTTGCCATTGAAGTGGTACTGACTGCCTTCTTCCTGATTATTATTCTCGGCTCCACCTCGTCACGGGCACCGGCCGGTTTTGCACCGATTGCTATCGGCCTCGGATTGACATTGATCCACCTGATCTCAATTCCGGTGACCAATACTTCCGTTAATCCGGCGCGCTCTACAGCAGCAGCCCTGTTTGCAGACACTGCTGCAATCAGCCAACTCTGGTTGTTCTGGATTGCTCCGCTGATCGGTGCAGCACTTGGCGCCATCATCTGGAAGGGCTTGCTCAACAAGGATTGAAATACAGCTAATAAAAAAGGCCGTCTGTGACGGCCTTTAACATTTATGCATCAAAGCGACTGGCTGTCATCAGTCAGCTTTTTCAGCCTCTGTACTATTTGGCGCTTCAGCTTTTGGCAAAGATGCCAGCGCATCGCGCATTGATTGTGCACGTTCAGCGACGCGTAATTTCAAGCCGATACGCTGCTGCTGATCAACACCGATCAGTTCCGCGATCCGCCACATAATATTATCTTCAATCTCACCGACATCCCCGTCGGCATAGACCATTTCCCACAGCACTTCGATAAAGTGCAGGCGTGCAGGCACATCCAGATGCCGCTTCAAAACACTGGTAAAGCGGTAGAGATCAATTGATTCCTGATCAGCGGCTTCCGCGGCCTTGATCAGCGCCTGCAAATCATCACCTTGCAGGTCATAGGCTTGCGAAAGCAGATCAGACAGGCGTTTGCGCTCTTTTTCATGCTGCTCGCCATCCGCTTCAATCACATGAAACATCAAGGCTGCCGCAGCCAGTCGCGGATCTTCATCAGAGAATGTTTGCTTTTTCTTAGCGGAATCCAAGCCCGGTAATTCTTTGAATAAACTGATCAGACGCTCAAACATACATACTCCAGTGCCTATACCCAGCCCGTAACAGGCCTGACCATAGTGTACACATAGTGGAGAGCCAAGCGCAGAGCCGTGTTTTGCAGTCTTCGCAGGTACTAAACTTTCGCAGAGTCACCAAGCAGCAACAAAAAGCCGGTTTTTGGCCTGTATTCCGGATAAAATACCCGATCAGAAGAGACGGAATTTCTCATCCTTGCGAGGCTGTTCCTTTGTATCCGCAGGCACACCTGGATCATCCACGATCAGATTATGCTGAATATCTTGCTTTTCAGCCTTGTCCGGCAGGCTTTTCTGTACAGCCTGCAGTGCAGGATTATCTGTCACTTCATCCAGGATTGTCACTTTAGCTTTTAGCAAATCACTCTTTGCTTTTTGTGGTTCGGCTTTTGGTGCAACCGGTTTTTCTGGCTCCAGTTCGACAGAGATAACCTCGGCATCATCCGTATCAAAACGGAATGCCGGTTCATCCGTACTATAATCCTCAGCCTCATTGCGAACATAACTGACGGGCAGAAACTCTCCCTCCAGATCATTCCCATCCAGAAGCGGCGCTGCTTCGCCGCTCATTGCTGTCAGCGGCACCTTCCATTCAAAGGCATTCAACCGCCCTGTTACCGGAGAAGCCGGAGCCCATTGTGCAGATACCACGCCATCAGCAGTCCATGCCGGATCACGCGGCGCTTTAACAGCCTGAGCCAGCCATTCCCGCACACGCCCCTGATCTCCGGTCTGAGCTTCTTCAATATCAGCCATCAGCAGATAGGCGCTTTCACGCGGGGCAGATTTCAATGCCGCTTCTGCACTTTCCCGTGCCAGCTTCAGTTCTCCGGCATCCAATGCTGCGCGGGCAACAACCAGCGCAGATTCTACATGATGATTGCGCAGACTTGCGAGATGACGGGCTTTTTTCAGACGATCCAGCGCCGTGTCTCCGGAACGGCCATGAATATAAGCATCCGCGATTTCCGGATGCGGTTCACGCTTCCACACAGTTTCCAGCAAGCGGTTGCCTTTGCGGATATGACCGTCGCGCAGATAGCAACGCGCAGCGATCAAAGCAGCCGGTATCAGTTCTGGCTCCAGCTTATAGGCTTCTGTCGCCGCCTCACGGGATGCAGCGGCATCCGTATCGAAACTCTTCATCGCCTGTGCCGTCAGCAACACCGCGCGGTTACGTTTGAGCATATCACGGGCTGTTTTGCCGTCTTTGCCATAAGGGATCGTGGCTTTGCGTGCCTCCAATACCCGCAAAGCCCCCTGAACATCGCCCTGCAACACCTTATGCCCCAGAACGGCATTGCTTGCCCATTCCAGCTGCGGCGCCATCGTGCTGGCTTCCTGTGCATATTGAAATGCGGCTTCCTGCACACCTTCACGACTGGCCTCAAGGTAAAGACCGCGCAAACCCAATAACTTGGTTTCCGGATCGGCAATCATTTCCTCAAAATAACGACGCAAATCTTCCTTGCGCCCTTCCAGCAAAGCAGTCTGGGCATCGAGCAGACGGATCAACGGCTCCTGATCAACGCTGAGCAATTTGGAAGCTTGTTTGCTCATACGCCTCGCGGCCTCTGCATCACCTGCACCGGCTGCAATCAAACCTGTTGAAAGCGACTGATAACCGCGATCGCGTTTGCGTGCACGGAAATGGCGCTGCAAAATATACGGCGAACGCACCAGATTTTTGACAACCCACCACAACAGCATGGCACAGGCAATCGCTGCAACAACCATGCTGGCAGCCGTCATCAGAGAAATATTGTGCCGCTCTCCGGCAAAGGTAAAGACCAGATCTCCCGGACGATCCGCGAGCCAGCCGAACCCCAACCCCAGCGCTGCCACAACAACAAGAAACAGGATTACCCGTATCATACCGTTCTCCTTTTCTTGTTTCGCTTATTGCGCAGCCGGTTTTGTCTCAGAGACTTGCGTCGAGGCCGCAATCAGCTGCGCAAGCAGTGCATCCGCATCACGCCGCGCACTCAGCGCATTATAAAAATCCTGACCAACCTGCTTGGCAGCTTCCGGTAATTGTGCCCATTCGGTGATTGCGCGCTGCACATCACCATTTTGCAAAGCAAATTCAATCCGTGCAGTCACCGGTCCGACACCGGAACCAGCCACATCACCGATCGGCCGCGAACGCACCAGATTTTTGGCACTGCCCACCAGCTGATCCCAAACACCCGCATCCGCCGCCGGCTTATTCACCGCGGCAACCATATCATCCGCGAGTGCTGAGAACTGCGTATTCAGGTGGCTTAATGTCGGAATGCCGCTTTCTGCGAGTGCATCCAGTCCTGCCGCAGAGCCCGCTTGTGCAGGCAACAAGGATTTATAGGTCTGCAATTCATTGGCATAAGAACCGCCGCGATCAATCGCGGTTTTCAACGCATTAGCGGCAATGATAACGGCCATATCCGGCTGCGAAGCCTGTCCGTCAATTTTTGTCTGCAAGGCAGTCAGCTGCTCTTTCAGCGCATTAACCGCATCACCATCGGTATTCAGAGCGGCATTCGCCTGCTCGGCCTGCGAACCAATGGTATTAAGCTTGGTTTCCATCGTATTCAGACGTTCCGTCAGGCTATTGACCAGCGCATCATCTGCCGGTTGTGCCTGCCCTGCCAGTGCTTTCAGCTGCTCCTGCAAGGCTGCCACATCTGCCCGAATGGCCTCATCATCCGCTGCAGGCACCGGACTTGCTCTCATCATCTCATTCAAAAGTTTTTGAGCTTCTGCTGCATTTTTCTCCGCCGCTTCAAGACGCGCCAACAAGTCAGCATCCGGTTTGACATCCGCCTGCATGGCAGCGAGCTGTTGTTTAAGATCAGCAATTTGCGCATTCACAGCCTGCGCTGCAACATCCGCTCCATTGTTTTGCCCTGCAAGCGGCATCAAACCTGTCCATTGCAATGCGCCCACACCAGCAAGCGCAATCACACCACCGGTCAGTCCTGCGAGCCATGGCGAAGCCGTTTTTTTCGTCTGCGGAGCGGAACTGGCGGCATTATTCATGGTTTTTCCCGATGCATATGGATTGGGGCCGGAAACACCGGCAGAAGAAGCCGGACGTGATGTTGCCTGTGCTGGCTGAGACTGAGGCTGTACCGGCGAGGCAGGTTTTGCCTCAGCCTGCGGCTTGGATGATGGCGGTGCGGAAGGCTTTGCAGCCGACTGTGCAGCCGGTTTCGGATCACCTACCGGCTCTGCATCCGGCACAATTTTATCTGCAGTTTTAGAGGCAGACTTCCCGACAGGTTTCACATCAGACGGATCAAGATCGATCACTACCGGTTTGCGGGTTGTCTTGCTGTGACGCGACACTGTGGATTTAGCCATAAGCCCTCTCGCAGTAATTTATTTCTCTTACACGCTGCTGCAACCTAAATGACGGTATTAAACAAATGGTTGCATAATTTTGTCAAATCAATGCCAGCAGATGCAATAAAGCATCTTCATCCGGCGTTTCGCTGATCTGCACGCGCGCGCTGCAATCCGCTGGTAATTCTGCAGCAATCCGCTGCGAAAGACAAAAAATATATTTTGCGCTCCGGATAAATGCACCCTGTGCCTGCTCATTTAAAGCCACAAACTGCTTAGCGGCAACCGCAGAATAGAGCAAAATGACATCGCTATGCCCTGCGTCTGAAATCCCGCTTAACTCAGCGTCACTATAGGTTACAGGGCGGGTGTCATAGGTTTCAGCCACAGTCAGCTGAATATCAGCGGCGCTCAGTTGCGCTTCAAAATCTGGACGCCTGATTTTTCCGGTTAAATACAGTACATGGCTGCCCGCCGGCATCGCAGCAGCCACATGGCGCCCCAGATGCAGCCCCCAGCCATCACCGGCATAAATCGCCTCAAAACCACATTCTTTCGCGACAGAAGCGGTTTTCTCTCCAACCGCATAAACCTGCAAATGCCGGTACGGCTTCAACAGGTTTGGTTCAATATGGCGCAAGGCGTTGGCACTGGTCACGGCAACGGCATCAAAATTACGCTGTGGTAATGATACACCCGTTGCCACAGTCTCACTCACCGGCAGACAAACCGGCTGATAACCGGCAGCTTCAAGCTTTGCTGCGGTCAGAGCGGCATCCGGTTGCGGGCGTGTGACCAGAACCCTGCGCATTGTTTAAGCCCAGCTGGTGAAGAAATCAGAACCGGCCTCTGCACGGATACGCTCGGCCGCCTCGGTTCCCAGAGCGCTGGCATCCGCAGCCGCGCCTTCAATCGCCACACGATGCAGGCGTGAACCATCCGGTGTCAGAATCATACCGGCGAAAGAAACACGACCATCCTTGACCTCAGCCAGTCCGGCAATCGGCGTGCGGCAGGAACCGTCAAGACGCGCCAGAAACGCCCGTTCACAGGCCAGACGCACAAATGTCTCTTCATGGTTCAAAGGCTTGAGCAACGCATCAATAAGCGCATCGTTCACACGGCTCTCAATAGTGATTGCGCCCTGCCCCGGAGCCGGTAAAAACCGCTCCGTATCCATCAGCTCAGTCACCACATGCTCAAGACCAAGGCGCTTCAATCCTGCAAAAGCAAGGAAGGTGCCATCGACCTGCCCCTCTTCAAGTTTGCGCAAACGGGAATTTACATTGCCGCGAAAAGTAATGACATTCAGATCCGGGCGGATATGGCGGATTTGTGCCTGACGGCGCAGGCTGGATGAGCCAACTGTTGCGCCCTGCGGCAGATCGGTCAGTTTTGCACTGGTCTTACCGACAAAAGCATCACGCGGATCTTCACGCTCCAGATAGGTGGAAAGATGCAGGCCTTCAGGCAGCACGGTCGGCATATCCTTGGTGGAATGCACAGCAATATCAATGCGTCCCTGTAACAGCGCATCTTCAATCTCTTGTGTAAACAAGCCTTTGCCGCCGATTTCCGACAAAGACCGGTCCTGAATGCGATCGCCCTGTGTGGACATCGGCACGATTTCAACATCCGCTTCGCTTAAACCATGCGCAGCCATCAGGCGTGTGCGTGTTTCTTCTGCCTGTGCCAGTGCCAAAGCACTGGAACGTGTTCCGATTTTTAAACGTGGTGTTTGCATCTGGCTCTGTCCGTGATACGCGAATTCATAAGCTTCTCTAACTGCCTTTCGCCTCAGGAGCAAATTCGTGACTGTAATATCATGAATATAATGCCTATATCCGGTACAAGACAGAAAGATCAGCAAAATTTGGTTATTAAACGCATTGTTCTCAGGTAAAACCGCACTGCAATCTTGCCTGAACTGCTTTATGAATACGGATCTAATCGCTTATGCGCGTGCTTGGAATAGAAACAAGTTGCGACGAAACAGCCGCAGCTATCATTGAACGCTTTGAGAATGAACAAGGCGAGGTGTCTTCGCGCATCCTGTCCAATGTTGTTCTGAGCCAGATTGCCGAGCACGAACCCTATGGTGGCGTGGTGCCGGAAATTGCTGCACGCGCCCATGTTGAAGCCCTCGACGGACTGATTGCCAAAGCCCTGTCTGATGCGGATATGAGCATTCAGGATGTGGATGCCGTGGCCGCCACCGCTGGCCCCGGCCTGATCGGCGGTTTGATTGTCGGCCTGATGACCGCAAAAGCCATGGCCTTTGCCGCAGACAAACCTTTCTATGCCGTCAATCATCTCGAAGGTCATGCCCTGACAGCGCGCCTGACCGACGGACTGCCTTTCCCTTATCTGCTGCTGCTGGTATCCGGCGGTCATACGCAGGTTATTCTCGTGCATGGCCTCGGCCATTATGAGCGCCTCGGCACCACAATTGACGATGCACTCGGCGAGGCTTTTGACAAGACCGCCAAACTGCTGGGCTTGCCTTATCCCGGTGGCCCTGCAGTTGAACAGGCCGCCTTGAAGGGCGACGCCTCACGTTTTGAACTGCCCCGCCCGTTGAAGGGTGAAGCGCGGCTGGACTTCTCTTTCTCCGGTCTCAAGACCGCTGTGCGCCAGACCGCAACCCAGCTTGTACCGCTGAGTGATCAGGATGTCGCGGATATTTGTGCCTCATTTCAGACGGCTGTTGCCGATACGTTGAATGATCGCGTGAAGCGTTCCCTGAATAAATTTCTAGAAACTTATCCGGATAAAGAAAAGCCGACACTCGTCGTTGCCGGTGGTGTTGCCGCCAATAAAGTGCTGCGCAAAGGCCTTGAAACACTATGTGAGAAACACGGCTTCGACTTCCTCGCACCACCGCATATTTTGTGCACAGACAATGCAGCCATGATCGCATGGGCCGGTGCGGAACATGCTGCGCGCACAGAGCCGGATAATCTGGATTTTGCACCGCGCTCACGCTGGCCGCTGGACAGCACAGCAGCACCATTGATCGGTTTTGGCCGCAGAGGGGCAAAGGCATGAACAAGAAGATCGTTATTCTCGGTGGCGGCGCATGGGGAACAGCTTTGGGCTGCATGGCCGCACAAAACGGCCATGAGGTCATACTCTATGCCCGCGATCAGGCAACGGTCAACGAGATCAACCAGAAGCATCGCAACAGCCGCTATCTTGGCGATATCGCCCTGCATGATAATCTGCGCGCCACCAGCGATGCAGCCGCAGCTCTGAAAAATGCCGATACGGTTCTGGCCGTTATCCCTGCGCAATCCATGGCTGCCGCACTGCAAGAGCTGAAACCGCTCATTCCGGATGATTGCCCCGTTGTGCTTTGCGCAAAAGGCATAGAACGCTCCACCGGACGGCTGATGTCGCAGATCATTGCGGATATTTTGCCGGATCATCCGATTGCAGCGCTTTCGGGCCCGAGCTTCGCCAGCGATGTTGCCCGCGGCTTTCCGACTGCCGTGACAATTGCCTGTGAAAATATTGCTATTGCCGATGATCTGGCCGCCCAATTTTCCGGCAGCACCTTCCGTTGCTATTCCTCCGACGATCTGACCGGTGTTGAAATCGGCGGCGCGTTGAAAAATGTGATTGCCGTAGCAGCCGGTGCCACGATCGGCAAAGGTTTGGGTGCTTCCGCACAGGCGGCACTGGTCACCCGTGCATTTGCGGAATTGCGCCGTATTGCGCTAGCCTTCGGCGGACGGCCTGAAACCCTGATGGGATTATCAGGCCTCGGCGATCTGATGTTATCCTGCTCCTCACCGCAATCCCGCAACTACTCCTACGGACTGGCACTGGGGCGCGGTGAACCGCTGGAAGGCTTATTGCTTGCCGAAGGTGTGGCAACTGCGCCGGTGATCGCCGAACTTTGCGCGCAGCGCCAGATTTATGCCCCGGTTATCAGCACCATTGCAGCCTTGCTCAATGGCAGTATTACTATTGATGCAGCTGTTACCGGGTTGCTGTCCCGCCCTTTGAAAAACGAAGATTAGGAACCTGACCTCATGTTATTCGCCATTCTCTGCAATGACAAAGCCGATCATCTGCAACTGCGTCTTGATACCCGCCCTGCCCATCTCGATTATCTGAAAAGCCTCGGCGACAAGATCAAATTCGGCGGCCCTTTCCTGAGCGAAGCAGACCAGAAGCCAGTGGGCAGCATGTTGATGGTCAAAGCAGAGACCATTGAAGATGCTAAAGCCATTGCCGCAGCAGATCCTTATGCATTGGCTGGTCTGTTTGAAAATGTAACTGTGCGCCCTTGGAATTGGGTTATCAACAAACCTGAATAAATCCGGAGAAAATTGTGGCATATTGGCTGTTTAAATCTGAACCATTCAAATGGTCGTGGGAAATGCAAAAAGCCAAAGGCGCTGTCGGCGAACAGTGGGATGGCGTACGCAATTATCAGGCACGCAATAATATGCGTGCGATGGAACTTGGCGATAAAGCTTTTTTCTATCACTCCAATGAAGGACTGGAAGTTGTCGGCATTGTCGAAGTTTGTGCTCTGGCGCATCCGGACAGCACAACTGACGACCACCGCTGGGAATGTGTAGATATTCGCGCTGTCTGCGATATGCCGAAGCCGGTGACACTGAAAGATGTCAAAGCCAATCCGCTATTGAGTGATATGGCGCTGGTCACATCCATGCGTCTTTCCGTGCAGCCGGTGAAAGAAGACGAATGGATCGAAGTCTGCCGGATGGGCGGCTTAGATCATACCAAAATCTGAGATCATAAAGATGCAGAACGCAACCCAAACCATATTTAGGAAGCGTTCTGCTTTTGCAGTCGCTTATCCGCTGCTTGATCCGGAGCGCCTATGCCCCTCCTGATCCCCGACACAACACGTGCAACGCAATTTATCCTTGCCAATACCGGCATTCATCATCCGCCGCATGTGGCGGAAATCGCGCTTCATCTTGCTGATGAGGCACATGATCTTTGGCATAAGACCGAAGAAGAACTTTCCGAAATCGGATTACCGCCCCCTTATTGGGCTTTCGCATGGGCAGGCGGACAGGGCGTTGCCCGCTATATTCTCGATCATCCGCAGGCTGTGCAAAACAAACGCATACTGGATTTTGCCTCCGGTTCCGGCCTCGTTGGCATTGCCGCGCTTTTGAGCGGCGCAAGTTCTGTAACCGCCAATGATATTGATCCCTTTGCCCGCCACGCCATCAGCCTGAACAGTGTTTTGAACAAAGTATCCTGTGACTTCAGCGATGCTGATCTGATCGGACAGGATGTCAGCAACTCCTTTGATGTGCTGCTCGCCGGTGATGTCTTCTACGACAAGCCAATGGCCGACCGGCTGATCATCTGGTTTGACATGCTGGCTGCCAAAGGTGTCCAGATTATTGTCGGCGATCCCGGACGCTCTTATCTGCCAAGGCACCGCCTGACTGAGCTTGACGTTTATTCCGTGCCCGTCACCCGCGCGCTGGAAGATGCAGACGTGAAGCGCACCACCGTCTGGCACTACGGTGAAACAGAAAAGGCGTAGCAAACAGCTACGCCTGATTTGTGCCTGTGCAACGCCCACATAGCGTTTTGCACTTCTCTTAGGTTTGTCGCGCAGCTTTTGTCTAAGTATGCCGCTTCGCAACATACCTAGACATAGCGCTTCGCATATTGTTTAGTTTCGTCGCTCCGCGCATGTTTGAATACGTCTTACAGCACATTCAAACATAGCGCTTCGCACTACTCTTAAATTTGTTGCTCTGCTTATGTCTTAGTATGCCGCTTCGCAACATACTTAGACATAGCGCTTCGCATATGTTTTAGTTTCGTCGCTTCGCGCATATTTGAATATGTCTTACAACATATTCAAACATAGCGCTTCGCTCCGGCAACACACATCACCACAACACATGCCACCAGCATCATCGCTACGCTTACAGGTTCGCCCAGCACAAAGGCCGCCAGCGCAAGACCGAAAAACGGCTGCAACAATTGCAACTGCCCGACCCCTGCCGCGCCACCAAGCGCCAGCCCGTGATACCAGAAGAAAAAGCCGATCAGCATACTGAACAACGACACATAGCCCACGCTCAGCCAAGCCGGTGCTTCAATCCCCGTAAAGCTGTCCGGACGCAACGCAATCGTCAGCACCAGCATCAGCGGCAATGCCAGCACCAGCGCCCAGCAGATCACCTGCCAACCCCCGAGTGATCGGGAAAGTCGTGCACCTTCCGCATAACCATAACCACAAACAATGATCGACAGCAGCATCATCACATTGCCATAGAGCGAGAATTCACCACCGGCCTGATCTTTCGCCAAAGCGAAAAATGCAACTGCTGCGCTGCCCGCCAGTGAAAACGCCCAGAAGCGCCATTGCGGATTACTGGCGCCGCGCAACACGGCGAAAACAGCCGTACTCAACGGCAACAGACCAATGAAGACAATTGCATGGGCTGAAGTCACATATTGCAATGCCAGTGCCGTAAACAGCGGGAAACCAACCACAACCCCGCCCGATACCAATGCAAGCGAAATCAGTTCTGAAGGTGTCGGCAGCTTTTCACGAAATGCCAGCAGCAATGCCCCGCCAAGAATACCGGCAATGGTTGCACGAAGCACGGTCAGGAAAACCGGATCAATCTGTAATACCGCCAAACGGGTGGCCGGAAGAGAACCGCTAAAGATCACAACACCAATAAAGCCGCTTATCCAGCCTGCACTTTGGCTGCTTGTCTGATTACTCATTTTTATAAAATCTCGATATTCATTGCATATTTTACAATAAATATTGATACAAAGACAAAAGTGTCAGATACAGTTCCAGTACAATTTTATCAAACTGTACTGCTCAAATCAGGAATACAGATGATGCATGAGTCCGGATATCAATATCCAGATCCGGCGAACACAGCAGACGATACAACCGGTCAGCTGTCTGTCAGTCAGGAAATTCTGGAAGCGACAACACTGGTTGAGAAGGTCATGACCATCATCCGTGACCGGATCAATGCGATGAGCCTGATGCCCGGTGCCCGCCTGCCATCTATCCGCCGCCTGTCGGAAACCATGTCGGTCTCCAAATCCACCGTTGTGGAGGCCTATGACCGGCTGGTCGCTGAGGGCATTATTCAGGCACGCCGTGGTGCCGGATTTTATGTCGCCGAGAAAAACCACTTTCTGCCCATCACAACAGATTTTAAAGAAATCCGTGACCGCAACATCAATCCCTATTGGGTGATGCGCCAGTCATTCAGCAATCATGAAACGCCATTCAGACCAGGCTGCGGGTGGTTACCGCAAGACTGGTTACCGGAAGAGTCTATCCGTCGTGCGTTGCGTCAGATTGCCCGCAGTCCGTCATCGAATATATCCAATTATGAAGAACCGCTTGGCCTGCTTCCGCTGCGCCAACTGCTGAGCACCCGCCTGCGGGAACAGGGCGTGATTGCTGCGCCTGCGCAAATTCTGATCACAGATTCCGGCACCAATGCGTTGGATCTGATCTGCCGTACCTTTATCCGTGCCGGCGATACAGTGCTGATTGATGATCCCTGCTACTTTAATTTCAGAGGATTATTGCTGGCACAGGGCATCCAGCTGATCGGCGTCCCGTACACTCCGCAAGGTCCTGATCTCGAGCACTTCGCGCAATTATGTGTACAACACCGCCCCAAGCTCTATATCTGCAATTCTGGTATCCACAATCCGACCGGCGCGACGATCCAGCCGGCAACCGCGCATCGTCTGCTGAAACTGGCAGAACAGCACGATCTGATTCTGGTTGAAGACAATATTTTTGCCGACTTCCACGCGAACCCGCCGCCGCTTCTGGCTGAACTTGACGGGCTGGAGCGGGTTATTCACATCGGCAGCTTTTCCAAGTCACTGTCAGCGGCTGTGCGCAGCGGCTATATTGCTACACGTCCTGACTGGCTGGAAATGATCACAGATATGAAACTGGCGACCAGTTTTGCCAGTAACGCGCTATCCTCGCAGATCATCTATCAATTGCTCACCGATGGCAGCTATCGCAGCCATATTGAAAAAATCCGCGTCCGGCTTGCAGAATGCCAGAGACGAACACGGCAGAAACTTCTCAATGCCGGTTTCAAACTCTGGTGCGAGCCCGTTGGCGGCCTCTTTCTCTGGGCACAACTTCCTGATGATTTACCCGAAGGTGTGGATAGCGATGTGATTTCCAAACGAGCCTTAGACCACAATATTGTCCTCGCACCCGGTAATATTTTCAGCCAGTCCCAAAGCTGCGGACGGTTCATACGCTTCAATGTGGCACAATCCGTCCATCCGAAAATCTTCGAAACACTCAAAGAGATTATGTATCAGCCAGTTGAATAAGCCGGAGCTGATCACCACTGTAAAAGAGTAGAGAATCAACATTGTGTACAGATATTCACGCTAATCTTTGCACCTCCCTGACATCGGTTAACGATACAAACCTGCATTAGGAGTGCATTTTATAAGGTAAATTTTGTTTCATCTGAGCTCTCTTTAGTTTTTGTTCGTTAAATGTCATAAATCATCCATCCTGCTGATATTCAGCTCCTGTTTTACAACCGAATGAGGCAGATATGATCGCCCATACACTTCTGATCGTTGATGATGATGAAGATCTGCGTTCCATCCTGATCGACCAACTGTCACTCCATCCTGAATTTCAGATCCTGCAGGAAGATACTGCCGGTAAAGCTATTCAGACTGCACGGGCCAATAATATCAGCCTGCTGATTATGGATGTCGGCCTGCCGGATATGGACGGCCGTGATGCGGTTAAACAGCTGCGCGCCAGTGGTTTCACAGCGCCGATCATCATGCTGACCGGTCACGATACTGATTGCGACACCATTCTCGGTTTTGAATCCGGCGCCAATGATTATGTGACCAAGCCGTTCCGTTTTGCGGTGCTGCTTGCCCGTATTCGTGCACAGCTGCGCCAGCACGAACAAAGCGAAGACGCGACCTTTATCGTTGGGCCTTACACATTCAAACCAAGCCAGAAGCTGCTGCTGGATCAGAAAGGCGACAAAATCCGCCTGACTGAAAAAGAAGCAGCTATTATCAAATTCCTGTATCGCGCCGGTGGTGTGGTCGGACGCGATATATTGCTGGAAGAGGTTTGGGGCTATAATTCCGGCGTTACCACCCATACGCTGGAAACCCACGTCTATCGTCTGCGCCAGAAAATTGAACCGGATCCGTCCAATGCCAGCCTGCTGGTCACCGAAAGCGGCGGCTACAAGCTGGTTCCTTAATCCGGACAGCCTGCAAAAAGCATGGCACAAATTTAAATTCAGGGAAAAGCGGCACCCGTTTTTCCCTGAAGCCGTGATAAAAACGAAAAGATAGCGCGGTGTTAATTATTTTATTTTAAATTAAGACCGCCCTATCAAAAACTTTAGATATTTTTGGGTATTTTAGGGTACTGCATAATTCTCCCAAATCAGAAAAATGCGGGAAACAGGATTATGTTGAAGAAAGAGGCAAATGGCACTCGATGATGACATTCAGTTCCTGAGCACGATCGGCCTGTTCGAGGCCTTCTCGGCTCAGCACCTGCGGCTGCTTGCCTTTGGCGCAGAACGCATGGTTCTGCGTACCGGCAGAGAACTGTTTCAGGAAGGTCAGAGCGCTGACTGCGCCTATATTGTCGTCAGCGGCAGCATTACTCTTTTTCATCACAGCAAACAGGGACGCATCAACCTGCACTCCATCAGCACCGGTGCCGTGCTTGGTGAAATGGCGCTGATCGCCCAGAGCAACCGTCTGACCGGCGCTGTGGCCGATACGGAAACTGAAGTGATCCGTCTCAGCCGTGCTATCTTCCACCGTATTCTGGAAGAATATCCGGAGCTTGCTGCCTCTCTCTATCAGCATATCAGTAATAATCTGAATGAAATGGTGGAGCAGATCGACAAGCTGTCTTCGCGCTTCACCGACTAATCTTAAAGATTAATCCGGCGTGTAATGCCAATCGCATTTAAGAATACCTCGTCATGACTGGTGATCAGCAGAGCGCCCTGATAGGCATTCAACGCCGTTTCCACCGATTGCAGGGCAACAATATCCAGATGGTTTGTCGGTTCATCGAGAATGAGCAGTTCCGGCGCATGGACACCGCCCAAAACACAAGCCAGCCCTGCACGCAACTTTTCACCACCGCTTAATTCGGCAACGTTCTGTAAAGCAGCATCAGCGCGAAACATGAAACGGGCAAGTGCCGCACGGCAATCATTATCCGATGCCGTCAGATGAATGCGCTTAAAGTTGTCCCTGATATTTAGCGCCGGATCGAGCAGGCTCACATGCTGATCCAGCATAGCGTGATCGACATGCCATTGCACTGTTCCCTGTTGAGACGTCAGTTTTCCTGCCAGAAGATGAAGCAAGCTTGTTTTGCCCGAACCATTACGACCACATAAAGCAATGCGCTCCGGCCCTGTGATCTGCAAAGACAGGTTCTGAAATACCGGTTTGTCCGCATGATAGGCGAATGTAAGATTATCTGCGGTCAAAACAGTTTTAGTTGCAGGTAAACTGACAGCCCCGATTGTAAAGTTCTGCGGGATAAGGCGCTCAATTTTACTCTGCGCTTCACTCAGTGCCTGCTGACCGCTTTCGGCCTGCTTTTGGGCAAGCAGATTGTTCCGCCCGCCGGTTGCCTGCGCACGGTCAGCTTTGGCATCCAGCAGCAGCTTGCTCTGTCCCGCGCTAAAGCGCGATTTTTTACCGGCAGAGTCGCGTTTTTCCTGCCGCTCTTTAATCAGTCGCGCCTGTTTTTCAGCCTGTTTAACCGAGGTTTCCGCAACAGCCAGATCGTGCTGGGCTGTCGCCAGTTCTTCAGCCTTGCGCGCCTCATAAAAATCCCAGTTACCGCCATAGTTTGAGACACCAATTGGTGTCAGCTCCACAATCCGGTCCATCTCGCGCAATAATGCGCGGTCATGGCTGACCACCAGCGCCCCGCCACGCCAGTTACGCAACAGCTGCAACACAGCATCACGCCCCTGCGCATCCAGATTATTGGTCGGCTCATCCAGCAAGATCAGATCAGGTTCCTGAAAAATCAGTGCAGCCAGTGCGGCACGGGTCTTTTGTCCGCCGCTGAGAGTATCCAGCAGTGTTTGCGGATTGAGATCAGGCAACCCCATTTTAGCCAGCGCATCATCAATACGTGTCTCTAATGTCCAGTCTGCCTCAGCCAGATCTTCGTCGCTGCCCTCACCCGCCAGAATACGTGCTTGTGCTGCCAGTTGTTCAGTAACGCCAAACAAATCCGCGACAGTTTCATGGCTTTCATCGGCAATCTGATGCAGAAAACCAAGCTTGCCATGCGCGGTCAATGCGCCACCAGCCGGTGGTATTTCACCGGCGATAATACGCAGCAAAGTGGATTTACCTGTACCGTTACGCCCGATCAGACCGGTACGTTCACGCGACAGATGCAGAGAAAGATTTTGAAAAAGATTGCGCCCGTCAGGCGTGTGCGCAGAAATATTGTGAAGTGTGAACAGAGTTATCAAGAGCAGCATCCATTGAAACAACAAAAACATCAGTTAGGAAAAACTGTGCTGTCTGCTTCATTGGTCTGAACTCCTGAAATTACACTTCTGACCGGCATCAATGGCCGGTAACATTCATTTAAACAAGCATCGTGGCTATTTCAAGCCACAATGCTCTTTATAGCATTTGCGAGCCAAAAGTGGGAACCGGTTTTGCGTCGGATAATGCGTAAAAACAAATAATTACAGTGGTTCCAACACTTCAGTCTTAACTGGAACCGCTGTAAGTTTTAGTCGAGATCAAAACGGGCAATAACCGGCACGTGGTCGGAAGGACGTTCCCAACCACGGGCATCCCGCAAAATCTGCAAATCTTTCATATGCGGCTCAAGATCTTTCGAGCCCCAGATATGATCCAAACGGCGACCGCGATCTGCAGCATTCCAGTCTTTGGCGCGGTAGCTCCACCATGTATAGATTTTCTGATCTGCCGGGATCATCTGGCGCATCAAATCGCTCCAACCGCCTTTGACACGCAAATCTTCCAGCGTTTCAGTCTCTACAGGCGTGTGGCTGACAATTTTGAGCATCTGCTTATGCGACCAGACATCGTTCTCCAGTGGCGCAATATTCAAATCGCCCACGAGAATTGAAGACAAACCATCGCCGCGGTCAGCCGTGACAGCGCGCATTTCTTCCAGAAAATTCAGCTTATGGGCAAATTTCGGATTGATCGTCACATCAGGCTCATCGCCACCGGCAGGAACATAAAAATTATGAATACGAATGGATTTGCCACCGGCCTGCACGACACTGCTCAGGTGACGGCAATCGCCCATATCACAAAAACCGATCACTTCGGTGTTTTCCATCGGTCTGCGCGACAGTGTTGCCACGCCGTGATAGCCTTTCTGACCGCTAATCGCGATATGCTCATAACCGGCTTCGCGCAGCGCCTCTAACGGAAACTGATTATCAGGGCATTTGGTTTCCTGAAGGCACAAGACATCAGGGGCATATTTTCCAAGAAAATCAAGAACCAGCGGCAAACGAAGACGAACGGAGTTGATGTTCCAGGTGGCGACGGAAAAACTCATTAAACTGCTCAACGGCTGAAGGACAAAAAAACAAGGTGGTGCGGTTCACCAAAGTGTACTCACCATAAGCCGCTTATACAGGATGTGCAAATACCGGATAAATAAAAAATGCCGCGCCGGTTACGGCACGGCATTTATAAAACTCCGGCATTTAACAATCAGCGATTTTTGCGTTTCATCGCCATGCGCTGATAGTCAATCTTGAACATATTATCCGTGAAACGCACACCCTTTTGCACGTTAAAGATCATGACTGTGGTGTCCTGACGCTGAGCATCCGTAATGGTCCACTGTTTCAATTCAGCACTCTTAGGATCAAACATCAGGGCAATCGTGGCATCAGCGAAAACCGCCTTATCGCCCAAAATCATTGTCAGCGCATCCGGCTCATTTTTCAAACCGCGCAAACGACCACCACCCAGATCAACATGATCGCTCAGCAGCAGCTTCAGTGGTGTTTTGGACAAAGGATAAAGATCCCATGTGTCCAGTTTTTTATTATTTACCACCACGGATTCACCATCGGAAATCACGGTAATCGGCGATTTGTCGTAGTTAAAACGGATTTTACCCGGACGCTCAATATAGAATTTGCCGCCGGTCTGATCACCCTTCGGGCCAAACTGTACAAACTCACCGGTCATGGTTTTTACAGACGTAAACTGATTAGCAATGGCCTGCGCCTGCGCACCACTATTGGCCGCCGATGCCTGAGTTTGCGCTTGCGCCAGACCTGCTGGTAACAGAACAGCCAAAGCCACAGATGCGGCGGAAAGATATTTTGCGACCATAAAAGGCAATTTCAGTTTCATCAGAGAAATACGCTCCCGTATTCGTTGTAACGGTTTTCACCGTGTTCTTTTATCTTTTAAACCGGCAGTTTGACCTGACTATGGCAGAAAATATCAGTAATCATCATCCTGCGTCGGCACCAGAATATCGCGCTTACCCGCATGATTGGCCGGCCCCACAATGCCTTCTTCTTCCATACGCTCAATAATGGAGGCGGCACGATTATAGCCAATGCCAAGGCGACGCTGGATATAGCTGGTCGATGCTTTCTTATCGCGCAACACCACAGCAACAGCCTGATCATAGGGATCATCGGAATTTTCCAGATTGGTCGTGCCGGAAGGCGCAGAACCGCCCTCGTCCTCATCATCTTCCATAACCGCATCCAGATATTCAGGCACACCCTGACTTTTAAGATGCTGAACCACCTGTTCAACTTCATCATCGCCAACGAAAGGCCCGTGAACACGCTGTATGCGACCGCCACCGGCCATGAACAACATATCGCCCATACCCAGCAATTGCTCGGCGCCCTGCTCGCCCAGCACCGTACGACTGTCGATTTTTGAGGTAACCTGAAACGAAATACGGGTCGGGAAGTTTGCCTTGATCGTACCGGTAATCACATCCACGCTTGGGCGCTGTGTCGCCATAATCACATGGATACCGGCGGCACGTGCCATCTGCGCCAGACGCTGTACCGCACCTTCAATATCCTTACCCGCCACCATCATCAGATCGGCCATTTCATCGATAATCACGACGATATAGGGCATCGGTGCCAAATCCAGCTCTTCGGTTTCATAAACCGCCTCACCGGTATTACGGTCAAAGCCCGTCTGAACCGTGCGGGAAATCTGCTCGCCTTTTTTCTCGGCCAGTGAAACCCGGCTGTTGAAACCGTCAATATTGCGCACGCCGACTTTCGACATTTTGCGATAACGGTCTTCCATTTCGCGCACAGCCCATTTCAGGGCAACAACAGCTTTTTTCGGATCCGTGACTACAGGCGTCAGCAAATGCGGAATACCGTCATAAACGGAAAGCTCCAGCATTTTCGGATCAATCATAATCAGGCGGCATTCCTGCGGGGTCATACGATAGACCAGTGACAGGATCATAGTGTTAATCGCCACCGACTTACCGGAACCGGTGGTACCGGCCACCAGCACGTGAGGCATTTTCGCCAGATCAGCAATCACCGGCTCGCCATTGATGGTCTTGCCGAGTGCCAATGCCAGTTTGGTCTTGGTCTGCATGAAATCGCGGCTTGCCAGCATTTCACGTAAGAACACCATTTCACGTTTCGGATTAGGCAGTTCAATACCAATCGCATTCCGTCCCGGAACCACCGCCACGCGGGCAGAAATCGCACTCATAGAACGGGCAATATCATCGGCCAGACCAATCACACGGGAAGACTTGATCCCCGGAGCAGGTTCCAGCTCATACATGGTGACCACAGGGCCCGGTTTGACCTGAATGATCTCACCGCGCACGCCGAAATCTTCCAGCACACCTTCCAGCACGCGGGCATTCTGTTCCAGAGCCTCTTTCGACAGAGACGGATCACGTGCCATCACTTTCGGTTCACTCAGATAATTAAGATCCGGCAGCATGAAGCGGCCGCCATTATTGACCGGATGGCTTGGTGCACGGGCTGTCGGCGCCTTGCGTGCAGCCTGCATACGCGGTGCCTGCGGCTGAGCGGCAGGTTGGTGCGGTGCCGGTGCATCGTCATAATAATCATCGTCGTCGAAAGGTATGTCAGCAGCAGCATGTCCGGCTGGTTCAAAACCAGGCTCAAACCGTTCACCGGCATTCTTGCGCGAAACTGCAACATCACCGAACGGATCATCATCGCGGCTGCGTTTACGCGCCGATGAAGGATTGCGCTTCAATCCGAACAAACGCCGTACTGACGCTTTTGCGCTCAGCATCCAGTGCGATGCGGCACCGATTGTGGAAGCAGAAAGACGGGCAAAGAAACCAATGCGGCCATCACCCTGCTCATAGTCATCGAAATCGTCAGCATCGTCTTCATAAGGATCATCTTCGACCTGTCGTGCTTTGGCGCGCACAGGCTTCGTCAGGCTGCGTTCACGGCCAATCAGCCCGCTGGCAAAAGCGCAGAGCCACAAAGCCGGTACAGACAAGATAACCGCAATACCAAGTGCAATAACGCCGGTCGGGAAAGCCCCCAGAAATACCCCCGGCACTTTCAGCATCATATCGCCGAATACACCGCCAAGGCCGATTTGCATCGGCCAGCTTTCCGGTGCCTGAATACAGCTGGCAATCGCCGCAAAAAGCAGCGAGGCAAAAAACCATGCGGAAATACGTCGTGGCAAACGATCAATACGACCCGTTGCAATCAGCAAGATGCCCCAAAAGACCAGCGGCAATAGCACCACAACGCTGGAAAGACCATAGAACTGCATGGCCAGATCAGCGAAAACCGCCCCCGGATAACCGGCAGCATTGGTCACTTCATTAGCTGTCGCATGACTGAAACTCGGATCAGCCACATTCCATGTCGCAAGCGCAGCAACAGCACCCGCCACCATCGCCAGCAGTAACAGGCCTGAGAAAATATCAATCTGGCGGCGCAACAAAGCGCTGAGCCTCAATCGTTCTCCCCGAACTTCCTGCTCATCTGGCCCGTAGGACGGTGAATAGCCTTGCCGCATTAAACCTGCCTCAAATGTCTTCACCTCTTTTCCAAGCGAAAAACACGCCGAAAACAGGTAAATTTTATGAATCGCATCCGATCATACAATAACGGCAGTTAAGGCAACATTAACCATGGCTACATGACTGCACATGCGCCAAAGAGCAACTAAGACCCCTCATTACTTGACAACCAAATTTTCTTTGTCAGAGCCCTGTCGTATTTAATCATACTGTTCAACTGCCCTGTACCAAATTGCTCAACCAATGTTGGCTGATCGGATAGCAGGGACACGCCTAATCCCGCGCGTCTTTCCGGCAGATTAAATCCAAGCAATTCCAATATTGTAGGATAAGTATCAAAGGTTGCAGACTGTTTGTTTTTAACCGAAACACCTACCCCGTCGCCGATAAATGCAAGAAAATTCAAGCGATTATGCTTCTTAAGCTGTGATGTAACCTCTGTTTGCATCACCAGATGATCACTCATGACCACGACCAGCGTATTGTCCAGCAAATTTGCTTTTTCCAGCTCACCAATAAACTGCTTAATATGATGCCCCATGCATTGTACAGAGAATAAGATGCTTTTGTCACTGGCCGGAACCAGATCAGAGTGACAGCTTTGCGACGGGTAACCTTTTGAACTATGGCCGCCAATTGTCAAAACTGTAAGCAAAAACGGCTTTTTATTTTTATGTAATTCATGCGTTTTTTCTAATGCTGCACCGAACAAGGTGTCATCATACAAGCCCCATGAATTCAAATAATCGCCCGCTTTTTCTCTATGAACCGGATAAATATCTGATTTGTTATAGTTATGTTGCGACATAAATTTATCTGTGCCGGCGAAAGCCAGATCGCCGCCATAAACAAATTCATTAGTATAGCCGTTTGCCGCCAGAACATCGCTCAGGCATGTGACGCCGGGCAGAAATTCTTTACGTTGGGCAAAATTATTTTCACTTAACAAGCCAATAGGCTGCAAGGAAGTACCGCATTGGCTGGCGATTAATCCGGCAACGGTCCAGCCTGTATTCGTCACCTGCTCAACGCCAACGATTTCCATTCCCTGACTAGCAATGTCAATCATAGGTGCATAAACGGCCTTACCATTTTCCAGATGTTGATAGGTTCTCTCTCCGCTTTCTGCATAGATCAGGATAACATTCTTAGGCGAAGCAGATAATTTAATATTCCGATCCACATCCTGAAACAGCGCAGGCATTACGGCGTGATGGTGGGAATAATACAGGGATCCCATTAAATGGGTCGCAAAGGGCGTTACCAAAAAAATTGGAAGCGCCAATAAACGATCCGCGATTTCTATGACCCTGAATCTGTTGATGAAGTACACCAAAGAAACACTCATCAGTACAAACAACAGTAAATATCGGGAAGCTTCACGGAAAAGAGCTGCTTCTGTCGCTGCACCTTCGAGACCTGCTTCGAAGTGAAACATTAAAGCGCCAACGTCTACATCACCGAATAATTTTTGATACCAAAAGCAAAAATAAACAACGAACAGCGGAAATATAGAAAAAGCAAATTTATGCTTTTTCGTTACCGTATTTTTTCCAAGATAAATCAAAAGACATATTAAAAATATGGCACAAATTATACCAATATTGACCCATGCATAGCGGGGTAACTCACTTATTTTTCTGGCTATGTCCCCCACCAAAAATGAAATTATCACGGCAAATATTATATCAACTATATTGATTTTGTTTTTCTTCATATTATTACCGAAAAATTTAATTTTTTTGCTTGTTTAAATTTAAATTTTGCATTGTCAACAAAGTAAATAAAACAACAAACAAGTAAAATTCGACAAAAAAATCAATAAACTCTAATTTAGAAATTATCTAATCAAAAATAAAAACACGCCCGTAGGCGTGTTTTTTCATCTCATAACTAAAGGCATCAGGTTCAGTCGCGTACGCGGATCAGCCCTTCCTGTGCGGTAGAGGCAATCAACACACCATCGCGGGTAAAAATCGAGCCACGATTAAAGCCACGCGCACCTGTCGCCATCGGACTGTCCTGACTGTAAAGCAGCCAGTCATTCAGCTTACACGGGTGATGGAACCACATGGAATGATCCAGACTGGCAACCTGTATGCCCGGATCAAAAACAACGCGCCCGTGCGCATGCAGCGATGTATCCAGCAAAGTCATATCCGATAGGTACGCCAGAATTGCCGCTTGCAATGCACGGTCATCAGGCACTTCACCACAGGCACGCACCCAGACATTCTGCTCCGGCGGCAGCGGATCTTTGGTCAGATAATGGCTCAGCGATACCGGCTTCATATCAATCGGTTGTTCACGCTCCAGATATTTGCGTACCACTTTCGGCGCCATTTCAAGATATTGCTCTTTCATATCCCGAATGCTGAGTAGTTTTTCCGGCATTGGCACATGCAGCGGCATCGGGATTTGGTGCTCCAATCCCGGCTCATCAATCTGGAAAGAGGCAGAAAGCGTGAAGATTGCCTTGCCATGCTGGATAGCCACAACCTGACGGGTCGAAAAACTGGAGCCATCACGCAGGCGCTCCACGCGATAAATAATCGGAATGGAGGGATCGCCAGGCCGCATAAAATAACCATGCAGGGAATGCACAAAGCGGCCTTCTTCAACAGTACGTTGCGCTGCGACCAGCGCCTGCCCGATCACCTGTCCGCCAAAGACGCGCTGCCAGCCTACCTGCGGACTGCGGCCACGAAACAAATTATGCTCCAGCGGTTCCAGATCAAGGATCGACAATAATTCTTTCATCGCATCAGACATAGAAAACTCATTTTCAGCAACAGATACACTATGGCTACAACCGGTTGTCCAAAGGTGCAAGGGAATGCGGGTAAAAACTGCGGCATTTCCGCTTGAGACAAACCAGCTTAAAGCCTATCTACATCTATATGATATAAAGCACGAACACGTTTAAAAGGAACTGACAGTCCTGCAAACCTGTTGTGCAGAGAAGGAAACCCTCATGGCCAAAACGTCCCGCAAATCATCTCCGGTTGCTGCTGAAATACCTTCAGCGCCGGTCAAAACAGATGTTGTGATCGCCGGTGCAGGCTATGTGGGGATGACCACTGCGGTCGCCATTAAAACAGGCGCACCGCAGCTTGATGTGACCATCATTGATGCGGCTCCAGCCGGTCAGTGGAAAAAAGATCCACGTGCTTCAGCGATTGCCGCCGCCGCAACCCGTATGCTGGAACAGCTTGGCTGCTGGCAGGCGATCAAACCGGATGCCCAGCCGATCAATGACATGGTGATCACCGATTCCCGCGTATCCGATCCGGTGCGCCCTGTTTTCCTGACCTTTGCCGGTGAGGTTAATCCGGGTGAACCCTTCGCCCATATGGTTGAAAACAAAGTTCTCAATGCCTCGCTTCATGCCAAGGCAGCTGAACTCGGAATTAATGTGATTGAAGGTTGCGGCGTTGAAGGCTTCACCACCGAATCCAATGCTGTGACTGTGACACTGGCCGATGGCCGCACGCTGGAAACAAGACTGCTGGTCGGCGCCGATGGCGTGCGCTCACGCATGCGCGATCAGGCCGGTATTAAAACCGTTCACTGGAGCTATGGTCAGTCCGGCATTGTCTGCAATGTCTCCCATGAGCGTCCGCATGAAGGCCGCGCGATTGAACATTTCCTGCCTGCAGGGCCTTTTGCCATTCTGCCGCTCAAAGGCAACCGTTCCTCCCTCGTCTGGGCAGAGCGCACTGAAGATGCCAACAGTCTGGTTGCGCAGGATGATTTCGTTTTTGAAGCCGAACTGGAACAGCGCTTCGGTCATCATCTGGGTGAAATCCGCGTAGAAGGCAACAAGCGGGCTTTTCCGCTGGGCCTCACATTGGCGCGTGAATTTGTAAAGCCGCGCTTCGCACTGGTCGGTGATGCCGCTCACGGTATTCACCCGATTGCCGGACAGGGGCTTAATCTCGGCTTCCGCGATGCAGCAACGCTTGCACAGGTGATTGTTGATACCGAGCGCCTCGGTCTTGATATCGGCTCCTTTGCTGCGCTCGAAAAATACCAGACATGGCGCCGCTTCGACACTGTGCAGATGGGCGTCAGCACCGATGTTCTGACCCGACTGTTTTCTAATGACAATCTGGCACTACGCACCGTGCGTGACATCGGGCTCGGTCTTGTTGACCGCCTGCCGGTGATGAAAAACTATTTCATCAAACAGGCAGCCGGTTTTGGCAAGGAAAACCCGCGCCTGTTACAGGGTGAAGCGATCTGACAAAAATCTGCTTGGATTGCACTGGATAATAGGCACGTCAAAACTATTTCTTTTCATAGAGTCTCAGACACGGGATCAATTAGGAGAGAGACAATGAACCGAACTGCCACGGCCATCTGGAACGGCGACCTGAAAACCGGTACCGGAAAACTGACAACCCAGAGCACCGCACTCAATGAACTGCCATATAGCTTCAAATCACGGACTGAAGATATACACGGCAATGCAGGCACCAATCCGGAAGAACTGATTGGTGCTGCCCATGCCGGTTGCTTTGCCATGATGCTGTCATCCCTGCTTTCCACCAATGGCACACCGCCAACGGAATTACAGGCAACCGCGACCATCAGCACCGTGCCGAATGAAGGTGGCGGTTTTTCTATTGCCAAAAGCGATCTGACCTTGCGCGCACGTGTTGCCAATATTTCAGAGAATGATTTTCAAAAGCTGGCCAAGCAGGCCAAAGAAAATTGTCCCGTCTCCCGCGCTTTGAACGCGCTGGAAATCAATCTTACAGCCACATTGCTGTAAGAGAAGCTCCAATAAAAAAGCCGCCGGTCAGACTGGCGGCTTTTTTATTTATGCAGGCATATGACAGACAACTTCTATCATATGTCCGTCAGGATCTTTAACCAAAGCACTGTAATAATCGGCATGATAATTAGGGCGTAAAACCGGTGCGCTATGCTCAACTCCGCCTGCACTGAGTGCTGCCTGATAGAAACGCTCAACCTCGCCGCGTGTACCCGCCAGAAATGCCAGATGCATCTGCCCCTGATAGGCGGAGCCTTTTTGCGAGCCAATCCAGAATTCCGGATTACCGTGGCGGCCATAGCCCTGCCAGTTGCCGAATTCAGTTACAGCATCAATACCTAAAGGTGCCAGAGCAGCAGAATAAAACGCCCGTGCCTTATCTTTATTGGTGACCATAAATCCGATCTGATCAAGCATAGCGGCCTCCGCCAAAGATTACACATCTTATGCAAATGCAAAACGCCGATAACGCGTAAGAGTTGCAGGTTAACTTATAAAAATTTAAACGCGCTTAATCCGGCGGATTTATGAAGCCAATAAAAAAGGCACCACGAAAGGTGCCTTTTAATTTTTTGATTATTCACACGATTACACGCGACGTTCGACCATCATTTTCTTGATTTCGGCAATCGCCTTAGCTGGGTTCAGGCCTTTCGGGCATGTCTGCGCGCAGTTCATGATTGTGTGGCAGCGATAAAGGCGGAACGGATCTTCGAGATTATCGAGACGTTCGCCTTTTGCCTCATCACGCGAGTCAATCAACCAGCGATAGGCCTGAAGCAGCACGGCAGGGCCGAGATAACGGTCGCCGTTCCACCAGTAGCTCGGGCACGAGGTCGAGCAGCAGGCACACAGAATGCACTCATAAAGACCGTCCAGCTTGGCGCGGTCTTCATGGCTCTGCAGCCACTCTTTCTGCGGCTCAGGAGAAACAGTTTTCAGCCAAGGCTCGATGGAGCGGTGCTGCGCATAGAAATGGCTGAGATCAGGCACCAGATCCTTCACAACCGGCATATGCGGCAGCGGATAGATCTTAACAGTGCCTTTGATATCTTCCATGCCTTTGGTGCATGCAAGCGTATTCGAACCATCAATATTCATCGCGCAGGAACCGCAAATACCTTCACGGCATGAGCGGCGCAGCGTCAATGTCGGATCAATTTTGTTCTTGATGTACAGAAGTGCATCGAGAACCATCGGGCCGCAATCATCAAGATCAACATAGAATGTGTCGAGACGCGGGTTTTCACCATCGTCCGGCGACCAGCGGTAAATCTTGAACTCACGCAGGTTCGTTGCGCCCGCAGGCTTGTCCCAGACTTTGCCGGGACGGATCTGCGAATTCTTGGGAAGTGCCAGTTCTACCATTGCTCTTTCCCCAATCCTTAGTAAACGCGCGCTTTAGGCGCAATTTTAGCGAGGCTGATGCCGCCGTCTTCTTCCTTGACCAGCGGGTCAAGATGAACAGGACGGTAGCCGAGCGTTACCTTGCCATCTCCCGAGAGCCAGGACAGCGAATGCTTGCGCCAGTTCACATCATCACGGTTCGGGAAATCTTCATGCGCATGGGCGCCACGGCTTTCCTTACGGGCTTCAGCGGCCACAACAGTGGTCATCGCATTGGCCATCAGGTTTTCCAGCTCCAGCGTTTCCATCAGGTCGGAGTTCCAGATCAGCGACCGGTCGGTCACTTTAATATCCGGCATTTCTTTCCAGATTTCAGCCATACGTTCACAACCCTGCTTCAGGGATTCCGAAGTACGGAACACAGCAGCATCTTCCTGCATTGTGCGCTGCATTTTTTCACGCAGAACAGCAGTCGGTGTGCCGCCGTCAGCAAAGCGCAGACGATCGAAACGATCCATGATCTTGTCACAGGCAGCAACATTGAGATCAGGAATTTTAGCTTCGCGGTCGATCACTTCACCGGCGCGGATTGCAGCCGCACGGCCGAACACCACGAGATCGATCAGCGAGTTGGAACCAAGACGGTTTGCACCATGAACGGACGCACAACCGGCTTCACCAACAGCCATCAGACCCGGCTGTACACGATCCGGATTTTCTTCGGTCGGGTTCAGCACTTCACCCCAATAGTTGGTCGGCACGCCGCCCATATTGTAGTGAACAGTCGGCAGAACCGGAATAGGTTCTTTGGTCAGATCAACACCGGCAAAAATCTTGGCGCTTTCTGAAATACCAGGCAGACGCTCATGCAGAATTGCCGGATCCAGATGATCCAGATGCAGATAGATGTGATCTTTGTTCTTGCCAACGCCGCGACCTTCACGGATCTCAATGGTCATGCAGCGGGATACAACGTCACGTGATGCCAGATCTTTAGCGGAAGGAGCATAACGCTCCATGAAGCGCTCACCTTCGGAGTTAACCAGATAGCCGCCTTCACCGCGCGCGCCTTCAGTAATCAGGCAGCCTGCACCGTAAATACCGGTCGGATGGAACTGAACGAATTCCATATCCTGCAGAGGCAGACCGGCACGGGCAGCCATACCGCCGCCGTCACCTGTACAGGTGTGCGCGGATGTTGCTGAGAAGTAAGAACGACCGTAACCGCCGGTGGCCAGAACAACCATTTTGGCGGAGAAACGGTGAATAGTACCGTCATCCAGATTCCATGCCACAACGCCGGTGCAAACACCGTCAGTCATGATCAGATCGAGCGCAAAATATTCGATAAAGAACTGCGCATTGTTCTTGAGCGACTGGCCGTAAAGTGTGTGCAGAATAGCGTGACCGGTACGGTCAGCAGCAGCACAGGTACGCTGTACCGGAGGGCCGTCACCGAAGTTCTGCATATGACCGCCGAACGGACGCTGATAGATTTTGCCTTCTTCAGTGCGGGAGAACGGCACGCCGTAATGTTCCAGCTCATAAACCGCCGCAGGCGCTTCACGGGCCAGATATTCCATGGCGTCTGTATCACCGAGCCAGTCGGAACCTTTAACAGTGTCATACATATGCCACTGCCAGCTGTCCGGGCCCATGTTGGAAAGCGAGGCAGCAATACCGCCCTGCGCTGCAACCGTGTGGGAGCGCGTCGGGAAAACCTTGGTAATACAGGCCGTTTTAAAGCCCTGCTCTGCCATACCCAGTGTTGCACGCAAGCCTGCGCCACCGGCACCAACAACCACAACGTCAAATTTGTGATCGACAAAGGTGTATTTGCTGCCGTTAGCAGCTTTATCTTTAGTTGTTGCCATTGGGCCTATCAACCTCCGAAGCTGAGCTTGAGGATTGCAAATACACTCGCGCCGCCAACAACAATCGCAAAGAAGGTGTTGAGCATAACGCAAACAATCTTCAGGCCTTCGCCATGAATATAATCTTCGATAATAACCTGCATGCCCAGACGCATGTGATAAACACCGGTCAGAACAAACAGTGCCATAACAATCGCATTAAACGGATGGGCAATTGCAGCGCGGACTTCGGCGTAATCTGCACCATTGAGGCAGATAATAAGACCGATGAAATAAATCACCAGCGGCACAAGTGCCACGGCACTCATACGCTGTGTCCAGAAATGGCCGGTGCCTTCTTTCGCGGAACCGAGACCGCGAACCTTACCCAGAGGGGTACGCATATCTTGCATAATATCTGTCCTCTCAGCGCAGGCTGTAAGCTACAACCCAGATCAGGATTGTCGCAATCACGGAAAATACCACAGTCGCCCAAGCCATTTTGCTGGCGGTGTGTTTTTCGAGTCCTGCGCCCATATCCCAGATGAAATGGCGGATACCGCCTGCCAGATGCTGCATCAGAGCCCATGTGTAGCCGAACAGCACAAGGCGTCCGATCCACGAGCCGAACAGGCCATTGACGAAATTAAAGCAATCTTCACTGACTGCTGCGGAAATCAGCCATACGGCGAGCAATACAGTGCCGAAATAAAGTGCGCCGCCGGTAATACGGTGAATGATCGACGTCGTCATCGTGATTGCCGGTTTATAAATCGACAAATGCGGTGACAGCGGGCGCTGGCTTTTGACTATTGGTCTTGTTGTCATAGCTATCCTGGTAAAAGTTACCGATAAACAGACCACATTAAACAAGCCGGTTCTCCGGCAAAATTCAGGGTCTGTTCATGCCCAACAGAGTTTTCTTGTATGATGCTCCTGCGAACATCATACAAGAAAACTCTGTCATAATAACATGCTGCACAATTGCTGTAGCTGAATGCCCAGAACCGCGCAGTAGAGCGAATACGGCCAAGATCGTTTAAAGGACGACCATGTTAGGGCTTATCTACTGCGCTTTTGTCACCACGTCAAAGTCACAACCATGCGACCAGCCATGCAATTAGTCGCACCTGAGCAGAGAGATGACGTTTTAAACGGTTTTATACGCGCTATTTCCGGACAAGCGTCAGAAAAATAAAATCCGGCGGCAAGGAAATTGTCCTGAATTTGAACCGCCGGACAGTATATCAGCGCATTTATTGCAGATGTGGTGCGAAACGAATCACAAAACTGCTCCAGTCCGCTGTCGCCGCGACCTGTTCATAGAGCTTGCGGCCGTCTTCCGGCTGGCGTGGTGCATTGAGCGCCAGTTTGCTCCATGAGCGCTCTTCGGCTTTGTCAGCCAGCACATCAATCAGCGCTTTGGCGATGCCCTTTTTACGATGGTCATGATGCACATAAATATGATCGACCTGTCCGGCACGCATACCCGATACCGGCTCCGGCAAATCATAGAAAATCACAAAGCCGACCAGTACACCGTCAAGCCGTGCACCAAGCAATTCGGCACTGCGATCCTGCAGCAGTTTTTCAGCATAATATTCGTCCGGACGACGCGGTGCACCACGCTTCAGCGCTTGCGCATAATCGGCCAGCAACGGGGCAAGCTCACGGGCATCACGTAAGTGAAGCAGTGAAATATCAATAGCGTGATCCTGTGTCATGATGCCTTCCCTTTTTGCGAATAACAGCAGAGTAGCTGCTTCGTTAGAAAAAACCAGCCTAATCAATACTGCTTTAGCCGAAAAGAAAAACCCGCCCATTGATCTTACGCAATGAGCGGGTTTTTTCTTGCAGTGACATTATGTGCCTGAATCAAAAAGCGGCAGGCATGAGCGAAAATGGTGATTTCGAGAACCGGAGCGCAGCGTACATAAAAGTACGTGAGCACCGGAAGCAAAGAAATTGCCATTTGCAGCCAAGCATGATGCCTTTTAGATCAGGTACTTAGTTCCAGTCACGGATATCAACAAAGTGCCCCGCCACGGCTGCGGCAGCTGCCATTGCAGGCGATACCAGATGGGTGCGGCCTTTAAAGCCCTGACGACCTTCAAAGTTACGGTTTGAAGTGGATGCGCAACGCTCCCCCGGTGCCAATCGGTCATCATTCATCGCCAGACACATGGAGCAACCCGGTTCACGCCAGTCAAAGCCTGCTTCAATGAAAATCTTGTCCAGACCTTCAGCTTCAGCCATTTCTTTGACAAGACCGGAACCCGGAACGATCATTGCACTGACAGAAGCAGCAACTTTTTTGCCTTCAACCATACGTGCAGCATCGCGCAGATCTTCAATGCGACCATTGGTGCAGGAGCCGATAAAGACGCGGTCAATCGCGATATCGGTGATCTTGGTGCCAGGCTTCAGATCCATATATTCCAGCGCACGCCATTTCGATGAACGCTTGGTGTCATCCTGAATATCATCCGGATTAGGCACCACATCGGTCACAAAAACCACGTCTTCCGGTGAAGAACCCCATGTGACAACCGGCGAAATTTCCGCTGCATCAAGGGTTACAATCTTATCGAAATGCGCACCTTCATCTGTGCTCAGTGTCTTCCAGTAAGCCATAGCCTGTTCAAGCTGCTCGCCTTTTGGTGCGCGCGGCTTGCCACGGATATAGTCAAAAGTCGTCTGATCCGGAGCGATCAGTCCAGCGCGTGCACCGCCTTCAATCGACATGTTACAGACCGTCATACGGCCTTCCATGGTCAAAGAGGTGATTGCATCACCGGCATATTCAATCACGTAACCGGTACCGCCGGCGGTGCCGATTTTACCGATGATCGCCAGTGTAATATCTTTAGCGGTTACACCTGCTGCCAGCTTGCCATCTACACGCACCAGCATGTTTTTAGCTTTTTTCTGGATCAGGGTCTGGGTGGCCAGTACGTGTTCCACTTCGGATGTACCGATACCATGCGCTAAAGAGCCGAAAGCACCGTGGGTTGAAGTGTGGCTGTCGCCGCAAACAATCGTCATGCCCGGCAGGGTAAAGCCCTGTTCAGGACCAACAATATGCACAACGCCCTGACGCTTATCGCGCTCGGAATAATATTCAACGCCGAACTCGGCCGCATTTTTAGCCAGAGCTTCAACCTGAATACGACTTTCTTCATTCTTGATGCCGTTGATACGATCCGCCGATGTCGGCACGTTATGGTCAACAACAGCCAGCGTGCGTTCCGGATGACGCACTTTACGGCCAGCCATACGCAGGCCTTCAAAAGCCTGAGGGCTGGTCACTTCATGCACAAGATGGCGATCAATATAAAGCAGGCAGGTACCGTCATCCTGCTGATCTACCAGATGATCGTCCCAGATCTTGTCATAGAGTGTACGCGGCGCGCTCATGGCTCTTAGTATCCTTTGCAAGCGTTCTGCAGCCTCAGCCTCCCGGCAATCACAGCACTACAGAACCGATATGATTATGGTTCATATGCACCTCTCACGCCTTTTCGTCAAGAAATGACAAGCGGAACAGGGTGTCGCAGCAAGATTATTACCTAAGCGGCATTTAATCTTTGCAAAAAGAAAAGGGCGGCCATTGAGGCCGCCCTTATCAATTGAAATTCAAAAAATCGTAACTGGCAGAAATTATTCTGCAGCTGCAGCCTTGGCAGCAGCATCACGCTCAGCAGCGCGCTTGTCTGCTTCACGTTCAGCTTTCGAACGATTGTCTTTTTTCTCAACGATACGGGCAGCCTTACCTGTAAGACCACGAAGGTAGTAAAGTTTCGCGCGACGTACTTTACCGCGACGAACAACTTCAACGCCTTCAACCAGCGGAGAATAAACAGGGAATACGCGCTCTACGCCTTCGCCATAAGAAATCTTACGAACGGTGAAGCTTTCCTGCAGACCTGCGCCCGAACGTGCAATGCAAACGCCTTCGTAAGCCTGTACACGTGTACGTGTACCTTCAGTTACGCGCACGAGAACGCGAACTGTGTCACCAGCGTCAAATGCAGGAAGAACGCGCTTTTCAGCAATCTTTGCAATCTGTTCAGCTTCGAGCTGCTTAATAATGTTCATAGTTTTAATCCTTCTGATTCTTCTCGAACAGTCAGAGCGCTATCACTTGCAAAACAGTCTTTGCCGTCATGCTATGCCGTTAAGGCAGGAGCGGTTTCACTACTCATTGATTTCAGGTCAACGAAAATCGGATTTCAGGAAATCCCGAAATGTGAGGCGGCAATACACCATTACCGCCTGTGAATCAACTCACCTCTGCAAGAAGTTCTGATTCAATTGCGCCCGATACGTCCCAAATGCGTATCCTGAAACGCAGAGGCATATTTCAGCCCGTAGCCGAGTATCCGGTCGAATGCGATATGCGCCGCCCAGATCAGCACATAAGGCGACAGCCAGTTCTGCCCTGACAAATGCATAATCAGGCCGAGCGCGGCAACGCCCAGAAAACTATGCCCTGCATTATAAACCAGCGCACCGGTACGATTGCCAAAAGCATAACCCGCCATAGTCAGATCCGGCACCAGAAACAGCGCTGCGAACAACCACCAACTAGCGCCGCTTTGCGCGTAAAGCCATAAAACAAGCAGAAAAACAGCTGCATATTCCGCACGCCTCAGAATCTGCATCATTTGCTCCTGTTCTGATAGGCCTCCCACAGATCGGGGCGACGTTCACGGGTAATGCGCTTTGCCTCTTCCAGGCGCCACTCATCGACAGCCTTATGATTACCGGACGTCAGCACCGCCGGAATAGAGCGACCTTCCCATTCCTGCGGACGGGTATAATGCGGATGCTCAAGCAGACCGGTTTCAAAACTCTCGGTTTCACCGGATTCATGATTGCCCATCACGCCCGGAATCAGGCGGACAATCGCATCAAGCAGTACAATCGCACCGGTCTCACCACCGGAGAGAATATAATCCCCGACCGATACTTCCATCAGATTGCGCGCTTCAATAACCCGTTCGTCCACGCCCTCAAAGCGCCCGCAGAGAATCACTGCGCCCTCGCCTGCTGCCAGTTCGCGCACCAGATCCTGTGTCAGAGGTCTTCCGCGCGGGCTCATCAGAATGCGCGGACGGTTGTCCTGCTCCAAACTATCAAGCGCTCTGGCCACAACATCCGGCTTCATCACCATACCGGCACTGCCGCCAGCCGGTGTATCATCAACCATCCGGTGTTTATCGGGCGCAAAATCTCTGATCTGCACAGTTTCAAGCTGCCATTTATCATCGCGCAAAGCACGACCTGCAAGGGCAGAGCCCAGCGGCCCCGGAAACATTTCAGGATAAAGGGTCAGGACAGAGGCTTTGAAAGTCATTACCGCGCCCATCCGTCATCATCTGTTTCAGGTGCGTCCGGCTCTTCGCCCTCTTCATCCGCAGATGTGGAACCGTCATCAACCAGACCGGCTGCCAGCGGATCAATCAGGATCGCGCCTTCTTCCATCAGGATTTCAGGTACAGAAACCAAGGTAAACGGGATCAGAACCGGCTTTTTGCCGCTTTCTTTAATTTCCAATACGTCACCGCCGCCGAAATTAAACACGGCAGAGACTTTGCCGTAAGACACGCCTGCACTGTCGCGCACGGCAAGACCGATCAGATCGGTGTAATAAAACTCGTCTTCATCCAGATCCTGCGGCAGTTGCGCATGATCCACGTAAAGCTCTTTACCGTTCAGTGCTTCCGCTGCATTGCGATCATCCACACCGGCAAAGCGCACGACAACCACAGTTTTACTCGGACGGATCGACAGGATTTCGTAGCTCTTGCCGGATGTATCATAGAGCAGACCATAGGAACCCAGATCCAGCGGATCGCCCGTATAGGTTTTAACGCGCACTTCCCCTTTGATGCCATGAGCCGCGCCGATAACGGCGAGCTGAACCGGATTATCAAGATTTGCAACCCTCATTGGGCTGCCTTTTTTCTGAGAAGACATGAAAGACCTTAAACTGTGGCGGCAACGGTTCCGTAACCTGACCATGAGAAACTATATTTTTATTAGGATAACCGGATTACAGATTCAATCCATGCAAACAGCCAAAACGGAAACCTCTAAAGCAGAATTTCTGATTATCGCCGCGCCGGACCTCAATCAGGCCCGTCAGGACTGGCTCGGAAGCTTAGCCAACAGCCGGCGGCTGGCCGCTCATACGCTGGATGCCTATGAGCGCGACACCCGTCAGTTTCTGCAATTCATGACCGGTCATCTGGGTATGCCACCGGCGCTGAAAGACGTTTCAGAGCTCCGTATTGCAGATTTACGCTCCTATCTGGCTTCACGCCGTAATGATGGTGCGGGCGCACGCACACTCGGGCGCGGTCTTGCCGGTGTGCGCTCATTATTACGCTATCTTGAAAAACAGGGTCTTGCGAATGCAGCCGGTGCCAGTGCCATCCGCGCTCCGCGCCAGCCCAAATCGCTGCCCAAACCTTTGACGGCCGATGCCGCTTTGCGGGTCGTCGATACACAGCAACAACCGGCTGAGGAGCCATGGATTGCCGCACGCAATGCCGCTGTGCTCACTTTACTCTATGGCTGCGGATTGCGTATTTCCGAAGCGCTTGGCCTGACACCGGAAGCTGTAGCTGACACAACCGCCCGTTCGCTGACAATTCAGGGTAAAGGCGGCAAAAGCCGCCTTGTCCCGCTGCTGCCTGCTGTTCATCAGGCGATTGCCGAATATCGTCGTCTTTGCCCTTTTGATTTAAGTGACAAAGCACCGCTGTTTCGTGGCGTTAAAGGCGGCGCGCTCCATGCAGGGATTATTCAGCGGGAGATGCAGAAAATGCGCTCGGCGCTAAACCTGCCGGAAACCGCCACGCCCCACGCCCTGCGGCACTCCTTTGCAACCCATTTGCTGGCACGCGGCGGTGATCTGCGTACCATTCAGGAATTGCTCGGCCATGCCAGTCTTTCCACCACACAGGTCTATACCGGCGTGGATACAGACCGCCTGCTGGAAATCTATGATAAAGCGCATCCTCGGGCATAAGACGCAGAAAATTGCTGATCTTTCTTGACAAGCATGTGATCAGCAGCGATTGACTTTGTTTAAGTGTTTCAAACGGAAGCACCGTCATGAGAAGAAGACGATGCCGAACCAAAATAAAAAAGCTGAACAGATCAATCTGCGCAGCCAAGCCGAAGAAGTTAAAGCCCTTCTGAACCAGCGCCCTGTGGTGCTTGTCGGGCTTATGGGAGCAGGAAAGTCCACCATCGGCAAAAAAATGGCCTCGATGCTGGAATTACCGTTTTTTGATCTCGATACCGAAATCGAGAATGTCTCTCGTATGAGCGTTACCGAATTATTTGCCTCCTATGGCGAACCGGAATTCCGTGATCTTGAGCGCCGCGTTATGCAGCGCCTGCTGGAAGGCGGATCAATGATCCTTGCGACCGGTGGCGGTGCTTTTATGAATGAGCAGACACGCGAGAATATCGCAGAAGCCGGTATTTCCGTGTGGCTGAATGCAGAACTGGATGTGCTGATGGAGCGCGTGCTGCGCCGTCATGACCGCCCGCTCTTGAAGAATGATGATCCCCGCGCTGTGATGCAGAAACTGATGACCGAGCGTTATCCGGTCTATGCCACCGCTGATCTGAGCATCATGTCGCGTGATGAGAAGCGTGAAGTGATCGCACAGGAAGTCATCACCTTGCTGCTCAATCATTTGCGCAATGCAGAACCAAACCAAGACTGAACACGAGTATCTCCCATGACATCTGCCCAGATATCAGCAAGAAACATCGCAACCGAAACCGTTCATGTATCTCTGGGAGATCGCTCTTACGACATTCTCATCGGCAGCGGCCTGATTGCGCGTGCCGGTCAGGAAATTGCATCGCGCCTGCCGGGCATCCGCGCGGCCGTGGTCACCGATGAAAATCTGGCAAAACTGCATCTGCCGGTACTGCTCAGCGCTTTGGAAGCTGCCGGCATTACTGCTACACCGGTTATAGTTGCAGCCGGTGAAAAATCCAAAGGCTTTGCCACGCTTGAATCCGTGACCAATGATATTCTCAAAGCCCGCCTTGAGCGCGGTGATGCTGTGATTGCTTTTGGCGGCGGTGTGATCGGTGATCTTGCTGGCTTTGTCGCCGGTATTGTGCGCCGCGGTATGAATTTCATCCAGATTCCGACTTCATTGCTGGCACAAGTTGATTCGTCTGTCGGTGGCAAAACCGGCATCAACACCGCTTACGGCAAAAATCTTGTCGGCGTTTTCAACCAGCCGCAACTGGTACTGGCCGATACCGATATTCTCGACACTTTGAGCAAACGTGAATTTGCTGCCGGTTACGCAGAAGTTGCCAAATACGGCCTGATCGATCAGCCGGAATTCTTCGCATGGCTGGAAAACAACTGGCAGGATGTCTTTGCAGGCGGCGCAGCACGCCAGCACGCTATTGCCACCTCCTGCCGTGCCAAAGCAGCCGTTGTTGCCCGCGATGAGCGCGAAACCGGTGACCGTGCTTTGCTCAATCTCGGCCATACATTTGGCCATGCGCTGGAAACAGCGACCAATTATGATTCTTCCCGTCTCGTGCATGGTGAAGCCGTTGCCATCGGCATGGTACTGGCACACCAGTTCTCCGCACGTCTCGGCCTGATTTCAGAAAATGTTGCTGTACGGGTTGAAAAACATTTGAAAGCTGTCGGCCTGCCGGTTTCGATGAAAGAGATTGCCGGACTGCCTTCCGCAGATATGCTGATGTCTTATATCGCGCAGGATAAGAAAGTCTCACGCGGTTCGCTGACTTTCATTCTGACCCGTGGTCTCGGCCAGTCTTTCATCGCCAAAGATGTCACTGCGGCTGACGTACAGGCTTTCCTTGAAGACAAGCTAGCCTGATAATTTTATACGATAACTATAAAACCGCTCGCAAATGATCTTTGCGAGCGGTTTTTGTTTAAGCGCTTATGGCTTGTGGCACACAATGCCGACGAGCCGCCGTACCAGTGGCAGCACCAGCAACAATACCGGAAATGCCACGATCCACGACAAGCCCCATGCGGGCATCCAATGTGTCAGAAGATCAGCCGAAAATCCGAGGTTTTTCAGCGTGGCGATCAGCGAGACAACAAAAGTCATCAACACCGAGAGAATAAACGGCATAACAACCGAAATATACCGCGCAGGAAGCTTTGGAAAAGCAAAAACAGAATTGGAAGATTGCATAATTTTATTCCGTAAAATTGCGATCTCACACATACACATCTGTCCTGTGATAACAGGAAAGCCGGTGTAAGACCGGAAAAGATGCGTTGCTTAACGTTAGACGCTTACGGAAGAGCCTCTGGCTCACTGCGGTTTCAATAACACCGGACTGCCGGTGAGACAAGTCTAAAACAGCACAGAAAAGAGCAACCGCCCGAATGCGATTGCTCCGGTATTGAGTATCAGGCCTGCTTGCGGCTGCGGCGGGTCGGTTCGCCCGGTGCACTCGGCTCCAGTGCAATAGCATGCAGCCCGCTCTGCAATTCCTCATCTAGTTGCGCATTGATCGCACGATGACGGTCAACACGGCTCAGGCCCGTAAATGCCTCCGCCACAATTACAACGCGGTAATGTGTTTCACCGGTACCGTCGAACACTTCCTCATGACCGCCGTCTGTATGGTGATGGCCGGCATGAAGATGGCTTTCATTGATGACATCAAGCAACACAGGCTGAAAAGCCTCAGATAGTTTTGCGGTAATCCGCTCTTGGCGCGTCAAAGGAATAGACATTCTGATCTCCTGCCCCCATATAGGGACTATGTTATGTGCATGCGTTACCATTACGGTATACATAATGCAGCTAAATCCCGATTTCACGTCTGCTTCGACTCTCGGCCCCGCAGGGTTTGGTCATGCGTCGTGAAATGTCAATTCTTGTATCACCAGATCTGACCCCTTAATATTGATATCATGGCAACGAATTCAAAATTTTTTGACAGCATCCGTATTGGCACCCGTAAAGAAGATAAAAAACCGGCTGGCCCGCAGTGCCAGTGGGAGGGTTGCGAAGAAATCGGCACGCACAAAGCCCCGGCGGGCGGTGCGCGTGAAGGACTTTATCTGCACTTTTGCATTAATCACGTCCGTGAATATAACAAAAACTTCAACGCCTTCTCAGGACTGAGCGATGAAGAAATCGCCAAGTTCCAGAAGAACGCGGCTGTCGGCGACCGTCCGACATGGACAACAACCAAAAACACAACATCGCGTCAGACTGCCAACCAGTTTGCCCGTATGCGCTCAGGTACAGCTGCCTATCACAATAAGATTCGTGATCCGCTGAACCTGTTTGAACAGACCCGTGCCCGCGCCGAAGCTGCGACCCCGACCAGACGCCCGCGTCCGCTCGAATCCAAGGCTTTTGCAACACTCGGCATTGCGGCAAATTCGACCAGTGATGAGATCAAATCGCGCTATAAAGAGCTGGTAAAGCAGCATCACCCTGACGCCAATGGCGGCGATCGCGGTTCGGAAGAGCGTTTCCGCGAAGTTGTGCAAGCTTATCAATTGCTAAAGACCGCAGGTTTTTGCTAAACAGGCAAAGACTATTTCAGGGAGCACCGGAGAAATACCGGAGGAAGATAGTTTTCGCCCTCTGAAAACCTGTCTTAAACAAATACACCGGCACAGCATTTCAGGTTGTTTCACAGAAAAACCGGAACTGGCTATGTGGTAAAAACTGAGCCAAGACACTCAGAAACGGCCTTTAAGGCAAAGCAGCGCCGGTTTCTCTCCGGCTCTGTTGCAAAGTAGAGAAATAGAGGGATGTTCCGTTATCGGAAAACAAATAAAACCCTCTGAACATATGATGATATAGCGGCATGCAGGCGCCGCTCAGGAGGCATGATGAGCAAGGTTGATCTCGACATAACCAATATGCCGGACACAACTGTATCGGTGCGTGAAGTGTTCGGGATTGATTCCGATATGATCGTGCCCGCATATAGCAAAAAAGATCCGCATGTACCGGATGCAGATCCGGACTACATTTTTGACCGCCAGACAACCTTGGCGATTCTCGCCGGCTTTGCCTATAACCGCCGCGTCATGGTTTCCGGTTACCACGGTACCGGTAAATCCACCCATATTGAGCAGGTTGCATCCCGCCTGAACTGGCCGTGCGTGCGTGTTAACCTCGACAGCCATGTCAGCCGTATTGATCTGATCGGTAAAGATGCCATCGTTGTTAAAGACGGTATGCAGGTTACTGAATTCAAGGACGGTATTCTGCCTTGGGCCTATCAGAACAATGTTGCTCTGGTTTTTGACGAATATGATGCCGGTCGTCCGGATGTAATGTTCGTGATCCAGCGCGTTCTGGAAGCTTCGGGCCGTCTGACCCTGCTCGACCAGAGCCGCGTCATCAACCCGCATCCGGCTTTCCGCATGTTTGCAACTGCGAACACTGTTGGTCTCGGCGATACCACCGGTCTTTACCACGGTACCCAGCAGATCAACCAGGCGCAGATGGACCGTTGGTCGATCGTTACCACGCTGAACTACCTGCCGCATGATAATGAAGTTGAGATCATTCTCGCCAAATCCAAGCATTACCAGAATGCGGAAGGCCGTGAGATCGTTTCGAAAATGGTTCGCGTTGCCGACATGACCCGTCAGGCTTTCATCAACGGCGATCTGTCGACCGTGATGAGCCCGCGTACTGTGATTACATGGTCTGAAAATGCCAATATCTTCACCGATGTCGGCTTTGCATTCCGCTTAACCTTCCTGAACAAATGTGACGAACTGGAACGCTCCATCGTTGCTGAGTTCTATCAGCGTGCTTTCGGCGAAGAACTGCCGGAATCAGCGGTTAATGTCGTTCTCGCTTAAAGCGTAAATATAACGTCCCCGTATCTCATGGGGGCGTCTCGCTTCATTGTGACGCGAAATAAGGTTAAGTTCTTCTGATATAAGGCAGTTTCATCATGGCAGGCCCCGGCGATAACACACGCGAACGTCCTAAAGGTCCGGTCGATTCCGAACCTTTCAAACGTGCGGTCACAGCCTGTGTGCGCGCAATCGCCGGAAGCAATGAATTTGAGGTCGGTTTCAGCCATGACCGTCCGGCGCTGACCGGCAATCATGCCCGCCTGCCGGATTTGCCGAAACGTCCGACTGCCGACGATATTTCCATCATCCGTGGCCTTGGCGATTCCATGGCACTGCGTCATGCCCGTCATGATCCGCGCATTCATGCACAGCTAGCGCCTCAGGGGCAGCAGGCACGCGCAATTTACGATGCGGTTGAACAGGCACGCGTTGAAGCCATCGGGGCTCTCGCTATGGAAGGCGTGGCAAGCAACCTCTCTGCCATGCTGGCAGACAAATACAGCCGCGCCAATTATTCCGCGATCACCTCGCGCGATGATGCTCCGATTGAAGAAGCCATTTCTCTGCTCGTCCGTGAAAAGCTCACCGGTTATCATCCGCCTGTACAGGCGGGCAATGTGGTTGAGCTGTGGCGCGACTGGATCGAAGACAAAGCCGGTGACCGGCTTGAAACACTTGGCGACCGCCTGAACAGCCAGCAGGATTATGCGCGACTGGTGCGTGAAATGCTGGTCGCACTGGATATGGCTGAAGAGCTGGCCGAACCGTCTGAAAGCGACGACGAAGAAAGCCAGCAGGAAGAACAGGCCGATCCGGAAGAATCACAGGAAGGTGCATCGGAAGAAGATGCAGAAAACCAGTCCGGTGACGGTGACAGTTCTGAAGATACCAATGATGACCGCGAGCGCGGTGATCTGGAAGCTGAAGATGCTGCCTATGAAGATGCGGATGACGGCGAAGAAGAAGATGCGGAAACACCGGGCGAAGCACGCCGGTCTAACCAGCCTTTTGCCGACTTTGACAAACATAATGATTACAAGGTTTTCACCCGTGAATTCGACGAAATCGTAGAAGCAACGGATCTTTGCGACGATGCGGAACTTGAGCGTCTGCGCGGTTTCCTCGATAAGCAACTTGCGAATTTGCAGGGTGTTGTCGGTCGTCTCGCCAACCGTCTGCAACGCCGTCTGATGGCACAGCAGAACCGTTCATGGCTGTTCGATCTGGAAGAAGGTCACCTCGACAGTGCCAAACTGGTACGCGTGGTGATTGATCCGACGCAGCCGCTGTCCTTTAAAACCGAACGCGATACCAATTTCCGCGATACGGTTGTCAGCCTGATTATCGACAATTCCGGTTCCATGCGTGGTCGTCCGATTACTGTTGCGGCAACCTGCGCCGATATTCTGGCACGCACACTGGAACGTTGCGGCGTGAAGGTGGAGATTCTCGGCTTTACCACCAAAGCGTGGAAAGGTGGCCAGTCGCGTGAAGCATGGCTGGATCGTGGTAAGCCTGCACAACCGGGTCGCCTCAATGATCTGCGTCATATCGTTTATAAGAGTGCAGACGCCCCGTGGCGCCGTGCACGACGCAATCTCGGCCTGATGATGCGTGAAGGTCTGCTGAAAGAAAACATCGACGGTGAAGCGCTGATGTGGGCGCATCAGCGTATGCTTGGCCGCCCTGAACAGCGTAAAATCCTGATGGTGATTTCCGACGGTGCGCCGGTGGATGATTCGACTCTGTCGGTTAATCCTGGCAATTATCTGGAACGCCATCTGCGTGCCGTGATCGACGAGATTGAAAACCGTTCACCGGTTGAGCTGATTGCGATCGGTATCGGCCATGACGTGACACGCTATTACCAGCGTGCTGTGACGATTGTTGACGCAGAAGAACTGGCCGGTGCTATGACTGAACAGCTCGCATCACTGTTTGACGATCAGGATCAGCCACGCGGACGCGGAAAACGCTGATACAAGATCAATTTTAGTAATAATAAAATGCCTCCCGTACAGGTCACCCTGCGGGAGGCATTTTTTCATGACCTTATCCGAAATTTTAGTGAGCAGCCGGTTTAGCAGCGTCAGATTTACCTGCACCATAAATGGATGGTGCAAACAGCGCCAGAATCGCCCCGTAAGGCACCAGCATCACTACACTCATCAGAACCTTGATACCGAAGTCACCAAGCGCCAGTGACAGCCACAGCGGCATTGTCAGGCCGAACCATTGCACCTGATCGATCATCGAACTGTCGGCAAGACCAAAACCTGTGTCCAGCACTGCAAAAGGTGAAGCAAAAGCCAGTGAGAAGAACAGGATCGTATCGAGAACCGATCCGCACAGTGCTGCTGCCAAAGGTGCTTTCCACCAGCGCAGGCGACGCAGCCGGCTGAACACACTGATATCAAGCAATTGCGCAAACAGAAACGCACTTCCTGAAGCCACAGCAAGGCGTGGACTTGCGAGCCAGATCGACATGATCACACCCAGCACGAAACCGGCATAAACCACCTGACGGGCACGCTGGGGGCCAAAGCGGCGGTTGGTCAGATCATTGACCAGAAAGGCAAACGGATAAGTAAAAGCGCCATAAGTGAGAATTTCCTGCAAACCCAGATAATGCACGGGATATTGCACGAGAATATTGGAAGCGGCGACAGCCGCACACATGGCAAGAACGGGAAAAATCAACGCTTTTAAAGCGGAATTATGCTGTAATGGCATTTTTTTATCCTGGGTAATGGAACCAGCAAAAAGGCCGGATAAACCGGCCTTTAGCAAACTAAATCTGGTCGCAGCCGGAATTAAGCAGCAGCTTCAGCCAGCTTCTTAGCAACCTGACGCTTCAGCAGACGTGCGCGCTGTGACAGCTCATTGTCAGAAGCTTTCGCAAGGAATGCATCCAGGCCACCGCGATGTTCAACAGTGCGCAGCGCATGCGCAGTAACGCGCAGACGGTAGCTCTGGCCCATTGCATCGGACATCAGGGTTACATTGCAAAGATTTGGCAAATAACGGCGACGCGACTTGTTGTTCGCATGGCTTACATTGTTGCCGTAGAGGACCGCTTTACCGGTCAGTTCACAAGCGCGGGACATTGGTCTCACCTTCAAAATTCTGTTTCAGGCCCCGGCACAAATACCCGATACCGTCTTCGCTTCAAGCATAATCAATATAAAATTGATATGTCTCGGCGCGCAATATCGGACAGCGGCCCATTGGGAAAGTCGGGTTTCTATAGTGAAAGCAGCCGTTGTCGTCAAGCCGTTTCAGCCGATTACAGCGCCAATTAGCGCCAATGACAAGGAATTGACTGTCTTTGACCCCATTTTGCCGCTTTTATCATAGAATTAGCGGGCACAAAAAGAACCAGTACTGCGGTTTCATGCCTATAGGACTGTAATATCCGCTCAGGTGAGTCTCAAGGGAGATGCGAATGCCATTGACTGTTAAGGCTGCAAATATACAAAAAAACGCAGGCACAAAACGACTGCTGACGATGGCCCTGCTCTCGGCCGCATCGTTGGTGTCAGTTCCTGCATTCGCCGCTGATTCCGGCTATCGCACGGAATATGGAATTTATATTTTCGGTATGACAATTGCGCGTTCTGAGATGACCACCAGAATAACCGATACCAGCTATGCGCTTGACGGTAAGTTCCACAGCTCCGGAATTGCCAAAATATTTGACAGCACCAAAGGCTCCATCAACATTAACGGCACGATGCTCAAACAAGGCTCTGCAGCAACAGTACAGCCGGTCTCCTATATGACGACCTATCAGAGTGGCAAAAAACACAAGCGCACGTCCATCAGCTTCAAAAACGGTTCTGTCAGCGGCTATGATAACCAGCCGCCGATCAACAAAGTTGCGCCTTGGGCAGAATTGGGTGCTAATGATCTGAAAGCTGTTTTCGATCCGATCAGCTCGATGATGATCACAAGCCCGTCAGCTACCGCAGTCTGTAACCGGACTTTGCAGATTTTTGACGGACAAACACGCGCACAAATCCGGCTAAGTCCGGCTGGTACCGAGCGGCTTTCAGTCAAAGGCTTTGATGGCACCGCCATCACCTGCAATGCAAAATTTGTACCGATCTCAGGTTATGAAAAAGATAAAAAATCCGTGCGCTATCTGGCTGATAAAAGCAAAATCACGATCAGTTTTGCTTCGTTAAACACAGATCAAAAAGGTGCAGGTATTTATGCGCCTGTCGCGGCCAGTGTCGGCACACAGATCGGCACAGTCAAAGTGCGTGCAACGCGTTTTGAAAAAACAAAATAGCAAACCGGCTGCACACTCTTCGAAGCGGAGATATCATTCAACCGGAATGCTCTCCGCTTCAGATCAATGATTACTCACCCATCAGCTTATGAATGCGATCAAGATATTGTTTGCCAAAGGCGATGTGTGCCGGATTGATACCCTGCAGCTCGTCAACAATCTGCTCTTCATCCTCAGCTTCCACAGCGCTGACACTGCTGACCAGCGCAAAATAACCGTAAATATAATCCTGCGCTGTCAAACCGTGCTTTTTCAGCACATCCATCACTTTAGGCTGTTTTTCTATACGGGCAGCCAGTGCCTTCGGAGAGTGATCGCCGGTACCGGCTTCATCATTACTTTGGCCCGACATATCGATTGTATTAAGCTCCGCCTGAGCCGCTTCCATCTTCGTCAGGAATGCTTCATCCAGCGGATAATCATTTACCTCAGCCGGCACCTCCGGCTTAGCCATTTCCGAAAAACTTTGTGCGAATGCCTGATTGTCTGTCAAAGGCAAGTCAGCAAGACCGGCCATCGCTAAAAAAGACCCAGCCATTAATGTAAGAGCCGGACGACGGAACAGACAGATCATATTCATTACCCTTACCAAAATTGGCTTTTATCAGAAGTGGTCTTTGCGTTTACGCAGTTCCGCAAAGATCTGTAATTCACTGGCATCTTCCATCCCAAGCCGTTTAGCAATCGCACTGTCATGCGTGCGTAAAAACGGATTGGTAGCCATTTCCAGACCGATACTGGTTGGCAAAGTCGGCAGGCCCTCTGCCCGCAGCCGCTCAATCTCGCGGCCACGTTCTTTCAGTGCCGGATTGCCGCCATCCACATCCAGCGCAAAACGCAGATTGCTCAGTGTATATTCATGGCCGCAATAGACTTTCACATCCACCGGCAGCAAGGCCAGTTTTTGCAGCGATGCATACATATCCGCCGGCGTACCTTCAAACAGACGACCGCAACCAAGCGCGAATAGAGTATCGCCGGTGAAAACAACCTTTGCCTGCGGCAGATAATAGCTCACCTCACCGGCTGTATGGCCGGGCGTGGCAATCACCTGAACTTCAAAACGACCGAACTGAAACGTATCGCCATCTTTGACGCCGCGATCCGCGCCCGGAATTTTCTCCGCAGCAGGCCCTGCGATCTTGGCACCATAGGTGCGTTTCAATGCTTCATTGGCATCAACATGGTCGAAATGATGATGGGTAGTAAAAATATAATCGAGCTTCCAGCCGCGACGCGCCAAAGCAGAACGGATTGCCAGCTCTTCCGGCGCATCAATCGATGCCGTCAGCCCCGTTTCCGGATCATGAATCAGCACGCCGAAATTATCTTCACGACAATAGAATTGTTCAATTTCAAGACGAGCCATCATGACGCTCCCGCTTATTTTTTATCCGCAGATGCTGCGCTGTCTTCCGTGCCCCACGGTACCAGAGAATGCTTTTTGATCAGCGGCAACTGGAACATTGTAAAGGCAATGGTCAGCGGCATCACGCCCCAGACCTTAAAGGTAACCCATGCATCGGTGGAAAAGTTCCGCCATACAATTTCATTGATCGCAGCCAGCACAAAGAAAAACAGACCCCAGCGCAGTGTCAGCTTGCGCCAGCCTTCCGCATCCAGTTTGAAAGCCTGATCAAACACATAGCCGAGAAGCGCTTTACCAAACAACAATCCGCCGAGCAGAATCACGCCAAACAGGCTGTTAACGATGGTTGGTTTCATTTTTATGAAAGTATCATTGTGCAGCCACAGGGTCAGCGCACCGAAAACCAGCACTACAATACCCGAAACCAGCGGCATGATCGGCAGGCTGCGTGTCATGATCCATGATACGACCAGCGCAATCACTGTGGCAGCCATAAACAAGGCTGTAGCGATAAAAATCGGCTGGCCGATCTGTGCCAGTACCGGAAAACGCTCAACCAGCCAGTCACCACGGGAGTTGGCAAAGAAGAAGATCAGCAAAGGCCCCAGTTCCAGAGCCAGCTTCAACAGCGGCGGAACTTCTTTACGCTGCGGGTCAGACGGGTCGCGTTCAAAAATCTGATCGTTCATCGTGCTTCTCCCGCAATTGCTCCGGCAAAATCCTGTGCCGTAAACGGCTCAAGATCATCAATCTGTTCACCGACACCTACAAAATAGACCGGCAATTTATGTTTGGCAGCAATCGCCACCAGAATACCACCACGGGCGGAACCATCGAGCTTGGTCATTACCAAACCGTTCACACCGGCAATATTTTTAAAAATCTCTACCTGATTCAGTGCATTCTGACCGGTGGTTGCATCCAGCGTCTGCAACACCGTATGCGGCGCTTCCGGATCATGTTTTCCAAGCACGCGCACGATCTTCGCCAACTCATCCATCAGCTCGGCTTTGTTCTGCAAACGACCAGCCGTATCAATGATCAGCACGTCGCTGCCCGCATCTTTGGCCTGTTGCCATGCATCAAAGGCAAGACCTGCTGCATCTGCACCAAGTTTGGATGACACAACCGGTGAACCGGTGCGCTCGCCCCAGATATGCAATTGTTCAATCGCCGCCGCACGGAATGTATCACCAGCAGCCAGCATCACTTTCAACCCGCCTGCGGTCAGTTTCGCAGCCAGCTTGCCGATTGTTGTCGTCTTCCCTGTGCCATTCACACCAACCACAAGAATGACATGCGGTTTATGGGACAGATCAAGCTCAAGGGGTTTTGCCACGGGCACCAGAACTTTTTCGATCTCGGAGCGCATAATGCGGCGCACTTCATCAGTCGAAATATCTTTACCATAGCGGCCGGATGACAGGCTGTCCGTGATACGCATCGCTGTTTCCAGACCCAGATCGGCCTGAATCAACACATCTTCCAGTTCCTGCAACGTATCTTCATCCAGCTTACGCTTGGTAAAAATACCGCCGATCGAATCACCAAGTTGCTGTGACGAGCGCGACAGACCGCTGCGTAACCGCTCGAACCATGACTGTTTCTTTTCCGGCTCGGCTTCAACAACAACCGGTTCCTGTTTTGCTTCAACCGCTTTGCTGACAGTCACTTTCAGCGGTTTGGGCGCAGGCACCACATCCGCATCGGTGAATTTTGGTTCTGTTTCAGGAAAATCCGGTGTCAGTTCAACAGTTACCGGATCAGCAATTACCGGTTGCGACAACAACTCTTCAACTTTTTCCAGAACCGTCTCATGCGGTGGCTCTTCCGCCTGCAGCTCTTCTGCGTCAGTGCTCTCATCCGGTTCAGGCGTATCATATACCGGTGTCAGTTCAATCGTCGCCGGATCAGCGATGACCGGCTGAGAAAGCAGGTCTTCAACCTTTTCCAGCACAGTCTCATGATGCGGCTCAACAGGCGCATGTTCTGCTGCAACCGGTGCGCCCTCTTCCGCTAAAGGCGACAGGACTTCCTCTAACGGAGCGGAAGAAGCCTCTTCCTTTTTGCCGAAAGAAAAAATCTTTTTTATAAAACCCATAGCCATGAATACAGCGCTTCTTATTTTCGAATGATAATTAGATATTGTGCGGAACAGCCCGCAGCTTGTCACCATCATGACCGGAGATCATGCGGCTGACAATCTGTCCGGCGCTCAGATCGTCCGTATTCAGCCCTGTCAGCGTAAAGCCTTCAGTCCGGCCCAAACCATCCCGCTCTACCAGAATATTCTGCACAGTGCCTTTGAGACTTTCCAGATGCAAGCGATAGGCTGCATCACCGGCAACACGCAGACGGGCAGCCCGTTCCTTAATCACTTCACGACGCAATTGCGGCATGCGCGCGGCAGGTGTGCCCTCGCGCGGACTATAGGGGAAAACATGCAAATGACTGAGGCCGCATTCTTCGACAATACGGATAGAATTCTGGAACATCTCTTCCGTTTCAGTAGGGAAACCGGCGATAATATCCGCACCAAACACCACATCAGGCCGCAGTTTACGCACATCTTCGCAGAAACGGATGGAGTCATCGCGCAAATGACGGCGTTTCATCCGTTTGAGGATCATATTATCCCCTGACTGCAATGAGAGATGCAGATGCGGCATCAGGCGTTTTTCATTGGCCAGCGCCTCCATCAGGTCTTCATCCGCCTCAATTGAGTCGATTGAAGACAAACGCAGACGCTGCAAATCCGGCACCTGAGACAAAACGGTTTTCACCAGTTTACCAAGGCGCAAATTCCCCGGCAGATCAGGCCCGTAGGAGGTCATATCCACGCCGGTCAGCACCACTTCCGCATAGCCGTTACCGACCAGTCTCTTGACCTGCTCAACCACACCACCCATCGGGACAGAGCGGGAATTACCACGGCCATAAGGAATAATGCAGAAAGTACAGCGATGGTCGCAGCCATTCTGCACCTGCACAAAAGCACGCGCACGGCCTTCAATCGCATCCACCATATGGCTGGCGGTTTCGCGGACTTCCATAATATCGTTGACGCGAACCTTCTCAAACTGGTTCACACCAAAGTCCGGCAACATGCGGTAGGAGTTGGATTTCAGTTTTTCTTCGTTACCGAGAACCAGATCAACTTCGTCCATCGCCGCAAAATCATCAGCGCCGGTCTGCGCTGCACAACCGGTGACGATAATACGGGCTTCCGGATTATCGCGTCGTGCTTTACGGATCGCCTGACGAGCCTGACGCACCGCTTCTGCTGTAACTGCACAAGTATTGAAAATAATCGCACCGTTTTCCAATGTGCCGAGACCGGCCTCATCAGCTTCGCGTTTCATCACTTCGGATTCATAAGTATTCAGCCGGCAGCCGAATGTTACAACCTCAACCGCCATAATCAGGCACCTTCCGCTGTTGTGTCTTTTGCCCAAAGACCTGTTGCCGGATCAAACTGCCCCGAAAACTCCCATTCAGCCGGTCCTGTCATTAAAACATGATCATCATCGCGCCAGTCGATCTGCAATGGCCCGCCCGGAACAATGACTTTTACATTGCGCCCTGTACGGCGCGTGCGCGCTGCCGATACACCAGCGGCGCAGGCAGCAGAGCCGCAAGCACGCGTCAATCCGACACCACGCTCCCAGGTGCGGATGGTCAGCTCATCTTGTGCCGTGACCTGCGCGATAGAAATATTTGCTTTTTCAGGAAATATCGGATGATTTTCCAGCAATGGGCCGAACTTATTCAGCTCATAGGACCAGACATCCTGATCAACCCAGAAAATTGCATGGGGATTGCCCATCGACGCCACAGACGGCGAATGCAGCACCGGCGCATCAATCGGCCCGACCTGTAATTCAATCATACGGGTATCACGAAACTCTTCCGCCAGCGGGATCGCCTGCCAGCCAAAATGCGGCTTGCCCATATCCACACGGATCTGTCCGTCCGGCAGTTCCTCTGCCAACAGCAAACCTGCCAGAGTTTCAAAGGTGAATTGTGATTTGCCGGTTTCCGCAGCCAGAGCCTGCACCACACAACGGGTACCATTGCCGCAAGCCTGCGCTTCACTGCCATCGCAATTAATAATGCGGATATAATAATCTGTGCCCGCTGTTTTCGGATCATGGATCGCCATGATCTGATCAAAGCCGGTCTCTGCATCAGCATTCAATGCGCGTGCGGCATCAGGCGTGATCCGGTCACTCCGGCCACGCATATCCGCCACAATAATTTTATTGCCAAGGCCATTCATTTTGGCAAAAGCTGCATTGACTGACATAGCTACAGACATAGTTTCACATTTAAACAACAACCGGATCAAAGCGAAAAGACAGCCTGAAACGGTATAAAACGGCAAATGACGTTCATTCCGGATATTTTGCCTTAAAGCACCGCCTTAAAACTGTGAAGTACTTTCCGGATGCGATACAGGCTCTATATGGCGGAACTTGTCTCAAATTGCCAGTATATGCCCGCCGGTTTCAAAAAGCCGTGATACATTTTTGTCTCAAAAATCCAACATCAGAGGCAGATCAAGCCTTGGCCACAGGACAAAATATGGTTATCCTTTAATATATAACCAACTTAATCAGCATATCCGGCTACGTTTTTCAGACCGACAGATATGATATCACCGGCATAAAATGAAAGACGGAAGCCAGAAATTTGCACTATCCTGCTCATTTCCCATTTGTTCAATAATTCCTTTTGAATCCAAAATGGTCTAAACTGCGCCGAATTGTGCTTCAATATTGACCTGAAGACGGAACTGTTTCACTGATTCCCGTCACAAACCACCATAATCAAGGAGATGGGTATGGGAGTTTCTAAGATTGGCCTGCTTGGACTTGCAGCTGCCACCATTCTCGCAGGCTGCCAGAGTTCGCGCTTTGACAATATGGCCAGTAATACTCCCCCGCAGGCTCAGCCTGCTCCTTTGCGCCCTGCACCAACGACATCGGTTCAGTCCGGCTCGCTAAATGATGTGAATTCATCGCAGTTTCCGGCAAACCCGAATGATATGAGCTCGCAACCGCAGGGCAATACACAGGTTGCCAGCCTGCCACCTGCATCTTCCGTTGATCTGACACCAGGCAAAGTTGCAGGCGTTTGGAATGCTTCGCTTGCCGGTCAGAGCTGTAAAGTTGCAACCCCGCAGACCAAATTCGGTCAGGGTTACCGCGCGGGTCCGCTGCGTTGCCCGGGCGAGCTCGCCAACCTGTCCTCATGGTCGGTTAACGGCAAACAGCTGATGCTCTATGATGCAAATGGCGGCACAGTTGCTTCGCTTTATTCATCTGCTGACGGTCGTTTTGACGGTCAGACATCCGGTGGCCAGCCGATCAGCCTGTCCCGTTAAAACTTGCTGACATCTCAAAATCATAAAAGCTGCAGACACAATCTGCGGCTTTTCATTTATAGAACAGCGCCTGAATAAGCCCGAATGAGGTTATCATGTCTTTCAATGAAACGCTGAAAGCCTATCCGTCCGTATCAGAACGCTACGACTCTCTGGCTGCTGCCGGCGATATTGAAGCTGATCCGCAGCAGCAAATTCTGGCAAAGCGCTTTGATGCTTTGATTGAAGCCATTTGCAGCAAGCGTCTTTCGCGTAAATCCAGCGCTTTAGGCTGGTTATTCGGCAAATCCAAAAAAGTAGCCGAGCCGATCAAAGGCTTATATATTCATGGTGAAGTCGGTCGCGGCAAAACCATGCTTATGGATATGTTCTTTGAATTGCTGCCGGTTGAACGCAAACGTCGCGCACATTTCAATGATTTCATGGCTGATGTTCATGAACGTATCAATGCCCATCGCCAGGCCTTGAAACGTGGTGAAACCAAACAGGAAGATCCGATCCCGCCGGTTGCCGAAGCACTGGCACAGCAGGCATGGGTCTTGTGTTTTGATGAATTCACAGTAACCGATATTGCCGATGCCATGATCCTCTCCCGCCTGTTCTCAGCCCTTTTTGAGCGCGGCGTGGTGCTGATCGCAACCTCCAATGTGGCACCGGATAATCTCTATCCGAACGGGCTGAACCGCCAGCTGTTCCTGCCTTTTGTAAGTATTCTTAAAACCCGTGTCGATGTAATTAATCTAGATTCACGAACCGATTACCGTCTTGAAAAGCTCGACCGTCAGCCGGTTTATCTCACACCGCTTGGTGCTGAGAGTGATGCCAAGATGGATGAAACCTGGAAAATCCTGACTGAAGGCCGCAGAGAAACACCGGTTACGATTGATTTTCGCGGTCGTAAGATTGTCCTGAACCGCACGGTCGGTGATGCTGTTCGTGTTACTTTTGATGAACTTTGCGCCAAACCGCTGGCTGCTGCCGACTATCTGGCAATCATGACACGTTTCCGCACTATGTTTATTGATCATGTGCCGGAACTCAATCTTGCAAGACGCAATGAAGCCAAACGTTTCATTCTGCTTGTCGACACACTCTACGATCAACGTGCGCGTGTGATTATTTCTGCGGCGGCCACACCAGACAAGATTTACAGTGCCTCAAGCGGCACGGAAGCTTTTGAATTTGACCGCACTGCATCGCGCCTATTTGAAATGCAAAGTGCCGAATATCTCGAAGCATTCGAGGAAAATGAATCAGATGCAGCGCGGATAACCGCCTGAAGAACGCGTAAAACCGTATGTAATTTGCCAAATCCTCTGATCGTCACTATTTTGTGACGATCATGGCCTAAATTTAGGCGGATCAGAGGAATCATAACAGCACTTATGATTCAACAAGTGAGCATTCCGCAATCGGGCTGACTGTAAGCCATTCTGAATAAACAAAAATCAGCTGTAAGCGGACAAAATCCCGGGGAAATTTATCTTCCTGTTTTCACCAGATGAAACAGGGGAAATATTCGGCTTTTGTCAAAAATGACTTACGTTTACGTAAGAACATATTTAGCTAAACGATTGAAATCTTTAAATACAAAATTATTAGTTGAGTTATTTTGAAAACGGGCATATCGACCATACAGCGTAATGGCCTCTGCGGGCATAACTGAATGGAAAGCTTCAGCAGAGGTTAAGCTGTTTTAGTTAGATTTTAGATCAGGGAAGTAACCAGCATGGCTCGCAATAAGATTGCTCTCATCGGTTCAGGCATGATCGGCGGAACACTCGCCCATATGGCCGGTCTCAAAGAGCTCGGTGACATTGTGTTGTTCGATATCGCCGAAGGTACTCCGCAGGGCAAAGGCCTCGATATCGCTGAATCCTCACCGGTTGACGGTTTCGATGCTAAATTCACCGGTGCCAATGACTATGCTGCCATCGAAGGCGCAGACGTTGTTATCGTGACTGCCGGTGTACCGCGCAAGCCAGGCATGAGCCGTGATGACCTGCTGGGCATCAACCTGAAAGTCATGGAACAGGTCGGCGCAGGCATTGCCAAATACGCCCCTGATGCTTTCGTGATCTGCATTACCAACCCGCTCGATGCGATGGTATGGGCTCTGCAGAAATTCTCCGGTCTGCCAGCAAACAAAGTTGTCGGTATGGCTGGTGTGCTTGATAGCGCCCGTTTCCGTTACTTCCTCGCAGAAGAATTCAACGTTTCTGTTGAAGACGTCACCGCATTCGTTCTCGGCGGTCACGGCGATACTATGGTTCCTTCGAGCCGCTATTCGACTGTTGCAGGTATTCCTCTGCCGGATCTGGTCAAAATGGGCTGGACCACACAGGATAAGCTTGACAAGATCATTCAGCGCACCCGCGACGGCGGTGCTGAAATCGTCGGCCTGCTGAAAACCGGTTCGGCTTACTATGCGCCAGCCGCTTCCGCTATCCAGATGGCAGAATCCTACCTCAAGGATAAGCGCCGCGTTCTGCCTGTTGCCGCTCACCTGACCGGCCAGTACGGCGTTAAAGACATGTATGTCGGCGTACCAACCATTATCGGTGCGAACGGCGTAGAAAAAATCATCGAAATTCAGCTCGACAAAGAAGAACAGGCCGCATTTGAGAAATCAGTTGCTGCAGTTCAGGGTCTTTGCGACGCCTGCATCGCGATTGCACCTAATCTGAAATAAGCACCCGTAATTTAAAGTTCTGGGATGTATCGGGGCGCTTTTCCCAAAAGTGGCCCCGAACTGCTCTCTGGAACTTCATATAAAAATCACGAAACCTGTCTATCAACGCAAGTTGAAACCACAGTTTTCAGGGCGCCTTACAAAGGACAACCAGATGAACATTCATGAATATCAGGCTAAGCGCCTGCTCCACTCCTACGGCGCACCGATTGCCAATGGCGTGGCTGTATACTCCGCTGAACAGGCTGAAGAATGGGCAAAGACCCTTCCTGGCCCGCTTTATGTGGTCAAGAGCCAGATCCACGCCGGTGGCCGCGGTAAAGGTAAGTTCAAAGAACTGCCTGCCGATGCTAAAGGTGGCGTACGTCTTGCCAAATCCATCGAAGAAGTTGTTGCCAACGTTAAAGAAATGCTCGGCAACACTCTGGTGACCAAGCAGACCGGCCCTGCCGGCAAGCAGGTTAACCGTCTGTACATCGAAGATGGTGCGGATATTGACCGTGAACTGTATCTCTCCCTGCTGATCGACCGCAGCAACGGCCGTCCGGCTTTCGTTGTCTCCACCGAAGGTGGCATGGACATTGAAGCTGTTGCGGAAGAAACACCGGAAAAGATCATCAATGTTGCAATCGATCCTGCCAAAGGCGTGACCGATGAAGACAATGCGAAGCTCGCAGACGCGCTGAAGCTCGAAGGTGAAGCCCGCGCAGATGCGATCGCTCTGTTCCCGGTTCTCTACAAAGCTTTTGTTGAAAAAGACATGAGCCTGCTGGAAATCAACCCGCTGATCGTCATGACCAATGGTCGTGTACGCGTGCTGGATGCCAAAGTATCCTTCGACGGCAATGCTCTGTTCCGTCATCCTGACATTCAGGAACTGCGCGATCTGTCGGAAGAAGACGAAAAAGAAATCGAAGCTTCCAAGCATGATCTGGCCTATGTTGCCCTCGACGGTAATATCGGCTGCATGGTCAATGGTGCCGGCCTTGCTATGGCAACCATGGACATCATCAAGCTTTACGGTGCAGAACCAGCAAACTTCCTCGATGTTGGCGGCGGCGCTACCAAAGAAAAAGTAACAGCTGCATTCAAGATCATCACTGCTGATCCGGCTGTTGAAGGTATTCTCGTGAACATCTTCGGCGGCATCATGAAATGCGACGTTATCGCTGAAGGCGTGATCGCAGCTGTTAAAGAAGTTGGCCTTAAAGTTCCTCTGGTGGTTCGTCTCGAAGGCACCAATGTTGAGCTTGGCAAGAAAATCATCAACGAGAGCGGCCTGAATGTTATTTCAGCTGACGATCTCGACGATGCAGCACAGAAAATCGTTGCTGCAGTGAAGGGAAATTGATCCATGTCTATTCTTGTAAACAAGGACACCAAGATTCTCGTTCAGGGTCTGACCGGTAAGACAGGTACTTTCCACACCGAACAGGCGCTTGCATATTACGGCACCCAGATGGTTGGCGGTATCCACCCTAAAAAGGGCGGCGAAACCTGGACCGGTTCCAAGGGTGAAAATCTGCCGATTTTTGCAACTGTTGCTGAAGCTAAAGAACGTACCGGTGCAGATGCATCCGTAATCTACGTTCCGCCTGCAGGTGCAGCTGATGCCATCATCGAAGCCATTGAAGCTGAAGTCGGCTTCATCGTCTGCATCACCGAAGGTATTCCGGTTATGGACATGGTTCGTGTGAAAGAGCGTCTGGAACGTTCAAAATCACGCCTCCTCGGCCCTAACTGCCCGGGCATCCTGACCCCTGAAGAATGCAAAATCGGCATTATGCCAGGCAACATCTTCAAAAAAGGTTCGGTTGGCGTTGTTTCCCGTTCCGGTACACTGACCTATGAAGCTGTGTTCCAGACCTCCAATGAAGGTCTCGGCCAGACAACCGCTGTTGGTATCGGCGGCGATCCGGTTAAAGGCACAGAATTCATCGACGTGCTGGAAATGTTCCTCGCAGACGACAACACCAAATCGATCGTTATGATCGGTGAAATCGGTGGTTCGGCTGAAGAAGAAGCAGCTCAGTTCCTCAAAGACGAAGCCAAGCGCGGCCGTTCAAAGCCAATGGTTGGCTTCATCGCCGGTCGTACCGCTCCGGAAGGCCGCACCATGGGTCACGCCGGTGCTGTTATCTCCGGTGGCAAGGGCGGCGCTGAAGACAAGATTGCAGCTATGGAAGAAGCCGGTATCCGCGTTTCCCCATCACCTGCACAGCTCGGCAAAACACTTGTTGAAGTTCTCAAGGGCTGATGCCCTTGGGTTGAAGTTCTCAAAGGCTAATTACCTTTGGGGTGAAGTTATCAAAGGCTAATGCCCTTGAGATGTAGTTCTCGGGGCTAATCCCTTGGAACTCTGACGATATTGGCAGTCGCTATCAGCGACTGCCTCTAAAAAGCCCTGTTCATGGCCCAAGGCACAGCCAGCCCCGAACCGGGTGATTAAAATGAAACTTATGCCCGTTTCTATTGGAAATCAGTTTTAAAACACTACTTTTCCATACAGAGACAACAGACCAGTAACTTAAAACGGGACCGGAAGAATTTCCGGTATGGCCGGTATAAGGAGACGGAGTGGATACTCCGGCAAGGACAATGGCACGGCAAGAAGAAGCCAATGACGTTTTCGCCCTGACCTCGTTTCTCTATGGCGGCAATGCCGACTATATTGAGGAGCTCTATGCTGCATATGAAACCGATCCGAATTCGGTCAATGCAGAATGGCGTGATTTTTTCGCAAATCTCGGTGACAACCGGCAGGATGTGCTTGAAAATGCCCGCGGTGCATCCTGGGAAAAGAGCAACTGGCCTGTTACGCCAAAAGATGAGCTGACCAATGCTCTCGACGGCAACTGGGCAGAAGTTGAAAAGCACATCTCGGACAAGCTGAAAGGCAAAGGCGGTAAAGCTGCTGTTGCTGCACCGGCTCTGACCGAAGCAGAAATTACACAGGCAGCACGCGACAGCGTTCGCGCGATCATGATGATCCGCGCTTACCGCATGCGTGGTCACCTGCATGCCAATCTTGATCCGCTCGGTCTTTCCGAAAAGCCGAATGATCATAACGAACTGGCACCGGAAAATTACGGTTTCACACCGGCAGATTTTGACCGCAAAATCTTTATCGACAACGTGCTCGGCCTCGAATATGCGACCGTTCGCGAAATGCTCGATATTCTCAAGCGCACCTATTGCTCGACAATCGGCTTTGAATTCATGCACATTTCTGATCCGGCTGAAAAAGCCTGGCTTCAGGAGCGCATCGAAGGCGCCAATAAGAGCATTGCTTTCACACCGGAAGGTAAGAAAGCTATCATGTCCAAACTGATCGAAGCTGAAGGCTTTGAGCAGTTTATCGACGTGAAATACAAAGGCACCAAGCGTTTTGGTCTCGACGGCGGTGAAGCTCTGATCCCTGCGTTGGAACAGATCGTCAAACGCGGCGGTTCCATGGGCGTTAAAGAAATCATCTTCGGTATGGCTCACCGTGGCCGTCTGAACGTGCTTTCACAGGTTATGGGCAAACCACACCGCGCAATTTTCCACGAATTCAAAGGCGGCTCCTATGCGCCGGATGATGTGGAAGGTTCGGGCGACGTTAAATACCATCTGGGCGCATCTTCAGATCGCGAATTCGATGGTAATTCGGTTCACCTGTCGCTGACAGCAAACCCTTCCCACCTCGAAATCGTCAATCCGGTTGTTATGGGTAAAGCCCGCGCCAAGCAGGATCTGCTGGCAGGTCGTACCCGTGATGAAATCGTGCCATTGACTGAACGCGCTAAAGTCATGCCGCTGCTGCTGCATGGTGATGCGGCATTTGCCGGTCAGGGCGTTGTTGCGGAATGTCTTGGTCTGTCGGGTCTGCGCGGTCACCGCGTTGCCGGTACAGTTCACTTCATCATCAATAACCAGATCGGTTTCACCACCAATCCGGCCTTCTCCCGTTCTTCGCCATATCCATCGGATGTAGCGAAAATGATTGAAGCCCCGATTTTCCACGTGAATGGTGACGATCCGGAAGCTGTCGTATTCGCTGCAAAAGTTGCAACCGAGTTCCGTCAGACTTTCCATAAGCCGGTTGTTGTGGACATGTTCTGCTACCGCCGCTTCGGTCACAACGAAGGCGACGAGCCTGCGTTCACACAGCCTTTGATGTACAAAGAAATTCGCAAGCACAAAACCACTGTACAGCTCTACAGTGAGAAGCTGATTGGCGAAGGTCTTTTGACTCAGGCTGACATTGATCAGATGAAAGCTGAATGGCGCGATAAGCTGGAAACAGAATTCGAAGCCGGTCAGAACTACAAGCCGAATAAAGCCGACTGGCTGGACGGTGCCTGGGCAGGTCTGCGTACAGCTGACAATGCTGATGAACAGCGTCGCGGTAAAACCGGCGTACCGGCGAAGACACTCAAGGAAATCGGTAAGAAACTTTCCGAAACCCCTGAAGGCTTCAACGTACACCGTACCATTCAGCGCTTCCTCGACAATCGCTCGAAGATGATCGACAGCGGTGAAGGTATTGACTGGGCAACCGCTGAATCGCTGGCATTCGGTTCCCTTTCTCTGGAAGGTCACCCGATCCGTTTCTCCGGTCAGGACGTGGAACGCGGTACATTCTCGCAGCGCCACACTGTTCTTTACGATCAGGAAAATCAGAGCCGCTATATCCCGCTGAATAACCTTCAGAAGGGTCAGGCGATCTACGAAGCCATCAACTCGATGCTTTCTGAAGAAGCTGTGCTTGGCTACGAATATGGTTACTCGCTGACTGATCCGCGTGCATTGGTACTGTGGGAAGCTCAGTTCGGTGACTTCGCCAACGGTGCTCAGGTTGTTTTCGACCAGTTCATCTCTTCGGGTGAGCGCAAATGGCTGCGTATGTCCGGTCTCGTTTGCCTTCTGCCGCACGGCTATGAAGGTCAGGGTCCTGAGCATTCGTCAGCACGTCTGGAACGTTATCTGCAGCTTTGTGCGGAAGATAACATGCAGGTTGCCAATGTTACGACACCGGCAAACTACTTCCACATTCTGCGCCGTCAGATGAAACGCGACTTCCGTAAGCCGCTGATCATGATGACACCGAAGTCCCTGCTGCGTCACAAGCGTGCAATTTCTTCCTTGAGCGAACTGTCCGGAGACAGCACGTTCCACCGTCTGCTGTGGGATGATGCACAATATCTCAAGGATCAGCCGATCAAGCTGCAGAAAGATGCCAAGATCCGTCGCGTCGTTCTCTGCTCCGGTAAAGTCTATTACGACCTTTACGAAGAGCGTGAAAAACGCGGTATCGACGATATCTACCTGCTGCGCGTTGAACAGCTTTATCCGTTCCCGGCAAAAGCCCTCATCAACGAACTGTCCCGCTTCCGCGGTGCAGAAATCGTCTGGTGTCAGGAAGAGCCGAAGAATATGGGCGCATGGTCGTTCATCGAGCCTTATCTGGAATGGGTTCTGGCGCATATTGATGCAAAATATCCGCGTGCCCGCTATGCAGGCCGTCCGGCTGCTGCATCGCCTGCAACAGGTCTGATGTCCAAGCATCTTGAACAGCTCGCAGCCTTCCTCGAAGATGCGCTCGGTTCTTAAAATTTAATTTTCTGACCCGCTGATTATCGTCAGCGGGTCAACTGAATTTCGAAGCGCATCAGCGCTGTTTCATTTGACAAGATTAAGATCCAGGGAAGATAAAACCATGGCCACCGAAATCCGCGTTCCCACCCTTGGGGAATCCGTTACAGAGGCAACCATCGGCAAATGGCTCAAAAAAGTTGGCGATGCGATCGTTGCTGACGAACCATTGGTTGAGCTGGAAACCGACAAAGTTTCTATTGAAGTTCCGGCTCCCGTTTCCGGCGTTCTGACAGAAATCACCGCTCAGGAAGGTGACAATGTCGGTCTTGATGCTCTGCTCGGTCAGATCGATGCATCGGGTGCCGCTGCTGCTCCTCAAGCCAAACCTGCTGCTGCTGCACCAGCCGCTGCACCTGTAGCCGCTGCTGCTCCTGCTGCAACCGCTTCTTCCATGCCAGCCGCTCCTGCTGCTGCCAAGCTAATGGCTGAAGCCGGTCTGAACAATGATCAGGTTGACGGTTCCGGCAAACGCGGTCAGGTTCTCAAAGGCGATGTTCTTGCAGCGCTTGCAAAAGGCACTGCACCTGCAGCCGCCGCACCTGCTGCTGCCGCTCGTCCGGCCTCTCCGGCCAGCGATGCACCACGCGAAGAACGTGTGAAAATGACCCGCCTGCGTCAGACCATTGCACGTCGTCTGAAAGATGCTCAGAACACTGCAGCAATGCTCACTACCTATAACGAAGTCGACATGTCGGCTGTTATGGATCTGCGTTCGCGCTATAAAGACATCTTCGAGAAGAAGCACGGCGTTAAGCTCGGCTTCATGGGTTTCTTCACCAAAGCTGTAACCCATGCTCTGAAAGAAATTCCTGCTGTTAATGCCGAAATCGACGGCACAGATATCATCTACAAGAACTTTGCGCATGTCGGCGTTGCAGTCGGTACTGACAAAGGTCTCGTGGTTCCTGTTGTTCGCGATGCCGACCAGATGTCGATTGCGGAAATCGAAAAAGAAATCGGTCGTCTTGGCCGTGCAGCCCGTGATGGTCAGCTTTCCATGGCTGATATGCAGGGCGGTACCTTCACCATCTCCAACGGTGGTGTATACGGCTCCCTGATGTCTTCTCCGATCCTGAACGCACCGCAGTCCGGTATTCTCGGCATGCACAAAATTCAGGAACGTCCGGTTGTTGTCGGCGGTCAGATCGTTATCCGTCCGATGATGTATCTGGCTCTGTCTTACGATCACCGTATCGTTGACGGCAAAGAAGCTGTGACCTTCCTCGTTCGCGTGAAGGACAGCCTGGAAGATCCGGAACGTCTGGTTCTCGACCTGTAATAAACTGACAAGGAGCGCTGTTTTTAAAACAGCGCTCTTTTCATCTGCATCATTTACGAGCCATCCGGCTCTCTTTTTATAATGCACATTTTGACTGTGAAAACTGTCTGACAGTTTTCAGGATGTGCGCCAAAATCACGGAGCCTTTCATGCAGTATGTGATCGAATTTACCGGTCTGATGGCGGTATTCGTGATCCTGCTCGTTGCGCCCGGTGCGGATTTCGCACTGATCGTGCGCCAGAGCATTGTGCATGGCCGCCGTGCAGCCTTTATTACCAGTCTGGGCATCGGCGCATCGCTGATGTTCCATATCTCTTATACGATCCTCGGCATCGGCCTGATCGTCTCTCAATCCCTGTTTCTGTTCTCGCTAATTAAATGGGCCGGTGCCGCCTATTTGTTTTATCTCGGCATCAAAGCGCTGCGCGAAAAACCGCTCAATGCTGCCGATGCAGAGAAAATCATTCAAACAGACGGCGAAGCAACAAAACCACAGCAAATGGCAATTTCAGCAAAGCGTTGCTTTACCATGGGCTTCATCACCAATGCGCTGAACCCGAAAGCCGTGTTGTTCTTTCTTTCCCTGTTCTCATCGCTTGTCAGCCATGAAACACCGGCTGCCATTCAGGGCATTTATGGCTTGTTGATCGCCATCGTCGTGATCGGCTGGTTTGCGATTGTAACCCTGTTCTTCACGCTGGAACCGGTGCGTAAACGCTTTTTTGCTTTGGGCGCATGGTTTAATCGTGTGACCGGTATGGTATTTATCGGGTTAGGCATTAAGCTTGCCAGCCAGCAAGCCCATTAAAACAACACATTGTGCTTCAGGCCAATGGTGTAAATCAGACTTTTAAAGCCCGGTGAGAGAAAATGCTTATCAGAACAGTCATTTTGAAAAAGACTTTTGCCTGTCTCGCAAGCTGCACAATTCTGCTGACTGCAACAGCGGTTGCTTCCGCAGCCTGTATGCAGAACCGCGCCAGCTATTCTGACAAGAACCAGAATTATACGCTGACTTTCAGTCCTGTACAAAAAGAGGATGAACAGTCCGGCAACAGCTTTACAATCATTGCCAATGAAAAACCTGAATTCAAATTACAGGGTACTGTGCAATGGGCAGAGGGCGCATCCCGCCCGACAGCCATGATCACTTATAATTGTGCAGGTGATGATGCTGCTGAAGATGAAATTGATGACTGCACAATCTGGCAGGGCGTAGTATATGCCCTTAAAGATGGCGCAGATGCAGAGTTTTTGCCCCGCAATGACGAACCGGCTGCAGCTGCTATTCTTTTGCCGGACTTTGTCAGTATGCTGGACAGTTATGATTTTGGTGAGGTCAAACCAGCCGAGCCGCTGAACTGGGATGTGTTTCGTTTTAAAGCCTGCACACCCGAAGAATAAAAGTTAGCCCTCTCCCTCATGCAGAAATCCCCTGCCTGAGCGGACTTAAAAAGAGTTAAAAGGATAAAGCAATGTCTTACGATGTCGTAGTCATCGGTACCGGCCCTGGCGGTTATGTTGCAGCTATCAAAGCTGCTCAGCTTGGTCTGAAAGTAGCCGTTGTTGAAAAGCGCAGCACTTTTGGCGGTACCTGCCTCAATGTCGGTTGTATTCCTTCGAAAGCATTGCTGCACGCTTCGGAAGTATTTGCTGAAGCCGGTCATTCCTTTGACGCGCTCGGCGTTGAAGTCAGCGCGCCAAAGCTGAACCTCGAGAAAATGCAGGGTCATAAAGTTGCGACTGTAAAAGCCAACACCACCGGCGTTGAATTCCTGTTCAAAAAGAACAAGATCGAAGCTTTCACCGGTTTTGGTAAAGTTGTTGCTGCAGGCAAAGTGTCTGTTACAGCCGAAGACGGTTCTGTCAAAGAACTCGAAACCAAAAACATCATCATCGCTACCGGTTCTGATGTTGCCGGTATTCCGGGTGTTCAGGTTGATATTGATGAGAAAATCATCGTTTCCTCAACCGGTGCACTGGAATTCACCAAAGTGCCTGAGAACATGATTGTTGTCGGCGGCGGTGTTATCGGTCTGGAACTCGGTTCCGTATGGTCGCGTCTGGGCGCAAAAGTGACTGTTGTTGAATATCTCGACAAGATCCTCGGCGGCATGGACGGCGAAGTTTCCAAGCAGTTCCAGCGTATGCTGGCCAAACAGGGCATGGATTTCAAACTCAGCGCCAAAGTGACTGCTGTTGAAAAATCCGGCAATGGTGCCAAGGTTACTTTCGAACCTGTTAAAGGCGGCGATGCTATTACCCTTGAAGCCGATGCTGTGCTGATCTCAACCGGTCGTCGTCCTTACACCGATGGTCTGGGTCTGGCGGAAGCCGGTGTTGCTCTTGATGAACGCGGCCGCGTTGCGATCAACGATCATTGGCAGACCAATGTTGCCGGCATTTATGCAATCGGCGACGTGGTAAAAGGTCCGATGCTCGCGCATAAAGCGGAAGATGAAGGCGTTGCTGTTGCAGAAATCATCGCCGGTCAGAAAGGCCACGTCAATTTTGATGTGATCCCGAGCGTTGTTTACACCCAGCCGGAAGTCGCTTCTGTCGGTAAAACCGAAGAAGAACTGAAAGCTGCCGGTATTGAATATAAAGTCGGTAAATTCCCGTTCACAGCCAATGGCCGTGCACGCGCAATGCAGCACACAGACGGTTTTGTGAAAATTCTGGCTGACAAAGCAACCGACAAAGTTCTCGGCGCCCATATCCTCGGCTACAATGCCGGTGAAATGATCCACGAACTGACTGTTCTGATGGAGTTTGGCGGTTCTTCCGAAGATCTGGCCCGTACCTGCCACGCACATCCGACCATGTCGGAAGCTGTTCGTGAATCGGCAATGGCCACTTATGACAAGCCAATCCATATGTAATTGGTTCTATGTAATCTGCGGATTAAACAAAACAGAAGGCCCGGTTTTTACCGGGCCTTTTCTTTTTCAAGTCAGTTTTGGTTAGGCTTTATTGAGAATATCAGGGCACAATAGGTTCACGCATCCTGAAAAATGAAAGCACTGCTGTCTTTATGCCGACCCTCACCCGACTGATCATTCTGCTGGCTGTTATCGCCGCCTGTATTTACGGGCTGATGCTGGTGCTTGTTAAGACCGTCAGCCCGGTGACTTCAGAGATTACAGTGCAAGTGCCTGCCTATAAAATGCTGCAACAACCGCGCGACACATTACCTGCCAGCCCTGCGCCGGTACCATCCCCCTACACAGACGGAGAGCCGGAGGCTGAAGATGCAGAATAATTACGCAACGGAAGCCGCAATCGACTCATTTCTGGAAATGATGAGTGCAGAACGCGGAGCCGCTGAAAACACGCTGGAATCCTACCGCCGTGATCTGGAAACGGCAGCACAATTTATGGCAGATCGCAAAATCAGACTGCTTGCAGCCTCATCGGCAGATATTAAAGCCTGCCTTGATGAGATGAATATTCAGGGCTTTGCCTCCACGTCACAGGCACGCCGTCTTTCTTCACTGCGCCAGTTCTATCGCTTTCTCTATACAGAAGGCATGCGCACAGATGATCCGACCGGTATCATTGATGCGCCGAAGAAAAATCAGGTTTTGCCAAAAATCATGAGCGAAGACACAGTTTCAAAACTGCTGGCACAGGCTGAAGCGGAAGCAGATATTAAACTATGGGCACAAGAGGATATGAGCGGCTATTTCAACGCCGTGCGCCTCCATGCGCTGCTGGAGCTGCTCTATGCCACGGGTATGCGTGTCACCGAGCTTGTCAGCCTGCCTGAAAAAACCATCCGCAGCAATCAGCGCTTTCTGCTGGTGCGTGGTAAAGGTGCCAAAGAACGTATGGTACCGCTATCTGTAAAAGCGCAAAATGTCCTGCAGGTTTACGTCAGTTTACGCGACAGAGTGCCTGAATGGCAGAATAGCCCTTGGCTGTTCCCTGCCCGTTCGGAAAGCGGTTATCTGGCACGACAGGTTTTTGCCCGCGATTTAAAGTCCCTTGCCGCCCGTGCGGGAATTTCAGCCGCTGCCATTTCTCCCCATGTGTTACGTCATGCTTTTGCCAGCCATCTTTTACAAAATGGTGCAGATTTGCGTGCAGTTCAGCAATTATTGGGTCATTCGGACATTTCTACGACACAAATTTATACCCATGTACTGGAAGAAAGGCTTCATCAGCTGGTTGCAACGCATCATCCGCTTGCCGATTGACGCTATGAAGTTTAAGAGAAACATATTCGGCAGATAGAAATTTCTGTCAGACAATCTATATAAGAAGAATGAAACCCGTCTGAAAGGCCTTCTGGTCTGGCGGATTTAAAGCAGCAAAGGCAAAAGCGGAAACCGCTATCCGGCGCTGCACCAAAAAAAGATAGATCAGTTTTTCTAATTATGAAATTAGGAAAACTGATTTAGTCTCCGGAGCGTAATAGTCAGGTCATATGTATAATTACCTTGATTTTGAAAAACCCGTCGCAGATCTCGATGGTCAGATTCTCGAATTGAAAAAACTGGCGCAGGAAAGCGGCAGCGTTGAGATGAGTGACGAGATACGGCGGCTTGAAAAGCGCTCGAGCGATGCGCTGAAAGAAATTTACCGCAAGCTCACACCTTGGCAGAAAGTCCAGATCGCCCGTCATCCGGATCGTCCGCATTGTTTGGATTATGTAAATCAGCTGTTTACAGAATTCACACCGCTGGCCGGTGATCGCAATTTTGCGGAAGATCAGGCTATTCAGGCTGGCTTTGCCCGCTTTAATGGTCAGGCTGTTGCTATTCTCGGACAGGAAAAAGGTAACGATACCAAGACCCGTCTGAAGCATAATTTTGGTTCCCCGCGTCCGGAAGGCTATCGTAAAGCCATTCGCATCATGGAACTGGCCGATCGTTTCAAACTGCCTCTTATCACATTCGTCGATACAGCCGGTGCCTATCCTGGTGTGAGTGCAGAAGAGCGCGGTCAGGCGGAAGCTATTGCCCGCTCGCTGGAAATGAGCCTGAAACTGCGCGTTCCGGTGATCACTGTTGTGATTGGTGAAGGTGGTTCAGGTGGTGCAATCGCTATCGCCGTCGCCAACCGCGTTTATATGCTGGAACATGCAATTTATTCGGTGATTTCGCCGGAAGGTGCAGCATCCATTCTGTGGCGTGATTCGACCCGTGCAAAAGATGCAGCCACCAATATGCGTATTACTGCGCAGGATTTGCTTGAGCTAAAAATCATCGACAATATTATTCCTGAGCCTCTGGGTGGCGCACATCGCGGTAAAACCGCGATTATTGATGCTGCCGGCGATGTCATTGCCACAGCACTGAAATCGCTTGAAGGTATTGACGGTGAAACTCTCAAACAGGAACGCCGACAGAAATATCTGGCAATGGGCCGTAGCCTCTGAGATGTTTTAACCGCATAATTTAGATTTAAGGCCGTGCGATCAGCGCGGCCTTTGTCTTTTCGGCTCTATAGTCAAAACCGGCGTTCTGTTGTAAATATTGTCCTGACCCAAGTTTATAACACTTTATCAATCATACTGACCGATAATGCGGGACAAACTGATTGCGGCTAAAAATTTGCCTTTTTGCTATTTCAGGATATTTTGGTCTAACTCTTACGTAATTCTGCCGGTGAACCTTATGAAACTCAGAACTGCAATTTTTGCTTCACTGATCGCAACCGTCGCTCTTGCCGGTTGTCAGGGCTCTGTTTTTGATGGTGTTGAAGCCAAGGCTGAACGTGAACTGCCTTCCAAAGTTCTGGCTAAAATCAAAGCCAAGGGCATGAACAAAACCTCGCCGGTTATGGCGCGTATCTTCAAGGAAGAAGGTGTGCTGGAGGTCTGGAAGCAGAAAACCAATGGTCGTTATGACATGGTTGCCTCCTATGAAATTTGCAAATGGTCAGGCAAGCTGGGTCCAAAATTTGTAGAAGGTGACCGTCAGGCGCCGGAAGGTTTCTATTCGGTTTCTGCCGCCCAGATGAACCCGAACTCACAATATTATCTGTCTTTCAATCTCGGCTTTCCGAATGCCTATGACCGCGCGCATGGCCGCACCGGTCAGCATCTGATGGTTCATGGCGCTTGTTCTTCTGCAGGCTGTTATTCCATGACAGATGAAAGCATGTCCGAGATTTATGCTTTTGGTCGTGATGCCTTTAAAGGCGGCCAGCGTGATTTTCAGGTTCAGGCTTTCCCATTCCGTATGACCGCAGCGAATATGGCGCGCTATAAGAGTGATCCGAATTATGAATTCTGGACCATGCTTAAAGAAGGCTATGACCAGTTTGAAATTACCAAAGTGCCGCCAAAAGTTGATGTTTGCGGCAAACGATATGTCTTTAACCAGAATTTCCCGGGACAGCAGGGAATTTCGGCTTCTGCCGCCTGCCCGCCAATGTCTCAGCCGGATTCAATCCAGTCTGCCTATTCCAGCTATCAGAAAACCTATGATGCAGCTTTCTCGACAGCTCTAAACAAGTCGTCCAAGAAAGATCTTGCACCATCAATTATGGGAATTCAGGAAGCGAAGCTGGTCTCTGACTGGAGTGCCCGTCGTGCGCGTGGTGAGAAAGTATCACGCACTCCGCCATCACTGAGCCCTGCATCGTCAGAGACACCAGGGGCACCGGATACAGCAGCACCGACCGCGATTGCACAGACCCCTGCTCCGGCAACGACAACGGTTGCCACAACAGCTCCGGTTACACCTCAGCCGGAACTTGATCAGAATGTAACTGCGTCTGTGCCGGTACCTGCGAGCAACCCTGTTGCAGCAGAAACGACACCTCAGGCCGTGCCGGTCGTACCTTCACCAGAGAAAAAATCTCTCTGGAACAGAATGACCGGTCAATAATGATCACGTCTGAAGCGGCAATATTTTACGATTTTAAGGGGCTGCAATGCCCCTTACCTGTTTTGAAAACCCGTAAAAAATTACAAGATTTGCAAGCTGGTGCTGTGATCAGAATTGAAACCACTGATCCGCTTTCACCGCTTGATATTGCTCATTTCTGCCAATCCGAAGGGCATACTCTGCTGGAACAACAGAGCGAAGGCCGGATTTTTCATTTTCTGATACAAAAAGGCTGAGCCTTCAGTTTTTCATAGAAAAACCCGGAATTGCCAGCGGGTTATCAGTCAGCGCCTGAGCATCCGCCTGATCAATACGTGGCTTGCCCAAAAACGCATCGAACAGATCGCGTATATAGGTCTCATCCAGATCTTTGGTAATAAGCACCAGACGTGTCTGATATTTGCTGTCCTGCAATTCCTGCGGCCAGCTTTTCAAGCGCACCGGCGGATGCAAAATCTGCTGCACACCATGAATAATCAGCGGGCGCTCAGGATCTTCAGCAACAGCAATAATGCCCTTCATCCGCAATAATTTATCGCCATGAGTCGAGCGCAGTAAATCCAGAAACATCTCAATCGCCGAGAACGGTACCGGCGCATCATGCTTCAGTGAAAAAGAGCGGATCGCAGTATCATGGTGATGATGGTGGTGATGCCCGTGATCATCATGATGATGCCCCGAACAACCGGCGCCGTGAACTTCGCAAATATGATCATCTCGATGATCATCATAGCTGTCAGCTTTCAGCCAGTTCTGCACATCCGGCGTTTTACCGGCAGGATTATACAGGCCGCAATCAAAGAGAGATGCATAGCCAATCTCGTCGGCCACCACATCATAAATTTCCGCAGCCGGATTGATCGCTCTGATCCGTGCTTTCAAAGCAGCAAGCTGCTCAGCATCCGCGAGATCAGATTTGGTGATGGTAATCCGGTCGGCAACAGCAACCTGTTTGACAGCTTCAATATGGGCATCAAGTGTCGCCATACCATTCACAGCATCAACGGCAGTAATCACACCATCCAGCTTCAGAACCTGCATCAGCACCGGATGCCCCATCAGCGCCTGTAAAACCGGCACCGGATCAGCTAGTCCGGTCGTCTCAATCACGATGCGCTGAAGTTCATTGATCTTACCCATCTGCACACGCTCGATCAGATCAGCCAGAGTATCGACAAGCTCACCGCGAACGGTACAGCACAGACAACCATCCGCCAACTGAATCACTCCGTCAGCAGCCTGTTCAACAAGCAGATGGTCAATGCTCACATCACCAAATTCATTGATGATGACTGCAGCGTCCTGCAGAGCAGGATCTTTCAGCAGCCGGTTGAGCAAGGTCGTTTTTCCTGCACCCAGAAAACCTGTAAGCACAGAAACGCTGATTGGTTTGAAAGACATGGCAGGCCTTTAAAGTATTTCCGGTAAAATTATGAAACGTCACTATAAAGAAATCAGCCCGCTAGAGTGGTTTCAGGTAATATTGAATCGTTGAAACCGCTCTATCTTTTTGTTTTACGCGCATTTTATCCCGAAAACCGCTTCACACTTTTCGGAATGCGCTCTAGGCTGATTTCTGTTCTCTCTGCGATACGCCCAATAAATATTCAGAACCGCTCAATTCACAGCAGTTGTCATATTTCCGCGCATAGGTCGCTGCAACGGGATCGGTACCTGTGAAATATGCAGCGCATTACCTGCCTTCACATCCGGCGCTTTCGCAATCAGGCCGACCGGCACAGCCACAGGCTCACGGGTCATTGCTGTGATGTAAGGTGAGTTAATTTTCAGACGACCTTCAACATCACGGCCATCCCAGCGGTCGGACATCGCTTCCTGACTGCAAATCTGCGCACGCAGATCTGTGACCTGATTATTATTACTGCCATAAGGCGCAAGGCTTGCCAGTGTAGCACCGCCACCACCACGGGTAGAAAAACCGTTTTGCAACAGTTCCGCAGCCTGTACGGTACGGTCTTCCTGTCTGGATGCACCCAGCACAATAGCAACAATCGTGCGGCCATTACGGGTTGCAGAGCCAGCCAGATTAAATCCGGAGGCGCAGATGAAACCGGTTTTCATACCGTCGGCGCCATTAAAGCGGCCGAGCAGAATATTGTAATTCGCCTGAACTTTTTTACCCTCACCCGGATCAATCGCTTCCGTATTGAAGTAGTGGGCATATTCAGGAAACTCACGACGCAACTGTGCAGCCAGCAAAGCCATATCACGGGCAGTCGTGTAATTGTTCGGATCCGGCAGACCATGCGGATTAGAAAAATTGGAACCGAACATACCGATGCGCTTCGCCTCGGCATTCATCATTTTTGCAAATCCGGCTTTGCTGCCGCCAACAGATTCCGCCACTGCGACGGATACGTCATTGGCAGATTTGACCATCATAATTTTCAGAGCGCTGTCCAGTGTCATCACCGAACCGGCTTTATAGCCCATCTTGCTCGGCGGCTCTTTCGTTGCCGCAACAGACATACGCACCGGCGATTCCAGTGTTTTCTGACCAGAACGCAAAGCGCGAAAAACCACATAGGCTGACATCATCTTGGTAAGCGATGCCGGATACCAGCGCTTAAAAGCTTCATTATGTGACAGCACCTGCCCCGATGCCACATCGACAGACATATAAGGATTGGCCTCTGCCGCCGACATGCTTTGAGAAACAGCAAGGCATGACACAGTCATAGCCAGAACAGATTGTTTTAAAATACGCGGGATCATGGGATGACCACCTTTCAAGGCGAAATATTCAATAGACAGATATCCGGATTTCATGCGCTCTATCCGCAGACCGATAACTGCTTCTAATTCAGCAGTTCTTCAATCGGGATAAAAAGGCAAAAATCCGGCAGTCAGAAAAAATGCCTTCACATTTTTACTCGGTTGCACTTTTCTACCTCAGTCCGGACATAAAAGGCAAAGACGGATTGGCGAAATTTTATAAAACACATTATGTTATCTGAGAGCGTTGTGTTTTACCCACACTGCCTCAAACTGGAAACAGTCGCAATTGCATAATTCCCGTAGCAAAAAAGCCATCGGGGTTACGTTATCCACACACAGTGCCCCGGAGGAGAGGCACACAGGTTCGGAGAACAGAAATGCCGCTTTTAGACCGCGCCGCTCAGTTAAAACAGGAAGTAAGCCTGTGGCGCAGACATTTACACAGCAAGCCGGAACTACTCTATGATGTTCATGAAACTGCGGCATTTGTTGAAGAAAAGCTTCGCGAATTTGGTTGTGATCAGGTTGTGACCGGTATAGGCCGTACCGGCGTTGTCGGTGTGATTAAAGGGAAAAAAGGTGCAGGTCAGGCCATTGGTCTGCGCGCCGATATGGACGCGCTGCCACTGACAGAAACCGGCACACCGGAATGGGTTTCTCAAAATCCGGGCAAAGCCCATTCCTGCGGCCATGACGGCCACACATCCATGTTGCTGGGCGCTGCAAAAATTCTCTGCGAGACCCGCGATTTCTATGGTGAGGTTATCGTCATTTTCCAGCCTGCAGAAGAAGGCGGTGCCGGTGGTCTGGCCATGGTCAAAGACGGCCTGATGGAGCGCTTCAATATTATTGAAGTTTACGGCATGCATAATATGCCGGGTATCACAGTCGGTGAGCTGGCAGTTTGCAAAGGCCCGATTATGGCCGCGACCGATGAGTTCACAATCACCATCAATGGTAAAGGCGGCCATGCTGCCCAGCCGCATCGCAATATTGATCCGATCGTTATCGGCTCGCAGCTGGTTACTGCTTTGCAGAGCATTGTTTCACGTGGATCAAATCCGCTGGATTCACTGGTCGTCTCGGTGACCAAGTTCAATGCCGGTGAAGCTTATAACATCATTCCGGAAAAAGCGGTTCTCGCAGGAACAGTGCGCAGCCTGACAAAACACAGCCGTGCTTTTGCCGAGCAGCGTATGCGCGCGCATTGTGAAGCCTTCGGTCTGCTCAATAATATCAAGATCGATCTTGATTTTAAGAACAACTATCCGGTGACATTCAACCATTCCGGTCAGACAGATATCGCAGCCGATGTTGCCGATAAAGTCAGCATAAATGGTCCGATCACCCGTGAAGTTGAACCGATGATGGGCGGTGAGGATTTCTCTTATATGCTCGAAGCCCGTCCGGGTTGCTATATTTTCCTCGGCAATGGCGAGAGCGCAAACCTGCATCATCCGGCCTATGACTTCAATGATGATGCCTTGCCATATGGCATGAGCTACTGGGTTGAGCTGGCACAATATCGTCTTAAAGATGCGCAGCTTTCACCGGCTGAGAAAATCGCAGCCTAATCTCAGACTACAAATTAAACAGGTTACTGTTCAGCGAAGAGGCATAATTCCCTCTTCGCTTTTTTATTTCACTTGCGATTATTCTGGCATTTTCTGTCCTGCCTACCCTTGGCTTACAGTCAAAAAATCAGTATGTGTGCAAGAGACTATCCGGTCCCGTAGCTCAGTAGGATAGAGCGCAAGATTCCTAATCTTGAGGCCACTGGTTCGAATCCAGTCGGGATCACCACCTCTCCCTTCGCTGCCTCAGGCAACTTGTATGTGCTGTGTGAAAACCTAAGTAAGAATGAGACATTCTTATTTCGGGCTCAATACAGGTGAATTGTGGTCATGGCAGATCATTCAGAAGCGGCATTCCCATCCAATAATCTGCGCATGGCCTATAAAACCGATATTGTCATTATCGGTGCCGGACAGGCCGGTTTATCCTCTGCCTATCACCTGCAAAAATCCGGCCTGAAAGCGGGTAGCAATTTTCTTCTTCTGGATAAATCACCCAATGCGGGCGGAGCATGGCAATATCGCTGGCCCTCCCTCACCCTCAGCACCGTCAACCGGATTCATGATCTTCCGGGCATGTCTTTCTCTGATGTGCTGGAGCCAGAAGTATCCGAGGTCAAAGCGTCTGTAGCTGTACCGCAATATTACGAAGCCTATGAAAAGAAGTTTCAGCTACCGGTTTACCGTCCGGTTAATGTCAGTGTCGTTTGTGAGCGCAATGACCGCTTTCGTATAGAAACGGATCGCGAGACTTTTACCGCACGCGGCATTATCAATGCCACCGGCACCTGGGAAACACCCGTCATCCCGCATTATACCGGCGCTGAACTTTTCAAAGGACAGCAGCTTCACACCCGCGATTATCAAACAGCCGAAGTGTTTTCAGGCAAGCATGTCATTATTGTCGGCGGTGGCATTTCCGCTTTGCAGCTGCTTGATGAAATATCTCAGGTTACCACAACAACATGGGTAACCCGCACTGAACCGCAATTTCGCGAAACACCTTTTACCGAAGAAGACGGTCGTGCTGCTGTTGCCATTGTTGAAGATCGTGTCCGTCGCGGACTGGTTCCCGGCTCTGTTGTTTCCGTAACCGGCATTCCGCTCACGCCGGCATTACGTGCGGCACGTGAGCGCGGCGCACTCAACCGCCTACCTATGTTTAGCGAAATAACGGAGACCGGTATCCGCTGGGCTGACGGTACAGAACAAAAAGCCGATGTGATTTTGTGGTGTACCGGCTTTCGTAGTTCCCTCGATCATCTGGCACCATTGCAAATCCGCGAAGCCAAAGGCGGTATTGTCATGGGTGGCAGACTGGCAACACAGGTCGTGAAAGACCCGCGTATTCATCTCGTCGGCTATGGCCCTTCTGCTTCAACCATCGGTGCCAATCGCGCCGGTGCAGCTGCTGCAAAAGAACTGAGTACATATCTCAATCTCAGTTAGGAAAATCTATGTTCAGGTTTACGCTGAAAGCTTTGATGGTTGATGATGTTCTCATTAACGGACGCCCTCGGGACGAAAAGCACTGGTCAACGGATTTAAAGACAGATCTCGGCCTGTCACCTTCCCTGCTTTATGAAAGATTTTTCACGCCTTTTTGGGATAAAATTGTCACCGGAAAACTGGATCTTCTTTCAGCGCTCAAACCGGTGCTTTCAGATTTAGCACCTCACCTCACCGCAGAGAATTTCATCGCCTACTGGTTTAAGAATGATGCCCGCCTGAATACGGAGATGATAGAGTCACTGAAATTCTATCGCACTGCTGGTGTGCGGATTTATCTTGCGACCAATCAGGAGCATTTGCGTGCTGAATATATTACGCAGACACTCAAACTAGGTGAGCTTGCCGATGCTGTTTATTATTCCGCAGCACTCGGGGTTAAAAAACCGGATCATGCATTTTTCGAAAAGGTCACTGATCTTTCCACGCTACGACCAGAGGAGATCGTTCTGATTGATGACACGCTTACCAATATCATTGCTGCCAAAGAGTGCGGTTGGCATGCAATTCACTGGACAAATAAGAGCTGTCTTGCAACTGAATTGGCACAGTTCTGATTTCCTGAATTTATAAATTTTGCAAACACCACATTAAGATTTTGCTAACCACGATGATTCACGTGAAACAATTATGCTTTTGATGCCACGGCCGGACTCTGAATAGCATTAAAATGCTCCGCGCCATGCTAAGCCATATGATGCGCGTTGACCTCTCTTAGAGAACTGATTATTCGTTTTTATCGGGACGCGGAACAGAGGGAGATTTTCATGCGTACACTTATTATGGCTTTGCTCTCAACAGCAGCTATGGCCACAACTATGATTGCTGGTTCGGCAAATGCAAAAGATGTCAGCGTTGCGGTAACAGCAATTGTTGAACACCCTGCTCTTGATGCCGCCCGTGACGGTGTAAAAGATGCTCTGGCTGCTGCCGGTTATAAAGAAGGTGAAAATCTGAAATTCACCTATCAGTCAGCTCAGGGCAATCCTGCAACGGCTGCTCAGATCGCACGTCAGTTCATCGGTGAAGCACCGGATGTGATCGTTCCGATCTCCACACCTTCTGCTCAGGCTGTTGTTTCCGGCACCCGTGATATTCCGGTTGTCTTCACGGCAGTATCTGATCCGGTTGGCGCACAGCTGGTTAAAAGCATGGAAAAACCAGGCGGCAATGTTACCGGCCTGTCCGATCTTTCGCCGGTTGCTGATCACGTCAAGCTGATCAAAGAAGTTGCACCGAATGTAAAGACTATCGGGTTCCTTTATAATTCAGGTGAAGCCAATTCGATTTCCCTTCTTGAAGGCCTGAAAGCTGCCGCTAAAGAAGGTGGTCTGGAAGTAGTTGAATCTGCTGCGACCAAATCCGCTGAAGTTCAGGGTGCCGCCCGCGCGCTGATCGGCAAAGCAGACCTGATTTATATTCCGACTGACAACACCATTATCTCTGCGCTTGAAGGTGCAGTCAGCGTTGCAGAAGAAGCTAAAATTCCTCTGATGACTGCCGACACAGATTCCGTCAGCCGCGGTGCTTTCATTGCTCTTGGTTTCAACTATTACGATGTTGGCAAACAGACCGGTGAAGTGGTTGTGCGTATTCTGAAGGGCGAAAAGCCAGGTGACATTCCGGTGAATGTTGCTGCCGGTACCGATCTGGTCGTCAATCTGGTTGCAGCTAAAAAAATGGGTATTGAAATCCCTCAGGCTGTTGTCGATCGCGCAAGCAAAGTCATCAAAGAATAATCTGCATTTAAACCGGTAAAGTTGCTTTACCGGTTTTTCATCATCCGGATATTCGGCAGAAATTTAAATCTGAATATCCCGACACTTTCCTTTGTGTCTTTCAATACGGCACTGATGCCATGAAACGTCACTCAGATATCAACAGGCAGGCTGCCCCGTAATTTTAAACCATCACAACAGAAACTCTGTGAATGATGTGTTTGAAAGTGCCGGCCGTCTGCACAAGCCGAAGGAACATTATTTTGAGTCTGATCGCTTTTTGGGGCGCGGTCGAATTAGGTCTGGTCTTTTCATTTGTAGCTCTCGGCGTTTATCTGTCATTCCGTGTGCTGGATTTTCCTGACCTGACTGTAGATGGTTCCTTTCCGCTCGGCGCAGCTGTAACTGCTGTTCTTATTCTTGCCGGTGTTAATCCTTGGCTCGCTGCACTGATTGCCATGATGGCCGGTGCTGTTGCCGGACTCGTCACCGCGACTTTGAATCTCCGTTTTGGCATTCTTAATCTGCTGGCCTCCATTCTTACCATGACTGCACTTTTCTCAGTCAATCTGCGTGTGATGGGCAAGCCGAATGTCGCTCTGATTAATCAGGATACGATGATCTCACCTTTTTACGGGCTGGGTGTTCCTGAATATTATGTGCGTCCGCTCTTTGTTGGCGTGCTTGTGATTATCGCCGCCCTGCTCGTCTGGCGCTTTCTGGAAAGCAATATCGGTCTTGCCATGCGTGCAACCGGTACCAATGCGCGTATGGCGCGTGCACAGGGCGTGAAGACTGATCGCCAGATTTATCTGGGCATGGCTATGTCCAATGCTCTGGTTGCTCTGGGCGGTGCATTATTTGCGCAGACAAACGGCTTTGCTGATGTCACCTCCGGCGTTGGTACAATTGTTGTTGGTCTTGCCGCTGTGATTATTGGTGAAACATTGTTCCGCACGCGCTTCCTGCTCTGGGCACTGGTCGGCTGTATCATCGGTTCCATTCTTTATCGTATCGCCATTCAGCTGGCTCTGGGCAGTGATTTTATTGGGCTGAAAGCTTCCGATCTTAATCTTGCAACAGCTGTACTGGTCACACTGGCACTGGTTCTGCCACGCCTGCGTCGCGGAGGTGCATCCAAATGATTGAAGTTTCAAATCTTGGCGTCGTCTTCGGTCGCGGAACTCCACTGCAAAAACAAGCTCTGTCCGGTATCAATCTCAAGATTGAAGAAGGCACATTTGTTACGGTTATCGGCTCTAATGGTGCAGGCAAGTCCACCTTGCTTGGAGCGCTGGCCGGTGACGTTCAGGCATCTGAAGGCAAAATCCTCATCGGTAATAAAGATGTCACCAGGCAATCCACTGCTGATCGTGCATCCATGGTTGCCCGTGTCTTTCAGGATCCGCTGACAGGCAGCTGCGGTGCATTAACAATTGAAGAGAACCTTGCCCTCGCTGCCATGCGCGGACAAAAACGCGGCCTCGCCCATGCGCTCAATCATAAGCGCCGCGAGCTGTTCCGTGAGCGTATTGCAGGTCTTAATCTTGGTCTGGAAAACCGCGTGCAGGATCGTATGGATCTGCTTTCAGGCGGACAGCGTCAGGCACTGTCTCTGATCATGGCAACCCTGACAGATTCAGAAGTACTGCTGCTCGATGAACATACTGCTGCGCTTGATCCGGGCATGGCAGATTTCATCATGAAGCTCACAGCCAAGCTGGTCAGCGAAAACAAGCTGACGACGATGATGGTTACCCACTCCATGCAGCAGGCCCTTGATTACGGCACACGTACAATCATGCTGCACGGCGGCAATATCATTCTCGATGTTTCCGGCGATGAACGTAAGAACCTCACCGTTAAAGACCTGATTGATATGTTCAAAAAGGTACGTGGTGAAACATTAGATGATGATGCTCTCCTGATCCAATAAATAGTTCTGTCATATGAAACTTAAAATGCCGCGCTCAACCCGCGGCATTTTTATTTGAAAATACAAACACTGATTTCCCTTTCATTGCCTTTGTTGTAAGCAGACTTATGGCACAGAAAAAAGCACATGAAGTTGACGGGTTTCTCACCCGTCCAGCACAAACCGGAACGGTCATACTGATCTATGGGCCAGATAAAGGTCTGGTCAGTGAGCGCGGTGCTAAATATGCAAAACTCACCGGTCTGCCTCTGGATGATCCTTTCGCTGTCTTGCGTATTGAGGCAGATGAGATTGACAAAGACCCTGCCCGTCTGATGGATGAAGCCCGAACAATTTCAATGTTTGGCGGCGATCGTCTGATCTGGATTAAAAATGCTTCAGCGCAAAAAAGCCTCGCTGAGGCTGTTAAACTGCTGATCTCAGAGCCACCACAGGATACCTATATTCTGATAGAGGCAGGCGACCTGAAAAAGGGTGCCGGCTTGCGTACCAATGTCGAAAATGGCGCAACTGGCATGGCACTTCCCTGCTATACGGACGATGCCCGTGGCATTGACGGACTAATCGATGATGTGTTGCAGGCCAATCATTTACAAATTTCCAATGATGCCCGTCAGTTTTTGCGCCTGAGCCTTGGCGGGGATCGTCTCGCAACACGCGGAGAACTTGAAAAGCTTTGCCTCTATGCACGTGGTCAGCAGCGTATTGAACTTGATGATGTGCGGGAATCTGTCGGCGATGTGGCAGCACTCTCTCAGGATGAAGTGATTGATGCTGTGCTGATCGGTGATTTACCAAAATTCAATACAGCCTTTGACCGTGTTGTGAATACCGGCACACATCCTTTCCTGCTGGTGAATAGTGCTATGCGCCAGTTCAGCCAGTTGCAAACTCTGCGCTATGCTATGGAAACCGGAAATGTACCAGCAGGTCTTGTCGTTAATTCAGCAAAACCACCGATTTTCTTTGCTCGCAAAAAACTCGTCGAGACAGCATTAGGGCTGTGGAGCGTCGCAGCCATCAATCGCGTGACAGACAGACTTCAGCGCACCGTTCTGGAAAGTCGCCAAAACTCAGCACTTTCAACTGCCATTATCAGACAGACTTTTATTGCCCTCACTGTAGAGGCGATCCGTAATAAACAGCGCCGTTAAAACTTCAACTGCTCTGATTGCAGCATTCCATTTACGATTTTTGATAATAAAAAAGCCGGTACAAAGACCGGCTTTTATTTATTTTAATATATCAGCTTTGCAAGCGACGGCAAATTTCATCCAATTGTTCAAGAGAACTATAGCGGATACGAACTTCACCACCACGATCACGGTGATTAATTTCAACTTTCATACCAGTTACATCAGACAGCAATTTTTCAAGTGCGCGTGTATCCGCATCTTTTTCTACAGGAACACGTTCCGGTTTAACCGCCGGAATACCTTTGCTTTCAGCCTGAGATAAAGCCTCTACCTGACGAACAGACAGCCCCTCTTTAACAATGCGCTCAGCAACAGCATGCGGATTTTCCATTGTAATCAAGGTACGCGCATGACCGGCAGTCAAAGCGCCATCATTGATCAGTCCCTGCACTTCCGGTGGAAGTTTCAGAAGGCGCAATGTATTGGCCACATGGCTACGGCTTTTACCGATAACTTGTGCCAGATCAGCCTGCGTATAGTCATGATCATCAATCAGAAGCTGGTAACCCATTGCTTCTTCAACAGGATTCAGATCAGCACGCTGAACGTTTTCAATAATCGCCAGCTCAAGAGCAACGCGATCATCCACATCACGCAGAATAACCGGAATCTCGGTCAGACCTGCGCGCTGTGCTGCACGCCAGCGGCGTTCACCGGCAATCAGTTCAAAATGTTCGCGATTTTCAGGCGCCGGACGAACAACAATCGGCTGCACAATACCATGCTCACGAATGGATTGTGCCAGATCTTCGAGTTCAGCTTCTGTAAAAACACGACGCGGGTTACGCGGGTTACGGCTTACAAATTCAATAGGCACATAACGTTCAAGCGGAACCGGTGCCTTACGTTCTTCCACAGGCCGGTCGATATCCCCAATCAGAGCTGCCAGACCGCGACCAAGACGCTTTTTTGAAGGATCATCGTTCATCAGTTGAATGCTTTCTGCAAATTGTTACGTATTCGAATCGAATATTCATTTTTATGCTGCGGAACGAAGCTGGCGTTCCCGCTGGATTACTTCAGAAGCAAGCTGAAGATATGCCTGGCTTCCTGCACATTTCAGATCATACAAAATGGCCGGTTTACCATGGGATGGTGCTTCTGAAACCCGAACGTTACGGGGAATAACAGTGCGATAAACTTTTTCGCCCATAAATGCGCGCACATCATCAACAACCTGATTGGCCAGATTGTTACGGCTGTCATACATGGTCAGCACAACGCCTTGAATTGTAAGATCAGGATTCAGCGAATTGCGAACCTGATTAACAGTTTCCAACAACTGGCTAAGTCCTTCCAATGCAAAAAATTCGCATTGCAACGGTACCAAAACAGAGTCTGCAGCTGCCATAGCATTCAGCGTCAACAGATTAAGTGATGGCGGACAATCAATCAAAATATAGCTGAAATGATCCGCTATACCTGAATCAAAGCGTAACGCATCACGTAAACGTCTGGTTCTGTCCGGTGCATTGGAAATTTCCATTTCAATACCGAGCAAATCCAGCGTCGAAGCTATCAAATAAAGATTAGGTACATCTGTTGCAATTGCCGCATCCGGAACTGATGTTCCCTGCGTCAACACATCGTAAGACGATAGCGGGCGATTTTGACGATCAACACCCAGTCCGGTACTGGCATTGCCCTGCGGATCGAGATCAACAATCAATACATTTTCACCGATTGCAGCCAAAGCAGTCGCCAGATTAATAGCGGTCGTGGTCTTCCCTACGCCGCCTTTCTGGTTCGCGATTGTTATAATCCGTGTTCTGTTATTCATAATAATTGTCCCGAATAACTTCTGTTTCCAAGCATGACTGAATGAAAAACATTCAGCGCCGCTGTAAATTGCTGATTTCAAGAATGACAGAATCTGCTTCTATCGCGCTTTCATGCCGTATCAGATCGAATTTCCAATTTATCAGGCTTTCATCCACTTCACGCTGATAGTCCCGCCCTTTTTGAAACAATGCTTTAGCACCTTTTATCATCCACGGTTCTGTCAGCTCAAAGAGTTTATCCAGCGAAGCCAATGCTCTGGCTGTGATGATTTCAGGAACCTGAATGAGTTCATAACAGCTTTCAATTCTTGCATTTACCACCTGCCCCGGAGCCTGAAATTGTGCCAGAGCATTTCGTAGAAATGCCGATTTTTTACCATTACTCTCAACCAATCGGATTGCCCCCCCTGATTGTTTCAGCATAACAGCCAAAACAATACCTGGAAAACCGCCGCCAGATCCCAAATCAAGCCACTGTTTTGCCTGTGGCGCTAACTTAAAAACCTGAACACTATCCAGAATATGTCGTTCCCAGAGTGTCTCAAGCGTATTTGGCGAAGCCAGATTGATTGCTTTAGACCACTTTTTAAACAGAGTTTCAAAGCCAATCAGATCATCTGCTGTTTCACGTGAAACAGATGGGTATATCTGTTTCAGTGAATCAAAATATTTATTTTTTGTCATGCTGGTTTTGCCAAATCACCCGAAATATCCTGTGCAATACCATGTCTGCGGATATGTGTTATCAATAATGCGATCGCAGCCGGCGTCATTCCTTCAATTCTTTGCGCTTCGGCAATATTCGAAGGATTACGCTTTTCAAGTTTTTGCTTCAGTTCAAGCGACAAACCGGAAATTCCTGAGAACTGAATTGATTGCGGAATAATCAATTGTTCTTCCCGTTCCATCACAGCAATATCTGCCGTCTGACGATCAAGATAGACTGAATACTGCGCTTCAATTTCCAAAGCTTCTTTTGTAGCCAAGGAAAGATCAGAAAGTTCAGGCCAAATACCGGTAAGACGTTCCAAATCAATATCCGGATAAGAAAGAAGATCATAAAGAGAGCGACGAATGCCATCTTTGTTCAAGTTCAACCCATGTGCTGCTGCTGCATTAGGTGTAATAGAAAGCGTCTGTGCAATATCTCTTGCTTTATCCAGTTCCTGCTTTCTTTCATTAAAACGCGCCTGTCGTGCCGAACCAATCAGCCCCCAACTTTGACCTAGCGGCGTCAGACGATTATCTGCATTATCTGCACGAAGAGATAGTCGGAACTCTGCGCGAGACGTAAACATACGGTAAGGTTCACTGACACCACGAGATGTCAGATCATCAATCATCACACCGATATAGGCTTCTGTACGCTGAAGAATAGCCGGTTCACTACCACCAGCATGTCTGGAAGCATTCAAGCCAGCCAGCAAACCTTGTGCGCCAGCTTCTTCATAACCGGTCGTGCCATTAATCTGACCAGCCAAGAATAGCCCTTTAACACGGCGCGTTTCAAGACTGCGCAGTAGCTCGCGCGGATCAATAAAATCATATTCAATAGCATAACCCGGTTGCAGCATCTTAGCATGCTCTAAACCTGGTATAGTTTTGAGAATATCGAGCTGAACATCTTCCGGCAAGCTGGTTGAAATACCATTCGGATAAACGGTATCATCATCAAGACCTTCCGGTTCAAGAAAAATATGATGGCCGTCACGATCACCGAACTTTACAATTTTATCCTCAATTGACGGACAGTAGCGCGGACCGATACCTTCAATATTCCCTGAATACATTGCTGAACGATGAATGTTATCACGGATTAATTGATGGGTATCGTCTGTTGTACGCGTAATACCACAATCAATCTGCGGTACCGTGATCTTATCCGTCATCATAGAAAACGGAACCGGATCTTCATCAGCAGATTGTTTATCCAGGCTTGCCCAGTCAATAGTTTTGCCATCAATACGGCAAGGCGTTCCAGTTTTTAAGCGCCCTAAACTAAAACCTAAACCAATCAAACGCTCAGACAAACCCAGAGCTGGTTTTTCCCCCATACGGCCTGCAGGGATTGTTTTCTCACCAATATGGATCAAGCCATTGAGAAATGTTCCGCTTGTCAAAACTACAGAGGCGCAATTAATAATTGTACCATCCATGAGCTGAACGGCTTTAACAGAACCATTTTCAACAATAATATCAGCCGCCCCACCTTCAACAACCGTCAGATTGCTCTGCTCTTTGATAAAGCTTTGAATGGCCAAGCGATATAATTTGCGATCTGCCTGCGTACGAGGACCACGTACTGCCGGCCCCTTTCGACGATTTAATAAACGAAACTGAATTCCGGCTTGATCAGCCGCCTTCCCCATCAAACCATCAAGGGCATCAATTTCGCGAACAAGCTGTCCCTTCCCTAATCCGCCAATAGCAGGATTACAGGACATAACACCAATAGTATCAAAATGGTGTGTTACTAAAGCAGTTTTAGCGCCAGTTCTTGCTGATGCAGAGGCAGCTTCTGTGCCTGCATGTCCACCACCAATAACAATGACGTCATAAAAACCTGTCATAATCATATCCAAAACTTGTTTGGTTTCACGTGAATCATCATTCTCATGTTCTCTATGAAAAGGGAACACATAACTAGAGCATTTCACCATCAAGTTATTTTAACTGAGTACTTAAAATGATGTGAGTAGCTATCGTTATGAATAAGTGCAATACTAAAATATTTTACGTACTCACTCAAACTATGAATAATAATTTCAGAAATGGGAATCTGCTGACTCAGAATAAATCTCTTGAGTCAAATCGTGTTTTAAGATTCCACAGAATGTTTCACGTGAAACACATCTGATTGTTAATCAGGCTATAACATGAAAATTGTTTCACGTGAATCATTTTCCGATGCAAAATTGAGAGAATACAAGGTCAAGAATATCCTCAATATCTACATCGCCGGTAATTTTCCCTAGGTGCTGTGATGCAATACGTAAATTTTCAGCTCTCAATTCTAAAGGTAGTTGAGTGGATTTGTATGCTTTTTGAATTTCTAATTTGCAGAGGTTGAGTAAATCAATATGCCTACGGCGTGTCGGTACAACGTCATTTTGTAGTTTTGTTTTCTCTGAAATATATGTGCTTAAATTATCTAAAAGCGTGCTGATGCCATCATTGTTTTTCGTTGAAATCAGATAATTATAATTTGGTTTAGTTGTGGCTTTGAGGTCGGCCTTGTTGCCGATTGTCCAAATATCTGTCTGGAACTCAGAAGTATCTACCGCAATTGGATTGGAGATATCTTCAATATATAAAATTAAGTCAGCTTCCGCAGCTTTATCCATTGCGCGCTGAATACCGATTTGCTCAACTTTGCCTGTTGTTTCGCGAATTCCGGCTGTGTCGGTCACATAAGTCGCGACGCCATTCAGATTTAATTTTATTTCAAGTAGGTCACGCGTTGTGCCCGCTTCATCAGAAATAATAGCCACGTCACGCGCAGCCAATAAATTCATCAGGCTGGATTTTCCTGCATTCGGCGCGCCAATAATAACGACATGAAAACCATCACGCAGCATTGATCCGCGTTTTCCGTCTTCAATGTGTTTTTCAATTTTTGCGCTAAGATACTGCATTTCGTTCCAGACCCGATCGGATACTGAACCCGGAACATCGCCTTCATCGGCAAAATCAAGTTCCGCCTCGATAAATGCACGCGCCTGAATGAGTTTCTGTCGCCAGTCCATGTAGAGATTGCGTTGCGCACCGGAAGCAACCTGTTGAGCTAATCGTCTTTGTGTTTCCGTTTCAGCAGAGATTAAATCCGCCAGCCCTTCGGCCATTGTTAAATCCATTTTGCCGTTTGCAAATGCGCGTCGGGTAAATTCTCCGGCTTCGGCTAAACGGCATTTTTCAAATTCTGACAGGCTTTCCAGGAATTTTTCCACCACAGCAATACCACCGTGAATATGAAATTCCACACAATCTTCACCGGTAAAGCTTTTAGGCCCCTCAAAGAAAAGTGTCAGTCCGCTGTCCAGAACATCGCCTGTTTTGTTTTTTAAAAGGCTGAAATGTGCTTTACGCGCTTCGGGCAATTTCCCCACAATAGTTTCGGTAATGAATCGAGATTGCGGGCCTGATAATCTGATAATTGCCACGCCGGAAGGCAAACGCCCGCTTGAAAGCGCAAAAATAGTATCGTGATGAAAAGACTGCACTGACATCGAAAATCCGTTACAAGTTAAGAGAATAATTGCCGCTCTTTAGCTGCTTGAAGCACTATCGTATCGGTTTGAATATCGGAAAGGCAAAGCCATGAACCCGACGCAAAGCCCAATACAAAACAATGCCAGTTCTAATCGCCTTCATACAGCGAACAGTACATATTTGAAACAGCATAGCGATAATCCGGTCAATTGGCAGATATGGAGCAATGAAGCCCTTGAACTCGCTCGTCTTCATGACAAGCCGATTTTGCTTTCCATCGGATATTCTGCCTGTCACTGGTGCCATGTTATGGCTCATGAATGTTTTGAGGATGAGCAAGTAGCTCAGCTGATGAATGAGCATTTTATCAATATTAAAGTTGATCGCGAAGAACGACCGGATATTGATCAGATCTATATGTCAGCTCTGACCGCGATGGGCGAACAAGGCGGCTGGCCACTGACAATTTTTCTAACCCCTCAGGGCGATGCTTTTTGGGGTGGCACATATTTTCCTAAACATGCCAATGGCCGACTGCCCGGCTTTATCGATATTCTTCAAAGCCTCGGCACTATATGGAAAAATGACCGCGAACGAATTAACGGCAATGTTACTGCGCTTAAAACACATTTGCAGAATGTTTTAACACCGGAAGCTAACGCCGCTGAGAATGATGAAAGCATTTTTCAGCGTTATGCAGATACAATAGCCAGACGCATTGATACAACTTATGGCGGTATCAGCGGACAACCTAAATTTCCAAATTTTCCGTTTATGTCGATGCTTTGGACATCCTGGAAAATCAGCCAGCAGCAACAGCACCATGATCTGTTTATTCTCAGCACCGAGAAAATGCTCAATGGCGGTATTTATGACCATCTCGCGGGTGGTTTAGCCCGCTATAGCACCGATGCATTCTGGCTCGTACCGCATTTTGAAAAGATGCTTTATGATAATGCACAGACCATCCGGCAATGCCTGTGGGCGTGGAGCAGTACACAAAATTCATTGTTTCGGAATCGAATCGAAGAAATTATTCATTGGGTTACATCTGAAATGACTTTGCCGGACGGCGGTTTTGCCTCCGGTCTTGATGCTGACAGCGAAGGCGTTGAAGGCAAATTTTATGTCTGGGACCAGTCCGAAATAGAGAGCGTTCTCGGCGAAAATGCTCCTGAGTTCATTATAAAATATAATGTCAGTCCTGCGGGAAACTGGGAAGGCAGCAATATTCTCCATCGGCTGGATATGCTGAATTTCAACCAGGAAGAAAATGAAACCCTAAAACCAATGCGGGAAAAACTGCTTAGTATCAGAAACTTGCGCATCAGACCCGGTCGTGATGAAAAATGCCTGACCGACTGGAATGCCTATTTCGTTCGCGCTGTGGCAGAAGCTGCCCGTGTTTTTGATCGTGCCGACTGGCTGGAACTGGCAAAAAGCACTTATCAAATTTTGATACCGGAACAAGGTACAGCAATCAGCCACGTGTGGTCACGGACTACATCTAAGCTCCCTGCCCTGTCCTCTGATTATGCCGCGCTCATCAATGCGGCCTTGTCGCTTTATCAGGCTGATCCGTACAAAAACTATATTGATGATGCTAAATCATTGCTGATCTCACTCAATCAGCACCATCTCGATCAAGATGGGGATTACCGGCTGACAGCTTTGGATAATGATGATGTCATTTTTTATCTGTATGGCGATCAGGATGAGGCTATTCCAAGCTCCACCAGCCAGATTATTGAAGCATGCACGAGACTGGCACTGATAACAGAAGATGAGGCGCTGCTGACCAAAACCAATAAGCTGGCAGAGCGTGCGTTAGGACGTAGCAAACATATGGCTTATGGTCAGGCCGGTATTCTCAATGCTGCAGTCCTGCTGCTTGATCCGGTTAAACTGGTTCTGATCGTTGAGGATACAGAGGATGAATTATACCGCTGTGCGTCCCGTCATGCTGATCCTTGCCGTACAGATATCATTCTAAGCCGTAGCCAAGCCTCACAGCAGCCGGAATGGGCTTCTTTCCTGTCTCTGGCTGGTGAACGCTCCTGTGCCATTCTCTGCCGCAATCAGGTCTGTTTACCGCCAGTCTATGATGCCGCTGATCTGGAGAAATTACTCTAAATAAAAACGCCGCCCTGTTGAGGCGGCGTTTTTAGAGCGCGTTTCGATCTGATAAAATCAGATCGGCGCTCTAACACTCTGATCTGACGCACATCCCGAAAACCGTTTCACACTTTTCTGGATGTGCTCTAATATCAGCATAATGAAACAAATTACGTATTCATTGAATCGAAAAATTCAGCATTATTCTTCGTCTGTTTCAGCTTATCGATCAGGAACTCAATTGCATCGGTTGTGCCCATTGGCGCAAGAATACGACGCAGAACAAAGATTTTCTGCAGATCCTGACGTGGTACCAGCAGATCTTCCTTACGTGTACCGGATTTGAGAATATCCATAGCAGGGAAGATGCGCTTATCGGCAACTTTACGGTCAAGGACGATTTCCGAGTTACCGGTACCCTTGAATTCTTCAAAGATAACTTCGTCCATACGCGAACCAGTATCGATCAGCGCGGTCGCGATAATCGTCAGCGAACCACCTTCTTCGATATTACGTGCCGCACCGAAGAAGCGTTTCGGACGCTGCAGCGCATTCGCATCCACACCACCGGTCAGAACCTTACCGGATGAAGGAATAACAGTGTTGTAAGCGCGGCCAAGGCGGGTGATCGAGTCAAGCAGAATGACTACATCACGGCCATGCTCAACAAGACGTTTTGCTTTTTCAATCACCATTTCAGCAACCTGAACGTGACGGGATGCCGGCTCATCAAAGGTCGAGGATACAACTTCGCCCTTAACCGAGCGCTGCATATCGGTCACTTCTTCAGGACGCTCATCAATCAGCAAGACGATCAGATAACATTCCGGATGATTAGCGGTAATCGAATGCGCAATATTTTGCAGCAAAACTGTTTTACCGGTACGTGGCGGCGCCACAATCAGTCCACGCTGGCCTTTACCAAGCGGTGCAACCAGATCGATCACACGGGCTGAATTGTCTTTATTGGTCGGAATATCCAGTTCCATTTTGAAACGCTCATTCGGATAGAGCGGTGTCAGATTATCAAAATGGATTTTATGACGGATCTTTTCCGGATCCTCAAAATTGATTGTATTGACTTTGAGAAGTGCGAAATAACGTTCGCCTTCTTTAGGGCTGCGGATCGGGCCTTCAACCGTATCACCGGTTTTCAGCGAAAAACGGCGGATTTGCGAAGGAGAAATGTAAATATCATCCGGGCCCGGAAGATAGTTGGCATTTGCCGAACGCAAGAAGCCAAAGCCGTCCGGCAATAATTCGACGACACCTTCACCGATGATTTCGACTTCCTGAGAGGCTAGGCTCTTCAGAATAGCGAACATCAGTTCCTGTTTACGCATAACACTGGCGTTTTCAACCTGCAGCTCTTCAGCGAGAGCGAGCAAATCGACAGGTGTCTTGTTCTTAAGATCTTGTAGTTTCATTTCCTGCATGGGTGCGGAACTCATATTATAAAAGATTGAAAAAAGAAAAATGCAGTTGTGCGCTCATAATGGTCATGAGGGGCATGACCGGCATCGGAAACCTGCTATTCTTGAAGGAAGGTGTCTTTCCTTAACCGGTTCCAGTGATTTGAGCAAGAGCCAAGCTGCTTTGCAGCGCTATAAAAATAGTCAGACAGAGTGAAATTACGCTCTAAACGGTGCTTAAAGCGTAATTTCTTATCTTAATATAGGGATCAGAACGGCTTTACGACAACCAAAATGACGATCAAAATCATCAGAACTGTCGGAATTTCATTCACAATGCGCCAATGTTTGGTTGATTTGGTGTTTTTATCCTGAGCGAACATCCGCACGCTCTTGGAAAGATAACCATGCAGACCGGACAGCAAAACAACCAGCAAAATTTTGCCATGCAACCAGCCGCCACGGAATTCAAAGATTTTCCATGCCAGCCACAGGCCTAAAACCCATGTCACAATCATCGCCGGATTGATGATATAGCGCAGCAACCGGCGTTCCATGATTTTGAAAGTTTCGGAAGCCTGCGATCCGGTCTTTTCCTGACTGTGATACACAAAAAGGCGAGGCAGATATAACATGCCCGCCATCCAGGCGATCACCGCAATAATATGAAAAGCTTTGATCCAGAGATAGGCTGCATCAGTTGCCGCAAAAAACAGCGCATAGGCTGCAATGGCAGTGATAGCGACAGCAACCACTGCTCTCACAGCAGGGTTGCCTGTATTTGTGCCGGATTTATCCATTATGCACCTGCCTGACGGATACGGTTGACCATTTGAGCGACATTTTCGAGCGGCGCCTGAGGTGTAATTCCGTGACCGAGATTAAAGATCAGCGGCCCCTGTCCCAGTTTTTCCAGAATGACATCCACGCCTTCATCCAGAGCCTTACCGCCCGCAACCACACGCAGCGGGTCCAGATTACCCTGTACAGCGCCTTGCTGCTGTAGTTCTTGTGCAAAGGTCAGTGGAACAGACCAGTCCAGCCCAAGAGCATTTACGCCGGTTTTGGCGCGATAATCCCGATAGAGCATCCCTGCCCCTTTCGGAAAACCGATAATCACAGCATCAGGATGGGTTTCGCGAACTTTTTTAACAATGCGGGCAACCGGCTTGATACAGAAATCTTCAAAGCAATCTTCGTCCAGTACGCCGGACCATGAATCGAAGATCTGAACCGCATCGGCACCACAATTAAGCTGTTCAATCAGATATTCAGCAGAAATATCTGCGAGATCAGTCAGCAGCTTGATGAAAACATCGCGATGCTGATAGGCAAACAAACGTGCCGGTGCCTGATCCGGTGTGCCGTGACCGGCGATCATATAGGTGGCAACAGTCCACGGGGCACCACAAAATCCGAGCAGCGTGGTTTCATTCGGCAATTGCTTACGCAAACGGCTGACGGTTTCATAAACAGCGCTTAATTTGACTGCTTTACCTGTAATGTCGAGATCTTTAATTTCATCAACTGTCACAGGTGTCATTAAAGGTCCCCTTCCTTCTTCAAAGCGAAGGTCACGTCCAAGAACGTGAGGGATGACAAGAATATCTGAAAAGAGAATGGCTGCATCAAAGCCATAACGGCGGATAGGCTGAAGTGTCACTTCCGTTGCCAGTTCAGGATTATAGCATAGATCAAGAAAGCTTCCTGCCTGCTGTCGTGTCTGGCGATATTCCGGGAGATAACGTCCTGCTTGTCTCATCATCCAGATTGGTGGTGGAAAGACGGTTTCACCTTTGAGAACGTTCAGAACTTTACGTGTCATGCGATTTACCCACACCGGTTTTCCCCGGTTATCCCATAAAGAAAGTGATGATTTTTGGATTCTTATGATTCTTAGAGTCTGTTGATAACGGGGATTAAATGTTTCCCTGAGTTTTCCCACAGGCTGATCATGAAAACCGGCTGATGTGGATAAATTGCCCATCAATCGGGAAAAAGCAATGCGACCAAAAATTCATCAATAAAAACTGATACTTATTAAAAAGCTCATTCATGCTATCCTGTGGACAACCATTGAATGAATTCTTTCCAACTTTGAATTGCTCCTGTTACCCACAGTGTTTATTGTCACGAATATACAGTCAGGCGCGCTGTGGATGAATCTTGTTTAAATCAACAGGCAGAGAAAGACGTCTCAGAGCCGGTACTTTTTACACACAGCCATCAACAGGGATGTGAGAAATCTGTGACAAAGACTCTTTCTTACTTTCATCTTCATCTGATTTCAGATGCAACAGGAGAGACTCTCCTTGCAGCAGGCCGTGCGGCGGCCGCTCAATACAGCCATGCGCGGGCAATTGAGCACATGTATCCGCTGATCCGCACCGAGAAACAGCTGGCTAAAATTCTGGAGAATATTGATGCTGAGCCAGGCATTGTTCTCTATACAGTGGTGGATCAAAAACTGGCTTTGAAGATTGATGAAGCCTGTTCGCAGATGGGCATTCCGAGTGTTTCTGTGCTGGAACCGGTGCTGGCGACTTTTCAGTCTTATCTCGGTGCTCCTGCCCATCGCCGTGCCAGTGCGCAACATGTGCTGGATGCTGATTATTTCCGCCGGATTGATGCACTGAATTTCACGATGGAGCATGATGACGGGCAATTGCCGCCGGATCTGGAAGAAGCAGATATTATTCTGATCGGCATTTCACGCACATCCAAAACGCCGACCAGCATTTATCTGGCCAATCGCGGCATCAAAACGGCTAATATTCCGTTGGTTTTAGGCATTCCGCTGCCGGAAGCGCTGCTTCATGTGAAAAAGCCGCTTGTTGTCGGGCTGATTGCCAGTGCCGAGCGTATTTCTCACATCCGTCAGAACCGGATGCTGGGCACATCTCCGGGGCTGGATACGGAAAGCTATACGGATCGTATCAATATTGCACAGGAACTGGCCTATGCGCGCAATATTTGCGAGCGCAATAACTGGCCGGTGATTGATGTTACGCGTCGCTCTATCGAAGAGACCGCGGCAGCTATTCTGGCTCTGCGCCCGCGTGTCAGATCGGATGATTGATAGCGTTTTTCGCTGTTCTGAGTGGTGAAATATCTGATATTATTCAAAGAGTATATTTTCACTCGCGTACAGGCAGTGATCTTTTTGATATTTGAACGGAGTTTTCAATATGGCACTGCCTTTGATCCTTGCTTCTCAAAGCCCTTTTCGTGCAGCACTTTTAAAAAATGCGGGTATTCAGTTTACATCGCAGAAAGCTAATATTGATGAGCGCGCGGTGGAGGCACCGCTATATGAAACCGGTGCAACGCCGGAAGACGTGGCGCTGATCCTTGCAGAAACCAAAGCGGAAGAAGTGAGCGAACGTTTTCCGCATGCACTGATTATCGGTTGTGATCAGACATTGTCACTTGGCAATGAAATTTTTCACAAACCTGCGGATATGGATGGCGCTCGCCGCCATTTGCTGGCTTTGTCGGGTAAAACCCATCAGTTGAACAGCGCGGTGGTGCTGGTTCAGAACGGCCAGACCGTATGGCGTCATGTTTCGGTGGCTTATATGACTATGCGTCATCTGGAACCGGGCTTTATCGGTCGCCATCTGGCGCGTGTCGGCGATATTGCGCTTTCCAGTGTTGGTGCTTATCAGGTTGAAGGTGAAGGTATTCAGCTTTTCGATAAAATTGACGGTGATTATTTCACCATTGTCGGTCTGCCATTACTGCCTTTGCTGAAAGAATTACGTGCCAGAGGGATTATTGATGGCTGAGATGAAACGGGCTTTTGTAACCGGTTTTCCGATTAAACATTCGCGCTCACCTTTAATCCATAATTACTGGCTGCAACGCTATGGTTTGAGCGGTTCTTACAAGGCCATTGAAAACAGCTCCGAGAACTTTCCGCATTTTGCTAAAACCCTTGCAGAACAAGGCTTGAGTGGTGGTAATGTGACCATTCCGCATAAGGAAACTGCCTTTGCATTATGTGAAAAACGTGATGCGGCAGCGGAGGCCATCGGGGCTGTGAATACCCTGTGGATAGATGCGGAAAACAAGCTCAACGGCGGTAATACGGATGCCTATGGTTTTGCTGCAAATCTTGATGCGCAATTACCGCATTGGGACAAAGACGGCCAAACTGCTTTGGTGCTAGGTGCCGGTGGTGCCAGCCGCGCTGTGCTCTATGCTTTACTGAACCGTGGTTTTGAGAAGATCATCGTGGTGAACCGCACTGTTGAGCGGGCGCAGGTTCTGGCTGGTCATTTTGGCTCAAAAATTGAAGCTGCTGGCTGGGATCAGGCACAGGGCTTTGTCAGCTCTGCCGATGTGATTGTGAATACAACGTCACTGGGTATGAGCGGTCACGGTGAGGTAGAAGCTTTTCCGCTTGATTTCTCTGCAGCCAAAGCCGGTGCGGTTGCAACGGATATTGTCTATATACCTTTGGAAACACCGTTTTTATATCAGGCACGTCAGGCTGGTTTACGCTGTGTGGACGGCCTTGGCATGTTGCTGCATCAGGCCGTGCCGGGCTTCGAGCATTGGTTTGGTGTGCGTCCTGAGGTGACAGATGAGTTGCGTCAAATCATATTGGACGATGTTCAAAGTGCATTCCGAAAAGTGTGAAGCGGTTTTCGGATAAAATGCACGATAATTATCATTCTACATCTTGATGGGCAGACTTATGATCAAGCTGGGACTGACCGGTTCAATCGGCATGGGAAAATCCACAACGGCGCAGCTTTTTGCAGAAAAAGGCGTGCCGGTTTACGATGCTGATGCGACAGTCCACGAGCTTTATCAATCTGAAGCCGTACCGCTGATTGCGGAAGCTTTTCCGGAAGCTGTTATTGACGGGCAGATTGATCGTAAAATTCTGTCTGCCAGTGTTTTGGGCAAACCGGATGAGCTTAAAAAGCTTGAGAAAATCGTTCATCCGCTTGTCCATGCAAAAGAGCAGCAGTTTTTGCGCGCTGCAGAGGCCAAAGGCGCCAAATTGGTAGTTCTCGACATTCCGCTGTTGTTCGAGACAGGCGGAACTGGTCGTGTGGATAAAATTCTGGTAGTCAGCGCACCTTATGATATTCAGCGCCAGCGCGTACTGGAACGTGAGAATATGACGGAAGAAAAATTTCAGTCGATTTTAGTACGCCAAACGCCGGATACTGAAAAACGAGCCAAAGCGGATTTTATTGTTGATACGGGACGCGACAAAGATTTTGCCCGCAAGCAAGTGTCAGATATTTTAGAAAAGCTGTTAAACGCAGCTCTATAAGTAATTTACAGGACGAACCATGCGCGAGATTGTTTTCGATACGGAAACCACCGGTCTTGATAAAAACGACGACCGGGTAATTGAAATCGGCTGTATCGAGATGGTGAATAAGTTCATCACCGGAGAAACATTTCATATCTATATCAACCCGCAGGGCAAAAAAGTTCATCCGGATGCGCTGGCTATTCATGGTATCACGGATGAGAGCCTGTTGGATAAACCGACTTTTCCTGAAATTGCAGACAAGTTTCTGACCTTTATCGAAGGGGCTAAGCTGGTTGCGCATAATGCAATGTTCGATATCGGCTTTTTGAATGCTGAGCTGGAACGCATTAACCGGACACCGATTTCTACCGACGTGGTAATCGATACGCTGGCTTTGGCGCGACGTAAGCATCCGATGGGGCCAAACACGCTGGATGCGCTGTGTAAGCGCTATGGCGTCGATAATGCGCATCGTAAATTGCACGGTGCATTGCTCGATACGGAATTGCTGGCAGAAGTTTATATCGAACTGCTCGGCGGACGTCAGACATCACTGGGACTGAGTGTTCAATCAGCGAGTGAAGCGACTAATGGCGACGAACCGGTTGCTGAAATTGTGCTGAAAGCACGGCCAAAGCCGCTGCCATCACGGTTGACTGCAGATGATCTTGCGGCGCATCAGAAGCTCATTGATAAAATGGGCGATAAGGCTGTCTGGAAAAAATATCTGAATTAAATTTTATCTTTTATATAGATGTTTTTAGATTTTTTTGTAACTTATAGCTATCTTCAATAAAGCGATGGGATAGTTATGAGAAGAATAAAGAATATTATTTTAGTTTTTAATTTTCTTCTTTTTTCTTTTATTGATCCTTCATTTTCTGAAAACCAAAAATTTATTTGTGATTTTTCACATATGTGCAAAGTATCATCACCTTGCAGTGATGAAAAAGATCCACAGAATTCCGGATGTCCCGGAGTGAAAGAATGTCGTTTCTTAAAAAATGATGATTTAAAATTAAGCCTTGATATTAATGAAAACGAAGTGATTACAAAATGGATTACTGGTTTTGTTGATAATGCTTTCCAGCATAAAATTTTATCGGAATCAGATATTTCTGAATACACAGAATTACCAACAAAAATATATACACTAGGCTTTTTTGATGATCTTAATGTCGTTAAACAAGTTATTTGGCTTAAAACTACAGGGGATGAGGCATCTATCTCAATAGCTGATGTTGAAATAGGTTCGCAGTCAAGTTTTATGAGTGGTTCTTGTAAAAAAGAAAAATAGAAATTCATTATGAAAAAAGCCGCTATGTCTCAGACACAGCGGCTTTTTTAAAAATCATTACGTAAAAGCTTAGTTTACCTGAGCTTTAGCCTGTTCTTCAGCCATACGCTGCTGGAACATAGTTGCGAAATCAATCGGGTCGATCATCAGCGGCGGGAAACCGCCATTGCGTGTTGCATCAGCAATGATCTGACGGGCAAACGGGAACAGCAGACGCGGGCATTCGATGAACAGGATCGGCAGCATGTGTTCCTGCGGAATGTTCTGAATGCGGAATACGCCACCATAAACCAGTTCAGTGCTGAACAGAACTTCTTTGCCTTCGCCAGCCTGCGCGGTCAGGGTCAGAACAACGTCAAAATCGCCTTCAGCGATCGGATTTGCGTTCACATTAACATTGATGCTGATGTTTGGCGCATTTTCACGCGGACGCAGGGAAAGCGGTGCATTCGGGCTTTCAAAGGAAAAATCCTTGATATACTGAGCCAGAATGTTGAGGGATGGCTGTGCACTACCGTTACCGTTCTGTGCTTCGTTTGGCGTCTCTGCCATTATCATATACCTTTTTGTTAACGATGATCGACAGATCGTCGAACAGTATGACAACACAGGATATTGTGCTGTAACACTTTGAAAGCTCATACAATTTTATTGAAAAAACAACTTCATCAGAAGAAATTAAACCATAAAATTGATCTCGTGGTTTCAGAAAACCAAAGCTTGTGCAAAAGCAATCCGAAACTTGTGCCATTTGGCTAGCATATGTGCCTTTTGCAGGCAATAACGCTTGGTATTATTTGATAAAGCTAAAAAGAACAGGCATCAGAATAATACAGGGCAATGAATTGCTTGTCCCTTAGCTTTCGTCATTTTCGGTTGTCTTCAATCTCTTTCGGATCCTGCCCCCAGGGAGAGTCATTACTCTTTTTGGCACTGTAGGAGGAACTGGAATAATCCTCAGGATCGAGATCAATAATATCATCATCCTGCGGAGCGTTTCTCTGAGTATATGATGAATAACCGGCACCGCTTGCCTGAAAATTACTCGCCATGACGACACGGTTGCGTAAGAACCGGTTCCAGATCAGGTCGCGGACAAACGGGATAAACAGTAAAAGACCGACAATATCGGTCAGAAAACCTGGAATAATCAGCAGGATACCGGCAAAAATAAGCAGCGTTCCATGAATAATTTCACGTTCCGGCGCACGGCCTGCCGCAGTTTCTGTTTTCATCTGGTTGAGCAGGCTCAGACCCTGACGGCGCAGCAAGGCAAAACCCAGCACAGCACTGAGGACAATCAGGCCAAGTGTTGCCAGCACGCCGATTTCGGAACCGACAATGACAAAGCCTGCAATTTCAATAAATGGCAGTGCTAAAAACATGAGCAGGCTGATCGGACCTAGCATTTTCTTCACGGGTGATTGACCTCTTGATGGACAGCCGACAGATGTGGTTTTGACCGTAAATATGCCGGATTATGAAATTAAACAGAATATATAGATAAGAATGCCGGTTTGGCATTTGAATGCCGGAATGCAGTGAACTATATATTTTTTTAAAACATAGCGTTTTTATGGTATCTTATCAGCAGATTATGGCTGATGACAGCGTATCTGAAGGCTTTTTCGGTATAAGGATCAGGCCTGTTACAGCATATTCTGAATATGCTCTGTAAAAAAGATATTGTATAATTCATCAGTACAGGCAAAACCTGAGACTGAGGTGTTCATTGTGTGATCCGGCAGATAACTGCGGAGATAGTTGGCGAGCGGTATGAATTTTTTCAGTTTTGGCACATTCTTTTTCTTCATCGTTGCAGTGATTATTTTTCTGCAATTGCGCAGCGTGCTGGGAAAACGCACAGGTAATGAGCGCCCGCCATTTGATCCGTATACACGGCGCGAGGAAGACACAGCGCAGGCGTCTCAGCAGAAAGATAATGTTGTAGCCTTGCCGCAGCGCCAGACCATTGAAAATCAGGCTAAAGATTTCAAATCGATCGATGCGATTGCACCTGAGGGCACAGAGCTGAATACCGGTCTGCGCAATATCCGTGCACAGGATGCCAGCTTTGATCCGAAAGAATTCCTCAATGGCGTTAAAATGGCCTATGAGATGATTGTACTGTCCTATGCGGACGGTGATCGTAAAACCTTGAAAAACCTGCTTTCCAAAGATGTTTATGAAGGTTTTGATGCTGCGATCAAAGAACGCGAAACCCGCGGTGAAAAGGTCAATTCCACCTTTGTCGGTATCAATCAGGCGAAAATTGTTGCGGCTGATATGAAGGGCAAAGATGCGCAGGTTACAGTCCGTATTGTCAGCGAGATGATTTCTGCAACGCAGGACAAGCAGGGCAATATTATTGATGGCGATCTGGAAACAGTTGCGGAAATCCGTGATGTCTGGACTTTTGCACGTAATACTGCAAATCGCGATCCGAACTGGAAACTGGTTGCTACAGAAGCGGAAGATTAATCCCGTTTACTGAAACTATGAGAGGAGCAGTGTGATGTCAGATTTGTCTGAAAAACACTGCTCTTTTGATGTTTTAGATTTCGCTGATTGTACTGGCTGGGCACAGGATGATCACGCAGCGGCATTCTCTGCATTTTTAAAATGTGCGATTTATGCAGAAAAAAATACTTATAAAAGCGGGATTTTAGGCCCGAAATTTGAAGAGCTTTTACCGGTTTTTGTAAAAGCACGCTCACTGGCAGCAGCATCACACCAAGTTAGCGCTGATACAGCGCGTGTCTTTTTTGAGCGCCATTTCTATCCTGTCAGAATTATTCCACATGATCGGAAAACGGGTTTTGTAACCGGTTTTTATGAGCCGGAAATTGCGGCTTCCCGTGTAAAAACGGCGCAATATTCTGTGCCTTTTTACCGAAAACCGGCAGATCTCATTAAGCTGGATGCGGATAACCGCCCAAAACATTTGCCTGAGGATATGGCCTTTGGCCGTTATCACAACGGGCAGGTGACAGAATATTTTGACCGGCAGGCGATTGATCAGGGGGCATTGGCAGGGCAAGGTCTGGAAATCGCCTATGTAGCGGATAAAGTGGATGCCTATTTTGCCCATGTACAGGGCGCTGTGCGGCTGAACTTTGAAGACGGCACTCAAATGCGTCTGACCTATGCGGCCAAGTCCGGACATGGCTTTACGGGCGCAGGACGCGTCCTGATTGATAAAGGTGAACTGGAACCTTCACAGGTCACCATGCAGACCATCAGGCAATGGCTGGCAGCGCACCCTGCCCGTGTTGATGAAATTCTATGGCATAACCGTTCTTATATTTTCTTCCGCGAAGCACCGGTGGATGATGCGGCAGCAGGACCGGTCGCAGCAGCCAAAGTGCCCCTCACCGCACAAAGATCGCTGGCGGTTGATCGTAAATATCATTGCTTTGGCACGCCGTTTTTCATAAATGTACACGTACTTTTAGAAAATGACGGTTCATTTCGTCATTTGATGATTGCGCAGGATACCGGATCAGCCATTCTTGGCCCTGCCCGCGGCGATCTGTTTTTCGGTTCCGGCGATGAAGCAGGCCAGCTTGCCGGCCGGATACGTCATGATACAGATTTTATCATGCTCCTTCCCCGCAAAAATAGTGCGGAGTAGTGCGATGAAAACCACGAAGAAAAAACGCTCTGTACCACGCGTTTCGGATAAAAATATAATGAGAATGCTGAAAAATCCGAAAGAAGAGCAGAAGCCTGCGGAAATAGCACCGAAACAAACCCCCGGTTTTCTGAAGTCGGAAGACCGTATTCTTTGGGAAACCGTTGCCCGCACCACGCGTCCTTTGCGTCCGGTTGCCAAACGTCCTGCCTTTGCGATTGAGGATATGCATCTGTGGGATATGGAAAACGGTTTGAACGTCCCGCAGCGGGTGCAGGCAGAACCGGTGAAAGCCGCAACAGCAAAAGCTGCCAGCGAAACCTCCCTGCAAACACGGAAAAAGCAGGAGACGGTTACCAATCCGCTCCATGATATCGACCGGCCGACCATTCGCAAAATTGCCAAGGGGCGTGTAGAAATTCAGGCACGGATTGATCTGCACGGTATGCGTCAGCGCGAGGCGCATGATCTGCTTTACGGTTTTCTTGCAGATGCATGGCACAGAGGCTTGCGCTTTGTGCTGGTTATTACCGGTAAAGGCACATCTATGGGTAGTGACGGGGTGTTAAAGCAGGCAGTGCCACATTGGTTCTCAACACCCCTCTTCCGCCTCTATGTGAGCGCCTATGAGGATGCTGTGCGCCATCACGGCGGGCAAGGTGCGCTCTATGTCAGACTGCGTAAAACACCGGCTGAGAAGCTTGCAGAACGCCAGTCTCTCCAATTGAATAAACGGTCACTATCATGACGCCATTTGGCTTGCGGTTACGGCAATTGCGTGAGGAACGGGGTGTCAGCCAGAAAGAGATGGCCGCAGCCATTCGCGTTTCTGCGGCTTATCTCTCGGCATTGGAGCATGGACGGCGCGGACAGCCGACCTGGGATCTTTTGCAAAGAATGATCGGCTATCTGAATATTATCTGGGATGAAGCTGAAGAACTGCAAAATCTCGCGATGATATCGCATCCGCGCGTGACGATTGATACGGCGGGATTATCACCACAGGCCACAGAACTGGCCAATCTGCTAGCCAATCATATTCAAATCCTGGATGAGGAAACGATAGCCAATCTCAGCACAATGCTGCGGCAGGCTTATAAAAAGCACCGCAGCCTGCGCTAAACGGTTTAATTAAAACAGTGATTGCAAATCATCCATTTTGGAATTGACCAGCCATCCATAGTAATTTTCCTGCGGCAGCTGTTTATTCGGTTTACCTGCATTGGCAGCAGCCAGTGCACGGGCACGTGAATCCGCACCGCCGGTATTATACAAAGTGGCTGTAATGCCCGGATTTTTCGAAATATCGAAATCGGCATATTTCTTGTAAGAACTGATGGAATGTTTGATCGTCGCTGCCATATAAGCGAGGCTCAGATCCGGATCCATAATGGTTTTATAGACCTGCGCGCCATTCTCTGCGTTGAGTTTTGGCAGGCCGGAAACACGATTGACCGTATCGGACATTTGCAGCGCGGTCAGCGGGCTGATCTGACCGAGGCCAAAGGTTTGTCCGGCATAAAAAGGCTGGAAGAATACAGCGGCAAAGCGGTTATTCGGATAGGATTTACCATCGACTTTTTTGCCACGGAATTGTGTATCCCAGATGTTTTCACGGCAGACCCACAGAGAATAGCTGTCGGACAGACCTGAACATTTCGCAAATTCCGGGCGCTTGATAAAATCACCGACAGCCTCGCCTTTATATTCAAAGCTGACGCCTTGTTTCACATAGGAAATGGCTTTGACATAATAGGTCTGCAACTGGTCATAGGCATCAACATTATAGGTATGCTCACCAATGATCGCACCGGCAATATGCACGGGATCAATATTATAGGCGGCAGCTGTTGATTTGATTTTTGAACGCAGGTTACGGTCGGTTTTCAGAAGCGTATAAATCTTCTGATATTTCGCTTCATAAGTTGTATTCAGCTTTTTTGTACGGTTGGCCGAAGCGCCAGGGATTGGTGGCTGTGTCGCATTACGATTGCCTGCCGGTACAACTGTCGTTGCCTGTGCGGCTGAGATGAGTGCGCCTGAAATGATTGTGGATGCAAAAATACCTGTTCCGGCTGCGATTGCGATCTTTTTAAAAGGATGGCCGAGATTCATAAGTATTTTGCTCCATTTGCACTTGCTCTCATTACTAAAAGAATTTCAGGAAAGCACGGCATTTTAACTTCGTGCAGAAAATAAGAAACCCTCACGCACAAGTCGAGAGGGTTTCAAAACTTAACTGCATCTGATGTGTGAATGTCACACAATACTGATATGCGCGTTTATAGCCTGATTACAGAATAAAGCGCGACAGGTCGATATTCTTGGCCAGATCACCGATGCTGTTGCGGACATAGTCTGCATCAACGGTAAAGACGGAGCCGCTTTTATCCGGCGCGTTGAATGAAATATCATCCAGCACTTTTTCCATCACTGTCTGCAGACGACGTGCACCGATATTCTCAATGGTGGAATTGAGATCAACGGCAATATCCGCAAGCGCATCAATTGCATCATCGGTGATTTCCAGCGTCACTTCTTCTGTGGCCATCAGTGCCACATATTGTTTCAGCAGGCTCACTTCAGTTTCGGTCAGGATCGAGCGGAAATCTTCACGTGTCAGAGCATTCAGCTCAACACGGATCGGCAGACGACCCTGCAATTCCGGCAAGAGATCCGATGGCTTGGCCACATGGAACGCACCGGAGGCGATAAACAGGATATGGTCGGTTTTGACCGGTCCGTATTTGGTCGCAACGGTTGTGCCTTCGACGAGCGGCAGCAAATCGCGCTGTACGCCTTCGCGGGAAACCCCTGCCCCTGTACCGCCTTCACGTGATGCGATCTTGTCGATCTCATCAAGGAAAACGATGCCGTCATTCTGGGTTGCTTCCAGCGCTTCCTGTGTTACCTGATCCTGATCCAGCAGTTTGTCGGATTCATCATTGATCAGCAGTGCATAGGATTCTTTGACGCTCGTTTTGCGTGGCTTTGTACGGCCACCCATTGCTTTGCCAAGCATATCGCTCAGATTGATCATACCGATATTGGCACCCGGCATGCCCGGAATTTCAAAACCCGGAATACCCGAACTGGTATCGGCAACTTCAATTTCGATCTCTTTGTCGTCGAGTTCGCCTTCGCGCAGCTTTTTGCGGAAACTGTCACGGGTTGCAGGGCTGGCTGTTTTTCCGACCAGTGCATCCAGAACGCGTTCTTCCGCATTGATGTGAGCTTTGGCTTTGACCGCTTCGCGTTTTTTCTCGCGAACAAGACCAATGGCAATTTCCACCAGATCACGGATGATCTGTTCCACATCGCGGCCGACATAGCCGACTTCGGTGAATTTAGTTGCTTCAACCTTGATAAAAGGTGCGCCGGCCAGTTTGGCAAGACGGCGTGAAATCTCCGTTTTACCGACGCCGGTAGGTCCGATCATCAGAATATTCTTCGGCATGACTTCTTCGCGCATCTGGCCTTGCAGCTGCTGACGACGCCAGCGGTTGCGCAAAGCAATAGCTACAGCGCGTTTGGCAGCATTCTGACCGATAATGAAGCGATCAAGCTCAGAGACGATTTCACGGGGAGAAAATGTGGTCATATTTATCAGGATCCGCTTTGCCACTGCCGGATAAAGTCGAACGGATGCAGCAGCATGATAACATTAAGAATGAGGTTGTCTCGAATAACGATAAGGGCAAGAATTTCGAAAAATACTGCCGTGGCGACTATTACCCATATAGGAAGTCGGGCTGCCAGAAAAAAGCCCACCACCATGGAGAGCGTATCGAATACGGAATTGAGGATACTGTCGCCGAAATAATCTACGGAAGATGTATTGGCACGGTAGCGATCAATAATGAAATTCGAATTCTCCACCAGCTCCCAGCCGATTTCTAATCCAAGCGCCAAAAGCAACCGCACATGCAGCGGTGCTTTTGGTGCAATCAGCCAGAACAATCCGTAAAACAGAAACCCGTGAATGATGTGGGACAGCGTATACCAGTCAAAGAATTGCTGGGAATTTTCGTTGCTGTTCACTTCATTCACGAAGAGACGGATTGTTCCGCATTCGCAGACCGGCACACGTCCCATCATATAAAGGATAACCGCCTGTATGGCTGTTGTTATCCCGATGATGAGCAGGATTTTACCCCATGGCCACGATGAGCCGGTTGCTTGAGATGAAACGGGTGATGCGTTCACAATATACCTTTAGCGAAAAACAGAATTAAATTTAGTTTTCGCATAATTGGCAGCTTCTTACGCGCAATCAAGGCTCTCTACGGTGAAATTGCTGTTTGTATAGACACAAATTTCAGCGGCAATAGTCATTGCTTTGCGGGCAATGGTCTCCGCATCCATATCTGTGTCAATCAATGCACGTGCTGCCGACAGGGCATAATTACCGCCGGAGCCGATGGCCATAACACCGTTTTCCGGTTCCAGAACGTCACCAAGACCGGTAATCGCCAGGGTGATATTTTTGTCAGCAACGAGCATCATCGCTTCCAGCTTGCGCAAATAACGGTCTGTACGCCAGTCTTTGGCCAGTTCTACGGATGCACGCATCAGCTGATCCGGATATTGCTCGAGTTTGGCTTCCAGTCGCTCAAGCAGGGTGAAAGCATCGGCTGTTGCACCGGCAAAACCGGTAATGACACTGCCGCCTTTGCCGATACGGCGCACTTTGCGGGCATTGCCCTTCATAATGGTCTGACCGAGGGACACCTGTCCGTCACCGGCGATCACCACTTTATTGCCCTTGCGCACGGTAACAATGGTGGTGCCGTAAATTGTATTCGGATTATGTTCAATCATTCGCGCAACTCCGCTGATTGGTATTCATGAAATCGATCTGCTGTATTTATGTTCTCATACGTAAATTACAACGGACAATAATACACCCTGTATGATCAAAGCATTTGGCAAAACTCAAGCACTGTTCTAGAACAAGGCCGGAGAAGAACAAGATCGGGTTATCAATATGAGCAATCAGCGTACAGCAAAAGTCAGCCGCAGCACCAAAGAAACCAGCATTGAAGCTGAAGTATTTCTGGATGGTACGGGTCGTTTCGATATTTCGACCGGCGTTGGCTTTTTCGATCATATGCTGGAGCAATTATCGCGACATTCGCTGATTGATATGAAAATCACCACCAAGGGCGACACGCATATTGATGACCATCATACGGTTGAAGATACCGGTATTGCGATCGGTAAAGCCATTGCGGAAGCTCTGGGTGAGCGTCGCGGTATCGTGCGCTATGCCTCGATTGATCTCGCTATGGACGAAACACTGACCTCTGCGGCGCTTGATGTGTCAGGTCGTCCGTTTCTAGTGTGGAATGTGGCTTTCAATGCACCGAAAATCGGCACATTCGATACAGAACTGGTGCGCGAATTCTTTCAGGCGCTGGCGCAGAATGCAGGCATTACCCTGCATGTGAATATGCGCTATGGTATCAATAACCATCATATTGCCGAGACTTGTTTCAAGGCTGTGGCGCGCGCATTGCGTATGGCGATTGAAACCGATCCGCGGCAGAAAGATGCCATTCCTTCGACAAAAGGTACGCTGAAAGGCTGATTATGGCCAGCTATATCGTTCTGGAACCAACGGATGCAGTGAAACTGAAGCCGGTTAAAGCTGTCAGCGGTGACCATACGATTTTCGTGCGCGATGAGTTTACGGTCTTTGCTCTGATCCTGCCGTTTCTCTGGCTGCTTACGCATCGGCTGTGGTGGCATGCGCTGATGGTTGCGCTGATCAGCTGGGGCGCATTCAGCGTATTAGGCTCATATCTTTCCTCGGCATTTGTCGTTTCCGGCCTATCACTTTTGCTGTCGCTGTTTGTTGCGCTGGAAGGGCGTAACTGGTATCTCACGGCTCTCAGACGCAAAGGTTATGAGGAGGTGGCACTGATCAGTGCCAATGACTTGAGCGATGCGGAAATTCTTTATTTTTATGGTGCGTCAAAACCTGCTGAAAAAGCGGAGCCTCCGGCTGATACTCCCGCCAAAGCAGTGTTGAAAAGCACAACCGGCAATAGTGTACCTGATACGGAAAACACTATGATCGGTCTGGTTGAATATCACGGAAGGTCGTGACATGCGTGTTGCCATTATTGATTATGGTTCCGGAAATCTCAAATCGGTAGCCAAGGCTTTTGAACGTGCGGTATCGGATATGGGCAGTCCCATTCATGTGGATGTGACCAGTGATGCCAAAGCCGTGCTGGCCGCAGATCATATTGTGCTGCCGGGTGTTGGTGCCTATGCCGATTGCCGCCGCGGACTGGATGCCGTTGCCGGTATGGTTGATGCGCTGGATGAGGCTGTGCAGCATAAAGCGCGGCCGTTTCTCGGTGTTTGCGTTGGGATGCAGTTGCTGTCAACACGCGGTTTGGAAAAAAGCACAACCAATGGTCTGAACTGGATTGAAGGCGATGTGCGTGAGATGAAACCGTCTGATCCCGCTTTGAAAATCCCGCAAATCGGCTGGAATACGATTGAGCTCAAGCATGATCATCCGGTTTTCAATGATATTGCGACCGGTGAGCATGGTTTGCACGCCTATTTCGTGCATTCCTATATGTTTGATGTGAAAAACAGCGCTGATGTGCTGGCAACCACCAGCTATGGCGGAAGCGTAACGGCGGCAATTGCACGCGATAATATCGTCGGCACGCAGTTCCATCCGGAAAAAAGCCAGCGCCTCGGCCTTAAACTCATTACTAATTTCCTGAAGTGGAAGCCATGATACTTTTTCCGGCAATTGACCTGAAAGACGGTGAATGCGTTCGCCTGAAACTGGGTGATATGAACCAGTCCACGGTTTATAACACTGATCCTGCAGCTCAGGCGAAAGCCTTTGAAGATCAGGGATTTGAGTGGCTCCATGTGGTTGATCTGAACGGCGCTTTTGCCGGTTCCAGTGTCAATGGTGCAGCGGTTGAGGCTATTCTTAAGGCAACCAAAAATCCGGTTCAGCTCGGCGGTGGCATCCGCACGCTGGAGCATATTGAGGCATGGCTTTCCAAGGGGCTTTCCCGTGTTATTCTTGGCACTGTTGCCGTGCGTGATCCGCAGCTGGTAATTGAAGCCTGTAAAGAATTTCCAGGCAAAGTCGCTGTTGGTATTGATGCCAAAGGCGGCAAGGTTGCGGTTGAGGGGTGGGCAGAGGCCTCAGAACTCGGCGTGATTGAACTGGCGCAGAAATTTGAAGGGGCAGGGGTCGCAGCGATTATCTATACGGATATTGATCGCGACGGCATTCTGGCAGGCATCAACTGGCCTTCAACTCTGGGTTTGGCTGAAGCTGTGTCTATTCCGGTAATTGCTTCTGGCGGCCTTGCTTCGATGGATGATATTCATCGGATGACGCAACCTGACGCCCGCAAGCTTGAAGGTGCGATTTCCGGTCGTGCGCTTTATGACGGCCGTATTGATCCGGCTGAAGCGCTGGCACTGTTACATGCTGCGAAGGAGGCCGCGCAATGACTTTAAAAGCACGGGTTATTCCTTGTCTGGACGTTAAAGACGGCAGAGTGGTGAAAGGCGTCAACTTTGTGGATCTGATTGATGCCGGAGATCCGGTGGAAGCTGCAAAAGCCTATGATGCAGCGGGTGCTGATGAATTATGCTTTCTCGATATCACTGCATCTTCCGACAATCGTGAGACGATTTTTGATGTGATTGCGCGTACCGCTGAGCAATGTTTCATGCCGCTGACAGTCGGTGGCGGTGTACGTGCCGTTGCTGATATCCGCAAACTCTTGCTGGCCGGTGCCGATAAGGTTTCAATTAATACTGCTGCGGTACAAAATCCTGATCTGATTGCAGAAGCAGCCGATAAATTCGGCAATCAGTGCATCGTAGTCGCCGTGGATGCCAAGAAAGTATCGGCGCCAAACGAGGCGGATCGCTGGGAGATTTTCACCCATGGCGGCCGCAATGCAACCGGTCTGGATGCGATTGAATTTGCCCGTACAATGGTTGATCGCGGGGCAGGGGAAATCCTGCTGACCTCGATGGATCGGGACGGCACTAAAGTTGGTTATGATCTGGCACTGACCCGCGCTGTGGCAGATGCTGTGAGTGTTCCGGTGATTGCCTCCGGTGGTGTCGGCTCGCTTGATGATCTGGTGGCCGGCGTTAAAGAAGGCCATGCCAGTGCGGTATTGGCAGCGTCTATTTTCCACTTCGGCACTTACACAATTGAAGAAGCCAAACGCTATATGGCAAGCCACGGTATTGCTATGCGTCTGGATGATGTTCAAAATTAAATATTCAGAGGTTTTTCAAACAGAAAAACCTCTGTTTCTTTGGTAAAATTAAGTTGTTTCATGCAATGAGGGGTGCTTTTCATCCCTCATTTGCTTTAAAGACCATTGGCATTGCTGTGCGGGATTCTTATCGCGCATTCCATAAATTGCACTGAAACGGGAGTGCAGCATGACAAATTTCACCCTTGCTGAGCTTGAGCAGATTGTTGCAAAACGCGCAGCGGCCACAGACGGCTCATCTTATACGGCCTCATTGATTGCCAAAGGTCAGCATAAGGCCGCCCAGAAATTGGGCGAAGAAGCGGTTGAAACTGTTATTGCAGCGATGATGCAGGATGAAAAAGCTGTTATCTCGGAGAGTGCCGATCTGCTCTATCATTTGATGGTGGTGTGGAAGATTGCAGGGGTCTCGCTGGAATCCGTGATGCAGGAGCTGGACAATCGCACGTCTCAGACCGGTCTGCAGGAAAAAGCTGCGCGAAAACCGGAATAACCGGAAGCCTTCATTCGCAATCCAGTTTATTCAGAGATCGAAATGCACTCCATGGATCTTTTTAAAAAGACGCATTATTCGCCTTATCAGGTTTTTACCGCTGCAGAATGGGCAGAGTTTCGTGCCGATACGCCGCTGACCCTGACATTGGATGAAGTGAAGCGTCTGCGCTCACTCAACGATCCGGTGGATCTGGATGAAGTGCGCCGGATTTATCTGTCGCTGTCGCGTTTGCTGTCCACCCATGTTGAGGCGCTGCAATCGCTTTATAAGCAGCGCAAACAGTTTCTGATGAAAGATGATACGGTCAAAACACCGTTTATCATCGGAATTGCCGGTTCTGTTGCCGTCGGAAAATCGACCACAGCGCGTATTCTGAAGGAATTGCTGCGCCGCTGGCCGTCCAGCCCTAAAGTCGAACTGGTGACCACTGACGGCTTTCTCTATCCCAATGAAGTGCTGCGTGCTGAAGGCCGGATGGAGCGCAAAGGCTTTCCGGATAGTTATGATGCCGGCGCTATTTTGAATTTCCTGTCTTCGATGAAGGCAGGGATGAGCCATGTTGAGGCACCGGTCTATTCGCACCTGACCTATGACGTGGTTGCCGGTGAGCACGTGAAAATTGACCGGCCGGATATTCTGATTTTCGAAGGCATTAATGTTTTGCAGGTGCGTGATCTGCCTGCGGATGGCAAAGCCGTGCCGTTTGTATCGGATTTCTTTGACTTCTCGATCTATATCGATGCTGATCCGGTACTAATCCACAAATGGTACATCAACCGCTTCATGAAACTGCGTGAAACGGCATTCCGTGACCCGCAGAGCTTCTTCCATCGCTATTCGCAATTGTCAGAAGAAGCAGCATTGTCGATTGCCGAAGGGCTATGGACGAATATCAATCTCAAAAACCTGTTTGAGAATATTCTGCCGACACGACCACGCGCGGATCTGATCCTGCGTAAAGGTGAAAATCATATGATTGAAGAAGTCGCTCTGCGCAAAATCTGAGTTTTTTCTATGTAAAAAGCCCCGCTGTTGCTGACAGGCGGGGCTTTTTTATTGAAACTATTATTATGCCAGTGGCGGAATACGCAGAACCTGACCCGGATAGATTTTGTCCGGTGAGGTCAGCATTGGTTTATTGGCTTCAAAAATCTGCGGATTTTTATCACCATGACCTTTGCCATACTGGGCTTCAGCGATTTTCCAGAGATTGTCACCCTTTTTCACTGTGTAGAAAACCGGTGCGGCACCTTCTGCTGAGCCATCAACTTTCAGCTCTGAGGCTTCAACTTTGGATACGCCGAGGGAGTTGCCGACAGCAATAATTGCTTTTTCGAAAGCAGACTGATCTTTGACATTCCCTGTCAGAACAGCTTTATCGCCCTGCACAGTAACCTGCACATCACCGGTACCGAGATTGTGAGAATCCAGCTCTTTTTTCAGATCTTCAGCTTTAGGTTCATCGTCACCAAAACCAAGTTTGGTACCAACCGATTTTACGAAATCAAATATACCCATTCTGTCTCTCCTTTTGGTATCAGTTACGATCCGGTAAAGACTATAGGCAGATATATGAATTAGGAAAGACAGTTGTTTAAAATAAACGTCTTTCTTTGCCGTTAGTCAGACCTGACCCGCTGGCGCATTTTCTTGACATCTGAACGTCCGGATTTTGCCTTCAGACGCCGTTCGACAGACCCTTTGGTCGGCTTGGTCTTTTTACGGGGCGGCGGTGGTGGTTTGGCAGCCTCGGCAATCAGGGCAATCATGCGGGCACGGGCATCTTCACGGTTTTTCTCCTGACTGCGGAAGCGGCTGGCTTCAATCACAATCTCACCGTCTTTATTGCCACGCTGCCCTGCAAGGCTCATGAGGCGCGAATAAACATCTTCCGAAAGTCCTGCCTGCAGAGCTGCAAAACGCAGCTGTACGGCCGTAGAAACCTTATTCACGTTCTGTCCGCCGGGACCTGACGAGCGAATAAAGCTCTCTTCCAGCAGATTTTCGTGAATACTGATCCGGTTGGTAATGCGGATAAGATGTTTGTTTTGTTCCGTCATGAACGGATTTATAACGGATTATCCTGAAACTGCGAAGAGAAGTGCAGCAATAAAAAAACGGTGCCTGAAAGGCACCGTTATTAAGTTCAGAACTGCAGATTATTTATTCAGCAGCAATGGCCTGAGCCGGTGCAGCAGAACGCACATCAGCATCGACATGGTCTTCAAACTTGGCAAAGTTAGTGATGAACATATTGGCCAGTTTTTTAGCCTGTGCATCGTAAGCAGCTTTGTCTGCCCATGTGGAACGTGGGTCAAGAATGCTTGAATCGACACCTGGAACAGCAACCGGAACTTCAAAGCCGAAGTTAGGATCTGTACGGAATTCTGCATCATTGAGCGAACCATCGAGCGCTGCAGAGAGCAGGGCGCGGGTTGCCTTGATCGGCATACGGTTGCCTGTGCCGTAAGCACCACCGGTCCAGCCGGTGTTTACCAGCCAGCAGTCAACTTTGTGCTCAGCAATCAGCTTACGCAGCAGATCGCCGTATTCCGAAGGATGACGCGGCATGAAAGGCGCACCAAAGCAGGTGGAGAAGGTTGCTTCCGGCTCGGTTACACCTTTTTCTGTACCGGCAACTTTAGCGGTATAACCGGACAGGAAGTGATACATAGCCTGAGCAGGGGTCAGCTTGGCAATCGGAGGCATCACACCAAACGCATCCGCGGTGAGCATGATGACGTTTTTCGGCTGACCGGCAGTACCGGTTTTGGATGCATTGGAGATGAAATCCAGCGGATAGGCTGCGCGGGTATTTTCTGTGCGCGAACCATCGTTGAAATCCGGTTGACGGTTTTCATCGAGAACAACATTTTCCAGCACAGTGCCGAAACGCTGTGTTGTGGAATAGATTTCCGGTTCAGCTTCTGCCGAGAGACGGATAGTCTTGGCGTAGCAGCCGCCTTCAAAGTTGAAGATACCGTTTTCGCTCCAGCCGTGCTCATCATCACCGATCAGTGTACGGGTCGGATCAGCGGAGAGGGTGGTTTTACCGGTACCGGACAGACCGAAGAAAATCGCGGTGTCACCGTTTGGTGCTTCATTGGCCGAGCAATGCATTGGCATAATGCCTTTTGCAGGCAGAATGTAGTTCAGAGCGGTAAAGACCGACTTCTTCATCTCACCGGCATAGGAAGTACCGCCGATCAGCACAACTTTATTCACCAGATCGCAGGCGATCACGGTTTCTGTACGGCAGCCGTATTTTTCAGGGTCTGCACGGAAGGATGGCAGATCAATAATAGTCATTTCCGGCATAAAGCTCTGCAGGGCAGCAATTTCAGGACGGATCAGCAGATTGCGGATGAACAGCGAGTGCCAGGCAAACTCGGTAACAACGCGAACTTTAATATTGTGCTCAGCGTCTGCGCCGCCGATCAGGTCCTGAACGAACAGTTCTTTGCCTTTAGCGTGCTCGATGAAATCGGCATGCAGCTTGGCAAAGTTTTCAGGGCTCATTGGTTTGTTGTTATCCCACCAGATCTGATTTTCGGTGGTTGCATCGCGCACAACGAATTTGTCTTTAGGGCTGCGGCCTGTGTGCTGACCGGTAACGGCCATCAATGCGCCCTGAGCAGTCACGGTCGATTCATTGCGGCGGATTGACTCTTCATAAAGCTGGGCGGGCCCAAAATTATAATAGACCGCGGCGAGGTCTTTTAGCCCCGTCGTTGCAATGGAAGCAGCTGGGTTGCGATTGCCAGTCTCGATCATAATTTTCACTCGCAGTTTTAGTGGTTGGTCAACAGCGCATCTTCTCTCCGCGCTAAGGCAAAGTCACAACCAGATTAGCGAGACAATTTCAAATCTTTAATCGTTTAAAATTTTTTAAATTTTTTTTAAATCGTTTTTATATGATTTATTTTCCGGCTATCCACATAGCGTGAGACAAAAAACGCGACAAAAATGACCAGTAAATTAAATGAGAAAGTGCCATTGCCTTACTTTGTACTTAATTTGTGCTGCTTAAAAGACGTGCTATATATGTTGAATAGTCGAATTTGATTGAGGAGAAACGACCTGATGAAGGAAGTTCCGGTAACACAGACCATTGCGCTCGTAGATGATGACCGTAATATCCTGACTTCTGTTTCCATTGCTCTGGAATCGGAAGGCTATCGGGTTGAGACCTATACAGATGGTGCTTCGGCGTTGGATGGTCTGATGGCGCGTCCGCCGAATCTTGCAATTTTTGATATTAAAATGCCGCGAATGGATGGCATGGAATTGCTGCGTCGTCTGCGTCAGAAATCTGATCTTCCGGTCATTTTTCTGACCTCTAAAGATGATGAGATCGATGAATTATTCGGCCTGAAAATGGGCGCGGATGATTTTATCACCAAGCCGTTCTCCCAGCGTCTGCTGGTAGAACGCGTAAAAGCGGTTCTGCGTCGTGTGGCTGCCCGTGAAGGTGCGGTTAAAAATCCGGGTCAGCCAACAAAATCATTGCAGCGTGGCCAGCTGGAAATGGATCAGGAACGCCATACCTGCACATGGAAAGGTGAACCGGTCACTCTAACTGTGACAGAATTCCTTATTCTGCATTCGCTGGCACAGCGTCCGGGCGTTGTGAAAAGCCGTGATGCGCTGATGGATGCGGCGTATGATGAGCAGGTCTATGTTGATGACCGCACGATCGACAGCCATATCAAACGTCTGCGTAAAAAGTTCAAAGTTGTTGATGATGATTTTGAAATGATTGAGACGCTGTACGGTGTTGGCTATCGCTTCCGCGAGGCTTAAGCCGCGCAAAGCTTAAAATCACGAGGCGTAAGCCACGCAAAACTAAGAAGCATGAGGCGTAAAAAGCCTCGCTAAAATAAAACTGCGGGGTGTATAAGCCCGGTAGATATTTAAAACACAGGGCATTATCCGCTCATCAAACAGTCTGATGTCCTGTGTTTCAGCTAAAGGAACTGATCGTTTTCAATGGTCGCTGAAACGGAAAACAGAAACATAGAGCGACGCAAGGAACGTGTTGCACGAAGACAGCGGTCGCTTGTCTGGCGACGACTGTTTTCACCGCTGCGCCGCTTGCTGGGAAATTATGTGTTTTCCAGCCTGACCAAACGTATTCTGTTTCTCAATCTCGCAGCATTGGCGGTGCTGGTTTCGGGGATTATGTATCTTAACCAGTTCCGTGACGGTCTGGTTGATGCGAAGATTGAAAGCCTGCTGACACAGGGTAAGATTATCGCAGCTTCGATTGCTTCTTCGGCAAGTGTCGATACCAATTCGATCATGATCGATCCGGATAAATTGCTGGAGCTGCAAGCCGGACAGAGTATTACACCATCGCCGGATTCTCCGGATAACTGGGAATTTCCGATCAATCCGGAAAAAGTCGCACCATTGTTGCGTACGCTGATTTCGCCGACCAGTACCCGTGCGCGTATTTACGATAATAATGCCAATATTCTGCTGGATTCCCGTCATCTCTATTCGCGCGGTCAGGTGCTGAGCTATGATTTGCCGGAGCTGGATGAAGAAGATCGTAGTTTTGGCGACCGCATCAGCATCTGGTTTAACAATCTGATTAACCGCAATAGCTTGCCGCTTTATCAGGAGCAGCCGGGCGGTAATGGTTCTGTTTATCCGGAGGTGATTACAGCACTGACCGGTTCTTCGGGTAAAGCACAACGCCGCAACGAAAAAGGCGAGCTGGTCGTATCGGTCGCTGTGCCGATCCAGCGCTATCGTGCGGTGCTTGGCGTATTGCTGATGTCGACCGAGGGCGGTGATATCGACAAGATCGTGCGCGGTGAGCGCAATGCGATCTTGCGCGTCTTTGTGGTTGTGTCACTGGTTATGGTGATCCTGTCGCTGTTTTTGGCGTCGACCATTGCTAATCCGCTGCGCAAATTGTCAGAAGCTGCTGATCGTGTGCGTAATGGTATTAAAGGCCGTGTGGAAATTCCGGACTTCTCTGATCGACAGGATGAGGTCGGGCATCTCTCGACATCGATCCGCGATATGACCGATGCGCTTTATGCACGTATTGAGGCGATTGAAAGCTTTGCAGCGGATGTCAGCCACGAACTGAAAAATCCGCTGACATCGCTGCGCAGTGCGGTTGAAACACTGCCGCTGGCAAAAACCGATAGTGCGAAAACCCGTCTTCTGGATGTAATTCAGCACGATGTGCGCCGTCTTGATCGTCTGATTACTGATATTTCGGATGCGTCACGTCTCGATGCCGAACTTGCCCGTGAACATACTGACCGTGTGGATATGCAGGCACTGCTCAATAATATCGTGGCAGCGGCGCGGGAAGTACGACGCAATAAAATTGGCACTAAAATTCTGCTCGATATCGGTAAATTACCGGCAGGGGCAAAAGGCTTCTATCTGCCGGGGCATGATCTGCGTCTTGGTCAGGTCGTGTCAAACCTGATTGAAAATGCCCGTACCTTTGTGCCGGAAGATAATGGTGAAATCCGTGTTAGTCTTGCACATAAAGGTTCAAAAATTCAGGTAACCGTTGAGGATAATGGTCCGGGGATTGGCGCTGAAAATATCGAACGTATTTTTGAGCGTTTTTACACGGATCGCCCGTCGTCAGAAGCATTTGGCCAGAATTCCGGTCTGGGATTGTCGATCAGCCGGCAGATTATTGAAGCTCATGGCGGCACGCTCACAGCGTCGAATATTCTTGATCCGGAAAATCCGGAACATTGGCTGGGTGCGCGGTTCCTGATTGATTTACCTGCAGAATTACCGGAAAATACCAAACGTCAGCGCACACAGGTCGCACAAAATACAGAGAATTGATGAAAAGCGGAGAAACACATGGCTAAATCTGAAGGGTTTGTGTTTCACGCCACATCATTGGTTCTCGGTTCTTTCGGTGTTTTACTGTGCGGCAGTTCGGGTTCCGGTAAATCATCGCTGGCTTTGACACTTATTGAGCGGGCGCAACAAGCTGGGCGTGTCGGTACGCTGATTTCTGATGATCAGACTATTCTCAACATTACCAATAAAAAGCTGATCGCATCGACACCCTCAGTTATTGCCGGTGCAATTGAAATTCGCGGTGCGGGTCTGTTTGAGGTGCCATATCAACCGCAGGCCGAGGTCAATCTGCTGGTGGAACTGGTCTGTGCCGATAAAGCGCCACGCTACCCGAGAGATGAACAACGCGATCTGGCAGGATTTATGCTGCCGGTTCTGACCCTGCCGGAGCTGACCGGCGGTTGTGATTCGCTGCAATGTGCCAGAGCGATTGAAGCTACTTTATTTATGAAACGCTGGGACGGCAGCAAGACCGCCTAAGCGTGAGGCCGGAAATATATCCGGTTTCGAATGATATCGTTGCTTTTTAAAACTGTTACAGCATACGGTCAGGTACGGGCATGCTGATATACAATGTTTTTTTAACGGCTGATTGATAGATATCGACATGGTTTGGTGCGGCATAACCGACGAAAATCATGGGGGCTTTATTTTTTACTTGCACTCATTATTCTCGGTGCCAACATAGACGGTCTGGCCAATGTTGAAAACCTGATTGTACAGTCAGGTTCTGTTGGCCGGAGAGCTTAAGTTTTATGAGGAAATGTCTGAACCGGTGGTTTGGACAAAGATATAGCTTACAGGCTTTTATATTGTGGGTTCGACGCTAGTTTGAGTGCAGCAATGGAAAAGCGACCGGCAGGAGCAGTTACATAATGATCGGACTCGTGCTTGTTACGCACGGAAGGCTGGCCGAAGAGTTTCACCATGCTGTTGAGCATGTTGTCGGCCCTCAGGAACATTTCGAAACCGTTTGTATCGGTGCCGATGATGATATGGAAAAGCGCCGTGAAGATATTGTCGCGGCGGTTGAAAAAGCTGATCTCGGGCAGGGTGTCATTATCCTGACGGATATGTTTGGCGGAACACCATCCAATCTGGCAATTTCAGTGTTGGATGCGGGCAGGGTTGAGGTGATCGCAGGCGTTAATCTGCCGATGCTGATCAAGCTGACCAGTGTGCGCCAGTCCGGTGATATGGAAGCATCTTTGCGCGAAGCGCAGGATGCCGGCCGTAAATATATTAATGTTGCCAGTCAGGTACTGACTAGCAAGTAGTTAAGTCAGGTACTGACTAGCAAATAACAATGTCAGGTACTGACTAGTAAGTAATTAAGTCAGGTGCTGCGGGTCTAAAGACTGTCGGTTTCTGATGACCATTCAGGCGTCATTTTTGACGGGAAAGTAAAATATGGCGCAAGTTGCTGTCAGCGGCTGTTATGAGGCGGATAAAGCGGAAAGCCGCTCATTTACGATTGTAAATAAGCGTGGTTTGCATGCGCGGGCTTCAGCAAAATTCGTACAGCTGGTGGATAGCTTTAATGCCCATGTCCGTGTTGAAAAAGACGGCATGAGCGTTGGCGGTACATCCATTATGGGCTTAATGATGCTCGCAGCATCTCCCGGCTGCTGCATTGAAGTCAGCGCCTGCGGTGTTGAGGCCGTCGCTGTACTGGATGCACTCGAGCAACTCGTTGGCGATAAATTCGGCGAAGAATGCTGATTTCAGTTTTATAATTTATAAAAGCACCGGTCTTCCGGTGCTTTTTTATGCCGGATTTCTGTTACATAAAGATATAAAGATTGCCTTATATTTTATTTGAGCCCTTTGATCTGATCTGATACAAATTGCCTATCCATGTTGTAACAACTGAAGGCGGAGTGCAGATGTCTGTATCGGGAGAATATATCATCAAGGATATCGGTCTGGCGGACTGGGGACGCAAAGAGATTGTCATTGCGGAAACAGAAATGCCGGGTCTGATGGCATCACGTGAGGAATTCGGCCCGCAGCAGACACTCAAAGGCGCGCGTATTTCCGGCTCCTTGCATATGACAATTCAGACCGCAGTGCTGATTGAAACATTGCAGGCTTTGGGTGCGGAAGTGCGTTGGGCATCCTGCAATATTTTCTCGACACAGGATCACGCGGCAGCGGCAATCGCTGCACAAGGGACACCGGTTTTCGCCATTAAAGGGGAAACGCTGGAAGAATATTGGTCATACACGGACATGATTTTCCAGTGGCCGGATGGTGAGCCTTCCAACCTGATCCTCGATGATGGCGGCGATGCCACCATGTATATTCTGATCGGCGCACGTGCTGAGGCCGGTGAAGATGTCCTGTCCAATCCGGGTAGTGAAGAAGAGGAAATTCTCTTCGCGCAGATCAAAAAACGTATGGCTGAAACACCGGGCTTTTTCACCCGCCAGCGTGCGGCATTGAAAGGTGTGACGGAAGAAACCACCACCGGTGTGAATCGTCTTTATCAGTTACAGCGTGCCGGTCAGCTGCCTTTCCCTGCGATTAACGTCAATGACAGTGTGACCAAGTCGAAATTCGACAATAAATACGGCTGTAAAGAGTCACTGGTCGATGGTATCCGCCGCGGGACTGATGTGATGATGGCCGGTAAAGTGGCTGTTGTCTGTGGTTATGGCGATGTGGGGAAAGGCTCGGCACAATCGCTGCTTGGTGCCGGTGCCCGTGTTAAAGTCACTGAGGTTGATCCGATCTGCGCTCTGCAGGCTGCCATGGATGGCTTTGAAGTGGTGACACTGGATGATGCCGCCCCTGATGCGGATATTGTCATCACCACAACCGGCAATAAAGATGTCATCACCATCGAGCATATGCGCAAGATGAAAGATATGGTGATTGTCGGTAATATCGGCCATTTTGATAATGAAATTCAGGTTGGCGCGCTGCGCAATCTGAAATGGACAAATATCAAGCCGCAGGTGGATATGATCACCTTCCCGGATGATAAACGTCTGATCCTGTTATCCGAGGGGCGTTTGCTCAATCTCGGCAATGCGACCGGTCATCCGAGCTTTGTGATGTCTGCCTCTTTCACCAATCAGGTATTGGGACAGATCGAGCTGTTTACCCGTGGCGAGCATTATAAAAATGAAGTTTATGTGCTGCCGAAACACCTTGATGAAAAGGTTGCCCGTCTGCATCTTGCCAAGCTTGGTGTGAAACTGACTGTGCTTTCTGAGGAACAGGCTGCATATATCGGTGTAACACCGCAGGGGCCATTTAAGTCTGATCACTACAGATATTAACCATATATTGATCAGCATACTAGATATTGAGACCGGAAGAATTGACATTCTTCCGGTTTTTATTTTTGCCCGCGCAGCGCTTCAATCTGAATTCCCGTGCCTGTATTGTGATATGATTCGAAGATAATGGCAGAAATTACTGCCGCTGATTTTTAAACAGATATGAAGCAGTAAATGCTGCGACGGAGAATTTTTAGGCATGTCAGGTGTCAGCGCATCAGGAAATAAAGGCTCTTTTATCAGCCGTCATTTTCGTAAAGCTTTGGCCGCAGCAGCCTCATTCTCTTCCGTATTATTCTCCGGCCATGCGCTGGCACAAAACTATGATATCGGACGCATTCCTTTGCCAGGCGGCAGCACTGTCGGCCCGAATGAGGTTGTGCAATTTGCCATTGTTGTAGGGGTGACAGGCGCAGCTCTGTTATCCGTCAGCTGGATTATCCGCAGCCGCAATCGTGTGAACAGAGAAAATACGGCTTTGCGTGCACGCGTTGCTGATCTTAGCCATATGGTAACACGCAGCGAAACCCTGCTTAATCTGAAAGATCAGCGTATTGTCGTCTGGGCAGGCGCTGAGCCTGCAAAACGCGGGGCATCCCAGCAAAATAAACAGACAGAGGTCCTCGGGCAATTACCGGTCACCAGTGGTGCACCTCAGGATGTTGCAGCATTTTTAAGCTTCGGACGCTGGCTGCGTACGGATTCCGTTGTTGCCCTTGAACGCGCGATTTTATCGCTGCGTGAACATGGTCGCTCGTTTGATTTTCTGGTTGAAACCAATAATGGCACAATGCTGGAAGTTCAGGGGCAAACGACTGGCGCTTATGCTATTACCCGCTTTATTAATGTGGATGGTGTTCAGGCGAGAGCTGCACAATTGCAGATGCAGAACAATGAGCTGTTTGACACTCTGACCATGCTCTATGCCTTGTTAAACCGGCTTGACCAGACTGTATGGACACGCGGCACCGATGGGCGGCTGAACTGGGCAAATAACGCCTATGTGCAGGCTGTCGGTGCAAATGATCTCGATCAGGTTTTGCAGGAAGGCCGCGAATTGCTCGGCGAGCAGGCACGCCAGAAGATTGAACGCGAGCGCGTCTTGTCTGCTGACGGAGCCTCCCAAAACCAACAACCGGCTGTGCCTTTAACAGGACAGCAAAATAGCTCCATTGCTACGTTCCGCGATCGTCTGGCGACAGTTATTGATGGCGACCGCCATATGCTGGATGTGGCAGAAGTTGCCTGTTCGGCAGGTTCTGCCGGTTTTGCAGCAAATATGAGTGATCTGGAGCAGGTGCGGGCTGAATTGCAGCGCACGCTCCGCAGCCATGCGGAAACGCTCGATCAGCTCTCAACCGCTGTGGCGATTTTTGATCCGGAAATGAAGCTGCAATTCTTCAATCAGGCTTTTGCCAAATTGTGGTCGCTGGATATTGCCTATCTGGAAAGCCGTCCGAGCAATGCCATGTTGTTTGACGGTCTGCGCAGTGACGGTAAGTTGCCTGAGCAGCCGGAATGGCGTCGCTGGAAAGAATCCATGCTGTCGGCCTATCGCGCCGTTGATCCGCAGGAGCATTGGTGGCATCTGCCGGACAGTCGCACCTTGCGTGTCGTTGCCAATCCGCATCCGCAGGGCGGCGTGACATGGTTCTTCGAGAATATGACCGAGAAGTTTGATCTCGAAAGCCGCTATAATACTTTGATGAAAGTGCAGGGCGAAACGCTGGATCATCTGGCCGAAGGTGTGGCCGTGTTCGGTGCTGACGGGCGTATTCGCTTATCCAATCCGGCCTTTGCCGAATTGTGGTCAATCCCGCCGACTATTGCCGTTGAAGGCACGCATATATCGGTCATTCGCAAGCAGTGCAAAGAACTGGCCGATGACCGTTATTGGGACGAATTTGTCTCGGCTGTGACCGGTATTGCCGACAAGCGTGAAGGTATGCAGGGGCAGGCAGAACTGTCCACCGGCACAATCCTTTCTTATGCTGTTGTGCCGCTGCCAAAAGGTCAGATGATGCTGACCTTTGTTGATGTGTCGGATACGGTGCATGTGGAACGTGCGTTGAAAGACAAAAATGAAGCGCTGGAACTGGCTGATCAGATCAAGAATGATTTCGTTCAGCACGTATCCTACGAGTTGCGCTCACCACTCACCAATATTATCGGCTTTACGGAATTGTTGCAGACACCGGGCTTCGGTGAGCTGAATAACCGCCAGCGTGAATATGTTGAACATATCAGCACATCCTCGCTGACTCTGCTGACGATTGTGAATGATATTCTGGATCTGGCGACCGTTGATGCGGGTATTATGGAGCTGGATGTCAGCGATGTATCGGTACGTGATGCCGTCACTGCCGCCAGTGAACGCGTGGCAGATCGCCTGCGTGAACATGATATTGCGCTGAAAGTCCGGGTTGAGGATGCAGTCACCAGTTTCCGCGGCGATGCCAATCGTGTGCATCAGGTATTGTTCAATCTCCTGAGCAATGCAGCTAATTATGCACCGGAAGGTTCAGAGGTTTCGCTCGATATCCGCCGCCGTGATGAGCATATTGTGTTCAGCGTCCATGATAATGGTCCGGGTATGCCTAAGGAAGTGCTGGATACAGTCTTCAAACGCTTCCAGTCACACAGCAATGGCGGCCGTCGTCGTGGCGCAGGTCTTGGTCTGTCGCTGGTGAAAAGCTTTGTAGAACTGCATGGCGGCACGGTTGATATCCGCACAGCACCATCTTCGGGCACGACTGTTCTGGTACGTTTCCCGTTGGATGCGCGCCTGTATCGCTCGGCAGCGGAATAAATAGATCAGGCTGTCGTTTTCCTATACATATCATTATTCTCATCCTGTCCGATAAGGACCGGACATGGCATTTTAATAACGGAAGCTGGCATGGCTGATGAACAGGATAGCAGCACTCTCTATACGGTAGATCTGGTGTTGGAAAATGAAGCCGCGATGATCCGTTTTGCGGAAGACATCGCACTGGCACTCGCCAAAGGTGATCTTGTCACTTTGAAAGGCGATCTGGGCGCAGGCAAATCCACTCTGGCGCGCGCGATCATTCGCACGATTGCCAATGATGATTTTTACGAAGTGCCAAGCCCGACTTTTACGCTGGTGCAGTCCTATCCTGAGTTGCGGCTGCCCATAGCCCACACAGATCTCTATCGCCTGTCCTCACCGGAAGAACTGGATGAGCTGGGGCTTGATGAGGCGCTGGAAAGCGGTGCAGTGTTGGTGGAATGGCCGCAGCAGGGCGAGGGCGTTTTGCCTGCACCGACAATTGCGATCACGATTGATCATGAAGGTGACGGTCGCCGATTGACCATGGAAGTGACAGCCAAAGCGGCACGCCGTATTTCCCGCTCGCTCGGTATTCGTAGTTTTCTCGGAAAATCAGATCGTCATAATGTCTCCCGTCGTTATCTGCTGGGTGATGCATCCCCGCGTGGCTATGAACTGATTACCAGTGACAGCGGCACTGAAATCCTGATGAATGCACCGGCTATGCCTTATGATCCGCCGGTTAAAGACGGACGTCCGTATCGCCAGATCGCGCATCTGGCAGAGAATATGGATGCTTTCGTTGCGATGAACCGGTTGCTGTCTGAAAAGGGTTTTCGTGTACCGGAAATGCGCGCCATCAATCTCGATCGCGGTTTTCTGCTGATGGAACATCTCGGCACGGAAGGTGTGCTGGATAGCGAAGGTAAGCCATTGGCAGAGCGCTATGAGGCCGCCGCACGAATGCTGGCGCATTTGCATCAGCATGACTGGCCGCAGAATATTACAATCAGTGAAGACCGCGCCCATCATCTGCATATGTTTGATCGTGATGCGATGCTGATCGAAGCAGAGTTGCTGCCGGTCTGGTATTTGCCTTATGTGCAGGGCGAACCTGCCAGTGCAGACCAGATACAAAGCTTTGAACAGGCATGGGACAGCGTGTTCAAAAGCCTTGAGCATGCAGAATATAATCTGCTGATGCGCGATTATCATTCACCGAATATTCTCTGGCAGGAGAAGGCCGAAGGCATTGGCCGTCTTGGCATCATTGATTTTCAGGATGCGATGATCGGTCCGTCGGCCTATGATCTGGCATCACTGGTAATGGATGCGCGTGTGACAATTGCCGATGAGCTGCAGGATCAGATTGTAGCGGCCTATTGTGATGAGCGCCGTAAGCTGGCCAAGGCTTTTGATGAAGAAGCTTTCCGTTCGGCCTATGCGATTATGGCTGCGCAGCGTAACACCAAAATTCTCGGTATTTTTGTGCGCCTGTTCAAGCGCGATGGCAAACCTGCTTATTTGCAGCATCTGCCGCGCATTCAAGCCTATGCAGCCCGTGCCTTGCAGCATCCGTCGCTCGTACCGGTGCGCAAATGGTATCAGGACAATGGTCTTTTGCAGGATTAATACCCATGCCGGATAAGAAGAATTCAGAAGCATTCGCCCCTGATACAGCCATGGTACTGGCGGGTGGCTTGGGCACACGGATGCGTCCGCTGACCCTGACCACCCCAAAGCCGCTGATCAAAGTTGCAGGTCGCACTTTGATTGATCGCGGGCTGGATGCGCTGGTTGAGGCCGGAGTTAAAAAGGCCGTGGTCAATGTGCATTATCTGGCGGATCAGATGGAAGAACATCTGAAAACCCGTAATGATATTGCGATCACCATTTCTGATGAGCGTGAGTTACTGCTCGATTCTGCAGGCGGTATTGTCAAAGCCTTGCCGGAACTTGGGCTTAGGACATTCTATATCCTCAATGCCGATACATTTTGGGTGGATGACCAAAGCTCTAACCTTAAAAAGCTGGCGCAGAATTGGGATGAAAACCGGATGGATATTCTGCTGATGCTGGCAGACCGGCATCACTCCACCGGTCATGAGGGACGCGGGGATTTTCATCTCAATGAAGACGGCACATTGCGTCGTGTAGCGGCGGATGAGCGTTCCGATTATATTTATGCCGGTGCGGCGCTGGTTAATCCGCAGCTCTTTATCGGTAAAGAGATCAGCGTTTCTTCTCTCAACAGCTATTTTAACGCAGCCATTGCCGCAGGCCGGCTTTACGGTATGGTCATGCAGGGTCATTGGCTGACGGTCGGTACGCCGGAAGCGATCGGCGAGGCAGAAGCTGCCCTTTTGGAGCTGGCATAATCACAGCATAATCAGCTGTTTCAGGGAGACGGGTCTATGAGCGAGCGGCGTCCGCGTCTTTATTCAATTGCATCGGGAACACCATTTCTGCCGCGTTTTGCCGATGCTTTGCTGAATGGTGAGCTGATCGAAGGTTTTGGCGCTGATGCAGGCAATCCGCTGGCGCTGGCTGGCGCGGTGATCTATGTGCCGACGCGTCGTGCGGCGCGTGCGCTGCGTGCCCTGCTGGTCGATCGCAATCCGGCCAATGCAGCTCTGCTGCCATCTATCCGTCCGTTGGGTGATGTGGAGGAAAGTGCTGCGCTGTTTGACAGTGCGGCAGAGGAGTTTCTTCAGCTTGCGCCCCCGATGAGTGAGCCGGAACGACTATTATTGCTCGCGCAGTTAATCCGCCCGTGGCGCGAAAGCCTGCCGTCGCATATTCGTGCCATGTTCGGTGCAGAGGACATTGCCATTCCGGCAACCACTGCTGATGCTATCTGGCTGGCGCGCGATCTGGTGCGACTGATGGATCAGGTGGAGACAGAAGGCGCAAGCTGGAGCGAGCTTGGTCTGATCGCACCGGAAGAACTTGCCGACTGGTGGCGGGTGACGCTGCAATTTCTGGAGATCGTCACCAAAATCTGGCCGGATGTTTTGGCCGAGCGCAACCGCTCGAATGCCTCACAGCACCGCAATTGGCTGATTGAATTTGAAACGCTGCGGATGCAGAAAAATCCGCCGCAAGGCCCTGTGATTGTGGCCGGTTCCACCGGTTCTATTCCGGCAACAGCAAAGCTGGTAGCAACGATTGCCCGCTTGCCAAAGGGCGCAGTGGTATTTCCGGGGCTGGATCGTGATCTGGACGAGAAGGCATGGACCTTGCTTGCCGACGGGCTGAATAATCCGTCCACCTATGGCCATCCGCAATATGGGCTGCGCAAGCTTCTGGATCAGATGCAATGCCGCCGTGAGGATGTGCAGCATCTGGATATTGAAAATCCAGCAAAGCGTATGCGCGAGCACATTGTCAGTGAGGCACTGCGTCCGGCAGAAACCACAGACCTATGGGGTCATTTGCAGCTCGATGCGCAGGCTGTGCGCGATGCGATGCAGAATGTAGCGCTGATCGAAACATCCAATGAGCGTGAAGAAGCACTGGCAGTCGCACTGGCGTTACGTGATGCGATTGAAGAACCGGATAAAACCGCAGCGCTGGTGACGGTTGACCGTAATCTGGCGCGGCGTGTGGTATTGGAACTCACCCGTTTCGGCATTGATGCGGACGATTCCGGCGGTAAACTCCTGCGCGATACGGAAGCGGTTATTCTGCTGCGCCTGCTGATCACCTGTGTGTTTGAACCGGGTGATCCGGTGGCGCTGCTGGCACTGGCCAAGCATCCGCTGGTACGGCTGGGGCAAAAGCGCGGAGATCTGCGCCGTGCCGCAGAAATGCTGGAACTGGTTGCCTTGCGTGGAGGCACGGGCAGGGCGGATATTGCCGATCTGCCGGGCTTCCTTGAACAGAAAATGATGGAAGCCTCCGCCAAGCCTTATGAACCGGCGTGGCAGGACAATATTGCGGCGGCAGAGCTTATCCAGTTGCAAACCTTTTGTGCGGCAATGACTGCCGCCGTGGCACCACTGACCGATCTCATTCGCATTCAGGCGCGGATTGAAGTACCGCAGATCATGCGGGCGAGTGTTGAGGCTCTGGAAAATCTGGCACGGGATATCGATGATACGGTGCATCTGCTCTATCAGGGACAGCAGGGTGAGCAGTTCAGTACATTTCTGCGCCAGTTGATTGCCGCTGACACAGGGCTGGATTTTCTGCCGGAAGAATGGCCGGATATGTTTGAAGCGCTGCTGGCCAATGAAACGGTTAAGCCGCATCCTGGTGGTCATCCGCGTGTGTTTATTTGGGGGGCGCTGGAAGCACGCCTTCAGACGGTTGATACGGTGATTGTCGGCGGGTTGAATGAGGGCATCTGGCCGGCAAAAACCCGCAATGATCCGTTTATGTCGCGCCCGATGAAGGGCATGATTGCACTTGATCCGCCGGAAGTGCGTACCGGCCTTGCCGCGCATGATTTTGCCATGGCAACAGGGATGGAGCAGGTGATTTTCTCCCGCTCTCAGCGCTCTGAAAATGCACCGACTGTGCCGTCGCGCTGGTTGCTGCGACTGGAAACAGTGACGGGTAAAGCGGTAACGGACGCCATGCGTGAGCGCGGCGGGAAATATCTGTACTGGGCGCGTCTGCTCGATGTTAGCCCCGATGTGCCGTTTGTCTCGCGTCCGGAACCGAAACCGCCGGTTGATGCGCGACCGAAACATTTCTCGGTGACAGAAATTGAAACACTGCGCCGCGATCCTTATGCGATCTATGCGAAGAAAATTCTGCGTTTGCGTGCATTGGAACCACTGATCCGCGATCCGGCTGCAGCTGAGCGCGGAACGCTGTTTCATGACATTCTCGGTGAGTTTACCCGCCGCGATATTGATCCTCTATCATCGCAGGCGGAAGAAGAATTGCTGGAAATCGGGCGCGGTGCTTTCACTGATGCCGATCTGCCACCGGAGATTGAAGCCGTGTGGTGGCCGCGTTTTACTGCGCTGATACCGGAGTTTTTGCATTGGGAGCGTGAGCGCGCGCCTTATGTGCGTGAGCGCCATGCGGAGATTTCATCGGCAAAAGCGGTTGTCGAGCCGCTGGCCGTGACACTGTCCGGTCGTGCTGACCGTATTGATGTGATGCGTGATGGTACGACTGTGGTGATCGACTATAAGACTGGTTCTACACCATCGGTGCGCCAGGCTCATGTGCTTTTGTCGCCGCAATTGGCGCTGGAGGCAGCTCTGTTGCGCCGTGGTGCCTTTAAAGAGATCGGCCAGAGTGATGCGCAGGACTTGCTCTATGTGCGTTTGCAGGGGGGCGGAAGGCTCAAGCCGGAATCCATTCTGAGTACGGATCGCGGTGCCAGCGTGAAAACCGCCGTGGAGCTGGGCGAAGAATCGTGGGCGCGTCTCGGAGAGTTGCTGACGGAATATAATCGCGAGGAGCAGGGCTATCGTTCACGGGCGTTACCGTTCCGTGAAAGCGACCTGACCGGTGATTATGATCATCTGGCGCGTGTTCTGGAATGGTCAGCCGGTGGTGCTGACGAAGGCGGTGATGCATGACAAAACTCAAATTTATCATCCCGCAGGAAACCATTGATGCGCAGGCCAAGGCTGCAAACCCTTACGATTCTGTCTGGGTATCGGCCAATGCCGGTTCCGGCAAAACCCATGTGCTGACAGAACGGGTGATCCGGCTGTTGCTGGAGGGGACAGACCCGTCCAAAATCCTTTGTCTGACCTATACAAAAGCCGCAGCGGCCGTGATGCAGAATCGTGTTTTTCAGCGGCTGTCGGAATGGGCGGTGTTGGATGATGAAGGCTTGGGCAAGAAGCTTAAAGATCTGGAAAAACGTGAACCCGATGCGATCCGTCTTGAAATCGCTCGGCGTTTGTTTGCCCGCGCTTTGGAAACACCGGGCGGTTTGAAAATCCAGACCATTCACGCTTTTTGTGAATCCATTCTGCACCAATTTCCGCTCGAAGCGAATATTGCCGGTCATTTTGAAATGCTCGATGATATGATGCAGACGGCACTGGTAGGAGAAGCACGGCGGCAATTGCTCGAAGTGGCCTCCACCTCTGCCCATGCGGATTTGGCTGAAGCCTTTGCTACGGTGCTGGAAACCGCCGGTGAAATGGGGCTGGAAAACCTGCTGGATGAAGCGGTGTCCAAGCGCCATGCCTTGCATGGATTTATCCGGCAGACCGGCGTTGCGGAAACCCGTCAGGATGTTTTCTACCGTCATTTCGGCTTTGATCCGGAAGACACTGAAGCCGACATTCTCTCTGAGCTCTGGCCGGTGGCTGAATTTTCCGAAGACGTGCTGGATGCGGTGATGAACCTGCGCAAGCCTGCTGCCCGTGCGCAGGATGTTGTGCTGCAATTGCGGATGATTAAACCGCAGACCACACCGGCACAAATGCAGGATATTCTGCGCAAGGCATTTCTCAAATCCACAGGCGAGCCGAAAAACGGCTCATGGGTGGCAACCGCTGCGGTCAAAGCGGAACTGCCGGATTTCGAAGACGACTTTAACCGCGTTGCTGCCGATATTCATGAGGGGCTCGACCGGCTTAAACTGCTGAAGCTGATCCGGCTCAATCTTGCGGCTTTTACACTGATTGATGATCTGCTGTCGCGTTATGAGAAGATGAAGCGCAATCGCGGCTTGCTGGACTTTGACGATCTGATCAACCGCACCGTCTCGCTCTTGTCGCGCAACGGCGCGGGCATGTGGGTGCAGTATAAGCTCGACCGCGGTATCGACCATATTCTGGTGGATGAGGCGCAGGATACCAGCCCTGAACAGTGGCAGGTGATTAATATGCTCTCTGCTGAGTTCTTCTCCGGCTCAGGGCAGCGTGATGTGCGCCGTACCCTTTTCGCAGTGGGTGATGAGAAACAGTCGATCTATTCGTTTCAGGGCGCACGTCCTGAGGATTTTGCGGCAACTGGTAAAGCGGTTTCACGCATGGCAGCCCGTGCGGAATTGAGCTTTGAAAAAGTCAGTCTCAACTTCTCGTTCCGCTCCACACCGGATGTGTTGTCGGCGGTGGATACGGTATTTTCGCGCGAAGAGGCTTTTCGCGGACTTGGTATTGAGCGGCAGCCGACCGTCCATGCGGCGATCCGTTCCAATGATGCCGGTGAGGTTGAGGTCTGGGATATTCTGACACCGGAAAAGGTTGAAGAGGTTGAGGACTGGCGCACGCCAATCGACCAGCTACCTGCACCGGCGGTTAAGCTGGCCGAGCAGATTGCCACCACTATACGTCATTGGCTGGATACGGGCGAGCCGATCCACGGCAAAGGGCGGCGCATGGAGCCGCGCGATATTATGGTGCTGGTGCGTAAGCGTGATCTGTTCATGCCTGCTCTTTCTCGTGCCTTGAAAAATCGCGGCGTGCCGGTGGCCGGTGCTGACCGCCTGCGCCTCACCAGTCACATCGGCATTAAAGACCTGATGGCTGTCGGGCGTTTTGTGCTGCAACCGGCCGACGATCTGTCACTGGCAAGTGTGCTGAAAAGCCCGCTCTTTGGTTTGACCGAGGAGCAGCTTTATCGTCTTGCGCAGCCACGCGGCACCAAGCAGACGCTTTATGCCGCGATGGAGAAGCTGGGTGAAAGCGATGCGCCGGATGCAGGCGCATGGCAGGTGCTGTACACAAAACTGCGTCGCTGGCGCAATATGGCCGATACAATGCCGGTCTTTGAGTTCTATGCCCGTATTCTCGGACAGGATGGCGGACGACGTAAATTGCTGGCGCGGCTCGGGCCGGAAGCCGGTGACGTGATCGACGAGTTTCAGAATTACGCACTCGCCACAGAGCGCAGTGGTCTGCCCGGGCTACAGGCCTTTTTGGAAACACTGGAAGCAGCCTCGCCGGAGATCAAGCGCGAGCTGGATCAGAACCGCGATGAAGTGCGTATCATGACGGTTCATGCCTCCAAGGGGCTGGAAGCGGCTGTGGTCTTCATGGTTGATCCCGGCAATGCCGCATGGTCGGCAGGGCGTGCGCCAAAGCTGTTGAGTTTTGATATGGCGGAGCCCGATGGATATGAAGGCAAAGGCTTTCTCTGGCTGCCGAAGAGTGATTACGGCACCGGTTTTACTGCGGAGCTGCTGGAAGAGCTTAAAACCCGCTCTGAGGAAGAATATCGCCGTCTTTTGTATGTTGGCATGACGCGTGCCGAAGACCGGCTGATCCTGTGTGGTTATCGCGGCGAGCGCGAGAGCGAAAACACATGGTTGAAACTGGCCGCTGACGGGCTGGGTGATGAGGCTGTAGCCTATGATCATCCGGTTGAGGGGGTAAGTGCGCGTCGCTATCGCAAGACAGAACTGGCGGAACTGGAGATACAGGACAAAGCGGATGCGACTGAGACCGCTTATCCGCCATTGCCTGAGCATTATCGCAGGCCGCTGGAGCCGGAGCAGGGGCTGCCACGCCCGCTGACGCCATCCGGCGCCTCTGCACTGATTGAGGCCGATGCGGAGCAGGTTGTGCGCAGCGGCTCGCCGGTTCTGGAGCAGGGCGCACAGAGTGAGGGCAGTGGCCGCAGCTTCGGTTTGCAGCGTGGAACAGTAATTCACACATTGTTGCAACGTTTGCCGGATTTGCCTGCGGAGCAACGCGAGCAGGCGGCACAGCGTTATCTGAATATTGCTTCCGGTGATTGGCACGAATCACAACGTGAAAAAGTACTGGCAGCGGTCAGCACCATTCTGAATGATCCGCAATTTGCTGCGGTATTCTCACCGGCCTCCAAAGCAGAAATCTCGCTGATGGGTAAACTGCAATTGCGCGGCAAAGAACAGGTTGTTTCCGGCCAGATTGACCGGATTTGTGTTGAAGAAGACCGTGTGCTGATTGTGGATTATAAGAGCAATCGCCCGCCTGCACGGACGCAGCAGGAGGTGCCGCAGGCTTACATTACCCAGCTTGCATTGTATCGCGCGCTGGTTGAGCCGCTTTATCCGCATAAACGGGTTGAGGCCGCGCTGCTCTTTACCGAGGGGCCGCATCTGATTGTGCTGGATGAGGATGTGATGGAGCAGGCGCTGATTGCTCTGGGCAAAGCCGTATGACGGGATGTGAGGCATTAGAGCGCCGTATGCCAAACTTGGCACATAAATCGCTCTAACTGTCATTTGCAGTTTCCGGTAACAAACCGGCTCCTGTATTGACATGGCAACTGCTTTATTATTGACCTTTCATCACAATGACACCACATATCAGCTAATAATGAATTTGAAATCAGGATATGTCCTGTATCAGTGAAAGAGGAAAGCCAATGGCGACCGTTAAAATTGACAATAGCAATTTCGAATCCGATGTGCTGAAAGCTTCTGAACCGGTTGTGGTGGATTTCTGGGCCGAATGGTGCGGACCTTGCAAAATGATTGCACCGGCTCTGGAAGAAATTTCATCGGAAATGGCCGGTCAGGTAAAGATCGCCAAAGTGAATATCGATGAAAATCCGGAACTGGCAGCGCAATATGGCGTACGTTCCATCCCGACATTGCTGATGTTCAAAAATGGTGAAATCGCTGCCAACATGGTTGGTGCAGCACCAAAGAGCCGTCTGGCTGACTGGATCAAAGCTTCGGCTTAATCAGATAAAAGTTATAAAAAAAGCCCCGCATGAGTGTTCATGCGGGGCTTTTTGTTTATCCAGATCATCGCTTATTGCGGTGGCGTGTTGTTCGCTGCCAGCACATCACCCGCCAGATAAAGTGAGCCGCCGATCAGAATGCGTGGCGCAATCACTTCATCTTTGACCTGTTCCTTGATGGCTTTCAGCCCTTCAGCCACACTGGCGACCGGCAAAGCTTCCAGACCTGCTCTGCGTGCTGCATCGGCAAGCGTTTCATGGTCAATACCGGAATCGCTGGAGCTGATTGCTACCGTATAGACTTGTCTGGCCATGCCGGTGAAAGCTTCAAAATAGCCGACCGGATCTTTGGTGTTGATCATACCGGTAATCAGATAAAGCGGGCGCGGGTCACGCTCTTCAAGTTCGGCCAAAGCTTCGGCAATGACCACGCCAGCACCCGGATTGTGCCCGCCATCGAGCCAGATTTCAGCCTTTTCAGGAGCAAAACGGATTAGCTCACCCTGTGTCAGGCGCTGCATACGGGCAGGCCATGTCACAGATGTCATGGCTTTCTCAACAGCCTGATCGCTTAGAGCAAAACCGGCTTCGCGCACCGCTTTGATGGCTGCTGCGGCATTGGCAATCTGGTGACGACCCGGCAGGCGCGGCAGCGGCAGATCAATCAAGCCGCTCTCATCCTGATAGACCATGCGGCCATGTTCCTGATAGGCAAGAAAATCCTGCCCGAAAACGCTGACAGGACAGCGCAAACGGTCTGCAATATCAATCATCACCTGACGGGCATCATCGCTGCTCTGATAACCGATGACCACCGGACAGTCGCGTTTGATGATACCGGCTTTTTCAGCAGCAATAATCTCTACTTTATCGCCGAGATAGGACTGGTGATCGAGTGAAACCGGCATGATTAATGATACAGCAGGTTTGGTAATGACATTGGTGGCATCAAAACGCCCCCCAAGGCCAACTTCCAGAATAACTGCATCTGCCGGATGCTCGGCAAAGAGAACAAAGGTTACGGCAGTCAGAAGTTCGAAAACGGTGATCATATGCTCACCATTCGCTTCCGTTACCCGTGCAACGGCATCCGAGAGCGTTGCATCATCAACCAACTGGCCAGCCTCGCCTTTGCGCCCCAGACGATAGCGCTCATGCCAGTTCACCAGATGCGGGGAGGTATGCACATGCACCGCCAGCCCTTCCGCCTCCAGTAATGCGCGGGCGAAAGCGGTGGCCGAGCCTTTGCCGTTGGTTCCGGCAATATGGATAATCGGCGGCAACTTGTCCTGTGGATTGCCCAGCGCTTCCAGCAGACGGCTGATACGCTCAAGTGACAGATCAAAACCCTTCGGGTGTTTTTCCAAAAGGCGTTCAATACGATGTGCGGCGGTGAGGTTTTGTGTCATGGCAGATCCGGAATTCTAACATTGCAGACGAACTGATCAGTTTGCGGTCTGATTTGCAACAGGTACTTAGAAAAGAAAACGCGCCGCTGGTTTAGCGGCGCGAAAAGAACTTTAATCGGCAAAAACTTCACCGATCAGAATAAAATCTTATCAGGCAGAAACAGCGCGGGCTGCTGTTTCTGCAAGTTCAGCCTTGGCTTCGGTAGCAGGCTGCTTCATCATGATCTTCAGGATACGGGCAACGGTTTCTTTCATCTCCAGACGGGAAACAACCATATCAATCATACCGTGATCCAGCAGATATTCCGCGCTCTGGAAGCCTTCCGGCAGTTTTTCACGGATTGTCTGTTCAATCACGCGTGCACCGGCAAAACCGATCATTGTGCCTGGTTCTGCAATTTGGATATCGCCGAGCATAGCATAAGAAGCGGTTACACCACCAAAGGTCGGGTTGGTCAGAACCACGATATAAGGCAGACCTGCTTCTTTCAGCATTTCCACGGCAACAGTGGTGCGTGGCATCTGCATCAGCGACAGAATACCTTCTTGCATACGGGCACCGCCGGAAGCGGAGAACAGAACCAGAGGGCGCTTCTTGGCAATGGCTGTTTCAGCTGCTTTGATGATTGCTTCACCGGCAGCCATACCGAGCGAGCCGCCCATGAAAGCAAAGTCCTGAACAGTTACAACAATCGGCAGACCTTCAATCGTACCGGTTGCATTGATGATGCAATCATCCTGCTGTGTGCGGTTGCGATAGTCTTTCAGACGATCAATATATTTCTTTTCGTCGCGGAATTTCAGCGGATCGGTTGCAACTTTCGGGCTTTCCAGAGTCTCATATTTGCCTTCATCAAAGAAGAAACGCAGACGGTCTTTCGCCGGAATGCGCATATGATGACCGGAAGCAGGGATCACCCACTGATTGCTTTCCAGATCTTTATGAAACACCATTTCACCGGTTGACGGGTCCTTGATCCAGAGATTCTCCGGCATTTCCCGACGCCCCAGCATGGAGTTGAGCTTCGGGCGGACATAATTCGTAATCCAGTTCATATGGGCTTTCCGTTGTTCTCAAAACTTGAAACTTTTGTGTCTTTAAACATAAAATGCATAAAACACAAAGAAAGCCGCAAATTTGCGGCACTCTGTTAATTATCTATTTTACGGTATCTATCGGGCAGGAGCAAGGCGGGCACTGCGAACACCCGATGCAAGCTCACTGACAACAGCCGATGCAGCGGCGACAGGATCACCCTGAACCTTGTCATTGGCGTCCAGTGTACCGGCAATCGCCGCCACAATCGCGGAGCCGACAACCACACCGTCAGCCGATGCGCCGATCGCTTTTGCCTGTTCTGCAGTGCGGACACCAAAGCCCACGCAAACCGGCAGGTCTGTGTGACTTTTGATGCGGGCAACCGCTTCACTGACCTGTGTTGTATCAGCCAAAGCTGAACCGGTAATGCCGTTCATCGACACGTAATAAACAAAGCCGGAGGTGTTTTCGAGCACTTTCGGCAGGCGCTTTGCATCTGTGGTCGGCGTAGCCAGACGAATGAAGTTGATGCCGGCTTTAATCGCTGGAATGCACAGCTCATTATCCATTTCCGGCGGCAGATCAACAACGATCAGGCCATCAATACCGGCTTCTAATGCGTCCTTGATAAAACGCTCGACGCCGTAAATATAGATCGGGTTGTAATAGCCCATCAGCACGATCGGTGTTGTGTCATCGCTCACGCGGAAATCACGCACCATCTGCAGCGCTTTCGGCAAAGTCTGGCCTGCATGCAGCGCGCGCAGGGCTGCTGCCTGAATGGCCGGACCATCAGCCATCGGATCGGAGAAGGCCATGCCGATTTCAATCACATCAGCACCGGCATTTGGCAGGGCTTTCATGATTTCAACCGATGTTGCGTAATCCGGATCACCACCCATAAAGTAAGTGACCAAAGCAGGGCGGCCTTCAGCACGCAGGGCTGCAAATTTCTCATCCATACGTCTTGTCATAATTTTCCTCGTGGCAGCGTGCGTGACAAATAAGCGGTGTGCGGCAAGCCTGCCATGACCGTCTCTATCCATGCCCTGCGTTCAAAATCAATAATAGCGAGTTCCCAGACACAGGCCATCAAATGCGCGGGCGCAGGTCTGAAACTGACCGCACCCGTGAGATCCGAGCGCCAAAGATGCTGAGTGCAAATACCGCCATCAATCCATTGATGGAGTAGTAGCCACAAAGCTTCTTCGCCCTCATGGAGTATGGCAAAGCCTGCATCATGCAACGCATATGCGCTGAAATCACCGGCAGCAGCAGAGATCTGCTGTGCCGCTGCTGTAATTTTATCGGCGGTAAGACTGTCAGACTGCGCACTGATAAGGTTAAGCTTGATCTGTGCAGAGCCGCAAGTGATCACCTGCCCGAACCATGCGGAACGGGGGCTGTATAGATCACTGCCCTGTCGCGATAAAGCGGCCATGAATTACATTTCCATTCCGAGAATTTCGCCGACAGTGTGCACGTCTTTATCGCCGCGACCGGAGAGATTGACGATCATGATCTGATCCTGATCCATTTCCGGCGCCAGTTTCAGAGCCTGTGCAATCGCATGGGAGGATTCCAGTGCCGGAATAATACCTTCTGTGCGCGTGGTGATCTGGAAGGCTTCCAGCGCTTCGTTATCCAAAATCGGCACATAAGTCACGCGGCCGGTATCTTTCAGCCATGAGTGTTCAGGACCCACACCCGGATAATCGAGACCGGCAGAAACCGAATGGCCTTCAAGAATCTGGCCGTCTTCATTCTGCAACAGATAGGTACGGTTGCCATGCAGCACACCCGGATTACCTGCGGTCATGGAAGCGCAATGTTTATCGCCGTCCAGACCAAGGCCACCGGCTTCAACGCCATAGATTTTGACTGTTGTATCATCGAGGAACGGATGGAATAGACCGATGGCATTGGAACCGCCGCCAACAGCCGCAATAATCGCATCCGGCAGGCGACCTTCACGCTCAAGCATCTGTTCACGGGCTTCAGTGCCGATTGCAGACTGAAAATCACGAACCATTTCCGGATAAGGATGCGGGCCGGCAGCCGTACCGATCAGGTAATAGGTGTCTTCCACATTGGTGACCCAGTCGCGCAGGGCTTCATTCATCGCGTCTTTCAGCGTACCGTTACCGGCGGTCACAGCATTGACCTTGGCACCGAGAAGTTTCATGCGGAATACATTCGGCTTCTGGCGTTCAACGTCGGTTGCGCCCATATAAACCACGCATGGCAGACCAAAGCGCGCAGCAACAGTGGCTGATGCCACGCCGTGCTGACCGGCACCGGTTTCCGCGATAATGCGGGTTTTGCCCATGCGCTTGGCAAGCAAAATCTGGCCGAGACAGTTATTGATCTTGTGGCTGCCGGTATGGTTCAGGTCTTCGCGTTTGAAGTAAATCTTCGCGCCGCCTTTACCGCCTTTGGCTGCTGCCTGTTCACGCACGTAGCGGGTCAGACCTTCAGCATAATAGAGCTTGGAAGGACGACCGGCATAATGGGTGGAGAGTGCCTGCAATTCGGCTTTGAATTCCGGGTCTTCTTTGGCCGCATCATAGGCTGCCTGCAGGTCGAGGATCAGCGGCATGAGGGTTTCAGCAACGAAACGCCCGCCGTAAATACCAAACATGCCGTCTTCATTCGGCCCGGTTTTGAAAGAATTGAGCTCGCTCGACATGAGATATGCTTCCGATCTTTGATTCAAATGAATGCCTGATGAGGCAGTCTTATTTCGTATTGCTTGTTTCACGTACGGCTGCAAAAAACGCATCAATCAGATGCACGTCTTTTTTGCCCGGCTCGCTTTCAACACCTGATGAAATGTCGATAGCAAAGCTGCCTGTTTTGGCAAGAGCCACATTAATATTTTCTGCGTTCAGACCGCCTGAAAGCATGTAATTGCCCAGATCCTGCCGTGCATTCAGGAGGTTCCAGTCAAAAGAGACACCATTGCCGCCCGGCAGTTCTGAGCCCTTTGGCGCCTTAGCGTCAAACAGAAAACGGTCCGCAATGCCCTGATAGGGTGCGACCACGTCAAAATCACTATTTTCGCGGATGGAGAAGGCTTTCATCACCGGCAGATTGTAGCGCTGTTTAACTTGGCGCACGCGTTCCGGTGTTTCATTGCCGTGCAATTGCAAAATATCCGGTTTCAGCACAGCGACAATTGCGTCCAGCTGTGCATCATCAGCATTCACAGTCACAGCGACGATTTTGGCTTTGCCACGGGCAGCAGCGGCAAGTTCAGCGGCTTGTGCAGGCTCGACATGGCGCGGGCTTTTCGGAAAAAAGATAAAACCGATATGGCTGGCGCTATTTTTCAGCACGGTTTCCACGGCTTCCGGCGTTTTCAGGCCGCAGATTTTAACTTCGATAGCGGAGGAGGACATTTGCTTAATTTCAGACTGTTTATTGAGTAGGTATGTAGTTTAGCGCGTAAAAACTCTGAGGGACAAGCTTAATCCGTTACAGAGGTAAAGGAAACCGCATGAAGCGCACTGCCATGCCGTTTGAGCCATGCCCGTGATGTTGGCGTATCAGGACAAAGTCTGGTGCACAGTGCCCAGAAATCCGGCCCGTGATTCATCTCACACAGATGGGCAACTTCATGGGCGACCAGATAATTGATCACTTCTGCCGGTGCCATCATGATACGCCATGAGAATGCCAGATCACCTTTCGATGTGCAGGAGCCCCAGCGACTGGTTGTATCTTTAAAGCGCACAGACGTTGCCGGTTTGCCGATGCGCTCCGTATGCACCAGCACCAGACCGTTAATATCGGTTTTAGCCAGTTTCTTCAGATAGTCGGCAATCTGCCGTCCCATATGGTGCCCGTCACCATGCACAATCAGCACAGCCTGACCGTTTTCATCGTGATCCTGTCGTGTGGTGCCGCGCTTGGCCGGTTCATGTACAATCCGGTGCGCAATGCCACGGATATGAATGGTGCTGCCGTCCATGAAGGGCACCGTGACCGGTACTTTGGAAATCTGAGCTTCAATCCAGCCGTGATGGCGGGCAATAAACAGATCAAGCTCACGCTCCGGCAGACGCGGCGGGACGGTAACACGAATTGCCTTGCCGCCTGTTTCGATGCGCAATGTCAGCCTTTTGGCGCGCGGATTTTCCCAGACACAGAGCGGCAGATTACGTCCCGCAACAGGATAGGTTCGCTCGGCGCGCAGTGCTTTCGGCGCAGGCTGTTTTTTTGCTGCTTTTTTTAGCGGAGGTTTGCGGAATAAGGACAGGATCATGCCAAGACTATAGATGATTCGCTCTTATAATTATAAGAAAGGCGCATCGGCCGATGCGCCTAAGAGATGGTGTGTAAATATGCGCGCTGATTACAGCTCAATCACATCATCTTTCGATGTGTTTTTACGGCGCTCAGCCATGAAGCGTTCGAATTCTTCACGGTCGCGGGCGCGGCGCAGTTCACGAATATGCGCTTCAAATTCAGAGCGGGCTTCATCAAGCTTGCGACGCTCTTCATCAAGGCGCTTCAACTCTTCATCACGCCAGTCGTCAAAAGCGCTGTTGCCGGTCGATTGCATGCCGCCGGTGAAGCGGGAGAACTCCTGAGTTTTGCGGCGACATTTACCGACAAAATCATCAGTTGCCTGATTGATGTCGTGTTTCACACCGGGCAGGCGGTCGCCCCAGATGATATAAGCCAACATGGCGAGACCAAGCGGCCAGAAAAAGACAAAGCCCAAGACCATCAAAGCAATTGTTGCCGGCGTCCAGGCTGGGCGGATCAATGCGGTTCTGTTCATAAAATGGCTCCGTAAATCGGCTTGACCATCAGAAGTGATCATCAATTGCTAAAATACGTGGTGTGAGCCGGAGGGAAATTCAAGAAAAACCCCGCAAAATCGGTGTTTCCGCAGGGTTTCAGGAAGTTGTTTTTCGATGATTCAAAGCTGATTTTTAAACTTTTTCAAAGATTTAAATTTTTAGCGATTTTTTGATAAATGATCCATTCCGGCGACGATCAGACCGGCGATCAGCGCCCAGAAAGCAGAGCCGATACCCAGAATAGTAATACCCGAGGCTGTGACGGCAAATGTGATGATAGCGGCAAACCGCTCATCTTGCTTGTTCAGGGCAAGAGCCAGCGCATTGATGAACGGGCCGATCAATCCCAGTCCTGCAATCAGCATAATCAGTGCCGGTGGCAATACAGCAAAAATGGCGACCAGAGATGCGCCGAAAATAGCAAAGACCAGATAGCACAGCGCATAGAACGGGCCTGTCAGCCAGCGCTGTTTCGGATCAGGGTGTGCATCATGACCGGTGCAGATCGCGGCTGAAATTGCCGCCATATTGCTGGTATGGGCGCCAAAAGGTGCCGAAATCAGTGAGACAAGGCCGGTCACTTGCAGACAGGCAGCCGTCGGCGGTTCATATCCGGCAGCGCGTAAGACAGCAAAACCGGGCAGGTTCTGGGAGGCCATTGTTACCAGATAAAGCGGCAATGCCAGCCCGATCATGGCAGACACTGAAAACTCCGGTATGATCATCGTTAATGTGGAGAGTTCCGGTGCGGGCAGATTATCCGCACGGCCAAGCAGCAGGGCGAAAATCACACCGCCGATTAACACACTGATCACAGCCATTGCCGGATTAAACAGGCGGATAATCAAAAACAGCGCAATCAGCGGCAAAACCAGCAAAGGGTCGAGCGACAGGGTTTTTGCGGCATTGATGACAAAGCTTGATAAAACACCGGCGAGCATGCCGGAGGCGATGGATGCGGGAATACGCTCGACAAATTGTGCCACCGGCTTGATCAGGCCGGTGATGATGATCGCGAGGGCTGTGACGATGAAAGCACCGACAGCCTCCTGCATGGTAAAGCCGATACTGGCGCCGATCAGCGCCAGCCCCGGTGTTGACCATGCCGTGATAATAGGAATGCGGTAACGCCAGCTGAGATAACCGGATGAGACCGCAAGCGCCAGTGATATGGCGGTAACCCAGCTTGCCGTCTCGGTCTGCGTTGCGCCAAGTGCAGTCGCTGCCGCAATAATCAGCGCTAAAGTGCCGCCAAAACCAACAAAAGCTGCAACCGCAGCCGATGCTACCACTGAAAACCGCATGATCCCCTCCCGATTATTGCAGGCTTTTTATTGTTATATTTGCGCGATCATTGCTTCAACGGAGCGTGTCAGCAAATCAAGATCTTGTGGGCGGGAGAGACGGTGATCTCCGTCGCGGATCAGGGTCAGCGTCACATTATCAACCGGCAGATGTTCGACGAGGCGCAGCGCATGGGCATAAGGCACATCAGGATCTTCCATCCCCTGCAGAATATGCACGGGGCAGCCGGTTTCAATAATACCGTTGAGCACCTGATTGCTACGTCCGTCCTCAATCAGATTTTTGGTGTAGATATAAGGTTGCGGTGAATATTCTGACGGTTCTTCAAAATAGCCTTTTTGCTCAAGCTGGTTTTTTTGATCTTCAGTCAGCTCTGGTTCCACCAAAGCTTGTGTAAAATCCGGAGCGGGGGCAAGCAGGATCAGACCGGCAGGCTTCTCACCGGCTTTGATGAGTTCCTGCGCCATACGCAAAGCAATCCAGCCGCCCATAGAAGAGCCTATCAGGATTTGTGGGCCAGTTGTGAAAGCGCGGTAAGCGGCTAAACTTTGTTCCAGCCAGAGCGAGATTGTGCCGTCTTTGAATTCGCCGCCGGATTCACCGTGGCCGGAATAATCAAAACGCAGCATGGCATGGTTGTTTTTCTCAGCCCATTGATCGAGATGCTGGGCTTTGCCGCCGAGCATGTCGGAGCAATAACCGCCAAGCCAGACAAGACCCGGGGCTTTGTCACCTTTTCTGGTGCGTGCGGCAATCGCGGTGCCGTTTACATCAAGAAAATTGGCTGCCTGATCTGTCATCGGATACTCCTGACTCTGTGTTTTCATTCTATGCACTGTGATGAAACATTGCTGTAACAAGCTATAAACTTGAAATCTTACGAGGCAATGCTCATTTTAAAAACATGACTGTTCGGGCAGATTTGCCTCAGCATTCATAAAACCGTGATCAAAAGCGGTTTTTTAGCCGGTTTTAAGGGCATTTTACTGCATTGTTATTGCCCCGAGGGGGGTGATTTGCATTTCAAAAGATGCTATTGACTTGCGCGCTGCACTTAGACCATGGGTTGGTTGCAGGTGCAGCTGTGGTGTTTGCAGCCCGTACCAGAGCGCAAATTCACCGCATATGTTTAATAATTCGAGGAGAATACGACCATTCGCCGACCGTTCAGAGCGACGCCGGTCCAGAAAGACGGACCGCGCTCCAACCGAGATATCCGGGTACCCCGGGTTCAGCTTATTGACGCCGAAGGCCAGAACCATGGCACCGTGACGATTCAGGAAGCCATTGCACTCGCTGAAGAAGCGGGTCTGGATCTTGTTGAGATCGTTCCTAATGCGGAGCCACCGGTTTGTAAGATCGTTGATCTTGGTAAGCTGAAATATCAGAACCAGAAAAAAGCTGCCGAAGCACGCAAGAAGCAAAAGACGGTTGAGATCAAAGAACTCAAAATGCGTCCTAATATCGACGATCACGATTATGAAGTGAAGTTGAAGGCCGCAGGTCGTTTCTTTGAGGATGGCGATAAGGTTAAAGTTACTTTGCGCTTCCGCGGCCGTGAAATGGCGCATCAGGAACTTGGCATGCAGCTGTTGCAGCGCGTGAAGGAAGATACTGCTGAAATCGCTAAGGTTGAAGCAGAGCCAAAGCTTGAAGGCCGTCAGATGATGATGGTTCTCGCACCGCGCGGATAAGCAAAACAGTTTCTGTTTTGTAAAATGAAATAGCCGCCTACGGGCGGCTTTTTATTTAGACTCTTTAGAGTTGCTTTTTACTGTAATTATGCGTATTGAAACGCTGTTCAAACCGACCGGCAGGGCATGCCGTGGCGGTTTTGTATGCTTTTCGGGCTTTGGTCGGCCTGAAAGTACAATCGAGTCTTTGTCTTCTGCAGACAAAACGTCTTGAAAATAAGACCCGGAGTGCAGTGCACGAGGGGGATTTACACAAGAGGCGTGAAGTATCGCAGATACGGCAGGGACTAAAATTAAGGAGTAGCAAAATGCCCAAGATGAAGACCAAATCTGCTGCCAAGAAACGGTTCAAAATCACCGGTACTGGTAAAGTGATGGCTGCTGCAGCTGGCAAGCGTCACGGTATGATCAAGCGTTCAAACAAGTTCATTCGCGATGCACGCGGCACCATGGTTCTCTCCGAGGCCGATGCCAAAGTTGTTGTCAAGAATTACCTGCCGAACGGCCTGTAAGCATTAGTTTAAGGATATCATACCATGGCACGTGTTAAACGCGGCGTGACAGCTCACGCAAAGCACAAAAAAGTCCTGAAGCAGGCTGAAGGTTTCCGCGGTCGTCGTAAAAATACGATCCGCACAGCTAAAGCTGCTGTCGATCGTTCGAAACAGTATGCATATCGCGATCGCAAGAACCGCAAGCGCACTTTCCGCGCTCTGTGGATTCAGCGTATCAATGCTGCTGTTCGTATGCATGGCCTGACCTATGGCCGTTTCATCGATGGTCTTGCTAAAGCGAACATCGAAGTAGACCGTAAGGTTCTGTCGGATCTGGCTATTCATGAGCCAGCAGCATTCGGCGCGCTTGTTGCATCCGCAAAGAAAGCGCTTGAATATCTGAAAGACACAACACCAAATGCTTTTGAGTCTGCTGTCAACTAAGCCAGCCGCTCTTCCAAAGCTTTTGTGATGTATTTGGAAAACCCGCGCTGGTGGTACTGGCGCGGGTTTTTCGTTTGAAATAGCTAAACAAAACGATATCGCAGAAGAGCAAGGCAGTTTTCCGGTTGCTGGATGCGAGAAAAACACCAGATGTTGTTGCACGGCACAATTATCAAGGATCTGAATAATGAGTGATCTCTCACTACTCGAACAGGGCATTCTGGCAGAGATTGCCGCTGCCGGTGATGAACAGGCGATTGAGGCCGTGCGTGTTGCCGTTCTCGGTAAAAAAGGATCGGTTTCTGAGAAACTGAAATCCTTGGGCGCTATGTCTCCTGAAGAGCGTCAGACACAGGGACCGGCCATTAATGGTCTGAAAAACCGCGTCACTGAAGCGCTGGCGACCCGTAAAACCGACCTGCGTAAAATTGCGATTGCTGAGAAGCTGGAGCGCGAAAAGGTTGATGTGACCTTGCCGGTGCGCAGCTCTGCGGCTTCGCGTGGTCGTATTCACCCGATTTCTCAGGTGATTGATGAGATTACGGCAATTTTTGCCGATATGGGCTTCTCGATTGCCGAAGGCTCGGACATTGAAACCGATTATTACAACTTTACAGCGCTGAACTTCCCAGAAGGTCATCCGGCGCGTGAAATGCACGATACATTCTTCTTTAAGCCGGATGAGAATGGTGAGCGCAAATTGCTGCGCACCCATACATCGCCTGTTCAGGTGCATACGATGGAGAAGTTTGCTGCTCTGCGCGACAAGGAAGGCCGTGATGAGCCGATCCGTATCGTCATTCCGGGCAAGACCTATCGTATGGATTCCGATGCCACCCATTCGGCAATGTTCCATCAGGTTGAAGGCCTGGTTGTCGATAAATCGTCGAATGTTGCCAATATCAAATGGGTTCTGGAAGAATTCTGTAAAGCGTTCTTTGAAGTCCCTTCAGTTAAGATGCGCCTGCGTCCGAGCTTCTTCCCTTTCACTGAGCCGTCGATGGAAGTTGATATCCAGTGCGACCGCTCCGGTGGCAATGTGAAGTTCGGCGAAGGCAATGACTGGCTGGAAATTCTCGGCTGCGGCATGGTGCACCCGAATGTGCTGCGCAATGCAGGCTTTGATCCGGATGTCTATCAGGGCTTTGCCTGGGGTATGGGGATCGACCGCATTGCAATGTTGAAATATGGCATGCCTGATTTGCGCGCTTTCTTTGATGCAGATGTGCGCTGGCTCAATCACTATGGTTTCCGCCCGCTGGATCTGCCGACATTGTTCGGTGGTCTGAGCGCGTAAATACAGGAAGGTATAAACAAATGAAATTCACGCTTTCCTGGCTCAAGGATCACCTTGAAACCGACGCCACGCTGGAAGAAATCCTTGAAAAGCTGACAGATATCGGTCTGGAAGTGGACGGGGTTGATGACCGTGCGGCCTTCAAAACTTTTAAAATTGCCAAAGTGCTGACCGCTGTTCAGCATCCGGATGCTGATAAGCTGCGCGTTCTCACCGTGGATACCGGTGAAGGCCAGCCTGTACAGGTTGTGTGCGGTGCACCGAATGCCCGCGCCGGTCTGGTGGGCGTACTCGGCAAGCCTGGTGATTATGTGCCGGGTCTGGATGTCACGCTGTCTGTCGGCAAAATCCGCGGCGTTGAAAGCTTCGGCATGATGTGTTCCGAGCGTGAGCTGGAACTGTCGGATGAGCATAACGGCATTATCGATCTGCCGGAAGATGCTCCGGTAGGCATGAGCTTTGCGACCTATATGGGCATTGATGATCCGATTATTGAAGTCGGCCTCACACCAAACCGTGCGGATTGCACCGGTGTGCATGGTATTGCCCGTGATCTGGCAGCAGCCGGTCTTGGTAAGCTCAAAGGTGATGTGATTGCGCCGGTCAAAGGTGCAGGCGCTACACCGGTTAAAGTTATTCTCGATCAGGATGCTGAAAAGCCGTTCTGTAACGGTTTTTCGTTACGTCTGGTGAAGGGTGTTAAAAACGGCCCGAGCCCGAAATGGCTGCAGCAGCGCCTTACAGCAATTGGCCTGCGCCCGATCAATGCACTCGTGGATATCACCAATTATGTGACCTTCGATTATGGCCGCCCGCTGCATGTGTTTGATGCTGCTAAAGTGCAGGGTAATCTGACCGTTCGCGCTGCCAAGGAAGGCGAAACCGTGCTGGCACTGGATCAGCGCGAATATAAGCTCTCAGATAATCATTATGTGATTGCTGATGAAAAAGGCGTGGAATCCATTGCGGGTATCATGGGCGGTGAACATTCCGGTTGTGATGAAAACACCACCGATGTGCTGATTGAGTCTGCACTTTGGGATGCACGCATGATTGCGCGTACCGGTCGTGAACTGGGCATCATCACCGATGCACGTTATCGTTTTGAACGCGGCGTTGATCCGGAAATGATGGAATCTGGTGTGGAACTGGCGACAAAACTGGTGCTGGATTTCTGCGGCGGTGAGCCAACCGAAACAGAGACTGTCGGCTATACACCATATAGCCCGCGCGCCATTGCGTTTCCGGTATCGGAAGTCAAGCGCCTGACAGGTCTTGAGGTTGCCTATCAGGATGCTGCTGATATTCTGACACGTCTCGGCTTCGCTGTTGAAGGTGATGGTAAGGCTGTTCTTCAGGTTAAAGTGCCGTCATGGCGCGGTGACGTAGAAGGCAAGGCCGATCTGGTTGAAGAAGTGATGCGTATTCATGGCATCAATCAGATTGAACCGCAGCCACTGCCGAATATGGGCAGCGTAAACACCAAAATCCTGACCACGCTGCAAATCCGTACCCGTCTTGCCAAACGCATTCTGGCGACACGCGGCATGATGGAAGCTGTGACCTATTCCTTCATTTCGGAAGAACAAGCGAAAGCTTTCGGCGGCGGTAAGCCGGAACTGAAACTGGCGAACCCGATTGCAGCGGATATGTCGGATATGCGCCCGAGCCTGTTGCCGGGTCTGCTCTCTGCGGCACAGCGCAATGCCGATCGCGGTTTTGCTGATCTGGCACTGTTTGAAGTGTCGGGCACCTATGAAGGCGATAAGCCGGAAGACCAGCGCCGTGTGGCTGGCGGTATCCGTCGTGGTACAGCCGGTGTTGAAGGTGCAGGCCGCTTCTGGTCAGGCAATGCGCAGACTGTTGGCGTGTTTGATGCCAAGGCTGATGCGCTGGCTGTTCTTGAAGCCTGTGGTGCACCGGTTGACCGCATTCAGGTCGAAGCCGGTGGTCCGTCATGGTATCATCCGGGTCGTTCCGGCACATTGAAACTCGGCCCTAAAGTGGTGCTGGGTTACTTCGGTGAGTTCCATCCGGATGCACTGGAACTGCTGGATGTGTCCGGCGCTCTGTGCGGCTTTGAAGTGTATATTGATGCGATCCCTGAGCCTAAGCAGAAGTCCGGTGCAACCAAACCTGCACTGACATTGTCTCAGTTCCAGAGCGTGAAACGTGACTTTGCTTTTGTCGTCGACAGCACAGTTGAAGCAGCAGCAATTGTCCGTGCGGTAAATTCTGCTGAGAAGAAGCTGATTGCCGGTGCGCAGGTGTTTGATATCTTTACAGGTGCATCACTGGGTGAAGGCAAGAAGTCTGTTGCGGTGGAAGTTGTCTTGCAGCCGCTTGACCGCACTCTGACTGAAGAAGATCTGGAAGCAACAGCCAAGCGTATTGTCGAAGCTGTAGCTAAGCAGACCGGCGGCACATTACGCGGCTGATCGGGGCGCGGTTAATAAGCTGACACTGAAAATAAGAAACCCGCCATTCCGGCGGGTTTTTTTGTATTTATATTTAACCGCGAAGGCCGATACAATTGCTCCACGGATCGCGGATCTGGCACATGCGTAATCCGTCTTGAATATTTAAAGGACCCCGATAGAGAGTGCCGCCAATTGAGACTAAATGCGCGACAGCCTGATCAAAATCTTCGACCTGCCAATAGACAACAGAACCGGCAGCACCTGAAGCTACTTTTTCATCGGCAGGCACAATTTCCAGATCAATGGAACCGATTTTAAGATAGTCAAAGTCAAATTCTTCCAGCCGCTGTGCCTTAGCCTGCGGAAAAGCCCGCTGATACCATTGCAAAGCTGCAGTAACATCACTGACATGGATGAGGACGGAGGCGATTGTCTGATTGGTCATCTGTTTCTACCGGCGATCCGGATGCCACCAGTCGGGCTTCATATCTTCGAAAGACGTGTATTCCGGTGCAAATTCCGGCTGGTTATTGTCGTCAAAACAGCCAAGCAGCAGGGCTACAACCGGTTCATCGTCAATTGCCCCGATGGAGCTGCCGCAGCTCGAGCAGAAAGCGCGCTGGGAATAATGGGAAGAACGATAGGTAGCCGGTTCCCCGCCTTCACCTGTCCAACGCACGGCTTGGGCTGCAAATTCTACCCAGACAGCCGTGAGCGCTCCGGTATGTTGCTGACAGTTCTTGCAGCAGCAGCTATGCGGTTTAAGCTTCAAAGGATCGCCTGTGGCCTCAAAGCGGATGGAGCCGCACAAACAGCCGCCGCGATAGGTTTTCATCATTGTTTTGATGTCCCGTTTGTCAGGCCGGTACTGTTACACGCTCAGGCATGGCACGCATAGCCATTTCAATAATGCTTTGGATTGCTTCCCTGCTGCCGCCGTCACGGGCTTCATAGGACAGGCTCTGCAACATAGCATGGTAGAATTCCGCCATCTGGGTCAGATCGGTGCCTTCCGGCAGATCACCGTCTTGCAGTGCACGTTCACAGCGGGCAAAAATCCGTTCAAATGAAGTCTGGCGAATAGCTTTGAGAAACTCTTTGACCTGTATGTTCTCCGGTTTGCACTGGATGCTGCTGACACTGACCATGCAGCCGCCTGCAGGGCAGGCATAGACCTTATCCGCATGGGTTTCGAGCATAGCGCGAATGCCTTGCTGAATGGTAGCTGCCTGATCCAGCGCAACAAGCGGCGCGCCGCCGATTGTTGCGGTATAGTGATCGACCGCCTCACGGAAGGCCTGCTCCTTGGAGCCGAAAGCCGCATAGAAGCTGGGCGGTGTAATACCGATGGCCGCAGTAAAGTCGTTAATCTGGGCGCATTCATAGCCTTTTTCCCAGAAAACCTTCATCACACTGTTCAGCGCAACTTCCCTGTCGAAACTGCGGGGTCTGCCGCGTAAAGCCATCTCATACCTTTCTTTAGTATGTCTTATATAATTCACTTGACCGCAGCATTCAAGTTGCTATGAATTATGTAATCCTCACTACATAATGAGATTCACGATGAATGATGTTTGCGATTCTGCATTAGCCGCAGAACGAGCGCCTGATATTTCTGTTAGCACAATTGTAAAATCCGGAACGGATAAACCTGCAATTCCACTGGTTGTTTATTGCTTATCACTTGGTTTTTTTGCTCTTACCACGTCTGAACTGATGATTTCCGGTATGTTGCCGTCACTGCAGCAGGCTTTCGGTCGTTCCATTGCTGATATCGGCAATCTGATTTCACTCTATGCCATGGGCATGGTTGTTGGTGGTCCGCTGGTGACAATCCTGTTTCTGGCGCTGAAAATCGAGAATAAACGCGGGCTTTTATTTCTGCTGATTTTCTATGCACTGGCACAAAGTGTGGCGGCCTCGACCAGCAATTTCGAAGTTTTGATGGTGGCGCGTGTTGTAACCGGCATGGCAGCGGCGACCAGTTTCGGTCTGATGCTGGCGATTACGGCTCAATTGGTTGATCCGAGTATTCGCGGGCGTGCCTCATCTCTGGTTTTTGCCGGATTGATGATTTGTACCGTGTTTGGTGTGCCTGCGGCGACAATGATTGATCATGCTTTTGGCTGGCGCGCCAGTTTCTGGGCGATTGTGGTGCTGGTACTGTTCTGTGCACTGGTCATTGCACTGAAAATTGAAACTGCAAAGCAAGGAAAGGGCGCCGATCTACGCTCGGAACTGAAAGAAATGGCAAAGCCGAAGCTCTGGGCTGCCTATACAACCAGCGCGCTGGTGATTGGTTCGTCCTTCGCCGCCTATAGCTATTTCTCCCCGATCATGACGGAGCTGTCCGGCTTCACGTCTGCGCAAGTGCCGGTGCTGCTGGCGGTCTATGGTGCCGGTAATATCCTTGGTAATTATATCGCAGGGCGTTTTGCTGATCGCTATACGTTCAAAACTCTGGCGACCGGTATCAGCCTGATGGTCTTTGCGATGTTGCTTTTTGCCTGTCTCCCGCAGTCAAAAATTGCTGCGGTGGCTGCAATCATAATGATTGGCCTGACCGGTATCGCGCTTAATCCGGCTCTGGTGGCCCGCGTCATGCGGATTGCGCATCCGGGTGCACTGGTCAATGCCATGCACGCCTCGGTGATCAATATTGGTCTGGCTTTCGGCCCGTGGGCGGGCGGTCTGGCAATCTCATCGGGTCTGGGGCTGAATGCGCCGTTGTTTGTCGGCTTCGGCATGGCTTTGGCCGGATTGCTGACAATCCTGCCGCGCGCTTTGCGCAATGTATGAAAGAAAAGGCGCTGTTTTGCAGCGCCTTTTTTGTTTGAAAGACACGTTTTACAGATAGGTCATGGCCAGTGAGGCATTGGTATAGCGTTTGCCTGCAACCTGATCCGGTGTGATAGCTGCACCGATATGTGCAAGTTCTTCCGCATTCAGCACAACATCCAGCGCCTCCATATTCTCATCAAGCCGGCTGATTTTACGGGTGCCGGGGATAGGCACAATAAAGTCAGCCTGATGAAGAACCCAGGCCAGCGCCAGCTGTGCCGGTGTGATCTGTTTATCGGCAGCAATCTGTTCGAGCAGATCAATCTGGGCATTATTTGCGGCGAGATTTTCCGGCTGGAAGCGCGGCAGTCCTTTACGGAAATCATCATCTGCCAGATCAGCCTGTGTGCGGACACTGCCTGCAAGCATCCCGCGGCCAAGCGGGCTGTAAGGCACAAAGCCGATGCCAAGTTCACGGCAAACCGGTAAGACGCTGTTCTCCGGATCACGCACCCAGAGCGAATATTCGCTTTGCAATGCAGCAATCGGATGCACTGCATGAGCGCGGCGCAGAGTTTCAGGCCCCGCCTCAGACATGCCGATGGTGCGGATTTTACCCTCATTGATCAGGTCTTTCAGCGTACCGATCACATCTTCAATCGGCACAGCCGGATCAACGCGATGCTGGTAGAACAGGTCAATCACGTCAATGCCGAGCCGTTGCAGGGAGGCTTCAGCCACAGCGCGGATATGATCGGGATGACTGTTCACGCCGGTTGATTTGCCATCTTCGATTTTAAAACCGAACTTCGTGGCAATCGTGACTTTATCACGATGCGGTTTGAGGGCTTTGCCGAGCAGTTTTTCATTCTCAAAAGGCCCGTAAACTTCTGCGGTATCGAACAGGGTTACGCCAATATCAACGGCATGGTGCAGGGTGCAGATCGCTTCCGACTCATCCTGCCCGCCATAGGCATGACTCATACCCATGCAGCCTAGGCCGAGAGCGGAGACTGTGAGTTCGGTGCCGAGTTTACGCATTTTCATGATTGTTTCCTTACGCAGAGCGATGATACGTTTTTTATTTCATCCAATGGTGAAAACATATGCCTGTTCGCATTGTTCGATAATCCGGTTTTATTTTTACAAGCTGTTCTGTAAAGCAGATCAATGAAACGCTCACAGCTCTCTCAATTAGCGGTTTTTGCTGCAGTTGCCGATCACGGCAGTTTTCGTGCGGCGGCAAAAGATCTGGCCATTGCTCCCTCTGCCGTCAGCCAGGCTGTTGCACAGCTTGAAACGGCGCTGGGGATAACCCTGCTGTCACGCACCACGCGCTCGGTGCATCTGACGGAAGCAGGGCAGAAACTGCTCACTGAACTTGCACCGGCCTTGGGTAATATTGATGTGGCATTGCGGACAGTGCAGGATATGCGCACCCAACCTTCAGGAACTGTAAAAGTCAGCACGCCGCGTTCTGCTGCACATATTTTTCTGGCGCCAAAATTTAAAAGCTTTGGGGAGGCCTATCCGGATATTGTGCTGGATATCCACATTGAGGATCAGTTTGTGGATATCGTCGCGGCTGGTTTTGATGCCGGTATCCGGCTTGGGGAAAGTCTCGCAAAAGATATGATTGCGGTGCCGCTCGGGGGCGCATTGCGTTGTCCGGTTGTCGCTTCTCCGGCCTATCTGGAACAATATGGCACACCGCAACATCCGCAGGATTTAATCGCGCATCGTTGTATCCTGAAGCGGTATTCTTCGGGTGGCTTGCACCAATGGGAGTTTGAAAAGCAAGGGCGTAGACTGGATGTTACCCTAAACGGCCCGCTGATACTGGATGATAATCATCTCCTGTTACAGGCCGCACTGGACGGTGCAGGTCTTGTCTCATTGCTGGAGCCTTCTGTGGCAGATTATCTGCAAAAAGGTACGCTGACAGAGGTATTGCCGGACTGGGCACAGCAATTTCCGGGCATGTATATTTATTATCCGAACCGGCGTAACATGCGTCCGGCGCTTCGTGCTTTTATTGATTTTTTCAAATTATAACGGACGGAAATTCCATGCCGCATCTGCGTTATTCCGGTTTACCTACTGAGCAACAGCAAGCCGTTTTTCTGGATATTGTCCGTAACAGCCCGCTTCTGACAGATGTGCTGAACCGTGCACAGAGGCTGAATTTACCGGATTGGTACATTGTGTCCGGTGCCGTGTATAATCTGGTCTGGAATGTGCTGACCGGCAGACCGGAAGCCTATGGCATCAAGGATGTGGATCTGTTTTATTATGATGCATCCGACATATCTTACGAGGCAGAAGACCGGATCATTAAAGCAGGTGACGAAATATTTTCCGGCGTCACTTTGCCGGTTGAAATCCGCAATCAGGCGCGGGTGCATTTGTGGTATGAAAAGCATTTCGGTTTGGTTTGCCCGCCTTTGCAATCAAGCAAAAACAGCATTGAACGCTTTGCGTCGAAAACCCATGCCGTGGGAATAAGACTGGCGCCGGATGGCAGGCTGGATTTTTATGCGCCTTTTGGTCTGGATGATATTTTTTCGCTTCGGCTAACACCCAATCCGGTGGCTGATAACCGTGAAACGCATCATATTAAAGGCCTGCGGGCACAGCAAAACTGGCCGGAAGTGACAGTTGTTCCCTGGCCGGAAGCGGCGGTATAAAATTCATTTTCAAGGAGTGCTCTATGTTTCGCTGGGGAATTTTATCGACAGCCAATATTGGTATCACGCAGGTCATTCCGGCAATTGTTGCCTCTGAAACCGGTGTCATTCAGGGCATCGCCAGCCGTGATGCGAACCGCGCCCGTGCTGTTGCCGATCGTTTTAATGCGTCTTTGAGTTTCGGTTCCTATGAGGAATTACTGGCGAGCGACCAGATCGACGGCGTTTATATTCCCTTGCCGACATCGCAGCATATTGAATGGTCATTAAAAGCGGCCGAAGCCGGTAAGCATGTGCTGTGCGAAAAGCCGATTGCTTTGAAGGCAGAGGAGATTGATCGCCTGATCGAAGCGCGTGAGTGCTATCAGGTTGTGATCTCCGAAGCTTTCATGGTCTATTATCACCCGCAATGGGCAAAGGTGCGTGAACTAATCACTTCCGGTCAGATTGGTCGTTTACGCATGGTGCAGGGCTGCTTCACGTATTTTAATGATGATCCGGCCAATATGCGCAATCAGGTTGCCTTGGGCGGCGGTGCTTTGCCGGATATCGGTGTATATCCGACGGTGGTGACAAGGATGGTCACGGGGCAGGAGCCGCAGGAGGTTTTCGCCCGTATTGAGCGTGATCCGGATTTTGGCACAGACTGTTATGCTTCTGTGCTGGCACGTTTTGCGGATTTTGATTTAAGTTTCTATGTGGCAACGCAGCTGGCCGGACGCCAGCAAATGATCTTCCATGGTGATCAGGGCATGATCACCGTTCATACGCCGTTCAATGCCGGAAAATATGATCATGCACGGGTAACATGGCACGATCGTTCCCATACTTGCGCGCAGGAATGGACTTTTGCCAATGCAAACCAATATAGCTTGCAGGCCGACGCCTTTGTCCGCTTTGTGCGGGGGCAGGAAGAAATGCTGTTCAGCCTTGAAAACTCAAAAGCGAACCAACATGTTATTGACAAGATTTACGCAGCAGCAGAAAAGCTGTGAGCGAAAACACATCCCCGAAAAGCGGAAACCGTTTTTAAGAGGATGTGCAGGTGCTGCGGGCTGATGATAAATTTTTTAGATTTTGAAAAAATCGCAAAATTCGGTCAAAAAGCATGAAAAAGTGATCAAAAAACGGGATTTTTGTCGCAAGTGCTGTGTTGTCACTTGCAGTGAAAATTCCCCCTTCTTATATACCCCTCGACTCGTGACGATCAGGCGTTTAAAAGCCGGTTCGTTTTGTCAAAAACCCGATAGGGGCTGCCACATGGAATGCTCGGCAGAGGTCCCGGCAGTTCGCTGAATGGAGAAGAATGAATATGGCTAAAGTAATTGGTATCGATCTGGGAACGACCAACTCCTGCGTCGCCGTCATGGACGGTAAGACTGCGAAGGTCATTGAGAATGCTGAAGGTGCACGTACAACGCCTTCGATTATTGCTTTTACGGATGGTGACGAACGTCTCGCTGGTCAGCCTGCGAAACGTCAGGCTGTAACCAACCCTGAAGGCACACTGTTTGCTGTTAAGCGCCTTGTTGGCCGTCGTTTCGATGATCCGATGGTCACAAAAGACAAAGACCTCGTTCCATACAAAATCGTCAAAGGCGACAATGGCGACGCATGGGTAGAAGTCGAAGGCAAGAAATATTCCCCTTCGCAGGTTTCCGCGATGATTCTTCAGAAAATGAAGGAAACCGCTGAAGGCTATCTCGGTGAAACTGTAACACAGGCTGTTATTACAGTTCCTGCGTATTTCAACGATGCTCAGCGTCAGGCAACCAAAGATGCCGGTAAAATTGCCGGTCTGGAAGTTCTGCGTATCATCAACGAACCAACCGCTGCGGCTCTGGCCTACGGTCTCGATAAGAGCGAAGCCAAAACCATTGCTGTTTACGACCTTGGTGGTGGTACATTCGACGTATCCATCCTCGAAATCGGCGACGGCGTGTTCGAAGTTAAGTCCACCAATGGTGATACTTTCCTCGGCGGTGAAGACTTTGACATGCGTCTGGTTGAATATCTGGCAGCAGAATTCAAGAAAGAGCAGGGCATTGATCTGAAGAACGACAAGCTCGCTCTGCAGCGCCTCAAGGAAGCTGCTGAAAAAGCGAAGATCGAATTGTCTTCTGCTCAGCAGACAGAAATCAACCTGCCGTTCATCACCGCTGATGCAACCGGTCCTAAGCACCTTGCCATCAAACTGTCGCGCGCGAAGTTTGAAAGCCTGGTGGATGATCTGGTTCAGCGCACCATTGAACCATGTAAAGCTGCACTGCGCGACGCTGGCCTCAAAGCCGGTGAAATCAGTGAAGTTGTGCTGGTCGGTGGTATGACCCGTATGCCGAAAATTCAGGAAGTTGTTAAAGCTTTCTTCGGCAAGGAACCACATAAGGGCGTAAACCCTGATGAAGTGGTTGCAATGGGTGCTGCTATTCAGGCCGGTGTTCTGCAGGGTGACGTTAAAGACGTTCTGTTGCTCGACGTAACACCGCTGTCGCTCGGTATTGAAACACTTGGTGGTGTATTCACCCGCCTGATCGACCGCAACACAACTATTCCGACCAAGAAATCGCAGACCTTCTCGACCGCTGAAGACAATCAGTCGGCTGTGACGATCCGCGTTTCGCAGGGCGAGCGTGAAATGGCTGCCGATAACAAAATGCTCGGCCAGTTTGATCTGGTTGGCATTCCGCCGGCACCACGCGGCGTACCGCAGATTGAAGTGACTTTTGACATCGACGCGAACGGTATCGTGAACGTGACCGCGAAAGATAAAGGCACCGGTAAAGAACATCAGATCCGTATTCAGGCATCCGGCGGTCTGTCCGATGCTGATATCGAGAAGATGATCAAAGATGCGGAAGCCAACGCTGATGCCGATAAGGCACGTCGTGAATCTGTGGAAGCCAAGAACCAGGCTGAAGCTCTGATCCACTCGACCGAAAAGTCGCTGAAAGATTACGGCGATAAAGTTTCCGGTGATGACAAGGCTGCGATCGAAACAGCACTTGCTGCATTGAAAACCGCTGTTGAAGGCGATGATGCGGAAGACATCAAAGCGAAAACACAGACCCTTGCTGAAGCTTCGATGAAGCTTGGTCAGGCTATGTATGAATCAGCTCAGGGTGAAGAAGGTGGCGAAGGCGCTGCTGATGCCCGCGCTGAAGATGACGATGTTGTTGATGCCGATTTCGAAGAAATCGACGAAGACAAAAAGAAATCCTGATTTTCAGGTGAAAGGCAAAGCCCGGCTTAGTGCCGGGCTTTTGTCCATTCAGTTCTGCGCGTTTTGCTGAATGCGGCACTGAAAGAGTGCGCAGTAAAATGCAGAGCTTAGACTGCCCTGTCTCTGGACACTGCAAGAGAGTGTCACCACATAAACCGGACAGGGTATCAGGTATTTCCGGCAAAGCATTTTGGTTTTGCACGGCAAGCTTATGAAAAAAGAGTCAGCGCCATATCAGTGTTTTCCGGAAGACGATGGTCATCGTTTTCTGCAATATACAGGCCGCGACAACCTTCAATGACTGTCTGAAATTGTTCTGATCGGGGCGACATCATCAGACAACAGCCATCGGGACGCATGGTTTATGAAAGTGGATTATTACGAAACGCTCGGCGTTGTCAGAACAGCGGATGATAAAGTTATCAAGACCGCTTATCGCAAACTGGCAATGCAATATCATCCGGATCGCAATCCGAATGATGCGGAAGCAGAAGCTAAATTTCTTGAGTTGGGTGAAGCCTATGATGTGCTGAAAGACCCGCAAAAACGCGCAGCCTATGACCGTTTCGGTCATGCCGCCTTTGAAAATGGTGGTGGCGGCGGTGCCGGTGGTTTTGGCGGCGGCGGTTTTGGTGCCGGTGGCTTTGCTGATATTTTCGAGGATATTTTCGGCGATGTTATGGGTGGCGGTCGCAACCGTCGTTCAGGGGGCCGTGAGCGCGGCGCAGATCTGCGCTACAATATGGAAGTGTCGCTTGAGGAAGCCTATGCCGGTAAAACGGCACAGATCAGCGTTCCGGGCTCGATCTCCTGTGAGGAATGCACCGGAACCGGTGCCAAGAAAGGCACACAGCCGGTCACCTGTACGACATGCGGCGGCGCCGGTCGTGTGCGTGTATCGCAGGGCTTCTTCTCGGTGGAGCGCACCTGCCACACCTGTAATGGTCGTGGTCAGACGATTAAAGACCCGTGCCCGAAATGCGACGGTGCCGGACGGATCAGTCAGGAACGCAATCTCTCGGTCAATATTCCGGCAGGGATTGAAGACGGTACCCGTATTCGCCTGACCGGCGAAGGGGAGGCCGGTACGCGCGGCGGTCCGAGCGGCGATCTTTATATTTTCCTGTCGATCAAGCCGCATGAGTTTTTCCAGCGCGACGGAGCGGATCTTTATTGCAAAGTTCCGATTTCCATGGCAACGGCAGCACTTGGCGGTCAGTTTGAAGTGGCGACACTGGACGGCACACAGACCCGTGTGAAAGTGCCGGAAGGCACCCAGAACGGCAAGCAGTTCCGCCTCAAGGGCAAAGGTATGCCAATTCTGCGTCAGCAGGCGACAGGTGATCTTTATATTCAGATCGCGATTGAAACGCCGCAGAATCTCTCCAAGCGTCAACGTGAATTGCTTGAGGAATTCGAGAAAATTTCATCAACCGAGAACAGCCCGCAATCGACCGGCTTTTTCTCACGGATGAAAGACTTCTTTGAAGGTATCCGTGATTAAACCTGTTTAGGTTCACAAACATCACAGGCGGCAACTGCGATAGATGCAGTTGCCGCCTTTTTTTATGCTGGTATTTTTGTAATACAGAGCAGAAAAATATCGTGTTTTTCTGTTTTTGCCTTGCTTCCGCCGCGAAACGCGTCAATTCTTTATCCACTGGCGACATATGGGAGTGATTGATGGCTGGCCTGATACCGAAAAAACTTGTCCAGAAGTTTGATGAAGAGATACGCTTTTTCAAGGGCTGGATCGATAAGCCGAAAGCTGTCGGTGCCATTTTGCCGACAAGCGGTATCACTGCACGCCGCATGGCCAGTATTGTTAATCCTGCATCCGGTCTGCCGGTTCTGGAACTCGGACCCGGCACTGGTGTGATTACCAAGGCTATTCTTGAGCGCGGAATTGAACCCCAGAACCTGTTCTCGGTTGAATATTCAGCGGCATTTATTCAGCATCTGACCAAGACCTATGCCGGTGTAAATTTTCTGCACGGCGATGCGTTTGACCTGGATACAGTTCTTGCTGATAAGCGTGACCAGCAGTTTGACAGCGTGGTTTCCGCCGTGCCGCTGCTCAACTTTCCGATGGAGAAGCGTCTGGCATTTCTTGAAGATTTGCTGACCCGTATCCCTGCTGGTCGTCCGGTGATGCAGATTTCCTACGGGCCGGTTTCACCGCTGCCAGTCGGGCGCGGCGCCTATAGCGTGGAAGGTTTCGACTTCATTCTGCGCAATCTGCCGCCTGCACGGCTTTGGGTCTATCGCCGGATTCTGGTCTGAGACCTCTCATTTCTTGTTTTGTTTAAAGCAACGCCGCATCACTTATCTGATGCGGCGTTGCTTTTTTCTGAAAGGCATTAAATAGTGATGAAAGTGATAGCTGACTGTAAAGGATAAACCATGGCCTCAGTTCTCGTTTTTGCCGGATCAAACCGTAAAAATGCCTATAGCGGTCAGCTTGCCGCAGCAGCTGTACAGGAACTGACGCGGCAAGGGGCTGAAGTCACACAGATTTCACTGAAAGATTATCCGTTACCGATCATGGATCAGGATCTGGAAACGGAAGAAGGTATTCCGGAAAATGCCTATAAGCTTGCACGGCTTTTCGCAGCCCATCAGGGACTGTTGATTGCATCACCGGAATATAATTCATCGATCCCGCCGCTGGTGAAAAACACGCTGGACTGGATCAGCCGTATTCATGAAGATGGCGGCAAGCCGTTTCAGCCGACATCGCACCTGACGGTGGCACTGTGCTCGTCTTCACCGGGCGGTTTCGGCGGTATGCGCGGTCTTTATCATCTGCGCTCGGTTATGATGATGCTCAATACCCAGATTATTTCCGAACAATGTTCGGTTGCTCATGCCCATCAGGCTTTTAACGAGGAGGGGGCATTGCGCGATGAACGCACAGCCCAGACCCTTGCCCGTGTTTGCCGCAGCCTGATCAGCAAGATCTGACCTTTTCACTCAGCGCTTGTTGTGCGAAGAGAGACGCAATTTCAGATCAGATGATGTGCGGAGACAGATTATGGATGTAAACAACGTGCGCGACCGGTTGATTGTTGGTCTCGATGTGCCGGATGTAATTGCGGCGGAAAAGATCGTTGAGGAACTGGGCGATACGGTTTCGTTCTATAAAATCGGTTACCAGTTGGTGTTTTCGCAAACGGCAAAGGGTGGCGGTCTGGATTTTGCCTCGCACCTGCTCTCGATGGGCAAAAAAGTCTTTCTCGATGTGAAACTGCTCGATATCGATAATACAATCGCCAAGGGCGTGGAAAATATCGCCAAGCGCGGCGTGACCATGATGACGCTCCATGCTTACCCAAAAGCGATGCGTGCCGCTGTGGAAGCTGCCAAAGGCTCAAATCTCTGTCTGCTTGGTGTGACTGTTCTGACGTCAATGGATCAGGCCGATATGCTGGAAGCCGGTTACACAATGTCGCCGGAAGAACTGGTCTTGCGTCGCGCGCAACAGGCACGAGCTGCAGGTATGGGTGGTATCGTCGCTTCGGCTGCGGAATCCGCTGCGATTCGCAATATTGTCGGGCCGGATATGGCGATTGTAACGCCGGGTATCCGTCCTGCGGGCAGTGAAGCCGGAGACCAGAAACGTGTTATGACACCGGCAGATGCCTTGCGCGCCGGATCGAGCCATCTGGTTGTGGCGCGCCCGATTGTGGGGGCTGCAGATCGTAAAGCGGCAGCGCAGAGCATTCTGGAAGAAATGGCTGCGGCTGTGTGAAAATCATGAATGGGAGGAAATGATGACGAAAGCTTATTGGATTGCCCGTGTGGATGTGCGCGATGCTGAGCGGTATAAAGACTATATCAGCACTGCAAAGCCTGCATTTGAGCGCTTCGGAGCCAATTTTGTTGCCCGTGGCGGCACAGCGCATGCGGTAGAAGGACAAGGCCGCGCACGCAATGTCATCATTGAATTCCCGAGCATGCAGCATGCACTGGATTGTTATAATTCGCCGGAGTATCAGGCCGCGGCGGCGATCCGCCAAACTGTTGCGGATGGTGAGATTATAATTGTTGAAGGTAATGCAGCTTGATACTATTTATATAGTTGAGATTATAAATACCGGCCTTTACCTGAGCGGTTTATAAACCGCTCATTTTCTTTGAGTGACGCAGCTTCTAGTGAAAACCGGCATCGGTTTTTCTGAAACTGCTTAAGCCGGTGTTTTTTATTAAAGATGCGGCAACAGTGTAATTTGATACGAGGATATCATGGCTTTAAAAATTGCGGTTCAGATGGACCATATCAATTCCATTCGTATCGCGGGTGATACCAGCTTTGCTTTGTGCCTTGCGGCGGCAGAGCGTGGCCATGAGCTTTATCACTATACACCGGATCGCCTGTCGATGCGCGACGGTGTGGTCAGCGCGGCTTTGGAGCCGTTGCAGGTGCGTGATATTGAAGGTGATCATTTTACTCTCGGTGAAGCCGTGCATACGGATTTGTCGGAAATGGACGTTATCCTGCTGCGTCAGGATCCGCCTTTTGACATGAATTACATCACCACAACGCATCTTCTGGAACGTATCCATCCGAAGACACTGGTGGTGAACGATCCGGCATGGGTGCGCAACAGCCCTGAGAAAATCTTTGTTACAGAATTTCCGGATCTGATGCCGGAAACACTGATCACCAAAGACTTGCAGGAAGTGCTGAAATTCCGCAGGGAATTTGGCGATATCATCATCAAGCCGCTTTATGGCAATGGCGGTGCAGGCGTCTTCCACCTGACTTCAGATGACCGTAATCTGACATCGCTGCTGGAAATGTTCGAGCAGATGTATCGCGAGCCGTTTATTGCGCAGCGTTATCTGAAAGATGTGCGCTCCGGCGACAAGCGTATTATCCTCATTGACGGTGAGCCGGTCGGCGCGATCAACCGCGTACCTGCGGAGAGCGATGCCCGTTCCAACATGCATGTCGGCGGTCGTGCTGAAGCGACTGAGCTGACAGAGCGCGAGAAAGAAATCTGCGCACGCATCGGACCATCGCTGAAAGAGCGCGGCTTTATTCTCGTCGGTATTGATGTCATCGGTGATTATATGACCGAGATTAACGTGACTTCACCAACCGGTATTCGTGAGATCAAGCGCTTCGGCGGTGCGGATATTGCACAATTGTTCTGGGATGTGGTTGAAGCCAAACGCGCTTAAATTTCATCTTTATAACTAATTGATATAATTAATAAAACACCGGAAACTCATTTGTGTTTCCGGTGTTTTTGTTTGTTGATGTTGTGCATTTCCCCTGCTTAGAATGCTGTATCAGGTGGGGGCATAAAATGATTGCACGGGTCAGCACGGTTGCTTTTCAGGGGATTGAGGCCAAACTTGTTGATGTGCAGGTAATGGCTGCACCGGGCAAGATGAGCATGTCGATTGTCGGCCTGCCGGATAAAGCTGTGGCTGAGAGCCGTGAGCGGGTGCAGGCGGCACTCCATGCCTCCGGCCTGTCAATGCCGGTGAAGAAAGTAACCATCAATCTGGCACCGGCAGATTTGCCCAAAGAGGGCTCGCATTATGATCTGCCGATTGCCATGGGGCTGATGGTGGCGGTCGGTGCTTTGCCGGAAGATTGCCCGCAATCCTTTGTGGTACTGGGGGAACTGGCGCTGGATGGCACAATCGCGCCGGTTGCCGGTGTGCTGCCTGCGGCCATTACCGCCAATATGCATGATCTCGGATTGATCTGCCCGCAGGCTTGCGGGGCGGAGGCTGCATGGGCTGATGCGGATATGCCGATCCTCAATCCGCGCAGTTTAATCGCATTGGCCAATCATTTTCGTGGCTCACAGGTATTATCCCGTCCGCAACCTGCCATAAAAAGCTTTTCCGAGGGGCTGGAGGCGTTTCCTGATCTGGCGGACGTTAAGGGGCAGGAAACCGCTAAGCGCGCGCTGGAGGTGGCTGCTGCTGGCAATCATAATCTTTTATTCGTTGGCCCTCCGGGCTCGGGTAAGTCGATGCTGGCGCAGCGCCTGCCCGGAATATTGCCACCCTTGTCTCCATGGGAGATGCTGGATGTCTCGATGATTGCCTCAGTTTCCGGCACCCTATCAGGGGGCAGGCTCACAGACAGGCGTCCGTTTCGCAGTCCGCATCATTCGGCATCGATGGCGGCAATGGTTGGCGGTGGTCATAAAGCCAAGCCCGGCGAGATATCCATGGCTCATCACGGTGTGCTGTTTCTTGATGAATTACCGGAGTTTTCACCGCAAGTTTTGGATTCGATGCGCCAGCCATTGGAAACCGGTGAATGTATGATCGCGCGTGCCAATCATCGCATCAGCTATCCGGCGCGATTTCAGCTGGTGGCGGCGATGAATCCGTGCAAATGCGGAATGGCCGGTGAGCCAGGCTTTACCTGTGCAAGGGGGCCACGCTGCCGCAGTGATTATCAGGCACGGGTATCAGGGCCATTGCTGGATCGTATAGACCTGCGGATAGATGTGGCCGCTCTCAAGCCCTCTGATCTGATTTTAACAGGGCAGGCGGAAAGCAGCGCTGCGGTGGCTCAACGTGTAGCACAAGCACGGCAAAGGCAGCAGGAGCGGTATCAGCAATTAGGGATGGCGTATATTATGACCAATGCCGCCTGTCCGCCCAATATTCTGGAGGAGATCGCAGCGGTCAGTAATGACGGACGTAAGCTGCTCTATGATGTGAGTGAGAAATTGCGGCTTTCTGCCCGTTCTTATCACAGGGTGCTGAAAGTAGCGCGCACATTGGCAGATCTGGAGGCGTTTGCCACTGTCGAGCGTCGGCATATTGCCGAGGCTGTCTCTTATCGTATGTCAGCGGAAATGCTGAGTGCCTGATAGATTTATTTAACTGCGCCAACAACCAGATTGCTTGGTGTTTCAATGGAAACCCAGCGGCCGGTATGGTTAGCAGCCTGACGCTTGAGATAGGTGTAGTCGGTTTCCTGCCAGTTTTTCACGGCATCGGTCAGATTGTCGAGAATGAAATCTCCGCGATCTGTACGGACTGTCAGAACGGCATGACCTTCGCCGTCCGGTTTACGCAGAACTGTGATCAGCAGCGAGCTGAGCGGCAGACCGGCTTCAGCCAGTTCACGACGCTTGAGCAGCACATATTCTTCACAATCGCCAACAGTGGTGGAATAAGTCCAGTATTCTTCAACGCCGTAGATTTCCATATCGGTCATTGGCTGGATCAAGGCGTTAACTTCAATATTAACCTGAACGATTTTTGCCCAGGTTGCCTGATCGAGTTTGATCGGTGCGGTCTGGTTTGAGGTCAGGTTACATTCATTCGGCATGCGTTTGCAGAATTCATAGTGACCGATCGGCTGCGATGTCAGGCCACCTGTCGCCATGAAAGGTGCGTTGAGCTCGGTTGCCTGTGCGCTAGCACCAAACGCGAGCATAAGGCCTGCGGCTGACAGTGTCAGATTTTTAAATTTTACAAAACTGAACATACACAACGCCTCAGCCATAGCTACTTATTAACAAAATGTTAATATCGGTAACAGGTAAGAGTCAATTGTGCCGGACGTGCTGCGCCCGAGTTTATTAAGAGATGGTTAACGAGCATTAAGGGGTAATTCACCCCTCATCATGGGTCTTCAGAGCTTGTTGTAGCAAACTTTGGCATGGCCTGCGCCGACAAAGCCGAGTTTCTGAGCTGCGCCTTTGGAAAGATCCAGAACACGACCTTTGATGAACGGGCCACGGTCGTTAATGCGCACAACGAGTGATTTTCCGTTGTTTTGATTGGTCACGCGCACGATGCTGCCGAGCGGCAGGGTGCGGTGTGCGGCAGTCATGCCCGCAGGGTTCATGCGTTCACCCGAAGCAGTTTTAGAAGTCAGAGCATACCACGAGGCGCGCCCGCAATTGGCAGCGGCGGCTTCCGCGTGTGTGCTTCCAAAAGCGGAAATCATGAAAACTGCTGCAGAAAAAGCAAAGAGGGCAGGCAGGCGCTTGGAGCGGATCGTTGTCATGGGTCGTACCGGTGTCGGCAGCCGGAGGTTGTACAATGATCGTACAAAATATCGGGTGCGACGGTTGTGTCAGCGCGGAGACATAGAATGCAGAGAATATTGCAGTCAGTTATCCGGTCTGTCGTTATCAATAATCTGAAATACCAGAAGTTCAGGCGCTGAACTGCAATGTAAATGTGGCGCTGAAATGGTCATAAAAGGAATATATTGGGGAGTGGATTTTAGGTTAATAATCTGTAAAATTTCGTTATATTGAATATATGTTTATGAAATATTCTTGATTTGATTTATTTTTGTCTTTGAGTGATGGGAAATATACATTTTAAAATTTATAGATTCAAAATTCAGCTGTTATTCATGGCCGGATTCAAGAACTCTCTATGTTTATTTCCGGATTCAAATCTGACTCGGCTGATAAGCAGGTACAATCTGTGTTTGTATTACAAGTGTAAAAACGCTTTTGCCAAGTTGTAAATAATGTGGCGAAATTGTGATTTGAGGCGCTGATCACGTTTTTGAAAGCTGATTGCTTGTCTCATCTTTTGAGTTTAGAGCATGATACAGGCGTTTTTGACGGCTACAGTTCTGTTCAGGACAGAATCGCTGTGAATGATTTTCCGGTGCAAACGGACAGATCACTTACAAAAGCACTGTCGTATAGATGCCTGAACAGCAGATTATATCGGATCATATTTATGTCACTTCCTTCCTCTGACGACACTCAGATTAAGCCGGAACCAAATCCGGTTGATATGCAGCATCACGCGCAGGAAGCAGTGACAGGTGACACGCCGGTTGTTTTGTCGGGGCCGCAGCGGTTTCTTTATCTGTGTCTTGGTTTTTTGATGCTGGCCTTGGGGATTATCGGTGCAATCTTACCGGTCATGCCGACAACAATTTTCATCATTCTGGCCGCATGGTTTTTTGCCCGTTCATCGCCGAAGCTGGAAAAACGCATTCTGGCGCATCCGCAATTTGGTCCGCTGGTGATTAAATGGCGGGATCGCGGGGCAATTCCGCGTCGTGCCAAAAAATTCGCCTGCGGCGGTATGATGATCGGCTATGCGATTTTTCTCTGGAGCGCGCAGCCCGGATTATATTTAGGCCTAGGCGTTGCGCTTTTTATGTTGGCTTGTGCGTACTATGTGGTATCCCGACCAGAGGAGTAAAATCCGGCGCATAGTCTGATGAGACCGCCGGATAGATAATATCTGGGAGAAGACTATGAAAGATGTTGCCGCGTCGCGGATTAATCCGGCTGTATCTGCTTTATCTTTGCCGCCGATACCGGCAGTGAAAGCATGGGCGCAGGCCTATGACGGTGCTTTAGGGCCGTTGATTGATTTGTCTCAGGCAGTGCCGGGCTATCCGCCGCATGATGAAATGCTGCGCTTTTCCGGTGAAGCGGCATCTTCTAAAACTTTTGCCAATTATGGGCCGATTGAAGGTCTGCCGGCGCTGCGTGAGGCCTATGCCGCGCATGTCAGCCAGCTTTACAAAGCCAAACTTGATGCAGTGCAGGTACAGATTACAGCCGGTTGTAATCAGGCTTTTATCGCAGCCGTGATGGCACTGGCCGGTGCCGGTGATACGGTGATGCTGAGCAATCCGCTCTATTTCAACCATGAAACGTCACTGGCCATGCTCGGTATCAAGCTGGAGCTGATGCCATGCCGAGCGCAGAACGGTTTTGTACCAGACCCGCAGGAACTGAAACAGGTTCTGCATGCGGGTATTAAAGTGCTGGCGCTGGTCACTCCGAATAATCCGACCGGAGCAGTTTATTCCGCAGATGTGCTGAAGCAGATTTATGAAATTTGCCGCGCTAACGGTACATGGCTGATTCTCGATGAGACTTATCGCGACTTTCTCGAAGATGCCGATGCCGTGCCGCATCATTTGTTCGATGAGGCTGACTGGAATGATTATCTGATCCAGCTTTACAGCTTTTCCAAATCTTTCTGTATTCCGGGGCATCGTCTCGGCGCAATTATCGCGGCTGAAGCTGTGATTTCGGAAATTGCCAAGATCATGGACAATCTGCAGATCTGCGCCCCGCTGCCGCCGCAGGCTGCAATTGCGCAGGCAATTGAACCGCTGACCGGATGGCGCAATGAAAACCGCCGTGAAATTACACATCGGGCGCAGGCTCTGCGCAGTGCAATAGCGCAGATGGATGGCTGGGAAGCTATTTCTGTTGGTGCCTATTTCGCCTTTGTGCGTCATCCGTTTAAGGGTATCGAATCTGCGGCGGTGTCAGAGAAACTGGCAAAGACTTGTGGAATTATCACTATTCCCGGCGCTTATTTCGGTGAAGGACAGCAGGATTTTCTGCGTTTTGCTTTTGCCAATGTGGATGCTGAAACTATCACGCAGCTGCCGGAACGCGTGGCGGCACTGCGTTTCTGACCTGCGCCTATTCTGCCGCATCTGATGAGCTAGTATTTTATTTGATTCTTCCCCTATAGTGGCAGACGGTCTGCTGCATATCGGGGAGGAATGCATGTTTGAACTGGCAATCGCGTGGGACTGGCTTGGCTTTGCTGCCCGCTGGCTTCACGTTATCACCGCAATCGCGTGGATCGGCTCATCTTTCTATTTTATTGCTCTTGATCTGGGCTTACGCAAAGCGCCTGATCTGCCGCCCGGTGCCTATGGCGAGGAATGGCAGGTTCACGGCGGCGGTTTCTATCACATCCAGAAATATCTGGTGGCACCGTCGCGGATGCCGGAAGACCTGATCTGGTTCAAATGGGAATCCTACGCCACATGGCTGTCAGGTTTTGCGCTGCTCGCCATTGTCTATTACGGCGGTGCAGATCTCTATCTGATTGATCCTCAGGTGCTGAATGTTTCCCGCACCACGGCGATCATCATTTCACTGGCTTCCATTGCCGGTGGCTGGGTCATTTATGATCTGCTGTGCAAATCCCCGCTCGGGCGCAACACCACCCAATTGATGGTGATCCTCTATTTTGTGCTCGTTCTCATGGCATGGGGCTATACGCAACTGTTTACCGGACGCGCGGCCTTCCTGCATCTGGGCGCTTTCACTGCCACGATCATGTCCGCGAACGTGTTCATGATTATCATTCCAAACCAGAAGAAAGTGGTTGCGGATCTGATTGCGGGGCGTACGCCTGATCCGAAATATGGCGTGATCGCCAAGCAGCGCTCCACCCATAATAACTATCTGACACTGCCGGTTATTTTCCTGATGCTGTCGAACCATAATCCTCTGGCATTCGGCACGAAATATAACTGGATTATTGCGTCGCTGGTGTTTCTGATGGGGGTAACAATCCGCCATTGGTTCAATACACGCCATGCGCGCAAGGGCAGTCCGACTTGGACATGGCTGGCAACGGTTTTGCTATTTATCGTGATTATGTGGCTGTCCACCGAACCGAAACAGTTGGACAATGCGGGGGAAGCGCAAGCGTCAACTATTCAGCAGAACTTTATCAATACACCGGAGTTTGAGATGGTACGTGATACGGTGTTGGGTCGTTGTTCCATGTGCCATACGGCGGAGCCGTCTTGGGAGGGTATTTTAGTGCCGCCTAAGGGTGTCATTCTCGACAGTGATATTGCGATCGCCGCTCATGCCAAAGAAATCTATCTCCATGCAGCGCGTTCCCACGCCATGCCGCCTGCCAATCTGACAGGGATGAGTGCTGAGGAGCGTCTGTTGTTGCGGCGCTGGTATGAGACTGCTTCCGCTTCTAAACCCTGATCGAATCTATGTTGTAGTTTTAAAGTGTTAGAGCGACCTTTGTGTGCCACGCATGGCACACGGCGCTCTAATACTGACTATTTCTGCTTTTCAGCGAGGATATTTTCATGTCTGTGAATATGACACAAAAGCATAATCAGCGTCTGATCCGCGGGCGTGTTTTGAGTTTTATCCGTGAGCCGCAGGATATCAGCGATACGGCGTCTTACATCTATCATGAAGATGGGGCGCTGCTTGTTGAAGGCGGGGTGATTAAAGCCGTCGGCGATTATGCGGCTGTAGCAACGCAGAAATCACCGGACGCACCGGAGACCGATCACCGGCCGCATCTGATCTTGCCGGGCTTTATTGATACACATATCCATTTTCCGCAAAGTCAGGTGGTTGCGTCTTATGCGGCGGAACTGCTGGACTGGCTCAATGATTATACTTTTATCGAAGAGCAGAAATATGCCGATGAGCAATTCGGTGAGCATATTGCTGAGCGCTTTATTGATGAATTATTGCGTCACGGCACCACGACTGTTGTGGCCTATGGTTCTGTGCACCCGCAAAGTGTGGATGCATTTTTCCGCGCCAGTGAGCGGCTTAATATGCGCAATATTGCCGGTAAGGTGATGATGGATCGCAATGCGCCTGCTGCTTTATGCGATACGGCACAGTCCGGCTATGATGACAGCAAGGCGCTGATTGCCCGCTGGCATAGCAAGGGGCGTCTGGATTATGCAATTACGCCGCGTTTTGCGATTACCTCGACACCGGAACAGCTGGCGGCGGCGAAGGCTTTGGTGCGTGAGCATCCGGAATGTTACGTACAGACCCATCTGTCTGAGAACCATGCCGAGATTGAATTTACCTGCTCGCTCTATCCCGATGCGCCGGATTATACCGGCATTTATGAGCATTATGGTCTGCTCGGGGACAAGACATTGCTCGGACATTCCATTCACTTGTCAGAACGGGAAGTGAAAGTGCTGGCGGAAAGCCGGTCTGTGGCGGTGTTCTGCCCGACCTCCAATCTGTTTCTTGGCAGTGGTTTGTTCGATCGTGATGGTCTGCGTGATGCCGGTGTGCGGATTGGTGTGGCCACTGATATTGGCGGCGGCACCAGCTGGTCGATGCTGCGTACTTTGGATGAGGGCTATAAGGTGTTGCAGTTACGCGGCCAGCGGCTCAATCCGCTCAGTTCATTTTATATGATGACTTTGGGTAATGCGCAGGCGCTGTCGATGGAAAACAAGATTGGTACATTGGATGCGGGCACGGAAGCTGATTTTGTGATTTTGGACAGTCGTGCCACATCTGCGATGCGGCTGCGTATGGATGCAGGTTCCAATCTGGCACAGGAATTATTCCTGTTGCAGACACTCGGCGATGACCGTGCGATTGTGGAAACCTATGTGGCTGGCCAGCCGGTAAAGCCTGCTTAAAGAAAAACCGGCCGGAAAGTGATTTCCGGCCGGTTTTTCAATTTAGATGTTTTAGTCTTCGTGGATCAGGCTGTGATCGCGGGTTTCTTTCATGCGGATATAGATGATCAGAGAAAGACCGATCATGATTGTCACATACCAGAAGAACCAGGTTTCATAGCCGGACAGCTTGAACTTCAGCGCCACCCATTCAGCGGTACCACCGAAGATCGTATTGGCCAGCGCATAAGGCAGAGCAACACCAAGCGCGCGGATATGCGCCGGGAACATTTCTGCTTTCACCACCGCATTGATCGAGGTGTAACCGGTCACGATAATCAGACCTGCCAGCGACAGACCGAAAGCCACATAAGGATCGGTTGTTGTCGAAAGGGTCGAGAAGATCGGATAGGTGAATAGCACACCCATCACACCGAAACCGATCATCAGCGGCTTACGGCCGATGCGGTCGGAAAGTGCACCGGCCAGTGGCTGGATCAGCATGAAGATCAGCAGAGCGAGCGCTGTGATTTCACTGGCGGATTCCTTGCTGAAACCGGAAGTGTTCACGAGGAATTTCTGTAAGTAAGTGGTGTAGGTATAGAAGGCCAGCGTACCACCGGCTGTCAAAGCCAGAACGGTGAAGGCTTCTTTCGGATAATGCTTGAACAGGGCCAAACCGCTTGAGCGTGGTTTATCGCTGGTTTTGGCATTATCAAACGACTTGGTTTCAACAAGGCCACGGCGAACCCAGAAGACGAAAATTGCCAGCAGACCGCCGATAAAGAACGGAATACGCCAGCCCCAGTCACCGAGCTGTTCCGGTGTAAGGAGGCGCTGAAGGATCAGAAGCACGCCGAGCGCTGTCAGCTGACCGGCAATCAGGGTCACATACTGGAAGCTCGAGAAGAAACCGCGACGGTTTTTACCGGCCATTTCGCTCAAATAGGTTGCGCTGGCGCCATATTCGCCACCAACACTCAAGCCCTGCAATAAGCGGGCAAAAACCAGCAATGCCGGTGCAAGCACACCGATTGTTTCATGACCAGGTGTTACGGCAATAATCAGCGAGCCGATACACATCAGGGTAACGGAGAGGGTCAGACCGGCTTTACGGCCTTTACGGTCGGCATAAATGCCCATCATCCATGCGCCGATCGGGCGCATCAGAAATCCAACCGCGAAAACAGCCGCAGCACTCAGCAGTTCAGCTGTCTGATTGCCTGACGGGAAAAATTTAGGCGCAAAATAGAGTGTAAAAGCAGCATAGACATACCAGTCATACCACTCAACAAGATTACCGGCGGAGCCACCGAGAATAGACTTTATGCGGGTTTTGCGGTCGAGTTCTGTAGTTGAACCATTCACCGGCAAAGTACTGTCTTTAGATGACATTTCAAATCCAATCTTACACCAAAAAGCACAACCGGATCGCGAGGATATACGCATCAATATAAAAGGCTGATGACGGCACGCCTTGGGAGATACGTTGCCGCCTGCTTCGGGCGATATGCTTGTCCGGTAGTGCCGTTCTCTGAAAAGGAAACGAAAAACACTCATCTGCTACAGGAAACATCCGGCGCATGATGCAGATCTTGTCGCATAAACAAGTCTGATCATCAGAAATATGCAGCCTGAAGATGCCTGTCGCAGAGAGGTTCTTTGACTTTAACGTCAACTGCCTATGCTGATAAATGGCGTTTGTCTACGGGAATGCAGCCATTTTATGACTGGCAAGTTTATATTCTTGCATATCACGAAATTTTAATTCGCATGAGAGTATTCATATATTATAAAATTACTTTGTACGCTTTTGTCCGGCTGTGGCCGTTCGGCTGTTGTTGAAATAAAAGATCAGTGCAGGGCACCCGTCTTGCTTTCTTATCAGGAAGCAGTAACTTCTCGCGCGCACAGGCTGTAAAGCCTGACCGGATGTGATTTGTTACCAATCATTGATGACCTGTTATCGCATAGGTATGCGTAGGGGCTGAGGGTGGGGGAGAACCAGCTTATCCGGAATATTCTCAATTCCGCATCCTCTATGGCAGTATTACTATGACCAACCCAACGCATAATCTTCGCGCGGCTCTGATTGCTTTTATCGCATTTGCAGCTTTTTCCGGCGGCGATACGACGGTTAAAACATTGAGCGCCCGCATTGGTGTTTATGAAACCACATTTTTGATATCGGTCTTTGCGCTGTCTTTCATTATTGGTCATAGCGTTCTCAGTGGTCAGTCAAAGCGTTTGCTGCCGGTTTATCCTAAACTGGCTTTTGGGCGCGCATTGTTATTATCGATGAATACGCTGCTGATTTATTATGCGTTTTCAGCTTTGCCTCTGGCCGAAGCCTATGTGTTGGGCTTCCTGTCGCCGATTTTTGTGGCAATCGTTGCGTTCATCATGGTGGGAGAACGCCTCTCCTTGCGGGGCTGGTGCGGAGTGATTCTCGGCTTTGCCGGTGTGATCTGGATTTTGCAGCCCGGTGCTGCGCCATTATCTGCGGGGCATGTGGCCGCTCTGGGCTCGGCCTTGTTTTTCGCCATTGCGCAGGTTTTGCTGCGCCGTGCAAAAACGGATGAATCTGACAAGGCGCTGGTTGTGGCCTTGCTGATCGTTCAATCCTTTTTTGCCGGATTGCTGGCACTGTATAATGGTCTGATTACACCGCAATGGCAGGATCTGGCGCTGGCCGCTGTGGGCGGTGGTTTGATTGCTTTTGCACAGACCATGATTGTTAAAGCATTCCGGCTTGGTTCTGCTTCGGTCGTAGCACCTGTTCAATATAGCCAGATCATCTGGGGGCTGTTCTATGGTGCGCTGCTGTTTAATGCACCGGTCGAAATACATATGCTGGCAGGTGCCGTGGTTATTCTGATTTCCGGCTGGCTGGTGCTAAATTAAGATATGCTTTTGCTTTGAACCAACCGGATCAAACCGGTTAGCGGACTATATTTAGCACTTTATATTGACGGCATTGCTGTCTCCCTTAATTTACCGGCATAGCGGGAATAATCCGCATGGGAATGAGGGGGAGGCGGATGCAAATGCCGCATGATAATAAGACATCGATAGCCGACGCTGAGAATGAGCTGATTTATCCGGCGCATCCTTTGCCTGAAAGCGGAAATCTGCAAAATCTGACGAAATATGTGCGTACAGGGCGTGCAATGCTGACCGGTATTTTTCTGATGATGCTGGTTTATGCTCTGTATTTTGCGCGGGATTTTTTCATGCCGGTCACGCTGGCAATTTTGCTGGCTTTGATGCTGACGCCGATTGTACGGTTCTCTAAAAAACGGCTCGGCATTTCCGAAGCTATTTCTGCTACGCTGCTTGTGGTCTTGTCTTTTTCATTCATCGGCGTGACCGGCTATCTTTTAAGCGGGCCGGTTACGGAAATGGTGAGTGAAGCGCCGGAAATCGGGCGGGAGCTGACAGAGAAGCTGCACCGGTTGCGTGCACCGGCAGAACATTTACTCAATATCAGCAAACAGGTCGATCAGGTCGCACAAATGGGACAGGATCCGAAAGTGCAGACAGTTTCGCTGGCGCAGCCCGGCATTCTTTCACAGGCCGCAGGAAATGTCTTGTCAGGCGGCACGACCATTGCAGTGACATTTATCCTGACGTTGTTCATTCTTGCCTCGGGAACCATGTTCTATGAAAAGATCATCCAGTCTTTTGGCAAACTGAGCGAAAAGAAGCGGGCTTTGCGGGTCGTCTATGATGTGGAACAGGTTATTTCCAGTTATCTGCTGACGATCACGGTCATTAACGGGCTTTTGGGACTGACAATCAGTCTGGGACTATGGGCATTGGGAATGCCAACGCCGTTTGTCTTCGGGGTGATGGCGGCGCTGCTCAATTTTCTACCTTATATCGGCGCATTGACGACAATTGTTGTGGTCGGGATTATTGCTATCGTGTCCTTTGACCAGATTGCCTATGCCATGCTGGCTCCGGCTTTTGTGTTGGCCTGTAATATTCTTGAAGGACAAATTGTGACACCGACCATTATCGGCCGTCGTCTGGAACTGAATACAGTTGCGGTTTTTGTAGCAGTTGCTTTCTGGTCATGGCTGTGGGGCTTTATCGGTGCCCTGATTGCGGTGCCGCTTCTGGTTGTCATAAAAGTTTTCTGTGACCACTTTGAAACATTGCGCCATGTGGGTAATTTTTTGTCCGCTCAGGCAGCCGAGGATGAGCGCGAACCGGAAGAAAGAAAAGTGAAGCCATCCTAACGATTTGATTTTATTATCTTTTCAATAGGGTTGTTTTCTGTCGCTGTATTGATCATGCGGGAAAATGTATTTTTTTATTATAAAACGCTGAAGTGCGGACTGATACAAACCTGTAATATTAGTGTCATATAGCTGTAATATAGAGCGCGTAGATGGCTGGTAACGTCGAAAACGTTACCTCATTCTTCTAACTGGAGCTGCTCCTATGAACAAGCTGATTACAACGACTGCTGCATTGGCAATTGCTGCTGTAGCCGGTGCCACCGCCGCTCAGGCTCGCGAACAGATTCAGGTTGCCGGTTCGTCAACCGTTCTGCCATATGCGAAGATCGTTGCTGAAACTTTCGGCGAAACCTATCCGGATTTCAAAACCCCAGTGATTGAATCCGGCGGTTCGGGCGCAGGCATCAAAGATTTCTGTAAAGGTGTAGGCGAAAATACAATCGACATCGCTAACGCATCCCGCGCAATGAAATCCTCTGAACTCCAGTCCTGCATTGATGCAGGTGTAAAAGATGTTCAGGAAGTGCGCATCGGTTATGATGGTATCGTTTTCGCAACCGACATCAACGGTCCGGATTGGAAACTGACACCGGTTGATGTTTACAAGGCATTGGCTGCACAGATCGTTGTAGACGGCAAGCTGGTCGACAATCCGAATACCAAGTGGAATCAGGTAAACGCTGCTCTGCCGGATTGGGATATTGCTGCTTACATCCCTGGCGAAAAGCACGGTACCCGTGAAGTTTTCGAAGAAAAACTGCTTGCTGACGGCTGTAAAGAAAGCGGCGCGCTGGAAGTCATCAAAGCCGGTGGTGCAGATGATAAAGCTGCTGCCAAGACCTGTATCGCTGTGCGTAAAGACGGTAAGGCTGTTGATATTGACGGTGATTACAGCGAAACACTCGCACGTATCAGCGCCAACAAAACCGGCGTTGGTGTATTCGGTCTGTCCTTCTACGAAAACAATGCTGACAAGCTGAAAGTTGCATCTGTGAATGATGTTGTACCGACAGCCGATGCAATCGCCAAAGGTGAATATCCGGTATCGCGTCCGCTGTTCTTCTACGTGAAGAAAGCCCATATCGGTGTGATCCCTGGCCTGAAAGAATATGTGGACTTCTTCCTTGCTGATCAGATGGTTGGCGATGACAGCCCGCTGGCAGACTATGGTTTGGTACCTGCTCCGGAAGCAGAGCGCAAAGCGCAGCGCGATGCCTTTGCAGCCGGCACAGTAATGCAGGTTAAATAATTGAACTGGATCCGGGTGCAGATCATCTCTGCGCCCGGATTATCTTTTTGTCGTGGACGGTGATCAGGGAATTTAAATGTCGATCATGCTGGTCTTAACAATTGTGTTCGTGCTTGGTGTGGCAGGGTTCTTCCTTGGCCGCGCAAAAGCGGTTGCACAGTTGAATGCCGTAAAAAATGTGGCTGATAAGAAAGAAAAACCGCATTCCCGTCCGCATTATCACGGATGGTGGATTTTCTCTCTGACTGTGATGCCGGCGCTGATTTTATTCGTCGTCTGGTCACTGAGCGCTACCGTCTATCTTGAGCAGACTGCCAAATCGCAGCTGAATACTGCTCTGGGCAATACTGAAAATTACAGCGAAAGCCTGACACTTGGTGTGGTGAAAAACCTCGCTTACGGGCTTGAGCGTCTTGATCCGCAGCAACGCGAAAATCTGCCGCAAACCTATCCTGAAATGCGCGCATTAATGGCTGAAAACGGTGTGGCATTAGCTACTGAAGGCCATGATGTGATGGTGCCGGTCGCGATACAGTGGGACAAGGCTGCCAGCTTATCTTCCAATATCCGCGCAGGCCTCACAATTGCCTTGGCGATTGCCGGATTTATCTTTGGCTGGATGACGATTGCGCCGCGTGTACGTGCCCGCAACAATGTGGAAAACATTGTACTGTGGGGGCTGATCGCTGCGTCGACAATCGCAATCCTTACGACTGTCGGCATTGTTTTCTCGATGCTGTTTCAGACGATTAATTTCTTCAGCGATGTTCCGGCCTATGAATTCTTCTTCGGAACTGTGTGGGATCCGCGTTTTGCGGCTGCCGGTGCCACAGATTCACATGGCCAGTTCGGTCTGATCCCGTTGCTTGCCGGTACACTTTATATCGCGCTGGTCGCAATGATCTTCGCGGTGCCGGTTGGCCTTTTCGCCGCGATTTATATGTCGGAATATGCCGGTGCCCGCACCCGCGCTATCGTTAAGCCGCTGCTGGAAGTGCTGGCCGGTATTCCGACCATTGTTTACGGTTTCTTCGCGCTGGTCACAGTCGGACCATTCCTGCGTGACCTGAGTGCAGCGCTGACCGGTGGTCAGGGCTTTATTATGGCGCAGAGCGTGCTCACCGCCGGTCTGGTGATGGGTGTGATGCTGATCCCGTTCGTGTCCTCCCTGTCTGATGATATTATTACCGCAGTCCCGCGCTCCCTGCGTGATGGTTCGCTGGGATTGGGTGCAACCCGTTCCGAGACCATCAAGCGTGTGATTCTGCCAGCCGCATTGCCGGGTATTGTTGGTGCGCTGCTGCTGACAGCCTCCCGCGCGATCGGTGAGACCATGATCGTGGTGCTCGCTGCCGGTGTGGCTGCCAATCTGACGATTAATCCGTTTGAAGCCATGACAACGATCACTGTTAAGATCGTCAACCAGCTGACCGGTGACCTTGAGTTTAACTCACCACAGACACTGGTGGCTTTTGCACTGGGTATTACGCTCTTCTTCCTGACACTGCTGATGAATATTTTCGCTCTCTACATCGTGCGTAAATATCGGGAGCAATATGAATGACCGATGCAGTTTTCACTCCCAAGGCAACATCCGGTGCGCCTGCACGCCGTGATATCGGCCTGAAGCGCCGCTATGCCGCCGAACGCCGCTTCCGTATCTATGGTATGATTGCGATTGGCATAGGTATTTTCTTCCTCTGCGCATTGTTTCTTTCTGTTGTTTCCAAGGGCTACACAGCCTTCTGGCAGACAACGATTGAAATTCCGGTGCTGCTGGATGAGAAAGTAATTGATCCGTCCAATGAGCGTGCAACTAACCCGAATGTGCTGATTACTGCGAATTATCCGCTATTGGTGCGCAATGCGCTGGCCGATAAGCTCGGCGTTGAGAAATCCAACCGTCCGGCAATGCGTGATATGACACGCTTCTATTCGGATGGTGTGCGTTTACAGCTGCGTGAAATGGTTATGGCTGATCCGAAACTGATCGGCACAACACAGACTGTTAAATTTCTTGCTGCTGCGGATATGGATTCTGCCAATAAAGGCCAGATTGATCTGACCGTTGATCAGAGCAAGCGTAAAGTATCCGACCTGCAGGTTGGCTGGATGAAAACCCTGAAGGATGAAGGCGTGATGCGCCAGTCCTTCAATACCGGCCTGTTCACCATGGGTGCTTCCAGTCGTCCGGAAACATCGGGTCTGGGCGTGGCTCTGATCGGCTCGCTCTATATGATGCTGATCGTGCTGGTTTTCGCTCTGCCAATCGGTGTTGCTGCTTCGATATATTTGGAAGAATATGCGCGTAAAAACCGCTTTACTGACATTATTGAAGTCAACATCAACAATCTGGCTGCGGTGCCGTCCATCGTTTTCGGTTTGCTGGGTCTGGCGGTTTTCATCAACTTCTTTGGCATGCCGCGTTCGGCCTCGCTGGTTGGTGGTCTGGTGCTGACACTGATGACGCTGCCAACCATTATTATTGCCACACGTGCAGCGCTGCGTGCAGTACCACCGTCTATCCGCGCAGCGGCTCTGGGGCTTGGTGCTTCTAAAACGCAAGTTGTGTTCCACCATGTTCTGCCGCTGGCTGCGCCCGGCATTCTGACCGGTACCATCATTGGTCTGGCTCAGGCGCTTGGTGAAACTGCACCACTGTTGCTGATCGGTATGGTGGCCTTTGTTGCCAATGCTCCGGTTACCCCGATGGATCCTGCGACTGCATTGCCGGTACAGATTTTCATGTGGGCGAATGAAGCAGAACGTGCTTTTGTAGAGCGGACATCAGGCGCGATTATCGTGCTCCTCCTGTTCCTCGCTGTGATGAATATTGTTGCGATCATCCTGCGCCGCCGTTTCGAGCGCAGATGGTAGTCACGTCGGAGATGCGATCATGAACCTGATGAATGATTATACGTTAGAAAAAACACTCGGAGAGAAGATGAACGCCTTGCCTAAAAAAATCAAAATGCGCGGGGACAAGGTCAAGGTTTTCTACGGTGAAAAACAGGCTTTGCATGGCGTTGATCTGGATATCGAAGAAAACAGCGTCACCGCACTGATCGGTCCGTCCGGTTGCGGTAAGTCCACTTTCCTGCGCTCCCTCAACCGTATGAATGATACGATCGAAGGCTGCCGCGTTGAAGGGCTGATCACGCTTGACGGTGAGGATATCTACGATCCGAAAATCGACGTGGTGGAGCTGCGTGCCCGTGTTGGTATGGTGTTCCAGAAGCCAAATCCGTTTCCGAAATCAATCTATGAAAACGTCTCTTACGGTCCGCGTATTCACGGTCTGGCACGCAGCCGTGCGGATCTGGATGCGATTGTTGAGAAAAGCCTGCGCGGCGCCAGCCTCTGGGAAGAAGTAAAGGATCGTCTCAATGATGCAGGCACCGGCCTGTCCGGCGGTCAGCAGCAGCGTCTTTGCATTGCCCGCGCGATTGCGGTGAGCCCTGAAGTTATCCTGATGGACGAACCTTGCTCGGCACTTGATCCGATTGCGACTGCAAAGGTTGAAGAGCTGATTGATGAGTTGCGCCGTGACTATACGATTGTCATCGTGACCCACTCGATGCAGCAGGCCGCACGTATTTCGCAGACCACTGCGATGTTCCATTTAGGCAATCTGGTGGAAGTCGGTGATACGGATATGATGTTCACGACGCCGAAAGAAAAGCGCACGCAGGACTATATTACCGGCCGTTTCGGCTAATTCGAGTTTTACAGCCTGCTTTGGCAGTGCCACAGGATAAGGAAATTTCCATGCCGTCACAGCATACGGTTACGTCCTATGATGAAGAACTGAAGTTTCTCGCACGTAAGATCGCTGAAATGGGCGGTCATGCGGAGCGCATGGTTGAGCAGTCCGTTAAAGCGATTGTCACTGCGGATAATGCACTGGCACAGCGTGTGATCTCCGAGGATTTGATCCTTGATGCCGGCGAGCGTGAAATTGACGAAAAGGCTGTGATGATCATCGCCAAGCGTCAGCCAATGGCGGTTGATCTGCGCGAAATTATCGGTGCTATCCGCATTTCCGCTGATCTGGAACGCGTCGGCGATATGGGTAAGAATATTGCCAAGCGCGTGACTGCTGTTTCAGAAACCCGTCAGTCGGTGAAACTGTATCGTGGTTTGGAAACACTGGCAGAGCTTGCCCGTACCCAGCTTAAAGATGTGCTGGATGCCTATGCAACGCGCTCGGTCACACAGATCAATATTGTACGTGACCGCGATGATGAAATTGATGCGATGTATACATCGCTGTTCCGCGAGCTTCTGACCTATATGATGGAAGATCCGCGAAACATAACAGCATGCACGCATCTTTTATTCTGTGCCAAGAATATTGAGCGTATCGGCGACCATGCTACCAATATTGCCGAGACGGTCTATTATATTGTTACCGGTACTCAGATGCCGCCGGATCGTCCGAAAGATGATCTGTCCCATGATGTCGTACTCGATGAATTGCATAAAAACTAAGCCGTTCTAGTTGAACGGCAGAGATGCAGCGCCTTCGGGCACTGCAAATCAGAATGAAGAAGCCCTGCATTCCGGCTGTGCCGGAATGCAAATGCCCCCTTATGTCTAAATGAATAGTGGATACGCAATGTCACACACGCCAAGAATAGCGGTCGTTGAAGACGAAGAAGCCATCAGCGAACTGCTGCGCTATAATCTCGAAGCTGAAGGGTATCAGGTTGATACAATCCTGCGCGGGGATGAAGCCGAAATTCATTTGCGTGAAAACGTACCTGACCTTCTGGTGCTGGACTGGATGCTGCCGGGTGTTTCCGGCATTGAACTGTGCCGTCGTCTGCGCCAGCGCGCTGAAACGGAACGCCTGCCGATTATCATGCTGACAGCGCGTGGCGAAGAATCCGAGCGCGTGCGCGGACTGGCTGTCGGTGCTGATGACTATGTTGTCAAACCATTCTCCACACCGGAACTGCTGGCGCGTATCAAGGCAATGTTGCGCCGTGCCAATCCGAGTGTGCTGTCTCATGTGCTGAAAGTCGGTGAGATCGTTCTCGACCGCCAGCAGCATCGTGTTTACCGCAAAGAGCGTGAAATCAAACTGGGGCCGACAGAGTTTCGCCTGCTGGAATATTTCATGATGGCCCCGGGGCGCGTATTCTCCCGCACACAATTGCTGGACGGTATCTGGGGGCGCGATATTTACGTCGATGACCGCACCGTTGATGTGCATATCGGGCGTCTGCGTAAAGCAATTAATACAGGTCGCGAAGTGGATCCGATTCGCACTGTTCGCGGTGCCGGATATGCTTTTGGCTAACGGGTACGCGGCTGATTGACGGAAATGAGCAGCCGGTATGGAATTATTTCATGCCGGTTTTTTTAATGCGCTGATTCTAATGAAGCTGTTTCCCAGCAGGTATTTGCTGCAAGGAAAACCACAGGTGATCACGCAATAAAACAGAATTGTAACAGCCTGTAATGAATTATGACTAACGCTAAAGTATTAGGAAAGGCATGATGCCGGCACGCTTTCAGTGATGAAATAAGGCAATAACATACCGGAATCGTTGCAGAGTCATGGCCGGTCATGATGTTGTATTTTTTCAGTCTGAGCCAATAAGAGTGGCGTATACAGTACTTTAGTAATCTCTCAAAATAATGCGTTAACAGGGCGTTAACTAATGGGGCGCATTTTATTGGGGTAAATTTTAACCGGTTCTTGCTAATCGGTGCACGAATTAAAAATCGGCTTTGTGCCTTCATTTAGCCCTAATAGGCCACGAATTTCCCGAGGCCTTGATCTGCGGGTTGTCTCTTAGGTGAGACGCTGGCGGAAACAGGACTTTGATGAAATTATTTGATGAGGATGAACTGTTGAAACGCTCTTATTTAGCGAAAACACTGTTTATCGGTGCTCTGGTTGCCACACCGTTTATTTTAGCGGGCTGCACAACCACCTCGACCGGTTCAAAATCTGAAAAAGTTACCCCTGCCAAGGAATCGGGTGTCACCATCCGTAATGGCAAAAAAACCTACACTTACACCTCCAAAGACCGCGAATGCCTTGAACGCGCGATGTTCTTTGAATCAGCCCGTTCCAGCCGTGATGGTCTTGTTGCAGTCGGCACAGTGGTGATGAACCGTCTGGTTTCAGAGAAATATCCTGAAACAGTCTGCGGTGTCGTCGGACAGAAAAATCAGTTTGCACCGGGCGTTATGACCCGCGCGATGAATTCCAAAGCGCTGCCGGATGTAAAAGAAGCGGCAGATGCCGTGCTCAAAGGTGAACGTCACCCGAAGCTGAAGAATGCAATGTTTTTCCATACAGCCGGTCTGAAGTTCCCGTATAAAAATATGCATTACGTGCTGGTTGCCGGTGGCAATTCTTTCTACGAAAAGCGCCGTAAAGACGGTTCGCTGGAATCACCACTGCCGGAAACTCCTTATAACCTTGCGGCAGCTTATGAGCCTAAAGGCCAGTCCATGCCGGACAGCACCTATAACGTGACAGAACCAACTGGGAAGACAGATCGTCTGCCAGCTGCCGCACCGGTTATGGTTGCCACGGCTCAGCCGCGTGTAGCTCCAGCTCCGGTGGCTGCACAGTCGGTTGCTGCGGAAGCACCGGTACAGCTTGCCTATAATCATACACCTGTACCGGCACAGCTGCCTTTTGAGATGAAACCTGCTGTCGCACAGCAGAATGCATTCGCAGCCAACAGCAATGAAATGAATGAGCAAAAGGCCGATGCAATCGGCGCATTGTTGCTGAAGCAGGATCGTCCTGAGCCTGCTCTTTGATTTTTTCAATAATCTGATGCAAAAAAAAGCCCGCACTGAGCGGGCTTTTTTTATGATGCTATGATTAGCGCGGCACAATTACAGGCTGATAAATAACCATTGGTGTGGAGAATTGCGGCCGGTCATTCTGCCAGGCGCGGATGTCTGCGCGGCGATCCAGATGAATTTGTAGCAGGCAATTGGACATGGCTTCAGATTTTGGTTTGAAACCATAGCTCAGACAGGTTTTTTCGTCTTCTGCACGCTGCTGTTCAGGTGTCAGTGTGGTGCAGCCTGCCAGAGTGATGGCAAACAGCCCTGCAACAAGGCTCAGTTTTGGCAATGATGTGATGTTTCGGCTCATGGGTGTGTTCCGATAAATATGACTTCATCTGACATATTAGCGCTGATTAGCGGGCGTGGCTACAAACATCCTATTAAAAATCCTGCAGGTGAGGGCTGGTCGGATCGGATTGGCAGGAGTATCTGTGATGATGAATGAAAATAAGCGGAGTATGTTGATGTCAGATTTCAGCCAAAATAATCATGCGGATACGGTGATCGATCCGGTTAAACTGGACAAGCTGGCAGAGGTTGCGGTTAAAGTCGGCCTGCAATTGCGCAAGGGACAGGATCTGGTGATTACCGCACCGGTGATTGCATTACCATTGGTACGGCGTATTGCGGAACATGCCTATAAAGCCGGTGCCGGACTGGTCACACCGTTTTTCTCCGATGAAGATATGGCGCTGTCGCGCTTCCAATATGCGCCGGATGAGAGCTTTGATCATGCCAGCGACTGGCTCTATCAGGGCATGGCTAAAGCCTATGAAAACGGTGCCGCGCGTCTGGCAATTACCGGCGATAACCCGATGCTGCTCTCTGCGCAGGATGCCGGTAAGGTTGCCCGTGCCAATAAAGCTTTGTCGATGGCCTATCAGCCCGCGCTGGAAAAGATCGCCGGTTTCGACATTAACTGGAATATCGTGTCCTATCCGAACCCGTCCTGGGCAAAACTGGTGTTTCCGGATGATACGCCGGAAGTTGCGACCCATAAGCTGGCTGAAGCAATTTTCGCCGCATCGCGTGTCAATAATGCCGATCCGGTTGCTGCATGGGCCGAGCATAATGCGCAATTGCGTAAGCGCACTAAAATTCTCAATGAGCGCAATTTCCGTTCACTTCATTTCACTGGACCGGATACGGATCTGACCGTTGGTCTGGCTGATGGTCATGAATGGCATGGCGGCGCATCGACCGCTAAAAATGGCATTACATGCAATCCGAATATTCCGACAGAAGAAGTCTTCACAACGCCGCATGCTCTGCGCGTGGAAGGAACGGTTTCCAGCACTAAGCCGCTGTCGCATCAGGGTACAATTATTGATGATATTCGCGTGCGTTTTGAAGGCGGCCGTATTGTTGAAGCCAAAGCCAGTAAAGGCGAGGCAGTGCTGAATAAGGTACTGGATACGGATGAAGGTGCCCGCCGTCTGGGAGAAGTGGCACTGGTGCCGCATTCCTCACCGATCTCTCAGAGTGGTCTGCTGTTCTACAACACGCTGTTTGATGAAAATGCCGCCAGCCATATTGCGCTTGGTCAGTGCTATTCCAAATGTTTCGTCAATGGTGCCGATCTCACACCGGAACAGATTGCAGCACAGGGCGGTAATAAGAGCTTCATCCATATCGACTGGATGATCGGTTCCGATAAGATCGATGTCGATGGCATTGCACAGGACGGCACATCCGTGCCGGTTATGCGCAAAGGCGAATGGGTCTGATCCTATCGACTGAGTCAAAAAGCCCGCTGCAATATCTGCAGCGGGCTTTTTTATTGGCATGAGACGTATTTATTCCTGAATATGGGCCTCAAGGAACCACAGCGCTTTATCGAGACTGCGCGAAGCGGTCGTGAAAATATCCGCACTGTCATCATCACCGGCTTCAGCCGCATCTTTAATCGACTGGCGCACCAGATTGGCGACAGCGCCATAATGATCGATCAGAGCATGAAGATGGTCTTTGATCGCGTAGATATCTTCCGGGTAAGGCTTGAGGATGGTGGATTCCGCAACGGTCTGGGTTGTGCCCAGTGCAGTGCCGCCAAGCTGAACGGCGCGTTCTGCGATCGTATCGGAATGGTCATCAAGCTCGGTGCGGAAACCATCCAGCATTTCATGAACCGCAATGAACTGAATACCTTTGAGGTTCCAATGCGCCTGCTTGGTGATCAGCGCAAGATCAATGATCGCAGCCAGATTCTTATTCAGCAGGGCAATTACAGTGGTTTTGGCATTGGTAGGCAGATTGTTTTTTGTCGGATGATTTTTAAGCTTAGACGCAGACATTATGATTTCCTTCTTTATGAGGACAAACATTGCGTTTGTCTGGGAGACTGCCGGAGAGGCGTCACAAGAAACCGGACGCAGCAGATACAGTTATGAAGATCACATCATAAAGGTAGGGTTGTTCTCAGTCATTTAAAGGGCTTACGTCGAATATTATGTTTGTTTCTGCAAAAGATAGCGTGCTACTTAAAATTATTCCGGCAGGAAAATTGAACATCACGGCACTGCCTGTACTTGCCGATGTTTCTAATCTGCTTTAGGTCGTAAGCTATGACGATACTTGCCCTCGATACTGCCGGCAGCGTGTGCGCTGCTGCCCTTTATGATCCGCAGACACAGCAGGTTCTTGCTGAGGTCAGCCATGACATTGGCAAAGGCCATGCGGAATTGCTGCTGGATTATATTGCACAATGTTTTGAGGCTGCAAAAATTTCGCGCAGTGATGTGACGCGGATTGCCGTTAATATCGGCCCCGGTTCTTTTACCGGTGTGCGTGTGGGCGTTTCCGCAGCGCGCGGCTTCGGGCTGGCACTGTCTTGTCCGGTGATCGGCGTCAGCGGTTTTGAGGCGCTGAGCCACGAGATGCAGGTTCTTGCACCGGCGCAGCCTGTTGTGATCGCATTGTCCGCCTATCGCGGTGATATTTATGCGCAGGGCTTTGATGCACAGGGACAGGCTTCAACCACACCTTTGGCCGGTAATGAGGCAGAGCTGCTCCCAGTTTTGCAGCAACTCGGAGCAGATTATGCGCTGGCCGGCAGTGGTGCTGCCCAATTGCAGACAGCTGAGGGCAGCGAGCGCCGGATTATCAGCGCTTCTGCTCATGCATCTATCGGCACATTTGCACGACTTGCGGCACAGCGTGAAGCGAGAAATCCGCCGGAGCCGCTTTATATGCGGGGGCCAGATGTAAAGCCGCAGACCGGTTTCGCACTCCCTCGCCAGCAAGTGGAACAGGAACGCGGATGATCAGTTTTCCTTTCTCGCGGCAGAGTTTTGTTTTGGAAGGGCTGGTGCAGGATCACTGTACCGAGCTTGCTGATCTTCATGCACCTGCTTTTCATCATGCATGGAGCGAGGAAGATTTTGCGGGTATGCTCTCGCAAGGTAATATTTTCGGTTTTATTGCCCGCCCTGTCGGTAAGCCAGCCCAGAGCGCCGGTTTTGTACTTGCACGGCTGGTGGCCGGTGAAGCGGAAATTCTGACCATTGCGGTATCGTCAGCCTTTCAGCGTCGTGGTATCGGCCGTGATCTGATGGAGGGCGTGTTGCGTCATCTCCATCATGAGCGGGCAGAAAGTCTGTTTCTTGAAGTTGACGAGAGCAATGTGGTCGCTCAGGCACTTTATCGCCGCTTAGGCTTTATACAGGTCGGCAATCGTGCCGGTTATTATGAAACCGGCCAGGGGCGCAGTAATGCGCTGGTGCTGCGCAAACAATTTCCGGAAGTGATCAGAGTGCCATGATCGGTGTCATCCGCATCGCGGTTATTCTGGGCTTATTTGTCAGCCTCGTCATTTCTCTGGTGCCGTTCCAGTATCTTTTTGTAAAGGCACGGCTCGGCTGGCAGCAGTCTTTGCCGCGCTTTTTCCATCGTATCGCAGCATGGCTGCTGGGCTTTCGCGTGAAAGTGCAAGGGGAGATGGTGCAGGACCGCCCGCTGCTGCTGGTGGCCAATCACGTATCATGGAGCGATATTGTCGTTTTATCTTCCGTGGCCAATGTTTGCTTCATCGCCAAGTCCGAAGTGCGTAAATGGCCGGTATTCGGTACTTTCGCAGTTTTACAGCGAACAGTCTTTGTCGAGCGCGAGAAAAAAGGCCGGACAGCGCAGCAGGCTTCGGATATTGCCCTGCGTTTAGCCGGTGGAGATGCGATGGTGCTTTTTCCTGAAGGCACGACATCGGACGGCAATCGTGTGTTGCCGTTTAAAACATCTTTATTTGGTGCTGCCCATGCGGTGATCCGTGAGGCCGGAGCAGAGGAAGTGATCGTGCAGCCGGTTTCCATTGCCTATACCGGTGTTCATGGCATGCCGATGGGGCGGTTTCACCGGCCGATTGCGTCATGGCCGGGGGATGTGCAGCTGATGCCACATCTGAAAGGCATTCTCAAAGAGGGCGCGATTGACGTGGAGATCCGCTTCGGTGAACCAATGAGTGTTCGCGCAGAAACCAGTCGCAAAGAACTGGCGCGTATTATGGAAGAGCGCGTGACGACGATGTTGCAAAGCTCGCTGATGGGGCGCGAAATCACCCCGTCAGAAGATCAATAAAGCGAAGATCAGTCTTTGCGGCGCAATCGCACGATCACATCAACCCGTGCGGTGCCGGTGTCTGATGGCATCAATCTTTACGACGTAACCGCACAATTACATCAACATTCACGATTTCCATGCCTTCCGGTGCTGTCGGCAGATTGCTGACGATAGGCTGGCCGGTTTCACCATTAGGAATATCGAAGACGATATTCTCACCTTCAACAAAGAAGTGATGGTGATCGGAAATATTGGTGTCGAAATAGGTTTTCGATCCTTCGACCGAAATAATGCGCAGCATACCGGCTTCGGTAAACTGGTGCAGTGTATTGTACACTGTGGCAAGAGAGACCGGCACAGAAGCAAAAACTGCTTCTTCGTGCAGTTCTTCCGCTGAAAGGTGGCGGTCACCGTGAGCATAAATCAGGCTGGCAAGCGCAACCCGCTGGCGCGTCGGTCTGAGACCGGCGACCCGAAGGCGCTCCTCAATCGAAGCGTTGCTGGCATGGGAGGAATGAGTATTCATCACTGACCTGTCAGAAGCTTGAAACAAATTGGTTCAAAATTAATGCTTGAGGGCTGTTGCCCATCCTGTCACAAGATTGATATATGCGCTGAACGAATGACTGGCAATAGCTATTCCTGTATATCTTGGCAGGCAAATAGTTTGATGCAGGTATTTTACAGCGGGAAACACTCTGTGTTAAAGCATTTCGCAAGCGCATGAGCGGCCGCGTGATGCGACTGCTGAAATCCGGATGGTGCAGCCGATAAGGTTAAAGCGCAGCACATTCCGGAGATGTGCAAAGAATTTGTCTGAGCCTGACGGTTCTGTCCGTTCAGGTTGCCCAGACAGCAGACAGATAAATGATTGGAGTCGGTAATGGCAGAGCAGAAGTCAAGTTACGGATATGAGGAGCTTCTCAGCTGCGCTCGCGGTGAAATGTTTGGTCCGGGTAATGCCCAGCTGCCTCTGCCGCCGATGTTGATGGTACACCGTATCACCGAGATTTCGGAAACCGGTGGTGAATTCGGTAAAGGCTTTATCCGCGCTGAATATGATGTGAAGCCGGATGACTGGTATTTCCCTTGCCATTTTCAGGGCAATCCGATCATGCCGGGCTGCCTCGGCCTCGACGGTATGTGGCAGCTGACAGGCTTTTTCCTTGGCTGGCTCGGTGAGCCTGGTCGCGGTATGGCACTGTCCACAGGCGAAGTGAAGTTCAAAGGCATGGTGCGTCCGCATACCAAGCTGCTTGAATATGGCATTGACTTCAAACGCGTCATGCGCGGCCGCCTTGTTCTGGGTACAGCAGACGGCTGGCTCAAAGCAGACGGTGAAACAATTTACAAGGCATCTGATCTGCGCGTTGGTCTGTCAAAAGACAGCGAAGCGTAAATCGGACGTAATAAGCCTTTTAAAACACTATTAATCACGGGAGCGACCATATTAAGTTGAAAGCTTTTATGTGGCCGCTCTCAAAATATGCAAAACGCGCACTTATGTTACTACGCATAGCGACACTCACAATAAGAGGGTGTCATTCAGGGAACAGGTGCAAAGGAGAACGCAATGCGGCGTGTTGTCGTTACCGGAATGGGGATCGTATCCTCGATTGGCAATAATACTGAAGAGGTTCGGACCTCTTTGTTTGAGGCCAGATCGGGTATCCGGCGGGCAGAAGATCAGGCGGAACTCGGTTTTCGCTGTCAGGTTTCCGGTGCGCCGCAGATCGACGTTGAAGCGCTGGTTGATCGCCGTGCGATGCGTTTTCATGGCCGTGGTACCGCATGGAACCATGTGGCTATGGATCAGGCAATTGCCGATGCAGGCCTGACCGAAGAACAGGTTTCCAATGAACGTACCGGTATCATCATGGGTTCCGGCGGTCCTTCCACACGTACAATTGTGGATTCCGCTGATATTACCCGTGATAAGGGTCCGAAGCGCGTTGGTCCTTTTGCTGTACCGAAAGCCATGAGCTCCACAGCATCGGCAACGATGGCAACCTTCTTCAAGATCAAGGGCATCAATTATTCGATCTCCTCGGCTTGCGCGACCTCGAACCATTGTATCGGCAATGCTGTTGAGATGATCCAGTATGGCAAGCAGGATCGTATGTTTGCCGGTGGTTGTGAAGACCTCGACTGGACGCTGTCGGTACTGTTTGACGCCATGGGCGCGATGTCTTCGAAGTATAATGATACGCCGGAACGTGCATCGCGTGCCTATGACAAAAACCGTGACGGTTTTGTTATCGCCGGTGGTGCCGGTGTACTGGTGCTGGAAGATCTGGAAACCGCACTTGCACGCGGCGCCAAGATTTACGGTGAAGTTGTCGGCTACGGCGCGACATCAGACGGCTACGACATGGTTGCCCCATCGGGCGAAGGTGCGGAGCGCTGCATGCGCATGGCGCTTTCAACCGTGAAAGGCAAGATTGACTATATCAATCCGCATGCCACATCGACCCCTGCGGGCGATGCACCGGAAATTGAAGCGATCCGTAAAGTGTTTGGTTCAGGCGATGCCTGCCCGCCGATTGCGGCAACAAAATCGCTGACCGGTCACTCGCTGGGTGCAACCGGTGTTCAGGAAGCGATCTATTCGCTTCTTATGATGCAGAATAATTTTATCTGCGAAAGCGCACATATTGATGAGCTGGATCCGGATTTCGCGGATATGCCAATCGTGCGCAAACGCATTGATAATGCTGAAATCAATACAGTACTGTCCAACTCCTTCGGTTTTGGTGGAACGAACGCAACGCTGGTGTTCCAGCGTTATCAGGGCTGACGGAGAGAAAGTATGCAGGGTTTAATGAAAGGCAAACGCGGGCTGATTATGGGTGTTGCAAACAACCATTCTCTTGCTTGGGGTATTGCCAAACATCTTGCCGATCAGGGTGCTGAGCTGGCTTTCACTTATCAGGGCGATGCCCTTGGCAAGCGTGTAAAACCACTGGCCGAGCAGGTAGGTTCGGATTTCGTACTGCCTTGCGATGTGGAAGATATCGCAACTGTTGATGCGGTCTTTGACGAGATCGAGAAAAAATGGGGCAAGCTCGACTTTATCGTTCACGCTATTGGCTTCTCCGACAAAACAGAGCTGAAAGGCCGTTATGCGGATGTAACCACCCGTGAAAACTTCAGCCGTACCATGGTGATCTCTGCTTATTCCTTCACGGAAGTGGCACAGCGCGCTGAACGTCTGATGAAAGACGGCGGTTCGATCCTCACATTGACCTATGGCGGCTCAACCCGCACGATCCCGAACTATAATGTGATGGGTGTTGCCAAGGCTGCTCTGGAAGCCATGGTGCGTTATCTGGCTGCCGATTATGGTCCGCAGAATATCCGCGTCAACGCAATTTCCGCAGGTCCTGTGCGTACACTGGCCGGTGCCGGTATCGGTGATGCCCGTGCGATCTTCTCGTATCAGCGCCGTAATTCGCCGCTGCGCCGCACTGTGGATATTGATGATGTGGGTAAATCCGCCGTCTATCTGCTGTCGGATCTGTCGAGCGGTGTAACCGGTGAAGTTCACTTTGTGGATTCAGGCTACAACATCGTTTCTATGCCAACGCTGGAAGAGCTGAAAAGCTCGGATGCAACCGGTACGGAATAAGTTCGCTGAAATGATATAAAAAAAGCCGCGCAATGCGCGGCTTTTTTTGTCATTTTTTAGCGTAGTTTCGGACGGATCAAAGCGGGACAAGAAAATAGTCCGGTGAACTATTTTCCCCGCGACGGCGATTCCCGTTTTTCCTGAAACTGCTTTATTTTCGTGCTTCGATGACTTTGAAGCCGTCTTTATCGGTGAGCGGCATGACCTGCCGGAAATGCTGTTTCAAGACAGCCTCATAAGGAAGCTGGCGATTTGCCACCATCAGGAAGCGGCCACCGGATTTAAGGCGTTTTGCAGCGGCTGTGATAAAGCTTTGGCCGAGTGAAATATCGGTGTTGCGGCCGGTGTGAAACGGTGGATTGCTGATTACCGTGTCGTAAATCTCTGTCATCGGCTCGGAAGAAACATCATGCCAGTAATAATGCAAGGGCACAGAACTGTTGAGTTCAGCCAGATTGCTTTTGGCAATTTCCAGCGCTTCAAAATCCGCTTCATAAAGATCAATACGGCTGATCTTGGCCGGATTGTCGAGACAGGCGGCGCTGAGATAACCCCAGCCTGCACCTAAATCGGCGACATGGCCGAAGGCGATGTTTTTGAGATGCGGCACCAGCAGAGCGGAACCTTTGTCGGCTTCACCATGAGAGAACATGCCCGCTTTCGTCCAGAAACGCCCGTCCACGCGTTTTTGCTCCGGAATGAGGCTTTGTGTGATCTCGGCATCAATCGCCTCTGGGCGTGCCAACCAGTAGGCTACAGCGTGATTTTTAGACAGACGGTCTATTGATGCTGCAATCTGGTCGCTGCGTTTGCGGAAACTGTCAACGCCGAGTTTTTTGTCACCGGCAATGATGATCAGCCCATCCGGCTTCACTTGTGCCAGCAATGCTGCCAGCCATTCTTCGTTACGACCGCGGTGTTTGCCGAGCAAAATCATCCCGCCGTCATAGATTTCATCCGCAGTGATACGGGGCGTGACCTGAAAACCGGCTTTGTTCAAAGCCAGCCATTCAGGCTTTGATGGCTGAATGCAATGAAGTAGCTGTTTCCACTCTGCGCTGAGTGTTGTGTCTGCACTGATACCAAAGCAGAGAAATTTTTCTCCTGATCGTGGCAGATCAAGTGTCTCGTTCTCAAAGGGCAGAAAGAGGGTGTTTTGGGCGCCGGTAATCATAAAATTTCTTTAGTCTTTTCTACCTGAGAAGGATGACAGTAGGTGGATTTTGACAGATATTATATTGAACTTATTACTGTCTGAAGTTTCAAATTATCTGCAAATCGGTGTTGCTCTTAAGGGAAGTAGTACTATGGCACGTAAATGCTGTCAGCCGGAATGTTATGCAACATGCCTGCCACAACATCAGGCGTTGCTCTTGCATCTGAGCACTATGATTTTACAGTCCCAGACGAGCAAACAGGATTTTCTGTGCTATTTGCTGGGTATGGCTGTCAGTGAAGCACAGGGTATTGTCGATTGTGCCCATCAGGAAGCCTGGCTGCAAAAAGGCATCAGGCCTGAGACAGAACTGGTTTTACCAGATTGACCCTGAGAGCCGAGCAGCCTTTGATAATGTTGACTGCATGTTTAAATGAAAAGCCCCGCATATTGCTATGCGGGGCTTTTCAGAATTCGAAACCAGAGCGGGTGCGCTCAAATATGAGTTATGCACTCGCTCTGGATTCTGATTTGGTCGCATTATCATGGTCGTCAAGTTGATCCAACTTGACTATGAAATGCTCCAGCTTATTCAGCTGTGGTTTCTTCTTTCTTTTCGGCAACGATTTCTTTGCCGGTTTCCTGATCAACGACTTTCATCGACAGGCGCACTTTACCACGCTCATCAAAGCCCATCAGTTTAACCCAGACCTTCTGGCCTTCCTTAACCACATCGGTGGTCTTGGCAACGCGGTCAGAAGCCAGCTGCGAGATATGTACCAGACCGTCGCGCGGACCGAAGAAGTTTACGAATGCACCGAAGTCAGCAGTCTTAACAACTGTACCTTCGTAGATTTCGCCAACTTCAGGTTCGGCAACAATGGAGTGGATCCATTTCTTGGCAGCTTCGATTTCTTTTGCGGAAGAAGAAGCAATTTTGACTGTGCCGTCATCTTCGATGTTGATTTTAGCGCCGGTCTTTTCAACGATTTCGCGGATAACTTTACCGCCGGAACCGATAACATCACGGATTTTATCGGTCGGAATGTTCATCACTTCGATGCGTGGTGCAAATTCACCGAGTTCAGCGCGGGCGCCGCTTAGCGCTTTCGCCATTTCACCGAGAATGTGAACGCGGCCGCCTTTAGCCTGTTCCAGAGCGGTTTTCATGATCTCTTCGGTAATACCGTCGATCTTAATGTCCATCTGCAGGGCAGTGATACCGTTTTCAGTACCGGCTACCTTGAAGTCCATATCGCCGAGGTGATCTTCGTCACCAAGGATATCGGAAAGAACTGCAAAACGGTCGCCTTCTTTGATCAGGCCCATAGCAATACCGGCTACAGGACGGGTCAGAGGTACACCGGCATCCATCAGCGCCAGCGAGGTGCCGCATACGGTTGCCATGGAGGACGAACCGTTGGATTCAGTGATTTCAGAAACCGCACGCAGGGTGTACGGGAACTGATCCTTGGCAGGCAGCATCGGATGAATTGCGCGCCATGCCAGCTTGCCGTGACCGATTTCACGACGGCCTGGTGAGCCCATACGACCGGTTTCACCAACAGAATATGGCGGGAAGTTGTAGTGCAGCAGGAAGGATTCTTTCTGCAGACCGGCCAGTGTGTCGATGAACTGTTCATCTTCACCGGTACCCAGTGTTGCAACAACGATTGCCTGTGTTTCACCACGGGTGAACAGAGCCGAACCGTGGGTGCGTGGCAGCAGGCCGACTTCCGATACGATCGGACGAACAGTTACCAGGTCGCGGCCGTCAATGCGGCTGCCGGTATCCAGAATATTCCAGCGAACGATTTTCGCCTGCAGCGACTTGAAAACAGTACCGATCTGCTCAGCAGTATATTCGGTTGTTTCCGCATCTTCCGGCAGGAAATGGGCTTTAACTTTAGCTTTGGCAGCATCAACAGCGGCATAGCGAGCCTGCTTGTCGATGATTTTGTAAGCTGCGCGCAGATCATCTTCGATGATTGCCAGCATTGCTGCTTCAGGAGCAGACAGGTCTTCCGGCTGGAAATCACGTGGTTCTTTTGCAGCAACTTCAGCAAGGCTGATGATCGCATCGATCACAGGCTGGAAGCCCTTCTGACCGAAAACAACAGCGCCGAGCATGATTTCTTCAGAGAGTTCCTGTGCTTCGGATTCAACCATCAGAACAGCATCGCTGGTACCGGCAACAACCAGATCCAGTTTGGATTCAGCCATTTCGTCGAGATGCGGGTTCAGAACATATTCGCCGTTGATGTAACCAACGCGTGCACCACCGATCGGGCCCATGAAAGGCACACCGGACAGGGTGAGGGCAGCGGAAGCAGCAACCATCGACAGAACGTCCGGATCATTTTCCAGATCATGCTGAATAACGGTGATCACAACCTGTGTGTCGTTCTTGTAGCCGTCAGCAAACAGCGGGCGGATCGGACGGTCGATCAGGCGGGAAACCAGAGTTTCGTTTTCGCTCGGACGACCTTCACGCTTGAAGTAACCGCCAGGAATACGACCGGCTGCATAGGCTTTTTCCTGATAGTTTACAGTCAGAGGGAAAAAGTCCTGACCCGGCTTTGGCTCTTTAGCCGATACAACGGTCGCCAGTACCATTGTTTCACCGTAAGTGGCGATAACCGCGCCGTCTGCCTGACGGGCGACTTTGCCGGTTTCGAGAATGAGCGGACGGCCGCCCCATTCGATTTCAACTTTATGCGTGTTGAACATATCTTGTCCTTGGTTTGGAATATTTGTTTTCTGCGCTGATCTCAGCGCATGCACTATTCCGGTTTGGAACAGGGAGCGGGCAAGACAACGGGAAGCTCGGATAAGGACGAGCTGCCTGCAATCCTGCCTGCGAAACCTGTTCAATACAGTTCCATATCGGGCTTTTACGACATTTTTGTTAAAGCCCTGCTGCATAATTTTGTTTTTGCGCTGAAGCGCATAAATAATGCAACTTTTTATAAATTCAGAGTTTTCAGGCCTTTAAGCCATCATGCCCTGTCGCCGGAGGTTTTGGATAGAAAGACTCCGGTAAAAGTTCCGGCGAAAACCGCGGAGGTTTTCGCCGGACTATGCGCTTAGCGGCGCAGGCCGAGACGGCCGATCAGGCTCTGGTAGCGCGCTTCGTCAACACCTTTGAGGTAGTCGAGCAGAGTGCGGCGCTGAGAAACCATTTTCAGAAGACCACGACGGGAATGGTTGTCATTCTTGTGGCCTTTGAAGTGATCGGTCAGGTTGGAAATGCGTTCCGAAAGAACGGCTACCTGTACTTCAGGAGAACCGGTATCGCCTTCTTTGGTTGCATATTCTTTGATAAGAGCCTGTTTGCGGTCAGCAGTAATCGACATCGTAATGTCCTTTTGTTTAAGAGGAAAAGTCGCCCGCGGCCAAGATGTCGTCCAGCCGGGGTCATTTACTAAGTGCAGTATTGCGGACATTGGGTAATGCCTCATACTGAACCTGACGATCATATAATCGAAACTGTGGCTTATTTCCAGACACATTTCAAAAAAGCCTGCAATGCAGGCTTTTTAAGAAAATGATCGGTAGAACTATCAAAGGGTTTCGGATGCCCTTTATGTGCCAGATCTGGCAGGGGAGCACTTTAGTAAGTGAATACTCGCTTTGGTTTGAACATGCCTTGCTCAATAATACCGATAGCCAGCAAACGGTTTTTATGATTGGCGCAGACTTCATCCGCTTCCAGCGGCGCATCACGGCCACGCAGGATCACCGGATTGCCCATACGGACACGATGTGCCTGATCATCGGAGAGGGCAACCTGTACAAGATCTTCCAGCGCTGCACCGGTATCAATGATAAATTCATCCAGCGCTGAGAAATCACGCGGTGCTGCAGGGACAGGTTCTGCCTCTTCATCATCAGATTTCGGCGGCAGAGGCGGCCATGCGGCCTCCAGTTCCTGAAGCGTCACAAAATCATCTTCGTTGAACGGTGCAACTTCTAAGCGGCGTAGCTCCGCAATGTGACCAAGGCAGCCAAGATCACGTCCCATATCGCGGGCGAGTGAACGCACATAGGTGCCCTTGCCGCATTCTACCTCAAAGATAGCCTGTCCGACGTCATTGATCTCAACCAGTTCAAGCTGAAAAATTTCGACTTCACGGGAAGGAATGTCGACAGTCTCACCGCCGCGTGCCAGATCATAGGCACGTTCACCATTAATTTTGATGGCAGAGAATTGTGGCGGTGTCTGCTGGATCGTACCAATATAATTTGGCAGCAGTGTCAGAATATCATCTTCAGTCGGACGCTTGTCAGAGGTTTTGGTGACAGGGCCTTCCAGATCATCCGTTGAGCGTTCTTCACCCCAGGTCACGGTAAAGGAATAGATTTTGCTACCATCCATTACATAGGGAACGGTTTTGGTCGCTTCGCCCAAAGCAATTGGCAGCATACCGGAAGCAAGTGGATCCAGTGTACCGGCATGACCGGCTTTTTCCGCATTGAAAAGCCATTTGATTTTGGACACGGCTTCTGTGGAACCCATGCCTTTCGGCTTGTCAAAAATTACCCATCCGGAGATCGGACGGCCTTTTTTCTTACCTCTGCGTGCCATCAGCCGTTGTTCTCGTCTTCTTGCGTTGTGTCTGTTTCGCTGTCATCGTGCTGCAAATCACGGGCAACTTCGGGCGAGCGCAACAGAGCATCAATCTTGGCAAAATTGTCAAAACTGGTATCCGGACGGAAACGGAATTCCGGCATATATTTCATCTGACGCAATTGCGGAGCAACACGGCCGCGCAGGAATTTTGCATTATTGGCCAGCGCTTTGATAACAGTCTGCACATCGGTATTGCCAACAATGCTGATAAAGCAGGTTGCAATTTTCAAGTCAGGCGACATGCGCACTTCGGTGATGGAAACAACGGTATTATTCAGAACATCATCACGGATTTCGCCGCGCGACAAAATCTGAGCCACGGCATGACGAACCTGTTCGCCGACGCGCAACTGACGCTGTGACGGTCCTGTGGAAGAAAAACGGGACATGGGGACTCCAAAATCTGAGCCAAATATCGGTCGGCAACTGCACAAATCACATGATAGAGGCAAAGCCTGCAAGGCTTTCAGAACATTCATAATCAGACTGATACAATCTGATAATCGTGGAAATGCGACCAATTAAAAACCGGATTGGATGCGGCATTCGCATCAACAAACCGTTCGGAAGGGAAGCAGCGGCAGTTCTGATAACTGCCGCTGTCTTACTGATTACAGCGTACGCGTGATCATCTCAACGCGGAACGCTTCAATGATGTCGCCTGCGCGTACATCTTCGTAGTTTTCAAAAGCCATACCACATTCCTGACCCATCGGCACTTCGGATACTTCATCCTTGAAGCGCTTGAGCGTCTTGAGCTTGCCTTCGTGGATAACCACGTTGTCGCGGATAAGACGGACACCGGCGCCACGCTCGACTTTACCGTCAACAACACGGCAACCGGCAACTTTACCGACTTTAGTGATGTTGAAGACTTCGAGAACTTCAGCGTTACCGATGAAGGTTTCACGACGTTCTGGCGGCAGAAGACCGGACATGGCTGCTTTAACATCATCAATCAGATCATAGATGATGTTGTAGTAGCGGATTTCGATACCCTGCTGTTCAGCTGCATCACGTGCCTGCTTATTGGCGCGGACGTTAAAGCCGATGATGGCAGCATTGGAGGCTTCAGCCAGTGAGAGATCGCTTTCGGTAATACCACCGGCACCCGAATGAACGATACGCGCACGAACTTCGTCTGTACCGAGTTTGTCGAGCGAGGCAATAATCGCTTCAACCGAACCCTGTACGTCACCCTTGATCACCAGCGGGAACTCTTTGAGACCGCTCGACTGCAGGTTGGACATCATCTGTTCAAGCGAACCGCGCGAGCCTGCCTGACGGGCAACAGCCTTATCACGGGCCAGACGCTGACGGTATTCGGAAATCTCACGGGCTTTCGCTTCGTTGGCAACAACCGCAAAGCGGTCACCTGCCTGAGGCGTACCGGAAAGGCCGAGAATTTCCACCGGCATTGCTGGTGCTGCTTCTTTAACATGGTCGCCATGATCGTTGACGAGTGCACGAACGCGACCCCATGCATTACCGGCAACGATGATTTCACCCGGATGCAATGTACCCTTCTGAACCAGAACAGTTGCGACCGAACCACGACCGCGATCGAGCTGGGCTTCGATAACCACACCTTCCGCAGTACGGCTAGGATCAGCTTTCAGGTCAAGAATTTCAGCCTGCAACAGGACTGCTTCGAGCAGTTTATCGAGGTTGAGACGGTTCTTGGCAGAGACCTCAACATCGAGGACTTCACCGCCCATGCTTTCTACGAACACATCGTGCTGCAGGAGGGCGTTGCGCACTTTCTGCGGATCAGCAGTCGGCTTGTCGATTTTGTTGATTGCAACGATGATCGGAACGCCGGCAGCTTTAGCATGATTGATTGATTCAATCGTCTGCGGCATCACGCTGTCATCAGCAGCAACAACCAGAATTGCGATATCCGTTGCCTGCGCACCACGGGCACGCATCTGCGTAAATGCGGCGTGACCCGGCGTATCAATGAAGGTGATCTTCTGGCCGTTTTGTACAACCTGATAAGCACCGATATGCTGGGTAATACCACCGGCTTCACCGGAGACTACGTTTGCCTTACGGATAGCGTCGAGCAACGATGTTTTACCGTGGTCAACGTGACCCATAATGGTGACAACAGGCGCACGCGGCAGCATTGCACTTGCATCATCTTCTACGTTGAAGATACCTTCTTCAACGTCGGATTCAGCAACGCGCTTCACTGTGTGGCCGAACTCTTCCGCAATCAGCTGAGCCAGATCGGAATCGATCACATCGCCCGGCTTCATCATCTGACCCTGTTTCATCAGGTATTTGATGATGTCCACGGCACGCTCAGTCATACGCTGAGCCAGTTCCTGAATGGTAATTGTTTCAGGAATGGTCACTTCACGGGAAATCTTTTCACGGACTTCCTGCATCTGCGAGCGCTTGAATTTTTCCTGACGACGACGCATGGCCGACAGGGAGCGTGAACGTCCTTCGTCTTCCAGATTGCTGGTCAATGTCAGTTTGCCGCGGCGACGGTCTTCTTCAGCCTTAGTTGGCTTGGTCGCACGAACTTCAGGTTTAGCCGCAACATTGCGACGAACGCCTGCCGGACCACGACGATCATCATCATCGTCTTTTTGTGGCTTACGGTTCAGAACCTGCTGGGTTGGTTTCTTGTCAGCAAGTGGTGCATCCGCATTGATATCACGTGGGGCTGGTGCGCCGCCTGTGCGGTTATAACCACCCTGATTAGGACGGTTCTGACCGGCAGGACCGCGGTTCTGGCCACCAGTGCGATCACCGGACGGGCGGTCACCGGCAGGGCGTGGAGAGGCCGGACGAGCAGCTGCTACAGGCTCGCGTTTGCGTGCTTCAGCTTCGGCTTTTGCCTTAGCTTCTGCTTCAACTTTGCGGCGTGCTTCTTCTTCAGCCTGACGGCGTTCAGATTCAAGACGCTCGATTTCACGGCGCTTTTCTTCTTCCGCACGACGAATAGCTTCGGCTTCAGCGCGTTTGCGGTCTTCCGCATCGCGGATAACAGCATCCTGCAATGCGCGGCGACGCGCGTCCATTTCCGATGAAGACAAGGTATTGAGTACCATGCCGCCACGGTCATTGGAGCGGTTGCGCTGATCATTGCGGCCACCCGGGCGGGAGCCCTGTGGTTTGTTAAAGCCACCACCGGCCGGACGATTGCCCGCAGGTGCAGCCGGACGGCCTGCAGCAGGCGCTGCCGGACGAGCGGAAGCAGCAGATGCAGCCGGACGGGTTGTTGCGGCCGGAGCAGCAGGTGCTGCCGGTTTTGGCGCAACAGGTGCTTCAGCTGGTTTTACTGCAGCCTGCGGTGCAGCTGGTGCGCTTTCTGTTTTGGCAACAGGAGCCGGAGCTACCTGTGTTACAGGTTCTGTAACCGGAGCAGCTTTAGGTGCATCTGCAATCACTGCCGGCTTTTCTGCAACCGGTGCAGGAGCAGCCGGTGCCGATGCTGGTGCTGGAGCCGGAGCAGCAGGCTGAACCGGAGCCGGAGCGGCTGCAGCTTCCGGTTTTTCGTCAGGACGGGTAAACTTGCGTTTTTTCGTCTCAACAACAACCGATTTGCTGCGTCCGTGGCTGAAATTTTGCCGTACAGTGCTCTGCTCGACTCCTGGCCGCTTAATGGTCAGCGTCTTTTTTGTGTCGACGCTCAGCGTCTTGTCGTCGTTTGAATTACTGTCGCTCATTCCGATTCCGTTTCCTTTGCAGCAGTGGCTGCCAGATTTTCCAAGTTCGCTGCGCTCTCGCCGCGATATTTATGCAGCTGAAGCGCCCGCGTGACGAACCCGGTTGCTGCCGTTCCTTCAATCACGGCGGCATGTATTACATTTCCGCCGCCAAATGCCAAATCCATTTCTTCCCCCGTAAAAAGGGAATAGGCTTTTATATCTGTTCCGGTTGCCATTTTTCTCGCATGACGCGCCTGATCCAGTTTCCTGATACCATCAGGAGCCGCTGTTGTCGCATGAAGCACCATTGTAATGCGGCCTGTCCGTATTGCAGAATCAACTTTTGCCGATCCTGTCACCACGGCACCAGACTTTCTGGCCAGTGCTAGACTGCCAAGCGCGGATTTTGTCAATAGTCTGTCGACCAGAGAGCCTAAATCCTCCGGCACTGAAACCTGTGTTTTCAATGCACGGGGCAGCAGCTTACGTTTTACCGCTTCATCAACAATACGCCGTTCAGCTTTAATCCAGCAACCGCGGCCGGGTAAATTGCGCTTCAGATCCGGTACAACACTACCGTCGGGTGCAGCCACAAACCGGATCAAATCTACAGCCGGGCCGCTCTCGCGCGTAACAATACAGGTCCTGTCGTTTTTATCCGGTTTCAACCAGAACTCCACTTCGCTCGAAAACAGCGCCGGTGGAGAGGAACTGTTTTCTACTTTAATATAAGTGCGAGGGCAAGAAGCCCTGCAAAATGTGTGCGCAAGACAGCCGCGAACCCTTGGGTTCCGGCTGTATGCAGATTGTCGGAAACCAGACCTGTATCATAAATGCTGATACAGGTGTTATTTCCGGTAGAAAGCCGATGCGCGGACATCAAAATCCGCCCGCACAAGCGACAATTGCAAGATGCTGATTAAGCATCTGCCTGCTCTTCATCATCGGTCGAAGCCAGTTCGTTGGCTGCTTCTTCCAGCTGATCTTCTGTAATCCAGCCGGCTTTCAGGCGGGCTGTAAGAACCATCTGTTCGGCATCTGCACGGGAAACCTCAAACGGTGTCAGAACACCGGCATGCGTAGTTGTTTCACCGTCTTTGCGTTCGCGCCAGCCCACGAGATCATCCACCGCATAACCGGCAAAATCATCCATGGTCTTTACACCGTCTTCACCGACTGCAACCAGCATTGCACTGGTCAGACCAGGCAGCTCACGCAGTTCGTCAGTGACGCCCAGTTCCAGACGACGATTATTCAGATCGCTTTCGAGACGATCCAGATATTCTTTCGCACGGTCCTGAATTTCAGCGGCAGTATCAGCATCAAAGCCTTCGATCGAAGCGATTTCGTCGCTTTCGACATAGGCAATCTCTTCAACAGAGTCGAAACCTTCGGAAGCCAGAACCTGACCAACCATCTCATCCACATTCAGCGCTTCCATAAACAGGGCGGAGCGTTCTGTGAATTCTTTCTGGCGGCGCTCAGACTCTTCATGTTCAGTCATGATGTCGATGTCCCAGCCGGTCAGCTGAGAGGCAAGACGCACGTTCTGACCACGACGGCCGATGGCCAGCGACAGCTGATCATCAGGAACAACGACTTCAATGCGCTCTGCATCTTCGTCCAGAACAACCTTGGCAACTTCTGCAGGCTGCAAGGCGTTAACGATGAATGTCGCTGCATCCGGAGACCAAGGAATGATGTCGATCTTTTCGCCCTGCAATTCGCCGACAACGGCCTGAACGCGGGAACCACGCATACCAACGCAGGCGCCGACAGGATCAATCGAGCTGTCACGGGACACAACAGCCATTTTGGCGCGTGAACCCGGATCACGGGCAACGGATTTGATTTCGATGATGCCGTCGTAAATTTCCGGCACTTCCATGGTGAAGAGTTTTGCCATGAACTGCGGATGGGTACGCGACAGGAATACCTGCGGACCACGCTGTTCGCGACGAACATCGTAAACATAAGCGCGGATACGATCGCCATAACGGAATGCTTCACGCGGGATCAGTTCATCACGACGCACCACGGCTTCACCGCGACCGAGATCAACAACCACGTTGCCATATTCAACGCGCTTAACGGTACCGTTGATGATTTCACCCAGACGGTCTTTGAATTCGTCATACTGACGGTCACGCTCGGCTTCGCGTACTTTCTGTACGATAACCTGCTTGGCGGACTGAGCAGCAATACGGCCGAAATCCATTGGTGGCAGCTGGTCAGCGAGGAAATCACCTACCTGTGCATCCGGATTACGTTCGCGGGCAGATTCCAGAGCGATTTGTGTGGCGTAATCTTCAACAGTTTCAACAACTTCAAGCAGACGCTGCAGTTTGATTTCGCCGCTCTTGGAGTTGATGTCAGCGCGGATGTTGGTTTCTAAGCCATAGCGGGAACGGGCAGCTTTCTGAATGGCATCGGCCATCGCTGCAATGACGATCTCGCGGTCAATGGATTTTTCCCGCGCAACCGCATCAGCGATCTGAAGAAGCTCTAGCCTGTTTGCACTGACTGCCATTGGTCTCTCCTTGGTGCAGCACCCGTTTTTGCTTTTGGGTGCGAAAGCTCTTTTTGTTTTGTCGCATGAGCATGACAATCAAATGAAGCCACTTGATAATGTAATGCTTAGTTGTCCGTATCGCTCTCCGGAGCACCGGCATTGCCGCCGTCCAGATTGATTTCGTCACTCAGCTGATCGCCCGGAATGCGGCCTTCGCGCAGGTCTTTGTCTTTGCGCAGCGCATCGCGGATCAGATCATCGGTCAGGATCAGACGGGCATCAGCAATCAGATCAAAAGGAATAATGGTCTGTGCTTCAGCACCATAAGTGGCCTGATCAGCTTCGAGCGTGATTGTATCTGTTTCAACCTTGATGATGCGGCCACGGAATTTTTTGCGGCCTTCATGGATCAGCGAGGTTTCAAGTTTGGCAATATGACCCTGCCAGTTCGCAAAATCGGATTTGCGCACCATCGGACGATCAATGCCAGGGGAAGAGATTTCAAGGTGATACTTGCCGTCGATCGGATCTTCCACGTCAAGAACCGGAGAAACGGTGCGGCTGACAACTTCACAATCCTCAACGGTCATTGTGCCGTCGGGACGTTCTGCCATAATCTGCAGGGTAAGGCCGTTGAGGCCGGAAAGACGCACACGCACAAGACGGTAACCCGCAGCATTAATCGCAGGTTCGATCAGTGATGCCACTTTTGCATCAATACCCGTTTCACGGATAATGCGTGGTTCATCCTGTGTCGCATCAAACGCAGTAATGATCTGTTCCTGTTCGTTCACCCTGTATTCCTTAAAATACGTTTCATAGAAATTACGGCGGTATTGATCTGGTTTTTTGCTTTTACCAAACAAAAAAGAGCGGGACCGGTGGGACCCACTCTTGTTCTACCGACCAAGAATTTGAGGCAACTATACAGAAAAAACCTGCCTGTGACAAGTCTTGTCCTTGTGCCTGTCATTTATCGTCTGACGAAGGTCAGATAGGCAGCCTGCCGGCCTTCGCGGAAGGCTTTAGCTTCATAGCGTGTGCCCGGCCATGCTTCATAAGGCGTATGCCAGTCGGCTGCACTTTGTGCCTGCCATTCAAACTCACCGTGGTCATGGCAATGCTGCAGTGTCCAGTTGACGTAGGTGTCAATGTCGGACGCAAAGCGGAACAATGCGCCCGGTTTCAGGACGCGTGCAAAGCGGGTAAGGTTTTTCTGGCTGACGAAACGACGCTTCCAGTGTTTCTTTTTCGGCCACGGATCCGGATAGAACAGATCAATACCATCAAGTGAGGCGTCCGGCAGCCAATCCAGAACCAAAGTGGCATCGTCATCATAGAGACGCAGGTTTGGCAGCGGGTTGGCATCTTGTGCACCCAGCATTTTCGCCATGCCGTTAACGAAAGGCTCGACGCCGATAAAGCCAGCCTCAGGCTTGCGGGTGGCTTCATGCACCAGATGTTCACCGCCGCCGAAACCGATTTCCATACGGACTTTCGAAACATCGGCCATAAATAATGTGCGCAGATCCTGCGGGGCAGGGCTCAAAAGATCAAGCTTGAGCTGCGGCAGTAAATCTTCACGTAGAAAGCGCTGATGCGGACGCAAAGGCTTGCCGTTACGACGACCATAGAAGGCTTCCGTTGCACGTGAACCTCGTGCCTGTTGTTCAGAGGAATCTGCAGTCATGGCTTCATCCTTGAGGTCACAGTTGTGTTCAGTATCAGACATCGGGCGCGTTTCTTTATGGTTCAAATGATTGGGATAGGACGTTGATTAAGCCGCTTTACACATAATCAGCGACGGAAAGTCTACTGATTTTTATGTGACTGTTAAAGAAACAGGGCACCATAAGGGAAATATGGTGCCCTGTTTCTTATAATGTTCAGTGTGAAATCAGACTTTAAGAGCGGATTTCAATGCTTTGACCAGATCGGTTTTTTCCCATGAGAAAGAACCGTCGCGACCGGCTTTGCGACCAAAGTGACCATAGGCTGCGGTCTTGGCATAGATCGGCTTATTAAGATCAAGATGCTTGCGGATACCGGTTGGTGACAAATCCATCACCTGCCGCAGCGCAGTTTCGACATCGCTCTCGGCAACTTTGCCGGTGCCGTGCAGGTCAACATAGACGGAGAGCGGCTGGGCAACGCCGATTGCGTAAGACAACTGAATAGTGCAGCGGTCTGCAATACCGGCAGCAATCACATTCTTGGCCAGATAACGTGCGGCATAGGCTGCAGAGCGGTCAACTTTGGTGGTATCCTTGCCCGAAAATGCACCGCCGCCATGAGGCGCTGCACCGCCGTAAGTATCAACAATGATCTTACGTCCGGTCAGGCCGGCATCGCCGTCCGGTCCGCCGATAACGAATTTACCGGTCGGGTTGATGTACCAGTTGCAATTGGCTGCAACCGGCAGATCGCCGAGAGCTTCACGGATCACCGGCTCAACAACCTGACGGACTTTGGCAGAATCCCAAGAAGCATCCAGATGCTGAGTCGACAGAACGATCTGGGTCACTTCTGCAGGTTTGCCGTCAGCATAGCGTACAGTGACCTGGCTTTTGGCATCGGGGCCAAGCTTGCCGAAATCGCCTTCGCCTTTGTGGCGGGCAGCAGAGAGCAGCTCAAGAATTTTATGCGCGTAATAAATCGGCGCCGGCATCAGATCCGGTGTTTCGCGGCAGGCATAACCGAACATAATGCCCTGATCGCCCGCACCTTCTTCACCCTGACGGTCGGCAGCATTGTCAACGCCCTGCGCTATATCCGCCGATTGCGGATGCAGCAGCACATCAATTTTGACATTGCGCCAGTTGAAGCCTTCCTGCTCATAGCCGATTTCGCGGATCGCCTTACGCGCAGCAGAGCGGAAGCGGGAAGGGTTGATCTGCTTGTGGCCTTTGGCATCAAGCAGAATTTCACCGGCTTTGTCTTTTTTCAGGAATGTGTCCGGTACACGCACTTCACCGGCAATCACCACGCGATTGGTGGTGGCAAGGGTTTCACAGGCAATACGCACTGACCACGGATCAACGCCGGTTTTGCGTGCTTCCTTATAAATCATATCGACGATTTCATCGGAAATGCGGTCGCAAACCTTATCCGGATGACCTTCGGATACCGATTCACTGGTAAAAAGATACGAACTGCGTGACACGGGAAACCCCTCTTGAAAATCTGCGGACTGTTATGGCTCCGCAGGAACAGTAGTTTTCAGCACTGCGCATGGTCTTGCGCACAGAACCGCTGATGATTTGATCTGCCGCTCACATAGCGTTTCTGCCGGTTGCGGAAAAGCCTTTCCGCAACTGATATGTGAAATTAAGTAGATACCGATACCAGCTGTTATTCGGGCTATAATCAGCACGAAATGACGGGATATACAACTATCTGCATGTGTTTATGTGCGAATTTTGACGGTGCTTCAGGCAGATATTGTGATTTAATCTGCCCCGAAATGCTTAGTCATCGTCATTGGCGAGGGTTTTTACCAGATCAATAATTTTTCTGCGTACTTTTGGATCCGCGATCTTGGTGAAATAACGTGTCAGCTGTACGCCTTCATTGGTGTGAAGAAAATCAACGACATAGGTTGCTTCATTCTCTTCGGCGAAGCCATTGTTCGGCTGACCGGACTGACACGGCGCATTTTCAAAAAAGAAGGCGACCGGAACACTTAAAATTGATGAGATTGCTTGCAGGCGGCTGGCACCGACGCGGTTGGTGCCTTTTTCATATTTCTGAATTTGTTGAAAGGTGATTCCGAGATTTTCGCCCAGTCGCTCCTGACTGAGGCCAAGCATGTTCCGTCGCAGCCTGATGCGGCTGCCCACATGAACATCAATGGGATTGGGTTTCTTCTTATTCTCGGTCATTCACAAATGCTCCTCGCTTATGCGAGCTTTCTTGATGAAAAATGCGGCGCTTAAATCAGCATATTTTTCGGAGATTTATAGGTTCATCTGAAATTTCATCAGTTTCAGATGTATAACATAACATCAAAAATATGATGTCAACCGAAACGCTGGGTACGGATACCCTGTAAACCACATGAAATTATCAGCGTGAAGAGCAGAATGAAAAAGAACTGGGTATCACCGGCGGGTTTCCCCCAGAAGGTTGCGGCCTTGGGCGGCAGGGGGGCATCAATGATTCCGATTTCATTCAGTTTCATCTGTGCACTGATTCGACCGTAGGAATCAGTAATTGCCGAAATACCGTTATTGGCGGCGCGTAACAGGGGTAAGCCCTGCTCAACCGCGCGCAATTGTGCTTGCCGGAAGTGCTGGTAAGGCCCTGGTGTGTTACCGTACCAGGCATCATTGGTAATGTTGATAATCGCATCCACCGCTTTACCCTGATAATCAAGTTCAGACGGAAAAATTGCTTCATAGCAAATCAGCGGCAGCAGCGTCAGTTTCGGGCTGATATTCATGGAGTGACGCGCAGGAGCGGCTGTGAACCCGCCGGGCAATTCAATCACTTCCTGCATGCCTAGAGAGCGCAGCAGGCCTTCCAGCGGCAGATATTCACCAAAGGGGACAAGATGAACCTTGTCCGCGACTGTAGTAACTTGTCCCGCGGAATTGATCGCAAAAATACTGTTGTAATAGGAAGAGAGCGCTTCACCTTCACCGCGCACAGCACCGGCCAGCAAAATCTGGTTAGGCTGCAAAGCTGTACCGATCGCACTTAAAGCCTCACCAACCTGCGGCAGCACATAGGGAACCGAGGTTTCCGGCCAGATAATCACATCCGGTACAGGTTTGCCGCTGACTGGTGTGCGGGTGCTGAGATTGAGGTGCTTGTCAAAAATCTCGCGGCGTAGCTGATTATCCCATTTGGCATCCTGCGGGATGGAGGCCTGTACGAGCCTGATAATTAGCGCATCGGCGGCGGGTTCACTCACAGCCTGTTGCAGGCGCCATGCGCCATAACCGGCATGAGCTACGAGCAAGACGATGGCGATTGTCAGGCCGCTGCGCCAGCCAAAGCGCTGCCATGCAGAGCCAAGCAGCAAGGCAGGCATAGCAAAGATCACAACGGCCAGAATATTCATCCCGTAAAGGCTGGTAATCGTAACGGACTGCATCAGCAAAGGTGTTGGCATCAGCGTATAGCCAAGCGCATTCCACGGAAAGCCTGTGAGAATAAAGGAGCGGATATATTCGCTCAAGCCCAGCATAATCGCCAGTACCAGAATGCGGATCAGACCCGCACCCCAGAAAATCCGTGCCAATGCGGTAGCGCAGGCAAAAAACAGCGCCAGAAAAGCAGGAAGACCGAGAATGGCAAGCGGTAATGCCCATGCGAAGTTTTCTGCATCGACCAGTAGTGCCATGCCGATCCACCATAGCCCTGCAAGAAAATAACCGAAGCCAAACAGCCAGCCGGTGATGAAAGCCGGTCGCAAACGTCTCCATCCGTTTGGCACATCGTTTTGCACATCACGATCGATCAGCAACACCAGCAGCGGGAAACCGATAAATCCGGCAGGCAGGAAATCGAAAGGGGGCAAAGCCAGTGTGACAACGGCACCGGCCAGAACAGTCAGCAATGCTTTACGCCAGCCGGTGAGGGAGGAAGTCAGGCACTGGTAAAGGTTGCTCACGTTGCAGGTCTCTCAATGGGAAAAGGCTTTTTATTATTTTATGAGCCGAAGATTAAGAAAAGCTGAGAGAGGAAGTGAGAGATAAAAAAAACACCGCCTGTAAAGCGGCGGTGTTTCATGGAGTTTGAGGCGATTAGCTTTGGAAATAATCGCCATTTCTTGGTGTAATGCGCACCTTATGGATGCGACGGGAATCGGCTTCCAGCACTTCCAGTTCGTAAGCGGGCAAGACATCAACAATCGCACCGGTTTCCGGAATATGATCCAGCGCCGAGATCATCAGGCCGCCAAGCGTATCCACATCTTCGCTGTCTTCGCCTTGTGTAAAGCCGGCACCGATCAGTTTTTCCAGCTCTTCAAGCTCGGCACGGGCATCGACCGTATAGGAGCCGTCCGGATTGCGAATCAGCGACAATTCTTCGTCGTCATGTTCGTCTTCAATATCGCCGACAACCATTTCAACAATGTCTTCGAGTGAGACAAGGCCGTCTGTGCCGCCATATTCGTCGATCACCAGCGCCATCTGAATATGGCTCGCCTGCATACGCGCCATCAGGCTGCTGGCCAGCATGGAAGACGGCACAAACAGAACCTTACGCATCAGGTTCAGTTCGCTGATTGGTGTGGTGAGATCAATTTTCGACAGATCATAGCGCTTGGCAGCGGCCGGCTGATCCTGTCCGTCAGGCTGCTGCCTGCTCATGCGGGTGATGTAGTTGAGAACATCGCGGATATGGATCATCCCGCGCGCATCATCGAGCGTCTCAACATAGACCGGCATACGGGAATGGCCGGAGGATTCAAACAATTCCAGCAATTCACCGAGCGGTGTTGAATATTCAATGGCTTCAATATCCGCGCGGCTGATCATTACGTCATCAACGCGAAGCTCCCGCAGGCGCAGAATATTGTTCAGCATTGCCTTTTCCTCTGCGGAAAAAGCCGTGTCACTGCCTGTTTCGTCAGAAAGTGCATCCGTCAGTTCTTCACGGATCGAGCTGGTCTGGCGCGAACGAAGAAACGGAAATAATCCGGCAAGAAGTGAGCGTTTTTCTGATCCTGCGGATCGCGCAGGACTCTGTCCCGTACTCTGTGCTTCAGGATCGTTCTGAGAAACGATGTCGCTGTTTGCAGCGCCCGTTGAAGAATTTTGATTTATTTGATCAGCCATGGTCAATCGTTTTCATTGTCGGTCGAATGTACAGTATAAGGATCAGGTATGGCAAGAGCGTGAAGGATTTCACGTTCCAGCCCTTCCATTTCCTCGGCTTCTTCATCATCTTCATGATCATAGCCAAGAAGATGCAGCAAACCGTGCACAATCATGTGATGCAGGTGCTGATCAAAGCTTTTATTTTCTTCAACCGCTTCGCGTTCAACTGTCTCCCGCGCAATAATAATATCACCGAGCATCGGCCCCGGTGCATCACCCGGTGCAATATCGAAGGCAGGAAAAGACAGCACATTGGTCGCTTTGTCTTTATTGCGCCATTGTGCATTGATGGCGCGGATCGAGGCATCATCGGTCAGCACAAGACTGAGTTCAGTCTCTTGCTGCGGCAGATCAAGCTGTTTCCAGACCGCATCAACACAGGATCGGGCAAGGACTTCATAGGCTTCATTTTCATCCCCCGAAGGGGCTTCCCAAAGAGAACTTTCAATGAGAACGTCAATTGAAATCATTTTAATTTCGTGAACCGGTTGAACTGTTACAGCGGTTCCAGTTAAGACTGAATCGCTGGAACCACTGTAACTATTTGGTTTTACGCATTTCCAGCAAAACCGCTTCGCACTTTTGCTGGAAATGCTCTAAGACAACAGCCCGCCTGCAAAGAGACGGGCTGTTATTAAAGTCAAGTTGTACGCTGAGAAGCTATTTAGGTTGCCGGTGGTGTATTTTCACCCTCAGCCACAATATGTTTTTGGCGGCTGATTGTTCGTGCCGCACCGCGCTTTTCATAAGCGCGGACAATGGCGGCAACCATCGGATGGCGCACCACATCTTTGTCGCTGAAACGCACAGTGACAATATTCTCAACATCGCCCAGAATTTCCAGCGCTTCCACAAGGCCGGATTTCTGGCCAAGCGGCAGGTCGATCTGGCTCGGATCACCGGTGACGATCATGCGTGAACCTTCACCCAAACGGGTGAGGAACATTTTCATCTGCATGGAGGTGGTGTTCTGCGCCTCGTCGAGAATAACCGCTGCATGTGCCAGTGTGCGACCGCGCATGAAGGCCAGAGGTGCAATTTCAATCACACCGGCGGCAAGTGCCCGTTCTACCTTATCCGCAGGGATCATATCGTAAAGCGCATCATAGAGCGGACGCAGATAAGGATCGACTTTTTCTTTCATGTCGCCGGGCAGGAAGCCCAACCGTTCACCCGCTTCAACTGCGGGTCGTGACAGGATGATTCTTTCGACCATACCGCGTTCAAGCAGCATAGCGGCATGGGCAACCGCGAGATAGGTTTTACCCGTACCGGCAGGACCGGTTCCGAAAACCAGTTCCGAACGCTCCATCGCACGCATATAGGCATCCTGCGTCGGTGTGCGGGCAAAGATGGTCTTTTTGCGGGTGGAGATTTGTGCGGCGGAAAGGCGGGTTTTAGCCTCCAGTGTTGGCAGGCTCATCTGATCATCACGCACCGGTGTTGCACCGGCAGCCATGCGCAGAGCGCCATCCACATCAGATTTGCTCAAATCATGCCCTTTTTGCAAAAGCGAATAGAGATGATCCAGTGCCATACGCGCTTGCGCTGTGGCTGTTGCTTCACCGCGCAGGATCAGCTGATTGCCCTTGGAACGGACATCAACGCCAAGCTTCTGCTCGATATAAGCTAGATTTTCATCAAACTGGCCGAACAGCGCACTCGCTAAGCGGTTGCTGTCAAAATCGAGGACAATATGAGCCATATCGGAGGCGCCATCCTGTAAGGCGGCTGCAGACGTGGCAGGGTTTTTCAGTTCTTTGCTAACCTGTTTGCCCGTGGTGACGTTCAACCGGCTCTCCTTGATTGCGGTTTGGCTGTAAATCTAAAAGGCGCTGATCCGCCGTGACACATCATATCTGACACGATTATGGTACAGATTAATGACACTGTCACGCGGAAAGCAAAGCCGGTAATTATACACCGTTATTAGCCAAGTTTTTCAGCTACAAGACTATTGGTACCGGTGGAAATCACGCGCACGCGGATGATATCGCCGACCTCGCCTTGCTCATTATCGATAATCACCGGAATGAGCCATGGAGAGCGACCGATCATCTGCCCTTCAAAGCGTCCCGGCTTTTCGAGCAGCACATCCATTTCAGTGCCGACAAGGCTATCCTGAAACGCATATTGCTGTTCGCTGAGCAGCGCCTGCAAACGTTGCAGACGCTCGTCTTTGACAGATTCTTCCACATGATCCGGCAGATCTGCACCCGGTGTACCCGGACGGGAGGAATATTTGAACGAATAGGCCTGTGCATAGCGCACGCTGCGTACCAGTCGCATTGTGTCTTCAAAGTCTTCATCTGTTTCACCAGGGAAACCGACAATGAAATCACCGGACAGTGCCATATCAGGACGCGCAGCACGGATACGCTCGATCAGGCGGATATAATCTTCGCCTTTATGTTTGCGGTTCATCGCTTTGAGAATACGATCGGAACCGGCCTGTACCGGCAGATGCAGATAAGGCATCAGAATATCGAGATCGCGATGGGCATTGATCAGCGTATCATCCATGTCGCGCGGATGGCTTGTCGTATAGCGCAGACGTGCAATGCCCGGAATTTCTGCCAAGCGATAGAGCAGTTCACCAAGCCCCCACTCGCGGCCGTCATCACCGGCACCGTGCCAACCGTTGACATTCTGTCCAAGCAGGGTCAGCTCACGCACACCGGCCTGAACTAGTTTGGTCGCTTCATTGACGATCTGAGCAACTGAGCGGGACACTTCGGAGCCACGTGTATAAGGCACGACACAGAAGGTGCAGAATTTATCGCAGCCTTCCTGCACGGTCAGAAATGCAGAGACACCGCGCTTGCGTACCTGTTCACGGCTGGCTGCAGGCAGGTGTTCAAATTTGTCTTCAACGGCATATTCTGTATCGACAACCTGACGACCTTCACGCACCTGCGCCAATGCCTGTGGCAAACGGTGATAGGTCTGCGGGCCGACAACGAGATCAACGGTCGGGGAGCGGCGCAAAATTTCATCGCCTTCGGCCTGTGCCACGCAACCGGCAACGCCGATAATCAGATCTTTGCCGTCAGCCTGGCGCTTATTCTTCATATTGCGCAGGCGACCCAGCGCGGAATAAAGCTTTTCGGAAGCTTTTTCACGGATGTGGCAGGTATTAATCAGCACCATATCCGCGTCATCAGCACTGTCGGTTGTGACATAGCCTTCTGCGGCCAGACTGTCGGCCATACGCTGACTGTCATAAACATTCATCTGACAACCATAGGTTTTGACAAAAACCTTGCGGCTATTGGCCAGATTATTACCGGAGGCAGTGACGCTCAGTTCTGCGTCAGAGGCCTGATGCTGGGAGTGGGGTGCTGTTTGATCCTTCATGAGGCGGCTTTTAACGCTTTTCGCCGGTAATGAGAAGGGGACAGATGCGCACAAAGCCGCAGGAAAGCGCAGATTGGGAATATCGTCTTCCTGATCGATGGATCAGTCGAAAACTTCATCCGGATATGCCCCCCAGATCAGCGCCTGCTTGATCCAGCCGCGCGTGCCTTGGGTTTCAACTTCGCACCATTGGCCTGTGCATTCACGGATTGTACCGATCACACCGGCTTCTGCCCGCGCCACAACGCGGGAGGTGTCACTACCGCTGGAATGAAGATCGATCAGATTTTCTGATTTACCGCGCTCCCATGGTGCGATGATGCCGGTTCGTTTGCCGGCGAGCAGGGATTGATAGACCCAGCCTTCGGTGCCATCAACATCACGGATACGACGCCAGTTGTCATATTCCTGAATGATTTCAACAGGCAGGCCGGATCGGGTGTAAAGCCATGAAACGGCATAATCACGACCGGGGCCAACACGAATATTCACGCGGGCAGGTTTCAGGCTGACAAAGCGTGGAATCGGCAGACCGCTTGGCCCCAGATTGGCTGATGATTTGGCAATTTTATCGCTAGATGGTGCTTCTTCGCCGGAAGGGCCTTCTTCTGCGGATGAGGCCTCACCTTCGCTGGAGGTGTCTTGTGCATGTGCCGGATGCCAGCCGGATAATGACGGCAGCATAAGCAGACAAGAAAACAGGCCAACGGCCAGTAACAGGTGTAATCCTGATTTTTCTGTTTTACGCATATGCAGTTTCATTCGCAGTCCTGACCGGCTTATATTCTGGTATAGTCATTTCACCGGTTTGCAAGATTGGTCTGCAAGATCAATATGACGTTAGCAGACCTGAACCGGCGCTTTTTCTTTGTCTTTGTTCGTTTGCCTTGCTAGACAGGTGATGAACCATGACAATGCCGCACTCTGCACCTTCTTGGTTAAGGAGGTCTCAACGCGACACATCAAAGGGGTAGAAATGTCGGGCAAAAAGAAACCATTGGTCGTCATTACCCGGAAATTACCGGATCCTGTTGAAACGCGCATGCGTGAGTTATTTGATGCGCGCCTGAATATTGATGACCATAAAATGTCGCGTGAGGAGCTGGCTGCGGCTATGCGCGAGGCTGATGTGCTGGTGCCGACGATTCGCGATGTGATCGATGCAGAGCTGATTGAGCAGGCCGGTTCAAATCTGAAACTGATCGCCAATTTCGGTAATGGTGTGGACAATGTGGATGTGACCGCTGCTGCCAAGCGCGGGATCTCTGTCACCAACACTCCGAATGTTCTCACCGAAGATACTGCCGATATGGCAATGGGGTTGATTCTCTCTGTGCCGCGTCGTCTGGTGCAGGGGGCGAATGTTTTCTCCACTTCCGGTGAATGGCCGGGTTGGTCACCGACATGGATGCTGGGGCGGCGTATCTGGGGCAAACGCCTCGGTATTGTTGGCATGGGACGCATCGGCACTGCTGTTGCACGGCGCGCCAAGGCTTTCGGCCTTGCTATCCATTATCACAACCGCAAGCGGGTTCATGCGGCGGTTGAGGAAGAACTGGAAGCGACTTATTGGGACAGTCTCGATCAGATGCTGGCACGGATGGATATTATTTCCGTCAATTGTCCTTCGACACCGGCAACGTTTCACCTGCTGTCGGCACGGCGCATCGAGCTGATGCAGCCCAGCGCTTATCTGGTGAACACATCCCGTGGTGAGATTGTCGATGAAAATGCGCTGATCAGTCAGATAGAACAGGGCAAGCTGGCCGGAGCCGGTCTTGATGTGTTTGAGCAGCATCCGGCGGTTGATCCGCGTCTCTTGAAGCTGGCTTCAGAAGGCAAAGTGGTCATGCTGCCGCATATGGGCTCGGCCACGCTGGAAGGGCGCATTGATATGGGCGATAAAGTGATCGTCAATATCCGCGCTTTCTGGGATGGTCACCGCACACCGGACCGCGTATTGCCGCCAAAGGTTTAATTCATGATCCTTCGCCGTTGCGGATCGTTGCGCGGCGAAGATCAGAAACCTATCAAAGCTGTTGTAAGGCTTCAAAACCGGCGATGAGTGCATCCAGCCCGTAGTCGAAGCTGCGTTCTGCTTCATCATCACCAAAATGATCTAAAATTTTCAAAAGAAAATCTGATACCCCTTCTGCAGATGGGGGCGTTGTTTCCTGCCGCTCCTGTGCATCTTCCTGAACGGATTGCTGTTCCAATACAGAGCCCACGGTATAATGTCCGATGACTGAGAGTGCCCTGACGGCATTTTCAGCGCTGAAACCTGCCTGACACAGAAAGCGGATTTGTGCTTCCGCCGTTGCGAAATGGGGTGCGGACGGGCGCGTCCCTGCATGGATACGGGCACCGTCACGATAGCTCAGCAAGGCTTTGCGAAAACTGCGGCCGTTATTTCTCAGAAAACTGCGCCAGTCTTCTCCCTCAAGCGGCAGAGAATGACTGTGATTTTCGTTCAGCATTGCTTCGGCTAAAGCATCCAGCAACACACGTTTATTGCGGAAATGCCAATAGAGTGCAGGCTGTTGTACATGCAGCCGCTCTGCAAGTTTTCGCGTTGTCAGTCCGTCAGCACCAACTTCATTAAGCAGATCCAGTGCGGCACGAATAACCGATTGCCGGTCAAGTTTTGTCATCAAAGTCCCTTTCGCAGACTTGACAATTTATCATAGATAGATTTTATGTCCATTTCCTTATCATTGATAAATTACTATGGAGCCATGCAGATGAAAGCACGGATGAATAAATCTCTTGCTGTTGTTCTCAGCGTTATTACGCTGGATGCAATGGGGCTTGGGCTTGTCATGCCGGTGCTGCCGGAACTGCTGCGCGGGCTTGTGCCGGCTGGACAAGTAACCGGACATTATGGTGTGTTACTGGCCGCTTATGCTCTGATGCAGGTGGTGTTTGCTCCCTTGCTTGGCAGGCTTTCAGATCGCTATGGCCGTCGTCCGGTGTTGATTGTATCGCTGGCCGGCGCTGCTGTAGATTATGCTATTATGGCGGCAGCGCCTGTGCTTTGGGTGATTTATATCGGGCGCATGATCGCCGGTATTACCGGAGCAACAGGCGCTGTAGCGGCATCAGCTATTGCTGATACAATACCGTCAAACCAAAGGGCGCGCTGGTTCGGTTATATGGGAGCTTGTTACGGTGCCGGTATGATTGCGGGGCCAGCCATCGGCGGACTGGCAGGTGGCTTTTCTGTTCATGCACCTTTTATCGCAGCTGCGGTATTGAACGGGGGCAGTTTTTTGCTGGCCTGCCTGTTTCTTAAAGAGACCCGTAATGCATCAGCAGAGCCGGAAAATACAAGCGCATTAGATTTCCGCAAATTTTTGTTGCCTGCCAGTTTACTGAAAGGTGTGACAGCGCTTGCACTGGTGTTTTTCATTATCCAGCTGGTGGGACAGCTCCCTGCAACGCTGTGGGTGATTTACACGGAAGATCGTTTTGCGTGGGATACAACCATGGTCGGTTTTTCGCTGGCGGCTTTCGGTGCGGTGCACGCGATTTTTCAGGCTTTCATTACGGGCCCGCTGTCCGCCCGTTTTGGTGAGCATCGCACATTGATCATCGGTATGGCTGCTGATGCCTGCGGTTTTCTGGCAATGGCATTGATCACACGAAGCTGGATGGTATTGCCGGTTCTTTTGCTGCTGGCAACCGGTGGCGTGGGAATGCCCGCATTACAGGCGATGCTATCAGGATCAGTCGGAGAGCATGAGCAGGGGAGTTTGCAGGGCACTCTGACCAGTCTGACCAATCTGAGTTCGATTATCGGGCCGCTCGGTTTCTCAGCTTTCTATACACTCACCGCAGCCTCGTGGAATGGTTGGGTGTGGATAGCCGGTGCAGGGCTGTATCTTATCAGCTTTGCAATTCTGCACCGGTCTTTATGCCGGTCTTAATGAGTGTGCCACAGCAACGGAAATTACTGTGGCGCAAAAGGAGATTTACGGACGACGGAAATGCGATGGCAGATCGTAAAGATAAGCGATCCGCTCAATCGCTTCACGCAAAGGCTCATAGGCCACAGTCATAGTATGACCATTGGCATGGATCATCATGTCTGGGCTGGCCATGATCGCCACATGACCGGGCCAGAACACCAGATCGCCGCGCTGCAGATTGGCATAATTCTCACCGGCATCCAGTATTTCGCCCAGATGAGCACCTTGCATATCGGAATCACGCAACACATTGCGCCCTGCATCAAGCATGGCAAGCTGCACCAGACCGGAACAGTCAATACCGAAGCCGGACGTACCGCCCCACAGATAAGGGGTGTTGATCAGACTTTCCGCTGTGGTGACATAATCGGCAACAGTCTCGTCAATGGCACGCAGATGCTTGGCAAAAATCGCAGTGCCATCCGGCAACATTCCGTAGCGGCTGCCGCGGTTTTCAACGAATTCGGTAATTTCTACCACTGAGCCGAGAGACAGGGCGCTGGTGTGACGGAAGCGCAGATCAGCGCCGGAATAGATGAATGTGCGCGGCACACAGATACTATGGGTCGGTGCATTGCCGGTGTCACCCAGTTCCGTATCCGGCAGATAGCCGACATAACCGTCACGCAGAGCCTGCACCCAGCTCCAGCCATTCGCCTGCTCAAACACGGTAACTTCATCACCGTAGAGAATCTGACTTTGCGGGCCGCTGGCTTGCTCAGGTTTGCTGCGCAGATCACTGACAGGAACAATAACACGTTTGCGCTTGCCTTCAGTGAAGGCAGCGGCATCGACTTTGCCGCGTAAAGCGCTATCGGCCAGATCGGGACGATAGGCATGGAGACGGCGGTCAAGCTGGGTCATAAAGGCAATTCCCTGGATTTTGCAATAACGCGGTCGCCCAGTCTTTCAACATAGAGCGCACCGCTGACAGTTCGTTTGATCAGGACATTACGCAGATCCTGCGGGTCGCGATGGCGGCTGACCAGCCCCATCGTGCCCATCGTATCCAGCGCACGGGTAATAACAGGTTTTGTCACACCAAGACGTGCAGCCAGCGCACGCACTGTATGGGGTGGTGTTTCAAGATAGATTGTTAGCAGAATGGCCATCTGCCGCCATGTCAGGTCATGGGTTTCGTCGCGTACCTGTGACAGGGACACGGTTTGCAACAGCGTCAGTGCCTGTAGTGGTTTTAACTCGACAGCCATGAATACCGCTCATTATTTAAAGCATTTCCAGCAAAAGTGTGAAGCGGTTTTGCGTAGGACAATGCGTAGCGACAAAGATAAAGGCCTGCCCGTAATGTACGGGCAGGCTGTTTGGCTTATAGAACCGCTTTTAAGCGGAGCCTGCAAGAGGCTTAAACATAACGCTGTTTGATAACCTGATAAAGGGCGCGGATACCCTGTGCCGCACCGCCGACTGTGGCAGCGGATTTTTCAACAGGTGTCCAGCCGTAAATATCGAAGTGTCCCCAGACCTTGGCATTTTTGACAAAGCGCGAGAGGAACAGCGCTGCGGTAACAGAACCGGCAAAACCGTCAGTGGTTACATTGTTGGTATCGGCAACTTTGGAAGCGAGCTTGGCTTCATAAGGTGCCCAGAGCGGCATACGCCAGAGCGGATCGGACTGTGCTGCAGCCTGCTCAGCCACTTTTGCAGCAAAGGCTTCATCATGGCTGTAGAATGGCGGCAGGTCAGGTCCCAGTGCCACGCGGGCAGCACCAGTGAGGGTTGCCATGTCGATGATGAGATCCGGATTTTCTTCATCGGCGAGGGTCAGCGCATCGGCGAGAACCAGACGACCTTCCGCATCGGTGTTGCCGATTTCAACGGTCTGTCCCTGACGGGAAGTCAGAATATCGCTCGGGCGGAATGCATTACCGGAAATGGAGTTTTCCACTGCAGGGATCAGCACGCGCAGACGTACCGGCAGTTTGGCATCCATGATCATGCGGGCAAGGCCGAGCACATTGGCGGCACCACCCATATCTTTTTTCATCAGCAGCATGCCGCTGGCGGCTTTGATATCAAGACCACCGGTGTCAAAGCACACGCCCTTACCAACCAAGGTGACTTTCGGATCGCTGTCTTTGCCCCAAGTGAAATCAATCAGGCGCGGAGCGGTTTCGCTGGCACGGCCGACAGCATGGATCATCGGGAAGTTCTGTTTGAGCAGATCATCGCCGATAACCGTCGTGAATTTCGCACCATAGGCATCTGCGAGATTACGGGCTGCCAGTTCCAGTGCGTCCGGTCCCATATCGCTGGTCGGTGTATTGATCAGATCGCGGGTCATAGCGCTGGCATCGGCCAGACGGCGGGTTGCTGCCAGATCAGGCAGGCCGGAAATATAGAGCGAAACACTGTTCTGGTCTTCTGGGGAAGCGTCTTTTTTATAGCGGTTGAACTGGTAGCCGCCGAGCAAAAAGCTGACCGCGAATAATTCAGCATGGTCTGCTTTGCCTTCGATATGCCAGTTGCCTGCAGGCAGCAAACGGGCAAGCTTGCCACCGATCAGACGGCCTTCACCGCTTTTGTCTTTGTCGGCCGGTTCAATGCCGAATAAAGCGCCACTGATCTGTCCCTGCTCATTGGCCAGTGTCAGTAATTGTCCGGCTTTGCCTTTATAAGCATTGGCTTTCGCCCAGTTGAGAACAGTTTGCGGGAACTGACCATTCGCCAGTGTCTCCGGTGTTACCAGCCATATCGGTCGGCTGTCGGCAGCCTGCTGATCCAGAAGGGCGGCGCGGTTCGCAGATAAAGGGAGGGAGGTCATTGTAAATTCCGTTTTTATTTTCGGGAGAGCGGCATGAGTCGCTGATACAGTCCTCATAATTAACCCTCTATTAGGGTTAATGGAATATTGATTTTCATTATATTCCGGTGAAGCTGCATCAATTCATCAGCCTGATTGACAGCTCTGTCGCCTCTTAATTTTGATGGAGAAAGTCTGATGCAGCATTCTGTGCCAGGTTCTGAAAAATCGGACAATACACGCGATGGCTTGCATCAAAAAGCAGGTGGGCTTTTGACCAAAAGCCTGAAGTTGACTTCTGCACTGGTTCTGACCGGACTGGTGCTTGCCGGTTGTACAGCCGTTGATCGCACGACAACCGGATCAGTCAATAAAAGCACTGGCACCAAAGCCGAGCGCTCCATTGAACAGATGAATGCACAGCAGCTGGCACAAGCTGCACAGAGCTATGGCGCACATTATCAGAAGAACCCAACCAGCAAAGTGGCCGCGCTTAATTATGCGACGGTTTTGAGCATGGCAGGTCGTAATGACCAGTCGCTGGCTGTGATGCGGGCAATTGCCATTCAGCTGCCGAAGGATAAGCAGGTTCTGGCAGCCTACGGCAAGGCTTTGGCCGGAGCAGGTGAGTTGGATGCAGCATTGGATGCCGTGCGCCGTGCACAGACACCGGATTATCCGGACTGGCGTTTGCTGTCGGCCGAAGGTGCCATTCTTGATCAGCAGGGTAATTCAGCTGCTGCCCGTACAATTTATCAGAAAGCCTTGCAGATTAAACCGGGTGAAGCTTCTATCCTGTCCAATCTGGCTATGTCCTATGTCTTGAGCGGTGATCTGCCAACGGCGGAGAAATATCTGCGTCAGGCAAGCGTTGCGAATGGCAGTGACAGCCGCGTTCGTCAAAATCTGGCGCTGGTCGTCGGGCTTCAGGGGCGTTTTCAGGAGGCCGAAACTATTGCTTCGCGTGAATTGTCGCCGGAGCAGGCAAAAGCCAATACAGATTATTTGCGCTCAATGCTCGCAAAACAGGGCGTTAAAAAGCAGGCTTAAACCTGAAAAAAATTATAAATAAAAACGCCTGCCTGAAGTAATCACTCAGGCAGGCGTTCTTGCTTTTAGTTTCCGGCGATACCACCCGCACCAAAAATCTGGATCATGGCCGGGCCGAGAATAACCATAAACAAGACCGGCAGGAAGAATACGATCATCGGAACTGTGAGTTTCGGCGGTAGCCCTGCGGCTTTCTTTTCTGCAGCCAGCAAGCGCATATCTCGACTCTCCTGCGAGAGCGTACGCATGGCTGTGGCGACGGGCGTACCGTAACGCTCAGCCTGTATCAGTGCTTGTGTCATCGCTTTAATCGCTTCCATACCGGTACGGTTGGCGAGATTTTCATAAGCCTGACGGCGCTCCGGCAAAAATGCCAGTTCTGCATTGGTCAGCATCAGTTCTTCCGCCAGATCGACAGACTGAACACCAATTTCGTCGGCCACACGACGGAAGGCTGCTTCCGTGGACATGCCGGATTCTACGCAGATCAGCATCAGATCCAATGCATCCGGCCAGGCTAGGGTGATGGATTCACGACGTTTCGCGGCAATATTACTGACATAGAGGTTTGGTGCATAAAAACCGGCATAGGCGGCAAGAATACAGACAAAAAAACGGACAAATGTTGATTGCTGCGCCAATATCCCCAAACCGAAGATCATGAAGATTGCCAAAGCCAGAAACGCAAAAGGCAGGATAAAACGCATAAACAGAAAGATATTCAGCGGATTTTGTCCACGAAAACCGGCTTGGCGCAGCGATGCAACTGTCTTGTCATCAGCTAAAGCACGCCGCAAATCCAGCTTCTCAACAAAATCACGGATACCGGCTTTTTGCTGATGGCGCAGGCTGATGCCGCGCTCTTTGTCATTGGCGATGCGGGCTCTTTCACGCGCGCGAATAGCCTCACGTTCAAGGGCTACAGATTTCATCCGGCTTTTCAGCGGATTACGTTGAAAATACGGGAGAAGCAGGGTCATCACAGTCGCGAACATCGCAAACATGACAAGAATGCTGATGAGCGTTTGCCGCTGAAACAGAGTGGTTTCGATAAAGTCCCGCATCGTCATCCTGCTTACATTTTGAAGTTAATCATGGTTTTCATCACGAAAATTCCGAGTGAATACATGATGACTGAGATGACCAGCAAAACATTGCCGGGAAATGTCGTGAATAACAGGCCGATATATCCAGGATTCATAAAGGAAATCACTGTTGCCACGAAGAATGGCAGGGAGCCAATAATGGCAGCAGATGCTTTCGCTTCCTGAGACATAGCCTGTACTTTGGCTGCCATTTTTTTGCGATCGCGCAAAACGCGCGACAGGTTGCCGAGAGCCTCAGAAAGATTGCCACCGGCTTGTGATTGAATTTGGATCACAATCGCAAAAAAATTGGTTTCCGGACAAGGCATGTTTTCCGGCATCTTGGCCACGGCTTCCGGTATCGTCAGCCCCATTTGCTGGGCTTCGATAATCCGGCGGAACTCTTCCTTGACCGGAGAAGGGGCATCATTTGCCAGCAAACGCAGGCTGTCATTTAATGGCAGGCCGGAACGTAATGAGCGCGTGATGACATCCAAAGCATTGGGAAAATCATTCAGGAAGGCTTTCATGCGTTTTTTACGTAAATGCAAAATGATCCAGCGCGGAACGCCGAAAAAACCAATCAGAGCGATGACCGGTGACAGCAACAGAGGTACACCAGCCATAAGACCCAACAGAAAACAGATAAAAGCACTGGCTGTGCTGATGAGATAAAACTGGCGGAGAGTCCAGCTTAACCCTGCCTGTGCAAGTAAGGTACGCAGAGGCGGATTTTTCTGATTTTTGGTCTGCTTTTTATTGCGGCGATCCAGCTCGTCCAGATTTTCCTGCAAGGTCCGGCGACGCTTTTGTGCTTCGCTGGCTTTTTCGCGCTCGGAGCGCATTACTGCACGGCTGCTTGTCGTTTTTTTGATGGCGTCGAGCCGTTTTTGTCCGGTTTTTTCAGCAGTAATCCGGTCAAAAAAAATGGCATAGAGCAGGGCACCGGCAGCAATTGCTGCCAGAACAACAAATAAAATTGTTGCACCGTTCATGGAAGTGCCCTTTCAGTATCAGGCAGAATCGTGTGCCTGTGTTGTGGTTTCAGATCAGATTTGGTGACTTCCAGCCACTTCCATCGTGTCAAGAATGGTCGAGAGGCGCTGATCTTCATTGTAATAGCGTGCCCGTTCCCAGAACGCCGGGCGGGCAATGCCGGTCGAGACATGGCGGCCGATAATATTACCGTTAATGTCCTCGCCCATCATTTCAAAGTTGATCAGATCCTGTGTGATGATGACATCACCTTCCATGCCGATAACTTCGGTAATATGAGTGATACGGCGTGTACCGTCACGAAGGCGGGTTGCCTGAATAATGACATCAACAGAGCCGACAATTATTTCACGCACAGTACGCTGTGGCAGCGTATAGCCGCCCATGGCAATCATGGCTTCCATACGGTTCAAACATTCACGCGGGCTGTTGGAGTGGATCGTACCCATTGAGCCGTCATGACCGGTATTCATGGCCTGAAGCAGATCGAACACTTCTGGACCACGGACTTCACCGACGATGATACGTTCAGGGCGCATACGCAGACAGTTTTTGACCAGATCGCGCATTGTGATCTCGCCTTCGCCTTCCAGATTGGGCGGACGGGTTTCGAGTCGGACAACATGGGGCTGCTGAAGCTGCAATTCTGCCGAGTCTTCGCAGGTGATGATGCGCTCGGTGGAATCAATATAACGTGTCAGACAGTTCAGCAGTGTGGTTTTACCGGAACCGGTGCCGCCGGAAATAATGATATTACAGCGCACACGACCGATGATTTGCAGCAGTTCCGCGCCGAGTTGTGAAATACTGCCAAAGCGAACCAACTGATCGAGGGTCAGCTTGTCTTTTTTAAATTTACGGATTGTCAGGGCTGTGCCGTCAATTGCCAGTGGCGAGGTAATGACGTTAACACGGGAACCGTCCGGCAGGCGGGCGTCACAAATCGGGCTGGATTCATCCACACGACGACCGACCTGTGAAACAATACGCTGGCAGATATTCAGTAATTGCTGATTATCACGGAAACGCACATTGGTTTCCTGCACCCGGCCATTGACCTCAATATAGGTTTTGCGTGCGCTATTGACCATAATATCGGCAATGTCATCGCGTGCCAGCAATGGTTCCAGCGGCCCATAGCCTAAAACATCGTTACAAATATCGTCGAGCAGTTCTTCTTGCTCGGCAATCGACATAACGAAATTTTTGATCGAGATAATATCATTGACGATCTCACGGATATCATCGCGGGCGGCATCGGCATCCATACGGGATAATTGCGACAGATCAATTGTATCAATCAATGCCGCAAAGATCTGGGATTTCGTATCGTAATAGGCTTGCGATTTTTCACGGACAACCGGAGCTGCAACCTGTTTGGTCGCAACTGGCTCGCTGGTCAATGAGACAGACGAAGACTGCACCTGTGATGACGATACAGCACTTTGCGTGCCGCCGGTCGGTTGACTGGCAATAGGTTTGGTCGTGGTGATCGGAGTGCTTGTGCCTCTTTTTCCGAACATGGCTGTTATTTATCCTTGTCCGTTAAGCAGAAGTTTTACGCTTCAGTTTGCTGAGAAGACCGCTTAAGGGGCTGGGTTTTTTAGCATCCTCCGGCATGTCCTGCTTGCCGAGCAGTTCACGAGCGATCTCGGTGATTTTTTGCGAGATTTTATGGTTCGGATCGGCTTCCCCGAGCATATGTGCATTATTGGCGGCAGTACCGAAAAATTGCGGATCAAATTCAATCACAGCCAGCGGCTTGATATTCAGCGGTGAGCAAAAATCTGTAGCTGAAATTTCAGGGCGTTTTGGCATGCCTGTCTGATTGAGAATGAGATGCGCAGGCCGGTCATTCGGGCGCAGCAGGATCAGCGTATCCAGCAGGTTTTTAGTATTACGCAGACTTGCCAGTTCCGGCGTGGCAACGATAATAATCTCGTCCGCCTGCATCAGAGTTGTGCGTGTCCAGTTGTTCCAGCAATGCGGTATATCAAGTACCAAAAGCTGCGTTGTGCGCAGTGCAGATTCAACAACAGAAACAAAGGATTCTGCCTCAAAATCATAGGTTCTTTCGAGCGTTGAAGGTGCTGCCAACAGCGACAAATGTTCCGAACTCTCAGCCAGAAGGCGATCAAGATACACTTCATCCACACGCTCCGGTGCATAGACCGCATCGGCAATACCCAGCGTCGGATCTTGGTCGAAATTAATGTTCACCGTGCCGAAAGGCAGATCCATATCTGCCAGAACAACCTCATGTTTGAACTGGTTAGCAAGGCTCCAGCTGATATTATGCGCAAGTGTGGATGCGCCGGTGCCGCCTTTGGCACCGATAACGGCGATACTTCTGCCGGAAGGTGCGGTAGACGGGTCTGCAAATAAAGTATCCAGCACGGCAATGATTTCAGAGAGGCTGGCCGGAGAAACCAGATAGTCTGAAACACCATTGCGGATCAGCTCCCGGTAGAGACGAACTTCATTGCTACGCCCGATAATTAATACACGTGTACCGCTGTCGCAAACTTCGGCAAGTTTCATGATATCTGCAAGCAGCTGATCTGGTCCGGCAGCACTCTCGAGAATAATCAGATGGGGTGTGGATGTGCTGTGATAGGCTTCAAGAGCAGTGTTGATCCCGCCGGAGCGGATCTGCCAGCGTGTCCGTGTCAGCCGACGATCCTGCGAACAGGCCTGAAGGACAGACAAGCCAGCTTCTGTTTCGCAAAAAGCATCAATATTCAGGCGCGGCAGCGGGCGAATATCACGGATATCGACGCCTGGATCCTGAAACATATCTGCTGAAGTGATGCTGTTTTCCACGATCACAACCTTTATTAAATTTGCATGTCCGGTTTGCCAACATTCTGCGTCGATCCGGATTACGCTTAATGTGTTCTATTGCGATTAGTAGTTTGCTACTTTGCTACGATCTTCTTGCCACACTTCTGTTGCTGTCTGAGACATACTATTATAGCCTTCTTCTCCGCTGATGACGCGATCATTACGGGTGCCATTCAGTGGTGCAGTTGCACGTGGACCGAGGAAGTCAGCCGGATTTGCAACTTGTGCGGCCAGATTCGCCTGTGTGGCACAGCCGAAATTGGCGTAATGTTTGTTTTCAGCCGTATTCAGCATGTCATCCGGCCAACGACCGCAAGGGCCGGTTCCGGCTGTCATGGCATAATAGCTGATGCGAACCGGAGCAGACACTTCCGGATTATTGACCTGATAGCTTTGTGTTGCGATATTCGTAGCCAATACGCCGCCCTGTCGCAGGATTTTCGCAATATCCATGCTGATGCGATAAGCGGCTGTCTGATTGGCGCTGCCTTCCGGCAGTAACACAAAGACCATTCCGGAGCCCTGACGGCGATAACCGTCAACGGCATTCTGGACGATGCTGCGCTGGGCAGTACTCAGTTTTTTATCATTCCGGCTTACAGGAATATCTGCGGTTCGCTCGCGCTCCTGAATCGTGATCGGATGATTGGTGCGGTAATCATCCGGTACTGCACCAACAGTCACATGATGTGTATTGGCACATCCTGCCAGAGCCAGAGTAACAAACAGGCTGCCGCTGATGAGCATCGTGCGTGAAGGATGAAAGTGTTTTTTCTGCATCGCTGCCTGCCCCTCTTATTTATAAATGAAGCCGACAACGCCGTTGTAACGGCCGTTGGGCAGGTTGGTTTTGGCACTGCCATAAACGCGGTTAACTTTACCAAGCACAAAGCCGGCAGCATCACTTGGTGGTGCCAGATTGTCATCTGGTCGCGCCAGTTCAGTGCGTGCCGTTGAGCGCACCAGATAAGGTGTGACGATGACAACGAGTTCGGATTCATTTCGAAGAAAATCACGGCTGCGGAACAATGCTCCGAGCACCGGAATTTTTGAAAGCCCTGGTGTGCCGTTAATGGATTGGCGGGTCTCATCGCGGATCAAGCCGCCAATCATCATGGAGCCGCCAGAAGGCATTTCCACAGTCGTATCGGCAACGCGTTTACGCAGGGATAAAATACTCGCTCCTACACCGTCCGAGGTTTGTGTACCGGAACCTTCGGTTGTCGGCTCGGAAACAGATGTACGAACTTTTAGAGAAATACGGCCGGGGCCGAGCACTGTCGGCATAAACTCAAGACCGATACCATATTCAATCTTAGCAAGTTCGGCTGTTCGTTTTCCGTTGTCATCGGTGGTCACACTGTTGAGGACGTTATATTCACCGCCGACTTTAAATGCAGCTTTTTCACCGGAAATTGCGGTTAATGTCGGCTCTGCAAGGGTTTTCATGGCGCCAGCCGTTTCCATAGCTTGTAAATAGCCGCGGAAATTTTTGGTCTGTATACCCATACCTGTATTTGACAAAACTTGCCCGATGGCGCCAGGCACACTTTCGGAAATGCCTGAAAATGTTACCCCGTTTGTATTGGCTCCGCCTACCATATTCACGCCGAGCTGTTTCATAACAGAACGGCTGACTTCAGCGACGGTTACTTTCAGAGTGACCTGATCTTCACCGACAATGGTAATCAGATTGATGATTTTGCTGGAGCGTCGGGATTCCTGATCGTTGCCGGTAGAAATCGTGATGCTGTTATCAGAAGCGGATGTGCCGTTATTATTATACTGGCCTGTAGTTGCTTCACCACCGGAAACGAGCAGTTGTGCAAGTTTGGCAGCCTGTGCTGCATCCTGCGGTGTCTGCACTGTACCGGTCAGCACAATGTTGTCGTTGATAAGCTCGATCTTGATGTCAGAACCCGGAATGTATTTTCGCAGGGAAGAGGAAAGACTGCTGACGTCACGTTCGACTTTCAGATCAAGGCTGGCAATTTGTTCGCCATCTTTGCCGAAAATAATAATATTGGTTTGCCCCACCGTTTTACCGAACAGGTAAATGCGACGCGCGGTGCGTGTTACAGCATCAGCTGTGCCGGGATTTGCAACCAGAATATCATAGGCATCCTGCGGCAGATCAATAACCACGGATTTTCCCAGCCCCAGATTAACCGGCTGTGAACGGCCGGCACTGGAAATTTGCACATCCTGCGCTTGTGCAGCATCAGGAAGTGCAACTGGTATGATCAGGGCGGCAGAAAGTAACAGGGCTTTCATCTGTATGCGGCCGTAAGTTTGGGAAAAGAAAAGACGTGTCATTAGTTGATCCCGACTTCGGTAAGATTGCCAGATTTAATCATTTTGACGGGGCCGTTTTTACCCGGTGACACCACAAGGTAATCGGATGAACTCGATGGTTCCGGTTCCGCATCACGTACCGAGCGCAATGTCAGGCTGATTCTGTCCGCAACGGATTGTGCGACAGTCATGATTTCTGCCTGTTCCCGCGTAACTTCCAGCGTGGCGGTACGGCCGATAATGTCTTTTTTGCCGGCATCGTCTTCTTTAATGGTCTGATCGATCGCCAGAACGCGGACATTTTCCATCACTGTTTCTGTCAAAAACGGAACACCGGAGCCGCCATTATTACGGTTCGCACGGTTTAAAATCACGTCAACGCGGTCACCCGGCAGAATGAAACCACCTGCGGAACTTTCTGCTGAAATGTTAATGGCGATAGCACGCATACCCTTCGGCAAAATGGAGGACATAAATTGCTCGCCTTCGCCGATCAGTTTGACCTTGCGAATCGGTTCACCGGCCAGAACAGGCAAGCGCAGGCTGGACTTTTGCAGATTATCCAGTGCCTCCGGTTGGGCATCACGGGTAATATAATCCGGAGCGATGGAGCTTTCGGGCCAGGATTGCCAATGCAGTTGTCCGGACAGGCTCGAGCCCACCATGAGATTGGAAGATGCTGCCAGAACGTCTTTAACCGGCAATACAGGAGCCGGTGTACTGACTTCAATCGCCGGAGGCGGTGCATCATTCATCGTCAAAGCGATATAGCCTGCAGCACCGGCAGCTAGCACGGCAACAGCCAGAATGATCAGGCGTGAAGTGTTCATCAGTTAATCCCTGCATTGAGCATGTGATATGGCACAGTCTCTAAATGCAGCAGGAATCGTATAATTATGGTTAACGAACTGTTATTATTGAAAATGTTAATTTAATGTTTGCTAAAAAATAATTAAGGAAAATTAAAATTTATCCGTGATGGACAGGAGCGGGAATACCCACAATCCGGCAATTGCCAGTGCTATGCCATACGGAATTCCCTTAGCAGGATCACTCAACCGGTAGAGGAAGGTGATGTTTTTAATTTTGTCTCTGTTGATGATTTTGCGCATTAACAGGATGCACAATGTCAAAATACCACCGGCAATGGCACTGATGAGTAAATATTGGCCAAGGCTGAAGGAAAAACCAGTCCAGATCGCTGTGGCTGCAATGAGTTTGGCATCACCGCCGCCCATTGCATTTAACATGAACAAGCCGAAGCAGATGGCAAGTGTAATCGCACCTACAGCCAAATGCAGCATAATTGTCTGTAATGGTAGCCCTGCAAGTGGCGCAAGCAAGATGAAGCTAAGTGCCAGAAACAGACAGGCAATATTACTGATCTTCATGAATAAGAGATCTGAAATTGCTGCATAAAGCATGGTGCCGCAAAAAATGAGCGTGATGAATAAAGGAAGCATAATCAGCCTTGATACTATGGGAGAACAGAATGCCGTCCCTCTTCATAGGAAAAGCATTTTACCTTCAGGTTAATGGGAACTTCTTTCCTCTTGCCGACTGTCAGGCTTGTTTATAGCGTCCTAACAGTCGTCACAGCTTTTATCTATTAAGTGTTCTTTCATCCATCTTGCGCATAGTGTGATCGATAATAAAACTCCGTTTATGGCTTATAAGAATATGATAAATTTGAGAAAACTGATATTCGCAGTCTTATTCACTGCCGGTTCTCTGCCACATCTGGCGGGTGCCGCTGAAATTCAGGCAATCCAGATTCAGACGGATCAGGCTCATATTCTGCGGCTGGATAAGCCGGTGAAATCTGTCATTATCGGCAATGACAATATTGCTGATGCCATTATGCAGGATGCAAAGACCATTGTTCTGACCGGTCGCAATAATGGTGTGACCAATCTGGTTGTTCTGGATCAGAATGGCGAGACAATGCTCGATGAAAAAGTGATGGTTGGTCAGAATGATCTGGCTACCACGCGCGTGTTCCGTCGTACGCAAATGTCGGTTTTGTCCTGTACCCCAATTTGTGAGCCAAAGGCTTCAACAGCACCAAGATCTTAACAGTGATACCGGTTATACTTCTATCAGTCTCAGGAAATAAATGGTCATGACGGAAGATCAGCCCGGCACTGTCGTTACAAAGCCTCGGCGTAAAACATTCCGCCTTTTCTTGCGGGATGAAAAAGGTGTGACCGCAATCGAATTTGCGCTTGTCGCTTTTCCGTTTCTGTTTTTTATTTTTGCAATTATTGAGCTTGGCGTGAGCTTCGCAGCCCAGCAAATGCTGTCCTATGCGGTCGAAGATTATGCCCGCCAGTTTTATACCGGGCAAAAGAAACCCGAAGATCTGAATGATGAATCGGCACAAAAAATTCGCGACGAAATATGCAAGAAGGTTAGTATTATCCGGATTGTTGGCTGCGATAAACTATCGATCAATCTGAATAATTATACCAGCTTCTCGGAAGTGCCGGTACGGGTTGAGACGTTTATCAATAAAGGCGGGACACTGGCTTTGCCATCTTATGTGAACCTCGGCGGGCCATCGACGATTAATCAGCTGAATGTTTTGTATGAATGGCCGGTCATGACTAATATTCTGTATTATATGAATCCGGAAATTAAGTCTGAGCGCAGGACATTGCCGCTTTTTTCAACCATGACCTGGCAGAATGAGCCTTATTCATGATGGGATATTTCTGTAAGTTTTCATCACGCTTAAGCGAACGATCAGGCGTTATTCGGAAAACACACTCAGCGGTTAAATCATTCGCGCGAGATCAGCGCGGTGTTTCTGCGGTTGAGTTTGCTCTGCTGCTGCCGGTGATGATTCTTATTTATGCAGGTGTTGCTGATGTTTCCCGCGGCGTGGATGCCAATCGCAAAGTCAGTCGTGTAGCCAGTATGGTCGGTGATCTGATAAGCCGGCAAATCAGTGTGATGCCGGCACAATTGGATGATGTATTCAAAATTGGCGCAACCCTTATGATCCCGTCGGGCACCGCACCAGAGATCAGAGTTTCCTTTATTAAGGTCGAAGCAGTACAAAATCGTCCAAACTTGGTGAAACTGGATTGGTCGCAAAAAACAGCCGGATTCAAAGAAAGCAGTAATCGGGTTGATCGGGAAAACAAACAGACTTATCTGCCGGAGAACCTGCGTCAGGAACCGATGAATTACATTCGTGTTGAGGCGCAATATACTTATAAGCCGCTGCTGTCTGCCGTATTGCCTGATATTGCCATGGAAGAGATTTATTATATCAGTCCGCGTTACTCGGACTCCATACGCTATGGCATTAGCAAGTGATTTCCGAACTTGACGCTTGCCGTGTTTTTTTATGATATGCTTTTCATAAAAGCGAACAGCAAGCAGTCGGAAGGCACTTTTCATGCGACGGGTTATACTCATAGTGCTCGACTCATTCGGTATCGGCGGTGCGCCGGATGCTGCTGTGTTTGCTGATCAGGGGGCAAATACTCTCGGGACGATTACCCGCTTTTGTGCTGACAGACAGACACCTTTGAATATTCCGAATATGCTGCAATTAGGCTTGGGACAGGCTGCGCGATGCGCGACAGGCGTTTATCCGGCCGGACTGGATGCCAATTTGCCGGTAAACGGTCTTTGGGGGGCGGCGCAGGAGGTTTCTAAGGGTAAGGATACACCTTCCGGCCATTGGGAAATTACCGGTCTGCCGGTTCCTTTCGACTGGGGCTATTTTCCGAAAACCATTCCGACATTTCCGGCAAAATTGACTGACACCATCATTCGACAGGAAAGTCTCAGCGGAATATTGGGCAATTGCCATGCTTCCGGAACAGAGATTATTGCTCAATTCGGTGAAGAACATATCCGCACCGGTAAGCCGATTTTCTATACATCGGCAGATTCGGTTATTCAGGTTGCCGCGCATGAAACCCATTTTGGTTTGCAACGTTTGTATGATCTGTGCGCCGCTTTGCGCATCCTTGTGGATCCGCTCAATATCGGTCGTGTGATTGCCCGCCCTTTTATCGGGGAAACATCAGAGAGTTTTGAACGTACAGCTAATCGTCGCGATTTTGCCGTGCCACCGCCCCAACCGACCTTGCTGAACATTGTTGAAGCGTCAGGGCATGATGTTTATGCGGTGGGTAAAATCAGCGATATTTTTGCCGGATCAGGTGTGACGCAATTGCGCAAAGCCCATGGTAATCAGGCGCTGGTGGATAGCACGCTGCAAGCGATGGATGATGCCGGTGACGGCGATTTGATTTTCACCAATCTGGTTGATTTTGATATGCTCTACGGGCACAGGCGCGATATTGCCGGTTATGCCACTGCCCTTGAAGCATTTGATAAGCGACTGCCGGAAATTTTGCAGAAAATGCGTGAGGGCGATCTGCTCATTCTCACTGCCGATCATGGTTGTGATCCGGGCTGGCAGGGAACAGATCATACCCGTGAAGCAGTTCCGGTGCTGATTGCCGGTGCAGGGAGCGGTACGATCGGGAGGCGTAGTAGTTTTGCCGATATCGGTAAATCTGTTGCTGCCTATCTGGGGCTTGAGAATAATCTGGCCGGAGAGAGCTTCCTCTCATTCAATATAAACCGGAAATGCTCTGAGAGCGGAGATTTGAATGCCTGAATTGCCTGAGGTGGAAACGGTTCGCCGTGGTCTGCAACCGGTTATGGAAGGAGCGGTGGTTGAAAAGCTTGTGCTAAACCGTCCCGATCTGCGCTTTCCTTTTCCCGAAAATCTTAATGAACGGCTGCAAGGGCAAAAAATTGTCTCGCTGGGGCGCCGTGCGAAATATTTGCTGATTGAATTTGAGGACGGCGCTAGTCTGATCAGCCATCTTGGCATGTCCGGTTCTTACCGGATTGAACCTGATCTGCGTGTTTCCACTCAGGAACAAGCGGAGGACGGGTTTCATTATCCGCGCTCCAAGAACCCGACCCATGATCATGTTGTTTTCCATGTGCAGTCACCGGACTACGGACCACGGCAGGTTATCTATAATGATCCGCGCCGGTTCGGATTTCTGTTGCTGTGCGGCACCGGAGAGCTGGCAGATCATCCCTCATTGAAAGATCTTGGTATTGAGCCAACCGGTAACAGTCTGTCAGGGTCGGTGCTGGCAGAGCTTTTCAAGGGTAAAAAAGTACCATTGAAGGCAGCCTTACTCGATCAGCGTCTGATTGCCGGTCTTGGGAATATCTATGTCTGTGAAGCGCTGTGGCGCACCGGCTTGTCACCTTTGCGTGCAGCAGGAGACGTGGCGCAGGATCCGCAACTGGCCGAAGCACTCGCAACCTCTGTGCGTGAAGTGATCGCTGAGGCAATTGTCGCCGGTGGATCCAGCCTGCGCGATCATCGTCAGGCTGATGGCACGCTGGGCTATTTTCAGCATAGTTTTGCGGTCTATGACCGGGAGGGTGAGCCTTGCCGCCGTTGCGGCGCGCCTGTGCAACGCATTGTACAGAGCGGGCGGTCAACTTTCTTTTGTGCGGCCTGCAGCAGCTGATTTTTCAATTCATGACTGATAATTGTTTAGGGGAGTAACTCAATGGCCTATGAAACCATTCTGGCTGAAACACGTGGCAAGACTGGCCTGATCCGTCTGAACCGGCCCCAGGCGCTCAATGCACTGAATTCACAACTGGTGAGTGAGCTGACAGATGCGCTGCGTGCTTTTGATAAGGATGATGCAATCGGCGCGATTGTTATTACCGGTTCGGAAAAGGCATTTGCTGCGGGCGCTGATATTAAAGAAATGCAGAACCTGACTTTTGCCGAGGCCTATGGTCAGGATTTTTTGGGAGATGCAGAGGGCGTCAGTGCAATCCGCAAGCCGATCATTGCGGCAGTCAGCGGTTATACGCTTGGCGGTGGCTGTGAGTTGGCTATGATGTGCGATTTTATTATTGCTGCCGATAATGCCAAGTTTGGCCAGCCGGAAATCACATTGGGAATCATTCCGGGGATTGGCGGCACACAAAGACTGGCGCGTTTTGTTGGTAAATCCAAAGCCATGGATATGGTGCTGACCGGCCGGATGATGGATGCTGCAGAGGCGGAGCGCTGCGGACTGGTGTCACGCGTTGTGGCGCAGGATGTTTTGCTGGATGAAGCACTGAAAGCGGCTGAGCGGATTGCATCTTTCTCGCAGCTTTCGGTGATGATGGCCAAAGAATCGGTCAACCGTGCCTTTGAAACGACATTGCAGGAAGGCTTGCGTTATGAGCGCCGTTCTTTCCAAGCATTGTTTGCGACAGAGGATCAAAAAGAAGGCATGGCGGCATTCGTTGATAAGCGTATTCCGTCTTTCACAAACCGCTGAGTCGCGGCGCTTAAGGCTGCTCTGCCTCTGAATAGAGGGGCAGAGCGTGAGGAAAGGCTTTAAACGCCGTCTTTTACGGGATTCAGGCGCTCTGCGCGAGAGAATCCACATTGACGAGACTGCAAAGCTGATTTATAAGCGCGCAACAGTGAGATGGCTCTAGGGCCGTCCGAATAGATTTTTGCCCGGTGGCCTTCCCCTTCGATTTGATATCGATGCTGAAAAGCCCGCTGGATAGCTGACAGAAAAAGAGAGGCATTTATGGCCAATACACCTTCGGCCAAGAAAGCGGTTCGTAAAATCGAAGCCCGCACCGAGGTCAACAAATCCCGTCGTTCGCGCGTTCGCACTTTCATTCGTAAGTTTGAAGATGCTGTAGCACTCGGTGATAAAGCTGCTGCACAGGCTGCTTTCAAGATTGCTGAACCTGAACTGATGCGCGCTGCCACTAAAGGCGTTGTTCATAAGAACACAGCTTCGCGTAAAGTATCGCGTCTTGCTGCACGCTTGAAGGGCATGAGCGCCTGATATCAGGTGTCGTCTGTTTGTTAAGAAACCCGGCCTTAGTGCCGGGTTTTTTTATGTCTGAATTTTATAAATATTCTGAAGTTTCGGACGCCGAGTTTATACAAGATATGACTAAAATATTTCAGAGATTCTCTTTGCTATGTTTTTAATTTTGCAATTATTTTCGAAGCTTGCCCTCATTTTATGCACAGTTCTAAACTGAGTCTGGGGATTGCTCAGGACGGCTCTGAGTCAAGCGAATTATTATTATTTTTTTTCACGTCCGAGATTCTGGAATGGTTAATAATTGCTCCGATAAAAAGGCATTGAATCCAAAGGTCTTATTAATTTCAGACCCTGTATCAGAAGAGTAATGCGTACTGAGAGACAGTTCCAATGATTAAAAAAACCTTAATGGCGGTCTTGCCCTAGGGCTAAAGATTTCGCTAATGTTAGCTCATCAGTGCTCTGGACCATTGGCATAAAAGCTGTCGGCGTCCGGTTATAATTTCATGGCGTACAAAGCGGTCTGACGCAGAATTTTTGGTTCTGCGAAGGAGAATTTGTGTGCCTGCAGAATCCGGCACTGCGAGGGGGACTATCCTGAATGAGGATCTGACCTGCGTTTGCCGGAGATGAGAGAAGCCGTTCTGTAATTTTACAATTTACAGAATTTACCAGTCATTAACCTAAACAAAGCTTTGCGCAGCCGCAAACGGAAACAGAGGTTGTTGAATGGTTCAATACGGGCAATCAGCATAGGACGGACAAAACATGAGTCGTTATCTGGTGATCGCGCATCGGCATAGCAGAGCGAACAGAATTTAAGACTGAAGCTAAAACGAACAAAAAACAGTGCGGATGCTGAGAGACCTTTTCTGGCAAACCGCTGAGTAACAAGCATCTGCAAAAGATGCTCCGGTATGATCGCAGGATCAGCTGGCCTAAAAAACTGAACATGATTGTGAGGCGACAATGATTGCAAAGAATGAGGCGAAACTGGACGTGATGAACGAAGCCGGTCAGCCAGTCCCGCCAATCAGTCAGAGCCTGCACGGGCAGTTTGATATGGCGCCGGATTTTATGAGTGAGAAAGAGAATATGACTTTGACAACCGCTTCTCCTGATGAGGCCTTTGAACGACTGCTGAGCAAGCTGAAAGCGCGCGTCGGCAGTGAAATATTCTCTTCATGGTTCGGCCGTCTGAAGCTTGATGAAGTCTCCAAGAGCGTTGTGCGTTTTTCCGTTCCGACCGCTTTTTTGCGCTCCTGGATCAACAACCATTACGCGGAAATGCTGACCCTGCTCTGGCAGGAAGAAAATCCGCAGATCATGAAGGTTGAGGTTGTTGTTCGCGGTATGAGCCGTGCAGCCCGTCCTGTTGCACCGGTTGCCGATGTTGTGCCGGAAATCCCGCAGCTTGCTGCACCGCAGCGTGAAAAGCCGGTCTTCCCGGTTGGTCAGAGCTTCTCCGCCGAGAAACGCACCAGTCAGGTTGAAGTGGCCGCTCAGAGCGCCGCTGCCGGTGCTGTGCTGGGTTCCCCGCTTGATCCGCGTTATACATTCGACAGTTTTGTTGATGGCGCATCCAACCGCGTGGCCCTGGCCGCAGCACGCACCATTGCTGAAGCCGGCTCCAGCGCTGTGCGTTTCAACCCGCTCTTCATTCATGCATCAGTCGGTCTTGGTAAAACCCACCTTTTGCAGGCCATTGCTGCCAGCGCTTTGCAGCGTCAGGATAAGCCACGTGTTGTCTATCTGACCGCAGAATATTTCATGTGGCGTTTTGCAACCGCAATTCGTGACAATAATGCACTGTCTTTCAAAGAGCAGCTGCGCGATATCGACCTGCTGATCATTGATGACATGCAGTTCCTGCAGGGTAAGTCGATCCAGCATGAGTTCTGCCATCTGATCAATACATTGCTTGATAGCGCCAAGCAGGTGGTTGTGGCCGCTGACCGCGCGCCATCGGAACTGGAATCGCTGGATGTCCGTGTGCGTTCCCGCCTGCAGGGTGGTGTGGCACTGGAAATGGCAGCACCGGATTACGAAATGCGCGTGGAAATGCTCAAGCGTCGTCTGAGCGCCGCACAGGCCGAAGAACGCAGCATTGATATTCCGGATGACATTCTCGCTCATGTGGCACGTACAGTCACCGGTTCCGGCCGTGAACTCGAAGGTGCTTTCAACCAGCTTCTGTTCCGTCAGTCCTTTGAACCGAATCTGTCAATCGACCGCGTTGACGAGCTGCTTGGTCACCTGACCCGCGCCGGTGAACCAAAGCGTATCCGCATTGAAGAAATTCAGCGCATTGTTGCCCGTCATTACAATGTGTCGAAGCAGGATCTGCTGTCGAACCGCCGTACCCGCACCATCGTTAAGCCACGTCAGGTCGCAATGTATCTGGCGAAAATGCTCACCCCGCGCTCGCTGCCGGAAATCGGCCGTCGTTTCGGCGGACGTGATCACACCACAGTTCTGCATGCTGTGCGCAAGATTGAAGATCTGGTCGGTGCCGATACCAAACTGGCACAGGAACTCGAGCTTCTGAAGCGTCTGATCAACGAGCAATCCGCATAATCTGTTACAGAAACCCATGATTCTGTGTCGCGGCTTTGGCCGCGATACAGGCTCTTATGCAAAAAAGAGTGCAAAGAGTGGGGAGAGCGACCTTTTATGTCAATGAAATCGCTGATTAACGATTCTCCGGACTTGCAATGCGCCCTTAAATTCTGGCAATTTAACCGTCCATGAGGCGCCTATTGCGCCGTGATCTCCGGTCAGCTGGACTGTGCCGGACAGTTGTTAGCGAGTTCTGACCATCATGCGCGTAACTATTGAACGTTCGAATCTCCTGAAATCCCTCAATCATGTGCATCGCGTGGTTGAGCGCCGGAATACAATTCCGATTCTCTCCAACGTCTTGTTGCAGGGCGAAGACGGCGTGCTGAAGCTCAAGGCCACAGACCTTGATCTGGAAGTGACCGAATCGACCGATGCTGCCATTGATATGGCCGGTGCCACGACGGTTCCTGCTCATTTGCTTTATGACATCGTACGCAAGCTGCCGGACGGCGCTGAAGTGATGCTGGCCAATAATGAAGACGGCACCGCCATGTCGGTTGTCTCCGGTCGTTCATCCTTCCGCCTGCAGTGCTTGCCGCAATCCGATTTCCCTGAACTGACAGCGGGCAGCTTCACCCATACATTCCGTATGGATGCGAGTGCGCTGAAACGTCTGATCGACCGCACCAATTTTGCGATCTCGACGGAAGAAACCCGTTATTACCTCAATGGTATTCATCTTTATGCCGGTGAAGATGACGGTCGTCTGGAACTGCGTGCTGTTGCCACCGACGGTCACCGTCTGGCACGTGCCGCAATGGAGGCGCCAAGCGGTGCCGAAGGCATGCCCGCAATCATCATTCCGCGTAAAACTGTTGCGGAATTGCAGAAGCTGGTTGATGCGCCGGATATGCAGGTAACGATTGAAGTGTCGGATGTAAAAATCCGCTTCACAGTCGGCACCGTTGTTTTGACATCAAAACTGATCGACGGCACATTCCCTGAATATAAGCGGGTGATTCCGGCCGGTAATGACCGCAAGCTGGTGATTGACCGCCAGAGCTTTGCTGCTTCCGTTGACCGTGTATCGACCATTTCCAATGAAAAAGGCCGTGCGGTTAAGCTCAGCATTTCCGATGGTCTGCTGACATTGACCGTGAATAACCCTGATTCCGGTTCTGCGACGGATGAAGTACCGGCAGGCTATGACAGTGAACCGATGGAAATCGGCTTCAACTCGAAATATCTGCTCGATATCACATCGCAGCTTTCCGGCAAGGAAGCCGTGTTCATGCTGGCCGATGCCGGTTCGCCAATGCTGGTGCGCGATGAGGGTGATGAACATCTGGTCTATGTTCTGATGCCGATGCGTGTATAAGTGCACGGGTGAGCACAGATTATAACATGAATGCACCAATGACAGGTCGCAGCGAACGGGTCAGTTTCCGTCGTCTGCGGCTTGCGCATTTTCGTAACTATGACAGCCTGTCCTTGCCGCTGAGCGGCGGTCATGTGGTGCTGACCGGCGAAAATGGTGCAGGTAAAACCAATCTTCTGGAAGCAGTATCTTTTCTGTCACCGGGGCGGGGCATGCGCCGTGCATCTTACGCCGATGTCAGCCGCAGCGGTGCGCCTGACGGTTTTGCTATTCATGCGCTGCTGGAATCGGCAAGCTATGGCGAGGCTGAGATCGGCACCGGACTGGCCGGAACCAATGGTGAGACAGGGCGTAAAGTCCGTATCAACGGCGCGCCTGCCAGCGCTGATCAGCTGCTCGATTATTCCCGCATCATCTGGCTCATTCCGGCGATGGATGGCTTATTTACCGGATCGGCCGGTGACCGCCGCCGTTTTCTCGATCGGATGGTGCTGGCCATTGATGTCAGCCACGGCAAACGCGTGCTGGATTATGAAAAAGCCATGCGTAGCCGTAACCGACTGATTTCGGATTATAATAGCGATGCGCAATGGCTGGATGCGATTGAGGCGCAGATGGCCGAGCTTGGTACAGCCATTGCCGCGGCGCGTGCCGAACTGATCAGCCTGATCGCCACGATGATTGAGCAGACGCCGGATGACAGCCCGTTCCCGAAAGTGGATTGCTTTCTGGAAGGCGAGCTGGAAGGCCGGATTCGTCTGGAGGCGGCGCTGGATCTCGAAGAGAATTTCCGTCGCGGCTTACGCGATATGCGTGGTCGTGACCGTGCGGCAGGGCGCACGCTTGACGGGCCGCATCGCACCGATATGGTTGTGCATCACCGCCCCAAGGGCATGCCAGCGGCTTTGTGCTCGACCGGTGAGCAGAAGGCGCTGCTGATTGGTTTAGTGCTTGCCCATGCGAGGCTGACGGCCAATCTTGCCAATATGACACCGGTGCTACTGCTCGATGAAATTGCCGCGCATCTCGACGAGGGCAGACGTGCCGCCTTGTTCGATATTATTGATGACCTGGGTGCTCAGGCTTTTATGACCGGAACGGATCGCGCGCTGTTTCGCGACCTCAAAGGCGAAGCGCAATTTTTCAATGTCAGTGCTGCCAACCTGTCACCTTATGATATTTGAACCGGCAGGGTTTCTGCGCTAAACTTCTCGCATGAGCACACAGGCAGAACCCTTTAGCGGATTAGAAATCGAGCGTTATGCGCGCCATATCATCCTGCCGGAAATCGGCGGGGCAGGGCAGCAGAAGCTTAAAAATGCGCGCGTTCTGGTGATTGGTGCGGGCGGGCTCGGCAGTCCGGCATTGCTCTATCTGGCGGCAGCCGGTGTCGGCCATCTCGGTATCGTCGATGATGATATGGTTACGCTGTCCAATCTGCAGCGCCAGATCGTGCATCACACTGATAGTATCGGTGAGAACAAAACTGACAGTGCCGCGGCTACCATGCAGCGTATTAATCCGCATATTGAAGTGCACTGCCACACATTACGGCTCACGCCAGAGAATGTGACGGAACTGTTTTCAACCTATGATATTATCGTCGACGGTTCGGATAATTTTGCCACCCGCTATCTGGTGGCAGATCATGCGGCATTGCTGGAAAAAGCCTTGGTCACCGCAGCGATGGGGCGATTTGACGGCTCGCTGACGGTGCTGAAACCCTATGAACGGGATATGCAAGGCAATCTCTACCCGCATTACCGTGATTTGTTTCCTGAGCCGCCGCCGGAAGGTTTGATTCCGTCCTGTGCGGAAGCGGGGGTGATCGGTGCCTTACCGGCGATTCTCGGCTCAATGCAGGCCATGGAAGTGATCAAACTGATTACCGGCATCGGAGAGCCTCTGCTGGGCCGTTTGCTGCTCTATGATGCACTGGCGGCGCGTTTTGAAACCATGCGCTATAAACGACGGGCAAAGGCGGCTGAAACAGATGAGTGAACAGAACCGGTCTTTTCAGGTTTTTACCATTACACCTGACTATGACGGGTTCGATACTCTGTTGCTGCTGATACAAGATGCCTTTGCCACGCTGGATCGCGTGATAGATCCGCCAAGTTCGGCCGGTCGGCTGACAACTGAAATTCTGCACTATAAGGCTTTTAAAGAGACAGCCTATGGCGTGCTCTGTGATGGTGAGCTGGCCGGATGCGTGTTTCTGGCGGATAAGGGTGATCATCTGTATTTAGGCAAGCTGGCGGTCGGTAAAAAATTTCGCGGGCTCGGGCTGGCACATCTTTTGGTCGAGACGGCCGAGAAACTGGCACGGCAGCGTGCAATGTCGCATATCGACCTGCAAGTCCGCATTGAACTGAAGGATAATCAGCACCTGTTTACAAGACTGGGATTTGAAGTGGTCGGAGAAACCATGCATCCGGGCTTTGATCGCGTGACATCGCTGACAATGCGGAAAACCCTGACGTAATTTTATTCGGGAGGAACCTATGGTGCTGACACTGAGCGCGGAGGAGCGTGCCATTATCAACGGGCGGGATGGCGCTGGCTCTGCAATGGCCATGCGCATTGTTGCCAGAACCGCGGAGCTGATGGGGGCACCGAGGCTGATCCCCATCGCTTCCGCACATATTGACGGTGCGCTCTATCACGGTGACAGCGGTACTTATTTTGCAGAGAAGCTGGTTGAAGGACAGGCAAAGGTGCGCGTGCGCGCGACGCTGAATGTCGGTTCGCTGGATTTGACCGGCTGCTCCGGTAACCGTTTGCCGCCGCATGAGGCGGCAATGGCGAAGCGGATGATGCAGGCCTATATCAAACTTGGTTGTGAACCGTCATGGACCTGCGCGCCCTATCAGGCAGGGCACCGCCCGCAAACCGGCACCGATGTGGCATGGGGCGAATCGAATGCCGTGGTGTTTTGCAACTCGGTTCTGGGTGCCCGTACGAATCGCTATGGTGATTATCTCGATATTGCCTGTGCCATTGCCGGTCGCGCACCGGATTACGGATTGCACCGGCCGGAGAATCGCCGTGCCACAGTTGTGGTTGATCTGAGCGCTCTTGATTCTGCTCTTTTAAGTCAGGCTGTGGCCTGGCCGGTGTTGGGTAATCTTTACGGACGCCTGATTGGCGATTCTATTGGCGTGGTGACAGGCGTTGCACCGGAGATGTTATCCGAAGATGATCTGAAAGCCTTTGGTGCAGCCTCTGCCTCATCCGGCGCTGTCGGGCTTTTTCATATTGCGGGGCACACACCAGAGGCACCGGATGTCGAATCGGCATTGCAGGGCTATGCGCCGCTGGAAATTATCCGCGTGACACCGAAAATGGTGCGGGATGCGCGCAAAGCTTTGTCCACGATTGAGGCGGACAGAATTGATGCTGTGGCAATAGGCAGTCCGCATTTATCGGTCGACGAGTTTGACCTGCTTGAGGCTGCAATTTCTGAGCGGCGATTAATGGTGCCGCTTTATGCCTGTACGGGACGGCATGTACTGCGCGAACTGGACAAGAATCAGCGCCGGCAAAGACTGGAACAGGCCGGAGTGATTGTTGTGGCTGACACCTGTGTGGTCGTCACGCCGATTCTGCCGGAAAAGGACAATGCGGTGCTGATGACCAATTCCGGTAAATTTGCCCATTATGCGCCGGGCAATACCGGTTACGGTGTTGTTTATGGCTCTTTGCAGGAATGTGTTGAAAGCGCTGTCACCGGCCGTGTCCGGTTTGCTGAGGAGACATGGTGATGGAGGCGCTTTTACAAGATGAATTTCAGGCCAAAATATTGGTTGCAGGTGCGCCGGTGGAAGCGCCCGCTTTTGCGCTGACAGCACCAATCAGCTTTTGGGGCGGCGTTGATCCGCAAACCGGCTTGATCGCCAATGTGCGCCATCCGCAATATGGCCAATCCGTCTCCGGTAAAGTGCTGTGCCTGCCTGCAACGGTTGGGTCCTCATCGGCGGCTGCGGTGCTTCTGGAACTGGTACACAGCAACCGTGCACCGGCAGCGATTCTCCTGCATGAGCCGGATGCAATTCTGTTGCTGGGTCTGATTGTTGCCGAAGAAATGGGATTGAAAATCCCGCCTGCCTATCAGTTGGATCGCGAAACCTATGCGCTGTTAGATCAACACCAGCTCCATATCAGCGAGCAGGGAATAATCCGTATTCTGTAAGAAAAGAGCCAGAAGTTCCAGCTCTTTCCGTTATTCTAGAGCGGTTTACGCGCATGTTGGATCACAGTGTTCGCTCTAGTTTCTTTAGTTTGTCGCATTATCCCGACGTCAAGTTGATCCAACTTGACTGTGAAATGCTCTAGTATTGTTTCTCGCGGTCAACCAGATTGGTCAATGTGCCGTCGCGCTCATAATCGGTAATCATTTTCACGATTTCCGGTGTCAGCGCATTGGCCGAAGAACTGGCCGCAGCATGCGGTGTGATGGTGATCTTCGGATTACCCCAGAGCGGGCTCGTTTCCGGCAAAGGTTCGGTTTCAAACACATCCAGAGAAGTAGCGGAGAGCAGACCGCGTTCAAGCGCTGCCTGAATATCCGCTTCATTCTGCAAACCGCCACGCCCTGCATTGATCAGGATCGGCGCGCCGAGCGGGCCGTCCTCTTTCATACGGCCGAAGACTGACATCGACAGAATACCTTTGGTATCCGGTGTCAGCGGCAGCAGGCAGACGAGAATATCAACCTGTTTGAGGAAGTCGCTCAATCCGTCTTTCCCGTGATAGGTGGTTACACCGGCAACATCCTGAGGGCGGCGGCTCCAGCCGCTGACATTGAAACCAAGATGCTTCAGCTTGTCGGCTGCATCGCGTCCTAAAACGCCTAAGCCCATAATCCCGACATTGACCTCATTGGCCGCAGGCTGACGACGGTCTTCACGCCAGATTTTCTTGAGCTGCTGCGCACGATATTGAGGGCCGAGACGATGATGATCCAGCACCTGCCAGACCACATATTCGGTCATACGCATGGTCAGATCAGGCGAAACGGTACGCACGATCGGCAGGTTTGGCACCTGATCATCGTGGAATACATGATCCACACCGGCACCGAGCGAGAAGATGACTTTCAGGTTCGGCAAATTGGCGAGTGAGCCGCGTTTCTGCTTCCACACCAGAGCATAATCAATGGATGCTTCTTCACCGGCTTTGACTTGCGTAACAATCTCGCGATCCGGTGCAACTTTGGCAAAAGCCTGCATCCAGATTTCCGGATCCCAGCCAGTGGCTGCGAAATAGATTTTACCGGCGTTTTTTGTTGCTGCACTCATTGATTTACCACTCCCTTTTCAGCCGTTTCCAAACGGAAGGCTGCTGCCATCAATGCGCGGGTGTAATCGGTTTTCGGCGCCTCAAAAATTTCCTCCGCCGGACCATATTCCACCGCTTTGCCATTGCGCATTACAAGTACATGATTGGCAAGGGCTTTCACCACACGCAAGTCGTGACTGATGAAAAGATAGCTTAAATTGTGCTTTTTCTGTAAGTTTCGCAGCAATTCGACGACCTGTGCCTGCACACTCATATCCAAAGCTGAAGTCGGCTCATCCAGCATCACAAAACGCGGATTGAGCACCATGGCACGGGCGATGGCGATGCGCTGGCGCTGACCGCCGGAAAACTCGTGCGGATAACGGAAGCGGCTTTCCGGATCGAGATTAACTTCATGCAGGGCTGCCACGACTTTATCATCGCGCTCGTCTGGTGTGAGCTTAGGCTCATGAACCTGCAGACCCTCGGCGATAATTTCCGCCACCGACATACGCGGGCTAAGCGAACCGAACGGATCCTGAAAGACGATCTGCATTTCACGACGTAACGGGCGCATATCCTTAAAGGAAAACTGATTAATATTGCGCTCGCCAAAGCGGATTTCGCCTTTGGAGGAAATCATACGTGATAATGCTAGGCCAAGTGTGGTTTTGCCGGAGCCGGATTCCCCGACAACACCGAGTGTCTGTCCCGCACGCAATTCTACATTGATGCCGTCAACCGCTTTCACATAATCGACGGTTTTGCGCATAAAGCCTTTTTTGATCGGGAACCAGACTTTGATGTCCTCGCCGCTCATCACCAGCGGTGCATTTTCTTCTGCTGGCAGAGGGGCGCCTTTAGGTTCCGCGCTCAGCAAATGCTTGGTATAATCATGCTGCGGATTGGTGAAAATATCTTCCGTTTTACCGCTTTCCACGATCTTACCGTGATGCATGACGCAAACGCGATCGGCAATTTTGCGCACCACACCCAGATCATGGGTGATGAACAGCATCGACATATCCTGCGAGCGTTTCAGCTCGGCCAGTAGCTGCAAAATCTGCGCCTGTACGGTCACGTCAAGCGCTGTGGTCGGCTCATCGGCAATCAGTAGCTTTGGCTTGTTGGCCAGTGCCATAGCGATCATTACGCGCTGACGCTGACCGCCGGAGAGCTGATGCGGATAGGATTGCAGACGCTTTTCCGGCTCACGGATACCAACTTCATGGAGCAATTCCAGCGTGCGAGCACGTGCCTGTTTTTCGCCCATGCCTTGATGCAGACGCAGGATTTCACCGATCTGACGCTCAACCACATGCAGCGGATTGAGCGAGGTCATCGGCTCCTGAAAGATCATGGCGATGTCATTGCCGCGAACACCGCGCAGTTTGTTTTCCGGTGTGGTCAGCATATCCTCATTTTCAAAAAGGATCTGACCGGATGGATGGCTGGCGGACGGATAAGGCAGCAGCTTCAGCACCGACAAAGCGGAGATGGATTTGCCCGATCCGGATTCACCGACCAGTGCTACGGTTTCGCCTTTGTGGATGTCGAAGGAAATATGATCGACAGCAACTCTGTCCTGACCATCCTGATGAAAGGCAATCGACAGATCGCGGACGCTGAGCAGCACATCGGCTTTTTCATCTTGGGTCATTTAAAAGCCTTTCGCGGATCAAAGGCATCACGCACTGCTTCACCGACAAAGATCAGCAGCGAGAGCATCAGCGAGATAACAATAAAACCGGTTATGCCAAGCCATGGTGCCTGAAGATTATTTTTACCCTGTGCCAGCATTTCACCAAGCGACGCCGAGCCCGGCGGCAGTCCGAAGCCAAGGAAGTCGAGCGAAGTCAGCGTGGTGATCGAACCGTTGAGAATGAATGGCAGGAAGGTCAGGGTTGCGACCATCGCATTCGGCAGCAAATGCCGCCACATGATTGTGCGGTTATTCACGCCCAGCGAACGCGCTGCATTCACATATTCAAAGTTACGGGCGCGCAGGAATTCGGCACGGACAACGCCGACAAAGGCAACCCATGAGAACAGCAGCATGATAAACAACAGCACCCAGAAGCCAGGCGGCAGAATGGCGGCGATAATCAGCAACAGATAGAGTACCGGTATGGATGACCAGATTTCGATAAAGCGCTGGAAAATCAGATCAACCCAACCGCCGAAATAGCCCTGTACCGCACCGGCTGTTACACCGATGACACCGGAAAAGGCGGTAAGGATGAGACCAAACAATACAGAAATACGGAAACCGTAGAGCGCACGGGCAAACACATCGCGTGCTTGATCGTCAGTGCCGAGCCAGTTCATATTGCCAATGGTGCAGTTCGGATCATTCACGCCTTCCGCATAGCGGGCGCAGCGCTGTTCCTTCGACATCAGCCAGAAAGGTTTGGACGGCGCAGCTTCCGGAATCTCGTTGTTCACCGTGCGATAGGAATAGCGAAACGGCGGCCAAATTGCCCAGCCGTTTTGATTGATTTCATCCTGAATGACCGGATCACGGTAGTCGGTGACGGCATAGAAACCGCCGAATTTCTCTTCCGGATAATCAACCAGCACCGGCATCAGAATTTCGCCCTTGTAGGAAACCAGAATTGGTTTGTCATTGGCGATAAATTCAGCAAAGAGCGAGCCGATAAACAGGAACATAAACAGCCACAAAGACCACCAGCCACGGCGGTTGGCTTTGAAATTACGCCAGCGCCGCTGGTTGAGCGGCGACAGAAACGGGCGTTTCACCCGCACAGGAGAGGTTGCTGTGATATCGCTCATCACACATCCCTCCGGTCAAAATCAATACGCGGATCAATCCATGTATAAGTGAGGTCGGAGAGCAGGCTGACGAGCAGGCCGATCAGCGAGAAGATAAACAAATTGGCAAAAACCACAGGATAATCACGGTTAAGCACGGACTGGTAGCCAAGCAGACCAAGACCATCGAGCGAGAAAATGGTTTCAATCAGCAGCGAGCCGGTGAAGAAGGCGGTGATGAATGCACCGGGAAAACCGGCAATCACAATCAGCATCGCATTGCGGAACACATGGCTATACAACACCTGCCGTTCTGTCAGGCCCTTGGCGCGTGCTGTGGTGACATATTGTTTGCGGATTTCTTCCAGAAACGAGTTTTTGGTAAGCAGGGTAGTCGTCGCAAAAGCAGACAGTACCAGAGCCAGCACCGGCAGCGCCATATGCCAGATATAATCGGTGATTTTGCCCCACAGGCTCATCTGGTCGAAATCCGGCGACGTCAGGCCGCGTAGCGGGAACCAGTCAAAGAACGAGCCGCCGGCAAACAGCACGATCAGCATGATGGCGAAGAGAAAACTCGGGATAGCATAACCGACAATGATCACCGCGCTGGTCCAGACGTCAAAACGTGAACCGTCACGCACAGCTTTGGTAATGCCGAGCGGAATAGAAATCATATAGGAAATCAGGGTGAGCCATAGGCCGAGAGAAATCGATACCGGCAGTTTTTCTTTAATCAAATCAATAACGTCGATATCGCGGAAATAGGAATGGCCGAAATCAAAACGGGCATAGTTCCACAGCATCAGGCCGAAGCGTTCCAGCGGCGGTTTGTCAAAACCGAACTGCTTTTCAAGACTGGCGATAAATTCAGGATCAAGCCCCTGTGCGCCGCGATATTTCGAGGAGCCGCCGCTATCCATTGATATGCTGCCTGCATCAGCGCCACCGCCCGAGAGCCTGTCCATGGCATCGCCGCCCTGTCCCTGCAATTGCGCAATAACACGCTCGACAGGGCCACCGGGAGCAAACTGGATGACGGCAAAGGAAATGGCCATGATTCCGAAGAGGGTCGGAATCATGAGCAGCAGGCGTCGGAGAATATAAGCGCCCATCAGTTGTATAATCCTGTTTGTTTTTTATGGTCTTTTGACAGTTTAGTGCAAAGTGCTGAATTATGTTTTACCAAGCTGTGCGGCTTTCTCGTGATCATACCACCAGTAGAATTCCGGATAGCCGCCATAAGGCGCTGCTTCCCTCATTCCGAATTTGTCCCAGTAGGCAATCAATTTGCCGCCTGCCGACCAGCAAGGAATCCAGTCACGCCGATAGCGAAGCAACCGGTCGAGGACGCGAATGGTTGCAGTCATATTTTCGCGATTGTCAGCCTGTGCCACATCATCCAGCAATGCGTCAATTAAAGGGCTGCTGGTGCCGGTATAATTCTGCGAGCCCGGCAGGTCGACACTTTCAGAACCATACATTACCGCCAATGTGGCTCTGTCCGGTGTTGCAGACGAACTGGAAGCAAAGCCGATCATGTCGTAGTCAAAATCCAGCTGGCGCTTCTGATAAGTCGCGGCTTCAGCCATACGTACTTCTGCATTAATCCCGATTGCCTGAAGATTTTTAATCATCGGGTTATAGACACGGTTAAAACCGTCAGAATTGTTGAGAATTTCCAGCGTGAAAATCTGTCCGTTTTTATCAACGAGCCATTTGCTCTGACGTTGATAACCGGCTTCCTGCATCAATTGGGCAGCACGGCGCAATTGTTCGCGGTTGCGGCCACTGCCGTCTGTGACCGGCATCGTGACTGGATCATTAAGCAGTGCCGTGCGTGTGGCATCATCCATCAAACCCGCATGGCGGGTAATAATAACCTGTTCCTCAGCGGATGCTTTGCCCTGTGCCTCAAAGGCGGAATTGCTGAAATTGGATTGCTGCCGCTGATACAGATCACTGAACAGGTTGCGGTTGCTCCACTCGAAGTCAAAGCACAGCCCGATCGCTTCCCGCACCCGCGGATCGCGAAAACGCTCGCGACGTTGATTAAGCGCCCAGCTTTGCATCGACGGAATTTTCCATGCAGGAAAGCGCTTGCGAATAACTTTGCCACTTTGCACCGCGCTGAAATCGTAATCATTAGCCCATGATTTCGAAACGCTTTCCGCACGCCAGTCGAGAATACCTTTTTTGAAAGCCTCAAAAGCCGGTTGTCTGTCGCGGAAAAACTCAATGCGAATACGGTCGAAATTATTGGAGCCGATATTCACATTGAGGTCTTTGCCCCAATAATCTTCATGACGCAGATATTCGATATATTGTCCGGCTGACATTGCGCCGACTTTATATGCACCGGAACCGAGCGGAACAGTCAGGCTGTTTCCGTCAAAACTATGCTGTGTATAAAAGGCTTTAGAGAGTACAGGTAACGTAACCATGCTGGTGATCAGGCGGCGGTTCTGTCCGGCATTCTCTCCTTTGAGAGTCAGGCGCAGATGATAGTCATCTTCCGCAACTGCATTCTCCATTTTGGCGAGCAGCAAGCGCAGAGCGGGGTGTCCTTTTTCTTTGAGAAGATCATAGCTGAAGGCTGCATCATGGGCAGTCACCGGCGTGTTGTCATGGAAACGGGCTTCTTCGCGCAGCTTGAAGCGATAGCTCTTGCCGTCCTCGCTGACGGTAACATTTTCAGCCAGTAAGCCATATACCGCATCCGGTTCGTCCAGCGAGCGGGTCATCAGACTGTCAAAGCAGGATTCCATCCGTGGCGGTGCATCGCCCAGCGCTGAAAAAGTGTTGAGCGTGTTGAATGTGTCAGGTGCCTGATTAAGCGTCCATTCATTCACTGCAAACCGGAATATTCCGCCTTTCGGTGCCTGAGGATTGATATAATCAAAATGGTTGAAACCGGCCGGATATTTCAGATCGTCAAATACGGCTAGTCCGTGAACCGCGGTATTCGCACCGCCTTGCGCTCTGGCACGAAAAGGCAGAGCAGCGCTGCATGCTGCTGCTCCGCTGAGTACCATCAGTTTGCGTCTGTTTATCGTAGCTTCTGCCATAATCCGCCTCCTGCCTTGTGGTTTAGATCCGATTGGGTATCAAGCTCAAAAAATGCGAGTCAAAATACAAGACCAAACCAGAGTGAGCCATTTTATGGTTTTGGTTTTATCCACCAGGAGAAAGGATCAATCCCTGCATAATCCGGCTGCTTATCGGGAAGGCCAAATTTATTCCAATAAGCGACATTGATTTTATCGGAATACCATTGCGGCACGGTGTAATAATTCCACAGCAGTACACGGTCGAGAGCACGGGTGGCCGCCACCAGTTCATCGCGGTCTTTGGCGTAGACAACACGGTCGATCAGCTTGTCGATAGCCGGATTTTTGATGCCGGAATAGTTTTTGCTGCCTTTCAGATCGGCAGACTTGGCGCTCCACATTTCCCGTTGTTCATTGCCGGGAGACTGGCTCTGCACGACAATCGAGCTGATGGCGTCATAATCGAAGTCATTAACCCGTGCCTGATATTGCGCGTCATCAACCACTCTTAAGGATGCATTGATACCAATACGGCGCAGATTGTTGATGAACGGGCTGACGACACGCTCGTCATTCGGATTGTTTGTCAGAAACTCAATGGTAAAAACCTCACCTTTGTCATTGGTGAGTTTACCGTCTTTCACTGTCCATCCGGCTTGCGCAAGCAGATCAAGAGCATGGCGCATATTGGTACGGGTCGCCTGCGGGGTGTCAAAGACCGGCAGCTTATACGGCTTGGAGAAAACGGCTTCCGGAACTTCACCACGCACAGTTTCAAGAATTTTCAGCTCTGCTTCTGAAGGTAATCCGGAAGAGGCCAGATCAATACCGGCAAAATAGCTTTCAATCCGCTGATACTGATTGAAAAACAGCATGCGGTTCATGCTTTCAAAATCAAATACCCAGTTCAGTGCTTCGCGAACCCGTACATCCTGAAATTTGGCTTTGCGGGTATTCAGGAATGTGCCTTGCATACGCCCTGCTGCATGCATCGGGAAGCTGGCTTTGATGACATCACCACGCTCATAGGCCGGAAAATTATACTGCTCATGCCAGCGCTGGGCGATGTTTTCAACGCGGAAGTCATAGGTGCCGCCCTTTTTAAAGGCTTCCCATGTTGCGTCATTATTCAGGAAATATTCGTATTTCACCTGATCAAAATTATTGCGGCCGACCTGCGTTGGCTGGTCCTTGCCCCAATAGTCATCCACGCGCTGCCATGTGATTGACTTACCCGGATTAACGGCGCCGATTTTATACGCGCCGGAGCCGAGCGGAATTTCTAGTGTCGGGCGGCTGATATCACGTTGCTTGCCGTTTTTATCTTTGCCTTCCCACCAATGTTTCGGCAGTACGACAAGATCGCCCATGATATTGGGCAATTCACGGTTACCGCTCTTGTCAAATGTAAAGGTGACTTCGTTGTCGCCGGTTTTCTCGGCTTTGACGACATCTGCATAATAGCGGTTATAGAGCGGTGATTGTTTTTTCAGTGTGTCAAACGACCAGATCACATCTTCAACGCTGATCGAGGTTTTGTCGTGCCATGCGGCTTTCGGATTGAGGCGGAATTTAACCCAGGAAAAATCATCCGGATATTGCATCGCTTCGGCAACCATCCCGTAGGTGGTCGAGCTCTGATCCATCGACTGATCCATCAGGGTGTCATAGAGCATACCGCCGCCGAAATTGGCGAGACCAGCCGCCGCAACACCCTGAACCACATAAGGATTCAGGCTGTCAAAAGTACCGACAGTAACCTGATTGAGTGTGCCGCCTTTAGGAGCATCCGGATTGACGTAGTCATAGTGCTTAAAGCCTGCGGGATATTTCGGCTCACCGGTCAGGCTGTTGGCATGGCGCCATTGCAGACCATTGTCTGGTGCTTTTTCCTGAGCGGAAGCCAAACTGCCATACAGGCTTAAACCTGCGATAAGCATAATCCGCAATGCTGTTTTCATTCCGCCACCCGATAATTTGCCCATAAGGATAAACTGCCACTTTAATGATCCCTGTGTTAATTAAAAGGGAAAGCAGGCAGAAGCAGAGCAAAAATCGGGCTTGCGGAATTAAATCTTTGTAATGATCAGGCTTTCTTGACGAACTCGGTCTTCAGAACCAGACCTTTGACCTGTTTGGTGTTGCACTCAACTTCACCATCACGGCCGTTCAGGCGGATATTTTTGACCAGTGTACCGCGCTTAATTGTTTCCGAAGTGCCTTTGACCTTGAGGTCTTTGATCAGGGTGACGGAGTCGCCGTCCTGCAGCTGAGCGCCGTTGCTGTCGCGTACAATTACTTCATCAGACATGAATGTAGTTCCTTCTAAAAATAAAAGCCGGGCTTTGAGCCCGGCTTAGCGATCAGAAACTGATCGTTGATGTTAATTTGCAGGCTGTGGTGCCGGTGCTTCCGGTGTTGCAGGCGCCGGAGCTGGTGTTTCTGCGGCCGGTTCCTGTGTCGCAGGTGCCTCTGCAGGTTTTTCTTCCGCAGGCTTTGCTTCTTCAGCCGGTTTTGTCTCTTCAGCAGGTGCTGCAGCATCCGGTGAGGGCAGTGGTGCAGGATTGTCAGACAAGGAGCGCAGATAAGCGATCAGATCAGCGCGTTCATTGTCTTTTTTCAGCCCTGCAAAGCCCATGGCTGTGCCTTTGATGTAACCTTTCGGAGAAGTCAAAAAGTGGCTGAGATGATCATAATCCCAAACTTTTCCGCCTTCGGCAAAGGCTTTCATCGATGCTGAGTAGCTGAAGTCTGAGACTTCTGCCACAGGGCGATTTACAACGTCCCAAAGATGCGGGCCGACTTTGTTCGCGCCACCTTTTTCAGATGTATGGCAAGCTGCACAGCGTTTAAACACGGTTGCACCGCGTGCAGGATCAGCTGATGCCAGCAATGTCGCGATAGGTACAGCAGCCGGTGCTTCTTTGCCGGCAGCCGGTGCGCCACCTTCGGAGGCTGCAATAGCATAACCTTCAGTTTCAGGATGCGGCGTCGAAAAAATCGCATCGGAAGAAATACCAATGGTCATGGCAATAAAAACGGTGGCCAGAAAGGCCATGATATATTTATTGGACTGAGACGAATTCATATGGCCGCTAGCGCTCCTGTTCCCCCAACGCCTTTAGCTTGGCGGTGATATTTAGTCTGTCTTAGGGGAGGATAGCCCTCCATTTTACTGACCTTTGCCGGAAACTAGGTCTTTTGCTTGACGCTGGCAACACCTATAAGAACAGCTGCACCCGTGACTTTTTGACACTTTCGGATGAAACCTTATGTCTAAGCCGTTTAAATCACTGATCCTGATCCCAGCCCGTATGGCCTCAACGCGTCTACCCGGCAAACCACTGGCAGACATTGCCGGCAAGCCGATGATTGTTCATGTCGCGGAGCGTGCCGTTGCCTCCGGTCTGGGGCGCGTGGTGGTTGCAACCGACAGTACCGAGATTAAAGAGGCCGTGGAAGCACATGGTCTTGAAGCCGTGATGACACGCGGGGATCATGAATCCGGTTCCGATCGAATTTATGAGGCACTTCAACTTATTGATCCCAATAAAGAATTCGATGCGGTTATCAATGTGCAGGGCGATCTGCCAACCATTGATCCGGCATTGATGAAGACTGCTCTACAGCCGCTCATCGAAGGGCCTGCGGATATCGCGACCCTTGGTGTTGAGATCAGTGATATCCAAGAAAAGACCAATCCGAATGTGGTGAAAATTGTCGGTTCGCCTTTGGCTGAACCAAATAAGCTGCGTGCGCTCTATTTCACCCGCGCCACAGCGCCTTATGGTGACGGGCCGCTTTATCATCATATCGGCCTTTACGCCTATCGCCGTGAAGCGCTAGAGAAATTCGTCGCACTCGGCCAGTCCGTGCTGGAAATCCGCGAAAAACTGGAACAGTTACGGGCGCTGGAAGCGGGTATGCGAATCGATGTGGAAGTGGTTCAATCCTTCCCGCTCGGTGTGGATACACCGGAGGATCTGGAGAAAGCACGGCAGGTTTTGTCGCGCTGATCTGTAAAATAACGGAAAAGCATTTCTAAACTTAAGTCAAAGGCACCAAAAATGGCAGCGAAGACCAATAAAATAGCGTTTCAGGGTGAACCGGGAGCAAATTCCGACACGGCCTGCCGCAATATGTTTCCGACAATGGAGCCGCTGCCATGTGCAACTTTTGAAGACGCGTTTAATGCCGTTGAAAATGGTGAAGCCGATCTGGCAATGATTCCGATTGAAAATACGCTGGCCGGTCGCGTCGCGGATATTCATCATCTTTTGCCGGAATCGCGTCTGCATATTATCGGCGAATATTTCCTGCCGATCCATTTTCAGCTGATGGTGCTTCCGGGCACCAAAAAGGAAGACATTAAGAGCGTTCACAGCCATATTCATGCGCTGGGACAATGCCGTAAAATCATTCGCGGCAATGGCTGGAAGCCGGTTATTGCCGGTGATACAGCAGGCGCTGCCCGTCAGGTGGCTGATCTGGGCGATAAGAGCAAAGCGGCCTTAGCACCGTTACTGGCTGCGGAACTCTATGGTCTTGAGATTTTGCAGAACAATGTCGAAGACGCCGAAAACAATATTACACGTTTCGTTGTGCTGTCGAAGCAGGAGCAATGGGCACCGCGCAAGTCACCGGATGAATTGATGGTGACGACTTTTGTGTTCCGCGTGCGCAACGTTCCGGCAGCGCTCTATAAAGCAATGGGCGGCTTTGCCACCAACGGCATCAATATGACCAAGCTGGAAAGCTACCAGATCGGCGGTACTTTCATGGCAACGCAGTTCTATGCGGATATTGAAGGTCATCCGGATGATCGTTCCGTGCAGCTTGCACTGGAAGAACTGGCTTTCTTCACCAAGGAAGTGCGCATTGTTGGTGTTTATCCGGGCAGTGAAAACCGTAAACAATTGCTAGCGGCAGAATAAAAACGGCTGAAACTGATTATAAAAAGCGCCGGAGTGATCCGGCGCTTTTTTTATGAGTTTTCTACCCAATGGCGTATCAGTGCGCTGGCAATCGCGCCGGCTGGCGGGGTACGTAGGCCTAGCTGATGGATATTATCCAGCATAGCTCTGGCTTCTTCACGGGTAAACCAGCCACCGTCCTCCAGCTCGTCATGGTCAAGATTAAGCTCGCCAGACAGGCTCTGTGCGAAACAACCGATCATCAGGGAATAGGGAAACGGCCATGGCTGGCTGGCGTGATAGGTGACCTGCCCAACAGGCAGGCCTGATTCTTCACGCACTTCACGCCGGACGGCATTTTCTATTGTTTCTCCCGGCTCGACAAATCCGGCAAGGCAGGAATAAGTTAGTGGTGCAAAATGCGGGCTGCGTGCCAGCAGACAGCGTTCTCCGGATGGCGACTGGTGCGTGACGAGCATGATCACTACCGGATCAGTACGTGGAAAATGCTCGGCAGTGCAGGATGTGCAAACCCGTTTGAAACCGCCAATACGCATTTCGGTTTCATGGCCGCAACGCCCGCAAAAGCGATGGGTTCTATGCCATGCAAGAAGGGCTGCCGCTTGTGCAACCATACCGCTATCTGCGGGGCTTAGCAGATTATGCGTGTAAAGTGCGCGATATTCGGAGGCTTCAAGTGCCGGAGGAAGCGCTTCGGGATCAAGGCCGGTATCCAGCGCAAGATAGGCAGTGCCTGCTGCTTCCCCTAGCAAAATCAGATTATTTTTACCGTACTCATCCGTACCAATTTGCAGATGACGGACTTCCACATGACTGAATAAAGCGCGGTGTTCCGATATGCCTTGTTTGAGCAGGATTTTACCGCGTGCAAACAGTAAAAACTGCGCATCAGGATTGGCCAATGCACTCGGCAGACTGGTTTCATCACGTTTTTCAGCCTGCGGATCAAGTGTTTTACCGGCAAAACCAAGGCCATGATTCTTGTCAGCCATTGCGGCAAATTCAAAATTATGGGGCATCACAAGTAAACTCAGGCAGAAAGGCGGGCACGTAATTCATTGATGAGTTGATGGGCTTCTTCTTCAGTGTAGGGCTCACGTGTGCCATGTCCCCAGACCGGGCCCGGCCATGCCGCATCGCCGCTGTTGCGCGCAATGATATGAATATGCAACTGGCGGACAATATTGCCGAGCGCACCGCTGTTGATCTTCTCACAAGCGGTTGCCTCTTTCATCGCTTCGGCAACCATAGAGGTTTCAAAACTGAGCATGGTCTGATCGAGCGGGGTCAGCTCGTGAATTTCCGACATATCTGCGCGTTGTGGCACAAGAATCAACCACGGCCAGCGCTTGTCATTCATCAAAAGCAGCTGGCACAGGCCAAGCGGACCGATAGGAAATGTGTCGTTTTGCAGACGTTGGTCGAGGGCGAAATCTGGCATGGTGCTGTGCCTTGTGTAAAAATGCTGCTTTAGGTTGGTTCAGGCAGTTGGTTTTATTAATTCAGGGCTATTGAACCATAAAATACATGAAAATAATCTCTATTTTTTTTATCTCAGCTTATTTGAGCCTTGCATTTTGTGTTCAAATTTCCGATATGGAGCGCGGGAGGTTGGTGGTGGACGGACCACTCGCCAACCGGGTCAGGTCCGGAAGGAAGCAGCCCTAACGAGCTCGGCACGGGTCATCGTGCCAGCCTCCCACCTTTTTCTCCCCTGAAATTCAGATTGTTGTGCACGGAAAATCTAAGTTTTCCGAGAGGCCGCTTTCTGTTTTCAATCGGCTGATGATCTGTGCTACAGCAGTGGAGTTTAAAGACGGGATCTGAAGGAGCGCGCGAAATCCATGGATAATAAACCGGCAGATAATGCTTATCGCGTTCTCGCCCGTAAATACCGCCCGCAGAATTTTGATGATCTTTATGGTCAGGAGCCGATGGTGCGCACCCTGACCAATGCTTTTGAAGCAGGACGCATTGCGCAGGCATGGATGCTGACCGGTGTGCGCGGGGTGGGTAAGACCACAACGGCGCGTATTCTGGCGCGCGGCCTGAATTATAAAACCGATACGATTGATCAGCCGAGTGTGCATCTGACCGAATTGGGTGAGCACTGTCAGGCGATTATGGAGGGCCGCCATGTCGATGTGATCGAGATGGATGCGGCCTCGCATACCGGTATTGATGATATTCGTGAGATTATTGAACAGGTGCGTTACCGTCCGGTTTCTGCCCGTTACAAAGTCTATATCATCGATGAGGTGCACATGCTCTCCAATCAGGCTTTCAACGGCCTGCTGAAGACCTTGGAAGAGCCGCCGCCGCATGTGAAGTTTATCTTTGCGACCACAGAAATCCGCAAAGTGCCGATTACCGTTCTGTCGCGCTGTCAGCGTTTTGATCTGCGCCGTATTGAATCCGGCACATTGACGAGCCTGTTGCGCAAGATCACCGGCCTTGAAAATGTGCAGGCTGACGACACGGCACTGGCGATGATTGCCCGTGCCGGTGAAGGCTCTGCCCGTGATAGCTTGTCGATTCTCGATCAGGCGATTGCCCATGGCAACGGCACAGTCGACAGCCAGACAGTGCGCGAAATGCTCGGCCTTGCTGACCGTGCGCGTATTATCGACCTGTTTGAAATGCTGATGCGCGGTGACGTGGCGGGTGTGCTGAAAGAATTCCGCGCGCAATATGATGTGGGTGCTGATCCTTCCGTTGTGCTGAGTGATCTGGCGGATTTCAACCATCTGGTCACACGCTTGCGTTTCACACCGGAAGTCGCGCAGGATATGTCGCTGTCGGAAGATGAGCGCGTGCGCGGTGCTGAATTTGCCAAGACATTGTCTATCCGCGCCTTGTCGCGCTGTTGGCAGATGTTGCTCAAAGGTATTCATGAGGTGGAAACCTCATCCCGTCCGGTGCAGGCGGCAGAAATGCTGCTGATCCGCTTGGCGCATTCTGCCGATCTGCCGACATTGGATGAAGCGCTGAAAGCCATTGCCAATGGTCATACCGGTGGTAGTTCTGCACCATCTGCTCCGCAAGGCGGGGGAGTTAATGGCTCCGGTGGTGGTACTTCAGCCTATGCAGCCGCTGATGCGGTTTCCGGTCAGATGGTACAGCGTCAAAATAATGGTGGCGCCGCCCTTCGGTTAGCTGAGCCTGCTGCACAGCAGATGATGCAGCCGCAAGCCGTTGTCCAGCCTAAAACAGAACCTGCTCCGCAAACAGTGCGCATCCGCGACCTGAATGACATCGTCAATCTGGCGGGCAATAAGCGTGATCTGCAGTTTAAGGTTCTGGTCAAGAATTTCGTACGGCTGGTTTCTATTGGCCAGAACCGTATGGAAATTGCGCTGACTGAGCATGCGCCGAAAACACTGGCCACGGATATGGCACAGCGTCTGCTCGACTGGACAGGCGAGCGCTGGATGGTTTCGGTCGCCCGTGACGGTGGCGGCCAGACCGTGGCTGAAGTTGAAACCGCACGGCGCGAGGAACTGGTAACAGATGCCCGCGCTGATCCGGATGTCGCCGCGATCCTTGCCAAATTTCCAGGGGCAAAAATCATCGACGTGCGTATCACCACGCCGGATGATGATGCAGAGCTGGAAATGCAAATGCCGGATCCGGGCGTGGATAACGGCGATTTGGATGATGACGATTAATTTTGGCTGCGGTTGAAACGACCGAGGCTGTGAACCATTTATTGAATACGAGTAATTCGAGGAGTTCTGCCATATGCGTGACATGATGGGGATGCTGAGCAAAGCAAAAGAAATGCAGGCCAAAATGCAGGCCATGCAGGAAGAAATCGCGCAGATGGAAGTCAGCGCGACTTCCGGTGGCGGTCTGGTAAGTCTGACCCTGCTCGGCAAAGGCACATTGACCAGTCTGAAAATTGATCCGTCGCTGCTCAAAGAAGGCGAAGGCGAAATTTTGGAGGACCTGATTATCGCGGCACATAATGATGCAAAAGCCAAGCTGGAAGCGATGATGGCTGAAAAGACACAGGCGCTGACCGCCGGTCTGCCAATCCCTCCGGGCATGAAACTGCCGTTTTAATTGAAGCGCAGGTTTAATAACACGTACTTATACAATAACGCCCGATTCTATTCGGGCGTTAAATGTTTTAGGTATTCATTATGTCAAAACGAATCGCCGGACCTGAAATTGAACGCCTGATCCAGCTTCTTGCCCGCGTGCCGGGGCTGGGGCCCCGCTCTGCACGCCGCGCTGCGCTGCATCTGATCAAGAAAAAAGATGCATTGCTGGTGCCTCTTGGCTCTGCCATGCAGGAAGCCGCAGAAAAGGTGCGCATCTGCTCATGCTGTGGAAATGTGGATACCAGTGATCCGTGCACGGTCTGCGAAGATCCGCGCCGTGATCCTTCCACACTGATCGTTGTTGAAGATGTATCCGATCTCTGGGCGCTTGAGCGTGCCGGCACCATGAATGTGCGCTATCATGTACTGGGTGGTCGTCTGTCACCTCTGGATGGTGTGGGGCCGGATGATCTCAATATTAAAGGTCTGATCGAGCGTGTGACCGGTGGTGAGATCAAAGAGATTATTCTTGCGGTCAATGCCACGGTCGAAGGACAGACCACGGCGCATTATATCACCGATCAGCTCGACGGTATGGATGTGAAGATCACCCGTCTTGCCCATGGTGTGCCGGTTGGCGGCGAACTGGATTATTTGGACGAGGGGACACTGGCTGCAGCTTTGCGCGCCAGAACAACATTATAAAACCTGACCAACCGATTTTTATCCAAGTTTCAGGTGGATTTTGTATAAGAGGAGTAGCCATGCAGAAGACTTTCCTCCGTCAGGCTTTGGTGGCGCTCAGCCTGTTTGGTGCAGCAGTGCCGCTTAGCATACCGGCAGCGCAGGCGCAGACTTATTCTGCTGCACTCCAATCCAAAACCAATGCCGCCTTTCAGCAATGGCTGGAGAATGATCTGTGGCCGCAGGCGCAACAGCGCGGCATCAGCCGCAGCGTGTTCAATCAGTCTTTATCCGGTGTGCAGCTAAACTGGAAACTGCCCGATCTGGTGCCACCTGGCACCAAGCCGCAAACACCAAAACAGCAGACACAGTCTGAGTTCGGCTCTCCGGCCAATTATTTTCGCAAAGGCACAGTTGATTCCGTTGTCAGCAATGGCAAGGTGAAGCTCAATGCCCATAAGAGCCTGCTGGCGAAAATTGAACGTGATTTCGGTGTGCCTGCCGGTATCGTCGTCGCTGTCTGGGGGCGTGAATCTGCTTTCGGCGCGGTGAAGATCCCTTATAACGGTTTTGAAGTGCTGGCGACCAAGGCCTTTATGGCAACACGCAAGGATATGTTCCGCGCGGAATTGCTGGCTGCGCTCGAAATTGTGCAGAAGGGCTATATGGATAGCGCGCATCTTAAAAGCTCTTGGGCTGGTGCTCTGGGACAGCCGCAATTCATGCCGACATCCTATTTGAAACATGCCGTTGACTATGACGGCGACGGACGGCGCGATATCTGGAATTCCGTGCCGGATACACTGGCTTCTATTGCTGCCTATTTGCAGCATTTCGGCTGGCAGAAAGGCCGCGACTGGGGCTTTGAGGTTAATGTACCGCAAAATGTCTCCTGCTCACTGGAAGGGCCTGATCAGGGCAAGACATTCCGTGACTGGACAGCACTTGGTATCACTCGTGTGAATGGCAAGGCATTCCCTGCACAGGAAATGGCGCAAGAAGGTTTTCTGCTGATGCCTGCCGGTCGTCACGGTCCTGCATTTATTGTCACGCCGAATTTCTACGTGCTGAAAAACTATAATATGAGCGATCTCTATGCGCTGTTCATTGGTCATATGTCTGACCGGATGAGCTATGGTGCCGGTGGTTTTCAGCAAGGCTGGGGCGATGTCGGCGGTCTTTATCGCTCGGATGTTGCAGTCATGCAGAAACGTCTGCAAAAGCAGGGCTATGATGTCGGCAAGCCGGATGGTCTGGCCGGATTTAAAACCCGTCGCTCAATCGGCGTCTGGCAGGCAAAGAACGGCCAGCCTGCCACCTGTTTCCCTGATAAGGCGCTGGTTAAAGCCATTCGCTGAGAACTACTTGGTCTCTTTAACCATCGCATAAAGCGCTTTAAAGGCGTGGCTCTGGTAGCGCTCGCGGTGGTTCAGAAGCCAGAATTGCCGCGGCGGTAAAGTAAACGGCACCTGTTTCAATGTGCCTGCTGCAAGATGCGGACGGGCTGCGAGCGCAGAAAGCACAGTGGCATAATCCCCTGCGATCAGAGCCGAGCATATGGCCTCATTGGAAGGTAGCTCAAGTGCGAGTGGCAGGTGTGCGGGATCAAAAGCTTGATCGCGTAAATAGGCTTCAAAGGCCGCACGCGTGCCGGAGCCTTGCTCACGTAAAATCCAGAAACTCTCCGGCAAGGTTGCAGTCGGCAGTGTCGTGCGTTTTGCCCACGGATGCTGCGGACGGACAACGGTAATCAGCTGATCTGTGGCCACCGATTCTTTATGCAGAAACGGGTCATCCGTTTCACCTTCAATGAAGCCTGTATCCGCTAATCCCTCCCGTAAAGCTTCAACAACCTGCTCGCTGTTGCCGATAGAGAGTTTGAGGTCAATCATCGGATAGGTGGTGTGAAACCGCGCCAAAACCGGTGGCAGCCAGTAGCTGGCAATCGTCTGGCTGGCATAAATATGCAGACTGCCCCGTTGCAGGCCGGTTATTTCGCTGAGGGTCAGTTCTGCGGCCTGAGCACGGGCAAGCACAGCTTCAGCCTCATGCAAAAAGATACGACCCGTCTCATTCAGCTCAATTCTTCGGCCGATCCGGTTGAACAATTGGGTCGCATAGCGCTCTTCCAGTGTTTTGATCGCTGCACTGACCGCTGAAGGGGTCAGATGCAGGATTTCAGCCGCACGGGTCAAATGCTGCTGGCGGGCGACTTCCGCGAATATCCGTAATTGCTCAAGGGTCATGATGATCAATCATTCGTTTTTATTGAATGAATCATAACATATTTTCAAATGGAATGAATGATTGAAATAAGCGATAGAATTGGAAAAATTATCGGAAGTACCACTATGACACGTAATATTCGTTCTAATTTTTCCCGTGTTTTGCCCGGACTTATTCTCTGTCTGCTGGTGAGTATCGCAGCTTACGCGCTGGAACATATCGAAGCGCATTATTTCGGGCGAGCATGGTTAGAATCAATCGTGCTGGCCATCCTGATCGGTGCAGCGGTACGCTCATTATTCAGCCTGTCTGGCCGGTATCATGCCGGTATTCAGTTTTCATCGAAGATGATTCTGGAAATTGCGATTGTGCTACTCGGCGCATCGATCAGTGCGGAAGCGGTGATGCAGGCAGGTCCGGCTTTGATTGGTGGTATTGCCGGTGTTGTGATGCTGTCGATCGGTATCAGCTATTCTATTGGCCGTTTGATGCGCCTGTCGCATCGTATGGCGGTGCTGGTGGCTTGCGGCAACTCCATTTGCGGTAACTCGGCGATTGCGGCTACAGCGCCGGTTATCGGTGCCAACAGTGATGATGTGGCATCATCCATTGCCTTTACAGCAGTCTTGGGTGTTGTGGTGGTGCTGTGTCTGCCGCTGCTGGTGCCGCTGCTGAATATGTCGGTTGCGCAATATGGTATTCTGGCAGGCCTGACCGTCTATGCTGTGCCGCAGGTCTTGGCTGCAACAGCCCCTGTGGCCGCACTGAGTGTGCAGATCGGTACATTGGTCAAGCTGGTGCGTGTGCTGATGCTGGGGCCGGTTATTGTGACAATCGGTGTGATTGGCGCGAAATCGGGCGGCGCCCGTCCGAAGCTGTCGCAGATGGTGCCGTGGTTTATTCTCGGCTTTCTGGGCATGATGGCGCTGCGCAGTCTGTCGCTGATCCCGCAAGCGGCACTGCCGCCATTGAATGAAGCCAGCACTGCCCTGACTGTGATTGCAATGGCTGGTCTCGGGCTTGGTGTGGATGTGCGCACAGTGATGAAGGCCGGTGGCCGTGTCACGCTGACTGCAATTTTCTCGCTGCTGGCTCTGGGTGCTATCAGCTTATCTCTGATCGCTCTGTTGGGTGTTGCCTGAGGCTGCACTGTCAGAACCGGAACTTTCTAATAGAACTGATAAAAAAACCCCGCCGGATTGCTCCGGCGGGGGCTTTTACAACACTAGATAAACAGGGCTTAAATCACACGGATAAAGCCCCGCTCATAAATTAGTTGTTTTCGGACTTCTTCATTGCTGCAGCAAGAATGTCACCGAGCGATGCACCGCTGTCTGCGGAACCGTACTGAGCAACTGCTTCTTTTTCTTCAGCAATTTCGAGAGCCTTGATGGAAACCTGCAGCTTGCGGGTTTTCTTGTCGAAAGCGATAACGCGTGCGTCAACTTTCTGGCCAACGGAGAAACGCTCTGGGCGCTGCTCGTCACGGTCACGGGACAGATCCGAACGCTTGATGAAGCTTTCGATGTCGTGATCAACCAGTTTAACTTCGATGCCGCCATCGGTGATGCCGGTTACTTCACAGGAAACAACTGCGTTTTTGCGCAGGTCGCCGGAAGAAGCTGCTTCACCAACGCTATCGCCGGTCAGCTGCTTGATGCCGAGGGAGATACGTTCTTTTTCGATGTCTACATCGAGAACGACTGCCTTAACAACGTCACCTTTGTTGAACTCTTCGATAACCTGTTCGCCCGGACGGTTCCAGTCGAGATCCGACAGGTGAACCATGCCGTCTACATCGCCGTCGAGACCAATGAACAGGCCGAATTCGGTCTTGTTCTTGACTTCGCCTTCAACAACGCTGTTGGCTGGATATTTCTGAGCAAAGGTTGTCCATGGGTTGTCGAGGGTCTGCTTGAGACCGAGCGAAATACGGCGCTTGACCGGATCCACTTCGAGCACAACAACTTCGACTTCCTGAGAGGTCGACAGGATTTTGCCTGGGTGTACGTTCTTCTTTGTCCAGGACATTTCAGAAACGTGGATCAGACCTTCGATACCTGGTTCGATTTCAACAAATGCACCGTAGTCGGTGATGTTGGTTACGTTACCGGTGATCTTTTTGCCGATCGGATATTTCGCACCGATGCCATCCCAAGGATCATTTTCCAGCTGCTTCATGCCCAGGGAAATACGATGTGTATCCTGGTTGATGCGGATGATCTGAACCTTAACCTGCTGACCGATAGTCAGGATTTCGGAAGGATGGTTTACACGGCGCCATGCCATGTCGGTAACGTGCAGCAGGCCGTCGATACCGCCGAGGTCAACGAACGCACCGTAATCGGTGATGTTCTTGACAACGCCGTCAACAACCTGACCTTCTTCAAGGTTCTGAACGATTTCAGAACGCTGTTCCGCACGGGATTCTTCCAGAACGGTACGACGGGACACAACGATGTTGCCGCGACGCTTGTCCATTTTCAGGATTTCAAACGGCTGCGGGTTGTGCATCAGAGGTGTAACGTCGCGGATCGGACGAATGTCAACCTGTGAACGTGGCAGGAACGCAACGGCACCATCGAGATCAACGGTGAAACCACCCTTAACCTGATTGAAGATAACGCCATCAACGCGCTCACCTTTGCCGAATTTCTCTTCGAGGCGAACCCAGCTTTCTTCGCGGCGAGCTTTTTCGCGCGACAGAACAGCTTCGCCAAGCGCGTTTTCGATACGCTCAACGTAAACTTCTACTTCGTCGCCCGGCTTCATCGAGCCGTCTTTGCCCTTAGCGCCGAATTCCTTCAGCGGCACGCGGCCTTCAACTTTGAGACCTGCATCGATGATTGCCATGTCTTTTTCGATGGCAACAATACGGCCCTTAACAACATAACCTTCTGCAAGGTCATTATTGGCGAAGGACTCAGCCAGCAGAGCTTCAAAATCTTCGCGTGTCGGGTTAAAATCTGACATGTAGACTCCTGATGTATCCGTGAAATTCACGGGATACGGCGCCGGGGGTTGGTGTTTCGAGAAAGTCTGAAGACAAGCTGTTCTTAAAAAGAACAATCCGGCGCATGGCCTGAAAACAGACAATTTTTATATAAAAGACGCACAACTCAATGATTTTTCTGGAATTCAGAAGGTAATCAGCTGTGCAATGCTGCATCTATCAGCTTTTTAGCCTCTAGAAATGCCGCTTCTATATCCATTTTACTGGTATCGATCAAGTGCGCATCGCTTGCGGGTTTTAATGGCGATGTGACACGGTTCATGTCGCGCTCATCACGGCGCTTCAGATCGTCCAGCACTTCATTATAATCCGCATCAGCGTTTTTTGCACGCATTTCATTAAAACGGCGCTCTGCACGCACTTCTGCAGAAGCGGTGATATAGAGTTTCACCGGCGCATCAGGGCAGACAACGGTACCGATATCGCGGCCATCCAGCACCGTGCCGGGCAGGTTTTCTGCGAATTTGCGTTGTGCATCCACAAGGGCACGGCGCACTTCCGGCATGACAGCAACTTTGGAAGCTGCTTCACCGATCTCATGGGCGGACAGCACGGTGCGATCCAGCCCTTTCAGATCCAGTTCCTGTGCAACCCGCGCCGCAATAGCTTCATCATCAAGTGGTAAATCTTGATCAATCAAGGCTTTAGCAACTGCACGATAGGTGAGGCCGGTATCCAGGTGATGAAAATTATAATGAGCGGCAAGGTTACGGGCCAGCGTCCCTTTTCCGGAAGCTGCCGGCCCGTCAATGGCGATGATGAAAGCTTTATCCTGCATTACGGTTATTTTGCCTCGGCCACAGTGATATCTGCACCTAAGCCCCGCATCAGATCCATGAATTCAGGGAAGCTGGTTGCGATCATTGTTGCATCATCAACGGTCACCGGTTTTTCAGAAGCCAGTCCCAGCACGAGGAAGCTCATGGCAATACGGTGGTCGAGATGGGTGGCAACAGTGCCACCGCCAAAACCCTTACCGGACGGATTGCCGCGCACAGTCAGCGACATTTCGCCTTCAGTGCAGTCGACACCATTGGCTTCAAGGCCGCGGGCAACGGCTGCAAGACGATCTGATTCTTTGACGCGCAGTTCATCCAGACCATCCATAATAGTTTCACCTTCCGCAAAGGCGGCGGCAATGGCCAGAACCGGATATTCGTCGATCATGGATGGTGCACGGTCAACCGGAACGGTGATGCCGGTAAGCTTCGATGAGCGTACGCGCAGGTCAGCCACATCTTCACCGCCCGCAAGACGCGGATCAAGAATGTCGATCTGGGCGCCCATTTCCTGCAAGGTGGTGATCAGGCCGGTACGGGTCGGGTTCATCAGCACATTGCGGATGATGAGGTCTGAACCTTCCGTGATCAGCGCAGCCACAAGAGGGAAAGCGGTTGAGGACGGATCACCCGGCACGTCAATAGTCTGGCCGATGAGCTTGCCCTGTCCGGCGATATGGATGTGGCGGACGCCGTCTTTGTCGGTTTCAACGCTTAAGTCAGCACCGAAACCCTGCAGCATCTTTTCCGTATGGTCGCGGGTCATGATCGGTTCAATAACCGTGGTTACACCCGGTGTGTTGAGACCGGCCAGCAGAACGGCCGATTTCACCTGAGCCGAGGCCATTGGCACACGGTAGCGGATCGGATTGGCGGTGCTAGGGCCACGCAATGTCAGCGGCAGACGGTCGCCTTCCGCAGCTTCAACCTGTACGCCCATTTCACGCAATGGGTTAAGCACGCGTGCCATCGGGCGCGAGGTGAGGGACGCGTCACCTAGGAATGAGGTTTTCATATCATAGGAGCCGACCAGCCCCATGGTCAGGCGCACGCCGGTTCCGGCATTGCCGAAATCCAGCGGTGTTTCTGATTCCAGCAAGCAGCCGTTACCGGTGCCGTTGATGATCCAGATGTCGCCTTCTTTGCGGATTTGTGCACCCATGGCCTTCATGGCTTTGCCGGTGGCCAGAATGTCTTCGCCTTCCAGCAGGCCGGAAATACGGGTTTCACCTGATGCAAGGCCGCCGAACATGAAAGAGCGGTGAGAAATCGATTTGTCGCCCGGAATGCGGATATCGCCCTTCAGGTCGCGGGAGCGACGAGCGGTTGCAGGTTTGGAAACTTGAGAGTGAGACATAATATTACAGTCAGTTTATGCTGCCGTTTTTGTAAGCTTCTAAGCGCGTTTCAGACAGCGCGGTCAATCGAGGTGGCACAGGTCTAGCATAGGTTTTACCGCAGGTCATCCTGCAAACTAAACAAAGCAGGTCATCCTGCAAACTGAGTTGAAATGTCATCGTTCAGCGCTGCCGGTTTCAGAGTGGCAATAAACCGGCGTATTTTGGCCACGAAACCTGTGAAAGGAACATGTTTCAGCAAAACATGTGTCTTTGGCTTTGACAAAGGTAGCTAAATCCGTTTATGCACCAAAAAACACCGAAAAGGCTTTCCGGTTTTATCTCCTGTTTCAGGGGATGTGCGGATGCCGCAGCCGGCACAACTTATGAGGCTTGACGTGGCAAAATCTGAACTTGGCACAAAACGTATCGATCCGGAAACGGGCAAGAAATTTTATGACCTGAATAAGGATCCGATTGTTTCCCCTTACACAGGTAAATCCTATCCGCTTTCTTATTTTGAATCTTCCGTGGATACCCGCGTAGAAGAGGAAGAAACAGAAACTGAAGAACTGGATACAGCACTGGATGCACCGGAATTCGTCTCTCTGGAAGATGCGGATGACGAAGCCAAGGGCGACGATATTCCGGATCTGGATGATGATGACGATGTGGATCTCGGTGATGATGATGATCCGTTCCTCACACCTGATGATGAAGACGAAGATGATGACATGTCCGGCCTTCTGGGCGGCGGCGGCGGCGTTGGTGACGACGACGAAGGCTAATCAGCTCTTCTGATTGTGAATTGTAAATGCCCTGTACCGATACCGGTGCAGGGCATTTTTTTGACTTGTTGTGCACAGGTGCAGAGGTTTTTCGGTGCTTTGAGTAAATAATCTGGATATCTTTGAAAGAGTTTGCTTTTTCCTCTTGATCTTCTGTGAAAGGCAATTTATGTAGCCGTCACGAACAGATCATAATCTGCTTCGCACCACCGGAACCGACACTCAGGTCGGCATGTTTTAAGACATGATCGGTAATGGGGCCATAGCTCAGCTGGGAGAGCGCTTGCATGGCATGCAAGAGGTCAGCGGTTCGATCCCGCTTGGCTCCACCAAAAAAATCCAAAAACATTTATTATGTAAATCAATGTCTTGAAGAAGACATGCTATACATTTTTCCCTATTCCGACCAATAGTTCTGACCTGTTTGAAACGCGAGCAACTGGATGCCAGCGCTGAGAAAATTTTTCGTGGCTCGCGGTCTGTGAAATGAAAATCTTCTGATGAAGATCAGTGCTTTATCAGAAGTTCAGGTTCTTTGAGATCTGCCATTCATTGTCCGCGTTCAGTTCTACGCGCTTGTTGCCCCGGTAAAAGATCGGGTTGCCGGTTTTTTTATCCATGGAGAAGCGGGTAGGGGCAAGTCTGTCTTCCTCGTAGCCGGTTGTCGCCAGAGTTAGCGCTTCTTTGAATTTACCGTCTTTGCACAGGGTCTTAAAAAGGCTCAAATTCATGGTTCTGCTTTCATTATCTTTGTCGCTCAGGCCTGCTTGTAGGAACTTCCTGCTCATTAAGCTATGCCTTAGGTACGGTTAATACAGCATAGTGGCAAAATAGGTGGTATGTTTTCAGGCGGACAGATCTCATGCAGAACGGGATGCGTTATGAAAAAGAAGCTTGTGGTTATTGGTGCGGGTTTTGCCGGCTTGCAGGTTGTACATGGTCTGAAAAAGACTGATCTGGACATCACTTTAGTGGATCGCCGTAACCACCATCTTTTCCAGCCTTTGCTCTATCAGGTTGCAACCACAGTACTTGCAACATCGGAGATTGCATGGCCGATCCGCCATCTTTTTCGTGATCGTTCCGAAGTGACAACGTTGCTCGATGAGGTTGTTGGTATTGACCGTGATCGCAAAACTGTGCGTCTGCGTAACAGTGCGGAACTGCCTTATGATATACTCGTTCTGGCAACGGGGGCGCGTCACGCATATTTCGGCAAAGATAAATGGGAAGCCTTCGCACCAGGTCTGAAAACGCTGGAGGATGCAACCACAATCCGCAGGCGTATGCTGCTGGCCTTTGAACAGGCAGAGCTGGAAACAGATTCGGCTAAACGTGAAGCATTGCTGACATTTGCTGTGATTGGCGCAGGGCCGACTGGAGTCGAAATGGCCGGTATGATTGCTGAGCTTGCCCATCATACACTGCCGCGCGAGTTTCGCCGGATTGATACACGTCAGGCCAAAGTTTTGCTGGTGGAGGCAGGCGGGCGGGTGTTGCCGAGCTTTAGCGAGAGCCTGTCTGACTATGTAAAAACCTCCCTGACAAAGCTTGGTGTGACCGTGCGTACCGGGGTGCCGGTCACAGCCTGCGATGAAAGCGGTATCATAATCGGAGAAGAGCCGATTGCCTGTCGCACAATCATCTGGGCGGCCGGCGTGCAGGCATCGCCTGCAGCGCAGTGGCTGGGAGCAGAAGCGGATCGTGCGGGCAGGGTAGTCGTTACCAAAGATTTGCGGCTTGCGGATGATCTCTCGGTTTTCGTGATCGGTGACACAGCATCGGTAAAATGGGGCGTGGATAAATCCGTGCCCGGCATTGCGCCTGCGGCCAAACAGCAGGGGAGCTTTGTCGCAAAATGCATTCGTGCTTCATTGAAAGGCGCAACACCACCTGAAACCTTCAAATACCGGCATCAGGGTAATCTGGCGACAATCGGCCGAAAAGTTGCAGTGATTGAATTCGGTAATTTCAAACTGAAAGGCATTCTGGCGTGGTGGATTTGGGGGCTTGCCCATATTTATTTCCTGATCGGAACTCGGTCACGCCTTGCCGTCGCATGGAGCTGGCTTTGGATTTATCTGAGCGGATTGCAAAGTGCGCGTCTGATCACGCAAAAAGAAACGATGCGTGATCCTGATGCCTGACGTTTCGACATAAAAAATCCCGCCCCAAGCATTTCCAGAAAAAGAGGGCGGGATTTTTTTAATCAGGCAGCAATCTTGCGGCGGGTGAACGGGCCATGCGGAATTTCCGGCGGCGCGAAGCTTTCCGCAGAAGCACGATCCCAGCGGCTGTACCAGTCAGATAGTTCTGCAATTTCAGAACCGGAAACCAGAAAGCCGTTTGGCAGATATGGATAGACTTCATTACCATCGAGGAATTCATTATCCTTTTGGCGGAACATGAAATGGTAAGGCATGAAATCGCGCGGATCACTCAGACCTGCCGCACCGGCAAGCTCGCCCAGAGCATGCATGGTATTGCGGTGGAAGCGTGCAACGCGGTTGCTCTTATCCCCGACATCAATCGCACGCTGGCGCATCGGATCCTGCGTGGCAATACCGACAGGGCAGGTATTGGTATGGCAGGACTGTGCCTGAATGCAGCCGACAGCAAACATGAAGCCGCGTGCCGAGTTACACCAGTCAGCGCCCAGAGCAAAAGTACGGGCAATATCAAAGGCAGAAACAATCTTGCCTGCTGCACCGATTTTGACCTCATGACGGATACCCGCACCGCGTAAAGTATTATGCACGAAGGTCAGACCTTCAAGCATTGGCATACCAACACGGTTGGCAAATTCCAGCGGAGCCGCACCGGTGCCGCCTTCTTTACCGTCAACGACGATGAAATCCGGATAAATACCGGTTTTCAGCATGGCTTTGACCATCGACATGAATTCGCGGCGATGACCGATGCAGAGTTTGAAGCCGACAGGTTTGCCGCCGGAAAGCTCACGAAGCTGGCCGATAAATTCCATCATGCCGATCGGCGTGGAGAAAGTATTATGTGCCGGTGGCGAAATACAGTCTTTGCCCATCGGGATGCCGCGTGCTTCGGCGATTTCCGGGGAGATTTTCTTGGCCGGCAGCATACCGCCATGACCGGGTTTTGCACCCTGACTGATTTTCAGCTCAATCATTTTGACCTGAGGATCAGCAGCCTGAATGGCAAATTTCTCCGGTGAGAATGTGCCGTCATCATTACGGCAGCCGAAATAGCCGGACGCAACTTGATAAATCAGATCGCCGCCGCCTTCACGATGATAGCGGCTGATGCTGCCTTCACCAGTATCATGGGCAAAATTGCCCATTTTCGCGCCTTTGTTCAAAGACAGAATAGCATTGGCAGACAGCGCACCGAAGCTCATAGCCGAGATATTGTACAGGCTGGCATCATAAGGCTGCTTACAGGCCGAGCCGCCGATGCGGACACGGAAATCTGTATCCTTAATAACTGTCGGCACCGCCGAGTGGGTCAGCCATGCATAACCGGAGCTGTAAACATTCTCAATTGTGCCGAACGGGCGTTTGTCTTCAACACCTTTGGCGCGCTGATAGACAAGGCCGCGAATCTCTCTGCTGAAAGGTTCTTCATCGCGGTCGCCTTCAATAATATACTGGCGCAGTTCCGGACGGATACTTTCAAGGATAAAGCGCATATGGCCGATGATCGGGTAGTTGCGCAGGATCGCGTGTCTGGACTGGAAAATATCATAAACGCCAAGGCCGAGCAGGGCACTGGAAATCGCAGTTATGATAAGCAGCCATTCGCTGTAATAAACCGCTCCGAGAAACGAGGCGATTGTCAGAAGCGCAACACATGTGAAAACCGCATAACGCTGATAAGAGAGCATGAGTGTCACCATTTTTATATGAGCCGGAATGAGCCACTTTTTGAAAAAGAGTCGCTTAACCGGTCGATTGGCGTCTCCTTAGCCCACCCGCCGCATGATTGCGAGGGGGATTCTTGTCTGACGTGATGCGTAAATAACGAAAAATATGCGCAATTAATCGTGAATTGGACTGTGGGAGAGAGATTTTGCCTCGAAACATACTTTCAAAGGCTATTTTTAGCTTTGCTTAAATGCCGCATGGGATGGTTAAGACAGCTGTCTGCCTGATGATGTCAGCTCGGTGCATGGTAAAGAGGGTGGGAAATAATATTTCTGGGCTTTGTATCCGCTTTTTATGCATACAAGTAATTGAAAATAATTATAAATTTCTATTCAATCTGTGAAATTCTAACGTGTTCTGTGGTGCAGATGTGCGATCACAAGTGCGATTTGGAAGGAACTTATTAACCTTCATTTTTTATTACTTTGTGGACAGAACTCAGTAGCGTATTTTTTGGTTTTTCATGTCCATGCGTATTCCACGATCCAATTTCTCCATAGCAACGTCTGACCGCTTTGCGGCTTCCGCTGACATGCGTGAACCGGTATCCCCGCCGCATGAAGTGCAGAGCTTTGAGCAGGATGCTGCCGGTTCTTTTGCGTCCGAGACACAGTATCAGCCGGAAGAACAGGTTCTTGCAGGAACAGATTTTGCAGAAGCGGAGGTGCCTGCGCCTCTTAGCTATGCTCCGGCTGTTGTCACAGAAATTGTGCCTGCCACAGCTGCTGAAACTGTGACCTCAATCCCGACATACCCGCTTAGGAGTAAGCAGATGAGCAACAATTTTGCGGTTAAACATTGGATGGATCAGGATCGTGCTGCTCCGGCTGAAGAGCAGGCTGCGGTTGCGCAGCCAACAGCCCAGCAGGCAGCACCTGTTGCAGCGCCTCAAGCCGTTGCTGCGCCGGTTCACCCAAAACCTGCTAATCCGACCATGATTATGAACAGCCCGCATGTGGCCTATCAGGGACTCTCTGTACGTGAGCAATTCGGCTCCGACGAGAAAGTCTGGAAAAATGCTTTTGCATTGGCTGAAAATGTCCGTTTTACCCGCACGCCTGAAAATGAGCTGATGCGTCTGCGCGCCAAGCTGATTGAGGAATTCGGCGCGGAAGAAGAAACACAGCCGGTTGCTGCGCATGAACAGACCGCTGCGCCTGTGGCACAGGCAGCACAGTCTGCTGTTGTTACTACTACTACTGCTGCATCGCAGCCGGTGCGCACTGCGCCGGTATTGCGCGGCCCTTCCAGCATGATTGTTGCCGCACGTCTGCGCTTGCCGGTTGTGCCAGTCGCTCCGCATGTTGAGGCAGTGGCACCATTGACCGGCGCTGTATCATCGCCGGTGGTTTCCGTTATTCCTGAAGCTGAAGTTGTGAATGCTGTTGTTTCCCATCTGCCGCAAACACCTGTGGTGGCGGAAGTGACTGCTGCTCCGGTTGTTGAGAGCGAACAGGGCGGCCTGCAGCTGAGCCATTTGTCCGACTTCGCATTCTGGGAATTTGCTGGTCTGCCGGATATTCTGCCAACAGCACCGGCACCGGTTGTCACCGTGCCAGAAGCGGTTGAAGTTGTTGCACCTGTTGCGGCCATTGCGGTTGAAGAAATTGTTGCTGCACCGGTTACTGAGACAAAATCTATTCTGAGTATGTTCCGTGCTGTTGAACTGCGCCCTCATCAGGACGTTGTTCAGGAAAAGACGGAAGGGGTTGTTGTAGCTGAACCTGTTGCCGTGGTTGAACCGCAAGTTAGCGTGCCGATAGAAGTACCGGCCGAAATCGGAACTCCTGTTGCTGAAGCTGTTCAGGTTGCAGAGAATATTGTTGCAGAGGCTGCCCCTGTTGAAACAGCGCCTGCTGTTGCGCAAGTCAGCAATCCGTTTTTGCCGTCCTTCAGCTTTGGACTGTCAGGCTATCAGATGCCTGTCTATTCCATTGCCACCCAGGCGTTGCATGTGCTGCCATCTCTGAGTGAGGTTACCGCTCCGGTTGATCAGGAGCAGGTTACTGTTGCTGAAGCCGTAATTGAGACAGCGCCTGAAGCAGTTGTTGAGCAGAGCGAGCCGGTTGAAGAAGTTGCAGACGTCGTTGCGGAGCAGGTTGAAGAACCTGTCGAAAAACCTGCGGTACCGGTAACATTTGCTGCTGCTCCGGCTGCGGCGCGTAGTTCCTCATCTTCGATTAACTTGTCGATCTTCTCGCCGACCGCAATTGAAACCGGAACTGTAATGTCCGGTGAAGGCTATGAATATCCGCCACGCGCTTTGTTGCAGGAGCCTATCTATAAAGACGGTGCGATCATCTCGCAGGAAATGCTGGAGCGCAGCGCTGGTTTGCTGGAAAGCATCCTTGAAGATTTCGGTGTGCGTGGTGAGATTATTCATGTGCGTCCGGGACCTGTGGTCACGCTCTATGAATTCGAACCTGCGCCGGGTGTGAAATCCTCCCGCGTGATTGGTCTGGCTGATGATATCGCCCGTTCGATGTCAGCACTGTCTGCCCGCGTCGCTGTTGTGCCTGGACGTAATGTGATCGGTATTGAGCTGCCGAACTCCATCCGCGAAACGGTTTATTTCCGCGAACTGATTGAATCGCCAGCTTTCGAGAGCACCAACTGCCGCTTGGCACTGTGCCTCGGTAAAACCATTGGCGGCGAGCCGGTGATTGCCGAACTCGCCAAGATGCCGCATTTGCTGGTTGCCGGTACTACCGGTTCCGGTAAGTCGGTGGCAATTAACACCATGATCCTGTCGCTGCTCTACCGTCTGAAGCCGGAAGAATGCCGCCTGATCATGATTGATCCGAAAATGCTGGAACTGTCGATTTATGACGGTATTCCGCATCTGCTCACCCCAGTCGTTACCGATCCGAAGAAGGCCGTTGTGGCGCTGAAATGGACCGTACGCGAAATGGAAGAGCGTTATCGCAAGATGTCGCGTCTCGGTGTGCGTAATATCGATGGCTATAATGCCCGTGCTGCTGCTGCACGTGAAAAAGGCGAGACTGTTACCTGTACGGTACAGGCTGGTTTTGATAAAGCGACCGGTGAAATCCTGTATGAAGAACAGGAAATGGATCTGACACCAATGCCTTACATCGTCGTTATCGTCGATGAAATGGCTGATCTGATGATGGTTGCCGGTAAGGAAATCGAAGGTGCGATCCAGCGGCTGGCGCAGATGGCGCGTGCGGCCGGTATTCACCTGATCATGGCGACACAGCGACCAAGCGTTGATGTGATCACCGGTACGATCAAGGCGAACTTCCCGACCCGTATTTCCTTCCAGGTGACATCGAAGATCGACAGCCGCACCATTCTTGGTGAGCAGGGTGCAGAACAACTGCTTGGTCAGGGTGATATGCTGCATATGGCCGGTGGCGGCCGCATCGTCCGTGTCCATGGTCCTTTTGTCTCCGATGAAGAAGTGGAAAAGGTCGTTAATCATCTGAAAGAGCAGGGACGTCCGGATTATCTGGCCACTGTGACCGCCGATGAAGAAGAGACGGATGCCGTTGAGGATGACAGTGCTGTCTTTGACAAGAGCGATATGGGCTCTGAAGATGGTGATGATCTCTATGAGAAAGCCGTGAAGGTCGTGCTGCGTGATAAGAAATGCTCGACATCTTACATCCAGCGCCGTCTGTCGATCGGTTACAACCGTGCAGCCTCTCTCGTGGAGCGTATGGAGCAGGAAGGTCTTGTCGGTGCTGCCAATCATGTTGGTAAGCGTGAAATTCTTGGCCAGAATGACGGCATGTAAAATGTACAAGTGATTTGCATATCACTGTAAAAAAAGAATGTTTCAACTACCCGTCTGGTTATAAGCCGACGGGTAGTTTTGTTTTATATTGAGAAAATTGCTCTATATTATTATTTTATAATTTTACGTGAAATATTATTATTGTTCAGAATTTTCATTTTGGTTCTATCTTATTGAAAAATGACAGCTATTCCCTGTTGTTAATTCGGGCATATTCATAGCATATTAACCATATGGGAGCATAAAGAGATGGAACACTCTGAAATGCGTGAGGTGGATTATGCAGCGTTACAGATTTGATCAGAAGGTAATCGTTGTTGAAGCGATTGTGGAAATGATTAAGCGCGGTGTGCCTGCCAGTGAGATGGATATCTATCTCAGCCGTATGGGGCCTGTGGATCTGGATATGCTGCAGCAATGTATGGATGAGGTCTATGCTTATATTGCGCATGAGGATGCGCGACAGCAGGGCGGTTATCAGGAGCGCGCAGTCGCTTAAATCAGAACAGGTTTTGAGTAGTTATATTTTGAAAGACTGATTCACGAAAATATCGTATATCTGTCATGTTCTTGAAATATTTGCTCTCTATACATATATTGAATTTTAGAAATTCGTCTGATTTTTGACCACGGATGTACTGGCAATAATTGAGACGTTTAATGGAAGGTCGGGATATCCCGGCCTTTTTCATTTTGTATAGTTCTGTATTCCGTAATTTTATTTTTGGTCGCCGCGTTGTAGGAAGTGATTTTCCGCCAGCTCAATCCAAAAAACTTGACTTAATTGTATAGTTTTTCGCGTATTGCGCGAAAACGTGACCGAGATTCATCTTGCTGTTCGGTGGATTCATGCTTATAGAAACCGCAAAAGTCTCTGGATGGCAGACTGAATCGGCGTGATACGGCGGCTTTCCGGCAGGTATTTTGTATCGGGACGGTCAAAACCTACAGGCTGGCTCGTCTGATACGGAATGGTTTTCATGTTTGATGAAAGGCTGTTCCTGCAGAGTTTCTGAAGTGTTGTACAGAAGCTTGCGGTATTGAAATGATGGGTCTACCCGCCTATGAATTTCAAAAATTACCGAAACTACTGTATGTTCTTCTCGTTCTGAAACAATTTCAGATCAGAAATAATACAGCATTTCAAAGCAGTTAAGGTGCCTTTGTGTTTTATTGTGGACATAAAATACCTTGGTGAATGTTGATATGTGGCCTGTCCCGGGCACATTCAAGACGGAAAATTTAAATGAAACACAGATTATTCCGCTCAGTGGGCATTGGTGCGGTTCTGATGCTGACAGCAATTCTGGCAGGTTGCCAGCAGGTTGTTTTGTTTCCTAAAGGCGAAGTTGGCATTAAGGAACGTGACCTGATTGTTTTTGCGACTGTCATCATGTCGCTGATCGTTGTGCCGGTGATTATTGCGACACTTTATTTCGCGAATAAATATCGTGCCAACAAGGATAATGAATATCTGCCTGACTGGCATCACTCCAACAAGATTGAAGCCTTTGTCTGGGTTATTCCGTGCATCGTCATTCTCATTCTTGGTTATGTGACCTGGGTTAAGACCCATGAACTGGATCCTTACCGTCCGCTGGAACATGCGGCCAAGCCGGTTCAGGTTGAAGTCGTGGCGATGAACTGGAAATGGCTGTTCATCTATCCGGAGCAGGGCATTGCCTCGGTCAATGAACTGGTTGTGCCGGTAGACCGTCCGCTGAACTTCCGCATCACCTCCGGCCACATTATGAACTCCTTCTTCATTCCGGCTTTGGGTGGTCAGGTCTACGCAATGCCTGGCATGCAGACCAAACTTCACCTTATCGGTAATGAAACCGGTACCTATGCAGGTATTTCCGCGAACTATAGCGGTGATGGTTTCGCTCAGATGCGCTTTACAACGCATGTGAAGACAGAAGGTGACTTTGAGAAGTGGGTTTCTGAAGTTCGTACCTCGGACAAAGTGCTGAACCGTGCAGGCTATATTGAGCTGGATCAGCCGACAGAGAAACATCCGGTTACACATTACGCATCCACCGAGCCTGGCCTGTTCAGCGCCATTATCGGTCGCTGCGTGGATGGGAAGACACCTTGTGTAAGCCATGGTGGCGGCAGCGTTCAGAAGCTTTCGCCGTTCATCACATCTTCTGTGAAAAAAGAATCGCCTGCGGAACCTGCGTCTAACTGACGGGATTTCGTGACTTTAGGCAGGCAGACCACTGGCTTTGATAGCCAATGGTCTTGCCATTAAAAGTGTAGAGAAATGTTCGGAAAACTTACCCTAGCGGATATTCCATTTCACGAACCGATTGTGATGGTCACTTTGGCCGCAGTCGGTCTCGGTGGTTTGTCTCTGTTCGCTGCCATTACCTATTTCGGTAAATGGGGCATCTTGTGGAGAGACTGGCTTACGACTGTCGATCACAAGCGCGTTGGTATCATGTATATCATTCTGGCGCTTGTTATGCTGTTCCGCGGCTTCTCCGATGCCATTATGATGCGTGCGCAGCAGGCAATGGCCTCCGGCGCGAATGAAGGCTTCCTGCCTCCGCATCACTATGACCAGATCTTCACCGCCCATGGCGTGATCATGATCTTCTTCGTGGCGATGCCGTTCATCGTTGGTTTGATGAACTTTGCAGTGCCGCTTCAGATCGGTGCTCGCGACGTTGCGTTCCCTTACCTGAACAGCCTTAGCTTCTGGTTGACTGTTGCCGGTGCTATTCTGATCAATATTTCACTCGGTGTCGGTGAGTTTGCCCGTACCGGTTGGTTGGCCTATCCACCGCTGTCCGGTCTGGAATACAGCCCCGGCGTTGGTGTTGATTATTATCTCTGGGCCTTGCAGATCTCCGGTATGGGTACATTGCTCTCCGGTGTGAACCTGATTGCAACCATCATCAAAATGCGTGCCCCTGGCATGACCATGATGCAGATCCCGGTTTTCACATGGACGTCTCTGTGTGCGAACATTCTGATCGTTGCAGCCTTCCCGATCCTCACTGTTACTCTGTCGCTCCTGCAGCTTGACCGCTATCTTGGTATGCATTTCTTCACCAATGATTTCGGCGGCAATCCGATGATGTATATCAACCTCATCTGGATCTGGGGTCATCCGGAAGTTTATATTCTGGTTCTGCCTTGCTTTGGCGTGTTCTCGGAAGTTATTGCGACATTCTCGGCAAAGCGTCTGTTCGGCTACACCTCAATGGTCTATGCGACTGTTGCCATTACCGTTCTGGCCTTCCTCGTCTGGGCTCACCACTTCTTCACTATGGGTGGCGGTGCCTCCGTTAACGCCTTCTTCGGCGTGGCGACGATGATTATTTCGATCCCGACAGGGGCGAAAGTCTTCAACTGGCTGTTCACAATGTATAAAGGCCGCGTGCGTATGGAAACGCCGGTTCTGTGGACTGTCGGCTTCATGTGTACCTTTGTTGTCGGTGGTATGACCGGTGTTATGCTTGCAATTCCGCCTGCGGATTTCGTACTGCACAACTCCGTGTTCCTGATTGCGCACTTCCATAACGTGATCATCTCCGGTGTTCTGTTTGGTTGTTTTGCCGGCTTCATCTACTGGTTCCCGAAAGCATTCGGTTTCCGTCTGGATGAAACATGGGGTAAACGCGCATTCTGGTGCTGGCTGACCGGTTTCATTCTTGCCTTTATGCCGCTCTATATCCTCGGCTTCATGGGCATGACCCGTCGTATCAACCACACTGAAAATCCGGAATGGCAGATCTACCTGATCGTTGCTGCGATCGGTGCTGCAATTATTCTGGTTGGTATTGTCTGTCAGGTTATTCAGGTTCTGGTGTCTATTCGTAACCGTGAAGCTCTGCGCGACCACACAGGTGATCCGTGGGAAAACGGTCGTACACTGGAATGGTCTATTGCTTCTCCTGCTCCGTTCTACAACTTCTCTGAAACACCGCGTATTCAGGATGTTGATGCTTACTGGGATATGAAGAAGCGTGGCGTGAAGCGTAAAACCGACAAGTTCAAGCCAATTCATATGCCACGCAATACCGGTACCGGCTTTATCATCGGTATGGTTTGTATCGTACTTGGCTTTGCCGGCGTATGGCACATCTGGTGGCTGGCAATTGCTGCGGCTCTCGCCATTATCGCGATCAGCATCATCCATTCGTTCAACAATAACCGCGACTACTATGTCACTGCGGAAGAAGTGCAGCGTGTTGAAGATGAACATACGCTCAAGCTGCAGTCTTTAGGAGTTAAGCCATGAGCGCCGCTGTAACGCACGCTAATGATCATGCTCACGGGCATGACGATGATCACGAGCACCACGATACCCGCGGTACTACGCTGATCGGCTTCTGGATCTACCTGATGAGTGACTGTGTCATTTTCTCGGGTCTGTTCGCTACTTTCGCTGTTCTCTCGCGTTCATACGCGGGAGGACCGACTGGCTGGGAATTGTTCGATCTGGAATTCGTTGCCGTTGAAACAGCTTTGCTGCTGTTCTCCAGCTTGACCTATGGTCTGGCGATGATTGCAATGTCACGCAAAAAACAAACCGCTATGCTTAGCTGGATTGGCGTGACATTCCTGCTCGGCGCCACCTTCCTTGCGATGGAAATCTATGAATTCCATCACCTGATCGAAATTGGTGCAGGTCCTGGCCGCTCGGCGTTCCTGTCTGCTTTCTTCGTGCTGGTTGGTACACACGGTCTGCATATTCTGTTTGGTCTGATCTGGATTTTGGTGTTGGTTGCACAGGTTCTGCGTTCCGGTCTGACCGAAGCCAACCAGACCCGTCTGATGTGCCTCAGCCTGTTCTGGCACTTCCTTGATGTTGTCTGGATCGGTGTATTCTCGATTGTTTATCTGATGGGAGTTCAGGCATGAGTTCCGCTCACAAAACTGCAGCTTCTGCCAGCGAAACCAAAAACTATGTAATTGGTTTTATTCTGGCGGTTATCCTGACAGCTGTGCCGTTCGGCGTGGTTATGGGACAGTATTTCGATACCACAACAACTGTGGCCATTATCATGGTTTTCGGTGCCGTACAGATGGTTGTTCATCTGATTTACTTCCTGCACATGGATTCCAAGTCTGAAGGCGGCTGGACATTGCTGGCTCTGCTCTTCACTGTGATGATTTTGGCGATTGTTCTGATCGGCTCGCTGTGGATTATGAACCATCTGGCCATCAACATGATGGAAGTCAGCCCTGAGGCTGCACGGGCACTGCCATAAGCAGCAGCAGGAGTTTGATTAACTCCTCTGCAGGTTAAAAATAATGAACGGCGTTGCGTAAGCAGCGCCGTTTTTTTGTTCTGCGATATATTATTTGTTCAGAACAATCCGCGCTGCGTGTATATTGATTTTACGGAGGTTTTTTCCGTGTTTTTTAATAATCAATTTTCTTTTTTATTTATTATTTTGGTGGCTCCAATGAAACTTATTCATTTTGATAAATGGCGTATAAAGCCAATATTTTTAGCAGGTATAACGGTGATGCTCTTGGGCGCAGGAGCGCTTGCAGCGCAGGTACAATCCGCAATGACTTCTGAAGCTGTGAATTTACGATACGGGCCGGGGGCTCATTATTTACGGATCACTACACTGCCGCGCAGTGCAGCGGTTCATATTGATTATTGCCGCGATGGTTGGTGTCAGATCAGAACAAGCTGGGGAATTGGCTGGGTCAACAGCCGTTACTTACTTCAGCAGTCCCAATTCGCAACTAAAGAGACCCGTGATGATCTGGTGCAACCGGTTACGCCGGAAGTGAAAGACGGCTCTGAGACCTATAATAACGAGCTATTTTATGACCGTTATTATCACTCATATTACCGGCTTTATGATGGCTATTGGTATTATCTGGGACGCAGACAGGGGTATCGACCGGATTACTGGTTTTATGATCCCTATTATAAATGGCGCAAATAGCATGTGATATCCGACGAATCCCTGTAGCGAAACGTGATTCCGCTGCAGGGATTTTTGTGTATTTGAGCATATATTTTAACGAATGCACGGAAGCGGTACCCGTGGCTTGTAACAATTATTAAAATCGTGTTTCAGAGCCTGAAGTGTGGATTTTAAGAGTGATCTCGGAGTTTGTAAGTATGAATGTTATTTATTTTCAATGTGTTGGAGGTATTTAAAGGGGAAGTGTATGCCCGTTCTTGTTTCTTAATATTGGATATTTTTATCCTGTTCTTTGCCAATAGCCACAAATTTAGTTTTCTTTTAGGTAAAGAAAATTTCAAATTAAGTTTTTGTTAAGTATAAATCTTAAAAAAACAGTGTGAGCTTTCGGGTAATAGTCTTGGTCAGAGTGACTGTGAGTCATTGCCCGAAGGGTGGAGCGGGCGAGTTGTGGAATATGCGTATTGACCCATTCATGCGGGATGATATGCAGATAAGTAGATTAAGGAGAGCTCCAATCCGTAAAGTCAGCACCCTCCTGCTGTTCACTGCGCTGCTGCCGGTTATGGCGGCAACGCCTGCGCATGCTTTTGAGCTCTTTGGAATTAAACTTTGGGGCAAGGACAAGGCTGAAGAAGCCGATGACGTCATTGCCGAACCTAAGCGTTATAAAGTGGAAGTCACATCTAGTGGTAACCGTACCAATAAAGACGGTAAAGCCGCTGATGTTGATGATCTGATTAAAGGTGCCTCGCGGCTTGTGGCCGATGAGAAGAAAGCAGCGTCGGGCTCCGGCGGACTGCTTGCCAAAGCACGCGGTGATTACCGGCGTTTGCTGATGGCGCTTTATGGTGAAGGTCGCTATGGTGGCACGATCAGCATTAAAGTTGATGGTCAGGAAGTAGCGGATCTGCCTGCTGATACACAATTGCCAGATACATCGAATATTGTCATCAATGTTGATCCGGGCCCGCAGTTCCTGTTTGCCCGCGCCAGTATTACTGAGCTTGCACCGCCTGTTGAGGAGCGTCGCAATAAGTTGCAGACGCCGGAAGAGGCCGGTTTTAAAAGCGGTGAGCTTGCCAAATCCGGTGTTATCCTGAAAGCGGAACGTCTTGCTGTCGAAGCCTGGCGCCGTCAGGGCTATGCCAAAGCTAAAATTGCCAATGAAAATGTTGTCGCGGATCATGCCGGCAATGTGGTGGATGCCGATATTACGGTCGAACCGGGACAGGTGGCACATTACGGCCCGCTGACAGTGCAGGGCACTGCCCGTATGGATCCGGAATTCGTGGCCTATATGGCAGATCTCAAGCCGGGTGAGCGTTATAATCCTGCTGATCTCGAGCGTACCCGCCGCCGTCTTGCCCGTATGGATGTTTTCCGCTCAACCACAATTCAGGAAGCGCAGGAGATTAACCGCGACGGTTCTCTGCCGCTGGATCTGATTGTGCAGGAGCGCAAACCGCGCCGTTTTGGTGTGGGTGCGAATTATTCGACACTGGATGGTGCAGGGGTCGAAGCCTTCTGGATGCATCGTAACCTGTTCGGTAAAGCGGAGCGTTTGCGTTTCGATGCCAAGGTCAGTGGCATTGGCGGCTCGCAGGACAGCTCGTTTGATCCGAAGAACTTTACCTATCAGCTGGGTACAACATTTACCAAACCGGGTGTGTTCACACCGGATACGGATTTTGTGTCCTCGCTCACCGGTAAGCGCGAAGTGCTGGATAACTATACCGAAACATCGGTCAATGGTCAGGCCGGTTTCACGCATATCTTTGATGAATATATGAGCGGACGTTTGTTTGCGAATGTATCGCATGCACGCTTCGACGATGATTATTACGGCAAGCGTGACTTCTTCACCGTGGGCATGCTCGGTGGTATCTTGTTGGATAAGCGTAATAGCCAGACCAACGCAACATCGGGCTATTATGCAGATGGCGTGATCGAACCATTCTATGAAATTAAGAATGGTAGTTTTTCGACCAAGTTCACCGCAGAAGGTCGTGGTTATTACGGCTTTGGTGAGAATGACCGTGTTGTATTGGCCGGTCGCTTGAAAGTCGGCTCGATTGTTGGCGCGGATATGAAAGATCTGCCGCCGGATAAAGTCTTCTTCGCCGGTGGCGGCGGCTCGGTTCGTGGTTATGCCTATCGCAGTATCGGCGTGAAAAAGCCGGGCGATGTGGTAATCGGCGGTCGCTCGCTGGTGGAAATGTCGGGTGAGGTACGCACCAAAGTCACCGATAGTATCGGTGTGGTCGGATTTGTTGACGGAGGGTATGTCGGGGAAGAAACTTATCCTGACTTTGCGGAGAATCTGCGTTTGGGGGCAGGTGCGGGCTTGCGTTATGATACCAGCCTCGGACCAATCCGTTTCGATGTTGCCGTGCCGCTTAACCGCAGCAAAGGTGACTCAAGTTTTGCATTCTATGTCGGCATAGGACAGGCGTTTTGAACCGTTTTCTCGCTTTCGTAGCCACTTTCTTCATCATTCTGCCGCTCGGTATTTATATCGGGGCATCGCTGTTGCCGCAGGGTACGGCGGGTGTCACGACGCCTGCTACCAGCCAGAACAATCCGCCTGCGTCCGGCTCGGCTGACGGTCAGGTCGCGCAGACGGACAATCCTGTCTCGGCGCAGGAAGCTGAGGAAGAAAAGTCCTATTTCCTGTCCTTCGTCGAAGAGAAACTGTCCGGTCCGAACCGTAAGATCAGCATTTCCGGCATTGAAGGTGTTTTGTCTTCGGAAGCCAAAGTCGGCTCGATCACTGTTGCTGACCGTGAAGGCGTCTGGCTGCGTATTAAAGATGCACAGCTGGTCTGGAGTCGCCTGGCATTGCTGCGTGGCCGCCTGAGCGTGGACACGCTGTCGGCAAAACAGGTTGAACTGATCCGCACACCGCTGCCGGATGAAAGCCTGCCGACACCGGAAGCGGGCGGTTTTGCATTGCCTGAACTGCCGCTGGCTGTATTGCTGGGCGAGCTGAATATTGAGCGTTTGAAATTCGGACAGCCGGTCTTTGGTCTTGAATCCGAAGTTGCACTCAAAGGCAATCTGACCCTTCAGGACGGTTCCCTGCAGTCGCTGTTTGATATGAACCGCCTCGATGGTCCGGGCGGTACAATCAAGCTGAAAGCCGATTACGCCAATGCCGATCAGAAGCTTGATCTGGATGTGCGTCTAAGTGAACCGGCCAATGGTATTGCTGCTAACCTGTTGAATATCGAAAGTAAGCCGCCGGTTGAACTGGCTCTGAACGGTGCAGGTAAGCTGGATGATCTGAAAATTGATCTGAAGCTTGATGCCGACAGCCAGCGTATTCTGACCGGTCTTCTGACTCTGAACCGTGATGCTAATGGTGCGATTTCTGGACGCGTGTTTAATGCGGATGTTAAAGGTCCGATTGCAGCGCTTATTCCGGAAAAATTCCGCGACTTCTTTGGCGCGACTTCAAGTCTTGCTGCCAATGGTCTGATTAAAGACAGCGGCGGTTTCCGTCTGGATAATTTCAGTCTTTCCAATGCTGCGTTGCAGGTTAAGGCCAAGGCTGAAACAGCCACGGACGGCTTCCTGACACGTCTTAATCTGGATGCGCTGATTGCCGATCAGGAAAAAGGCCGTGTGCTTTTGCCGGTCAGCGGAGGTGAAACATCGCTGGCATCTGCCCGTCTGACACTGGATTACGGTGATCGTCAAAGCAATGACTGGACAGGTAAACTGCTGGTTGAAGGGCTGCAGGCCGGAGACTTCTCTGCACAGCAGACTGTGCTGGATATGGGCGGAGCCGCAGAAAATCTGCAGGATGCCCAGAACCGTTATGTCGGTTTTAGTATCACCGGTAATGTAACCGGTATCAGTGCCAAGCAGCCTGATATTGCACAGGCACTGGGCGACCGTTTTGATCTGGCTGTTCTTGGTGCATGGCGTGCAGGGACACCGGTACAGCTTGAGAAAGTACAGCTCACCGGCAATGGTTTGAGTGCGGCACTCAAGGGTACAATCGACAAGTTCATCTATAGTGGTGATATTGCGTTGCAGGCTGATAGTCTGATGCCGTTTTCGGCGCTGGCTGGTCGCTCGCTTGCCGGTAGCATTGATCTGAAGGCCAATGGTACCGTCGCGATGCTGACCGGTGGTTTTGACCTGACGCTTGATGGCACCGCTGAAAATATCAAGACCGGTGAAGATATTGCTGATCGCATTATCAACGGACGCTCTACTCTGAGCGGAGGTCTTGCACGATCTGAAAGCGGCTTCTCCGCCCGTCAGTTCCGTCTTGGTAATGATGCCAATGCGATTACGGCCAATGGTACTTTTTCCAGCAAAACAGCTGATTTTGATCTCGGCGTTGATCTGAGCGATATTGCTGACCTGTCAGATAAAGCATCTGGCCCGCTGTCACTGAAAGCCAGTGCCCGTGGTACAGACAGTCGTATTGCTCTCGCGGCGCGTGCGAATGTGCCTTCCGGTTTGCTGGAAGGGCGTAAGCTCAATGACGGCGTGCTGGATTTCAATGCATTGCTCGATGGTTCCGATCCGAAACTGGCACCGTCTCTGAACGGTAATTTCAGCGGCAGCGCGTTTCTTGGTGGCGAAAAGCTGGATCTGGCCGGTACGCTTGCATTGGATGAACAGGGTAAGCGCCTGAGCGGTCTGAGCTTTGTTGCAGGCGGTATGCGCGTCAGCGGTGATCTGAATGTCGGTGACAAAAACCGCATAGCCGGTCGACTGAAAGTAGATGCACCGGATGTATCAACTGCGGCGGCTCTTTTCCTTGCCAAAGCAAGCGGCAGCATCAATGCTGATATTGATCTGTCCTATGAGGGCGAGCGCCAGAACGCTGCTGTTAAAGCTGATATCCGCAATCTTAAAGTTGAAGACAATGTCATTGGTCAGGCTGCGATTGATGCAACACTGGCAGACTTGTTCAATGTGCCGGTTGTTGATGGTGTGGTCAAAGCCCAGACAATTCGTGCGGGTAGTTTTGAGATCAACACGGTTGATCTCACAGCACAGGCTAATGGCAGCAAAACGGTCTTTCAGGCTGCAACAGACCTGAAAATCGGTACTAAAGTTAAAGTTGATGGCGCGCTTGAACCGCAAAATGGCGGATTGCTGCTGTCTCTTAATGATGCCGAATTGCGTCAGGGCTCGATGCTGACCAAGCTGGCACAGCCTGCCTCTGTGGGGCTGAAAGGCAGCGATGTCAGCTTTAATAATATTATCATGCAGGTTGGCAGCGGTCGTCTGAGCCTTAATGGTGCTTTGGCTGATCGTTTCAATCTGGATGTGAAACTGGATAATCTGCCTTTGAACGTGGCAAACAGCATCCAGCCGGAACTGGGACTGGGTGGTGTGATCAATGGTCAGGCCAAGGTCACCGGTTCGCGCACCCAGCCGGATGTCAATTTTGACATTGCTGCACGCGATGTGATTGCCCGTCAAACCCGCGAGCTTGGCATTGGCGCCTTGAATGCAACGGCCAAAGGCACGTCCAGTCAGAACCGTCTGAAAGTAGACAGCCGCATTACCGGTGGTAATGGTCTGGATACACGGATTAATGGTTTTGTACCACTGGGAACAGATAAAGCTGCCGGTGCGCTGGATGTGAATGTTGAGCTGGCTAATCTGCCACTGGCCTTGCTCAATGGCGCAGTTAAAGGTCAAAATCTCGGCGGTAACGTCACCGGTACTGCAAAAGTTACCGGCGCGCTGACCAATCCGTCTGCAGAATTTAATCTGAACGGTCGCTCATTGAGCGCAAAGCCTTTGGCTGAAAGCGGACTTGCGCCGCTGAACCTGAAAGCCGCAGGCCGTTACGGTGATAAGATTGTCAATATCAGCTCGCTGGCGATTGATGGCCCGCAAAATCTGAGTGTGACAGCGCAGGGGCGTATACCTCTGGCTGGCAGCGGTTTGGGCATTGATGTGACCGGTCAGATTCCGTTAGCGCTTGCCAATCGTTTTCTGGCGGATCGCGGTTCGCAGGCAAGCGGTACGCTGGCTCTGACAGCCAATGTCAGCGGCGCTTTTGATAATCCGCAAATCCGCGGCATGTTCTCGACAAGCGGCGCGCAGATGGTTGATCCGGAAACGAATGTCCGCCTCAACAACATTACCATTAATGGCAGTATGGAAGGCCAGACAATCCGTCTGCGCAATGCCAGTGCTGCACTGTCAACCGGCGGTTCAATCAGTGCTGACGGTACTGTGTCGATCAATGTTGCACAGAATATGCCAGCGGATCTGCGGATTAATTTCAACAAGGCGCGTTATGCGGATGGCTCAATGGTGGTTGCGACTATCAATGGCGGCCTGACAATTACCGGCGGCTTGCTGCGCGATCCGCTGATTGCCGGTAAGATCGATATCGATCGTGCTGAAATCACTGTGCCGGAAAGTCTGGGCGGTGGCGGTGCTAATATGGATGTGCGCCACAGCAATACACCGGCATCTGTGCTGATGACATTGCAGCGCGCCAAAGTGGAAACCCGCGCCAAGGGTTCGGCACCGGTTCCGACATCCCGTCCGACTGTACCACAATTGGATATCCGTGTGGTCGCACCAAACCAGATTTTCGTGCGTGGTCGCGGGCTGGATACAGAATTGGGCGGTGCGGTACGTTTGACCGGTCCGGTCACCAATGTACGACCTGTTGGTGGTTTTGAACTGCTGCGTGGTCGTCTGGATATTCTGACCCAGCGCGTTACTTTTGATGAAGGTCGCGTTACGCTGATCGGGGATATGAACCCGCAGCTGTACTTCGTTGCCCGTACTGACGGCGGCGATATTACAGTGCTGGTGACTGTACAGGGTACGGTTGATAATCCGGACATCAAATTTTCATCCGAGCCGGAGCTGCCACAGGATGAAGTTCTTGCCCGCCTGATCTTCAAACGTTCCATGTCCGAATTGTCGGCTTTCCAGATTGCACAGCTTGCGGCTGCAGCTGCCGAGCTTGCAGGTGGTAAAAACGCCAATCTGCTCGGTGCTCTGCGTCAGGGCGTTGGCCTTGATGATCTGGATGTTGTGACCGACAGTAAGGGCAATGCCTCTGTCCGTGCCGGTAGCTATATCCGTGATAATATTTATCTCGGGGTTGAGGCCAGCGGTGTGGACGGTACCAAGGGAACGATCAATCTGGATATTACCCGTAATCTGAAGGCTAAAGGTTCTGTCAGCAGTAATGGTGATTCCGGTATGGGTGTGTTCTACGAAAAAGATTATTAAAGCATTTGCGAGCCAAAAGTGTGAAGCGCCTCCGCAGGGAAATCAGTTCGCCGGACTGATTTCTTTTCCTGCTGCGATGCGTCGGATAATGCGTAAAAAATAGTTACAGCGGTTCCAACGATTCAGTCTTAACTGGAACCGCTGTAAGAGAAGGCGCAGACTGAACATCGGTCTGTGGGTACTTTCAGCGAAGAGAGAAGCCGGTGCTGCAAAGTACCGGCTTTTTTGTATTATAGTAAACCAACGACACGCGGGATTAATGGAATCTCAACCATGCGGGCGCACAATCTTGACCTCAAACAAATTTAAGGTCGCACTGAGCATGACTAAGCAGAGTGATAGGTTGAACCGTCGCGTTTTTCTGACCGGTATTGGTGCTTTTGGTCTGGCGGGCTGTTCTCAGTCTCTGGATATGTCGGCATTTCAGCCGGATATTGATATGTCCTCAACCGGCAGCGTTATGCGCCCGCAAATCAGCGTTGATAAAGGCGTTACCAGCAATGAAGTGATGTATGCCGCTGTCCATGAGAACGGATACTCACTGCCTGCTATTCCTTATGAAAAAGTGCCGAAACAATTCCGTCGCCAGATCGTGCCGGATCCGACCGGTGAGGCACCGGGCACGATTGTTGTCCGGCTGAATGAACGCTTCCTCTATCTGGTTTTGCCGGGCGGTGAGGCTATGCGCTATGGTATCGGCGTAGGGCGGGCGGGGTTTGAATGGTCAGGCCGTGCTAATGTGCAGTATAAAAAGCAATGGCCGCGCTGGACACCGCCGCCGGAAATGATCAAACGCCAGCCGGAGCTGGAAAAATACCGTAACGGGCAGGAGCCGGGGCCGACAAATCCGCTGGGTGCACGGGCATTTTATATTTTCCGAAATGGCGCAGACACAGGCTATCGTATTCACGGTAACCCGGAATGGTGGTCCATCGGACAGGCGATGTCGTCGGGCTGTGTGCGCCTGATGAACCAAGACATTATTGATCTTTATGATCGTGTGCAGGGTAAAGCACCGATTGTGGTGCAGGCCTGATACTCTGCCTTGCAGATAAAAAGACAAAAGCCGCGCTTTTCAACGCGGCTTTTTTGTTGTCTTGGGAGGACAGCAAAGAAATATAGAAAATAATTAATAAAAAGCGTCTGCAATAATCCGATTAACGAACAGCCTGATGTGTCTGGTTGTTCTGAGCCACAACAATCAGATCAGGCACGTTCTTCACGGCTTCCTCAGTCATGCTGAGGAAATGAAACTTCTGTTGTTGCTGGATTGGGTTTGGTGCAACAAAAATCGCTGCGGTGAGCAGAAACGCAGCCATAATTCCTAAGCGCTTTTCAGTTTTTGCATTCATGGTTTTAGTCCTGTTCGTTTTGCCCTTGGCTTTCGAGCGCTTGCCCGGCTCTATGGGCTGAAATCATGGTAAAGTTATGAAAACCTCAGCGGTTTTCATCTCAGTGAAATGTTTTGTAACCGGCCGGTGAGAGAACACAGGCAACAGCATAATGAGGGATCGGCAGCAGCACCTGCTCTAGTTCAGTCATGGTCTGCGCATAATCCTGCGCGGCCTTTTTGACTTCCGCGATACGGCTGCTGCAAACCAGTGCATCAAGGCAGACATCACGTGTGGTGTCGTCGCCGTTTTGCAGGGCGGAGATCAGCCCCATCAGCAGGCATTCTTCACGGCAGATATGCATCGAACCATAAGGAAAGGCTTTGAGCTGGCAAGCTGCACAAAAATGCAGCGTGCGGATGAAATGGGAAAGTTCAGTCACCGCACGTTTGGCTTTTTCAAGACCAAGCTCCTGCGTATAAACTGTCCAGGCCATTTCCCACGGAATAACCGATCCGGTTTCAAAACCAGCAGTCCAGTGACGGTAGCCTTCAAGCACTAGCTTTTCAGCCTGACGCTCGAAATAATGGCTGGATGTTTCAAAGAGGTTTCTGACCTGCATATTCATGGTCTGCATCCGATCTGAAAAGGACGCGAAAGCGCGATGAATATGCGTCGCGGCAGCGGGCGCGACGTTGATACCACCCTTGGGCGGTAGAGTGCCTGACCAAACATAGGTCCTCCAATAGAGCGGGTTCAAGGCCCAAACATCAAAGGTTGAATTTATTGCCACGAGCGGCGGGAAATGCTCCCTCTCTGCTCTGACGAATGGAATATGCCGGTGAAAATGGTTGAATGTCAAACCTATTTTACACGGAATTTTTAGAAAAATGTTCTTAATTCAATAGCTTAGAATAATTCTAGACTGTTTTACTCAAGTTATAAATCTGAAAACGTCAGCTATCTATATGAAAGCGTACAGATTTTGCGTGATTGTCGCAGGCGGCCGGATTGCATAGTGTTCCGGCCGGATTTTATATCTCTGCGACGTCGCGCCTCACACTAAAGACTGTGAAACACAGCCCGTGTGAGGTGCAACATCAAGAATCAGCTTTTAATGATGGCTGTGATCACTGGCTTTATCGCTGGAACCCTTAGCCGGATTCACGTGAAACGATACGTTAACCTTTCCGGCCTTTTCAAATTCCAGCTCAACATTAACTGTCTCACCTTCTTTGAACGGCTTGGTCAGATCCATAAACATAATATGGAAACCGGTCGGTGCCAGCGTCACGGTCTGACCGGCCGGAATGGTAAGCGGCTCGCTCAGCTTACGCATTTTCATGACATTGTCCTTCATGGACATTTCATGAATTTCAACCTTACCGGCAGCATCAGTCTTACCGCCGATCAGACGATCATCTTCTTTGCCGTTATTGGTGATAACCACATAACCACCAGCTACGCGGGCATTCGGAATTGTTGCCACACTATGCGCTTTGGCAAGAGACAGATCACCGACGGTCACAGCATCTGCCGCCTGAGTGCCGTGCATATCATGACCGCCATGGTTGTCATGTGCTGAGTGATCAGCTGCGGCAACCGTCACGCTGAGCTGCGGCGCAGGGTTTTTCAGCTCATGCGGGTTCTGACCTTCCGCAGCAATATCTGTCCAGTTTTCTGTTTTGCCGTCTTCGCAGGTCTGCACAGTCGGGAAGGACAAAGCTGTGTCCTTGTCAAAAGAGGCAAGCTTGCCGACAAAGGAAAACTCATCATAGAAATCGCTTGGCAGATTGCCGCCTTTCCAGATGATTTCAGTGACACCACTTTTTACGTCTTTGCCGTAAAGTTTGTAGCTGTGCTGATAATCGGATTTGACAGTTTCAATCTCCCAGCCGGCTTTGGCCTGAGGCTGCGCGGCGATAACGCCTTCCGGAATTTTAACGCTGACCTGTGTGGTCGCCGCAGCACCGCAACCATGCGGAATTTTAAGGACGGCTTTATAGGCGCTACCGGCATTTGCCTGTGGTGTTTCCAGTGAAACATGTGCCTGTGCCAGTCCGGCTGTGCCGAGGATAAGGGCAGAAACGCAGAGTGGTATGAAAATCGTTTTCATCATTATATTCCTTGCAAAGAACAGACATTCTGAGCTGCATTAATGCAGCCGGAAGTCCGGAAACGCGCGAACGCGTATGACAGATCAATCCCGGCTATCAAAGATACGCGGGGTCTGGTCAGGCAAGGAAAGGTGGCGCTTGCGGCGGGGCAGAGGGCGGATAATCGCGGGCGCGGGGCAGAACATGTGCGGTGCGTCTGACGCTGTCGCTGCTGTCTTTGGTAACGACAGGGCCGCCGGTGACCGGCGGAACAACCAGTGCAAAACCTGCGGAGATACGGCAGGCCTCACAATCAGCCATCATATTATGGTTTTTATGATGCTGGTCAGATGTGCCGGAGACGCAGATTGAAACAATGCTGCCATCCGGCATTGTCTCATAACGGATAAAGACAGGCTCATCTGCTGTGCCGCTTTGTGTTGTCATTTGCAGCAGCGGCGCACTGACATCAACCGGCTTATGGGCAAAAGACAGCATAACAAGTGCCAATACGCATAATATGCGTATCAAAACCTGATTATGTTTACCTGTCTGAAGCATCATCCGCCGGTATATGTCATGAAAGATTTATGCCTTTTTATCGTGAGACTGACCGGAAAGAAAGAGCTTTGCGGAGGGATCGCCCGAGATGGAGGGGGATGCCTCACGATGTCACAGAGGTTTGCACGGAAAGAGGAGAAGATAACTTTCTCTTAAAGGGAAAATCATTTAACGATGCTACAGGCAATGCCGGTTGCGGGGTAACCTGTTGTTCCGGCAATAATGAACAGATTTTGCGACGAGGTGTGAGGCATGTCACAGATCACGAAAGAGGTGGTACTGGCTCAGCTGAAACAGGTCACAGGGCCGGATTTTGAAGGTGATATTGTCACTCTCGGTTTGGTGTCCGATATTTTTATCGCTGATAATAAAGTGTTCTTTTCCATTACAGTTCCTTCTGATCGTGCGCAGGCAATGGAGCCGTTGCGCCTGCGGGCAGAGAAACTGGTGAAGGATATTCCGGGTGTCGCCGGTGCGCTGGTCACTTTAACGGCCGAGCGCAAAGGCGGTCGTACCAGTGATGATGCTCCGCCAAGCCGGCCTGCGCCAACACCGCAGCCACGTCCTGCTGCTCATGCGCATGCCGCACCGCAGCCACAGGCAAAACCGGGCATTCCGGGGGTAGGTAAAATTATCGCCGTTGCTTCGGGCAAGGGCGGCGTTGGTAAGTCCACGACATCTGTGAATATTGCGCTCGGGCTTCAGGCTCTGGGGCTTAAAGTCGGTATTCTCGATGCCGATATTTACGGTCCGTCGATGCCGCGCCTTCTCGGTATTTCCGGTCGTCCGGAAACGGTGAATGGCCGCATCATGAAGCCGATGAGCAATTACGGCCTTAAAGTCATGTCGATGGGTTTTCTGGTTGAAGAAGAAACGCCGATGATTTGGCGTGGCCCCATGGTGATGTCGGCGCTCAATCAGATGATGCGGGAAGTGGAGTGGGGCAATCTCGACGTGATGGTCGTGGATATGCCTCCGGGCACCGGTGATGCACAGCTGACGATGGCACAGCAAGTGCCTCTGGCCGGTGCGGTGATTGTTTCCACCCCGCAGGATCTGGCGCTGATCGACGCCCGTAAAGGGCTGAATATGTTCGCCAAGGTCAATGTGCCGCTGCTCGGTATTGTTGAAAATATGAGCTACTTCATCGCGCCGGATACCGGCAACCGTTACGACATTTTTGGTCATGGCGGCGCTAAAGCTGAGGCAGAGCGGCTCAATGTACCTTTCCTCGGTGCGGTGCCTTTGCATATGCAGGTGCGCGAATTATCTGATGCGGGAATGCCGATCACGGTTAAAGAGCCGGAGAGCGAGCATGCAAATATCTATCGCGATATTGCTGCGAAGGTCTGGTCTCAGGTGAGCGGCGGTTCAACCCGTTCGGCACCGAAGATCGTCTTTGAATAACAAATGATGAAATTGAAAAAGGCCTGCTTTCAATCATGAAAGCAGGCCTTTTTTGTTAGCTCAGGTAATAACGCTTGGTTTTTCACGACCTGTAAAGCGGGTAATCTCTGTGAGCTCGGCAGCGGCTGCGATCAGCGCGGTCAGAGCGCTTTGTGTTTCCAGATCGTGCTTGCTGCTGTCTGCCTCATAGCGTTCCAGATAGATGCGGATGGTTGCACCTGCCGTGCCGGTTCCGGACAGACGAACGACCAAACGGGAACCGCCTGCAAAAAGAATACGGATACCCTGATGTTTGCTGACGGAGTGATCAACCGGATCATGATAAGCAAAATCATCAGCGGCTTCGACAACCATGCCCCGTACAGTTGTGTCTTTAAGATCAGGCAGTTTTGCACGTAATGCATCCATCAGTGCATTCGCACCATCGGAAGCAACTTCTTCATAATCATGGCGGGAATAATAATTGCGGCCATAGGTCTGCCAGTGTTCATGCATGATTTCGGCAACAGACTGTTTGCGCGCGGCCAGAATATTCAGCCACAACAGGACAGCCCACAGACCGTCTTTTTCACGTACATGATCTGAGCCGGTTCCGGCACTTTCTTCACCGCAAATGGTGACCAGACCGGTATCCAGCAAATTGCCGAAGAATTTCCAGCCTGTTGGTGTTTCATGCATGCCGATCTTCAGCTTTTCCGCAACACGGTCAGCAGCGCAGCTGGTTGGCATAGAGCGGGCGATACCGGCAATGCCTTTGCTATAAGCCGGAGCCAGATGCGCATTGGCAGCGAGTACAGCCAGAGAATCTGACGGTGCAATATATATGCCCTTGCCGATGATCAGATTGCGGTCGCCGTCACCATCCGATGCTGCACCGAAATCCGGTGCATTGTCCGACATCAGCTCTTCATAAAGCTCATGCGCATAGACAATATTCGGGTCAGGGTGATGCCCGCCGAAGTCTTCCAGTGGTACGGCATTGAAAACACTGCCGGCCTTGGCGCCGAGGCGTTTTTCAAAAATCTCTGTGGCATAGGGGCCGGTCACCGCATGCATGGCATCAAAGCGCATGGTAAAGCCGGACTGCAGCAGATTGCGGATGGCTGCAAAGTCAAACAGACCTTCCATCAATGCGGCATAATCCTTAACTGGATCAATGACTTCTACCACTGTATCGCCGATCTGGTGTGTGCCAAGCGTATCAATATCGATATCGGCACAATCAGCAATTTTATATTGGGTGATGGTTTTGGAATGTTCGAAAATCGCTTCGGTCAGCTTTTCTGGTGCAGGGCCGCCATTGCTGATGTTGAATTTGATCCCGAAATCGCCCTGTGGTCCGCCAGCATTGTGGCTGGCAGAGAGAATAATGCCGCCGAAGGCTTTGTTTTGGCGGATCAGATTGGAAGCCGCAGGCGTTGAGGTGATCCCGCCTTTACCTACAAGAATACGACCAAAACCATTGGCTGCTGCAATCTTGATGACACTCTGGATGACTTTACGATTGAGGTAACGGCCGTCACCACCCAATACCAGTGTTTTGCCCTGAAAATTCTCCAAACTGTCAAAGGTCGACTGGATAAAATTTTCCGCATAATGCTCCTGAGCAAATACGGTCACCTTTTTACGCAAGCCTGAGGTGCCGGGCTTCTGATCCATAAAAGGTGTGGTACTGATGATTTTAACGGTCATGGTCTGGCTCTGTCCTGACAAGTAAGGCTCTCGCAAAAGATAAATGCATATCGAATAAACAAGGTGCAATTTTAGACGATATTATAGGCAGTCCTGTGAAACATAGGTAAAGGATTTCACAGAATAACCGGTTTATTGTTCAAATTTGGTAAGATAGCTTTATTCTATGTGTTTAAAGCATTTCCAGCAAAAGTGCGAAGCGATTTTGCGTCGGATAATGCGTAAAAACAAATAGTTACAGCGGTTCCGACAATTCAGTGTTAACTGGAACGGCTGTAACAATTACGTTTTCTCATAGAGATACCGGATAGTGAGATATGGGCGGCAAGATGGCTGAAACATCTGTGATAAAACGCGCCGCGCTGGTGACGGAGATTCTGAAGCGAGCACAGGGGCATAAACGATTCATCGTTGCGATTGCCGGTGCGCCCGCCGCCGGAAAATCGACATTAGCCGAAGCACTCTGTGCTGAAATCAATGCTCTGTCGGCTTCAGAATTGAGCGCTGTCGTGCCGATGGACGGTTTTCATTATGACAATGCCATTCTCGATACCCGTGGCGACAGGGCGCGTAAAGGTGCACCGCACACCTTTGATGTGGCAGGTTTCAGGGTTCTGCTCTCACGCCTGAAACAAGAAGACGGTGATATCGCCATTCCGGCTTTTGACCGCGCACAGGATCTGGCGCGTGCGGCAGCTACTCTGGTAACGCCACAACATCAGATATTGCTGGTGGAGGGGAATTATCTACTGCTGGATCAGCCGGTCTGGCGTGATCTGCGGCAATATTTTGACCTGAGCCTTTTTCTGGATGTGCCTTTTGCTACGCTGGAACAGCGCCTTATTCAGCGTTGGCTCGATCACGGGGCGGGTGCTGAGGCAGCGAGAAAAAGGGCGCTTTCCAATGATATTCCCAATGCGCAGACGGTTACGCAGCAGTCTTGCCCTGCAGACTTTATCTTGCAGGATTAAAACTTTCCTGTAGGTTTCCTTCATTCACGAATTCAAATTTAAGAGAATGCCGATGTCCGACAAGCTGATCTTTCCTGAACACCCGCCGGTTACACTGCCGATAGAGGGGAGCGATCAGCGCTTTCCTGTTCGCCGCATTTATTGCGTTGGCCGCAATTATGCAGATCATGCACGGGAAATGGGACATGATCCGGATCGCGAACCGCCGTTTTTCTTCCAGAAAAATCCGGACAATCTGGTAACCGATGGCGGTAATTTTCCTTATCCGCCGCTGTCCAACGACGTGCATCATGAAATTGAGCTGGTTGTTGCCCTTCATAAAGGCGGAAAAAACATTCCGGCAGCCGAGGCCAATGATTATATTTACGGCTATGCGGTCGGCCTTGATATGACACGACGGGACATGCAGGGCGTGGCCAAAAAGCAAGGCCGTCCATGGGAAACAGCTAAGGCTTTTGAGCAGTCTGCCCCTTGTTCCGCGCTGGTGCCAGCAGCCCGTATCGGTCATCCGAGCGCTGGTTCTATCTGGCTGAAAATAAATGGAAAAACCGTTCAGGAAGGCGATATTAATCAGCTGATCTGGTCTATTCCGGAAACCATTGCTGTGCTGTCTACACTCTATGAATTGCAGGCCGGAGATGTGATCTTTACCGGCACACCGGCGGGTGTCGGACCGGTTGCCCGTGGGGATGTTATTGAGGGTGGTGTTGACGCTATCGGACATTTGACAACAAAAGTTGTCTGATCGTTTTAGCTCTTGCTGCATTTTCAGGCTGGTCTCATGGGCGGAATCTCTGTAATTATTAACCAACCATGAGACAGAGTCCTCAATCTTCGGGACTTTGTGACGACTTTTGACTGCATGAGTGATCCGGTATTGTGTTTGCGTTTAATGAATGCACCCTGACGGATCGCTGCTACCGTTAGTCCAGATGCAGCTTGCTGCAATGGCGGACGGGGACAACAAAAAGGATCGCCCGATGGCATTCGAAGAGATCAAAGCGGAAATCGCTTTGTTATTTGAGCAGATGGTCAACCAGCCGGAGGACATGCACGAACTGGCCGAGACCATTCGTGAGAAGCTCAATGCAATGCGTGCCAGTGGTCTGCCATTGCCGGAAGATCTGGTCGAGCTGGAAAAACGTCTCAACAGCGATACGGGTGCCTGATGCGACTTTCTGTTTTGGCACTGCGCTCAATTATCTTGCTCTCCGGCGCAGTTGCGCTTTCTGCCTGCACGACGACCAACAACGGTTCGAAAACAGCCGGAACAACAGCTTCTACTGCAGCCGTTGATGCTGCTGTGGCTGATATGGCTAAAGCCGTCAACACGCCAACCGAGGTTGCTGTGATTGATGCTAATCCGGACGGCAGCGCGAAAGGCGCAACAATTGCCGCTTCTGCCTATGCGACAGAAAAGAACAGTGCTGCACAGGTCGCCGCACTTGCGGTGACAGAAGCCGGTGATCCGGTTCTCCCTGCAGCCGTGCCAACGCCGGCATTTCGTCAGACCGCGACTGAAGCCCTGATCGCGAGTGCTACACCATCGCTGTCAGCAGATGGTCACAATAAGCCGGGTGAAGTGAAATATACCGGCGTTACCAAGTCCGGAACTGCCAATCATCTGGTTGAACAGCGTGCCAAGATTGCTTCGAACAGCAAACCGGAACTGCATAATCTGATCGGTCAATATGCTGCCGCTTATGAAGTGCCGGAGCGTCTGGTGCATCGTGTGGTACAGCGTGAAAGCCGTTATAATCCTGTTGCACGTAATGGCCCATATTTTGGCCTGATGCAGATCAGTCATGCTACCGCACGCGGGATGGGCTATCAGGGCAATGCGCAAGGCTTGCTCAATGCCAATACCAATCTGCGTTATGCGGTGAAATATCTTGCCGGTGCCTATAAAGTAGCTGGTGGTAATGAAACGCAGGCGGTGCGTCTCTACGCCCGTGGCTATTATTATGATGCCAAGCGTCAAGGCCTGCTGGAAGAAACCGGCTTGCGCAAAGGGCCGAATTCTATTCGCACCGCTTTCATTGAGCCGGGCAAAAACGCTGCAGCTGTTAATGTTGCACAAACCGATCCGATGACCACGCAGTCTGTTGCTAAAGCGAAAAAGACCGCACGTGTACAGCCGAACAAGCGCGACTTCACACAGCGCTGATCTAAACGTTCTTACAAGTTTTCAAAACGCCTGTTTCTGTCCGGAGCAGGCGGTTTTTTTATTGTCTTAAAATTGCAAAATCACGCTGTGACAGAACGGTCATTTTGTCGTCATGAATTTATAATCAATCTGGCGCATGATGTTTTTGATCTCAGTTTATTCAGTCTTACTGACCTTGTGTGAGGCGATTTGCCATGAGCCAGATTTTACAGAAAGCAGAAGCCTCCGTTGCGCGTCTTTATGACAAGGCGGAATTATGGGCAGATGGTATTGTCCATGTTGTGGGTGTGGCTCTGGCCATTGGTGGCGCGGCAGTGATGTTGTGGTATTTCGCCGGACAGATTTCACCGGTGATTTATATTTCCGCACTGATCTATGCTTTGAGTCTTGTTGCAGCGCTATCGATTTCAGCAATTTATAATATCTGGCCGGTTTCGCCGGTAAAACAGTTTCTGCGCCGCTTTGACCATTCCATGATCTATGTGCTGATTGCCGGAACCTATACGCCTTTCATCATGAAAATGGGCGAGGGGGCTGGCTGGCATCTGGGTTTAGTCTGGTTGATCGCAATCTGTGGTATTGCGCTGAAACTGACAATGCCCGGTCGTTTCGACCGGTTGGCAATCCTGCTTTATCTGGCGCTCGGCTGGAGCGGTGTACTGATCTATGATCAGCTTTTGCAGTTTCTTTCCATGCCGGTTGTCATTCTGATTGCTGCAGGCGGGATCATTTATTCTCTGGGCGTTATCTTCCATGTCTGGGAACGTCTGCGTTTCCAGAATGCCATCTGGCATGGCTTTGTCGTCGCCGGAGCGAGCCTTCACTACAGCGCCGTCTTTCTCGCCGTTCACTAGAGAATTTCGGCTCTGGCGGTCTGCAAATGACAGTTTCTTCTGATCTGGTGCTCACGCACTATCAGTGTGCTCAGCTCCGGTTCTCGAAAATTACCATTTTCGCCACGCCATAACCAAAATTCGCGTCGCGCTTATGATGTAAAAAGATAAATAAAAAACAGCCGGATTACTCCGGCTGTTTTGATGTTTCCGAGATGGGCTGGTCTGATTAGCCGCGGTTGCGGGCTGCCAGTGTGCGCAGACGCAGTGCATTGAGCTTGATGAAGCCCGCCGCATCTTTCTGGTCATATGCGCCGTGATCGTCTTCAAATGTCACCAGCTTGTCGGAATAGAGCGACTTATCGCTTTCACGTCCGGTCACAATCACATTGCCCTTATAGAGCTTCAGTGTCACTTCACCTTCAACATGACGCTGGCTATGGTCGATTGCAGCTTGCAGCATTTCACGCTCCGGCGAGTACCAGAAGCCGTAATAGATCAGTTCTGCATAGCGTGGCATCAGTTCATCTTTGAGATGCGCTGCGCCGCGATCCAGCGTAATGCTTTCAATCGCACGGTGTGCTGCCAGCAGGATGGTGCCGCCCGGTGTTTCATAAACGCCGCGGGATTTCATGCCAACGAAACGGTTTTCAACGAGGTCAAGACGACCGATACCATTGTCGCGGCCGTAATCATTGAGCTGAGCAAGCAAGGTCGCAGGCGACATGCGCACGCCATTGATCGAAACCGCATCACCGCGCTCAAAGCCGATCTTGATGATGGTTGCTTTGTCTGGCGCAGCTTCCGGCGAAATTGTGCGCATATGCACATATTCAGGCGCTTCAACAGCCGGATCTTCCAGTACTTTACCTTCCGAGGAAGAGTGCAGCAGGTTCGCATCAACGGAGAATGGTGCTTCGCCCATCTTGTCCTTTGCTACTGGAATCTGGTGCTTCTCAGCAAAGTCGAGCAGGTCTGTACGGCTCTTGAACGACCAGTCGCGCCAAGGAGCGATGATCTTGATATCCGGATTGAGCGCATAGGCTGATAGTTCGAAACGAACCTGATCATTGCCTTTACCGGTTGCACCATGTGCAATCGCATCGGCGCCGGTCTTTTCAGCAATCTCAATGAGGTGCTTGGAGATCAGAGGACGGGCAATAGAAGTACCGAGCAGGTAAACGCCTTCATAAACAGCATTGGCGCGGAACATCGGGAAAACGAAATCGCGGACGAATTCTTCACGGACATCTTCAACGAAGATTTCTTTGATGCCGAGCATTTCAGCTTTTTTGCGTGCCGGTTCCAGCTCTTCACCCTGACCGAGATCAGCGGTAAATGTCACAACCTCAGCACCGAGCTCGGTCTGCAGCCATTTCAGAATGATAGAAGTATCGAGGCCGCCGGAATAGGCGAGCACGACTTTTTTAACGTCTTTCCAGTTGTTCATTTTATGCATCCAGTACGTGCCGGTACGGCATCTGATACCAAAGACTAATGAGCATGACTCATTGGTCTTTGGTTAAGCCCGAGTGGCGATTGAACATTTCAAGGCGTGATGCGTTAGCATCTTAGCGCCTTGGTATGAGAGTTTTCCGCATCGCAGCGGCTAAAAATTCTGCCTTTTCTTTTATCATCTCAATAAGCCGAAGCAAGACGTCTTATTGTAGAAGTTGGTATGAAGTGAAAATTTACGTGGGCCAGCATGAAACCAGTTTCAGAGAATAAATATCTGCGTTAGTTTGGCCAAACTTAACCGCTTCGGGGCGCTTCCATGTCATTTTTAGAAACTCTGACTTTTATACCGGACTGGCCGGTATTGGTTCAGTTCGCCATTGCCACTTTTATCCTGTCAATTACACCGGGCCCCGATATGACTTTGTTCGTCGGGCGCGCTTTATCTGAAGGACGCTCTGCCGGTTTTGCCTGTCTGGCAGGGGCTTCCAGCGGCATTGTTATTCATACGACAATGGTGGCAATTGGTTTGTCCGCGCTGATTATCGCTTCACCAAGTGCCTTCTGGGTGCTGAAGGTTGTCGGTGCAGGCTATCTGGTATTTTTGGCTGTGCAGGCTTTGCGCAAAGGTTCAGCCTTTTCGCCGGAAAAAGGCAGCGGCAAAAAACATACGGTGTTTCAGAACTGGGCTACGGGCTTAGGGATTAATCTGCTGAACCCGAAGATCATCCTGTTCAACATGACATTCCTGCCGCAATTTGTTTCTGCTCATGATCCGCATGCTCCGGGAAAACTGTTTTTCCTCGGCCTGTCTTTCATTCCGCTGAGTTTACCGGTGGTGGTGCCGATGATTTTGGCAGCCGATAAATTTGCCGGTCTTTTGAAGAAAAATCCGACAGTAACCCGCTGGGTGGATTATGTGTTTGCTGGTGTTTTCTCGGTTTTCGCGCTGAAGATTCTGCTGGCAGAAGGCAAATAAAACAAAAGAGCCGGAGAGCCTATTGGTTGTCCGGCGTTTCTTTTGATGAAGGAGTATTGGTTCGGCGTCCGGCAACCAGCCAATAGGTAAAGCCGCCGATAATTCCTGCTGCGGCTATGCTCATCAGCATCATCATTTCGCCGGCCGCTTTTTTATCGTTTTGAAAAGCGGAGAAAAATAGCAGGAGGCCGGTGAGAAGGCCGCAGAGAGTATAATACAGACTGTCACGCTTCCTGAAATATTCACCGGCGGCAATAATTGCGACGGATGGCCAGAAGGCAAAATAGCCGATAATCATTGCCAGAAATGGTGTAGCAACCAGTAAGCCGGAAGTGTAACCCAAACTTGCGCCATAGGTCAAATCGCTGTCGATGAGACCTGGCAAAGTGCTGATGGTAGCGACAAGCAGAATATTGATAAACAAGCCCGCAGCCAGAACGGCACAGCCATAGCCAAAAACAATGACTGTGAACCGACCGATCAGTTGCAGGCTTTTATCCATATGAACTCTGGTCTCAGTCTTCGCCGTGATTGGCAATCATCATGGCTTCAAATGCCAGACGCTCGGTTTTGCGCATACGCTCGGATTCTGATTTCAGCTGGCCGCAAGCTGCAAGAATATCGCGGCCGCGTGGCGTACGGATCGGGGAGGCATAGCCTGCTGCATTCACATAATCGGCAAAGCGTTCAATCTGTTCCCAGTCGGAGCACTGGTAGTTGGTGCCAGGCCAAGGGTTGAATGGAATGAGATTGATTTTCGCCGGAATGCCTTTGAGCAGCTGCACCAGTTTCTTCGCATCTTCCAGACTGTCATTGACGTCTTTCAGCATCACATATTCAAAGGTGATGCGCTTGGCGTTCGACAGACCCGGATAGGCGCGGCAGGCTTTGATCAGCTCTTCCAGCGGATATTTTTTATTGATTGGCACCAGCATGTCACGCAGATCATCGCGCACAGCATGGAGCGAGATCGCCAGCATCACGCCGATTTCTTCACCGGTGCGATAGATTTCAGGCACAACACCTGAAGTGGAGAGCGTAATACGGCGCTTTGACAGGGACAGACCATCGCCATCGGAGGCGATGAGCAGTGCCTTTTTCACTTCTTCGAAATTATAGAGCGGTTCACCCATACCCATCATCACGATATTGGTGATCTTGCGGCCTTCAGCTGGCACAATCGCACCATCCGGTGTGTTGGCCTCAGGGAAATCGCCAAGCCGGTCACGGGCGGTGAGAAGCTGCGAGAGAATTTCTTCAGCTGTCAGGTTGCGTACCAGTTTCTGTGTGCCGGTATGGCAGAAAGAACAAGTAAGGGTACAGCCGACCTGAGAGGAAATGCACAGTGTGCCACGGCCTTCTTCTGGAATGTAAACACATTCGATCTCAACCGGACGACCGGCACCGCGCGGCGGAAAGCGGAACAGCCATTTGCGTGTGCCGTCGGTCGAGATTTGTTCTTCCACAACTTCCGGACGGGCAATGGTATAGTCTTTGGTCAGAGCCGCGCGCAGATCTTTGGAGATATTGGCCATATCGGCAAAATCCGAAACACCGCGCACATAGAGCCAATGCCAGATTTGCGCGACGCGCATTTTAACCTGTTTAGGAGCGATGCCTGCTTCCAGTAGAACCTCACCGAGTTCCTCACGGGAAAGCCCGATCAGTGTCGGCTTTGGTGCCAGCATTGCACGGGCATTGGCGGCCAGTGCATCACGGGTCTGAGGCGTGGTAAGGTCATAAGAAATAGACATCGGTTTTACTTAAGGCTCACAATTGCATAACCGCATCAGAAGGACAAAAAGCCCTGATTGAAAACTGATAAAACGGCACTGTTGCATGATTTACGGGGGGCTGTTTTCGTATTGAGACCGAAAAACACCCTGAAGTGCGGCCTCATAGCATGGAAATGGCGCTACGTCACGCTTTTATCAAGAGGTCTGGTTTGCGACTTTTTTGTCTTTGTTTCAGAAATGCAAAAAGCCGGACATAAATCCGGCTTTAAACTTTTCAGATCGCTGACCGCCTTAGCGGCAGTTCCGGCCAATCCGCCTTAGCGGCATTTTTGCCCGCCCGCTTTAGCGGCACTTTTGAATAGCAGCGAGTGCTGCTGAAATACCTTTAAGGGAATAGGTATAAGTGGTTTTTGTGCCGCGTTTTGATGCAGCATTCACAACCATATCCGCACCGCCGCGCATAGCAGCAATCAGCTTAGGTTCTTCCGCAGCATTTTCCATCCAGCCGGACTTACCATTGGTGAACATGGTGAAGCGCGCATTGCCGATGGTGACGGTTACTTTAGAATTGGCCTGCAATTCATAACCGGCCATAAACTGCGGTTCAAAGGATACGTTCTGGCCCGGCTTCTGACTGACGAGGAAGAAATTATCTCCGTGATCGACTGTAGCAGGCTGTTTCTGGGTCGGGACAGACAGGACATAGCATACTTTACCGTTGCCCGACTGATAGCTGTATGCGCCCCAGGCGTTGAACTGGCTGATCTGGCTCGGCGACTGGGCAAGCGCACTGCCTGCCATAGCCATTGTGAACACAGAAGCCGCGACGATCGATTTTCCAAGCATAGGTCCTACCGGTTCTCTTTCGTTTTGCTTCAAACTCAAAATTCGGGAAACATGCCGTTGAAAGCACGTCCCGCTCGTTTGTCTTAATTTGACTTAATCTGGGTTACCAAACCGTGAAGTTTTGAGGCAAAGGAGTTGTTTTTCTGCAGAATATGCAGAAATTCTCACTCAATCGCCCTTATCCGCGACTTGAGCATCAGGAAAGCGGCGATTGTTTGTTCGTGAGAATTTTGATTCTGACTTGTTCTAAATCAGAGGCAACAGAAGGCGGGTCGTCGTTTTAGGGATTGCGTGACACTTACAGTTCTTGCTGTTCGGTATCCGGATTTTGGCTCAAAGAGTGCCGTGCAGCTGCATAATGTGCAGGCGTAATATGCTTGCGCACAGAGGCCAGTGCCGCCATCAGAACAGCCATATCATCGGTAAAGCCGATGCCCACCAGAAGATCCGGCACAAAATCAAACGGCAGCACAAAATAAGCGAGAGCGGCAAGCAGGATCGCACGCACACGCGCAGGCGTCTGAGGATCAAGAGCGCAATAATAGGAAGCCACCAGATCTTCCGTAAAAGGTATCCGGCCAGCGGCTTTTTTCAGGGTTTTCCAGAAATGTTTACGGACACGGCGCGCACGGCTTTCCTGTTCGCGCTCGGTGCCCGGCTGCAAGATTTCACCTATTTTGACATCATCCATAGCAAATCCTCATGGGAATACAGATGGTGCAGTTGCTGCTGTTTTACAAGATATGCGGAGAATGAGCGCTGTTAGCCTGCATATTCATTGGCAAGTTGCGCCATACGCATATCCAGCGCTGTCAGACCTTTGGCGGAATGGGTGGTCAGGGTTATTTCAACTTTATTATAGACATTGAACCATTCCGGATGATGGTCGAGTTTTTCCGCAAGCAGAGCAATGCGGGTCATAAAGGCAAAGGCTGCATTGAAATCACGGAATTTGAAATCTTTACGGATTGATGTGTGATCTTCAGATAATGCCCAGCCGGATAAAGCAGCGAGTGCAGTGGTGATTTCTTCACGGGTGAGAGGTGTTCTGGACATGGTAGCGGTCTCCTGAAATGGAAAGATGTGAAAATATACCACGAGCGTGCATTAAATTACCGTAACTTGTTTTTTGTACAGTTTCGGTTCATGTCACAGTTTATATTTGTACCTCTATCAGAGCCAATCTTGATCCCAAGATTGCATAAGCTGAAAACAAATCGGCCTTAGCGCTGGCGTGTTTTATATTTTGAATGCCGGGGGAATCTATGCCGCAGCCATTTTCAATTCTTTTTATCTGCCTTGGGAATATTTGCCGTTCTCCCCTTGCTGAAGGTGTTATGCGTGCTGTGGTGCAGGAGCGTTTTCCGCAACGGGAATTCCTGATCGATTCTGCAGGTACTAATGGTTATCATACCGGCGAAGCGCCGGATGAACGGTCTGTGGCTGTTGCCAGACAAAATGGCATTGATATTTCAAAACAGCGCTGCCGCCAGCTGTGTGATGAGGATTTTAGTCGTTTTGATCTGATTTTGGGTATGGATCAGAATAATCTGATGACAATCAACCGCCTTGCACCTTGTGGCAGTCCTGCTGTGACCGGCTTGTTTACGGCGGTTGCCCGTGACGGATTGGATGGTCATGCTGCCGATCGGGGCGAAGAAATTCCTGATCCGTATTATGGCGATACTGAAGATTTCGAACGGGTCTATGAGATGGTTCGTGAGGCAGCGGAGGCGTTAGCCGACAGATTGCAATAATGAGGCGCTAGCCGACAGGTTAGAGTAACTAGGCGCTAGCCGACAGACTGGCTTAAGCATAGTAGCGGCAGAGTTATCTGCCGCTTTTTGTTTGTTGAGGTGCAGCAGATTACTCCGCGGCGCTTTTCTTGTTAAGGTGCGGCAGTTTATTCTGCCGCACCGGCCGGAAAATGATAATTGGATGCCGGTATATCCTGTCCGTTTTCAAAACCGGCATTGAAAGATGCACTGCGCAGCGGCCAGACTTCTTCCGTCACATAAGGACCACCACCAGTGGATTCCTTCGACGACATCAACACAAAGCGACTGACGTTAAACGGCAGAGTCGTAAAATTGCCCCGCTCAGACAAATAGCGCGCCAGTTGCATATCCGGCAGGCCTTTGAGCCGTGCCAGTGTGACATGCGGGGTGAATTTGCGCGGATCAGGCGGCAGACGCAATCTCTGGCAGATCCGCTCCATCTCAGCCTGCAAGGCCAAAAGATCAGGGGAAGGTGCAACGCCGGCATAAATACTATGCGGTTTTTTGCTGCCGAAAACATCAACACCCGCCAGTTGCAGCGTAAAACTCTGCCGGTCAATGCGATCCAGTGCATGCACGATCTCATCGGCAACATGGCCTTCGACATCGCCGATAAAGCGCAAAGTGATGTGATAATTTTCGGGATCAATCCAGCGAACAGAACCTTTAGGGCCGATAAGCCCGCCACGTAACAAAGACAGTGACAGAGCGGCATCGCGGGAGATTTCAAGGGCAGTGAAAAGGCGCGGCATAGCATCCTCCTCAAAGGGATATGGTCTCAATATTTGGTTTTGGTCAAACCGGCACCATTGATTTGCGGTCCGGTCTGCACCGGCAAAACAGCATGTTTGTGAGGCAGGCTGTCATGCTTTTATTCTAGCGAAGCACTGATATGCTTTTAGTACAAGGACTTTGTGAAGTCGTCCGCAGAAGTTTATTCAATCGTATAAAAATCTGCTGATATTACCACATCATGTGTTCCGCATTGCATAACTAGAGCGGTTTATGTTCCAGTTGATCCATAGCGCTCGCTCTAGTTTCTTCTTTGGTCGCATTATCACGACGTCAAGTTGATTCAACTTGCCTGTGTAATGCTTTAGCATACGCATTGTGTCAGGATGATGAATCCCCCGACCGCGGTTTATTGCCTTAGTTGAGATCAATTGATTCCTGATCCAGCATGGCTTTCACATCCGGCAGAATATTCTGAACCATGATTTTTACGCCTTGCGGATTGGGATGCATACCGTCTTCCAGCAGCAGGGTTTTATCCGCTGCAACACCGTCCAGAAAAAACGGATAGAGCTTCACCTGATATTTATCTGCGAGCTTTTGATAGAGCGGATTGAATTTTGTCGCATATTCAGTGCCCATATTCGGCGGGGCGATCATACCGGCCAGCAACACGGGAATGCCGCGTGTCTGTAAACGTGCCAGCATCTGATCAAGGTTCTTTTCAGTCAGCTCAGGAGAGATACCGCGCAGGGCATCATTGGCACCGAGTTCTAAAATCACCAGCTGTGTTTCATCCGGCACCGACCAGTCAAGACGCGCCAGCCCCGCACTGCTGGTATCACCGGATACACCGGCATTGGCTACGGTGACTTTATAACCGGCTTCTGTCAGAGCAGACTGTAACTGCGCGGTAAAACCATCTGTTTGTGCCAGCTGATAGCCTGCCATCAGACTGTCGCCAAAGCCTACAATCTGCACTGTATCGCTACTGGTCTCCTGTGCTGAGACAGGGGATGCGGCAAAGATCGAGAGCCCCAGCAATAAAGCCATGCTTGTGATAGAAGAAAGCCGCAGCGTCATTGATTTATGTTCCTGTCTGAACGTGATAACTTGCATATGGCGAATAATATCAGGCTTGCAAGAGCCAAATTTATGGTCAGGGCAACAGTATTTCACCCTTTGCCCTGTACATTAGCTTTCTGCGACCCCAGATAGAAAAACAATCTGTCTTCAGGGCCTCCGCCATTTATCAGGGAAATGACGTGACTATGCAGCCTCACCAATCCGGTATTATGCTTGAAAATATTGATCTGACTTTGGGAAGCAATGCTTCCCGTGTCCATGTTCTCAATGATATTTCCCTGAAAATACAAAGCGGTGAATCGGTCGGTATTGTCGGTCCTTCCGGCTCCGGTAAATCCACTTTGCTGATGGTGCTGGCAGGGCTTGAAAAAGTCGATAGCGGTAAAGTGTTGATCAGCGGCGAACGGATTGATCAGATGAGCGAAGATCAGGCCGCAGCCTTTCGCGGCCGTAATATAGGCATTGTTTTTCAGTCGTTTCACCTGATTCCCAATATGACAGCTCTGGAAAATGTCGCTGTGCCGCTGGAACTGGCAGGGCGGGATGATGCATTTGCGGTTGCGGAACAGGCGTTGAAATCAGTGGGGCTTGGCCACCGCTTATTCCATTATCCGTCTGCACTGTCCGGCGGAGAGCAGCAGCGTGTGGCAATTGCCCGTGCACTGGCTCCGAAACCGGCAATTCTGATCGCCGATGAACCGACCGGTAATCTCGATAGCGAAACCGGTGGCCAGATTGCTGACCTGCTTTTTGCCAAGCAGCAGGAATACGGGCTGACAATGGTGCTGGTGACCCATGATCCGTCATTGGCCGCGCGTTGTGCACGTGAAATTCATGTGCGTTCGGGGCAAATTCATGCAGAGCCCGTTCACGCTGCCGAAGAACCTGTTCCGGCGGAAGCCGCCCAATGAGTAAAGCCAAACCATCTTTTGCTCTCGCATTGCGTTTTGCCCTGCGTGAGATGCGCGGCGGCCTGACCGGCTTTTACATTTTCCTTGGTTGTATTGCCCTTGGTGTCGCGGCAATCGGCGGTGTCAATTCCGTTGCCCGTTCTATTGCCGATGGATTGGCTGTCGAAGGGCAAGCTATTCTCGGCGGCGATGTCAGCTTTATGCTTAATCAGCGTGAGGTGACTGAGCAGGAACGCGCGTTTCTGAATGCGCAGGGCACTGTGTCTGAGAATATCACCATGCGCTCGATGGTACGCATGACGGATGGCTCCGATCAGGCGCTGGTTGAGGTGAAAGCTGTCGATAGCGCTTATCCGCTCTATGGCACGTTGAAACTGCAACCGGATTTACCCGTCAGTGAGCGGTTTGCCCTGAAAGATAGTGCCTATGGTGCTGCTGTACCGCAGCTTTTGCTTGATCGCTTGAACTTGAAAATCGGCGATCAGATTATGCTCGGCTCTGCAAAGTTTACCTTGCGGGCGATTATCGAGAGTGAGCCGGATATGCTGGCCTCAGGTATGGCGCTCGCTCCGCGTTTTCTGACCTCGGATGAGGCCTTGCGTGCAGCCGGACTTATTCAGCCCGGCAGTCTGGTCAATTATATTTATAAAATCGCTTTGCCTGATACAGCGCAAGCGGGGGCACAGGATACGCGGCTTGCAGCACTGGAAAGCGCAGCTGAAAAGAACTTCCCGGAAGCTGGCTGGAATATCCGTAACCGTAGCAATGCTGCACCGGCTTTATCGGCCAATATTGAGCGGTTTTCACAATTTCTCACCCTTGTCGGGCTGACTTCACTGATTATCGGTGGCGTTGGCGTGGCCAATGCGGTGCGTAGTTTTCTCGACGGCAAACGGCCGGTTATTGCGACATTTAAATCGCTCGGCGCATCTGCTGATTTCGTGGTGCTGATTTATCTGTGTCAGATTGTGGCGATTGCGCTGATCGGTATTGTGATCGGTCTGGTGCTGTCACTGGGGTTAAGTGCGGCAGCGGTTTATGGCCTGTCTTCTTATTTGCCAGTCAGTGGTGGTTTGAAAATTTACCCTCAAGCTTTGCTGCTGGCCACGGCTTTCGGCCTGATCACAACGCTGATTTTTGCATTGCTGCCTTTGGGGCGGGCACGAACAATTCCGGCAACGGCTTTGTTCCGTCAGAAAGGTTTTGACCAGAGCGGCTGGCCGCCTGTGCTTTATCTGGGAGCGGCCGGAGCGCTTTTGTTGGCGTTGATTGGGTTGGTGCTGTTTTTTGTTGAAGATCAGCGTATTGCCGGTGTGTTTATTGTTGGTGCGGTTGCTGCTTTCATCATTTTGCGCGGCGTATCTTTTGGCTTGCGGATGCTGGCGCGCAAAGCTCCGAGGTTTAAATCGCCTGCTTTACGGCTGGCTGTTGGTAATATTCATCGTCCGGGCGCCTTGACGCCTTCTGTTGTGTTGTCACTGGGGCTTGGCCTGACATTGGTTGTGGCGCTGGCTTTGGTGGATGGCAATCTGCGTCGTCAGATCACCCAAAGCTTGCCGGCTCATGCACCAAATTTTTTCTTCGTTGATATTCAGAATACCGAAATTGACGGTTTCCGTGATCTGTTGGCAAAAACCGCGCCGGAAGGCAAAGTGGTGAGTGCAGCCATGCTGCGCGGACGCATTGTGGCACTGAACGGTACGGATGTTGATAAGGTCAATGTACCGCCGCAAGGCGCATGGGTATTACGCGGTGATCGCGGAATAACCTATGCGAAAAATTTGCCGGAAAACTCGACCATGTCGCAAGGCGAATGGTGGCCGGCGGATTACAGCGGTGAGCCATTGGTTTCTTTTGCTGCCAAAGAAGCAGAAGAGCTCGGGCTGAAAATCGGTGATACGGTGACAGTGAATGTGCTTGGCCGCAATATTACTGCAAAAATTGCCAATTTCCGTCAGGTGCAATGGGAAACATTGGCGATCAATTTCGTCATGGTGTTTTCGCCCAATACCTTTGCCGGTGCACCGCATTCATGGCTGGCGACACTGACGGATGCCGATGCGGCACCGGAACAGGAAGCGAATGTGTTGCGTACCGTGACCCAAACCTTTCCGGCGGTTACATCTGTGCGGGTCAAAGATGCAATTGAAGTGGCCAATGATCTGATCAGCCAGTTGGCGGTTGCAATCCGCTGGGCTGCATCGGTTGGACTTCTTGCTGCAATTTTGGTCTTGGCAGGGGCATTGGCTGCGGGCAATCGTGCCAGACAGCATGATGCGGTTGTGCTGAAAACCTTAGGTGCGACCCGCCGGATGCTGATCCGCGCTTTCATCTATGAATATGCGCTGCTCGGCTTTGCGACCGCTGTTTTTGCTTTGGGAGCAGGCGGTCTTGCTGCATGGTTCGTCGTCGTCAAGCTGATGAATTTGCAGATGCGGATGTTGCCGGATGTGGCTTTCTTTACGGTTTTAACCGCGCTGGTTCTGACGGTCGGCTTTGGCCTTGCCGGTACTTGGAGAGTGTTGGGGCAAAAAGCGAGTTCGGTGCTGCGGGAACTATAATGGAGTAAATCACACAATTTTCTGTTTAATTATAAAGATCGGGGCGTATAAAAAGGCATAAAAAATGTCGCTTTTTACTAATATGCGCCTGTTTGGTCTTGTTTTAAACACGTAAAATAACCATTATATCGGGAAGGCATGCTGGGGTTCCGCCAGCGGCGCCTGGGGAGCGCCCCTGACACCGGACGGAACAGAGCTAGAGGAATATTATGGTAGATTTTCGTAATGTACAGGCGCAGAGCCCGATCGGGGCGCGCGCAGACGCAGCCATCGATCAGGGACTGCGTTCATACATGCTTGGCGTATATAATATGATGGCGATCGGCCTGGCCGTAACTGGTCTGGTTGCTTATGCTTTCGCAGCTCTGGCGGTTACAACAGATCCGTCCGTTGCTGTCGGTCAGATTGCCAATGGTAAAATGCTTACCGCACTTGGTGCTGCAATTTATACATCGCCACTGCGTTGGGTGATTATGCTTGCCCCTCTGGGAGCTGTGTTCTTCCTCAGCTTCCGTATTGAGCGCATGAATGTTGCAACCGCTCAGCTGACCTTCTGGGTTTATGCTGCTCTGGTTGGTTTGTCGCTGTCCTCGATCTTCCTGATCTATACATCAGCTAGCATCGTGCAGACTTTCTTCGTTACCGCGGCTTCTTTTGGTGCCCTGTCGCTTTACGGCTACACCACCAAACGTGACCTGTCGGCAATGGGTTCGTTCCTGATCATGGGTCTGTTCGGTCTGATCCTTGCTTCGATCGTGAACATTTTCCTTGGTTCTTCTGCTCTGCAGTTTGCAATCTCGGTTCTTGGTGTTCTGATCTTTGCCGGTCTTACCGCTTATGACACCCAGTCCATCAAGGAAATGTATTACGAAGGCGATTCTTCGGATGCAATGGGTCGTAAGATTGTTATGGGTGCGCTGCGTCTGTACCTCGACTTCATCAACATGTTCATGTTCCTGCTGCAGTTCCTGGGCAATCGTGATTAATTCACGGAACTGAATTTATGAATTGAAAAGGGCGGCTGAAAAGCCGCCCTTTTTTATTGTCTGGCTTTGGCCAAGTCTGGCACATGGCACTCTAGCCTGTAGCTAAAGCAGTCTGGTCAAACGAAGCGATCTGGGGCGTTTGCGTGCCTCTTAGGAACAGGCTTTGGATTGTCCGGAGACGCATGAATAGTTTGAATAAAGATGCTGTCAGTCAGGCATAAAAAACGCCGCTGAATTTCTTCAGCGGCGTTTTCATTGTTTAGATAATGCGCTTATCAGGCTTTGGCCAGATCACGCAGAACGGTCTGCAGAATGCCACCGTTCTTCATGTAATCCAGTTCATCCAGCGTATCGATGCGGCAGATCAGAGGTACCTGCTTCACTGAACCGTCAGCGAAAGTGATGGATGCATTGGTCTTCTGGCGAGGACGAATGTCTGCCAGACCTTCAATGGTAACCACTTCGTCGCCCTTCAGGCCGAGGGACTGCCAGCTTGTGCCTTCTTCAAACACAAATGGTACAATGCCCATGCCCACGAGGTTGGAACGGTGAATACGCTCGAAAGACTGTGAGATCACAGCTTTAACGCCGAGCAGATTGGTGCCTTTTGCAGCCCAGTCACGGGACGAGCCGTTACCATATTCAACACCGGCAAACACAACCAATGGAACGCCCTCAGCCTTATACTGCATTGCTGCATCATAGATCGAGGTTTCTTCCTTGCTTGGGTAATGAATGGTGTAACCGCCTTCGCGACCATTTTCACCGAGCATGTGGTTGCGGATACGGATATTCGCAAAAGTACCGCGCATCATAACTTCGTGGTTACCACGACGTGTACCGTACTGGTTGAAGTCTGCAACAGCGACGCCGTTATCGAGCAGATATTTACCGGCAGGGGACTGTGCCTTGATCGAACCGGCTGGCGAAATGTGGTCAGTGGTGATCTTATCGCCGAACAGGCCGAGCACACGAGCGCCCTTGATGTCGGAGATTTCACCGGCTGATTTGCCCATGCCTACGAAATATGGCGGGTTCTGCACATAGGTCGAGTTATCGTCCCATGCATAGGTCTGACCGGCTGGTACCTGAACGGCCTGCCAGTTTTCGTCACCCTTGAACACATCGGCATATTTTTCCGAGAAGATTTTACGGGTAACGTTCTTGGCAATGAATTCCTGAATTTCAGCCGATGAAGGCCAGATATCACGCAGGAATACAGGGTTGCCGTCTTTGTCTTCACCAATTGGTTCTTTGGTCAGATCTTTGGTGACTGTACCGGCCAGAGCGTGAGCAACAACCAGTGGCGGGGATGCCAGATAGTTGGCCTGAACGTCAGGTGATACACGGCCTTCAAAGTTACGGTTACCGGAGAGAACCGCAGCGCCGATCAGACCTTTTTCATTGATGGTCTTGGAAATAGGCGCAGGCAGCGGACCGGAGTTACCGATACAGGTAGTGCAGCCGAAGCCAACCAGATTGAAGCCCAGTGCGTCGAGATCTTTCTGCAGCCCTGCATTTTCCAGATAGGCAGCAACAACCTGTGAACCAGGTGCCAGCGATGTTTTAACCCAAGGCTTGGTTTTCAGGCCTTTGGCAACAGCATTACGGGCAAGAAGACCGGCAGCAATCAGCACGCTCGGGTTCGAGGTGTTGGTGCAGGATGTGATCGCAGCGATCACAACATCGCCGTGGCCGAGATCGAAATCTTCGCCTTCAACAGCGTAACGTGCAGTCTGACCGGTTGTTTTCTTATATTCTGTTTCCAGAGAAGTCGCGAAACCGGAAGCAATACCTTCCAGAGCAATACGGCCTTCAGGACGCTTCGGACCAGCCATGGATGGCACAACGTCACCCATATCCAGCTCAAGAATGTCAGTGAAGACAGGATCTGTGCTGTCAGCTTCACGCCACATGCCCTGTGCACGGGAGTAGGCTTCAACCAGCTTGAGACGATGTTCGTCACGGCCGGTTGTGTTCATGTAGTTGAGGGTTTCTTTGTCTACAGGGAAGAAACCACAGGTCGCACCATATTCAGGGCCCATATTGGCAATGGTTGCGCGGTCTGCAAGGGTCATATTGTCGAGACCCGGACCGAAGAACTCAACGAATTTACCGACAACGCCTTTTTTACGCAGCATCTGGGTAACGGTGAGCACGAGGTCAGTCGCGGTGACGCCTTCTTTGACCTTACCGGTCAGTTTGAAGCCGATAACTTCCGGCAGTAGCATGGAAACCGGCTGGCCGAGCATCGAAGCTTCCGCTTCAATACCACCAACACCCCAGCCAAGAACGCCAAGGCCGTTGACCATGGTTGTGTGGCTGTCTGTACCAACGCAGGTATCAGGATAAGCAACGGTTTCGCCGTTTTCTTCCTTGGTCCATACGGCCTGCGCCAGATATTCAAGGTTAACCTGATGGCAGATACCTGTGCCCGGAGGAACAACGCGGAAGTTCTGGAATGCCTGCTGACCCCATTTCAGGAAGCGATAACGCTCGGCATTGCGCTGATATTCGAGATCAACGTTATTTTTGAATGCCTGCGGGTTGCCGAATTCGTCAACGATCACGGAGTGGTCGATCACGAGGTCAACCGGTACCAGCGGGTTGATTTTTTCAGCATCGCCGCCGAGTGCCACCATGGCATCGCGCATTGCAGCAAGGTCAACCACGGCAGGAACGCCGGTAAAGTCCTGCATCAGTACGCGTGCAGGGCGATAGGCGATTTCTGCACCGGCAGAACCACGGTCAACCAGCCATTTGGCGATATTTTCGATATCCGCTTTCTTGACGCTGCGGTCATCTTCAAAGCGAAGAAGGTTTTCAAGCAGAACCTTCATGGAGAATGGAAGTTTAGATACGCCTTCAAGACCGTTTTTTTCAGCTTCGGTCAGGCTGTAATAAACATAGTCTTTGCCGTCGACGGTAAGCGTCTTGCGGCATTTGAAACTATCGATGTGAGACACGATGTTCGTCCTTCATGCTTACTGGCCGGAAAACCAGGACGAACGCCTCTGCTGCGTTTCAAGGACGCGCTTAGGTGCGGGTGCAGTCATTTCCGCTGTCCGTCCCGAGGCCTGTGCTTAACAAAGAAATTGTTTAACAAACATCAGGCTTTAGAGATCGGCCAAAAATGGTTTCCACGCCGACCGCTGGCATGGTAGCTGCTATATAGTCAGTTTTTTAAAACTGTTCCAGACTCTTAAAGCGTAAAATCGTGCTATTGCGGCGAAATGTTGCGGCTTGTTTTGCCGGGGTTCCTGATAGGGGAAACCGGAGAAATTTGCGTAAAACCATGCGATCGGAGGCCATATGCGGCTTGTTGCGGAAAATCTGGGCGGAGAACGGGGCGATAATCTCCTGTTCAACTCTCTGTGCGCAAGCCTGAAAGATGGTCAGGCGCTGATCATTACGGGGCCGAATGGTGCAGGAAAATCAACATTGCTGCGAATCATTGCCGGTCTGTTGCCTGCCTCCTATGGCGTCGTGTGGCTGGAAACAGAAGACGGACAGGAGCCGGTGATGGCACACAGCCATTATCTCAGCACACTCAATGCGATGAAACCGGCGCTGAGTGTTTATGAAAATCTGAAATTCTGGCAGGATTTTCATGGGAGCCCGCTGCACGATATTGATGAAGCGCTGGAAATTGTTGGTCTCTATAATATTGACCATTTGCCCTATGGATATCTCTCCACAGGGCAGAAACGCCGTGTAACGATTGCCACGCTGCTTTGTTCGCACCGGCCATTATGGTTGCTGGATGAGCCAACCTCGGGGCTGGATACGCATGCGCAAGCGATGTTTGCCAGTGTGATGCGCAGGCATCTGGCGTCGGGCGGTATGATTGTTGCGGTCACCCATATTGCGCTTGGTTTAGAGCAGGCAGGTACTGATGCTGTGCAATATCTGCGGCTTGAAGATTACCGTCCGCAAGATGATGATGCTGAAGCGCAGGGCTGGTTCTCATGAAAGCACTTTTCTGGCGAGATTTGCGGATTGCCATCCGTGCGGGCGGTGGTGCTTTAACCGGCATCCTGTTTTATCTGGCTGTTGCCGCCGTCGTGCCGTTTGCTGTCGGACCCGATCTTAAGTTGCTGGCGCGCATCGGCCCTGCAATGCTCTGGCTTGGCGCGCTGCTGGCGGTGTTGCTTGGTCTTGACCGTTTGTTTCAGGCGGATCGCGAAGATGGCTCACTCGATGTGATGATCATGGCGCGGGAACGCCATTTTCTGACATTGACAGTCATCGTGAAATGTCTGTCCCATTGGGTGGCAACAGTATTGCCGCTGGTAATCGCCGCGCCGTTTCTGGGGCTGATTATGAATATGGAGCCGCTGGCAATTGCGGCTACAACACTCACCTTGCTGATCGGTACGCCTGCGGTTATTTTTATCGGCGCGCTGGGTGCTGCACTGGCCGTTTCCATGCCGCGCGGCGGCTTGCTCGTCTCGGTGATGATCCTGCCGCTGACCATTCCGGTACTGATTTTTGGTGTCTCGGCATCCTATGGTGCCGTGACGGAAAATGTTGCATTTCTTTCGCCATTACTGATGCTGGCGGCCAATACGCTGATTGCAGCGATTATCGGACCATTGGCCGCAGGTTACGCGTTGAAAATTTCAACAGATTAAACCCATATTCTGCAAAGAGTATTGTCTCTTGTGAGACTCCTCTAAGGATAGCTTAAGCTTACAAATATATCCGGGTATTTATGACTGAACGACCAACTGATAAAGCCATATCCAAAGTTGCACCGCGGCGCTTTCAGGCGCTGCTGGATCTGGCGAATCCGACACGTTTTTTGAGCCTGAGCAATGCAATCCTCCCATGGATGACCACGCTGACGGTGCTGTTATTGCTGACCGGCCTTTATATGGTGTGGTTTGCGCCGGAGGATTATCAGCAGGGACTGACCGTGAAGATCATGTTCATCCATGTGCCTTTCGCATGGCTGTCGATGATGTGTTATACGGTGATGACCATTGCAGCACTCGGCACGTTGGTCTGGCGCCATCCGCTGGCTGATGTCTCGGCCAAAGCTGCGGCACCGCTGGGCGCCATGTTTACCGCATTGGCGCTGGTCACCGGATCGCTCTGGGGCAAGCCGATGTGGGGCACGTGGTGGGTGTGGGATGCACGCCTGACCTCGGTTTTCATTTTGTTTCTGATGTATCTCGGTATCATCGCTTTGACCCGTGCCATGGACGATCAGGCGAAATCAGCGCGCGCTGCGGCCGTGCTGACGCTGGTTGGTTTCGTCAATATTCCGATTATTAAATTCTCGGTTGACTGGTGGAATACTCTGCATCAGCCTGCTTCTGTTCTGCGTATGGAAGGGCCTGCAATGCCGCCAAGCATGCTTTATCCGTTATTGGTGATGGCACTGGCAATGACCATGCTGTTTTTCACGCTGCATCTGATGGCGATGCGCAATGAGATTTTCAGCCGCCGTATTGCTGCGATGCGCAAAATTGCAGCGCGCAATGCCGAGCGCGAAAATCGCAGACCTGCAGGAGAAGCAGCATGAGCCATCTCGATTATGTTTTAATTTCCTACGGCGTTTCAGCGGTTGTGATCCTGATGATCGTGGCATGGATTGCCATGACCAAGCGAAATCTGCGGGCAGAGCTTGCGCGACTTGAACAACAAGGCATCCGCCGCCGTTCCAACAAGGCTAAGTGATTATGACTGATCCGGTTAAACACACGGATGGCGGTGAAGCGCAGCCCGCTAAAAAACGGGTTTTCGTGGCGCTGCTGCCCCTGATTATTTTTTCTGCTCTGGCCGGTATTTTTACATGGCAGTTGCTGAGTGGAAAAAACATGCAGGAAATTCCTTCCGCTTTGATCGGTCGGGATGCACCGCAGACCGATCTGCCGCCGCTGGAGGGATTACGACTGGCTGATGGTTCGCAGACACCGGGCTTAAAAGGCGCAGATCTGAAGGGGCAGGTGACACTGGTCAATATCTGGGCATCATGGTGTGTGCCGTGTCGTGATGAACATCCGCTGATCGTGAAACTGGGGCAGGATCCGCGCATTAAAGTGGTTGGCCTGAACTATAAAGACGCGCCGGAAAATGCACTGGAATTTTTGAACAGTCTTGGCAATTCTTATGATGCTGTTGGCACAGATCGTTCCGGCCGTGCCGGTATTGATTGGGGTGTTTACGGTGTGCCTGAAACCTTTATCGTCAACCGCGAAGGTAAGATTGTTTATAAATTTGTCGGACCTTTGAGCACAGAAAGTCTGATTAAACAATTTATGCCGGAAGTTGAAAAGGCTTTAGCGCAATAATATTGCAGCAACAGAAAGCAGAAGGGCTTCGCACTCAGCGAAGCCCTTTTTCATTTAAAGACTATTGCCGGTTTTCACAGCACAGGTGGCTAAGAAAGTCGGCAGATAGGGATCAATCACAAAGCGCGGCGCAGGCTGATAATCCTCCTGAAAACCGGCAATGACAAATCCGGCTTTGAGCTGCCCGCTGATTTGGTCAGACAGGCTGTGGCCGAAGACAAAAGCCTCCTGATTTTGTTGTTTTGCAGCGAGTTGCTCGGTATTCAGATGCTCTTGTTCTGCAAAAGGCATGCGATAAAGCGGGCGGATAATACCTTGCCTGGCATCTTCCGGATTTCTGTCGCCGATGAAAACGACCGGATTGTAAAAGCTGGAGAGTAACCGTCCGCCGTGTTTCAATACCCTGTAGCATTCACGCCATACCGGCTGAATATCCGGTATGTAGAGGTTGGAGATCGGGTGAAAAATGATGTCGAATGTCTCGTCACCAAAGCATGACAGATCGCGCATATCACCCTGAATAGCGGTGAGTGACAGGTTCTCCCGCTCTGCAACCATGCGATCCTGATCGAGCTGACCCTCAGAAAGATCGAAGACTGTAACCTCTGCACCTGCCGCCGCCAGAAGTGGTGCCTGTTGGCCGCCGGCAGATGCAAGACACAGAATTTTACGATTGCGCACATCGCCCAGCCATGATGCCGGAATTGTCCCGGGCGTGAGTTTAACTTCCCACTGACCAGCGCGGGCGGCTGCAACTTGCGCAGCAGAGACAGGTTGTGACCACTCGCAATTGGCGCGGGCCTGCTTGTCCCATGCTTCACGATTGTGATTGATGATATCGGAATGTGGTTTGGTATTTTGCATGATGAACCTCTGGAATTTTCCGTTGGTCACCGCAAGAAAGATCTGAAGGCGCGGAAGCCGTGTGCATATATCCTTGATATATGCGAGGCTTATACTGTCCATGTAATGCCGTCATTCATCCTCCTCGCAGGCGAAGATCAAGATAAATAAATTGAAACGGGCATTACTGGTTCATTGCACAACACTCCTCTGTGTCCTTTGAAAATATAAGAAATAGCCTTGCCGTCAATAAACAAGGTTGTGATGAAGGGGCGATAGAGGGCTTAGTTTAGATCATTACGTAGCCGCTCAAGCAGTTGGGGAGGCATTTCCAAAGCATCATAGTCACAATATTCATCAATGAGTACTTTTGATTTCTGTTTGATTTTTATCAGATCAATATCTCTGTCTTTCAATGGGGTAATTTCCATTTTTTCGGCGAGATCACCTGCGGCATTTATAGAAATGCGTCCAAGGTTGAATGCAATTTGCTGCTGACGGTCAGAGGTGGTGATTGATGTAGTACTATATATGAATTCGGAGGGGATATCCAATGTGAGGTCTATTATTGTGATTTTATCACTGTCGATTGCCTCAAAATACTGCTTACCGAGTTCGTAGCCTTTTTGAGTGAAGCTTGATGCCAGAACATGGATAGCAGCAGACCGCTTTAATATATTGCCTGTAATGGAGAGCAAAGCAGCGCATTGGAAATGCTTCGATGCTTTGGCAGGCATTGCTAAATAATCTTGCTTGCTGAGTTCTTCGCTGTGAACTGTTCCGCTGGATAGCAAATATGTTGATAAAGCGACCAATAGTGCTGATTTGAAATTCATCGTTCTTCTGCCGCTACATTGAAGGTTGCAAAAAAAGAGGGTTCCGAAGAACCCTCATAAATACGTTTTAAAAATCACTCAGGCACGTGTCTCACCGCGCCTTTGGCGGCGCTGGTGGCCATGGCAGCATAGGCACGCAGTGCGGTTGTGACTTTGCGTTTGCGCACTTCTGTCGGCTTCCATGCGGCAATGCCTTTGGCTTCCATCTCTGCACTGCGTTTTGCCAGAACAGCATCATCAACAGCCAGATGGATTTTACGGTTCGGAATGTCGATCTCGATCAGATCGCCTTCTTCAACCAGACCGATCAGACCGCCTTCAGCGGCTTCCGGTGAAATGTGACCGATGGAGAGACCGGAGGAGCCGCCGGAGAAGCGACCGTCGGTGATCAGCGCGCAAGCCTTGCCCAGACCTTTCGACTTCAGATAGCTGGTCGGATAGAGCATTTCCTGCATGCCAGGGCCGCCGCGCGGGCCCTCATAGCGGATCAGAACAATATCGCCTTCTTTGATTTTGCCGTTGAGAATGCCGAGAACCGCACTGTCCTGACTTTCAAAAATACGGGCAGGGCCGGAGAAGGTCAGAATGCTGTCGTCCACACCGGCAGTTTTAACGATACAGCCATCTTCCGCCAGATTGCCGTAAAGCACGGCCAGACCACCGTCCTGAGAGAAGGCATGCTCTTTGGTGCGGATAACGCCGTTTTCACGGTCGCTGTCGGTGTTATCGAAATAACGGTTCTGGCTGAATGCAACCTGTGTCGGAACACCGCCCGGTGCAGCACGGAAGAACTCATGCACGCTTTCATCGGAAGAACGCTTGATATCCCATTTTTCCAGCGCATTTTTCAATGTACCGGAATGAATCGAGCCGACATCGGTGTTGAGCAGGCCTGCACGGTCAAGCTCACCGAGAATACCCATAATACCACCGGCGCGATGCACATCTTCCATATGAACATTCGGTACAGCAGGAGCAACCTTACACAGAACCGGCACTTTGCGTGACAGGCGGTCAATATCGGACATGGTGAAATCCATTTCCGCTTCATGCGCTGCCGCCAGCAAATGCAGAACGGTATTGGTGGAGCCACCCATGGCGATATCCAGCGTCATGGCATTTTCAAAGGCCTCAAAACTGGCGATGGAGCGCGGCAATACGCGTTCGTCATTACCTTCGTAATAGCGCTTGCAGAGGTCAACAACCAGACGACCGGCTTCAAGGAACAGCTCCTTACGCGCAGCATGGGTTGCCAGTGTCGAGCCATTGCCCGGCAGGGAAAGGCCAAGCGCTTCGGTCAGGCAGTTCATCGAGTTAGCGGTGAACATACCGGAGCAGGAGCCGCAGGTCGGGCAGGCGGAGCGCTCAATCGCGTCCACTTCTTCGTCAGTATATTTGTCGTCGGCGGCGGCAACCATGGCATCAACCAAATCGAGCTTCTTCTCTTTGTCGCCCCAGACAACTTTACCAGCTTCCATCGGGCCGCCGGAAACAAAAACAACCGGAATATTGAGGCGCAGTGCAGCCATCAGCATGCCCGGTGTGATCTTGTCACAGTTGGAAATACATACCATCGCATCGGCGCAATGGGCATTGACCATATATTCCACCGAGTCGGCGATGATTTCCCGCGATGGCAGCGAATAGAGCATGCCGTCATGACCCATAGCGATGCCGTCATCCACCGCAATGGTGTTGAATTCCTTGGCAACGCCGCCTGCTTTTTCGATCTCACGGGCAACCATCTGGCCGAGATCTTTCAGATGCACGTGACCCGGCACAAACTGGGTAAAGGAATTGACCACGGCGATAATCGGTTTGCCGAAATCACCGTCTTTCATGCCTGTGGCGCGCCAGAGGCCGCGAGCACCCGCCATATTGCGGCCATGGGTGGAAGTTCTTGAGCGATAGGCTGGCATGATCTTATTCCCTTTTGCATTACAGCGCTGCGAAACTCCTGTTTGCAGAAGTTGCAGAAATGCAGTGTTATCTTTTCAGATATGTCTTACAGTACCCGCGCGTACGGTGCAAAGTACAAATTGCCTCACATGCGAAAATTCTTCGTGTGTGAAGGCGTTCAAATAAAAAAGCATTGCCTGCTTTGGTGCGGGCAATGCTTTGTCATTGAGCGTATCAGCGTTTAGGTGCTGAACTCAGAATGCTTTGAAAGTCAGCGTTGTCAGCGAGCGGACAATATGCGGGATATTCAGCACATTATCATTGATGAATTTGCCGATATCGTCGCCTTCCTGAATATAGATCTTTGCGAGCAGATCAAATTCACCGCTGGTAGAATAAAGCTCGGAAGCGATTTCACGCTCATACATGGCCTTGGCAACATCATAGGTCTTGCCGGGGCTGCACTGAATTTGCAGGAATACTGGTTTCATCTCACATCTTTCCTGTAAGAGAACGGGTCATATAAATTTATAACAGGCAAATGAGATTGCCGTTTGACGGCACAATTAGCAGTCTCCGGCGCTTTGCGCAATTAAATGACCGATGAATACCGGAGATAATGCGGTATTAAAAAAGAGCAGGCAGCATACCGGATGATATACTGTCTGCTCTGTCATGAAGCCAATATGCTGTGTAATTTATTCGGCAGCCTGTTCCTTGGCGACGCAATTTTCCAGAACGGTCATTTCCTTGGCGCTGTCGTCAGCTTCCAAAAATGTCAGTGTGCCTTCATTGCCTTTGGTAAACCAACGATAACTGTCCTGTTCATCCATGGCCACATAGAGGGCACCGGAACCACTTGGTGCCAGACGCATTGGTACCAGCTTGCCTTCAGTTGAAAGCACGGCAGCAGAATCATCGTTTTTCAAACCATTAATATAAACAACATCCAGATTGACATTGCGCTGGCAAAGATAAGACACTTTGGTGAGTGGTTGTTCAGCACTGTCCTGCGCATTGGCACCGCCTGCAAAAGCGGCCAAAACAAAACCAGCAGCAAGGGTGGAGAGAGCTGTTTTCAACATCAGTTTATCCTTTGTTTATATCACATATATGATCCGGATTCCGGCCGGCAGCCAGACGCCCAATACTGTCTGAATATCAAGTTCTGACTGTATTTCAGATCGTCTCATAAAAAACATATCCGGCATAAATAAGATAGTTTATGGCATTATGCTGAAAACCATAATGGACGTTCATAAAAAGGATATGTCCCCGCGTGATGAAAAACACTTCGATATTTCGTCATAAATTTAAGTTGCCCTCAGGTCGGGCTGCTCTGGTTGCCGCCCTTATTCTTTCCGGCTGTGCTGGTGTGAATTATGTTCAAGCCAAATATCAGGGGCTGCCATCTGTTGAGTTTGTCGGCACCAGCGGCACCAATTACCGGATCGTTGATAATCAAAAAGAAAGCCGGTTGCTGATCGGGCCGGGTTTAGCGGGAACCGCTACGCAGAATTTCGTCAAAGGCTTCTCTACCGGTTCGGGACTTGGTGTTACTCCGCCGGTGGTTTTCCGTGATGTGGCGGAAGAATATCTGAAGTCTACGGGTAAGCGTTGCGAAACTCGCGATGTAACGCTGGTGGTCGATCCATATTATGAGGTGCGTTATAAATGCAGCCTGCGCAGTCCACGCATGGCGTTCTAAGCGGTTATAAAAACAACCTCTTCATAGTTGCCTTTGGCAAAGGCGAATTTATATTTTACAATAGTCGTGCATGAGGAAGATTATTTCCGTCAGGACGGTGTATTGAGGTTCTTGTAGCATCCTTATCCGTTCCGGCTCTGTTAGTTTGTTGATGAACATGAAACGGAGGCCATAATGATACAGATGCGAAATAGCTTTTCTGCCTTTGCTGCGCTGGTGGTTGTATCAGCGGTTTCCATATCCGTGCAGGGGCCCGTGCATGCACAGGCTGCACAGACATTGCTGAATGTTTCCTACGATCCGACACGGGAATTATATAAAGATTATAATGATGCTTTCGCCAGACACTGGAAGGCTGAAACCGGTGAGGATGTCACTCTACGTGCATCCCACGGCGGTTCCGGTGCGCAGGCGCGTTCTGTCATTGATGGTATTCCGGCGGATGTCGTCACGCTGGCCTTGCAGAGCGATATTGATGCCATAGTTGAAAAGACCGGCAAGATTAATGCAGACTGGCGGCGGAAATTTCCGAATAATTCCGCGCCCTATACCTCCACGATTGTCTTTCTGACCCGCAAAGGCAATCCGAAAGGCATCCAGAACTGGGGCGATCTGATTAAAGACGGGGTAGAGGTGATTACACCAAACCCGAAAACGTCCGGTGGTGCGCGCTGGAATTATCTGGCCGCATGGGGCTGGGCTTATAATGAATTTGGCGGCGATGAGGCCAAAGTCAAAACCTATATGACAGAACTCTTCACCCATGTGCCGGTGCTTGATACCGGTGCGCGCGGGGCCACCACCAGCTTTGTACAACGCCAATTAGGTGATGTGTTGCTTGCCTGGGAAAATGAAGCCTATCTGTCGGTTGCGGAATTTGGGCCGGATGCCTTTGATATTGTTGTGCCGCCGCAATCTATTCTCGCAGAACCGCCGGTAGCTGTGGTGGATAAGAATGTGGATGCCAAGGGCACACGTAAACTGGCGGAAGCCTATCTGACCTATCTCTATTCCGAAGAGGGGCAGACAATCGCTGCCAAGCATTTTTATCGCCCGTCCAAGCCGGAACTGGTGGGGCAAGCTGATCGCAGCTGGTTGAAAGAGGTGAAACTTCTCACCATCGATGATCCGCTCTTTGGCGGATGGGCAAAAGCACAACCTGCCCATTTCGGCGATGGCGGTACATTCGATCAGATCTATAAACCGTCGAAATAATCCTGTTTTTCATGGTAGCGCCAATGACAAAACCATCCGCAGGACAAGACACTCAGCAAGCCAAACCTCTGCCGGTCAAAATCCGGCAGAGCAAACCGTCGTTTTTTGCGGCATGGCGCAAGCCGACTATTCTGCCGGGTTTCGGCCTGACACTGGGTTTCAGCGTGGCCTATCTGTCGCTGCTGATCTTGATCCCGCTGATGGTGCTGATGTTGCATGCGGTGGGGGTGGGGCCTGCACGGTTCTGGCAGCTGGCGACCGATCCGCGACTGGTCAGCGCCTTACAGGTCAGCTTCTTCAGTGCGATTTTGGCGGCTCTGATCAATGTGGTTTTTGGCGGCATTGTTGCATGGGTGCTGGTGCGTTACCGTTTTCCGGGCAGGCGCCTGGTTGATGCTATGGTCGATTTACCATTTGCATTGCCGACTGCCGTTGCCGGTATTGCGCTAACGGCGCTTTATGCGCCGAAAGGCTGGATCGGGTCGTGGCTGATGCCGCTCGATATTCGTATTGCTTTTACGCAGGCCGGTATCGTCGTGGCGCTGGTCTTTATCGGTCTGCCTTTTGTGGTGCGCACCATTCAGCCGGTGATTGAAGAAATCAGCCGTGAGCAGGAGGAGGCGGCGGCAACGCTGGGTGCCAGTCGCTTTCAGACCGTGTTCCGTGTGCTGTTACCGGGCTTGCAACCCGCGATCCTGACCGGCTTTTCACTGGCCTTTGCCCGTGCGGTCGGGGAATATGGCTCGGTGATTTTTATCGCCGGTAACCGACCCTATTCGACAGAAATCGCGCCATTGCTCATTTTCATCAAGCTGGAAGAATTCGACTATTCCGCTGCCACAGTGCTGGCCACAGTGATGATGCTGATTTCCTTTGTGATGTTGCTGATTGTCAATCTCATCCAGACACGGACACGCAGGAGATATGGCTATGGCAGCTAGTGCCGGTAAATTATTCTCCCGTCGTCTGAAAGGTGCAGAGGCGGGACAGAGCCAGTCAGCGGTCACCGAGACACCGGCTGTGCGTTCGTTGCTGACCGCAACGGGCCTGTTATTTATGGCCTTATTTATCGTGCTGCCGCTGATCGTGATTTTTACGCAAGCTTTCAGCAAAGGCACGGATGCCTATTGGGCTGCACTCAGCGATCCGGATGCGCTTTCGGCCATTCGCCTGACCTTGCTGGTGGTCGCAATTGCGGTGCCTTTGAATATGGTCTTCGGCATTGCCGCCTCATGGGCGATTGCCAAATTTGAGTTTCGCGGCAAGACCTTTCTCATCACGCTGATTGATCTTCCGTTCTCGGTATCACCGGTAATTTCGGGGCTGGTTTTTGTGTTGCTGTTCGGTGGCAACAGCCTGCTCGGGCCATGGCTGCAATCCTATAATATCCAGATATTATTCGCCGTGCCCGGCATTGTGCTGGCGACGATCTTTGTGACTTTTCCATTTGTTGCCCGCGAGCTGATCCCGCTGATGCAGGAGCAGGGCACCGGCGATGAGGAAGCTGCATTGTCACTGGGTGCCAGCGGCTGGAAAACCTTTCTCTATGTGACATTACCGAATATCCGCTGGGGGCTGCTCTATGGTGTGCTGCTGTGTAATGCGCGCGCTATGGGAGAATTCGGTGCGGTTGCCGTTGTCTCTGGCCGTATTCGCGGTCTGACTACGACAATGCCGCTGCATGTGGAGATGATGTATAGCGAGAATATCGTAGCGGCCTTTGCGGTGGCATCGCTGCTGGCCGGACTGGCACTGATTACACTTGTTTTGAAAACGATACTGGAAATGCGTTTTACGCATGACGGGGTCTAAATTGCATTGCACTGGCATGAGGGTGCCTGAAAGGATTGAGAATGGAAGTACGCGTTGTTGAGGTGCGCAAGGAGTTTGAGCAGTTTCCGGCGCTGCACAACGTTTCGCTTGATATTCATTCAGGCGAGCTGATTGCTTTGCTCGGGCCTTCCGGCTCGGGTAAGACCACATTATTGCGACTGATCGCAGGGCTGGAAAGTCCGACCGAGGGCACCGTCTATTTCGGTGACGAGGATGCCTCGCATAAAACCGTGCAGGAACGCAATGTCGGTTTTGTGTTCCAGCATTATGCTTTGTTTCGTCATATGACTTTGGCGCAGAATGTCGGCTTCGGACTAAAAGTGCGCCCGCGAGCAACGCGCCCGTCCAAAACGGATATTCACAAGCGTGCGGTTGATCTGCTTAATCTCGTGCAATTGCAGGGACTGGAAAACCGCTATCCGGCGCAGCTCTCCGGTGGTCAGCGTCAGCGTGTGGCTTTGGCGCGTGCTATGGCGATTGAGCCGAATGTGCTGCTGCTGGACGAGCCTTTCGGTGCACTGGATGCTCAGGTGCGTAAAGAGCTGCGCAAATGGTTGCGTGAGATCCACGATAGCACCGGTCATACGACAGTCTTCGTAACGCATGATCAGGATGAGGCCTTGGAACTGGCTGACCGTGTGGTGGTGATGAGCCAGGGGCGCATCGAGCAGGTGGGGACACCGGACGCAATTTATGACAATCCGAACTCGGCTTTTGTCTATGGCTTTATCGGGGAATCCAGCCGTCTGAATGTGCGTGTTGAACAAGGTGCAGTGTGGCTTGCTGATCGTGCGCTGGGGCTGAAAACAGATCAGGCAGATGGCGATGCCGTTTTGTATTTCCGGCCACATGATGTGGAGCTGGTTGACGGATGCGGCGGCTGTATTGCCGGTGTTGTCACGGCCACGCGTCGTGTGGGAGCTAAGCGTCGTGTCGAGCTGGAAGTCGGCGGCAATCGTGAAATTGTCGAGATCGAAATTCCCGCAGAAAACGAGGCAGTCACCGGCAGCCGTCTGGCCTTCCGGCCAAAATACTGGCGTGTTTTTGCATCTGAAAGCTGAAAATCAGTTCAGAAAATGATTCTGTTGAGCACCGGATGTCGGCCTGAATTTGAGGCTGGATATCCGGTGTTTTACTTTATTATGGGGCAGGACTTTCAAAATAATTTAATCCGTTTAAAGTGCGGTCAGGCAACTTTTTTCACCCTCTGACATTATATCAAAGCGTGCTGCACCCGCTTTGCTCGGGCTCGCGCAATTCCTGAGTGCAGATTGCAGAGGATAGTCCGTTGATTTTTATAACGTAAAGTTAAAATCAGCCATGATTTGTGCTTTGCGATTTCACCAAATTCGATCATGGCATGAGCTGCGGACGTAATTTGGTCATAACTGTTTAACACCAAGAATTATACGTGAATCCTCATGCAATTCACGTGATCTGATGCATGTGTTTGCGGGCTTGATAAAATCTGACCGTCCGTAGCGGAACTTAAATCTTATAAAAGGCTGTAAAAGGCATATGCCGGCTTTGTCTTTCTCTCTTTCGTCGTTGTTTTCCCGCCCTGCTGCTGACCGTCTTTTGCCGGTGCTGCCTTTGCCAATCAGGGGGCATTATAAAACACCTGAAGAATTACAGCTGCTCGCAGCGGCGCTGGCTCGCAATGAAGCCGTGCGCCTGCCTGATTATGAGGTTTTTGACTTTAACAAACGACTGGCAGAAAATGCCGGACTGATCCTGCATGCTTATCGCTCGTCCGATGCGGCGTCACGCAATGGTGAGACCATCACCCCCGCTGCTCAGTGGTTGCTCGACAATTATTACGTTGTCGATAAAAGCATGCAGCAGGCACGTCGTGATTTGCCTGACAAGTTTTTGCGCCAGCTGCCGCTGGCTGCCAATATTCATCCGGATGGCGCTGCGCCCAAAAACGCCGCTAAGGAAGAGACGTCACAAAGTCTGCCGCGGGTTTTCGCTCTGGCATGGCTCTATGTTGCGCATAGTGACAGCAATTTCTCACTGAAAAGCCTGAAAGCACTGGTCGACGGTTTCCAGAGTGTGGAGCCGCTGCGCATCGGTGAATTATGGGCGCTGCCGTCAGTTATCCGCTTTATGCTGGTGGAGAATGCCCGCCGTTTGGCGCTGCGTGTTGAACGCGCCCGTGCGATGCGCAACTTCGCCAATCGGGTGGCTGATAAGATTGTCGTGACCTCCTCACCGGAAGAGCTGCAATCCATTCTGACAGAATATAGCGAACCGGCACGGGATGGCACTTTCGCCACCCATCTGCTCTATCGTTTGCGCAGTTCTTCGACTGCGACAGGCCCTGCTATTGAGTGGCTGGAAGCGCAGCTTGAAGCAAGCGGCCACGACGTTGAAGAAGTCATCGTTGAGGAACATGCCCGCCAGTCCACCGGCGGCATGACCATGGGCAATATTATCCGCTCGCTCAAAACGATTGATGACGTGGACTGGACCTCATGGGTTGAAACCGTCAGCATTATGGATGCGATCCTGCGCGAGAACAGTGATTTTGAAGACCTCGATTTCGCCTCGCGTAACAGCTACCGTGTGACCATTGAAAAGATCGCCCGCAATTCCCTGATGACGGAAATTGAGGTGACCAATACGGCGCTGAAGCTTGCCCGTGAAAAATCCGTACGTGAGCATAAAATCACTGAGCGTGAGCAGAGCGGTGCCATTGCCTATTATCTGAGTGGTAACGCTCGCACGGAACTGGAGCAGGTTTGCGGTTATAAACCGCCGCTGTCGACCCGTCTGCTGCGCTGGTATCGCGGCCTTGGTCTGCTGGGCATTGCCGTGCCGGTCTGGACAATGACCATCGGTCTGCTGGCGCTGATCTATATCTGCATGGGGCGTATCGGTTTTGATGAGAGCGAACAGCTGCTTTTCACGATCCTCGCACTGTTCCCAGCCTATGAAGCATCGCTTGGTCTGTTCAACTCGCTGGTGCCGTGGTTTGTGCAGCCGAACCGTCTGGTCGGTTATGAATATCGCGATGGTCTGCCTGCCGATGCACGCACGCTGGTGGCTGTACCGACGTTGATCAATTCGCGTGACAGCGTTGATGAACATATCCGTAATCTCGAAGTGCATTATCTGACCAATCCGCGCGGCGAAGTCTATTTTGCGATTGTCAGTGACTGGACAGACAGCGATGTCGAAGTCACGCCTGCCGATATGGAAGTGCTGGACTATGCCCGTGAGGAAGTGGCCCGGCTGAACGCGCATTATGCGGGCGAGGGCGCAGCGCGTTTCTTTTTCCTGCATCGCCGCCGTCTTTACAATCCGTCACAGGGCAGCTGGATGGGTTGGGAGCGTAAGCGCGGTAAGCTGCATGAGCTGAACCTGCTGCTGCGCGGCGATCATGATACCAGTTTCTTCCCGACGGATGTGCCGCTGCCGCGTGATATCCGCTATGTGATGACACTGGATTCTGACACCCGTCTGACGCCGCAATCGGTGACCAATCTGGTCGGTAAACTGTCGCATCCGCTGAATCATCCGGTCTTTGATGAGAAAACCGGCCGTATTACCAGCGGTTACGGTATTTTGCAGCCGCGCGTGACCCCGTCGCTGACCACCGGCGATGATGCATCATTCCTGCAGCGCGTATTCTCTGCCAATCGCGGTATTGATCCTTACGTCTTTGCTGTTTCCGATGTTTATCAGGACCTGCTGGGCGAAGGGACATTCACCGGTAAAGGTCTCTATGATGTGGATGCCTTTGAACGGGTGATGCAGGGCAAGATTGAGGAAAATACAGTCCTTAGCCACGATCTGCTTGAAGGCGGCTATGCCCGTTGTGCGCTCGCCAGCGATGTCGAGGTCGTGGAAGATTATCCGACCGGCTATAATGTTGATGTTTCCCGCCATCACCGCTGGGCGCGTGGTGACTGGCAATTGCTGCCGTTTCTGTTCTCAACCGGCAAAGGTGTCAGCAATGTCACCCGCTGGAAAATGGCCGATAACCTGCGCCGTTCGCTCAACCCGATCATGTGGGTGATTGCGTCTTTTGCTGGCTGGTGTTTGCTGCCGCTTGGTGTTGCTACCATCTGGCAGCTGTTCCTGATTTTGGCGATGTTCGTGCCGATGATTTTCGGTATCGTCACCAACCTTATTCCGGTGAATATGGATTATTCGCTGAAAGGCCATGCTCAGTCGGTGCTGACTGACGTGACACTGGCTTTTGCGGATATGGCGCTGCGCCTCAGCTTCATTGCTCATAGCGCGACGCTGATGGGCGATGCGATTGTCCGCACCTTCTACCGTCTGTTTGTCTCGCGCCGCTATCTTCTGGCATGGCGTGCCGCCGCGCAGATGAAGTCTTCCGATACACTGGATTTTTATGTGCGCCTGATGTGGCCGTCGCTGCTGATCGGCGCACTGGCTTTCTTGGCGCCGGTATTGTTCGGCAGCAAAGCGGTGCTGATTGCCGTGCCTTTTGCCGTGATCTGGATTGCCTCGCCGTGGATTGCATGGGCAGTGAGCCGCTCGGCCAAACCGCAAGATACGCTGGAGGTTCGTTCGAGCGATAAAGGCGATCTACGCCGCTACGCCCGCCGTACATGGCGCTATTTCGAAGCCTTTACCAATGAGGAAGGCAACCATCTGCCGCCGGATAACTATCAGGAAGATCCGGTGGGTATTGTGGCGCTGCGCACATCCCCGACCAATATCGGTGTCTATTTCCTCTCCATTATTTCCGCCCGTGATTTCGGCTGGATCAGCTTCAACGATACACTCACCCGTATCGGCTTGACGCTGGACACGATGGAGAAGATGGAGAAATTCCGCGGCCATCTTTATAATTGGTACGAGACTGATACGCTGAAACCATTGCAGCCGCTTTATGTGTCGGCGGTAGATAGCGGCAATCTGGCCGGTCATCTGGTTACGCTGTCTTCAGCTCTGGAAGAATGGGCTCAGGCACCTTCCGTTTATTTGCAGGGCGATTTTGAGGGTATTCTCGACGTCAATGATATTCTGGAAGAAGCAATTGCTGCTATTCCGGATGATCGCCGTATTCTGCGGCCACTGCGTCGCCGCTTGGAAGAACGGATTGCCAATTTCCGCCGTGCCGTGCGCTCTTTCCGCGAAGAACCGGAAACGGCATCCTTCCGCACTATCAATATTTCGCTCTTCGCCAAGGATATTGAAAAGCTGGCGCTGGAGCTTGATGGCGAGCTGGAAACCACCCAGTCGCAGGAAGCGCTGGAATGGGCACGTACACTGGTTGAAACCTGTAAAGCCCATACGGATGATGCGATCGGTGAGCATAATGCTGAAGAACTGCGTCTGCAGTTGCAGAGCCTTGCCAGCCGCGCCCGCCAGCTGGCATTCGATATGGAATTCGGTTTCCTTGAGCGCAAAGAGCGTCGACTGCTGTCGATCGGTTTCCGCGTGCAGGAAAACGAACTCGATGAGAGCTGCTACGATCTTCTGGCTTCGGAAGCCCGTCTTGCCAGCCTGTTTGCGATTGCCAAGGGTGATGTGCCGGTAGAGCATTGGTTCAAACTTGGCCGTCTGCTGGTACCGGTTGGCTGGAAAGGCGCTCTGCTATCCTGGTCCGGCTCGATGTTTGAATATTTGATGCCGCCGCTGGTGATGAATGAACCGCTTGGCTCGCTTCTCGACCAGACTAATAAACTGGTTGTGCAGCGTCAGATTGAATATGCGACCTCCCGCGGTCTGCCTTGGGGAATTTCGGAAGCGGCTTATAATGCCCGCGATCCGCAGATGAACTATCAATATTCCAATTTCGGTGTGCCGAAACTGGGTCTGCAACGCGGCCTGTCGCGTAATGCGGTGATTGCGCCTTATGCGAGCCTGTTAGCCTCGCAATATCGTCCGGCTGATGCAGTTTCTAACCTGAAGGTCTTGCAGAAGCTTGGCGCTTTGGGACGTTATGGTTTCCACGATTCCGTGGATTTCACCCCGTCACGTGTGCGTGAAGGTGAGAAATGCGCAGTGGTGAAAAACTATTATGCGCATCACCATGGCATGTCGATTATCGCCGTCAATAACGTGATTTTTGATGGTCGCATGCGCAGCCGTTTCCACTCTGATCCGGTGATTGAAGCTGCTGAACTGCTGTTGCAGGAAAAAGCACCGCGTGAAATTCCGATGGTCTATGCCAAGACGGAAAATCCGATGCGTGTGGATAGCGGTGCCTTTGATGAAGCCCCGATGCGCATTATCGAAGAGCCGCTGAAGGCACCGCGCAGTGTGCATCTGATGTCCAATAGTCAGTATTCGCTGATGCTGACCGCTGCCGGCAATGGTTACAGCCGCTGGCATGATCTGGCGATTACCCGCTTCCAACCGGATGCATCGGAAGGGATGCAGGGCAGTTTCCTGTTCCTGCGCGATATCGAGAGCGGTCGCTGGTGGTCAGCGACCGGTGAGCCATCGCGCCATCTGGAAACAGAAACCAAGACGGTTTTCACGGAAGATAAAGCCGAGTTCTACAAGACCTCCGGCGATATCAAGACTGTGGTGGAAACCATCGTTACCACCGATGCCGATGGTGAAGGACGCCGGATTGATATTATCAATACCAGTTCGCGCGACCGTGTCATCGAGGTCACATCCTATGCGGAACTGGTGCTGAATAATCCGGATACGGATGATGCACATCCGGCTTTTGCCAAGATGTTTGTGGAAACGGAAATCGCACCGGACGGCACAACGATTTATGCCAAGCGGCGCAAACGCGCACCGTCTGACACAGAAGTGCATGTGGCGCATTTCGTGACCGATTTGTCAGGCGCTGTGCGTGAGACAGAGGCTGAAACTGATCGCCGCGTCTTTATCGGCCGTGGCCGTACACTGCGTAATCCGGCGGCTTTCGATCCGGAGATGAAGTTTACCGGCAGTCAGGGCACTGTGCTTGATCCGGTTGCCTCGTTGCGTACCCGTGTCCGTGTTCCGGCGCATAAAAAAGTGTCGCTGGTGTTCTGGACACTGGCGGGCGGCTCACGCTCTTATCTGGAAGAGAAGGCTGCAGTTCTGCGTTATCCTGAGGCCTTTGCACGGGAATATACGCTGTCATGGACACGCTCGCAGGTGCGTTTGCATCATGTCGGCATCAAACCGGCTGAGGCGACAGATTACCAAAAAACCGCTGCTTATCTGATCTATCCAGATCGTGCTTTGCGCCAGCCGTCAGAGGTGATTGCTGCGGGGCTTGGTGCGCAGTCTGATCTTTGGCCATTGTCAATTTCCGGCGATGATCCGATTTTCGTACTGCGGATTGATAATGAAGCCGATCTTGAAGTGCTGCGCGGTGTGCTGAAAGCACAGGAATACTGGCGTGAAAAAGGCCTTACCGTAGATGTGGTTGTGGTCAATGAGCGGGCATTCTCCTATGCGCAGGATACCCAGCGTGCAGTTGAATGGCTGACGGAAAGTTTCCGTGTCCGTTCGCAGCATCAGGGACAAAAACAGCATATTTTCACGGTGCGCCGTGATCAGATGAGCGAGGCGTCCTATAATACGCTGCTGGCCGCTGCACGCATTGTGATGCATGCGCAGAACGGTTCTTTGGCCGAACAGCTCAAGCGTATTCAGGAAATTTCGGTTGATCTGGCAAGCCGTAAGGAAACCAAGCTTGAAAGCACCGATCCGCGTCTGAGCCGTCGTCGCGCTGCGGAAACGGATGATGAGCAGGTCGTCAAGCTTCCGGGTGTTGCGCCACGTCAGTTCAAAGCAGATAAGCAGGTTTCCGGCGACGGGCTGGAATTCTGGAACAGCTATGGCGGTTTTGATACGGCCGGCAATTATGTTGTGCGTCTCAATGGTGACCGCACAACGCCGCATCCGTGGATCAATGTAATTGCCAATGCGGAGTTCGGTTTCCATGTTTCAGCAGAAGGTTCCGCTTTCACATGGAGCGGTAACAGCCGTGATTATCAGCTGACCCCGTGGTCGAATGATCCGGTTTCCAATCTGCCGGGTGAGGCCCTCTATATTGCGGATCGAGACAGCGGCAAGGTTTTTGCACCGACGGCCAATGTTATCCGTGATGCGGAAGTAACCTATGAAGCGCAACATGGTCAGGGTTTCAGCAAGTTCACGTCTAAACATGGTGATGTTCTTTGTGAACTGACAATGGTAGTTGATCCGGACAAACCGGTACGTCTGACACGTCTGCGTCTTGTTAATCGCGGCCAGTCGATGAAACGTTTACGGCTCTATAATTATGCGGAATGGGTGCTGGGCAATGTCCGTGCCAAAAACGCCGCTTATATTGTGCCACGTTTTGACGAGGAGCTGGGCGCACTCTTTGCTCGCAATCCTTATCATACTGACAAAGCAAGTCAGGTGGCTTTCCTGACAGCGAATATTCTGCCGGTATCAGTGACCTCTGATCGTCAGGAGTTTATCGGTGCCACCGGTTCCGTGACAGAACCTGATTGTGTGATGCAGGGCAAGTCCCTGTCTGGTACAGTCGAGGCTGGACGCGATCCTTGTGCTGCTCTGAGCTATGATCTGGAACTGAGTGCAGGCCAGACCAAAGACATCCTCTTCATTCTTGGTAATGCCAAAGATGAAGAGACAGCACAGGGATTGATTACCTATAGCCGCGGTCTGGATATGGATGATCTGCTGGCGCGTACTTCTGAGCAATGGCAGGATTTTACTGCGCCATTGCAGGTGAAAACGCCGGACCGTTCTTTCGATCTGATGGTCAATCGCTGGCTGCCTTATCAGAGTATGGCTTCGCGTATTCTGGCGCGTGCTGCTTTCTATCAGGCCAGCGGCGCCTATGGTTTCCGCGATCAGTTACAGGATACGCTGTCATTGCTGATGCTTGATCCGCTTTTGGCGCGCAAGCAATTGCTCAATGTTGCCGGTCGCCAGTTTGCGGAAGGTGATGTGCAGCATTGGTGGCTGCCGGTCACCGGTGCAGGCGTGCGCACACTGATCTCTGATGATGTGGTGTGGTTGTCCTATGCGGCAACGCTCTATACGCAGGTGACCGGCGATCTGGCGGTGCTTGATGAGGAGGTTTCCTATCTGCAGGGCCGTGCTTTGGGCGAGGGCGAACATGATGCTTTCTATCAGCCGGAGGTCTCGGACAAAACCGATACGGTCTATGAGCATTGCGTGAAAGGGCTGGAACTGGCCATGCAACGCACCGGCCAGCACGGTCTACCGCTGATCCTCGGCGGCGACTGGAATGACGGTATGAATCTTGTCGGTGTTGAAGGCAAAGGCGAGAGCGTCTGGCTCGGCTGGTTCCTGAGCTATACGCTGCAGCAGTTCATCCCGCTGAGTATTTCGCGTGGTGATACGAGCCGTGCGGAAGCCATGCAGAAACATCTGGATGCTCTGAACAAGGCATTGGAAGAGCATGGCTGGGACGGTGAATGGTATCGTCGCGGTTATTTCGATGACGGCGCACCGCTTGGATCGCATCTGAGCGACGAATGTCAGATTGATGCGATTGCCCAAAGCTGGGCTGTGCTGTCCGGCGTGGCTGATCCTCAACGTGCGACCCAAGCTATGGCTTCACTTGAAAAGCATCTTCTGGATGAAGAGGGCGGTTTGCTGCGCCTGTTCACTCCGCCATTTGACAAGACTGAGCATGAGCCGGGTTATATTAAAGGCTATCCGCGCGGTGTGCGTGAGAATGGCGGGCAATATACCCATGGTGCCACATGGGCGATTATGGCGCTGACCAAACTCGGTCGTGGTGATGAGGCTTACAAGCTGTTCTCGTTGATTAATCCGGTGCATCACGGTGAAAATCCTGAGACCTATCGTGTTGAGCCTTATGTGATTGCAGCGGATATTTACTCCGTTGAGCCGCGTCGCGGTCAGGGCGGCTGGACATGGTATACCGGTTCTGCAGGCTGGTTCTACCGCGTGGCAACAGAAGGTATTCTCGGCTTGAGTAAGCGCGGCAATGAGCTGTTCCTCCATCCGGTATTACCGTCTGACTGGGATAGTTTTGAACTGGATTACCGTCATGGTGAAGCACTGTATAAAATCACTGTGCGCAATAAAGCCGGTCGGGACAGTTTGAAAGTGGATGGCAAAGCAGTCAAAAAACGCGATGCTGGTATTGCTCTGGCAACGCAGGGACAGCACGAAATTGTGCTTGAGCTGAAATAAGTCAGATCAGACAGAACTTTAAATAAAGGGCGGTGAGCAATCATCGCCCTTTATTTTTGCTGAATTCTGCTTATGGTCAGCAAATCAAATAATGCTCAGGCTGAGTTTAATCTTGACCGAGCTCGTATAAGGACATCTGGCATGACCAGAACAGATATTGCGCAGCGTGTTTATAACCATACGTGGAAGCTGGATCCGATTGTCCGCAGTCTGCTGGATACGGATTTCTATAAGCTGCTGATGCTGCAAATGATCTGGGGGCTTTATCCGCAGGTGAATGCTACCTTCTCGCTGATTAACCGCTCTAAAACTGTGCGGCTGGCGGATGAGATTGATGAAGGCGAATTACGTGCACAGCTTGATCATGCCCGCTCCCTGCGTATGACCAAAAAAGAAATGATCTGGCTGGCCGGTAATAATTTCTATGGCCGCAAACAGATTTTTACGCCGGAATTTCTGCAATGGCTCAGCACATTCCAGCTGCCGGAATATGAGCTGACACGGCGCGACGGACAATATGAGCTGCATTTCCACGGGTCGTGGACGCATACGACAATGTGGGAAATTCCCGCGCTGGCAATTATCAATGAGTTACGCTCCCGCGCGGCCATGAAATCGCTCGGCCCTTTCGCGCTGGATGTGCTTTATGCCCGTGCCAAAGCCAAAATGTGGGGCAAGGTTGACCGTCTGCGCCAATTGCCGGATTTGAAAATCTCTGATTTCGGCACCCGCCGTCGTCATTCGTTTCTCTGGCAGCGCTGGTGTGTGGAAGCGCTGAAAGAAGGCATCGGCGATGCTTTCACCGGCACCAGCAATGTGCTTCTGGCGATGGATACGGATCTGGAAGCGCTCGGCACCAATGCCCATGAATTGCCGATGGTGCTGGCGGCTATGGCCGATACGGATGAAGAACTGCGCTCAGCACCTTACCGCGTGTTGCAGGACTGGAACCGTTATTATGGCGGCAATCTTTTGATCGTGCTACCTGATGCTTTCGGCACAACAGCATTCCTGCGCGATGCGCCGGACTGGGTTGCAGACTGGACAGGTTTCCGCCCTGATAGCTCACCGCCGATTGAGGGCGGGGAACGGATTATCGAGTGGTGGAAATCCAAGGGCAAAGACCCGCGTGAGAAATTACTGATTTTCTCCGATGCGCTGGATGTCGATACAATTGAGGAGACTTACCGCCATTTTGAAGGTCGTGTGCGGATGAGTTTCGGTTGGGGTACCAATCTTACCAATGACTTCACGGGTTGTGCGCCGCAGCATGTATCTGGTCTGGGGGCGATTTCTCTGGTCTGTAAGGTGATTGATGCCAATGGCCGTCCGGCGGTGAAATTGTCGGACAATCCGTCAAAAGCCACCGGCGATCCTGAAGCGGTCAAACACTATATCAAGTTTTTCGGTGGTGAAGATCGTGTCGCCAAAGAAGTGCGGGTTTAAAATACAAAAGGCGGCTTTTTAAGAAAGCCGCCTTTTTCATATCAAGTGATTTCATAATCCCATGGGGGATTGGCACCGGCACGCGATACGGTAATCGCTGCGGCTTTGATGCCAAACGCGATGGCTTCGGTCAGCTGCTCTTGCGATATGGCCGCAAGGGATTGCTTATTCAGCAGGCCTTGTTTTTCAAGGCTCACCAGCACACCGGCATTGACCGTATCACCGGCACCGACCGTATCGGCCACAGTGACTTTCTCACCCTGAATGCTCACCTTGCCGCAGGCAGCATAGGCATCAGCCCCTTCTGCACCTTTGGTAATGATAATGATTTTGTTGCCGTTGGTTTCCAGCCAGCTGCGGGCAATGGCATCCTGATCTGAACCTTCATCAAACCAGAGCAGATCTTCATCAGACACTTTGACAATATCTGCCAGCGCGATCATGCGTTTGATCCGCGCCAGATGGGCGGCTTTGTCAGGAATGAAACTCGGCCGGATATTCGGGTCGAGCATTGTCACTCGGTTTGGCGCTTCCCGCCGCATCAGGGCTTCATAAGTACTGCCGCAAGGTTCCGGAATGAGGCTGATACCGCCAAACATCAGGGCGCGGACATCATCACTCAGTTCCGGCAGTTGGGTGTTCTTGAGCAGACGACCAGCCGTGTTTTCATCGTAGAAATTATAGCTCGCCTGACCATTCTTCAGCCGCACAAAGGCAAGCGTTGTCGGTTGGTCCGAGATTGCACAAAATCGCGTATCAACACGGGATTCTTCCAGTGTATCACGCAATATTTGTCCGAGAAAATCAGACGACAGGCCGGAGAAGAAACCAGCCTTGGCGCCTAATCTGCCAATGGCAATGGCGGTGTTGAAGACTGAACCACCGGCATGAGGCACGAAGCCTGTTTCGCCGCCGCGTGTTTCACGCGGCAGCATATCAATCAGTGCTTCTCCGCAGCAGAGGATCATGCCGGTTTCCTTAAACGTGCTGGCCGCCATTAATGTGGATTTCGGAGCCGGTCACATAAGACGAGGCATCCGTGCACAGATAATAGATGGTTTCTGCGACTTCCGAGGTTTGGCCAAGACGGCGCATTGGCAGTTGTTCTACCAGTTTTTCTGTGCCTGGTGACAGGATCGATGTTTCAATCTCACCCGGTGCAATTGCATTCACGCGGATACCATGTGGGCCGAAGTCAGAGGCCATTTCACGGGTCAGGCCAGCAAGCGCTGCTTTGGATGTGGCATAGGCTGTGCCTGCAAACGGATGCACGCGACTACCGGCAATCGATGTCACATTGACCACGGAGCCTTGCGCTGCTTCCAGCTCTTTGAACAAGCCGCGCGCCAGCATAATCGGGGCAAAGAAGTTCACCTGAAATACATCGCGCCATGTTGCCATCTGGGTTTCAATGGAGTTGAGACGCCGGCCACCGGCGCCCTTTGGTGAAATACCGGCATTATTGACCAGTGCATTGAGCTGACCGCCATTATCTTCCAAACGACGGCGGATTTCCGCGATGGCACGGCCGATATCTTCCGGATCAGCCAGATCAACCTTGATATGATCTTCAGGGCCTGCAGGCCAAGGGCAGTTCTCGGAGAAGTCCTGACGTGAGCAGGTAATGACACGCCAGCCCGCGCGCGAAAAACGCTTCACAGTCGCATGGCCGATGCCGCGGCTTGCGCCGGTCAGTACGATGGTTTTTTTAGGCGTATCAGTCATTTTAATCGGGCCTTTGTCACTAATTTTAAGTGGACACTATCACTATAGATTTTACAATTTGCAAGGCGTGTTTAAATTTGGCACTGAAACATTTAGCGTATAATTTCAAAAATATGTTTTTAAGAACTGGAGATATTTATGTCGAAACTGATTTTGGCAATTGATCAGGGTACAACATCCAGCAGAGCCATCTGTTTCGATCAAAATCATAAGATCACCGGCTTCGGACAACAGGAATTTACGCAGCATTATCCTAAGTCTGGCTGGGTCGAACATGACCCGGAAGAAATCTGGCAAAGCGTTGTTAAAACCTGCAAGCAGGCTGTTGAAAATGCCAAGGTGACTATGGCTGATGTTGCAGCCATCGGGATTACCAATCAGCGCGAAACTGTGGTGGTCTGGGATAAGGCAACCGGCAAACCGCTTTATAATGCGATTGTCTGGCAGGATCGCCGCACGCAAAAAGAATGTCTGAAACTTAAGAAAAAAGGTCTGGAGCCGCGTATTCGCCGTAAGACCGGACTCTTGCTCGATCCGTATTTCTCTGCGACCAAACTGGCATGGATTTTAAACAAGGTTTCCGGTGCGCGCAAAAAGGCGGAAAAAGGTGAATTGCTGTTTGGCACGATCGACAGCTTTTTGATCTGGCGGCTGACCGGCGGACAGGTTCATGCGACCGATGCCACCAATGCTTCCCGCACGCTGCTGTTCAATATTGCGGATAATGACTGGGATGCTGAACTTCTGAAACTGTTCAATATTCCCTGTGCGATGTTGCCGGAAGTGAAAGATTGCGCCGATGATTTTGGTGTGACAGAAGCGGGTATTTTCGGTGCGGAAATTCCTATTCTCGGCGTGGCGGGTGACCAGCACGCAGCGATGATCGGGCAGGCCTGTTTTGAAAAAGGTATGCTGAAAGCCACATTCGGCACCGGTTGTTTTGCGCTGCTCAATACGGGCAAGGATAAAGTCTTATCGCGTAATCGTCTGCTGACAACCATTGCCTATCGTCTGAACGGTGAAGTAACTTATGCGCTGGAAGGCTCGATTTTTGTCGCCGGTGCTGCGGTGCAATGGCTGCGTGACGGATTGAAAATTATCAAAACAGCAGCGGAAACCGGTGAACTGGCGCTCAAAGCTGATGAGACACAGGATGTTTATCTGGTGCCGGCTTTTGTCGGCTTGGGCGCGCCGCATTGGGATGCGGAAGCACGTGGCGCGATCTACGGTTTGACGCGCAATTCAGGTCCTGCGGAAATCTCCAAGGCTGCATTGGAATCCGTTGCTTATCAGGCACATGATTTGCTTGAAGCAATGCATAAAGACTGGAAAGCCAATACGGATCATATTGTTTTACGTGTTGATGGCGGCATGGTTGCCTCCGACTGGACGATGCAGAACCTCTCGGACATTCTCAACGCACCGGTGGATCGTCCGGTTATTCTGGAAACCACGGCGCTTGGTGCCGCTTGGCTCGCGGGTATGAAGGCCGGACTCTGGGGCAATATGCAGGATTTTGCCAAGGACTGGCAGCAGCAACAGCGTTTTGAACCGGTCATGGAACCGGCATTACGCAAGCGTAAAATCAATGGCTGGCACAAATCCGTGCGTAGCACATTAAGAGCCAAATAAATGGAAATACGCGCTGCGAGACAGGATGATGCCGCTGAAATTTGTCTTGTTTTGCGGTGCTCTATCACGGAACTCTGTGTGGCTGATCACAACAATGATCCGCAGATTTTAGATCCGTGGCTCGCCAATAAAACGCCTGAAAATCTGCAGGCGTGGATTGCACGCGCTGGCCAGACCTATCGGGTCGCAGTGATTGACGATCAAATTGCCGGTGTTGGCGCAGTCTCGGCAACAGAGGGCGCTTTGCTCAATTATGTCTCACCGAACTTCCAGTATTGCGGTGTAAGCAAGGCTTTGATGGCTGCGCTGGAAGATTGGCTGAAAGAACAGGGACAAGTCGTGTGTCACCTGACCAGTACAGCGACCGCCAGACAGTTTTACAAGACACTTGGTTATTTGCCGGACGGAGAGCCGGTCATGAGAAGGTCGGGCATGTTGACCTTCCCGATGAAAAAGCTGTTATAATTATTCCCCGTTGCCCATAATCACGTCCAGCAGCGTAGTGTTTTTACGCACAGGTTGTCCGCCGACATCACCTTGCGGACGCGGGCCGCCATAGGCAGGATCGCCGTCTACAGGCGGTGGTGTATTATTGTCCTGAACCGGTGCCGGATTTTCCTGTATGGAAACCGGCGGCTGAACAGGCTGACCGCTTTGTGATGGCAGCGTGGCGCTGTCCGGCTGGCGGGGCGTGCCCGGTGCAGGCGGCCAGTAAGTGTCATCATTTTCCGGCAAGGCCGGATAGCCGCTATTATCCAGCGCCGGTGGCTGCTGGCCAATACTTGCAGATGCATCCGGCAATTCGTCGCTACCACCCGGCAGAACATTCTGAATTTCATAGGTGCTTGGCAGATCAGCCACCGGTACGCCTTTATGAGCGGCTGTCATGAAGGTTTTCCATGCCATTGCTGGGAGGCCGCCACCAGTGATTTTCTTGGTCGGTTTACCGTCATCATTACCGAACCAAACGCCGGTGGTCAGATTGGCGGTATAACCGATAAACCATGCATCACGCGAGCTCTGGCTGGTGCCGGTTTTACCGGCGGCCGGCCAATTGCCGAATTTGGCACGCTTGGCTGTCCCGTCTTCAACAGTACGGCGCAGCATTGCATTCATCATACCCAGCACCTGCTCGGTAATGATGCGTTGCTGTTGTTCGGCCGGATAATCATAGAGTGTTTTGTCATCACCATCGGTGATTTTGGTAATCATATGCACCGGCGCGCGGTAGCCGCCATTGGCAAAAGGCACAAAAGCATCGGTCAGTTCCATCAGGGTAACTTCCGAGGTGCCGAGAGCCAGAGAAGCATTGGCTGTGAGCTTCGACTGGATACCAAAACGATGTGCGGTATCAACAACAGCCTGCGGGCCTACTTCCATAACCAGCTGCGCAGCGATAGAATTGAGTGAGTGGGACAGGGCTGTTGCCAGTGTCACTTCACCGAAATATTTGCCGTTATAATTGCTCGGCGTCCATTTGCCGATCCGGACCGGCGCATCATTGCGAACAGAATCCGGTGTTCGTCCCTGTTCAAGCGCCGTCAGATAGACGAATGGCTTGAAGGTAGAGCCGGGCTGACGACGGGCCTCTGTTGCACGGTCGAACTGACTATTTGCATAGTCATAGCCGCCGATCATCGCACGCACAGCACCCGTGCCGTCAATCGAAACCAGAGCGCCCTGACTGACATCCATTTTCTTGCCGTTTTGCGCAATCAGATCACGAATGGCTTCTTCACCGACTTTCTGCAGATCCAGATCGACAGTGGTATGGATGGTCACGTCACTTTTGGTTTCACCAATCAGTTTCGGTAATTCCGACACAACCGCATCGGCAACATAATTTTCTGAACCTGACCAATAGGCAGCAGCCCGCGTCGGTGGTTCGCTTTCTGCAATAGCCTGTTCTTCCAACCCGATCATACCCTGATCACGCATGGCGGCCAGCACCAGCTTGGCGCGGTCATTGGCCGCTTTAGGGTCACGTGCAGGAGACAGACGTGACGGCGCTTTCAGAAGACCGGCCAGAGTGGCAGCTTCGTTAAGGTTCACATCTTTGGCAGATTTATCAAAATAGCGCCGTGAGGCAGCCTCCACACCATAGGCGCCGGAGCCGAGATAAACACGGTTGAGATACATCTCAAGAATTTGGTCTTTGGTATAAGTATGCTCAAGCCACAAAGCGAGCATGACTTCCTGTACCTTACGCTCCAATGTTCTGTCCGGTGACAGGAACAGATTTTTAGCAAGCTGCTGGGTAATTGTAGAGCCGCCCTGTGTGGCACGCCCTTTGGTGATATTTGTGTAGACCGCGCGTCCCAGACCAATCGGATCAACACCGTAATGGGAATAAAAACGGCGATCTTCGATGGCAATCACAGCCTGCGGAATATAAGGCGACATTTCGCGCAAGCCGACTTCTTCACCGCCGGTGGTGCCGCGATTGGCAATCAGTTTACCGTTTACATCAAGAATTTTCACATTCGGCGGGCGATCCGGAATAGCCCAGTCGCTGGTCGGCGGCATTTTGGCAGCAATATAAACAACCACACCGGCCAGCGCGATGCCGCCCCAGAGCATCAAGACCAGTGACCAATAGAATAAACGGCGCAGCCAGCGGAACGAGCCGGAAGATTGTTCGCGTTTTTTCGATTTTCGTGAGGCGCGTTCAGAGCGCGGTGCACGTTTTTTAGTCGCGCTGCCGTTCACACGATCGCTTTCATCCATCCGCATTTCATCTTTATTGCTGGCAGGTGCTTCTGGCTTTCCGAATGACGGTTCTATGCGCCGGTCTTTTGAGTCTCTGGAAGCCATATGCGTTGGTAAACCTGCTTAAAGAATGGAGGGTGTGCATTTTGAAATGATGCAAATTTCTGAACAAAATGTCCGCTGTGCTTTGCATGGTAATTGAGGCAGTTTAAAGAGCAGTAAAATTTTGTTAACAGAACAATGCGCTCAATAATATTTTGAAAGCCGCCTTTATATTCAAGATGCCCCTTAATTGCTTCTAAACCGGCATTATTACGAAAATACTATTCGAAATCTGCCGGTTTTCATTATAAACAACAGCAGCATTGGTTCAGATGGGGACAGGCGTGACAAAACGGATTGATTGGGTCGATATCGCCAAAGGTATCTGCATTATCTTTGTGGTAATGATGCATTCAACACTGGGCGTGGAAGAAGCTGCCGGTCAAACCGGTTGGATGAATAATGTCGTGGCGTTTGCTAAACCATTTCGCATGCCTGATTTTTTCCTGATTTCCGGCCTGTTCCTGAGTGCTGTGATCGACCGTCCGTGGTTGCGCTACCTCGACCGTAAAGTCGTGCATTTCCTGTATTTCTATGTGCTATGGCTGACGATCCAGTTTGTCTTTAAAGCGCCGGGGATCATGGCTGAGGGCGGCGTCTCCGGTGTGATCAGTGCTTATCTGATGGCCTTTGTCGAGCCGTTCGGCACATTGTGGTTCATCTATATTCTGCCGTTTTTCTTTCTGGCAACCCGTTTTATGCGTGAGGTGCCGTGCTCGCTGGTGCTGGTCATGCTGGCTATTTTGGAAATCCTGCCGATCCATACCGGTTGGATTATGATCGATGAGTTCTGCTCACGCTTTGTCTATTTCTATGCCGGATATGCGCTGGCACCGCAGATTTTCCGTTTCGCCGACTGGGTAGCGCGCAACAAAATTGTTGCCGTTATTGGTCTGTTACTCTGGGCATTTGTGGAATATCAGATGGTTTTCACACCTGTGCCGGGTTTCGGACATTCACTGCTCAGCGGACAAGCATGGCAAGCCGGTGGTCTGGGCGGCTATAGTGAATTGCCGCTGATCTCACTGTTCCTTGGCTTTCTCGGTGCTTTGGCGGTTATCAGTGTATCATCGCTGCTGGCCTGTTTGAGCGCTGCCAATCTGGTGCATCGGGTGTTGAGCTATCTCGGCGCACATTCCATTGTTGTGTATCTGGCATTTTTCCTGCCAATGGCTGTTACGCGTACCGTGCTGCTGAAGACAGGCATTATCACTGATGTCGGCACGATTTCGCTGCTGACAATGCTGATGGGCGTGATCCTGCCGGTTATTCTTTATGTGCTGATTGAGAAAACCGGTTATGGACGCTTCCTGTTCGCGCGGCCGCAATGGGCAATCATAGACCGCAGTGGTACAGTTCCGGCACGGGCATAAGGCAAATAATAAAAAAGCCCGCGAATATCGCGGGCTTTGTATTTTTAAGCGTGGGCAAAGATATCCTGTTCATCCCAGCCCATCAGATCAAGCTCTGAGCGGGTTGGCAGGAATTTGAAGCAGGCTTCAGCCTGTTTCTCACGCCCATCGCGCTCTAAACGATATTCCAGAACCTTTTTCAGGCGATGCAGATAAAGAACATCGGACGCTGCATATTCGAGCTGTGCCTGAGACAGGTTTTCCGCAGCCCAGTCGGATGATTGCTGCTGTTTGGAAATAGAAACGTCCAGCAATTCCGAGCAGATTTCTTTCAGGCCGTGGCGATCCGTATAGGTACGGGTCAGCTTGGAAGCGATCTTGGTGCAGAAAACCGGCTGTGGCATGACACCAAATGTATGTGCCAGTACAGCCAGATCGAAACGACCAAAATGGAAGATTTTGGTGATCGAGCGGTCTTTCAGCAGTTTGACCAGATTAGGAGCTTTTTTCAGCCCCTTCTCGATCTGAATAATATCCGCGGTGCCGTCACCCGGTGAAATCTGCACAACGCACAGGCGGTCACGCAGAGGGTTGAGCCCCAGCGTTTCCGTATCAATAGCGACGGAATCAACCTGATAATTCTCAAGATCAGGCAGATCGTTTTTGTGAACGCGGATAGTAGTCATTGAAAGTTCCGTTATCTTATTTCTGAGAAAGAGCCGCAATAATGCACGCCCCTTGGCGGCAGTTGCCGCCAAAATTCGGGTCTCACTTGGCGGCGAGAGCCGCCAAAATTCTGGCCCAAGAGCGCTGGCCTTTATGGAAGGAGGACAGCTCGTATTTTTCATTCGGGGAATGGATACGGTCGTCTTCAAGGCCGAAGCCGACCAGCAGGGAATCCATGCCGAGGAATTTATCGAAGTCACCGACGATCGGAATTGAGCCGCCCATAGCAATCAGTACCGCAGGATTTGGCCATTCGTCCGACAGAGCCTGTTTGGCCTGTGTGACCAGCGGTGAGTCATAGGAAAGCTGGATCGCCGGTGAGCCGCCATGCGGATGGAATTCCACGCGGCAATCCGCAGGCAAACGGGCTTCAACGAATTTGCGGAAATTCGCACGGATTTTGTCCGGATCCTGCTTATGTACGAGGCGGAAAGAGACTTTAGCAGATGCTTCAGCAGCGATAACAGTCTTGAAACCTTCGCCGGTATAGCCGCCGATCATGCCGTTGACTTCAGCCGTCGGGCGCGCCCATGTCTGTTCCAGCACACTGCGACCCTGCTCACCCGATGGTACGGAGAGACCGATAGGGCCGAGGAAATTTTCAGGGGTACGGCCAAGGCCTTCCCAAGATTTCAAAATCTGGCTTGGGGTTTCTTCCACGCCGTCATAGAAATCCTCTATCGTGACGCGGCCGGTTTCATCATGCAGGTCGGCGAGGATCTTCGACAGTACATGCAGCGGGTTTGCAGCTGCGCCACCGAAGAAGCCGGAATGCAGATCGCGGTCAGCGGCTTTAATGGTGATCTGTTCACCCACCAGACCACGCAGACCAACGCAGATTGCCGGTGTGTCACGATTCCACATTGAGGTGTCGCAAACCAGAGCCACGTCGGCTTTGAGTTCTTCTTTGTGGCTGTCGAGGAATGGTTTCAGCGATGGCGAACCGGATTCCTCTTCACCTTCAAACAAGATAGTCACTTTAACAGGCAACTGGCCATGCACGGCTTTATAAGCGCGGCAGGCTTCGACAAAAGTCATCAACTGACCTTTGTCGTCAGACGTGCCGCGACCGGTCAGGATTTTGCGACCCGGTTCAACTTCTTTAATCGCAGGGTCAAACGGATCGTTTTCCCAGAGGTTCAGCGGGTCAACCGGCTGTACGTCATAATGGCCGTAGAACAGAACATGAGGGGCATCTGCTGTTGCGCCTTCGTGATGAGCAACAACCATCGGATGACCCGGTGTGTCACGCACACTGGCATCAAAACCAATGCTTTTCAGATCTTCCACCAGCCATTCCGCAGCTTGGCGGCAGTCGGCTTTAAACGCCGGATCCGTTGAAATGGATTTAATGCGCAGGAGATCAAACAGATGGCCGACACTGGTGTCGAGGTTCTGATCGAGATGTTTCAAAACAGGTTCAAGTGCTGACATGTTGCCCTCATGATAAAACAAGCTTCGACTCGCAAAGCATGAATGAGTTCTAAGAATTCTGTTCGGTTTTAGCGTATATAGTCGGAGACTGTACAGGGAAGATGTTACGTATTTGCGTGACAAAGGCAGAAGTCGCTTTGGGGAACGGAAATATGCTTGGAGCGATTTTTCATTGGGAAAATATAAAGCCGTTACGGTGAGGGGAACCGTAACGGCTTATAATAATTGGTGGCAGCCAGAGGGGGGGGAGGCCACCACCCCGGTTCTTCGGCGGGGGACATGCCGAAAAACGGAAACCGACAATGTTGTCGATGGTGCTAATGTGGCCAAGAAAAGTGGCAATTCAAGGGCTGAAACGCGGCGCGTCAGTCACAAAAAAGTTATTGCTTATAGAGAGGCAATAAGTACGGGAGAAAAATGGTAAGTTTATTTGGGGCAGTCAGCATGGCATGATTTCTTTTTTGATGCTTATGCTTTACATCTTCTGCCATGAAAAAAGGTGATCATCTCTTCCTCGTCGACGGCTCCGGCTATATTTTCCGCGCTTATCACGCTTTGCCACCGCTTACCCGCAAATCGGACGGCTTACCGGTCGGTGCAGTGTCGGGTTTCTGCAATATGCTGTGGAAGCTCCTGAAAGATGCGCGCAATACGGATGTTGGTGTTGTGCCGACCCATTTTGCAGTGATTTTCGACTATTCATCGCAGACTTTCCGCAAGGAAATCTATCCGGAATATAAGGCCAATCGTACGGCGCCGCCGGAAGATCTGATCCCGCAATTCGGCCTGATCCGTCAGGCAACCCACGCTTTCAACCTGCCTTGTATTGAGAAGGAAGGTTATGAAGCAGATGATATTATCGCCACTTATGCCCGCCTTGCGGAAGAGGCAGGCGCGACTGTCACCATTGTCTCATCAGACAAGGATTTGATGCAGCTCGTGACAGAGCAAGTGTCTATGTATGACGGTATGAAGGATAAGCAGATTTCAATCCCTGAAGTGATTGAAAAATGGGGCGTGCCGCCGGAGAAAATGATTGATCTGCAATCGCTGACCGGCGATTCAACCGATAATGTGCCTGGCATTCCGGGCATCGGGCCGAAAACTGCCGCGCAATTGCTGGAGGAATTCGGCGATCTGGACACCTTGCTGGCACGTGCCTCCGAGATTAAACAGAATAAGCGCCGTGAGAACATCATGGCTTTTGCAGATCAGACCCGCATTGCCCGCCAGCTCGTCACGCTGAAAAATGATGTGCCGCTGGAAGTGGATCTCGATGGTTTGCATCTGGAGCCGCAGGACGGGCCAAAGCTGATCGGCTTCCTGAAAGCTATGGAGTTGACTTCGCTGACCCGCCGTGTGGCAGAAGCAACAGATACGCTGGCAGCTGAAATTGAACCGATCACAGTGGAAACAGAATGGGGCGCGGAAGCGCGCGGCCCCGATCTTGATCGCGGTACGGAAATGGCTACTGATACGACAGCGGAAAAAGCCATCGTGTCAGACAAGGCTGAAAGCAGTGGTGGACTAATGCGCCCTCAGGCGCTTGTTGAAGCGCGCAAGGCGCAAGGTATTTCTGCAAAGATTGATCATTCTGCCTATATCGGCATTACCGATATAGCCGTGCTTCAAGACTGGGTTGATCGGGCAATTGATCAGGGTTTTGTCGCTTTTGATACGGAGACAACCTCGCTCGATCCGATGCAGGCGGAACTGGTTGGTTTTTCGCTGGCTTTGGCGGCAGGTAAAGCCTGTTATGTACCGCTGACACATAAATCCGGTCAGGGTGACTTGCTGGGCGGCGGGTTGATCGAAGGGCAGATTCCGCTGAATGCAGCCCTTTCAGAGCTGAAGCGCCTGCTGGAAAATCCGGCTGTGCTGATTATCGCCCAGAATATGAAATATGACTGGCTGATTATGCATCGTCTCGGCATTGATATTGCCCGTTTTGACGACACGATGTTGCTGTCTTACGCGCTGGATGCCGGTACCGGTACCCATGGTATGGATGCACTGGCAGAACGCTGGCTCGGTCATACAACCATTCCTTACAAGGATGTGGCGGGTAGCGGAAAATCTGCGGTAACCTTTGACATGGTGCCGATTGAGCGCGCCATTGCCTATGGTGCGGAAGATGCCGATGTCACATTGCGCCTGTGGCAGGTGCTGAAACCGCGCCTGGCTGCCGATGGTATGGCCTCAGTCTATGAGCGGATGGAGCGTCCGCTGGTAACAGTTCTGGCACGGATGGAAGAACGTGGTGTCAGCGTTGACCGCCAAATCCTCTCCCGCCTGTCCGGCGAGCTGGCGCAATCGGCTGCGGCCATTGAGGATGAGATTTATACGCTGGCCGGTGAGAAGATGAATATCGCCTCACCGAAACAGCTCGGCGATATTTTGTTTGGCAAACTCGGCCTGCCCGGTGGTTCCAAAACCAAGACCGGACAATGGTCGACCTCGGCACAGGTGCTGGAAGATCTGGCTGCGGAAGGCCATGAGCTGCCGCGCAAGATCGTTGACTGGCGCCAGCTCACCAAGCTCAAATCAACCTATACGGATGCGCTGCCCGGCTATATTCACCCTGAAACAAAGCGGGTGCATACATCCTATTCAATGGCGGTAACCACCACAGGACGCTTGTCTTCGTCAGAACCGAACCTGCAGAATATTCCGGTGCGAAATGCGGAAGGCCGCAAAATCCGTACGGCCTTTATTGCGCCGCAGGGTAAAAAGCTGGTTTCTGCTGACTATAGCCAGATTGAATTGCGCGTTCTGGCGCATGTGGCAGATATTGCTCAGCTGAAACAGGCTTTTGATGACGGTATCGACATTCATGCGATGACAGCATCTGAAATGTTCGGCGTACCGGTGGAAGGCATGCCGTCTGAAGTGCGACGCCGCGCCAAGGCGATTAATTTCGGTATTATTTACGGTATTTCGGCCTTTGGTCTGGCCAATCAGCTGTCTATTCCGCGCGAAGAGGCCAGCTCGTATATTCGTACCTATTTTGAACGCTTTCCCGGCATTAAAGATTATATGGAAGCGACCAAAGCAACGGCGCGTGAAAACGGTTATGTCGAAACGATCTTCGGCCGCCGCATTCACTATCCAGATATCAAGGCCAGCAATGCGCAGGTACGAGCCTTTAATGAGCGCGCTGCGATCAATGCGCCTATTCAGGGTTCGGCGGCAGATATTATCCGCCGTGCGATGATCCGCATGGAGCCGGCGCTGGTTGCTGCAAAGCTTGATGCGAAAATGCTGTTGCAGGTGCATGACGAACTGATCTTCGAAGTCGATGACCAGCAAGTGGATCGTACAATTGATGTTGTGCGGGAAATCATGGTCAATGCGGCAATGCCTGCGGTATCGATGGCCGTACCATTGCAGGTAGATGCACGCGCAGCGCAAAACTGGGACGAAGCGCATTGATCTTATGCAGTTAATGCATTAAGAGGCACCAGAACATGTTGCAGAGCTCCGGTTTTGCAACATAAGCGCCTTAAAACGCGGATAACAGGTCAACTGCATAAATTGATTGAAACAATCAGCTGTTGCAGATTGACCTTCTTGTCATTCGCCTTTACGTAGCGCAGCATCATCACTTATTGTTGTTTGCTTATTTACGTTACCGGTCACGGATGTGTGAAAGCATGGCTATGCGGATTAGTTCCGTTTAATCATGAATGAAGCCAGGGATGGGACATTTGCTTCTGAAATTTCAGAGCAAAGAATGTCGGGGCCAGTTGATGCGTGGGTGAGCCATTGCTGAAAGTCATTCATGACCTTGCCTTCTACTATTGCACCTGCCCTTGCCGGTGCGCTCAAAGCTCGTGGCTATGAGGAACTGACCTCCGTTCAGGAAGCTATGCTGACGCCTGACAATGACGGTCGCGATCTGCTGGTTTCCGCTCAGACCGGCTCCGGTAAAACTGTTGCCTTTGGTATTGCCATCGCGCCTGACCTGCTCGAACAGGGCGATCGTCTGGAAGCTCCGCGTGCGCCATTGGCTCTGATTATTGCGCCGACACGCGAACTGGCTCTGCAGGTTGCCCGTGAGCTGGAATGGCTCTACGCACCAACCGGTGCCCGTATCACCACTTGCGTTGGTGGTATGGATATCCGCACGGAACGCCGCAATCTGGAACGTGGTGCACATATTATCGTCGGTACACCGGGTCGTCTGCGTGATCATATCACACGCCGTGCGCTGAACATGTCTGATCTGCGTGCTGTTGTGCTTGATGAAGCCGATGAGATGCTTGATCTCGGCTTCCGCGAAGATCTGGAATTCATTCTCGGTGAAGCACCGGAAGACCGCCGCACACTGATGTTCTCGGCAACGGTTTCCAAATCCATTGCTTTGCTTGCCAAGCGTTTCCAGAAAGATGCATTGCGCATTACTGCAACCGCTACCCATGAAAAGCATGCCGATATTACCTATCAGGCGATGATTGTGCCGCCGCATGAGCGCGAAAACGCGATCATCAACACGCTGCTCTATTATGATAATGTCAACACCATTATCTTTGCTTCCACCCGTGAAGGCGTGAAGCATCTGGCAAGCCGTCTGAGCAATCGCGGTTTCTCGGTTGTTGCTCTGTCCGGTGAATTGTCACAGGCTGAACGTACCAATGCGCTGCAATCTATGCGTGATGGCCGTGCCCGCGTTTGCGTGGCAACTGACGTTGCTGCACGCGGTATTGATTTGCCAAATCTTGATCTGGTTATTCATGCCGATCTGCCGAATAACGGTGAAACACTGCTGCACCGCTCAGGCCGTACCGGCCGTGCAGGCCGTAAGGGTACCTGTATTCTGGTGGTTCCGTTCTCCCGCCGTCGTTCGGCTGAACGTCTGCTGCAAATGACCCGTCTGGATGCCAAGAGCATTGCTGCGCCGACCATTAATGCGGTTCAGGAAAAGGTTCGTGAGGTTATCCTCAGCAATGAACGTCTCAGCGATGAGATTCCTGAAGATATGCAGGAGCTGATGCGCGAATTGCAGGCCCGTTATACGCCTGAACAGATCGCAGCCGCTTATTTGCGTCGTGAAATTGAAAGCCGTCCGGCACCGGAAGATGTTTCTGAGGGGCCGGTACGCGCACTCGGTGCGCCGGCTCGCGAGCGCGGTGAACGTGGCGAGCGCTCAGAACGCGCTCCGCGTGAAGACCGTTCCTCCTTCAATGGCGGTGCATGGTTTACACTGTCGGCCGGTCGCAAACATCGTGCAGATCCGAAATGGATTTTGCCGCTGATCTGTAAAGCCGGTCAGGTCTCCAAGGGCGATGTTGGTGCAATCCGTATTCTTGAAAACGAAACCCGTTTCGAGATTAACAGCGAAAAAGCCAAAGAATATTTTGCGACTGTTGAAGAACAGGGTACCGGCGAAAAAGGTCTGGTGATCCGTACTTCAACCGCACCTGAGCAGGAAAGCCGCGGCCCGCGTTCTGATCGCGGTGGCGAACGCCGCTTTGATAAACGTGGCGGCGACGATAAGCCGGGCTGGGGCGCACCGAAAGGTAAGTCCCGCTTTAATAAAGGCGGCGAAGGCAAGCCTTTTGGCGATAAGCCGAAAGGCACGCGTAAACCACGCGAAGGCGGCGACCGTAAGTTCTCCCGCTAATTAGTGAATGTGAAAAACCCGCTCTCTGAGCGGGTTTTTTGTTTTATGCGTATAGAACTTGCTGTTTGACAATGTATGGGGTAGGTCTCTGATATATTAGATTGCCTTTCAGGCAAATTTTATACGCAGGGAGGATACCGCAGCCATGACCGCCACCATTACCATCACGCTGGATGAAGCCTACAATCTCGCAGAACAGACCTTTATCAAGCTTGGTCTTTCTCAGGAACATGCGCAGGCCAATGCGCGTTTGCTGCAAAGCTGTCAGCGTGATGAGTGTGATTCACACGGGCTTTATCGTGTGCTGAGCTGTGCACAGACTATTAAAACCGGTGCTGTTGTGCTGGATGCGGAGCCGGAAGTGGAAGATCGTGCCGGTGGTATTGTCGCAGTGGATGCTAAGGGGGGGTATTCTTTGCTGGCACTGGAAAAAGGTTTGCCGATGCTGGTAGAGAAAACCCGCAAGCTGGGCATTGCTGCAATGGCGATCAATAATTGCGTTCATTTCTCCGCTTTGTGGCCAGAAGTGGAGATGCTGGCAGAACATGGTCTGGTTTCACTGACGATGGTACCGAGCCATTCATGGGTCACGCCTGCCGGTGGTAAGACCGGTGTGTTCGGCACCAATCCGATTGCTTTCGGCTGGCCGCGCGCCGGTAAATATCCGTTTGTTTTCGACTTTGCCACCAGTGCTGCGGCGCGTGGTGAGATCGAATTGCATCGCCGTGCTGGCAAACCGATCCCAGAGGGCTGGGCAGTGGATAAAAACGGTGCGCCGACAACCGACGCGCAAACGGCTTTGGAAGGTGCGATGCTGACCTTTGGCGGCTATAAAGGATCTGCGCTTTCCGCCATGGTTGAACTGCTGGCAGGGCCGTTGATCGGTGACATGCTGAGCCTTGAATCTCAGGAATGGGATAATGGTCGTGGTGCAACTCCGAAACACGGTGAAATCGTGATTGCCTTTAATCCGGAAAGCTTCCTCGGCGCGGCTATGGCAGAGCATATGGGGCGTGCGGAGAAAATGTTCTCGGCGATTACCGGTCAGGGGGCACGTCTTCCGTCGCAGCGCCGTTATGAAGCCCGCGAGCGCAGTCTGGCCAATGGCACAGTGACTATTCCGCAGAAGCTTTATGATGATATCCGCGCTTTGTAAGCATAGCTTAGAGCGGTTCCAGATAAATCTGAATCATTGGAACCGCTCTATCTATTTTTTGAACCGCGCATCTTACTCCGAAAACCGCTTCACACTTTTCGGGATGCGCTTTAGAAACTGCGGCACAACTATCACGCCATGCATGAAAAATGCATGGCGTATTTGTATAAGAATTGACCGGTAAGTGGTGCATTGTTATCGCTTGATACGGAAAAGGTTTTGCTCATAGCAGCAAATGAAAAGGGAACACGGTGCCAATCCGTGACTGCCCCCGCAACTGTATCCGGTGAGCGGCCTCCGGTATGCCACTGCCTGTAAGGGCGGGAAGGCGGAGTGTCTGTGTTGACCCGAAAGTCAGGAGACCTGCCTTTTCCTGTCACCAGCCGGTACACGAGGGGTGTGCAGGCGCGGACATCCGTAACGGTGATATTGTAAAAATGTTGCCGTATGCGGATATGTCTGTTGTTTCCAGCTTGTCTCAAATGCGGTTTGTATTCTTCAGGACAATGCCTGTGCCGGAGCGCACTGTATTGTCTGAAAACAGGCGGGACAGCATGACACGCAATTTGGTGCAGTATAAAAATTCAACATTGATCCTTGGTACTGCTTTGGCAATGCTCAACTTTGGTAATGCATTGGCGCAAGAGAAGAAGCAGGAAACTGTTCAGCTTAAAGAGATTATTGTCACTGCCGGGCGCACGCCGATTGAAGAGGGTAAAACCGGCCGCGCGGTGACCGTAATTACCGGTAAGCAGCTTGAGCAAAATCAGGTGCGTTATGTGGCTGATGCGCTGCGTATGGTGCCGGGTTTTGCCGTGTCGCGTTCGGGTTCCAAAGGCGGCATGACTAATATCCGTGTGCGCGGCGCGGAATCCAACCATCTTCTGGTGATGGTCGACGGCGTCGAGATGAATGCCGCTTCCGGTGATGCCTTTGATTTTGGTGCCTTACAGGCAGCAGATATCGACCGGATTGAAATTCTGCGTGGTCCTCAGAGTGCTTTCTGGGGTTCAAATGCATTAGCCGGTGTAGTGAATATTATCACTAAAGGCGGCAAACGTGATGGTTTCAAAATCAGTGGCACTACAGAAGGCGGCAACCAGAATTCCTGGCTCGGCGGTGTGTTGTTGCAGGGGGGCGCTGAAAATTACGATATGGCGCTGTCGGCATCCTATCGCCGTACTAAAGGCTTCAACATTTCCAATATTGGTGATGAAAAAGACGGTGATGAGAACCTGACATTGAACGGTAAGGTCAATGTTGATCTTTCTGATACAGCGAAGCTGGATGCGACTTTGCGCTATGTGAAGAACCGCACCGACCTTGATAATATGACATCGCAGAATCCGCTGGACTCAATCGGACTGGAAGGGAAGACGAATGAGTTTCTCGGCAGCGTTGGTCTGACATGGACCGCTCTGGATGATGCTCTGACACAAAAACTGCGCTTTACCGGCAGTGATCGTAAGTACGAATATATTGCACCGGATTCTCCGGCGGAAAATAAAGGCAGCCGTTATAAAGCCTCCTATCAGGCGACCTATGCTTTTGACACGCCATCATTCGCTGATGCTCATCACAAACTTACCGGCGGTATTGAGTGGCAGCAGGAGCGTTTTCGTCAGGTTGCGACAGATGCGGATATTTCTTCAAGTTGGTTTGATCCGACGCAGTTCGAGCATCATAAACGTTCGATGTATTCTTTTATCGGAGAATATAACGGTGAGTTTGCCGATCAGTTTTATGTCAATCTCGGCCTGCGTCATGATGTGAATAAAGACTTTGATGACGCCACGACTTTCTCGCTGAGCGGTGCATGGGCAATTCCTGATACAAATGCCCGTCTGCACAGTTCCGTTGGTACCGGTGTGACCAATCCGACTTTCTTCGAGCAGTTCGGTTATACGCCGAGCACCTTTGTTGGTAATCCGAATTTGAAGCCTGAGAAAAGCCTTGGCTGGGATATCGGTCTGGAATATGCATTCTTTGACGGTCTCGTTGTAACGGATGTTACTTACTTTAATCAGGATCTGCGTGATGAGATTGTCTCGATTTATAATCCTGACTTTACATCAACGGTGAAAAATCTTGACGGAAAAAGCCGCCGTCATGGCTTGGAATTAGCTGCAACGCTAAACCTGTTCCACGGCTTTACCGCTGGTGGTAGTTATACTTACACGTCTTCGAAAGGTGCGGATGATCTTGATGCTGTTCGCCGTCCGCGCCATTCCGGCTCTGTGAATGTGGCTTATACATTCTATGAAGACCGTGCACGCCTGTTTGGTGAGGCAGTATTCAATGGCAAGATGGAAGATGTTGCCTTCATAGGTGGTGCATCATCCCGCGTTAATTTGAGCAGCTATACCGTCGTCAATATCGGCGGCAGCTATAAATTTACCGATAAGCTGGAAGGTTTTGCCCGTATCGAAAACCTGTTCGATAAAAAATATCAGGAAGTTTACGGCTATAATACACCGGGTCGCGGTGCGTTTGCTGGTTTGAAAGCGTCTTTCTGAGTATGGCGGGGTTCAGCGCCCTTAGCAAATTCATAAAAAGGCAGGCCGTTTTTGTGGTCTGCCTTTTGTGCTTCTGTTTAGAGGCGCTACAGGCGCAGGCAATGCCCAAACGAGTGGTTTCTCTGAACCTCTGCACGGATATTCTGGCGCTGTCGCTGACTGAGCCGTCTCAGCTGATCTCTGTCAGTCATATTGCTGCCGACCCGGTTTCTTCGCCGGTTGCTGAAGCTGCCAAAACCTATCATCTGAACCGTTCAGGGCTTGAAGAGATATTATCGCTGAAACCTGATTTGGTGCTGGCATCAGTTTATACAGCTCCGCATATTCTTGCTGCTTTGGAGCAGGCGGGGATAGCGGTTGAGCGTTTCGGCTATGCGCAGAATTTTGCAGATATTGCTCAGCAAATTACGCAAATGGGGCAGGCTCTGGGGCAGCAGAATAAAGCTGAAATGCAGATTGACGACATCAACCGGACAATTGGTGCAGCTAAGAAAACAGCGCAGCCGGTAACCGCACTTCTCTATGAGCCGAATGGCTATACATCGGGTGCGGGGACATTGGCGGATGAAATTATGAAACAGCTTGGTATCATTAATCTGGCTGAGGCAGATAACAGGCTGGCGGCAGGGCGGGTGACACTGGAAGACCTCATCCGTTTAAAGCCGGATATGATCATTGAACCTGAATTCTATGAGAAACCGGCTTTGGCTTATCAGAATTACCGGCATCCGGTTATGCAGGCGCTGGTCAGTGAGCAGGGGCGTAAAATACAGCATGTTGCGGTGTCCGGGCGCTACTGGTCTTGCGGCTCAATCTATACGCTGGAAGCAGTGAGAATTTTGCAGCGTGCGCGACAGGAAAGCGGAGAGTGATTATGGACCAGAACCGGCGCTATTATGGTCTGTTGCTTGCGCTTGGCGTGATATTAATCGCCCTGTTTGCTATCTCACTGCTGACCGGCCCGTCTACCATCAGTCTTCTGCAAGGGCTGTCCGGCCTGTTCGGAGCGGGGGATAGCGACACAGTGCTGATTATGCAGCAATTGCGTCTTCCCCGTGCTTTGTTGGGTTTAATGATCGGGTTGACACTCGGGCTGTCGGGCGCTGCTTTGCAGGGCTATTTGCGCAATCCATTGGCTGAGCCCGGATTACTTGGCGTCAGTTCGTCTGCTTCACTCGGTGCGGTGCTGGCGCTTTATAGCGGACTGTCTTTGCTGTTTCCGCTCAGCCTGCCGCTGATGGCACTGGGTTTTGCTTTTGTTGCTGTGGTGCTGGTGCAGTTTCTGGCTGGTGGCAGTGGTTCAACGATTACGGTTATTCTGGCCGGAGTGGCGGTTTCGGCTTTTGCCGGTGCGCTGACATCACTGGCACTGAGCCTTGCCCCTAATCCTTTTGCGCTGATGGAAATTGTTTTCTGGATGCTTGGTTCACTGAATGATCGTTCTATGATGCATGTCTGGCTGGTGCTGCCGTTTATGAGCCTTGGCTGGATCATGCTGATCCTGTCAGGCCGTTCACTGGATGCACTGACTTTGGGGCAGGAGACCGCCGCGAGCATGGGTGTCGATCTGCGTAAAGTGCAGTTTCTTGTCGTTGCAGGCACGGCGGTGAGCGTTGGCGCTGCTACGGCTGTGGCGGGCGCTATTGGTTTTATCGGGCTGGTGGTGCCGCATGTATTGCGACCACTAACCGGTTCTCGTCCGTCACGTTTGTTACCGGCTTCGGCTCTGGGCGGTGCAGTGATGTTGCTGGCAGCAGATATTTTTGTGCGACTTATCTTGCCGGAGAAAGATCTGAAACTTGGCGTGCTCACAGCGCTGATCGGTGCGCCGTTCTTCCTGCATCTTGTCTGGAAATTGCGTAAAGGAGCAAAAATTTGAGCCTGTTGCGCGTAGAAAATCTCTCAGTGTCCCGTCAAAAACGTATGGTCGTGGATGGCATTTCTTTTACTGTCGGAGAAGGTGAGTTTATCGGATTGATCGGCCCCAATGGGGCGGGAAAATCCACATTATTACGCGCTATTCTTGCGCAACTGCCGTATCACGGTTTTGTCACCTTGAACGGGCAGGAGAGTGTGCAGCTTAAAAATATCCGGCGTGCGCAGATGCTGTCCTATATTGCGCAGGATCGTGAGATCAGCTGGAATATGCGTGTTGAAGCCGTTGTGCAGCTGGGAAGGCTTGCCCGATTGTCACAATTTTCCGGATTGAGTTTGCAGGATCAGCAATTGGTGGAAGAGGCCATCAAGGCACTGGAAATCGGGCATCTGCGCGATAAACCGGCACGGGAGTTGTCCGGCGGTGAGCAGGCACGGGTTCTGATTGCCCGCGCACTTGCGCAAGGCACACCCTTGATGCTGGCCGACGAGCCGGTGGCCGGACTTGATCCGTCACACCAACTTAGTCTGATGCAGATATTCCGCGATCTGGCAGAGAGTGGTCGCTGTATTATCTGTACCTTGCATGATCTGGGGTTAGCGGCACGCTGGTGCACACGATTGCTTTTGGTGAAAGACGGCCGCCTGGTTGCGGATGGCAAACCTGCAGAGATTTTGCACGATGAGGTTATCCGTGATCTTTATGGTGTGGATGTCTATCGTGCAGAAACTGCCGACGGGCTGATTATCCAGCCGGTTAATATCATAAAATAAAAAAGCCGCTTCAAAGCTGAAGCGGCTTTTAAACGGATTTTATTGGTGATTATACGTCCAGATTAGCAACGCTCAGGGCATTGTCCTGAATGAATTCGCGACGTGGTTCAACCTCGTCACCCATCAGACGTGAGAACAGCGCATCGGCTGTCGTTACGTCGGCAATTTTCACCTGCAGGAGTGAACGGGCATTCGGGTCAAGCGTTGTTTCCCAAAGCTGCTCGGCATTCATCTCACCAAGACCTTTATAGCGCTGGAGAGACAGGCCCTTGCGGCCGGTTGCAAAGATTGCTTCCAGCAAGGCAATGGCGCCTGAAATGGCTTCGCTTTTATCTTTACGACGTAGAACCGGCGGTGTTGCGTAGATGTCGTTGAGGCGTTCGCTGAAACGATCCAGTTGGCGGGCATCGGCAGAGCCGAGCAGAGCCATATCGATCATTGCAGTGTCTTTCACGCCGCGCAGCATACGCTCAAAACGGAAACCCTCTTCCGGAGAGTAAGAGCCGCTCCAGCCGCGCTCCATATCTTCCGCGATCATATCGAGACGTTTGGCAACCGCATCGGCCAGAGCCTGCGCCTTCGCCGGATCATTCGAGGCTTCCACATTCATGGCACCGGCAATCACTGCCTGTTCAACCACTGCGCGGTCATAGCGTGTGTGCAGACCGGCAAGAACGGTGCGCAGATTACGGGCATCATTAACAACAGCCATGAGGTCAGCACCGGCGCGAACTTCGCCATTGCCGAGCTGCAAGGAGGCTTCTTCGAGACCTGTTTCGATCAGGAAGTCCTCAAAAGCAGCTTCATCCTTGATATATTGCGAGGATTTACCACGGGTCACTTTGTAGAGCGGCGGCTGCGCAATATAGATATGGCCACGTTCAATCAGTTCCGGCATCTGACGGAAGAAGAAGGTCAAAAGCAGCGTACGAATATGCGCACCGTCGACGTCAGCATCCGTCATGATAATGATTTTGTGGTAGCGCAGTTTTTCCGGATTGAAACCGCTGGTTTCATCTTTACCGATGGATGTACCGAGAGCCATGATCAGCGTACCGATCTGGTCGGATGATAGCATGCGGTCGAAACGCGCACGTTCAACGTTCAGGATTTTACCGCGCAGCGGCAGAATAGCCTGATTTTGACGCGAACGTCCGCCCTTCGCAGAGCCACCAGCCGAGTCACCCTCAACGATGAAGATTTCAGATTTCGCCGGATCGCGTTCCTGACAATCAGCCAGTTTGCCCGGCAGAGATGTAATATCCAGAGCGCCTTTACGGCGGGTGAGGTCGCGGGCTTTACGTGCAGCTTCACGCGCTGCTGCCGCTTCCACAACCTTGGCCATCAGCACTTTGGCTTCGCCCGGATGTTCTTCCAGCCATGTGGCCAGCGCTTCGTTGACGAGGCTTTCCACAATAGGACGGACTTCCGAGGAAACCAGCTTGTCCTTGGTCTGAGACGAGAATTTCGGATCCGGTACTTTAACGGAAAGCACTGCTGTCAGACCTTCACGGCAATCATCGCCGGTCAGATTGACTTTCTCTTTTTTGGTCGTGCCCGAGCTTTCCGCATAACCGGTCATCTGACGTGTCAGCGCCCCGCGGAAACCGGCAAGATGCGTGCCGCCGTCGCGCTGCGGAATATTGTTGGTAAAGCACAGCACGCGCTCATGATAGGTGTCGTTCCACCACATCGCGACTTCAACGGTCATGCCGTCTTTTTCGCTGATGATGTAGATCGGCTCTTCCAGCAGGGATTTCTTGGACTGGTCGAGATATTTGACGAATTCCTGCAAACCGCCGTCATAATGCAGAATTTGCTCGATTACATCGGCATGGCGCTTGTCGGAGAGTTTGATGCGCACGCCGGAATTGAGGAAAGCCAGTTCGCGCAGACGGCGTTCCAGCGTTTCATAATCAAATTCCACCATGGAAAATGTTTCAGGCGACGGCAGGAAGCTGACTTCGGTTCCTGTCTCGCTGCCTGCATCACCAATGACTTCCAGCGGAGCGTCTGCAACGCCATGGGTAAAGCTCATTTCATGAATTTTACCGGCGCGACGGATTTTAAGCTTCAGCCAGATGGACAGCGCGTTTACTACGGAAACGCCCACGCCATGCAGACCGCCGGAAACCTTATAGGAGTTCTGGTCGAACTTACCGCCCGCATGCAGCTGGGTCATGATAACTTCAGCCGCTGAAACGCCTTCTTCCTTATGGATGTCGGTCGGAATACCGCGACCATTATCAGTCACGGAGCAGGAGCCATCGGCATTCAAAGTTACGGTGACCAGTGTTGCATGACCGGCAAGCGCCTCGTCAATTGCGTTGTCCACCACCTCGTAAACCATGTGATGCAGACCGGAGCCGTCATCGGTATCGCCGATATACATGCCCGGACGCTTGCGCACCGCATCAAGCCCTTTCAGAACGCGGATGGAATCTGCGCCATATTCAGGATTATTCGCATTGATATCTGCGGAAAGATTCTCGCCGTGAGGATTTTCAGTGGTCTCGCTCATGAAAGACTTTCGTTAGCGTTGCCGTCAGGCATATGCCGTCCGGTAAAGATTTGGGCTGATTACAGATTCTGCACGCGGCAAAGCCGGAAAGTACTGAAACGAATCAGGCTGAAATAGTAAGTTTAATATAGTCGCTGAGCGCCGATTTACCAAATTTTACCGCGAAAAATCGGCATAATTACCAGCTTTTGTGATGAAATCCTGCTTTTAGGGGCAGGAGAAAATAAGAGTGAAAAATTATACGCCTGCGGTCTTTTTCAGCCAGCGTTTGTCGTTGCCGGTTTGTGGTTCGGTGACAGGCCTTGTAATCCACTCAAATGGCGGCAGATCAGCAAAAATCGTATCCTTGGGATTTTTGATACGCTCCTGTTTTAAGCGCTGCTGAAAGCGTTTCATCATATTCGAGAAAGCACTGGGCGTATAACCAAGATCGGCGGCCACGATCTTTGCGGGAGTGCCGCGCTCCAGTTGTGCACAGGCATAATTAAACCGCACCGTTTCCAGCCAGTGACGATAACTCATGCCGAGTTCGCTCTGAAACTGGCGGGCGATGGTACGTGGTGTACTGGCAGCTTTTTCTGCAAGCTGGGCGAGAGAAAGAGTTTGTGACAAATCATGTATGATTTCTTTGCAAAGCAGGGTCAGCTTATCACCGGAAGGCATAGGCAGGGTACAGGAGACTCGTTGTGCTGCGGCAATTTCCCCGCGCAACAATTGTAGGATTGCCTGCTCGCGTTTGATGTTGCGCTGTGCCTGATTAAAGCCCAGCGTTTCTACCAGCAAAGCACGCATGAGAGCCGGCATTTCAATGACGCGGCAATCCAGAGTTTCGAGTTCGGCATCACTTTGCAAAAGCAGGGATGTAATATTGACGTTGGTCAACATTCTGACCTCATGGGCGCAATAGGGCGGCAGCCACATGGCACGATGGGACGGAATAATGAAATTGCCGTGTCTGGTGATGACGCTGACGATGCCGGAATTTGCATAGAGCAATTGCCCGAACGGATGCATATGATCTTCAATCACTAAACCGCGGCTGAAATTACGCACAAGCGGCGCAAAACATATAGCATCGCCCGCCGCAACATTATCCGTTGTCTGCAAGGCCCTTCTCCTGCTTTATGTCGTGTCCTGTTAGCGCAATCGAATGTCCGTTTCGCAATAGCAGAACAACTCGCCTCATTCCCTCATATCATCAGATAGTACACCGCGATGATCGCAGGCAACAATATAATCTATTCGGATTTTACCATTTATTTGTTGTGCAGCGGTCTTTTCTGAATGATCGGGAGGACTATAAGGGATGACGATAACCCGTAAAGAGCTGTTCCGGCTCGGCGTGGCTGGGCTGGCAACGGCGGTTGCTACCGGTGGCAGTTCCGCTGCATCACCGGCAAAACCTGCTGAAGCGAAAAAGACAAGTAACCCGCAACCGTCACGCGCGACATTGATCTGTAACGCGGATATTCTGACAATGGATGCGAAGCTTGGCGAATTGACCGGCATGGATGTCCTTATTAAGGACGGTAAAATCGCCGCCATAGCCAAAGGCATGAAAGTCGATGATGCCGAAATTATTGATGCAACAGGGAAAATCCTGATGCCGGGCATGATCGACGGCCACCGCCATGTCTGGCAGATCATGAATGCGGGTACGTTGGTGAAAACCCATGCGGCTAAATATGATCACTACCAGACATGGAAAGAACGCACAGTTGTCTGCATGACGCCGGAAGATTTCCATCTGGCAGGTTATGTAGGTGGCCTGCTGGCGATTGATTCCGGTGTGACCAGTGTGGTGGATTATGCGCATGGACAGCATAATCGTGAAAAAGCGTTTGCCGGTGCACGCGGGCTGATCGAATCCGGTGTCGGCGGTGTTTTTTGTTATCAGATCGCCCATTCAACAACCTATGGACCCGGTGATACAATTTCGCTTGCGGAAGCGTCAGCACAGCGCCTCGCGCCGCCGACGGAAGAGCATTATGAAACCGCTGAAATGCTGCGCGATGAGCTGTTTTCCTCCAGCGACAGTCTGATCCGTTTCGGTATTGCATCCAGCAACGGGCTGGGGCGTCATACGATGCGCCAGACAAAGGTAGAATTTGACCGCGCCCGTGCGCTGGAACCTTTCCTGATTGCGTTGCATATTCATAAGCAAAATCCGGTGCCGCCGGAGGGGATTTATCGCAATATTTCGGATTTGTATAAGGCCGGTTTGCTCGGACCTGAGGTGCATGTGTCCCACGGCGTGCAGATGACGGATGAAGAGATCATCATGCTACGTGATACAGGCGGTATGTTATGCGCAACTGTGATGGGAGAGTTCCCCTATGTCGAGCCGGCCATTCACGGAAAAGCCCGTAAAATGGGGCTGCCGTCCGGTATTGGTATTGATGTCAATCTGGCGCTGACTCAGGATTATTTCGAGCATGTCCGTGCTGCTTTGTGGAATATGCAGCGTTCAGAGGAATATGCCCGTATTGCCCGTGAATATGAACCAACAGACTTGTTGGATTTTGCCACCAATTCCGGTGCTAAAGCTATTCGTATGGGCGATACGACCGGCACAATCAGTGTTGGAAAACAGGCTGATCTCGTTTTGCTGAGCACCAGCCGTTACGGTTTTGCCCTTGCAGGAACTCTGGCTGACCGTGTGTTCAGTTTTGCCAATCTGTCGGATGTCGACAGTGTGTGGGTACGCGGCACATTGCGCAAGCAAAACGGCAAAATGCTGAATGTGGACTGGGGCAAACTGAAGAAAGACATGCGTGAGGCACAGGCGCGGATCGTGCGCGATGCTGCCACTATTAATTTTACCTGAAATCTTCGGGATTAAACGTAATCCGTCATTTTCAGCCGGTAGCACTCATGCCTGCATCCGATGTTTCATCATTGTGCAGATGCGGTGTCAGGCTTGCCGGATCAAGGGGAACCTGTTTATGGAACTAACACGCAAAGAGTTTCTCAAACTCAGTGCAGCCGGTGCAGCAGTTGCTGCCAGCGGTCTGCCTTTGCAGGCGGCACAAAGTATTGCTGCCAGTGCAAAATCTGCCACGCCGACATTGATCAAAGGTGCAGATATTCTGACAATGGACGCAAAACTTGGCGAATTAACAGCCACCGATGTGTTGATTGCCGACGGAAAAATCATCGCTATTGATAAGGATATCAAGCACGATAATGCCGAGGTTGTTGATGCTTCCGGTATGATTTTGATGCCGGGGATGGTCGACGGGCATCGCCATGTCTGGCAAACGGCGGAAGCCGGACAGATTGTTAAAGGCTCCAAGCTTTACCGCCATTATGACCGCGAGAATAACCTGAAATATGGTTTGTGTTTTACGCCGGAGGATATGTATTTCTCCTGCCATATCGGTGGTCTTGTCTGTCTGGATTCCGGTGTGACCACGGTGCTTGATCATATGCATGCCACCAATGGCAATGAGATTGAGGATGCGGCAGCGCGTGGGCTGAAAGATTCCGGTGTCGGTGGCTATTTCTGTTATCAGATGCGCCAGTCACCGCATTACGGCCCCGGCGATACCTATCCGCTGGCGCAGGCACGCGCTGACCGTGACGGGCCGCCGGATGAGCGTCATTACCAACAGGCGGAACTGCTGCGTGATCGTTATTTCTCCGATCCGGACGGAGTATTGCGGTTTGGTATCGGCCTGACCGGATCTGTCGGTACGCAGAGTGTGGCGCAGACGGCTGAGGAGTTTAAACGCTGCCGTGAATTGCAGGCTGCCATTCTGACACAGCATATGAACCAGACTTTTCCGGAGCCTAAACCACCGGTTTTGCGCGGTATACGCGATCTTCATGAGGCGGGCTTGCTGGGGCCGGATTATCATATTTCACATGGTAATGATGTGACAGATGAAGAGCTGCTGATGATAAAAGCTGCGGGTTCAAAACTCTGCTCAACGACACTGGGTGAGTTTACCTATGATACACCGAGCCTGCATGGTCGTGCGCGTGCGCATGGCGTGGATACCGGTATCGGGCTGGATGCAGCGATTGCCATGTTACAGGATTATTTTGAACATGCCCGATCAGCTTTCTGGATTCTCTATAAGACAGAAGATGGTGCAGCCATTGCGAATAATTACACGTCAACCGATGTGCTGGAATTTGCAACAATCGGTGGCGCAAGATCGCTTGGTTTGGGAGATGTGACCGGCTCTGTCACTGTGGGTAAGCGGGCAGATCTGGTATTGTTGCGCACAGACCGGATGGGTTTCGCCAATCTTGGCACGCTGGCGGATCGCGTGCTCAACTTTGCAGCTATGCAGGATATCGACAGTGTGTGGGCTGCAGGTCGTGCAGTGAAGCGCAATGGCATTATGCCAGGTGTGGACTGGGCGGCGGCACAGCGGCAAACCGCTGAAGTTCAGCAGCGCGTTTTCTCATTGGCGCAGACAATTAATCTGACCGAATAAAATAAAACCTCCCCGCAAGAGTAATGTTTTGCGGGGAGGCCATATTGATCAGGTCATCACAGATCAGACAGTCACAAACTGTCCCATCATGCCGATATCTTCATGCTCCAGCACATGGCAGTGGAACATGAACGGATGTGAGCGTTTGCCTTCTGCTTTGAAGTGAACCAGCAGTTCGGCTTCTCCGTCGACCAGCACAGTATCTTTCCATCCCTGCTGATAATCCGGTGCTGCCTGACCGTTCTTGGAGAGCACACGGAAATTCGCACCGTGAATATGGAACGGATGCCCCATTTCAACGGCCTTCAGTTTCCAGACTTCCATGGAGCCAAGTTTGGCTTCCACATCCACGCGGCTCATGTCGAAAGGCTTGTCGGCAATCGACATGGTAATGCCGGAGGTGGCGGCTGTCAGGGATGGCCCCATCTGGTCAGCGGTTCGTGCCGAATGTTCGCCATGATCCATCGCGCCGGACATCATTTCCTGCATTTTAGATGGTTGAGGCATTTGCATCTGCCCCATCTGGCTGTGATCCATTTTGCTATGGTCCATCTGTCCCATAGGGGAATTTTCGCCGCCCATCATTTTCTTGCGCATCATGGCCATATTGCCGGCCATGTTTTCATCAAAGACGAAAGAACGGGTTTTGACAGACTTGGCCGGATCAGCAGCAGCCGGTTCTTCCAATGCGGAAACAAGTTTCATCACATCGGCTTTCAGACCATCACTCACCTCAAAACGCATCAGATGTTCAAGGCTTTGTGCATTGCTCAGTTTCGGTGTTCTGCCGGAACCGTCATCAGGCAGGCTGGTAAAGTCTGCTGCCATACCATTGGAAAAATCGACCAGCACTTCGTAACGTTCCCCCGGTGCAATGGTCAGAATATCCACGGCTACAGGTTTGGCGAGGAAGCCGCCATCCGAGGCAATTGCGTGCATCATCCGGCCATCGCTGAAATGGAAATGATAATTGCGCGAGTTGGAAGCATTAAGCAGGCGCAGGCGCACAATGCTCTGCGGCACTGTTGCAATTGGTGCAATGGCACCGTTCACAGTCAGATATTGGCCGCGGAAACCATGCATCAGATCCATGAAATCCGGCGCATAGACATTGTCACCGTCAATGACGCGGCGATCCTGAAAGGCGAGGAACAGGTCGTCGGAGCCGAATGTATCCGGCAGGCCGCGTTCACGGTCGCTGCCGTCACTGACATGCAGCAGGCCGACTGCACCCATATGCGCCTGACGGGCAGTTTCCATATGGGTATGCGGATGGAACCAGTTAAATGATGTCGGCTGGTTGATGTCAAATTCCGGCTGCCATGTTGCGCCTGCATTAATCACATTATGCGGGCCACCATCCATATCAGACGGGATCATCAGCCCGTGCCAATGCAAAGTGGTGACTTCATCCATGGCATTTTCAATGGCAAAGCGCACATGCGATTTATTCTGCAGGCGTACAACCGGCCCGAAATAATTGCCGTTAATACCGGCGGATGCGGCGCTGCTGCCTGCCTGAAAACTATGACGGCCTTTAGCGATCTTCAGCTTAACCAAGCCACTATTATCCGGCTGTAAAAGTGCAGGGTGAGGCAGTTTCACACCTGTAGCCTTATTGGCTGCGGCAGGTGCCATATTGTGCATGTCATGTGCACCTTGGGCACTGGCGCGATTGAGGTGCAAAGCTGGCAGCGCAACAGCAGACAGGCCGCCGAGGCCGAACAGTAAAGCTTGACGACGATTGATGATTTTCATCGGAATACTCCGTTTATATCAGAAAATAGCTGTCCTTCGCACAAATGATTTGTGCGTCAGGAAATGTGATTTTCAGGCAAAAACAGAGATCGGAGGGCGATCGGAAAGGGCAGGCGGCAGACCATGCAGGGCCTGCATATAGGGCACGGTCAGAACGCGCGGTATAAGATCGAGCTGTGTCATTACAGGCGGCACCGGAACAGGCACGACACAACCGCTGACCGAACAGGCCATGCCTTTTTTACTGTGATGCTGGTCGGAGGGCATATCCTTATGGGATTGCCCGTGTTCCGCATTATGATGTGCTGTAGGCGTTGTTTCACTGACAACAGACCACGGCAGGCTATAGGCCTGAGCAGACATCTGGAAGGCGCAGAACTGCAACATCATAAATGCAACCAAAAACAGCATAAGCCGGTAAGGCAGCCTGATGATGTTAATTGCGGATGACACAGGTGGCAGCTTTCATTTTCTCTTGAATTTCAACATATATAGGCAGGCAGATGAGTTATAGCCAGCCCAGTCAGAGAAGTTTTCTATCAGAGAATTACGGCGAAATTTAACAAGTCGCTGTTTTGCCTTATTATGTTTCTTATATCTTTTTGGGTAATCGCTGTTTCCGGTACTATTTGGGGGTACAGGACTGATACCAGAACAGCATGATGAAGCATTTTTAAGGATGGCATCATGACTGAATTGACAGTAAATTCATTTTCCAATGACGGTGCAAATCCGGCAGGTCAACCATTTGTACCGCCTGCACCGGTTCCGCGTAAAAATCCGGTCGGACGGCTGGAGCTGATGCGGGTTGTCTATCGCAATCCCTTAGAACTCTGGGGCGAGCCGTCCTATAATGAACCGTGGGTTGAGGTAAACTGGATCGGGATGCGCACGATTATTGCCAATGATCCGGCGCTGATCCGCCATGTTCTGGTTGAGAATCCGCAAAATTATCCGATGGGAACTGTCCGGCAGCGTGTGCTGCGACCGATCCTGCGTGATGGTTTGCTGACGGCTGAAGGCACCACATGGCGGCGTTCGCGCAAAGCGATGGCGCCGGTTTTTACGCCACGCCATATTCACGGTTTTGCTGATGCCATGCTGAAAAGCGCACAGGAATTTACCACGCGCTATCAGATTGCCGGAACTGTGACGGATGTGTCGCGGGATATGACCCTCCTGACCTATGATATTCTGGCCGAGACCTTGTTCTCCGGTGAGATTGCCGGCGATCCGAAGGAGTTCGCCCGTCAGACAGACCGGTTGTTTGAAACAATGGGACGGGTCGATCCGTTTGATCTGCTCGGCGCGCCGGACTGGCTGCCTCGCCTGACACAATTGCGTGGCCGTCGTTCGCTCGGCTTTTTCCGCTCGATAGTTGCGCAGACCATTCAGCTGCGCAAAGACCGGATGGATCGCGGCGAGAGAGTGCCGAATGATTTTCTGACGCTGCTATTGCAGGCAGAAACCTCACCGGACAAGCCGGATGGTCTGTCGCGCGACGAGATTGAGGATAATCTGATTACTTTTATCGGTGCAGGGCATGAAACGACTGCCCGTGCTCTTGGCTGGACACTCTATCTGCTGGCGCAAGCACCATCGGAACGCGCGATTGTTGAAGCGGAAATTGATGCATTTATGGCAGGCGAGGGCAGGGATTTACCGCCGCATCAATGGCTGGAAAGACTTCCTCTGACCCGCGCCGCTTTCGAGGAAGCGATGCGGCTTTACCCGCCTGCACCTTCAATCAATCGTGAGGCGCTTGCGGATGATCAGTTCGGTGATCTCAAAATTCGGGCCGGTACAGCAGTTATTGTGATGCCTTGGACAATCCACCGGCACCGGAAATATTGGGACAATCCGGAGGCTTTTATTCCGGCGCGGTTCCATCCGCAAAACCGCGATAAAATCGACCGTTTTCAGTATCTGCCTTTTGGTGCGGGACCACGTGTGTGTATCGGCGGCAGTTTTGCCATGCAGGAGGCGGTGATTGCTCTGGCGGTTCTGTTGTCAAAACATCGCTTTGACATGGTGGGCGATGCGAAGCCGTGGCCGGTACAAAAACTGACCACTCAGCCTAAAAACGGACTGCTGATGAAGGTGACGCCGCGCTGAGTTTCAGCGCGGCACTTATTAGGGGCATGCAGCCCGTCAAAACCGAAATATCATAAGCGGGCTGCGTGCCAGCGCAAATGCTCATCCATAAAGGTTGAGATGAAATAATAGGAATGGTCATAGCCTTCCTGCATATTCAGCGTCAGCGGAATGCTGGCCTTGGTGCAGGCTTCCTGCAACAGCCACGGGCGCAGACCATCATCCAGAAAACTGTCCGAAGTCCCCTGATCAACCAGCAGGTTCTCAATCCGGTGGCCGTCTTCAATCAGCGCGGTTGTATCATAAGCGCGCCATGCGCTCTGATCGTTCCCGAGATATTTCTCAAATGCAGGCTTTGACCATCCGGCTGTGGAAGGCTGGGCAATCGGTGCAAAGGCCGAAACAGATTTGAAGCGTTCAGGGTTTTTCAGGGCGATGGTGATCGCGCCATGACCGCCCATGGAGTGACCGGTAATCGCCTGACGGGACATATCCAGCGGAAATTCCTGAGCCACCAGTTTGGTCAGCTCTTCGGTGATATAGCTGTACATCTGATAGTTTTTAGCAAATGGTGTTTCTGTGGCATCGAGATAGAAACCTGCACCTTTACCAAACTGCCAGTTATCCGGTTCGTCCGGCACATCGTCACCGCGCGGGCTGGTATCCGGGCAGAGAATAGCAATACCCAGTTCGGCAGCAAGGCGGCGATATTCGCCTTTATCCATCACATTCTGATGTGTGCAGGTCAGACCGGAGAGATACCACAAAACCGGCACCGGCCCCTGTTCGGCCTGTGGGGGCAGAAACAGTGCAAAGGTCATATCGCATTGGCAGGCATCGCTTTTATGACGATAGACGCCTTGCGTGCCACCAAATGCTTTGGCTTTTGAAATGGTTTCCATATGGGGCTCCTAAAAGATTTCAGCCCAGTTCCATCGCGACATTAACCGCTGCCGCAACCAGAACCGTGTTGAAAAAGAAAGAGATAATGCAATGCGGCAGTGTCAGTGCCCGCATTTGTCTGGTGGTGACTGCTGTGTCACCGGTACCGGCAGACATGCCGATCATATAGGCGCAATAGACAAAGTCCCAGCCGGTCGGATCGGGGGTGTTGGGAATTTCCATGCCCCGCTTATACGGATCTTCGTCATTGCCGTCTTTGCGTTGCCAATAGACATGGGCGTAATGCAGAGCGGCCATCATATGCATTGTTGCCCAGCCCAGCGGCACTGACAGCAAAGTGGTGAGCAGCGAGAGAATATCCGGCTCCGGCTTGCGGTTCACCAGAATGAACATGGAGATAACCGCAACAATAACAATGGCCAGTGTCAGGCCGAAGATGACCGGTGCGGGGGCATCCGTATGATCGTTCTTTCTGCGCAGCCGCTCCGGTGTGAGATAGGACAAGCGTGTTAAAGCGGCAATCAGAAAGGTGAGGAAAAAACAATTCGCGCCGATAACCGGTGCGAGCGGCTTGTCAAAAGGATATGACAGTGAAAAGCCTGCGACACCGAGAATGGCTGCCAGATAAAAAGGCATATGACGCAGCTGAAGTATTTTCATGTCAGGCTACCGTTTTGGGATAGAGGCGCATATCAATATGCGGAATATTGTCTTCCAGATATTCTTCGGAAATGGCAACAAAGCCGAAGGAGCCGTAGAATTTTTGCAAATGGCTTTGCCCGCCCAGCTCAATCGGCTGGTCAGGAAAACGTGCTTGTGCAAAATCAACAGCTTCCTGCATCAGACGCTGGCCGAGTTTGTAGCCCCGATAGTTTGGCGCTACCACAACGCGACCAATTTTCACCGGCGCATCCTTTTCCGGTGGCAGAACCCGCAGCGTCGCCGCGAGCTCCTCACCATCAAGAATGCTTAAGTGAAATGCGCCGATATCCTTGCCGTCAATTTCTGCAAAAGCACAATTCTGCTCAACGATGAAGACATCCATGCGCAGTTTCAGCATTGCATAGAGTGCGCGTGGCGTCAGATCGTCGATCTCATGCCATTGAGAAATAAACTGCTTCATTAGAATGTAATCACCGAACGGATCGATTTACCTTCATGCATCAGATCAAACGCGGTGTTGATCTCATCGAGCGGCATTTTATGGGTGATAAGATCATCAATATTGATCTTGCCGTCCATGTACCAGTCAACGATTTTCGGCACATCGGTACGGCCGCGCGCGCCGCCGAAGGCTGTACCTTTCCAGACGCGGCCGGTGACCAGCTGGAACGGACGGGTGGCGATTTCTTTACCAGCTTCGGCCACGCCGATGATGATGCTTTCACCCCAGCCGCGATGGGTGCATTCCAATGCCTGACGCATCACATCGGTATTACCGGTGGCGTCAAAGGAATAGTCGGCACCGCCGTCAGTCAGGTCCTGAATGGCCTGCACCACTTTATCATTGCCGACTTCGCGCGGATTGATGAAGTCGGTCATACCGAATTTCTTCGCCATTTCCACTTTGGCCGGATTGATATCAACGCCGATGATTTTATCGGCACCAACCATACGCGCGCCCTGAATAACATTGAGACCAATACCGCCGAGGCCGAACACTACAACATTGGAACCCGGACGTACTTTTGCTGTGTAAATCACAGCGCCGATGCCGGTGGTAACACCGCAGCCGATGTAGCAGATCTTGTCGAAAGGCGCATCTTCACGCACTTTTGCCAGCGCGATTTCCGGCAGAACGGTGAAGTTCGAGAAGGTCGAGCAGCCCATATAATGGAAGATTTCACCACTATCGCAAGAGAAGCGCGAAGTGCGGTCCGGCATCAGTCCCTGACCCTGCGTGGCGCGGATCGAGGTGCAGAGATTGGAGCGCTGCGACAGACAGGTTTTGCACGAGCGGCATTCCGGTGTGTAAAGCGGGATCACATGGTCGCCTGGACGCAATGTGGTGACGCCTGCACCGACTTCGCGCACGATACCTGCACCTTCATGGCCGAGAATAGCCGGAAACTTGCCCTCTGAATCAAGGCCGGACAGTGTATAGGCGTCGGTATGGCACACACCGGTCGCCATCACTTCCACAAGCACTTCACCTGGCTTCGGACCACCGATTTCGATTGTTTCAATAGTGAGGGGCTTGTTGGCCTCCCAGGCAACTGCTGCGCGCGATCTCATGGCTTTGTTCCTCTTTAAATCAGTGTCTTTTATTTCAGATAAGAGCGGATGATCCGCATAAGCTGGTCGATTTCCGTATCCATTTCAGCCGGAGACAGAGCTGCTTGCGGCTGTTGGAAGGTCTCTTTTAAATGGCTTTCCAGCACCTCAGCCATCAGGCCGGTGGCGGCACCGCGCATGGCGGCAAGCTGCTGTAAAAGCGCACCGCATTCTGTGCCTTCCTCTACGGCGCGTTCAAGTGCCTCTGCCTGACCTTTAATACGGCGCAGGCGTGTCATGACGCGTTTCTTGGCTTCCGGTGAGTGGGGCATGGTTTTCTACCGATGAATATGGTGATGAAAATATATACTATGGGGGAGTATGTCAATTGATGTGCAGTCTCTGCTCCTCAAGAATAGTAAAGCACATTGCGGCTGTTTATAATTCGCAGCAATCAGAATCATTTATCAGGTGCGTTGTCTTTGCCTCAGCTGTCCGTTTCATCACTTCCGCTTTTGCCTGTCCGCGAGGCGCTGCCGCACCTGGATCATGCCTTGCAGGCTGGCGGCTCTGCCGTTCTGGTTGCGCCGCCCGGTGCGGGTAAGACGACTTTAGTGCCGTTGCATCTGTTGCAAGCAGACTGGCGCAAGAGCGGACGGATTATTGTGCTGGAGCCGCGCAGACTGGCAGCACGTGCTGCGGCCACACAAATGGCACGCTTGCTTGGCGAAGAGGTTGGCAAGACGGTCGGTTACCGGATGCGTCTCGACAGCCGCTATAATGCGCAGACGCAAATTCTGGTGGTGACGGAAGGCGTGTTCGCCCGCATGATCCTTGATGATCCGGAACTGTCCGGCATCAGTGCGGTGCTGTTTGACGAATTTCATGAGCGCAGTCTGGATGCTGATTTCGGATTGGCGCTGGCGCTGGATGTGCAGGGAGCCTTGCGTCCCGATCTTAAAATTCTGGTGATGTCGGCAACGCTTGACGGTGCGCGGGTGGCGGAATTGCTCGATAATGCGCCGGTGGTGGAAAGTGAAGGTCGTAGTTTTCCGGTTGAAATCCGCTATCAGGAACGCAAAACCGATGAGCGGATTGAAGATGGAATGGCGCGGACAATCCGCGCGGCTCTGGCGGATGAGCAGGGCAGTTTGCTGTGTTTCCTGCCCGGTCAGGGCGAGATTGAACGCACAGTCCGAGCATTGGAAGGGCGCATTGGCGAGCATGTGATGCTCTGTCCGTTATATGGGGCAATGGACGGGCGCGATCAGGATGCGGCGATCAAAACTGCGCCGGAAGGCAAGCGCAAAGTGGTGCTGGCAACCTCGATTGCGGAAACTTCGATCACTATTGACGGTGTGCGGGTGGTGATCGACAGCGGGTTGTCCCGTCAGCCGCGTTTTGAACCGGCGACCGGTCTGACACGGTTGGAAACCGTGCGTGCATCACAGGCGGCGATTACCCAGCGGGCAGGGCGTGCAGGACGAACTCAATCCGGCATAGCGATCCGGCTCTGGCATGAGGGGCAGACATCTTCTCTGCCGCGTTTTACCACGCCGGAAATTCTGGAAGCTGATCTGTCATCGCTGCTGCTCGATTGTGCGGCATGGGGCGTGCAGAATGTCAGCGATTTGCGTTTGCTGGATCAACCCTCAGCGGCCAGTCTGAAAGAGGCGGCTACCTTGTTGAAACGGCTTGGCGCACTGGATGGTGACGGACGGCTGACGATTTCTGGCGAGCAGATCAGAAAATTCGCTTTGCCTGTACGACTTGCGCATATGGTGGCAGAGGCGGCCAATCACGGCGAGGCTTTGCAGGCGGCAGAGCTTGCTGTGCTGATGACCGAGCGGGGGCTTGGCGGCAACGAGGTTGATCTCGATGCACGGCTTTCCCGCTTCCGGCGTGATCGCGGTGACCGTGCACAAAAGGCGCGTGGCTTGGCGCGCTCACTGATTAAAGATTTACCGGCTGCAAATGTGCAAAGCAAAGAAGATACCCATGCCGGTCGTCTGCTGCTGGATGCTTATCCGGATCGCGTGGCCAAAGCGCGTGGCAATGGCGGACAGTTTATTCTTGCCAATGGGCGTGGTGGTGAGCTGGATGCTAGCCAGCATTTGTCACGTGCATCGTGGCTGGTGGTGGCTGATCTGACCGGACGGGCAGGGGCGCAGCGTATTCTCTCTGCCGCTGAGGTGAATGAGGAGGATATCCGCAAAAGTCTGGCAAGTCAGATCGAAGGTGGACAGCAGGTTATTTACGACCCTGAACGCAAAACTTTGCGTGCCCGTGAGGCGGTGCGGCTGGGGGCAATAACCCTGTCGGAGAAAAATCTGGCAGCACCATCAGGAGAGGCCGCCGATCTGGGCGTTGTTCAGGCGGTGCGCCAATATGGTTTGGATATTCTGCCTTGGGACAAATCTTCTTTAACGCTGCGCCGCCGTCTTGGCTGGCTTTATCGCGGGCTTGGTGAGCCATGGCCGTCTATGGATGATGAGCATCTGCTGGCGACATTGGAAGACTGGTTGTTGCCGTTTCTGACCGGAGAGGCGCGACTCGATAAAATCAGCCAATCCGCGCTGATGAACGGCTTGCGCTCTCTTGTGCCGTTTGATCTGCAACGGCAGATTGATACACTGGCACCAACACATTTTACGGTGCCGACCGGCTCCAATATCGCGATTAATTATGAAGGTGATGAGCCGGTTATTGCTGTGCGGGTGCAGGAATTGTTCGGTTTGACAACACATCCTTCCATTGCCCGCGATACGGTGCCGTTGCTACTGGAATTATTGTCTCCGGCACACCGGCCAATCCAGATCACCCGCGACCTGCCAAATTTCTGGAAAGGCTCATGGGCAGATGTGCGTACCGATATGCGCGGCCGTTATCCGCGCCATGTCTGGCCGGAAAATCCCGCAGAGGCGGATCCTACGCGGCGTGCCAAACCACGGGGCACGTGAGATATTTCGGCTCTGGCGGCCTGCAAATGGCACTCTTCTGCGCTCCGGTGCTCACGTACTGGTAGTACGCTCCGCTCCGGTTCTCGCAGAGCACCATTTTCGACTCGCCATAACCAAAATATGACGTCGAGATTTGTTTAAGATTGCCCTGCGGCAGGATGGCGCAGATTTACTTGCGTACATGCTGATTTTGCAGCATAAGGCATTGTGCGTGTGACATTTTACGGGGAAAGACTGAATGGCAAATGGTGATCTGATTAACCGGGCCTCGTCGCTTTCTCGTCGCTTGCGTCTGACAACATTAGTGCGTGTGCGCTGGTTTGCCATTACCGGCCAGACTGCCGCCGTGTTGTTCGTTTCTCTGTCTCTGAATTTTGTCTTTCCGCTCGGGATCAGCTTTGCGCTGATCGCTGTGTCCGCGTGGCTGAACCTGTTTCTGTCTTTCCGGTATCAGCTCAATCATCGCCTGGATTTGCGCACGGTTCTATTGGTGCTGGCCTTTGATATTCTGCAACTTACCGGCTTGTTATATCTGACCGGCGGTCTGCAAAACCCGTTTGCTGTGCTGCTGGTCGTGCCGGTGATTATTGCGGCAACCGCACTGTCGGTGCGCAGTATTCTGCTGCTTGGTTTGATGACCATTGCTTGCGCCAGTGTTCTGGTGGTGTGGCACTTGCCGCTGCCTTGGTATAGCGGTGTGACCCTGGAATTACCGCTGATGTTTGTCATCGGTGTCTGGTGTGCCATCGCGTCTACACTGATCTTCAGTGGTATCTATGTCTATCGTATCGCTGAAGAAGCGCGTCAGCTGGGTGATGCTTTGAGCGCTACTGAACTGGTGTTGCAGCGCGAACAGCATTTGTCAGCGCTGGATGGTCTTGCCGCCGCTGCCGCCCATGAGCTGGGAACACCGCTGGCAACCATCACACTGGTGGTGAAAGAGATGCAGCGCGCTCTGAAAAATGATGACCGTTATGCAGAAGATATCCAGCTGTTGTCTTCGCAGGCACAGCGTTGCCGTGAAATCCTACAACGCCTCACCAGCCTGTCTTCAGAAGGCGAAGAGCATATGTCGAAACTGGCATTGTCTTCGCTGATCGAAGAAGTTATCGCGCCGCACCGCAATTTCGGTATTCAGATTGATGTCGAGAAAAAGCCTGATCCGAAGTCAATGGTTGCCGAGCCTGTTGTCCGCCGCAATCCGGGGGTGATTTACGGACTGGGTAATCTGATCGAAAATGCCGTGGATTTTGCCAAGACCGAGACACAAGTGGTCTGGGGCTGGGACGAGAATTCAGTGCGCATTACCATCCGTGATGACGGTAAAGGGTTCTCGACAGATATGCTGGACAGGATCGGCGAGCCTTATATGTCGCGCCGCAGCGATGAGCGTAATGGGGGCGGATTGGGGCTGGGACTGTTCATTGCCAAGACATTGCTGGAGCGTTCCGGTGCACATATCTCATTTGCAAACCGGCCTGAGCCTGGTCAAAGCGGTGCAGAGATCACAATTGTCTGGGCGCGGCAGGCGCTGACCGCATAAATGCGATTCTCCATACCTGCGAATGTGGAGAAATTTGGTTTTTTGAATAAAATATTTGTGAAATGCTATCAATTACGGCATTTTACATTAATAGTTACATTGCATATTTGACTTTTTGACGCAGGCGCAGCAAGAAGTAAAAAGACAAAAGACGAGTAAGGAATACCTGATGGATGATATGAGTCAGGATGATCACCTTGCCATCGGCAGTGATCCTTCGCTTCTTCTGGTTGATGATGATAAACCGTTTCTGCAGCGGCTCGCCCGGGCTATGGAGAGTCGCGGTTTTACAGTGACAACAGCCGACTCCGTTGAGGAGGGCATTGCTGCGGTGAAACTGGCTGCACCGGCCTATGCAGTTGTGGACATGCGTCTCGGTGATGGTAACGGTCTGGATATTATTGAGGCGATCCGTGCCAAGCGCGAAGATACCCGCGCCATTGTGCTGACCGGCTATGGCAATATTGCCACTGCGGTCAATGCGGTCAAAATCGGTGCGATTGATTATCTTTCCAAACCTGCCGATGCGGATGAAGTTTTTGCAGCGCTTACCCGTCGTGATGGTGAGAAGATTGTGCCGCCGGAAAATCCGATGTCGGCAGATCGTGTGCGCTGGGAACATATTCAGCGTGTTTATGAAATGTGTGAGCGCAATGTTTCTGAAACGGCACGCCGTTTGAATATGCATCGACGCACATTGCAGCGTATTCTTGCTAAACGCGCACCACGCTGATTTGTTATGATATCGTGCCGACTGGTTCATCAGTCGGCATCAGGACGCCTGCCATTTCTGCGAGCGTCAGCCGGTTAGCGCCAATCCGTGCCAGCTGTAATGTCAGAGCCTTTCGTGTGGCTGGAGCAAGCTTGTGCTCTGGTGCATCGCGCAGAATTTCCCCGCCATATCCGTCTGAGAGAATGAAGCCGCAATCTTCGGGAAAGATATCGCGCGGCACCTGCGCATGGGTAGCAAAGAACAACCGGTCGCAATAATTGCGGTAATCCGGCCACTTCTGATCTGCTTTCCAATCCTCTACCGACGATTTGATTTCAATAATCCAGATTTCACCTTTGCGGGTCAGGCCGATCAGGTCGGCACGTCTGCCGGAGCGCAAAGAGACTTCCGGCAGAACATGAACATTCAGATCAAGACACAGGCGCTGGACGCCGCGACGTACCATTAAAGCGAGGTCAGACTGACGGCCGTCGTGGAGCGGGTGTTGCTGAAAAGGTGAGATAATCGGCATAGTTGTCTGTTGTTTCCGAGTATTGCTTTTGCAGGCAGTATATTCCTGTCACTTTTAATATGTACTTATAAAAAAGATAATCATGGTTAATCTTTGGTTAATCATCAGTAATTACTCTCCTCACAACAATCATCACAGCAATAATGATTTTCTGAGGGGAAAAATGGTGATCAGAAATGCTCTCTCTGCTGCCGGTCTTATTCTGACACTGGGTTTAGCCGGTTGTTCGACAACGGCACCTTTTCAGACGAGTGCCGCATCTTACTCCGGCGTCACAGATGCAGGCTATGCACTGCCGACAGTTCCTGTTCAGAAAATCGCTCCGGAATATCGCCGCCAGCTGGTTAAATACGATACCAAAGAAGCGCCGGGCACAATCATTGTCGATACGCAGAACAAGTTTTTGTATCTTGTTGAGCCGGAAGGCAAAGCGATGCGCTACGGCATCGGTGTCGGTCGTGAGGGCTTTCAGTGGAAGGGCAGTGCCAAAGTTGCCATGAAGCGGGAATGGCCGACATGGACACCGCCTGCACCGATGATCAAGCGTCAGCCGGAACTGGCAAAATATGCCGGTGGTATGCAGCCTGGCCTGAATAATCCGCTGGGTGCCCGTGCGCTGTATTTGTATAAAGGCGGACGTGATAGCGGCTATCGTTTGCATGGCACGCCGGAATGGTGGTCAATCGGCAAGAATGTTTCTTCCGGCTGTATCCGTTTGATTAATCAGGATATTATTGATTTGCATGACCGCGCCAGTGTTGGTGCCAAGGTTGTCGTGCTTTAAAATAGATAATAAAAAAACGCGGCTGTAATAGCCGCGTTTTTTAAATGTCTGATTGAAAGATCAGATAGCTTCGACCTGCAGCACTTCCGGTACGAAATGCTTGAGCAGGTTCTGGATGCCGTGTTTCAGTGTCGCTGTTGAAGACGGACAACCGGCGCAAGCGCCTTTCATGTGCAGATAAACAACGCCGTGCTCAAAACCACGGAAGGTGATGTCGCCGCCATCCTGCGCAACAGCAGGGCGAACGCGGGTTTCAATCAGCTCTTTGATAGTTTCAACGATTTCGGCATCAGAGTCAGCGAAGAATTCGCCTTCTGTATGATCGTGGCCTTTGGCCTGCTCTGTCGCCATAACCGGCGCACCGGACATCATGTGCTCCATGATAGTGCCGAGGATAGCTGGCTTCAGATGCTGCCATTCCGCACCGTCTTTGCTGACAGTGATGAAATCATAGCCGAAGAAAACGCCGTTGACGCCTGGTACTGCGAAGAGTTTGGCTGCAAGCGGCGAGGTGTTGGATGCACTTTCTGCATCACGGAAATCGGCGGTGCCTTCCGGCATAACCACTTTGCCCGGCAGGAACTTCAGGGTCGCCGGATTTGGTGTGGCTTCAGTCTGGATGAACATGAAAGTCCTCCTTTTGGATATACAAGCTGTGATTGCTCACATGGTGTTCATTGGGGCGGAACACAATGTGACAAATTAATTATTTGAGTCAGGGCTGACATTAGCGGAGAGATGCAAAAAATGAAACTACTGTCTTCATAAGACTGCGTTGCTCACGCTGAATTGCTGAGGCCATCTGCAGTGTGTACAGAGCAGGCGTTCAGCATTTTGATTGTGCAGTAATCAGCCAGCCCCCTCTGCCATGAATTATATGCGCATAAGGGACTGTGGTTGTATTCAGAGCCGGATCAGGGCTTTACGCAACAGCATCAATGTCTTCGTCAGAAAGATCTGACGGAATGACAGTCACAGGAATAGAGAAAGATGCGCCACGTCCGGCAATGGATTGTACCAGAGGACCCGGGCCTTCTTTTCCGGATCCGGCAGCCAGTACCAGAATAGCAATATCCTGATCTTCTTCGATCAGACTATGAATTTCTTCCGTGGTCTGGCCTTCCCGTACAATCAACTCAGGCTCAATACCGTATTGCTCACGCAATTGCGTAGCATATTTATTGAGGGCAGCCTGAGCACGTTCCAGTGCTTCTGCACGCATGATCGTGCCGACGCCGAGAAATTGCTGAAAGTCTGACGGGTCAATGACAAAGAGCAATACCAATGCGCCGCCGGTATTGCGGACACGGCGCGAGGCATAGGCAACGGCACGCCCGCATTCGGGCGTTTCATCGACAGAGACCAAAAATTTACGGCGGTGGCCGGCTTCCCGGCTAAGACGTTTTGAAACCATGCGCGGGAATTTGCCACTCAACAGGCGATACTGCAAGATGACAATTTTGTGGCGTCGCGAAAATTGAACGATTTGGCCGGAGAGAAAAACCAGTCTTTATCCGTCCGGTTTTGTTGAGCATTCAGAGAAAAGCGGGTTTTGCCTTGTTTTTTCATATGTTTCATGTTCGAAAGAGGCCGCGATCTTTCTGCATATTGGCTGTTCCACCTTGTTGTGCAGTAGAATGATTTTTTATGTGCAACAGGGTTTTTGACGGTTCCAAACCGGTCTCTGATTGCAGCGGGCAAGGCAAAATTCAAAATGACCAAGACTTATGGCAAGTTGGCTTCACGCGTTTACGAACTGGATAAGCCGGTCGGGCGCTCTTTCGGTGATGTGGAATTTTATCTCGAACGCCTGAAATCTGTAGCAGGCCCTGTGCTGGAGCCAGCCACAGGCAATGGCCGTATGCTGGTGCCACTGGCACAGGCAGGGCATAGCATCAGCGGTTTTGATCTGTCTCCTGAAATGCTTGCTTTATGCAAAGCCAATTGCGCGCAACATGGCGTGGAAGCTGAGCTGAGTCAGCAGGGTTTTACGACATTCCATTATGCGCAAAAATTTGCGGCCATTGTGCTGCCAGCCGGTTCTTTCCAACTGCTGACCGATGTTGTTGATGCGATGAGCTTTTTGCGACGCAGCAAAGAGGCGCTGGCTCCAAACGGCAAGTTGCTGCTGGATATTTCCGTGACCGGTGGTTTTATGGATCATGCACCGCGTGCGCGTCACTGGCAGGATGGCGAGGATTTGCTGACCTTGCAGGAAATGCGCACTGCAACGGACTACGTCAAACAGGTTGTCACATCGCAGCTGCGTTATGAATTGTGGCGCGACACGCAACTGGTAGCGACAGAGATGGAACTGTTCTCATTGCGCTGGTGGGGCATGTTCGAGCTGGAGCTGGCACTGCGTGAAGCAGGTTTTACGCAAATTAAAATCTTTGGCGATTATAAGTCGGGCGCCATTGATACAGCTTCTGCCGATACACTGATTTTTGAAGCGCAATAAATATCAGGCAACAAAAAAGGCAGGGAATTCCCTGCCTTTTTAATTTTTAGATTAGATACCGTTAGTTCTGCAGAAAGCCGACAATATCACGCACATTGTGCATGGTTTCTTCGGCAATCACGGAGGCGCGCTCGCCGCCATCACGCAGAACACCATCAATATAGGCCGGATCATTCACCAGACGACGCATTTCCTGCGTAATCGGTGAAAGTTGCGCGACGGCGAGTTCAGCAAGCGATGCTTTGAATTCAGAGAATTGCTTGCCACCGAAATCACGCAAGACGGCTGCCTTGTCCGTGTTTGTCAGAGCCGCGAAGATACCGATCAGATTATCGGCTTCCGGACGGCCTTCCAGTCCTTCCACTTCTGAAGGAATAGCATCGGCATCTGTTTTAGCCTTGCGGATCTTCTTGGTGATGGTTTCTTCATCATCAATCAGATTGATACGTGACAGATCCGACGGATCGGATTTCGACATTTTCTTGGTGCCGTCACGCAGCGACATGATGCGCATTGCAGGGCCGGAAATCAGCGGCTCTGTGATCGGGAAAAAGCCCGATACAGTTTCATCACCAACAGCCATTTCCACACCGATGCCGAGAGAGGCAATGCGGTCGGAATAGTCATTGTTGAATTTCTGCGCAATGTCACGTGTCAGCTCAAGATGCTGTTTCTGGTCATCGCCAACCGGCACAGCGGTGGCGCGGTAGAGCAGAATGTCAGCAGCCATCAGGCTCGGATAGGCCAGCAGACCCAGCGAGGCATTTTCGCGGTCTTTACCGGCTTTGTCCTTGAACTGCGTCATGCGGTTCATCCAGCCGATACGCGCAATGCAATTGAACACCCAGGCAAGTTCCGCATGCTGGCGCACGCGGCTCTGATTGAAGACAATGCTCTTTTTCGGATCAAGACCGGCAGCCAGATAGGCAGCGGTGATTTCGCGCGTAGAATTTAAAAGTTCTACGGGATCCGGCAAGATTGTCAGGGCATGCATATCCACGACGCAGTAAATGCATTCTTTGTCATCCTGCAAGGCAACCCAGCGCTTCAGGGCGCCAAGATAATTGCCGAGGTGAAGATTGCCGGTTGGTTGTGCGCCGGAGAAAATCCGTTCTTTAAAGGTGTTCATTTCAAATCAATCCTAAAGCTGGTGGAGAGCCGTTCGAGCGCGATTATCGTGCTTTCATAGTTGATAACCGGAATGCTCTGGGGTTGCTTTTAAGGTCGGCATATGTGGTTTGGACGCATGCTGCCGATCTTTGGCGAAAAAATATCCGGAAGGCAGGCATGTAATCCTGTCTTCCGGATGCGTTATTACTGCCAGAGTGCTGAAGAGCAATCAAGCGGAAATATCTTTGTCCTGTGGTGCTGCCGCCGCTTTTTTCCGGCCGCGCATATTGCCTTTCAAGGCCGAGAGGCTGGCACCGCCAATGGCAAAAACAGTAGCGAAATAAACAATCATGCTGCCGATCACGAGCAAGCCGAGCGTAGTTGCCTGAATGGCAAACCCAACCTGTCTGCTTAAGTAAAATTCCAGATAATCAGAGGCGAAATACAAAGCAGTTGCCATAATGGCGGCGGCGATAATCAGACGCGGAATACGGCGGATGAGGCCTGCATCATAATCCCAGTGTTTGCGCCAGATCAGCACGACGAACAGCAGCAAGGCATTGACCCAACCGGCTGTGATTTCTGCCGTGGCAATACCGGAAGGACCTAAGCGCGGGAATAAAAACAGCGCCAGTGACACGTTCACTACCACCGAAATACCGGCGAAGATCATTGGAGTACGTGTGTCTTCACGGGCAAAGAATCCCGGAAGAAAGGCTTTGATCAGCACAAAGGCAGGCAGGCCAAGACCGTAAACAGCCAAAATCTGCGACACAATCAGAGTGGATTCAGGGCCGAACTGTCCGCGTTCAAACAGCAGGCGTACCAGTGGCTCGGAGAATACCAGCAAAGCTGCTGCCGCAGGCAGGGTCAGAAACAGCGTGAATTCTACCGAGCGATTTTGCAGATTACCGGCTTCCTGCATATTGCCGCCACGCAAGGCACGTGACAGTTCCGGCAGCAAAACAGTGGCAACAGCAATTCCAACTACACCAAGCGGCAGCTGATAGAAACGGTCAGCATAGACGAGGGAAGATACCGCACCAGCTGAACCGGAAGCAATATTGGTATTGATCAGCAGATTGATCTGAGTGATGCCGCCGGTAATTGCGGCAGGCAGTGCCAGTACCAGCAGGCGGCGCACATTGGGTGTCAGCTTGGGACGGCGGAAACCGATTTTGATGCCGGCGCGACGCACTGCAAACCAGACAATACCAAGCTGTACGACACCGGATGTCATAACGCCCCACGAAAGCGCATAGCCGATTTGTAACGGATCATAATTCTGCACCCATGCCAGTAACAGCGCACTGATCAGGATGAAATTCAGGAAAACAGGCGCAATGGCCGCCGCAAAATATTTATGCAGGCTGTTGAGCATGCCCCCCATCATCGCCGCCAGTGACATACAGGCGAGATAGGGAAACATGATCATCGCCAGATTGACCGTGTTTTCAAATTTCACCGGATCATTGGTGAAGCCCGGCGCAATCACCGTGCTGACCAGAAATGGCATGGAGAGTTCCATGGCGATGGTCAGGCCGAGCAGAATGGTGAACAAGACGCCGAAGACTTCTTCGGAAAAGCGTTTCGCGCCATCCATGCCATTTTGTTCGATCTCTTTGGCAAAGAGGGGAACGAATGCGGTATTAAACGCGCCTTCGGCAAACAGGCGGCGGAAAGTATTCGGAAAACGGAAAGCCGTGTTGAATGCGTCTGCGACAGGGCCGGTGCCGAGAAAAACTGCCATCAGCATTTCGCGGGTAAAACCGAAAATTCTGCTCATCAGCGTGCCGGAAGCAACAGTTGCGAATTTTTTCAGCAGGCTCATGAACGGGTCTCTTCGAAATGGAACATCGGGTCAGAAAGAACGGCTTGGTGCTGAACTGCCTCAGAGAGCTGTTTCACGCGCTTTTCTCTGATCCGTGTTTTTGTTGTCTGACGCTCTGCTATCACTCCCGTTCTTTTCAAACAAGCTGAGGAGCCGTTTCTGAATATTTGTCTGTTTGGTCGTGCTCGTGATTTTTTGTCCGTCGAGACCGGTAACATAGAAAGTATCAATCACCTTTTCACCGAAAGTGGTGATGTGCGCCGAGGCAATATTCAGGGAAAGATCGGAAATTGCATTGGTAATTTCTGACAGCAGACCGGTGCGGTCGAGCCCTTTGACCTCAATCACCGTGAATTTTTCTGACAATGTATTGTTGATATTCACCCGCGGCGTCACCTGAAATGTGCGGGCAGAGCGGCGTGATTTTGCCCGTCTGGCCAGCACCTCCGGCAAATGGGTTTTGCCGGTCAGCACATCTTCAATCAACTGACCGACGCGGGCGGCACGGCGCATTTCATCATCATTGGTATCAAATTCACGGCTGATCAGGATAGTATCCAGCGCCCGCCCGTCAGTGGTGGTGAAAATTTGCGCATCAACAATATTGGCACCGGCAGCCGAACAGGCACCGGCAATAATCGAGAGCAGGCGCGGGTGATCGGGCGACAGGATTGTCAGTTCGGTCACAGCTTCAAACTCATGCGGGCGAGCCAGAATATTGAGAATTTTTCCGGCTTCATCACTGGTGCGGATGAAATCGGCATGACGTTTCTGGTCTTCCTGCGGCACGGTCAGCATGTAATTATCATAATGCAGGGACAGGACGGCTTTCTGCTTGTCTTCCGGCCAGTCGCTGAGCTGTTCAGCCAGTTGTCGGCGTGCCTGATTGCTGCGTTCGGTCTGGCTTACTTCCGAGAAGCCGCCGGTCAGAAGCAGTTCTGTTTCATGATAGAGAGTGCGCAGTAACTGGCCTTTCCAGCCGTTCCAGACACCGGGGCCGACTGCTTTAATATCGCAGATGGTGATCAGCAGCAGCAGCTTCAGCCGTTCGGTGGTCTGCACGATAGCGGCAAAATCGACAATGGTTTTGCGGTCATTGAGATCGCGCGATTGCGCAACCTTACTCATGGTCAGGTGCTCCTGCACCAGCCATGCTACCAGTTCTGTTTCTGACGCACTCAACCCGAAACGCGGGCATAATTTGCGGGCGATTTTGGCACCGGCGGTGGAGTGATCTTCTGGTCTGCCTTTGGCAATATCGTGCAGCAGCAATGTTACATAGAGCAAATGCCGGTCATTTTTCAGTGTCGGCAGCAGGCTGTGGGCAAGCGGATGCTCATTCTTCAGCGTCTCATGCTCAATCTCGGACATGATGGCGATGCAGCGCAACAAATGTTCATCAACTGTATAATGATGATACATATTGAACTGCATCATCGCGACGATCTTGCCGAAATCCGGAATAAAATGCCCCAGAACGCCGGATTCATTCATGCGGCGTAGGGTGCGCTCCGGTGAGCGTGGCGAGGCGACAATTTCCAGAAACAGCCGGTTAGCTTCTTTGTCATTGCGCACATCGCTTTTGATCAGTTTCAGCGAGCGGCTGACACGCTGAATGACATGCGGGTGATATTGCAGCCCGTGCTTATCGGCGAGATAAAACAGCCGGATCAGATTAACCGGATCGCGTTGAAACACCTCATCATCGGCAATATTGATGCGGTTATGGTCGAGAATAAAATCTGTGCTGCCGGCGATTTTGCGTTTTTTCCGCGTTAATGTGGAATAGATCTGGCCGGTTCCGGGTGTTTCCTTAAACTGTTCTTCTTCCAGTGCGGCACTGATGATGCGGGTCAGATCGCCGACATCTTTTGCTACCAGAAAATAATGCTTCATGAAGCGTTCAACGCCGGTCTGTCCCGGATGATCCGTGTAGCCGAGGCGGGTGGCAATCTCGCGCTGAATGTCGAAGGACAGGCGCTCTTCCGCCTTGCCATAGAGAAAATGCATATGGCAGCGCACCGCCCAGAGAAAATCATCCGCTTTGCTGAACAGTTTTGCTTCGCTGCGGGAGAAAACGCCGCGCTTAATCAGCTCCTCTGTGGAATGGACGCGGTAAATATATTTGGCAATCCAGAACAGGGTTTGCAGGTCGCGCTGCCCACCTTTGCTTTCTTTTACATTAGGCTCGACCAGATAACGGGTAGATCCCGCCTTTTTATGACGGATATCGCGCTCAATCAGCTTGGCCTGCACAAATTCCGCACCGCTGTCAGCGACAATTTCCTGATCAAAGCGGGTGGTCAGCTCATTGTACAGTTCCTGGCTGCCGGTTAGGAACCGCGCCTCCAGTAATGAGGTGCGGATGGTCATATCCTCGCGCGACAAGCGGATAGCATCATCAATATTGCGCGTGGAGTGCCCGACTTTCAGCCCCATATCCCAAAGCATATAGAGCATATATTCCACGACCTGCTCGCCCCACGGGGTTTGTTTATAGGGAAGCAGAAATAACAGATCGATATCAGATCCCGGTGCCAGCCCGCCGCGGCCATAGCCGCCAACTGCGATAATAGCGAGGTTTTCGGCCTTGGACGGGTTAATCGCCGGATAGATATACTCAACAGTGAAATCATGGAGCGCAATAATCAGCTGATCCATTAATCCGCTGAGGCGTCGGGCACAGACTATGCCACCGCCGTCCTCCAGCAGCATATTTTCCGCACGGGCTTTGCCATCTTTCCATGCGGATTTGAGGATTTTTAAAACCTGATTGCGTGTTTGGTCTTTAGAATTTGCTGCTGCGGCTTGTGTCAGATCTTCCCGCAAGTGCTGCTTGTCGATGATGCGGTCGAGATGAAGATCAGTGTGGCGCATGATTTGAAATTCCGTTCAGGCGATTGAATAGCAGTAACGAAAACTGAGCATGGTTTATATCGGAGCGCAACCGTAACTCTGTATTACGCCTGAAACAAGAAAGGCCGGAGATTAGCTCCGGCCTTTTTGCTTACTCGGTCGTCTGAGGATCAGTTACTTGCTGCATAGGCGGTGAAAGCCGCCATATTCACAATGTCGGAATCCTTGGCGCTGAGCGGTACGATCTGTACGGCTTTGTCCAGACCGGTCAGCAGCGGGCCGATCAGTGTGGCGCCACCCAGTTCCTGCAACATATCCGCAGCAATGGAAGCTGCATGATAATCCGGCATCACCAGCACATTGGCAGGACCTGTCAGGCGGGTAAACGGATAGGCTTCCATCAGTTTACCGTTAAGGGCAACTTCAGCACTCATTTCGCCGTCAAACTCAAAATCGACATGGCGTTTTTCGAGAATACGTACAGCTTCCTGAATGTTTTCGGAACGGGCACCGGACATATGGCCGAATGTGGAATAAGCCAGCATGGCAACGCGCGGTACATAGCCCATGCGGCGTGCTACATTGGCGGCTTCCACGGCGATATCGGCCAGCTCTTCTGCTGTCGGCTGTTCATGTACTGCGGTATCCGCGATGAAAACCGTACGGCCGCGGCACAGCGCCAGCGATACACCGATCATACGATGACCCGGTTTTACATCAATCACGCGACGCACATCTTCAATACTGGTCGCATAATTACGGGTGATACCGGTGACCATACCGTCCGCATCGCCCATAGCCACCATGCAGGCAGCAAAATGGTTGCGGTCATTATTGATCATGCGCTGGCAATCGCGGAACAGATAGCCTTTACGCTGCAGTTTTTCATAAAGATGATCAGCATATTCTGAGGTGCGTTTGGACAGGCGGGCATTGGTGATTTCAATGCCGAGTTTGCCAAGGTCAACACCGGCCTGTTCAGCCGTTTCACGGATGCGATCTTCACGACCCAGCAGGATCGCCTTACCGAGCCCCTGACCTGCAAAGGAAACAGCAGCGCGAATAACCTGCGGCTCTTCACCTTCCGCAAACAGCACACGCTTGGTGTGGCGGCGGATACGGTCATTAATGCCGGACATGGTCGAAGCAATCGGATCGCGGCGGGCAGCCAGCGAACGTGCATAGGCATCCAGATCGTCGATCGGCTTACCGGCCACACCGCTTTCCATAGCGGCTTTGGCGACAGCCACCGGAATCGTGGAGAGCAGACGCGGATCAAACGGCACCGGAATAATATAGTTCGGGCCAAAACGCGGGCGGTTGCCCTGATAGGCGGCAGCCACATCATCCGGCACATCAGCGCGCGCCAGTTCTGCCAGCGCATTGGCCGCAGCAACTTTCATCGCATCATTGATGGTGGTGGCGCGAACATCCAGTGCACCGCGGAAAATATACGGGAAGCCGAGAACATTGTTGACCTGGTTCGGATAGTCCGAGCGACCGGTGGCAACAATCGCATCTGAGCGGATAGCAGCGACTTCTTCCGGCGTGATTTCCGGATCAGGATTAGCCATAGCAAAGATAATCGGATTATCTGCCATGGAGCGAACCATGTCGTCTGTCAGTGCACCTTTAGCGGAAACGCCGAAGAAAATATCTGCGCCTTCCATGGCTTCTGCCAGCGAGCGCTTGTCGGTTTTAACCGCATGGGCAGACTTCCATTGGTTCATGCCTTCGGTACGACCCTGCCAGACCACACCTTTGGTGTCACAGAGAATGACATTCTCAGACGCAAAACCCATTGCTTTGACGAGTTCGATACAGGCAATACCGGCAGCACCGGCACCGTTACAAACCATTTTGGTGGTTTTCAGGTCGCGACCGGTAAGGTGCAGAGCATTGAGCATACCGGCAGCGGCAATAATTGCAGTCCCGTGCTGATCATCGTGGAAGACAGGAATATTCATCAGCTCGCGCAGGCGGCTTTCGATGACGAAGCATTCCGGTGCTTTGATGTCTTCCAGATTGATGCCGCCAAAGCTCGGGCCGAGATAACGGACGGAATTGATGAATTCTTCCACATCAGTGGTGTCGACTTCCAGATCGATGGAATCCACATCGGCAAAGCGCTTGAATAGCACGGATTTGCCTTCCATCACCGGCTTGGAAGCGAGTGCGCCGAGATTGCCGAGACCAAGAATTGCAGTGCCGTTGGAGATCACCGCAACCATATTGCCCTTTGACGTATAGTCATAGGCTTTTGCAGGGTCTTCCGCGATTGCTTTCACCGGTACAGCCACGCCCGGAGAATAGGCTAGCGACAGATCGCGCTGTGTTGCCATTGGTTTGGTCGGGGTAATTTCCAGTTTGCCCGGACGGCCGCGAGAGTGAAAATCCAGCGCTTCCTGCTCGGTCAGGGACGGGCCCTTTCCGGTCTGTGGCTTATGGGTGGTCTTGTCGATGGTCATTGACCCCTCCGATCTTACTGCGGGGCGGTTACCGGCTTTTGCAAGCGTGAACCGTCATAATATGTTGAAGCATCCTTTCGGATGGTTGGGCAGTGTGTTTATCTCAAGTCGCTCTGTTTGGGTAGCGCAATATTTGAAAAGATTCCGATGTTTAAAGACAATATTCGTATAATCTCCGCATTCCGGTGAAAATCACGGGGATATAAGCAACTGGCTGCTTCACAGGGCTTTGCACAAGGCTTTAAACTGAAAAGCGTATCCCGAAAAGTGTGAAGCGGTTTTCGGAACAAGATACGCGGAAAACAAAATGGCAGAGCATTTCCTATTGGTTTAATTAAAACCGGAAATGCTCGTGCAGGATTTTGAAAAATTATTTCAGGAACGTGTGTATTCCCTATGACGCAGCATGAAACAGCCCCGACGACATCTGAACTCGCCGATGAGCCGCAGAGCACTTACGATGCAGGACTGAATGCGCGTCCGACACCAATGATGGAACAATATATCGAGATCAAAGCTGCCTATCCGGACAGCCTGTTGTTCTATCGTATGGGTGATTTTTACGAGCTGTTTTTTAATGATGCGATTGAAGCATCAGAGGCTCTCGGGATCACACTGACCAAGCGCGGTAAACATCTGGGTGAAGATATTCCGATGTGCGGTGTGCCGGTGCATACTGCTGATGATTATCTGCAGCGCCTGATCGGCAAAGGCTTTCGCGTGGCCGTCTGTGAACAGGTGGAAGATCCGGCCGAAGCGAAAAAGCGCGGCTCCAAATCGGTGGTTAAACGCGATGTGATCCGTCTGGTCACACCCGGCACGATTACAGAAGAAAAGCTGCTTGATCCGGCACGCGCTAACTTCCTGATGATCCTCGGCCGTGTCAAAGGTGCGGAAGAGGGCAGGCTGGCATTGGCATGGATTGATATTTCCACCGGTCAGTTCCGTATGACGGAAACCGCACCGGAAAAACTCTATGCCGATATTATGCGCGTTGATCCGAGCGAGCTGATCGTGCCGGAAACCGCGTTTCATGATCCGCAAATTCGCCCGACACTGGATTTGCTCGGGCGCATTGTTATGCCGCAGCATCCGAGCCTGTTTGAAAGTTCAACCGCAGAAGAACGCATCAAGCGCTATTACGGCGTGGCAACACTGGATGGCTTCGGCGAGTTCAATCGCACCGAGCTTTCCGCAATTTCCGGTGCCATTGCTTATCTCGAGAAAACCCAGATTGCCGAGCGTCCGCCGCTGATGCGTCCTGAGCGTGAGACGGATGGTTCGTCGCTGTTTATTGATCCGGCAACCCGCGCCAATCTGGAGCTGATGCGCACGCTCTCCGGTAATCGTGAAGGTTCGCTGCTTAAAGCGGTTGACCGCACAGTCACCGGTGCCGGTGCACGTTTGCTGGCTGAGCGTCTCACAGCACCGCTGACCGATCCGGAGCAGATTGCCGCAAGGCAGGATTCCGTTGCGTTTTTCTTAGGTGAAACATCATTGGCACAGGGGCTGCGTGCTGCTCTGCGCGGTGTGCCGGATATGCCGCGTGCCTTGTCGCGCCTTGCAGTCGGGCGTGGTGGCCCGCGTGATCTTGGCGCATTGCATGCCGGTTTCCAGGCGGCACACCTGGTGCGTCAGCTGTTTCAGGGTAAAGATTTGCCGGCAGAACTGGCGCAGGCCTGCCACGCTATCCTCGCTCTGCCGGAAGATTATGCACAACTGCTTGATCAGACTTTGGCGGAAGAGCTGCCATTGCTGAAACGTGACGGCGGTTTTATCCGCACAGGCTATCATCCTGAGCTGGATGAAATGCGTAGTCTCCGTGATCAGTCGCGCCGCGTTATCGCCGGCCTTCAGGCCGATTATATGGAAGAGACGGGCGTTAAATCGCTCAAGATCAAGCACAATAATGTGCTTGGTTATTTCATCGAGGTGACCGCCAATAATGCCGGTGCACTGACTGACACGGATGAAGCCAAAGCACGGTTCATCCATCGCCAGACCATGGCCAGTGCCATGCGTTTTACCACCACGGAACTGGCGGAACTTGAAACCAAAATAGCCAATGCCGCTGATCGTGCACTGTCGATTGAACTGGCGATTTTCGAAGAGCTGATCCGTCATACAGTGGAAAATGCGGATGCTATCCGCGCCGGTGCGGCAGCTCTTGGCGTCATGGACGTGTCGGCAGCACTCAGTGTGCTGGCGGATGAGCAGGGCTATTGCCGCCCGAAAGTCGATGATAGCCTGAATTTTGCCATTGATGGCGGCCGCCATCCGGTGGTTGAGCAGGCACTGAAAAAGCAGGCCGCTAATCCGTTTGTGGCCAATGATTGCGATCTCTCACCGGAGGGGGATCAGAAATTCGGTGCGATCTGGCTTTTGACTGGTCCGAATATGGGCGGTAAATCGACCTTCCTGCGCCAGAATGCGCTGATCGCAATTCTTGCTCAGATGGGCTCTTATGTTCCGGCGACATCTGCGCATATCGGGATTGTTGATCGGCTGTTCAGTCGTGTCGGCGCATCGGATGATCTGGCGCGTGGCCGTTCTACCTTCATGGTGGAAATGGTTGAAACCGCCGCCATTCTCAATCTTGCCGGTGAACGCTCATTGGTTATTCTCGATGAGATTGGCCGTGGTACTGCAACCTTTGACGGTTTGTCGATTGCCTGGGCGAGTGTGGAATATCTGCATGAGAAAAACCGCTGCCGCGCGCTGTTCGCCACGCATTTCCACGAAATGACCGCTTTGTCAGAGAAACTGGCACGGTTGGGTAATGTCACCATGCGGGTGAAAGAATGGGAAGGCGATGTCGTGTTCCTGCATGAGGTGGCCAAAGGCGCTGCTGATCGCTCCTATGGTGTGCAGGTTGCCCGCCTTGCCGGTCTGCCGGATGCAGTGGTTGAGCGGGCGCGTGATGTACTGCATCGCTTAGAGGAGGGCGAAACCTCCGGCAAAGCTGAGAAAATCATTGATGATCTGCCGCTTTTCGCCGTTGTCGCCAAACCGCGTGAGGTAGCAAAGCCCATACAGGACAGTGCATTGCTGAATGCAGTACAGGACATCAACCCTGATGACCTGACGCCGCGTGAGGCGCTGGAAGCCTTGTATCGCCTGAAACAGTTGTCAGTTAAAAGCTAAACTCTGGCAGGAGGCGCATATGGCAGTTCTGAGGATCGTCGCTAATCTGGCAGGCTCTGATCTTCAGGCTGCACGGGTCTTTTACGAGGAACTGCTGGGACTGGATGTGGTTATGGATCATGGCTGGATAGTCACGCTGGCTGCCGGAGCAACCGCAGAGAACAGGTCTGTTCAGCAGCTCAGTTTAGCGACAGAGGGCGGCGGCGGAACGGACGTGCCCCGTCTTTCCATTGAGGTCGATAATCTGGATGAAGTTTACCATCGTGCACAAGCGGCAGGATTTGAGATCACCTATCCGCTCACAGAAGAGCCGTGGGGCGTACAGCGTTTTTATGTTCGCGACCCGCTCGGATATGTCATAAATATCTTATCGCATCAGGCATAAAAAAGACCGGTATTACCGGTCTTTTTTTGTTTTTATCTGATCACACGAAACGGTCAGCTTCAGCGCCGTAATAATTGATATAGCGGCTGGAAATGCGCTCGACCGGCAGAATAATCAGCACATCGGTTGTGCCGAACTGATGGTCAACCACGGCACCGTCGCCGATCATTGCGCCAAGGCGCAAATAGCCTTTGATCAGTGGCGGCATGGAAAACAGTGCCACTTTCGGATTGATGGCTTCCTGAGGAACAATATCCATTGAGCGGTAATGCTGCTCAAGCGCACGCACATCCCATTCCGCATCGGCACGGCAATTGTGCTGCAGGAAGGAGAGGGGCACGGCATGGGCTTCCGGCACTGTGCCGTGGAAAGAGGCGCAGCCGAACATCACTTCAATTTTGTGCTGGCGGCAATAGAACCAGATGCCCTGCCACAGCAATTCAACGGTGCGTTTGGAGCGGTATTCCGGCTTTACGCAGGAACGGCCGAGTTCCAGAAACTGCAAATGCGGCTTACGAGCGGTCAGCTTGGTGATTTCATATTCACCGGCTGAATAGAATGAGCGGCCTTCTGTGATCATATCACTGCGCATCAGGCGGTAAGTACCGACGAGTTGAGCGGCTTCATCACCGGCAATCGAGGTGTCATAAACGACAAGATGATCGCAGATCGCGTCATAATGATCGCTGTCACGTTCTTCGAGCACTGTGTTTTGGGATTTCTGCGCGCCAAGCTCAGTGTAGAAAACATCATAGCGCAGTTTTTGGGCGATACGGATTGTTTCCGGATTATCAGCAATCCGGACAATCAGACTGCCCATGCGGCCAAGTATCTGTCCGGTGAGTGAAGACAAGCCGGAATCAGCCAGAATTGCGCTTATTTCAAGCGTATCAGGAGGTGTCTGCTTCATTTGTGTATCATGCGCGGTTTCTGAAAAAATTCCAAGAGCCTGTTGCAAGATATATTCTCCGCCGGATTCAACTGTCTCAGGACTGCCCGCAACTGTTGTATACGGAAACCCACTCTGAATGCGGGTAGTTTATATTCTGTCTGCGTCAGAGATGTGACACAGACATGAATATAATGAAACATTAAATTAGGTGGTACTGTGAATATATTGCGGCTCTTGGAGAATCTGGATTATTTGCCCGCGATATGCTGACAAGGTTTTATTTGGAGCGGGACTTCTGTTCCTTATTCCGCAGAGCGGGATTTTTTTCCCCTCAACCCGCAGAGCGGGATTTTTTCCATTGCACGAGTTCGTCAAGAATGATCAGTCCCGCACCGGTGCTGATATAGACATCGGCCATGTTAAACACGGCAAATGACCAGCTTGGCAGGTGGAACAGAATATAATCCACGACGTAGCCGAGCAGGCTGCGGTCAATCAGATTGCCCAGAGCACCGCCGATAATCAGCGCAAAGCCAATCCTGCTGATGATGCGCTCCGGTGCGGTTGTCCACCACAGATAGGAGACAAAGCCGATAACGGCGACAGTCATCGCCACCAGCCCGCCGTCATGCAGCCATGACAGCATTGAGAAGGCGATGCCCTCATTATGGGTGCGGTACAGCGCCAGAAACGGCAGCAGATCTATCTGCTGATTATAGTCCATGCCACTCTCTACCAGAAACTTGATATACTGGTCTGAGGTGACTGCGAAAACGATAATCAGAACAGACCAGAGAATGGCACGTTGGGACATAGGGGCTTAAACTCCTGCAGCCATAATTTTAGCGATCATCCAAAACCAATGCGTCACGGCGGATTTCATAAAGCATGACGCCTGTGGCAATAGCAAGATTAAGCGAATCCGCACGGCCAATCTGAGGAATACGTGCCAAATGCGAACAAATTGCAGCGAGATCGTCCGGTAATCCCTGCTGTTCATTGCCCATCATCAACATGACCGGCTGTTTGTTGTAAGGAATGGTGCGGTAATCCACGGCACCTTTCAGATGCGTGCCGACCAGAACGCCCTTATAGGTTTTGCGCCAGTTGATGAATTCGTCATGCTTTGCACGGTAGAGCGGTACGGCAAAAACCGAACCCATGGTCGCGCGTACGGTTTCCAGTGAGTAAGGGTCAGTGCAATCGCCGATCAGAATAATGCCTTTTGCGCCAACTGCATCAGCGGTGCGGATGATGGTGCCGAGATTGCCGGGATCGCGCACGCGATCAAGAGCGATATAGGTATCGTTGCCTTGCGGACGCAGATGTTCAAGCGTTTCAAAACGCTGATCAAAAACACCGGCAACCATTTGCGGATTATCTTTGCGGGTAATGGCCGCAATGACTTTTTCTGAAGCTTCGAGCACCAGACCGCCACCGGCTTTGGTGCGGGCAGCAACTTTCTCAACAAGCGGGTTGCCTTTACCGGCTTTGGAAAACACCAGAGTGCGGATGCGCCAGCCCTGATCAATGGCATCAATAACCAGTTTCAGACCTTCAGCCAAGAACACGCCCTGCTGGTCGCGATATTTCTTCATCGACAAAGCGCGCAGGTCTTTAACGATCGGATTGGTCAGGCTGGTGACTTCCTTGACGCTGCCGGTGCGTGGGGTATCTTTGCGGGAAAAATCATTATTGTGGGTCATGAATTGGCAATCCAGCGGGAGAACATGGAAGTGGAAAGCGCACGCTCGGCAGAGCGTTCACGCAGGATGAGTTCGCCGGATTCAATCACGCCGCCGCGACCGGTGAAACGGTCACGCATCAGCTCATGAATGGCAAAGAAGGAAGCACGGATTGAATAGGCGGTCAGCACCACGCTGAGAGCATCCGGCGAGAGAATGGCACGGCACATATCAACCATCTGCGGCAGATTATCGAACAACTGCCAGACTTCACCGTTCGGACCACGGCCATAGGCAGGCGGGTCAAGCAGGATGATATCATAAGTATTGCCGCGGCGTTCTTCGCGCGCCACAAATTTGGTGGCATCTTCGCAGATCCAGCGGATTGGTTTGTCATCCAGACCAGCCAGTGCCTGATTTTCACGCGCCCAGTTGATCGCCTTTTTGGAAGCATCGACGTGGGTGACTTCTGCACCAGCATGGGCTGCGATCAGCGAGGCAACGCCGGTATAACCGAACAGGTTGAGCACGCGCACGGAGCGATTAACCTGCTTTTTGCGGGCATCACGCACCTGCTGCGCCATGAAAGCCCAATGAGCAGCCTGCTCCGGAAACACGCCGACATGGCGGAATGAGGTAAAGCGGCCCAAAAAGCGTACATCCTGCAGAGCCATCGGCCAGGTTTCACCGAGTTGCTCTTTCGGGAAATGCCAGCGCCCCATACCTTCTTCATCGGTATTACCGGTGAAAACAGCGTCTGCCTTGTCCCATTCGCTCTGCGGCCATGCCGGTTGCCAGATCGCCTGTGCCTCAGGGCGGATGATGCGGTAAGGGCCGTATTGTTCAAGCTTGAGGCTGTTGCCGCTATCGAGCAGGGCGTAATCTTCGCTCGGACTGGTTTCAAGAATAACCGGCAGATTTTGTTGTGGCCGCTCACCGGTCAATTTCAACAGCGGGCGCTGAGCAACCGCAGGCTCGGCGCTCACTTTTTTCGGTGCAGCCGGAGCTGTAGCCTCAAAGCCTGCGGAGTTTTGTTCGGTTTTAGCAAATTTAGGACGCGGTTTTTTAAAGCCCTGCATCGGCGCTGCAGCTGCGGATTTACGATTGTCTCGCTGTGCTACCGGTTTCCCCGCCAATTTTCCGGCCTGCTTCGCTGAGGAACCATTGCGTGGCTTGGCTGCTTTTCCTTTTGGCGATTTCACCCTGTCTGCTCCGGAAACTGTTAAATTGAAGATATTATAGCATCAGATGGTGCAATATTTTCTGTTTCGTAGAGCATGGCAGCCTTTTGGGAAAGCTGAATTTAAACGCCAGAGCATAATTCCTTAAACTTGAAACAGTTTAAGGAGAGATTATGCTCTAATTTTAAAGTGTTAGAGCGACCTTTGTGTGCCAAGTCTGGCACACGGCGCTCTAGTGCCTTATAAATGTATCTTTGCCCTGAAAAAACTGCATGGTTTAAAGTTTTTCAGGGCAAAAGAGCGGGCGTGATCAGCCTTGTTGTTTCAGGCTCTTTTCATAGACCATAATACCGGCGGCAAGGTCTTCCATGGCGGCGCCAACGGATTTAAACAGTGTAATATCCTGATCGCTGATGCGGCCTTTGACAGTTCCGCGTGCCAGATCAAACAGATCGCCGAGAACATGCTCCGGCTGGATAATACCGTCACGCAGAGGCTGGGTGATATCGCCGCCCTCTTGCAGCGCACCGGCTTTTGTATCGACAAATACACGCGAGCGCAGCACTGCCTCATCATCACTTTCACGCATATCCGGCGTGAAGGCGCCCACCAGATCAATATGCGTGCCCGGGCGTAAATGTTTCCCGTGAATCAATGGTTTAGTGGCCAGCGTGCCGGCAGCGACGATATCGGCCTGTTCAATGGCTGCAATATGATCTTCTGCAATATAGGCGTTATAGCCTTCATCGCGCAGTTCTTTGATAGAGGCTTCCGCACGCTGCGGATTGCGCACGCAAAGCGCAATATCGGTGATCGGACGCACAGCACTATGGGCGCGGGCAAGATTGGTGGAAACAGCACCGGCTCCCATAATCACGAGGCGGGAGGCATCTTCACGGGCAAGATATCGGGCTGCGAGCGCAGAAGCTGCGGCTGTGCGCCAGCGGGTCAGGCTCTGACCGTCGATCAGGGCTTTCGGTTCGCCGGTAATGCCGTCCAGCAATAAATACACTCCCATGACGGCAGGCTTGTTGATCAGGCCGTTATCAGGGGAGACCGTGACAATTTTCACACCCATATAACCCTGTGACGGACTCTCAAGTTTATGAAAGTCAGACCATGCAGGCATCAGAAGCAACATGGACGGAGTGCCTTCAGGGCGTTCAACCGGATGATGGTGACGCACCGGCTGGATCATACCATTGCGGAAAGCGCTGTCCAGCGCATCGACCAGTTCCGGCCAGGTCATCAACTTGTCAACGGCAGCAGCGGAAATATTCAGCATATTTTATCAGACCCTTATGATGCCGCACATCGTCTCCTGCAATGCACGGGCACTTGTTTTCTTGCAGCATAGTAGCTGATGTTTTCGGATAAAAATGGATCAGAAACCGGAGCGCACTGCAAATTACGCGAAGCGTAAACCGCTGCGCGCTTTTGAAACAAGCGCTGATCTGTATGAAGTTAATGAAAAAAACTGATCATGTAAGTTTTGTCCGCATGATCTTTGCGGAGCTTTCTCAGGACAGCGAGGATGCCGGCGGCAGTGCTTTTGCCTCGGCCTGCTTGGCGCGTGTTAACAGCGCATCGGCTTCCGCCTTGCGTTTACGTGCCAGTTTGCGGTGCCGTCCTTGTGTAAACCAGATCAACAATCCGCCGATAATAATACCTGCCAGCAATGCGCCAAGCACCCAGAGGAACAGCGGTGCTGTATAGGTCAAGGCCGGATTGCCGGGGTTGAACGGGTCGAGTGTAACGCTGACCACACCGCGATTGGCGACTGACAACACAATCAGGATGACTGCAACCGGCAGTGCAATGAGAAGTGTCAGAAGGCGGTTGGTCATGTTTCAATCCGTATTTTGGCCGTGTTTCGGAACAGCACTTTGCGTAAAATGTAGCCATACTATCAGGCATAATTATGCCCGATAGCTAAAGTGCTGATTGTAATGTCTGCATCAACAGAGAAAGCTTTGATGCAGTTTAAAAACTTAGCCGTTGCCGTTATTGAGACGGTCGCGCAGTTCTTTACCGGTTTTGAAAAATGGTACCCATTTTTCTTCAACATCCACCGATTCACCAGTGCGCGGGTTGCGTCCGTTACGGGCAGGGCGGTTTTTGACGGAAAATGCGCCGAATCCGCGGAGCTCAACGCGGTTTCCTTCCGCCAGAGCCTCAGTAATTTCATCGAAAACTGCACCGACGATATTTTCCACGTCGCGCTGGAAAAGATGCGGATTGCGGCTGGCGATGATCTGCACGAGTTCAGATTTAATCACTGCGTTCGACCTCTCTGCAATATTAGCGCGGTGTCCGGCTGCTGAAACAGACCGGTGCGCTTCCGGTTATGATATGCTGCACATCTGATCTGTAACCGACTTGGTTTTCAGGGATATGCTCTAGAAGAAGTATTCTCAGAACCTTTATGCGAACTGTCTCTGACCAGTCAGAGACAGCTTATTATGAATAATATAGTTATACTATCAATGTTTTATAGCGTAACTAGCTGAAAAATACGCGCTATCCTTAACGGCAGCTGTATTTTTCGGATATTATTGCTGCTTTTCTGCGCCGCTACCGTGCCAAACTGAGAGCATGCCGTCAAGAAAGATGCGCTGACTGATTTGCTCATCAAATAATGCGCTGCCCTGATCTGACAAGCCCATGTTCCGCAATAGTAATTTCAGTGCAGCAGAGGAGAGGAGGTCATTGTAAGGTGAAGTTTCCGCTTTCCACTCGACAACCGGCAGATTTTTATCGACACCTTTGCTTGCAAGCCACGCGATAGAGGTTTCCTGATCGCCCAGCGCATCAATCAATTTGTGCTGCAAGGCCTGGCGACCGGTGTAGACCGAGCCGTTTGTTAGTGCCGGCAGTTTATCCGCTGGTATCATCGGACGGCGTTCTTTAACCAGACCGACAAACCAGTCATAGGTATCTTTGACTGTATTATCGATCATTGCCTTGGCTTCATCGCTGGCAGGCGAGAAGAAATTCGGCTCGGCTTTTAGTGGGCTGGATTTGATGGTTTCAAATTTTACGCCGACTTTATCGAGTAATCCGCTGATATCCGGATATTGAAACAACACGCCGATAGAACCGATCATTGACGTTTTATGAGCAATCACATGATCGGAGGCGATAGCAATCATATAGCCTGCCGATGCAGCCAGAGTGCCGACCTGTGTGACCACGGGTTTTTCGTCCGCAATCCTGCGTACTGCATCATAAATCACTTCGCCGCCGGTTGTGGTGCCACCCGGAGAGCTGACATCCAGAATGACACCTTTGACCATTTCGCTGTCTGCGACATCTTTGAGACGTTTCAAAAGCTCTTCATTGTTATAGATGGTGCCTGTGATAGAAATTTTCGCAATATGAGGAATATTGCGGGAAGGTTTGCTGCCATTGATGTAGATTGCAGCAAAGAGTATAATTGCTGCAAGCAAGATGAATGTAATAACGCGCCAAAAAGTTAGCTTGCGGCGGATTCGACGACGTTCCAGCACTGCATCGGCAGTATAAGTCATGAGCTATGTCCGTTCTTGGGCTTATAGAGAATTATATTTGTGGCATACATAACGATTGCTACGAAAGCGAATAATACCGGTAAAAGATCTGATTGGTGGTGTTATCAGATCTTGATAAACTCATTTCATGAAAAAGTGATCTGAGGGAGACCTCCGGCGGGATAAACTGCAAGGATTCAGCTTGTTTTGAACGCAGTCTCATCCCATTTATACCACATTAAAAAGCGATTTGAGCGCACTGTATTAGATAGTCGTGCATTTCACTAAAGAATATTAATACCTTACGTGTAGGCAGCTGGCAAATTGCCGGTTTCAGGAGTTTTGGACTGTGTCAAACCATAAGATGGTTTTCGGAGCATCACAAAAAAGTACCGCTGTGTTTCATGCTGCGAAGAGACACAGTATACGCGTGCGCGTTCTGAAGACTGCTCTGCCGGTTATTGCTCTCGGTGTTGGCGCAGTCTTTTCGTGGTTTACGTTTTTGGCTGCACCTGCATCTACTGTTAAGGTCGAGCTTGATCCGTCCGAAAGCGGCAAGCTGGTCATGACCGGCCCGCAGCTGAAAGGCTATACAAAAGATAAGCGTCCGTTTTCGATGATTGCTGAGCGTGCAGTACAGGATGCAAAGCAAAATGGCGTGGTCGCTTTGGAAGGGATCAAGGCGCAGTTGCCTGTCGGCGAAAAAGACCGTGCGGATATTGATGCTGTCTCTGGTGTCTACGACAGTAATAATGGCCGTTTGCAGTTTGATAATGCTTTTACAGTCAAAACCACCGATGGTATGGAAGCCAAGCTTGGCTCTGCCAGTGTGAATATGGCGAATGGTGAGATGTCGACGGATAAGCCAGTGGATATCCGTACAGAAAATGCTCATATCCGGGCGAATAAAATGCGGATTGAAGAAAGCGGCAAGGTGATGGTGTTCGAAAGTGATGTACACCTGACGATTGAGCCTGTTGAGGAAGCCGCTGCAGTTACGAAAAAAGGTAGCTGATCAATATTAAGCCGGAGCAAAATTCATCAGACTATGATGTTTAGCAACTGTGCTCTACACGAATAAGTAATACCACTGTTATAGAGTTCTCTGACAGATTCTGTATATTCCGTCAGGATATATGAACCGGCAATCAGATTATGATCAAAAATTGTTGTGTTCTTCTGAAACTTGCGATTTATAACAAGGGTGCTTTTTGAGGGAATGAAGATGATGCGGCAACAGGCATGCAGCGGGCTGAATACGGGCTCACAGAATACAATTTTGAGCCGGTTTGTGTTGCGCTCTGCAGGCGCCAAATCGCTTGCTGCTCTTTTCATGACCGCTGTTCTTGCACTACCTTTGAGCATGACCGGCGCACAGGCGCAGCAGGGTGTGCCGCTTGACGGTTTGAAACTGTCCGATAGCAAAGATCCGGTTTCGATCGATGCAGGCAAAATGGAAGTCCGCGATAAAGAAGGCATTATTATCCTGACAGGGAATGTCTCCGTGAAGCAGGGCGATATTGTTTTGCGCGCAGGACGCATGCAGGTCTATACGGCTAAGACAAATGATGGCGCTGACAAAGCCAAAGGTGGCATTGGTGGTCTTAGTGGCGCTGGTCTGAACGCCGGTGGTATTGATAAGATTGTTGTTGACGGAAAAGTGTATCTCAAGTCCGGAACTCAGGTCGCAACCGGCGATGCAGGGACTTATGATGCCAAAGCGCAAACGATGGTATTGACTGGTCAGAAAGTCGTGTTGTCTGACGGAGATAATATTGCGTCCGGCTGTAAGCTGATTGCCAATACACAAAGCGGCAAGGCTTTTCTGGAGAGCTGTAAAGGTCAGTCCGGTCGCGTCTCGATTATTCTGGCACCTAAAGATAAATAAAATACATGCTATATAGCCGGTTGCCTGATGGAAGCCGGCTCAAGGCATAAAGCTGCTGAATTTCATTTTGCGGTGTGTCATGTATGGCACCGGCATTAAGTCATTGGTCTGGATCGCTATTGTCCTCTTCAAATACAAACACCACTCAGGTTTCCGATCGTACAGCTGCTGCAGATGATCTTGCTGCAGGTTTGCAAACGCAGGCCGTCGGTGAAGAAGGTCAGCGTCCGCCGCAGGAATTGTCACGTCTCAAAGGAACGCTGGTTGCCCGTGGCATCAGCAAGAGCTATCGCGGTCGTCAGGTCGTTAATGGTGTATCCTTTGGAGTACGTGCCGGTGAGGCTGTTGGTATTCTGGGGCCGAACGGTGCCGGTAAAACCACCTGCTTTTATATGGTCACCGGTCTGGTGCCGGTTGATAGCGGTACGATTGAGATTGACGGCTTTGATGTGACATCCATGCCGATGTATCGCCGCTCCAGGCTTGGTATCGGTTATCTGCCGCAGGAAGCTTCGATTTTCCGTGGTCTTTCCGTTGAGGACAATATCAAAGCTGTTTTGGAAGTCGTTGAAAAAGACCGCAAAAAACGGGCTATTGAGCTCGACGGGCTTTTGGAAGAGTTTCATATTACGCACTTACGCAAAGCACAGGCGATTTCCTTGTCCGGTGGTGAACGCCGTCGTCTTGAAATTGCCCGTGCATTGGCATCCCGTCCAAATTTCATGTTGCTGGATGAACCTTTTGCCGGTGTGGATCCGATTGCGGTTGCAGATATTCAGCAGCTTGTACGTCATTTGACCAGTCGTGGCATCGGTGTGCTGATCACAGATCATAATGTGCGTGAAACATTGGGCTTGATTGACCGTGCCTATATTATTCATGCCGGTCAGGTGCTGACCCATGGTCGTCCGAATGAAATTGTTGCTAATCCGGATGTGCGCAGACTGTATCTGGGTGATCAGTTCACACTTTAAGCTGAAGAATCATCTTGTTTCAGGGAGCCGTAAGGCTCCCGAACTCTTTGCATTCTTTGCTTAATTTTAAAAATGGCTTGTTATTCGGCAAAATAACGGGCAAGCGCCTATATAAGTGCTGATTGTGGCAATCAAAGAGCCTGAGCCTTAATCTTTTATCTTCTGCCAAGTTTATTTTATTTTGTGCTGGTTGGCTTTGCGCAATGCGTTCGCTTGTGCTTAGATTGCTGTGTTCGAATATAGACAGCGAGGTACTGCCACATGAGTCTCCGCGTTTCGGGTAAACATATGGACATCGGTGATGCTTTCCGCATCAGAATTGAAGACCGTGTCCGTGATGCTGTTAGCAAATATTACGAAGGTGGCTATTCCGGTACAATTACAGTCGTTAAATCTGGCTCCCGCTTCAGTACAGATTGCACTTTGCACCTTGATACCGGTGCAACGCTCCAGTCTTCCGCGGAAGCACAGGATCCGCAATTTTCCTTTGACGCAGCTGCTGAGAAGATGGATACGCGTCTGCGTCGCTACATGCGCCGCCTCAAGTCGCGTTCACTGGTACAGTCAGCGCGCAATAATCAGCAGAATATCGCTTATAGTGTGATGGAGCCTGCTCCGGACGAGGATGAGGATTTGCCGGAAGATTACGCACCGACAATCGTTGCGGAATCATCGGTATCGCTGCGCACGCTCAGTGTGGCATCGGCGGTTTTCGAGCTTGATCTGACAGAACATCCGGTTCTGGTCTTCCGCAATGCGGGCAGTGAAGAGGTTAATATCGTTTATCGCCGGCCGGATGGTAATATCGGCTGGATTGATCCGTCTAAGGCAGCGCAGGCTGCGCGCGCATAATTGTGCAAAGAATAAACCCCGCAATTGCTCATATGCGTTTGCGGGGTTTTTCTTTGGCAGATTGTCACGCTTTGCCTTGTCTTGATAACCGGCACGGCGAGGCATTCTTATTTTTATGGATTTTTTTATTTTAACGCATTGATACATAATGATAAAATGCAATTTATCATCTGTGTATGGTTTTTTATTGCTTTTGTCGTTGTTAATCAGGGGATCTAGAGATAGGAATTCTTATCTGACTGGTGTACCCTGACCGGAATGCCACATTGCTGGCGTGAATGAGCGCTTGGTGTAACCTTTTTTTAATTTTTATTTTTGAATAAAACCAATGGGTTATGGATTTTATGCGTGAAATATGTGAGTAGAATCGCGAATTTGACTTGAGTATCTGTTGAATGGGCAGTAGATCACTGCACCTCCCGGTTACGGAGATGTTTACTCCGCATGAGAGAAGGAATGGAGAAAATGGATCTTAGCGATCTGATTCAGCCAGGGGCGATTATCCCTTCGCTGAAGGCAAGCTCCAAGAAGCAATTATTGCAGATCTTGGCTGAGAAAGCCGCTGAACTCACAGAACTTTCTGAGCGAGAAATTTTTGAAACTGTGACTCAGCGTGAGCGTTTGGGGTCTACCGGTGTCGGTAACGGCATTGCTATTCCTCATGGCAAGCTGCCGAATATCAGTAAAATTACCGGTGTTTTTGCCCGTCTTGAACAGCCGGTCGATTTTGAAGCACTGGATGATCAGCCGGTTGATCTGGTCTTTTTGCTGCTTGCACCGGAAAATGCAGGCGCAGATCATTTGAAGGCACTGTCCCGCATTGCGCGCTTGCTGCGCGATCCGGATATGGTGGCCAAATTGCGTGGCACGGTTGATGCGCAGGCGCTGCATTCATTTTTGATTGCGCCTCCGGCAACCAATGCGGCCTGAAAAGCTGATGCTTCTGCTGAATAAGCAGGGCTGAGTTGAATTTAAAATGCCGTGTTTGCCTTTTGCAGCACGGCATTTTTCATTATTATTATATGTCTATTTAATCGTGATAAAACAAAACCCGCCTGTGTGGCACAGGCGGGTTTTGTTAGATGCGCTCTGGACTCAATAATAATAAGCCGATTTAGTGCAGCATGACTGTGTGGAGCTCATGTTCTTGCGCTTCGGCCAGAGCGGTGGCGCGCATATCAGAAAGCATGATCGGGGTGCCGCTGGCACCAAACAGTGCCCAGAGTTCCATGCCAGGTGCCATAGGTGGCAGAGCAGGGAAACGGCGGGAAAGGTCGTCAGAGCGTACTTTGCGCAGATAAGCGACTTCACCTTCGCCGAGATGGGCAAATTCAGATTCTGTAAAAATGTGTTTATCAGCAGTCATTTCAGGCCTCCTGTCTTGGCAGCTCATAAGACGCTGCCTGTCGAGAGCATATGTGATTGCAATTGCAACCACGGGACTGATTATAAAGGAGAACCCTTTACAGTTCTTTTATAATCGTAAGAACGATCACTCTTTCACGTTTATACTAATACGCTTGACGAGGCGTTCTGGTTCCGGTCTGTCGAGATCAATCGACAATAATCCGTTTTTGAGTTCCGCATTGATCACACGCATGCCATCAGCAAGCACAAAAACGCGTTGGAACTGGCGGGCGGCAATACCGCGATGTAAAAACTCGCGCTCAGACTCATCTGTCTGTCGTCCGCGGATGACCAGCTGATTGTCTTCGGTGGTCACTTCCAGATCATCATCAGAGAAACCGGCGACCGCAAGTGTGATGCGTAGCTTTTCCGGAACCGGCTGTTCCTGATCCTGTGCAGGGCTGCGTAATCTTTCGATATTATACGGTGGATAGCCGTCACCGGATTTGGCAATCCGTTCCAGTGTCTTTTCCATCGTATCGAAACCCAGCAGCAGCGGGCTGGAAAAAGGTGTTAGTCTGGTCATTGTTCAGTCCTTGGATAAAAGCGACCGTTAAGAGGGAAAACCCGTTCAGGCATTTTCTTAGTCTTTATATGGCTTGGGAAAAGCGCTACTTCAAGAGGATCTGCTGATATGCACGCGATCTCTGCAGATTCGTGCTGAAAATATTTGAATGCAATTCATAGTATGCTGGATACGGCATATGATTTTAAATGAAAGGGATGGCTGAATGGCCCGCAAAATCATTATTGATACAGATCCGGGACAGGATGATGCATTGGCAATCTTGCTGGCACTGGCCAGTCCTGAGCTGGATGTGTTGGGCATTGTGGCTGTCGCCGGTAATGTACCGCTGCCTCTCACGCAGAATAATGCTTTGAAAATTGCGGAACTGGCCGGAAAGCCGGAGACAAAAGTCTTTGCCGGCGCCTGCAAGCCGCTGGTGCGCCCGCTGGTGACTGCCGAGGAAGTACATGGCCGTACCGGTCTTGATGGTCCTGATCTGCCGGAACCGGCAATGAAACTGCAGCAACAGCAGGGCGTGGATTTCATCATTGAAACGCTGCTGCGTGAAAAGGCAGGCACTGTTACTCTTTGCGTCTTGGGGCCGCTGACCAATATTGCACTGGCTCTCAATAAGGCTCCGGAAATTGCGTCCCGTATTCAGGAAATCGTGCTGATGGGCGGCGGCTTCTTTGAGGGCGGTAATATCACGCCGACCGCTGAATTTAATTTCTACGTTGATCCGGAAGCGGCCAAAGTTACCTATGCTGCCGGTATTCCGATTGTGATGATGCCGCTGGATGTCACCCATAAGGCACTGACAACCGCCAAACGTATCGAGGCTTTCCGTGCACTTGGCACCAAGGCCGGTGATGCCTGCGTGGCCATGCTGGAATTCTTCGAGCGTTTTGACGAAGAAAAATACGGCACCGACGGCGGCCCGCTGCATGACCCGAATGTCATTGCTTATTTGCTGAAGCCGGGGCTTTATTCAGGCCGTCATTGCAATGTCGAGATTGAAACTGCTTCCGAGCTTTGCCTTGGTATGTCGGTTATCGATTGGTGGGGTGTTACCAAACGTCCGAAAAATGCAATCGTAATGCGTGATGTTGATCATGAAGGTTTCTTCACGCTGCTGACGGAGCGTATCGGAACGCTTTGAGTATCAAAACCTATGAAAAGGCCGGAGCAAGCTCCGGCCTTTTGCTTGCGGTCCGTTACACTGCTTCGACTTCTGCAGCATAAGGAATGGATGGCTGGGCACCCGGCTTAAGGCAGGCCAGCGATGCGGCATTGGCTGCGCGCTGGCAGGCATCACGTAAAGATAAGCCGCTGTCGAGACCGGCTGCAAGATAGCCGCAGAATGTATCACCGGCACCAACTGTATCGACCGGTTTGATTTTCAGTGCTGGCAGGCTGTAATGCTCATCCGGTGTGGCGACCATGATGCCTTGCGCGCCGAGTGTCACAATCACTGTGCGGCCGTAATGTTCAGCAAAATCGATCATTTTTGCCAGACGGTTATCACCGCTCAGTTCCAGATGCGTGCTGGCGAGATCAAATTCTGTTTCATTGGCAATGATAATATCAGCGCGTGGCAACAGAGCAGCCGCATCATCGCGCCAAGGGGCGGTATTGAGAATGCAGGTTGTGTCGCTGGTTTCTGACATGGCAATGGCTTTTTCCAGCGCCGGCAGCGGAATTTCCATTTGTAGCAATAAATAGCCACCATCGAGATCAGCGGCATGCACATCATCTTCCGTGACCAGACCATTGGCCCCCGGAATGACGATAATGGTGTTTTCGCCGCTGTCTTCAACGGTGATCAGCGCAATGCCTGTGGCATCGCCGCGGGTTGCCACGCGGGACAAATCCACACCGTCAGCACGCAGCAGAGCAATGGCCTGCGATGCAAAACTATCATCACCGACAGCACCGACCATCCGTACAGCGGCACCGGCGCGTGCAGAAGCGAGCGCCTGATTGGCGCCTTTGCCGCCTGCTGCGGTGGAGAAATTGTGACCGGTCAGTGTTTCACCGGGTTCCGGCAGTTTAGGACTGCGGGCAATGAGGTCAAAATTAATCGAACCGATAATCGTAATCATGAAACATCCGGTGTTAAAACTGATCGTCAGCGACGGCTGCGGATCAGGGCGTTGGAAAAAGCTGTTGCAAAACTCTCACGATCATCGGGTGGCAGAAAACGGCCGATATCCAGCGATCTGTCGTCACTTTGCAATTGCATCTGGGTAATGCCGATATCATCTTTGCGGGTAATGTGGAACCGTGTGCGGAACGGATTAAACTGATAAGCGCGAATATGACCGGATGCAGAAACTTGCCGGATGAGTAATTGCTCACGGGAGACACTGATTTCTTCCCGCTGTCGTGCAGCATAATAATTAAGCCGGAAGGCCAGATAGATCAGCGCGATATCCAGACCGAACAATCCTACGACTGGCCATGCGCGAATTTGCATGAAGACCATACCGATACAAGCCCAGAGCAGAAGCAGGCTTAAAATCATAATCTGAAAACCGCGCGCACTCAGCGAGCGGTAGGGCAATAATGTGGCTTTAAAAAACTGTGCGCCATAGGCGTCCGGATCAGCACCGTCCGGATGATAAGGTGCGTTCATGATCTTATCTCTTAAGCCGCAGGTGGTTGATGGTGGTTGATAAAGTCCCTGCTGCGGCATGCTTGCAGATAGGCTTATTGCTTATAGCTTACTATATAAATGCTATGCAGAACAACCAGACCCAGATTCCCGTTAAACCTCAGCGCCGTGTCAGCGGTACGCTTTACACACCGGCAGAAATCCATGAGATTTTCCGGCGTTTTTCCGTGCAGCGTCCGGAGCCGAAAGGCGAGCTTGAGCATGTCAACACGTTCACTTTGCTGGTGGCGGTTATGCTCTCGGCGCAGGCGACCGACGCGGGCGTGAATAAAGCCACACGTGCCTTGTTTGCCATTGCGGATACACCGCAGAAAATGGTTGATCTGGGCGAAGATACAGTCGGTGATTATATCCGCACCATTGGTCTGTGGCGTAACAAGGCAAAGAACGCGATTTTACTGTCGCAGGCGCTGATTGATAATTTCGGCGGTGAAGTGCCGGGTGACCGTGATGCACTGGTGACCTTGCCGGGGGTGGGGCGCAAAACCGCGAATGTGGTGCTTAATATGGCTTTTGGCCAGCCGACAATGGCGGTGGATACGCATATTCTGCGCATTGGTAACCGCATCGGACTGGCACCCTATAAAACACCGGATGAGATTGAAGCCAAGCTAGTGAAAATCATTCCGGCAGAATTTATGATGCATGCCCATCACTGGTTGATCCTGCATGGCCGCTATGTTTGCAAAGCCCGCACCCCAGATTGCATCAATTGTGTCATCGCCGATATCTGTAAATCAGCGCAGAAAACCAATGCAATTCCTGCGCCCTTGGTGCGGATAGAGGATTAAACCTCCGCTGTGATCCGCAGCAATGCTGCCGTTGGCGCATCCAGTACTTTGCGCTCAGGGCTGATCAGTGCTGCGGCATCGGCCATAGATGTTTGTGCCAGTACCACCAGTTGCGTACTTTTTTGGCACGCAGTTTCTGCAGCGTCAGCAATCATCCGGTTATAGGTTGCGCTGTCGCCAGAGCGGAAGATATCCCATGCCTTGTCAATCAGCCGGATATCCGGTGTGACGGATACATTAGCAAAGACCTGACGGAACAGATCGGTCGTTGGCTGCAAGGTGGTCGGCGCTGTACATAAAACAGTCACTGACAGGCCGCTCTCCAAAGCCTGTTCTGCCAAAGCACGGTCTGTCCGCAAGACCGGTTTATTGAAACTGCTTTGTGCTGCGTCTGCTATGGTGCCCAGTGTTGAACAGGTGACAAGCACAGCATCTGCATCCTCAAGCAGTTCGGTAATAATGCGTAATGTCTGGCTGCTTATGGCTGGTGTGATGCCTCCTTGCTTTTCAGCCTCCTCCAGTAAACTGCTCTGCACAACATGGTGCAATTGTCCGGCAGGGAGTGCGAGACGGCTGGCTGCCTGCTCAAAAATACCGATATTACTGGCAGCGGTGTGCAGGCAGGCAATGCGCATGGATTTCCCGATCAGTGGCTGTTGATAGCGCGTGGATTTTGTCCGCTCAGCGCTTTATGCAGATGCACCATCATAGCGGCGGCGAAAAGCGGTGTCAGCAGGTTGAGCAGCGGTATTGCCATAAAACCGGCAATGACCATACCGCCGAGGAAAACCGTGATCCGGTTTTCTTCACGGAAGGCTTTAGCGCCATCCTCGCCGCGATAGCGCATCGCTGCAAATTCAAAAAACTCACGTCCCAGAAGATAGCCGTTGACGATGAAGAAGGCGATCAGGTTAACGCCCGGTATCAGCAGCATAGCCAAAGCCAGCAGGTTGCCGAGAATAACGACGACCAGAAATTTAAGCGAATAGACAAGGGAGCGGCCGATCGGCATCGGGGTGCCGATGGGTTGGTTACTGTAATCCTCACGCTCGATAATCTCGGCTACGTCATCGAGGAACAGACCGGCAATCAGAGCTGTGACCGGCGCGATCAGAAAAGCCAGTAGCAGAGCCAGCACAAAACCCGCAGCAATGGCGGCAAGCAGGCCGAGCCAGCTGGTCCAGTCGGGCATGGCTGGTAACAGGCTTTCAAACCACGGCCATGCCAGCCAAAAGAAAAACTGCCGTATCAGTGCCCAGAATGCGATCAGTGCCAGAAATGTCAGACCCAAGGACTTCCACAGCACAGAGCGGAATTCCGGTGTCGGCAGGCGATAGAGCGCATTCAGCGCGGCAGTCAGGATCATCTGGGCTCCGTCGTTTTTGTTTGGTGCGCATTTGCCCGAAAATCGCTTTACACTTTTCGGGATACGCTCTGTTTTCAGATAGATAGGGAGCCTGCTTAAGCGCAACAAGATGAAGGGGCGCGGATATCAGTCCGCTTTTTTGAAAAGGTAAATCTGTTTCGGCTCTGGCAAAAACCACATTCCGTGCTTACAACTATTCCCGCAATGGATGTGAGGGCGTTCAGTTTCGCATCCCGCTGCGAAAAATCACGGGAGTAAAAGCCATTTCTGTCCCTAAATATGATGTGTTGTGTATCGGTAATGCGATTGTCGATATTCTGTCCCGCACCGAGGATAATTTTCTCGTCGATAACGGCATTATCAAAGGTGCTATGAACCTGATTGATGCGGAGCGGGCAGAGCTGCTCTACAGCCGCAAAGGCCCCGCGATTGAAGCGTCAGGCGGCAGCGCCGGTAATACGGCGGCAGGTATTGCCAGTCTGGGCGGCCGTTCTGCCTTCTTCGGCAAGGTTGCAGCAGATGAGCTTGGCAGGATTTACACGCATGATATTCGAGGGCAGGGGGTTGCTTTTGATACGCCGCCGCTTCTGGATGGTGCGCCAACGGCACGCTGCATGATTTTTGTGACGCCCGATGGTGAGCGTTCGATGAACACCTATCTCGGTGCCTGTGTGGAACTGGGCATCGAAGATATTGAAAGCTCCAAAGTCAGTGCCGCTCAGGTTGTTTATTTCGAGGGCTATTTGTGGGATCCGCCTCGCGCCAAAGAAGCGATTTTGCTGGCAGCGAAAATTGCCCATGAACATGGCCGCGAAGTGTCCATGACCCTTTCCGATCCGTTCTGTGTGGATCGTTATCGTGATGAGTTTCTTGATCTGATGCGCGGCGGCACAGTTGATATTGTGTTTGCCAATGAGGCAGAAGTGAAATCGCTGTATCAGACCTCATCATTTGAAAGCGCGCTTGAAGCTCTGCGTGGTGATTGCAAACTGGCTGCGGTTACCCGCTCCGAGCTTGGTTCAATCATTTTGCGCGGTGATGAGACTGTCGAGGTCAAGGCCATTGAGATTGATGCGCTGGTGGATACGACCGGTGCTGGTGATCTTTACGCAGCTGGTTTTCTCTTCGGCTATACCAATGGCTATACATTGGAAGAATGTGGTAATTTCGGCTCATTAGCGGCTGGTATTGTTATCCAACAGATCGGCCCACGTCCGATGCATAATCTGAAAGACCTTGCAGAGCAGTTCGGTCTTATTAAAGCATTTCCAGCAAAAGTGGGAACCGATTTTGCGTCGGATAATGCGTAAAAACAAATAGTTACAGCGGTTTTAACGATTCAACCTTCACTGGAACCGCTGTAAAGCCTGAAATTGAAACGGGGGGAGTTTTCGCTCCCCGTCCGTTTTTATTCGTCACGCACAATACCGTCGCGTTTGAGTTCTTCTTCGGTACGGCCACGGCGTGCTTTATGCGCTGGCAACATCCAGCCATATTGCAGCGCACCACCGCGGATCAGAAATGCAATAGCAGTACCAGACAGAACAGAAATTGTTGTCGGGACAGCGATGGTTTCCAGCGCTACAAAGGTACAGGCACCGGCAAGGGCTGCGGAAATATAAATTTCGCGGCGCATCAAAACCGATGGTTGGCCGGACATAATATCACGCATCACGCCGCCCAGTGTTGCGGTGAAAACACCGGCGACAATTGCGACCCAGGCATTAAAGCCAAGTTGCAAGGCTTTTTCAGCCCCCATCACACTGAACATCGCCATACCGATCGCATCGAGCCAGAGCAGAATACGGTAACGCGATTCAACGCGGTGCGCGGTGTAATAGACCAGAACTGCGGCACAGGTGCCGATCAGCAGATAGAGTGGTTCACGCACCCAGTTGACCGGCGTATTGCCGAGCACCAGATCACGTACAGTACCGCCGCCAACGGCCGTCATATTGGCGAGAAAAATAAAGCCGATAATATCAAGCCGGCAGCGCGAGGCAGCAAGCGCACCGGTTGCGGCAAAGACAAAGACACCTGCATAGTCGAGAAAATCGATAAATGTCATATTTGCCTTTCAGTGAGAGACGAACACAGCAGTGCTGTGCTTTAGATTATTAAAGTAGGCTATTCTGCATGTCGCAGACAATAAAAAGCGGACGCAGAGAAAGCTCTGCGCCCGTTTTTGTCTTTTCATTGAGCGACAAATATCATGCCGCAATGTCAGAATGTTATTATTCTTTAGGACCACCGCGTGAAACGCCGACCATGGCCGGACGCAGAACACGGTCACCGATGGCGTAGCCGGTCTGCATGACCTGTACGACTGTGTTGTTCGGTACATCAGGATTTGGCACTTCAAAAATTGCCTGATGGAAGTTCGGGTCGAACTTCTGGCCTTCAGGTGCAATTTGCGTCACGCCATGACGTTCCAGAGTGTTCAGCATTCCGCGTTCGGTCATTTCCACGCCTTCAGCCAATGCTTTCAGGCTTGGATCAGTTTCCAGAGCGTCAGTTGGAATAGCTTCCAGAGCGCGGCGCAGATTGTCTGATACCGAGAGCATATCGCGGGCAAAATTAGTGACCGCATAGTTTTTTGCGTCCTGCATTTCACGAGCGGTGCGTTTGCGCAGATTTTCCATATCCGCAGCCAAGCGCAGCATCTGATCTTTCAGCGCATTGTTTGCAACCTGCAACTCAGCCAGCGGGCTGATTGCATCATCGTCCAGCGCTGCATCTTCTTCAGCTTCCGCAATTGCTTCGTCTTTGCGTGCTTTCAGAAAATCATCAGCGGCACGCTTCAGGGCATCACGGTCACGCGGGTTGTTAAGATCGCGCTGGCCAAGATCCGGGGTTTCGCCGTTTTTGTTTTCGTCAGCCATTATTCTCTTCCGTCTTGAATCATATTGTCTGGGATATCGATGTTTGTGTGCTGAAAATCAAGACCGTCGCTCTGCGGCGCGGCAAATTAACAGGCAAATTTTAAGTTTTAGCCCCGTAACAGGCGCGATACAAGGGAGGCGGTATAGTCTACCATCGGTACGATACGGGCATAATTGAGCCTTGTCGGGCCGATAACGCCGAGTGCGCCGATCACCCGTTGCTCGGAGTCGCGATAAGGCGCAACGACCAGAGACGAACCGGACAGAGAGAATAATTTATTCTCCGAACCAATGAAAATCCGTACGCCGGAGCCTGCCTCTGCCAGATCCAGCAGCTGGATCATGCCTTCTTTGGTTTCCAGATCGTCAAACAGCAGTCGTAACCGCTCCAGATCATCCTGTGCGGAAATGTTTTCCAGAAGATTGGAACGTCCGCGCACAATCAGGCGGGTTTGCTGGTCGCTGGCCGCGCCGCTCCACACTGCCAGCCCCTGTTCCACCAGATGCTGGGACAGGCTGTCGAGAGCTTGTCGGGTTTCTTCTTTTAAATTTTCAATCTGTGTACGGGCTTCGGCAAGAGTTTTGCCGTGAATATGCGCATTGAGGAAATTCGAGGCCTCAATCAGCTGCGAAGAGGTGACGCCTGCGGGCAGATCAATGACACGGTTTTCCACATCGCCGCTTTGCGTGACCATCACCGCTAAGGCACGGGTTGGTTCAAGGCGTACAAATTCAATATGTTTAAGCGCACCTTCGGCTTTGGTTGCCAGTACCAGACCGGCACCGCGTGACAGGCCGGAGAGGATCTGACTGGCTTCAGTCAGGACATGCTCGACAGAATTATTGTGTCCGGCGGCGCGTACCTGATGCTCGATACTGCTGCGCTCATCGGCAGGCAGGTCGCTGACTTCCATAAAGGCATCGACAAAAAACCGTAAACCCAGCTGGGTCGGCATGCGTCCGGCAGAAATATGCGGCGAATAGACCAATCCCAGATGTTCAAGATCGCTCATCACATTGCGGATGGTCGCCGGTGACAATGATAATGGCAGCAAACGTGAAAGATGACGCGAACCGACCGGCTCACCGTCATTCAGATAGCTCTCAACAATGCGCTGGAAAATATCACGCGACCGCTGATCCAGCACTTGTAAAGGGGCATGCAGATTATCGGCACGCTCTGATCTGATCATTCGTCAATTTGCTCCGTTGATATACAATATATAGGCTATTGTCTTGCGGGGGCAAAGGGCAGGATCGGTTGTTTGCGTGTTTAGTCGCCGATTTTCCTTTAAATTTCGCCGGTTCAAGCTTAGAAGCAGGGTAAGTGCCTTTCAAAGGTGTCATCAGATTATAATCAGGCTGCTGTCAGATTTTTGCGCAGCATTGTTTTAAAAGGAAAATCCATGCGTCCATCCAAACGCGCTCCGGACGAAATGCGTGCAATCTCTTTTGAACGCGGCATTTCCAAACATGCGGAAGGCTCCTGCCTCGTCAAATTCGGCGATACTCATGTGCTGTGCACCGCAAGCCTTGAAGAAAAGGTTCCGGGCTGGATGCGCAATAGCGGTAAAGGCTGGGTCACTGCGGAATATGGCATGCTGCCACGCTCGACCGGGGATCGTATGCGTCGTGAAGCAGCCTCGGGTAAACAGGGTGGCCGTACACAGGAAATTCAGCGTCTGATCGGCCGTTCCCTTCGCGCCGTTGTCGATATGCAGGCATTGGGTGAATATCAGATCACGGTTGACTGCGATGTTATTCAGGCCGATGGCGGCACCCGTACTGCAGCCATTACCGGCGGCTGGGTTGCGCTGCATGATTGCCTGCGCTGGATGGAAGCCCGCCAGATGGTCAAAGTCGATAAGGTGCTCAAAGATCATGTCGCTGCTATTTCCTGCGGTATTTATGAAGGCACACCGGTGATCGATCTGGATTATCCGGAAGATTCAACCGCGCAGACCGATGCGAATTTCGTGATGACCGGTCGCGGCGGTATTGTTGAAGTGCAGGGCACCGCTGAAGGCGAGCCATTCTCGGACGAAGAATTTGCGTCTCTGATGCTGCTGGCACGCAATGGTATCAAGCGTCTGGTTGACCTGCAGAAAATGGCTGTTTCTTAAATCAGAAACGGTCTGCGGAATGTAAAATTAATTATCCAATTATTGTATTGGATAATTCACCCGATCGTGAGCGGAAACTGATTTCGAACCTGTTATAAGGGGAGACAGTTTTCGTGTTCATGATTATTGAAAGGGCATTCCTTATGCAGACCGGACAATTGAAACCAACACAGATACTTGAAACTGCGCTCTATGTGCGCGATATCGAAGAGGCTGTGCAGTTCTACCGCGATATTCTGGGGTTGGAGCTGGCTTTACCGCATAATCATCGCAATGCTTTTTTCCGCTGCGGTACAGGGATTCTGCTGGTTTTTGATGCAAAAGAAACCGTAAAACCGGCACCAGAAGGCGCGTTGCCGATCCCGACCCATGGTACGACCGGCGCAGGCCATATGTGTTTTGCCGCCAGCCGTGAGCAGATCGCGGAGTGGAAACAGCATTTTGCGAAGCATGGCATAGAGATTGAGCGTGAATTTGACTGGCCGAATGACGCGCGCTCCCTTTACATCCGCGATCCTTCCGGTAATTCACTGGAATTCGCTGAACCCAAATTATGGAATAATGGATAAACTGATGAGAGAGCTGAACAAAGGCAAACTGGTTGTTGCAAGTCACAATGCAGGCAAGCTGAAAGAGTTTGCGGATCTGATCGGACCATTTGGTTTTGATACTCAGTCTGCCGGTCAGCTTGGTCTGCCTGAGCCGGATGAAACCGGCACAACCTTTGAGCAAAATGCTTATATCAAAGCTTTTGCTGCGGCTGAAGCAACCGGCCTGCCGGCTCTCTCGGATGATTCCGGTATGATGGTGGATGCGTTGGGCGGTGAGCCTGGCGTCTACACCGCCAATTGGGCGGAACTGCCGGATGGCAGCCGCGATTTCAACATGGCGATGGGCAAGGTTATTGATAAGCTTGCAGCCGCAGGCGCTTTGCAGCCGGAACAGCGCAAAGGCCGCTTTGTCTCTGTGATCTGCCTGTGCTGGCCGGATGGTCATGCGGAATATTACCGCGGTGAAGTGGAAGGTCAGATTGTAACGCCACGCGGCAATGACGGCTTTGGTTTCGACCCGCTGTTCCTGCCGGACGGTTATGACAAGACCTTCGGTGAAATGACTGCAACAGAAAAACATGGCTGGAAACCGGGTGATGCGCATGCCTTGTCGCATCGTGCCCGCGCATTCAAATTGTTTGCCGAAGCCAAATTCGCACCCGTGGATGTGAAATAATGCAGTCCCTGTCTGCTGCCGCCTCAGAGACCGCACGTCCGCTGCCTATTTTGCAGACAGACGGGGATCATGCTTTTGGCATTTATCTGCACTGGCCGTTTTGCATGGCAAAGTGCCCTTATTGCGATTTCAATTCGCATGTGCGGCATCAGCCGGTGGATCAGCCGCGTTTCACGCAAAGCTTTTTGCGCGAGATGGCGACTTTGCGTGAGCGCACCGGCCCGCGCACAGTGACCAGTATTTTTCTTGGCGGCGGCACACCTTCCCTGATGCAGCCGCAGACTGTCGGTGCTTTGCTGGACGGTATCGCCAAATACTGGTCTGTGGCAGATGATATTGAAGTCTCACTGGAAGCCAATCCGACCAGTGTGGAAGCTGACCGTTTTCGCGGTTACCGCGCTGCCGGTGTCAATCGCGTATCGCTCGGTGTGCAGGCGCTGAACGACCGTGACCTCAAGCGGCTCGGACGTTTACACTCCGTGGCTGAAGCGAAAGTGGCAATCGGTCTGGCACGTGAAATTTTTCCGCGCCTGTCTTTCGATCTGATCTATGCCCGCCCTGATCAGAGTATTGCGGACTGGAATGCGGAACTGCGCGAGGCTGTAGCTCTCGCTGCCGATCATTTGTCGCTCTATCAGCTGACAATTGAAGAGGGCACACAGTTCTATAATCTCTGGAAGGCGGGTAAACTGACCACGCCTGATCCTGATCATGCGGCGGCGCTTTATGAAGAAACGCAAGCGGTGACAACTGAGCTGGGATTGCCTGCCTATGAGATTTCCAACCATGCGGTGAAGGGACGGGAGTCCCAGCATAATCTGGTCTATTGGCGTTATGGTGAATATGTCGGCATTGGCCCTGGTGCCCATGGCCGTTTCCGCGAGAACGGTGCGCGCACTGTTACGATGACCGAGAAACATCCGGAAACCTGGGTGGATAAAGTTGAAGCCTCCGGCCATGGTATTATCGAAGAAGAATATCTGACACCGGAACAGGAAGGCGATGAGTTTCTGATGATGGGGCTGCGTCTGAAAGAGGGCGTTGATCTTAACCGCTATCAAAAACTGACCGGCCATGGTCTGAAGCCGGAACGGCTTGCTCAGTTGCAGGAACAGAATTTTCTGGAACTGCTGGATGGCAGCTACCTGCGCGCTACGCCGGATGGTGCTTTGTTGCTCAATACGCTGGTCGCTGAACTGACTGCATAAATTTTAGACAAGGATTCGTTGTGGAAGACAATTTACAGGAAACGCGCAACTATGTGGTCGGGGAGCAGACTTTCCGCGCCCGTCCGGTTGAGCCTGCGCTTTATATTGTCGCCACGCCGATCGGCAATCTCGGTGATATCACTTTGCGGGCGCTGGAAGTGCTGGCATCAAGTGATGTGCTGGCTTGTGAAGATACCCGTGTTACCCGTGTGTTGCTCAACCGTTTTGCGATTTCCCGCCGTCCGATTGCCTATCACGAGCATAATGCCGCTGAAGCCGGTCCGAAAATACTCGAAGCACTGGCATCAGGTAAAAGCGTGGCACTGGTGTCCGATGCCGGTACACCGCTGGTTTCTGATCCGGGCTACCGTCTGGTCGAAGAAGCCCGTATTGCCGGTTATAAAGTAGTGCCGGTGCCGGGGGCTTCTGCGGTAATGGCGGCTTTGATGGCTTCCGGCCTGCCAACGGACAGTTTCATGTTTTGCGGATTTTTACCATCTAAGCAAGGACAGCGACGCAACAAGCTTGAAACCTATAAGACCATTGATACGACGCTGATTTTCTTTGAGTCGCCCAACCGTGCTTCGGATACTTTGCAGGATATGGCAGCCGTTTTCGGTGCGGATCGCCCTGCCGCTTTGTGTCGTGAACTGACCAAAGCCTATGAGACTTTCTCAACCTCGACTTTGGGTGAGCTGTGTGAACAATATGACGGTGAAGACCGTATTCGCGGTGAGGTCGTATTGCTGGTTGGTGCGCCGCTGCAAAACTCCGTACCGGTGACCGAGCAGGATATTGATGCTCTGTTGCTCTCACTTGCACAGGAGCTTTCACCTTCCAAGGCCGCCGGTGAAGCCTCGCGGATGACCGGTAAACCAAAAGGTGAGCTGTATCAGCGTTTAATGACATTGAAGGCTCAAAAATAATGAAAGTTTCCCGTGAGAAAAAGCAGCAGGCATTTTCTCGCGGGATATGGGCGGAGCGGCTGGCTGCTTTTGCTCTGATGCTCAAAGGCTTTCGCATTGTCGAGCGGCGCTACAAGACCCGCTCCGGCGAGATTGATCTGATTGCCAGACGCGGTAGTCTGGTGCTGATTGTTGAGGTCAAAGCACGTAACTCAGTTGAAGCGGCAATGGAAGCGGTCAGCTCTATGAGCCTGTCGCGGATTGAAGCGGCTGCCGATCACTGGCTTGCCCGTCAGCCGGATCATCACAAGTTGTCTTTGCGTTTTGATTTGATCGCGGTGCTGCCACGCCGCTGGCCGGTGCATATTCCGGCAGCTGTCAGTTTCCGGAACTAAATTTCACGAAATTTGCAAAACGCGAAAAAGCGATGCGGTGCAACGTCCAAGCGCACAAGCCTGTTGCTTATAAGCGGTCGCAGAATGCGCGATACTTGGCACAATCTTTAACCACCCTTTGAAAGGTGCTGATTGTGACAGCTCACCCAACCAGATTAACGGCTTTTCCGGCTTTCTTCCGCGTGGACAGCGCGGCAGTGCTGATTGTCGGCGGTGGGGAAGAAGCGCTGAACAAGGCACGCCTGATTGCTGAAACCACAGCTCAAGTCCGCATTGTTGTGCCGGAAGGTGAGACACCGGAGCCTGATCTGGTGCAGTTCGTGCTGGATGGTGGCTATCATTTACGCACCGGTATTTTGCAGGATAATGATTTTACCAATGTAAAGCTGGCCTTTGTGGCGACGGGTGATGCCGCACAGGACGCAAAAATCGCTGATGAGATAAGAGCGCGGCATATTCCGGTCAATGTGGTCGACAGGCCGCATCTCTGCGATTTTTTCACACCGGCACTGGTGGCACATGCGCCGGTTACTGTGGCAATCGGCACGGAAGGCGCAGGACCGGTATTGGCGCAGAAACTGCGTCGCGAAATCGGTGCCGCTTTATCTCCGCAAACCGGAGCGCTGGCGCAACTGGCGGCTGACTATCGCGAAAAGGTGGAAAGTACGCTGCCGAAAGGTGCAACGCGACGCCTGTTCTGGGATGTGTTCTTCAATGGTGCAGTGGCACAAGCCGTTGAGCGCGGCGATCTGCACCTTGCACGGGAACTGGCTGATCAGGCTCTGACTGAGGTGAATATCCCTTCCGGTTATGTCTGGCTGGTCGGCGCAGGACCAGGGGCTGAAGATCTGCTGACCTTGCGTGCGCAACGTGTGCTGATGCAGGCAGATGTGATCCTCTACGATGCGCTGGTGCCGGAGAGCGTGGTTGCCATGGGCAGGCGCGATGCGGTGTGTATTCCGGTGGGAAAACGCAAAGGCTGCCACAGCAAAAGTCAGGATGAAATCAACCAGTTGCTTGTTGAGCTTGCCCAAGACGGGCAGCGCGTGGTGAGGCTCAAATCCGGTGATCCGCTGGTCTTTGGCCGTGCCGGTGAAGAAATGGCGGCGCTGCGTGCGGCCGGTATCAGTTTCGAGATTGTGCCTGGCATTACCTCAGCCATTGCCGCTGCCGCTGATATGCAGTTGCCTTTGACATTGCGTGGTGTTGCATCCTCCCTGATTTTCACCACCGGTCACGATATGGCGGGGGACATCCTGCCGGACTGGGCGCGGCTTGCGCTCAGCGGCGCGACCATTGCCGTTTATATGGGCGCAAGCGTTGCCGCATCTGTGGCGCACCGCTTGCTCACTGCCGGTCTGCATGAGGATACGGCGATCGCTGTGGTGGAAAATGCCGGACGCACAGAGCGCGTCATGCTGCACGGCCTCTTAAAAGATCTGGCGCAGTTGGAAAGTCATAATGAGCTGCAAGGGCCGGTCATGGTGATCATCGGCGACGCGGTTGCCGGTGCCTCGCTTGAAGGCGCCCGTCCGTTCGCGCAGCAACTGATAAGCACACCGGAGTTGCATATCTTGCAGGCTGGTGAAAAGGAGAAAGCATAATGACAGTCAAAGTCCTGAGTGCCAATCGTCTGAGTGATGGTGTTTCGGTCTGGCTTGCTGCGGACGGCCATTGGGCCAGCTCCATTCGCGGTGCATTGCTGGCGCGTCATCCTGAGGCGGTTGCGGCACTGGAAGCTGCGGGCAAGCAGGCCAGCCGTTTCGACGAAGTGGTGGATATCAATCTGATTGAGGTCGAGGAGCGTGGTGTTGAACTGTTTCCGGTTCGCTTGCGTGAGCGTATCCGCCTGTCCGGCCCCACAATCACCCCTGTTGTACGGCTGCATTCGGTCGCCGGTTGAGTTTTAAAGTACGTTGGGAGAGGCGGCCATGTACAGGTATGATGAGTTTGACCGCGAATTTGTATTCGCCCGTGTGGAACAGTTTCGCGATCAGGTGACACGTCGTCTGAGCGGTGAGCTGAGCGAAGATCACTTCAAACCGCTGCGTCTGATGAACGGCGTTTATCTGCAACTCCACGCCTATATGCTTCGCATTGCTATTCCTTACGGCACTTTATCCTCGCGTCAGATGTGTAAGCTGGCACATATTGCCCGCGTCTATGATCGTGGTTACGGGCATTTCACAACGCGGCAGAACTTGCAATTCAACTGGCCGAAACTCACCGATATTCCTGCCATTCTGGAAGAACTGGCCGAGGTGGAGATGCATGCCATCCAGACCTCCGGCAATTGCATTCGTAATGTGACAGCTGATCATTTCGCCGGTGCGGCACGGGATGAAGTGGCCGATCCGCGTCCCTATGCCGAGATTTTACGCCAATGGTCGTCACTGCATCCGGAATTTTCCTATCTGCCGCGCAAGTTTAAGATCGCGGTAACAGGTGCAGAAGCTGACCGTGCAGCCATTCAGGTGCATGATATCGGGCTGCATCTGAAAGAGAACGAACAAGGGCAGCGCGGCTTTGCAGTCTATATCGGTGGTGGGCAGGGACGCACCCCGATGATTGCAAAAAAGGTGCGGGATTTTCTCCCCGAGACCGATTTGCTGACCTATATTACTGCCATTGTGCGGGTCTATAATCTCCATGGCCGCCGTGACAATAAATATAAGGCCCGTATCAAAATCCTCGTTCATGAAACCGGACTAGAGGATTTGCAGGCGCAGATTGAAGCCGAATGGCAGGTTATCAAAGACAGTGATCTGAAACTGCCGGAAACGGATATTGCGGCGATCAATACCTATTTTGCAGCGCCTCAATTGCCTGAGCAGGCAGAGGGACACGGGCTTGTGGCTGCTGCGCGTAAAAATGATGCGGCTTTTGCATCTTGGTTTTCCCGCAATGTCACACCGCATAAGCATCCTGATTATGGTGTGGTGACAATCTCGCTCAAAGCTATCGGTGAAATTCCGGGCGATGCATCAGCCGATCAGATGGATATTGTGGCCGATCTGGCTGAACACTTTTCGCAAAGTGAAATCCGCGTCAGCCATGAACAAAATCTGGTGCTGCCGCATGTAGCATTGGCCGACTTACCGCAGCTCCATGCACAATTGCAGCAGGCCGGTCTTGCTACCGCTAATGCAGGGTTGATTACCGATATTATTGCCTGTCCTGGTCTGGACTATTGCGCTCTGGCCAATGCCCGTTCCATTCCTGTGGCTCAGCGTATTTCCGAGCGTTTCGGTTCGCAGACGCGGCAGGAAGAAATCGGTGATCTGAAGATCAAAATTTCCGGTTGCATCAATGCCTGTGGCCATCACCATGTCGGTCATATCGGGATTCTCGGTGTGGAGAAAAAAGGCGAGGAACTGTATCAGATCACGCTCGGCGGTTCCGGCGATGAGCAGACATCTATCGGTGACATTACCGGCCGTGGTTTTTCTTCTGAAGATGTGGTGGATGCCATTGAAACGATAGTGAATACCTATCTGAACATCCGCAGCGCACCGCAGGAAAGTTTTCTCGAGACCTATCGTCGTTTAGGTGCGCAACCGTTCAAGACTGCGCTCTACGGGGAGGCTGTCCATGCAGCCTGATGTTACGGAGACCACGACAGACAGGGCGCAACGTCTGAATTACCTTTACGGCGATGCAAGTGCCGAGGCGATTATCGCGGTGGCCGTCAAAGAGTTTGGCGCAGGGCTAGCTGCGGTGTCATCTTTCGGTGCGGATTCTGCAATTCTGTTGCATTTGATTGCGCAGGTACAGCCGTCGCTGCCGGTTTTGTTTTTGCAGACCAATAAGCATTTTCCGGCAACATTGCGTTATCAGGCGCAATTGGTGCAGGAATTGGGATTAACGGATGTCCGCGATTTACTGCCGGACGCGGGCGCTTTGAAGACCCATGATCCGCTCGGTGCTTTGTGCCTGACCGATAAAGACCGCTGCTGCGATCTGCGTAAAGTTCAACCACTCGCACAAGGAATTGCGCCTTTTGAGGCATGGTTCACGGGGCGCAAGCAGTTTCAGGCAGCAACGCGCAACGGGTTGCCTGCTTTCGAAGCGGTCGGACAGCATATCCGCATCAATCCGCTGCGGGACTGGACTGCCGAGCATCTGGAAGCCCATCGCGCGTCCCATCATCTGCCGCTGCATCCGCTGGTGGAGCAGGGCTATCGCTCGATAGGCTGTATGCCATGCACGCGACCTGTCAGCGATAATGAAGATCAGCGGGCAGGGCGTTGGTCAGGTTCGGGCAAAACCGAATGCGGTATTCATCTGGGTGGTCTCGAACAGCATTTGCATAAGGATAAGATCAAGGGAGCAGATCTATGACGGAAACAGTTTTACCGGCACTGTGGTCACGTTCCGGCCTGATCGAGGATGCTTTTGTCAATCTTGAAAGTGTTGAGGAAATTATCGCTCATGAGGCGGTGATCATCCCGCTGCAGCTCTGGCCGCAGATTAGCCGTGAGCGTTTGCGCAGCCACAATATCCGGATCGGTGTGCGCGTTGAAGCCGGTGAGGCACTCGACACTTTGCTGGATGATCTGGCGCATATTGATTTGTTGGTGCTGGATTTTCCGGCCTTCAACGACGGGCGATCTTTTTCCAAGACGGCGCGGCTTCGCAGCCATTACGGATTTTCCGGTGAGATCAGGGCATCAGGTGCCGTCCACATTGATCAGATCGGTGCTATGCTGCGTGCTGGTTTTGACAGTTTGCAAATCAGTGATGCACGGACTCTGCGGCGTCTTCTGGCCGGTGAATTGCATGATACGGGTTTGTATTATCAGCCTGTTGCCGGTGGGATTCATGGTGCAGAACAGGGGCTGGCAGGCTATAGCTGGCGTCGCCGTCAGGGTTTTTAAATAGTGTGGTTTTCGTTTCGGCCTGAATGGTGGGAGATTGTGCCAATTCACGGTATCGGCATCGGGAAACAGGAATAAAGCTTGTTTTATGTGCCGAAAACATTATCTACCATAAAGCGCGTCCTGAAAAGTGCGAAGCGGTTTTCAGAACAAGATGCGCGTAAAAACAAAGAGATAGAGCGTTTCTAATGATTCCGTATTAGCTGGAAACGCTCTAATATCACCCCACGTCTGCGCTACTTAAAAGGCATTGTTGTGAGTTCTGATACGCTTCTCATTCATGTTACCGATCAAAAAGGCGAGCGCCATACGCTTGAGGCTCTCGAAGGCTTTCGCGTTATGGAGGTTATCCGTGACTGGGGGCTGAATATCAAAGCGGAATGCGGCGGTGCCTGTGCCTGTGGAACCTGCCATGTTTATGTGACACCAGAATGGGCGGGCAAGCTCTATGAGCCGCAGGATGAAGAGCTGGATCAGCTCGATCAGACATTCCATGTTGAGGATAATTCACGTCTGTCTTGTCAGATTATCATGACTGAAGAACTCAACGGTCTGGAAGTTACGCTGGCTCCGGGTACAGAAGCTGACCGTGAAGCAGCCTGAATTGAAAGTGATGTCTTCGGGCTGATTTGAAGATGACTTTTCCATATTCCCCGTGATAGACAGGACTTCAGAATAAGAGGTTTTATACCTCTTTGCATGCTTTTATGGATTAGGAAAAACTCGTGATACGGCATATTGTATTTTTCAGCGTCAAAGCAGATCAGGACGTGGAGGATGTGTGTCGCCGTTTGCGGGCTCTGGCGACAATTCCCCATTCGGAATGTTTTGAGGTTGTGGCCAATAGCAAAGTTGATCCGATGTGTGACCGGATTGATCTGGTGGTTTACGGCGAGTTTCGTGATGAGGCCGCTTTGGCAGCTTTTAAAGCCCATCCGACCTATGATGCGACGACTCAGGAAGTGCGTCCGTTGCGCGAAATGCGCTATTCAGCTGATTTTACATCAACCATTGGCTGAAATAATCCCCTGAAAAGCAGTGGTAATGCTGATATTCGTGATGATCAACAGTTGAAGATTCACGTTAAAAGTGATTGTCTGACGTTGAATTGATGACACGTCAGGCTGATATTGTTTTGTCGGTTGTGTTGTAAGCTGCTCAGAGCCTGAAATGGAACAGGCTGATACATAGGAAATGCATATGGACGATTATGAAAAATATGCCATGGGCATGATGATCGTTTTCGGTGCGCTGATTATTGGTGCCCTGATAACCGTAAATCTCGTGGTTTATGACAAGCCTGGCTTCTTGTTTGCACTGGGTGCTGCCGTTGTTGCCTGGTTTTCAGCATTCGCTGTTCTGCTGGACAAACCGCGCGTTTACGGTGCTCTGATCGCTGTGGCGATTGGCTTGGTTGCCGCTTCGATCGGTGCCTATGTAACCTGATAATATTTTTAGTTTATTGATGAAATGCGCCGCCCCTCAGGGCGGCGTTTTTGTTTTCAGATCCGCTTATGCCTCAGGTATAAGGTGAGTAACACTGACGGCGCGGCCCATAATTCGGCTGGAATGTATTGTCCGATGCGCGGTAAGAGCGGTAGCGGTTGTAACACCAGTTAATATGGCTGTTCCGTCCTGAGCGATACACCGGAGCCGGGCGGTAGTAACGTGGCGGAGCAGGGCGATAATAGCGGAACTCCGGCTGATAATAAGGCCTGTAGTAAGGTCTGTAATGTGGCCGATAGTACGGGCGATAATGCGGACGGTTATAATGGCGGTTGTAATGCCGTCTTTCACGGTAATGGCGACGCTCCGGATAATATTGGACATTTCGGCTCAGTCCCTGTCCGGATGATGTCATATCCTGCAACACAGCATTATGGGTTACTGCCGAAGGCTGAGCCTGTGCAGCACTGCCAAAGGACAGAATGCTCATAGTCAGCGCTGTCAGCGCGGCAGTAAAATAAGAAAGCATTTTTCTCATTTTGTTTCTCCTCAGATCAAAGCGCAGTTCATAAGAAGCAATCCGGCTTTTATGACATGCATCTGTCAATGTTACTCTTCATGAGATGAACGCTGCATGACTGCTTTTATTCCGGTGGTACCCGTAAAAACTCAGTTTATTATGACTGAAAGAGCGGGAGAATTGCAGCGAATTTGTGCCGCACGGTTTCACACTTCGTAAATGCGGATAGCGAATTGGTGAACGGCCGGAGCATTTTACAGTTAAGTTGGATCAACTTGGATCGTCCGAAATAATGCGACAAACTAAAGAAACCAGAGCGAGCGCCATAATCCAACCTGGATGTAACCGCTCTGGTACGATAAAAAGATCGAGCGCCTTGTTTGACATAAAGATATGTTTATGTCATCAAGTCGATATTTGAATTTGAACGGCATTTTGAGTGGCAGGCAGGTATCGGATGAGCACTTCTTTTGACAATCTTTTCGGAGCGGTTGCAGACAGACCGGATGGTTCCGAGGTGCTTGCCGCTTTGCAAAAAGCCGCCCGTGAACGCATCCTCATTCTTGACGGCGCGATGGGGACGCAGATTCAGGGATTGGGTTTCCATGAAGAGCATTTCCGTGGTGAGCGCTTTGCCGCTTGTGAATGTCATCTGCAGGGCAATAACGACCTTCTGACACTGACCCAGCCACAGGCAATTGAAGAAATTCATTATGCCTATGCGATGGCCGGTGCCGATATTCTCGAGACGAATACATTCTCTTCCACATCTATTGCGCAGGCCGATTACAGCATGGAGGCTGCGGTCTATGAGCTGAACCGCGATGGTGCACGACTTGCCCGCCGTGCTGCTTTGCGTGCACAACAAAAGGATGGCCGTCGCCGTTTTGTCGCTGGAGCTTTGGGGCCGACAAACCGTACGGCTTCTCTGTCGCCGGATGTAAATAATCCGGGTTTCCGCGCCGTGACATTTGACGATCTGCGCATTGCCTATGCCGAGCAGATCAATGGTCTGATCGATGGCGGTTCGGATATTATTCTGATTGAAACCATCTTCGATACGCTCAATGCCAAGGCTGCGGTCTTCGCTTGCGAACAGGTTTTTGCGAAAAAAGGCATCCGTCTGCCACTAATGATTTCCGGCACGATTACTGATCTCTCCGGCCGCACATTGTCCGGCCAGACGCCGACAGCTTTCTGGTATTCACTGCGTCATGCACGGCCTTTCACCATTGGTCTTAACTGTGCACTCGGCGCTAATGCGATGCGTGCACATCTGGCTGAACTTTCAGGGGTAGCGGATACATTTGTCTGCGCTTATCCGAATGCCGGCTTGCCGAATGAGTTCGGCCGGTATGATGAGACGCCGGAAGTCATGGCCGCGCAGATGGAGAGTTTTGCGCGTGAGGGGCTGGTCAATGTGGTGGGTGGCTGCTGCGGCTCTACACCGGAACATATTACTGCGATTGCCGAAGCGACGGGCAAATATGAACCGCGCAAACCGGTGAAACTGGCACCGCTGATGCGTTTGAGCGGCCTTGAGCCGTTTACGCTGACCAAGGATATTCCGTTTGTGAATGTCGGCGAGCGTACCAATGTCACGGGTTCTGCCAAGTTCAAAAAACTGATTACCGCCGGTGATTACACGACGGCGCTCGATGTTGCCCGCGATCAGGTGAATAATGGCGCACAGATCATCGACATCAATATGGATGAAGGTCTGATCGACAGCCAGAAGGTGATGGTTGATTATCTCAATCTGGTTGCTGCCGAGCCGGATATTGCCCGTGTACCGGTGATGATTGACTCATCCAAATGGGATGTGATCGAGGCCGGTCTGAAATGCGTGCAGGGCAAACCGCTGGTCAATTCCATTTCGCTGAAGGAAGGCGAAGAGGCCTTTATCCATCATGCCAAACTGGTGCGTGCTTATGGTGCCGCTGTGGTGGTTATGGCCTTTGATGAAACCGGTCAGGCGGATACCAAACAGCGCAAAGTCGAGATTTGTACACGAGCCTATAAAATCCTCACCGAAGAAGTCGGCTTCCCGCCGGAAGATGTCATCTTCGATCCGAACGTGTTTGCGGTAGCGACAGGGATCGAAGAGCATAATAACTACGGCAATGATTTCATTGAAGCGACCAAGGAAATCATTGAGACTCTGCCGCATGTGCATATTTCCGGCGGTGTTTCCAACCTGTCCTTCTCGTTCCGCGGGAATGAGCCGGTACGTGAGGCGATGCATGCGGTGTTTCTCTATCATGCCATTCAGGTCGGCATGGATATGGGGATCGTCAATGCAGGGCAGCTGGCGGTTTATGAATCCATTGATCCGGAATTGCGTGAAGCCTGCGAAGATGTGGTGCTGAACCGTCGTGAGGATGCGACCGAACGCCTATTGGAAATTGCCGAGCGTTTTCGCGGGGCTGTCGGTAAGGAAGCCAAAGAGAAGGATTTAAGCTGGCGTGAGTGGAGCGTTGAGAAGCGTATTGAACATGCGCTGGTCAACGGTATTACCGAATATATTGAGGCTGATACGGAAGAAGCACGCCAGAGTGCTGACCGTCCACTGCATGTGATTGAAGGCCCGTTGATGGCCGGTATGAATGTGGTGGGTGACCTGTTCGGGTCGGGCAAAATGTTCCTGCCGCAGGTGGTGAAATCCGCCCGTGTGATGAAACAGGCCGTGGCGGTTTTGCTGCCTTATATGGAAGAAGAAAAGGCACAGAATGGCGGTGATGAGCGCCAGAGTGCCGGTAAAATCCTGATGGCGACTGTGAAGGGCGACGTGCATGATATCGGTAAGAATATTGTCGGTGTTGTGCTGGCCTGTAACAATTATGAAATCATCGATCTCGGTGTGATGGTGCCTGCCGCGAAAATCCTGCAGGTGGCAAAAGACGAGAAGGTGGATATTATCGGTCTGTCCGGTCTCATCACACCGTCGCTGGATGAAATGGTGCATGTGGCCGCCGAGATGGAGCGCGAAGGCTTTGACCTGCCATTGCTGATTGGCGGCGCTACGACCAGCCGTGTGCATACGGCGGTGAAAATTCATCCGAAATATCAGCGTGGCCAGACCGTCTATGTGCTGGATGCCAGCCGTGCGGTTGGTGTTGTGTCACAACTATTATCGCCGGAGCAGAAAGACGGCTATGTTGCCGATATTCGTGCGGAATATGCCAAGGTCACGGCTGCTCATGAACGCAGCGAAGCGGAGAAAAAACGCCTGCCACTGGCACGTGCCCGTGAAAATGGCGAGAAGCTGGACTGGGAAAACTATACCCCGCCGAAGCCGTCTTTCCTTGGCACTAAAGTCTTCGAAACCTATGATCTGGCAGAACTGGCACGCTATATTGACTGGACACCGTTCTTCCAGACATGGGAACTGAAAGGCCGGTTCCCTGCCATTCTCGATGATGAAAAACAAGGCCCTGCCGCGCGTCAGCTATATGAAGATGCGCAGGCTATGCTGAAGAAGATCATCGACGAGAAATGGTTTGCACCACGTGCGGTCATCGGCTTCTGGCCAGCCAATGTGGTGGGCGATGATATTCATCTTTATAAGGATGAAACCCGTCTCGAGCATACGGATACGTTCTACACCCTGCGTCAGCAGCTATCGAAACGCGACGGTCGTCCGAATGTAGCACTGTCGGACTTCGTGGCACCAAAGGATAGCGGCAAGGCGGATTATATCGGCGGTTTCGTGGTCACTGCGGGTATTGAGGAAGTGGCGATTGCCGAGCGTTTTGAGCGTGCCAATGATGATTATTCCTCTATCCTTGTGAAAGCACTGGCCGACCGCTTTGCTGAAGCTTTTGCCGAGGCGATGCATGAGCGAGTGCGTAAAGAATTCTGGGGCTATGGCGCGGATGAGACTTTCACACCGGATCAGCTGGTGGGTGAGCCTTATGCAGGTATCCGTCCGGCACCGGGCTATCCGGCACAGCCTGACCATACGGAAAAGACCACACTGTTCCGTCTGCTCGATGCCACGGCAACCACGGGTGTGGAGCTGACGGAAAGCTATGCGATGTGGCCGGGTTCATCGGTTTCTGGTCTCTATCTCTCGCATCCGGACAGTTATTATTTCGGCGTGGCGAAAGTGGAGCGCGATCAGGTGGAGGATTATGCAGCTCGTAAAAATATGCCGGTTGCAGAGGTCGAGCGCTGGCTCGGACCAATCCTCAATTACATACCGCAAAGTTAGAGCACGTACAGAAAAGTGTGAGGCGGTTTTGGTGTCTGATCTTATAAAAAATATCTGGCTCGCAATTTGTTGCGTATTTTTACAAAACTTGTTCATGTGCCGTTCAGATTAATTGCGCGATATTCACAACGCGCAATCAACGGATTGCACCAGATTCACCGGCATAGATATTGTTGAGTTGTTTCAACAGGATGCCGATGTCTGCAGCTTAAAAGGTCACTCATTATGAAACGCTTTATTATCGCAATTGCTGCTCTTGGTATGATCGCTCCGGTGGCAGCTCAGGCTGCTCCTGCTGCCCATAAAACTGCTGCTGTACAGACCCAGGCACCAGCTGTTCATAAAGTTGCTGCCCACAAAACTGTGAAAGCCAAGTCAACCGGCATGCACAAGTCTTCCAAGCAACCTGTGAAAAAAGCTGCGCCTAAGCACGCTAAAAAATAATCTGAGATGCGCGTCATGCCGGAGTTCCCGTCCGGCACTGGCACAGTCTGAGATATAAGGCATAAATACCGTTAAGGTATTTATGCCTTTTTCATGTGATGAGGGTGTTCACATAAGCTGCAATAGCGAGGCTGGATGTCAGTCCCGGACTTTCAATGCCGAACAGATTGACCAGTCCATCGATACCGTGTTCGTCGCTGCCGGAAATATAAAAATCTGCTGCGGTTTGACCACTGCCACTTAATTTCGGGCGGATGCCGCTATAGGTGGCCTGCAAGGCACCATCCGGCAATTCCGGCCAGTAGCTGCGGATTGCAGCATAGAAGCTGTTGCCGCGCTGCGGATCAACGGAATAATCGAGATTGGCGGGTGATGTCTCTTTACCGAGCCATTCGACATCAGGGCCGAAGCGCATCTGCCCGTTGAGATCAAGGGTCAAATGCACGCCCAAGCCACCATCTTCCGGCACCGGATAAATCAGATGTGAGAACGGAGTTTTACCGGATGCTGAGAAATAATTACCCTTGGCAAGATGCTGTGCCGGTATGTGCTGCGGTGCCAGTCCGTTGATTGAGGAGGCAATCGCCTGCGCGCCGATACCGGCAGCATTGATGAAGCGTTCGGCTTGCAGAGTGAACTCTTCGCCGCTCTCGCGGTCGCGGGTGGTGATGGTAAAACCTTCAGAGCCGTGCTCAATGCGTAGAATTTCGGTGTTGAAAGCAACTGCCGCACCATGGTGTTCCGCATCGCCTTGCAGGCTCAGCATCAGGGTATGACTGTCGATAATACCGGTAGAGGGGGAAAATAAAGCGGCAGTGCAGCGAATGGCAGGTTCCAGTGCCTGCGCTTCTGCCGCACTCAGTCGTTGCAGATCATGCACACCGCAGGCGGCTGCACGCGCAACAATTTTGTCCAGTGCGGCATGTTGTGCTTCAGAGGTCGCAACAATCAGTTTGCCGCAGCGTTTATGCGGAATGCCCTGTGCCGCGGCATAGGCATAAAGGCGCCCTTTGCCTTCAACGCAAAAGCGGGCTTTCAGACTGTCCGGTTCATAATAGATACCTGCATGGATGACTTCGGAGTTTCGCGACGATGTATGCGTACCGATCATATGCTCGGCTTCAAGCACCAGTGTTTCAAAACCGCGCATTGCCATTTCACGGGCAATTGCCAGCCCGACCACTCCGGCTCCGGCAACCACACAAGCTGTCTTTTCCATTCCCGCTCCGCCCTTTGATTTTTATCGGCGGAGGATATGCTGATGAAGGGATGCAGCGCAAGATCAAAGCGCCTGCGGGCACGCTCTCAGAACCATCCTGAAATCAATTGCGGAACGGCATTCCACGCAAACAACGCCTTGCGCAATGAAAATCACATTCGCAGGCAAACTTCACCATATCATCCTTTCTCACTTGTACGGTCTTTCGGCATGATGACGGGCATGTTTCATCGCCGGAACAGCGTTTCTCTGAGTGGAATGAAGTGCCGGACAAAATACGGAATTGAGTATGAGCCTTGCACTGCATGTGGCGGATCTTGTACCGCTGACCTCTGATCGTCAGATTACCCCGCATTTCGGCCGGTCTTTTGCACCGCTGACCCATCTGCAACGGCTGGAAGCCGAGGCTATTCATATTTTTCGTGAGGTGGCGGCCAGTTTTGCAAAGCCGGTTATGCTCTATTCTGTCGGCAAAGATTCAAGCGTAATGCTGCACCTTGCGCGCAAGGCTTTTTATCCGGCACCACCGCCATTTCCGTTTCTTCATGTTGATACAACATGGAAATTCAAGGAAATGATCGCTTTTCGTGATGCGCAGGCCAAAGCCTATAAGCTTGATCTGCGTGTGCATATTAATAGCCAAGGCGTTGAGGCCGGTATTAATCCGTTTGTTCACGGATCAAGCGTGCATACGGATGTGATGAAAACGCAAGCCCTGCGTCAGGCATTGGATAAATACGGTTTTGATGCTGCCTTTGGCGGTGCGCGGCGCGATGAGGAGAAATCCCGCGCCAAGGAACGGGTTTTTTCCTTCCGCAATGCGACCCATAGCTGGGATCCGAAAAACCAACGTCCTGAAATGTGGAATATCTACAATACACGTATTCAGACGGGCGAGTCGATCCGGGTCTTTCCGTTGTCCAACTGGACGGAGGCCGATATCTGGCATTACATCCATCAGGAAAATATCCCGATTGTACCGCTCTATTTTGCGGCACCCCGTCCGGTGGTTGAGCGCGATAATATGCTTATTCTGGCTGATGATGACCGGCTGCAATTGCGCGCGGGTGAAAAGATTGAAACCCGTATGGTGCGGTTCAGGACGCTGGGCTGTTATCCGCTGACAGCAGCAATTGAATCACAGGCACAAACACTGCCGCAAATATTGGAAGAAATGCTGCTGACGCGCACCTCAGAGCGGCAGGGGCGGCTTATTGATCGTGATGAAGCCGGTTCCATGGAGAAGAAAAAGCGGGAAGGATATTTCTGATGACGGAGACACTGACCCGTGAGCAGCCGGATACAATAATCAAGGATTATCTGGAGGCGCAGGAGCATAAATCGCATTTGCGGTTTCTCACTTGCGGCTCTGTCGATGATGGTAAATCCACGCTGATCGGGCGGCTGCTCTATGATGCCAAAACCCTGTTTGAAGATCAGATATCACAACTGCATCAGGATAGTCGTAATCATGGCACAGCAGGCGAGGATATTGATTTTGCGCTGCTGGTGGACGGACTGGAAGCTGAGCGTGAGCAGGGTATCACCATTGATGTGGCTTACCGGTTTTTCGCCACACCAAAGCGCCGCTTTATTGTGGCCGATACACCGGGGCATCTGCAATATACGCGCAATATGGTGACGGGAGCCTCCACCGCAGACCTCGCCATTGTGCTGGTTGATGCCCGCAAAGGTCTGCTGGAGCAGACGCGCCGTCATAGTTTTATCGCTTCACTATTAGGCATTCGCCACATCGTGCTGGCAGTGAATAAGATTGATCTGATTGGTTATGATGAGGCGGTTTTTAATCAGATTGTGCAGGATTATCAGTCCTTTGCGCAGGAGCTTGGTTTCAGCACCATTCAGGCTATTCCGGTATCGGCACGCTTTGGCGATAATATCCGCACGGCTTCAGAGAATATGCCTTGGTATCAGGGGGCTTCGCTGCTGGAGTGGCTGGAGACTGTGGCCGCCGATAATGCATCTGACGAAGAGTTGGATTTTCGTTTTCCGGTGCAGTATGTCAGTCGCCCCCATGCGGATTTTCGCGGATTTGCAGGCACCATTGCATCGGGGCAGATTAGAGTCGGTGATGAAATTACGGTCGCCCGTTCCGGTGTAAGTTCTGCGATCCGCTATATTGTAACGGCAGATGGCGAACTGGAAACAGCGCAGGCCGGTCAGGCAGTAACGCTGGTTCTGGAAGACGAGCGCGATATTTCCCGTGGTGATATGCTGGCGCATCCGCAATCGCGCCCGCAAGTGAGTGATCGTCTGGCAGCCAAACTGGTGTGGTTTGCACAGGAACCGTTACGGGCAGGGCGGCAATATTGGCTGCGCAGTCAGACCGATCAGGTCAGTGTGACCGTTAATACGCTTAATTACCGGATTGATATTGAAAATACGCAAAAGCAATTTGCAGAGGAACCAGCCGAGCAATTACAGATGAATGAAATCGGTCAGGTGGCTTTGCAGCTTTCTGCACCACTGGCCTTTGATCCTTACGGGAAAAATCGTGCGACCGGTTCTTTCATTCTGATCGACAGGCTGACCAATGCTACCGTTGCTGCCGGACTGATTGATCATTCTCTGCGCAAAGCCTCGCATATTCATGTACAGGCGGCAAAGGTTACGCCGGCAGAGCGGGCTGAACAGAAATATCAAAAACCGGCATTGTTATGGTTCACCGGCCTGTCCGGTTCCGGTAAGTCGGCTTTAGCCACAGTGCTGGAACAACGTCTGCATCTGGCAGGCAAACATACATTCATTCTCGACGGTGATAATCTGCGTCATGGCCTCAACAGCGATCTTGGCTTTTCAACTGAGGAGCGCAGCGAGAATATCCGTCGCGTGGCTGAAACATCGCGCCTGATGCTGGATGCGGGATTGATCGTGCTGGTATCAGTGATTTCACCCTTGGCGCAGGATCGTGCTTTGGGGCGGCACCTTGCCGGTGATTATGATTTTGTTGAGATTTTTGTCGATACGCCGCTGGAGATCTGCGAAGCCAGAGATGTGAAAGGGCTTTATGCCAAAGCCCGCGCTGGTGAAATTCGCGATTTTACAGGTATTGATGCACCCTATGAGCGGCCGGTAGCACCGGAACTGCACTTGCGGGGAGAAACGGCGAGTGTGGATGATCTTGCCGACCAGATAGAGCATTATCTCAATCAGCGTGGTTTGATTTATAGTCTGGTCGATGAGGGTTGGTCGATTTAGAGCGCATCCCGAAAAGTGTGAAGCGGTTTTCGGATTAAGATGCGCGTAAAACAAATAGATAGAGCGGTTCCAATGTTTCAGACTTATCTGGAACCGCTCTAACTCCCAGATATCCATGTTCCTTCGATGGGGAAAATGGTATATGTCGCCCTGAACGGGTGTGAGGAATATCGGAATGACGACGGAAAAGACATCACTTGCCACGGATGCTCTGATGGCAGTGATGCAGCAGGCAGCACTGGATGCCGGCCATGCGATTATGCGGTTTTATGAGACAGGTTGTGAGATCAGTCTGAAGCCGGATGCATCTCCTGTCAGTGAGGCAGACCATGTGGCAGAAGCTATTATTCTGAAACAGCTGCGTGCTTTCCTGCCGGAGGTTTCCGTGGTTGCGGAAGAGGAGATGGCAGCCGGTGATGGCCCCGTTGAAATTCGCGAGCGTTTTTTCCTTGTTGATCCTCTGGACGGCACCAAAGAGTTTGTGCTGCGCAATGGTGACTTCACCGTCAATATTGCTTTGATTGAAAATGGTGTGCCGGTTAGTGGTGTGGTTTATGCGCCGGTGAGCGGCAGACTGTATTGCGGATCACCGGCCGGTGCATGGCAATATGACGTGCAGCCGGGTCTGTTGGCGGCCGAAACGCGCTTATCCGTGCGTGAATGCGGTGCGCAAAAAACCGCCGTTGCCAGCCGTTCGCATAATACGCCGGAAACAGATGCCTATCTGCGTGAGCAGGCCATCGTTTCTTGCGTAAGTGTCGGTTCTTCTCTGAAATTCTGTCTGGTGGCTTCAGGGCAGGCGGATGTCTATCCGCGCTTCAGCCGGACAATGGAGTGGGATACGGCGGCCGGTGATGCGGTCTTACGCGCTGCAGGCGGTAAGACCCTGACACTGGATAATCAGCCGCTGACTTATGGCAAACGGAACCAGCCGTCTGACTGTGATTATGCCAATCCGTTTTTTATCGCCTATGGCGGATCAGAACCGGCCTGAGCCGGTTTGTGATTACAGGCGACCGCAGCTGCGCATTTGTGCCGCATAGCGCTGGGAGATGTTGGTGGCTTTGCGGGCAGCACGCTGCACCATCGCATTGCCGCGCCAGCTGCCTTTGGCATAGCCGCCATGACCGGAATAATAAGCCAGATACAGATTATACGGATCGTTCAGTGAGATGCCGTTACTGACATTGCTTTGTTTGTGATACCAGCCGACAAAATGAATAGCATCGCCAAAATTGGTACGGCTTGCACCATGACGTCCGGTTTCACGCATATAGCGCGCCCACGTGCCGTCAAGCGCCTGAGAATAGCCATAGGCCGAAGACTGACGCTTCCACGGGATGAAACCTAGCAGCTTGGTGCGTGGCGGACGTGCATAAGGCTGGAAGCTTGATTCTGTGTAAATCGTCGCCATCATGATCGGGATCGGTACGCCGAAGTCACGTTCTGCCTTTTTCGCATCCTTATGCCAGTTATTGACCCAGCCATCACGCTGATCAAAAATCGCACAGGCATTGTTGACGGATTTTGGCGCTGAGGCGCAGCCAGCCAGAAAAACAGCAAAAATAAGAAGGAATTTTTTCATTTACGCAATCTTTCAGGCCGGTACTTTTCAGACGAAACACTCATCTCGTTTTGCAACGAAAAACGCTACAGAACGACAAGTGATAATGCTGAAAAGCATAGCGTGAAGAATTTTGACAAAATGTGGTGCAAACGGGTTTTGAGCGGCTAAGTTTGCTGGCGTAGTTAATCGCCGGTTAATATGTGGAGCCGGATTTATAAATAAAAATAACGTGAGATGAAAAATCATCCACGTTCAAAATATTGAATTTTAAAGAGAATTTAAAGACCATCACTTGCAGTGTGATGGTCGGAGCGAGAGGATTCGAACCTCCGACCCCCTGATCCCAAATCAGGTGCGCTACCAGGCTGCGCTACGCTCCGTTGACCGTGAGGCGGCTTATAGCGCTGCATTTTGCTCTCTGCAAGCGAATTATGCAAAAAAATCAAAACAACTGTTCATTATTGATTTTAAAGCTCTTTTTGCCGGTTAAATACCGGTTTCAGAAGCGGGGTTTCAGGCGGAGAAACACAGCCATTTAATACAGTTTTCATGTAATGATCTTGATTATGAATTTATAAATAAATCAATATAATCAATTATTTAATATCTAAATTTTCAGATTAAAATTTATTGTATTTTTCTGATTTTTACAAAATATCGCTTGGCAAAAAGAATTTTTCGATCTTATGCTCGGTTCATAACTGCAAATGTGATTTTGAGTGAATTTCAACCGTTCGGAGTGCCATCCGTTCAGGTCATGCATGTGCTTTGATTCTTTTCAGGAGCAAATAATGCAATCGGCTGCGATCAATATGAAGCAATTGCTTCACGGTTTCACGGATGAGTCTGTCACGGACGATTCAGTTTTGCTCTCTCCGCAAGGTTTTCGCGAATATGATGCACGGTGGTGGTATGGTTTCTCCGGATCAGATCGTGCGCCGGAGATTAATCTTGCCGGTATCACGGCTGTCGGGGCAGGGCTAGCGCATCTGATGCGGCAACGTGGTGGCGATCCGGCGATTATTGTCGGGCATGATCTGCGCAGTTATTCTTTTGAAGTCAAAACTGCACTGGTTAAAGGGCTGGTTTCCGGCGGCGCGCATGTCTGCGATATTGGTCTTGCCCTGTCGCCTATGGCCTATTACGCGCAATTTGCGTTGAATATTCAATCTGTTGCGATGGTCACTGCGTCGCATAATGAGAATGGCTGGACGGGTGTGAAGATGGGCTGCGAACGCCCTTATACCTTTGGGCCGGAGGATATGGCTGAACTGAAAGCCATCGTACTGGGACAACAGGCCGTAGCTGCCACAGGTGGGCAATATAATTTCGTCAATAATGTTGAGAAGCTCTATGCGTCGGCTTTAACAAAAGGGCGATTTTTAAAGCGACGACTGAAAGTTGTTGTGGTCTGCGGTAACGGAACTGCGGGATTATTCGCGCCTCAGATTTTACGCAGGATTGGCTGTGAGGTTATCGAGGTCGATTGCACACCAAACTGGAATTTTCCGAAGTATAATCCCGATCCGGAAGCCGCTCCGATGCAAAACGCGATGGCTGAAGCCGTGCAGGTCTTTGGCGCAGATCTGGCATTCGGGTTTGACGGCGATGGTGACCGCTGTGGTGTGGCAGATCATGAGGGCAATATCATCTATGCTGACCGCATCGGCTTGTTGTTGGCACGGGAGTTTTCACAACAGCATCGTGAGGCACATTTTATTGTCGATGTGAAATCAAGCGGATTATTTCGCACAGATCCGGTTTTACAAGCCAATAATGCAACGGTGGACTATTGGCAAACCGGCCATTCTTATATCAAACGGCGCATGGGAGAGACCCGTGCTCTGGCAGGGTTTGAAAAATCCGGACATGTTTTCCTGAGCCAGCCCTTGGGGCTGGGTTATGATGATGGTCTGGCAACAGCGATTGCGGTTTGTGAAATGCTGGCAGCGCATCCGGATCAGACACTGGCATCCTTAAACCGGCAATTGCCGCAAAGCTTTGCAACACCGACACTGAATATTCCCTGCTGCGATCATGAGAAATACGGGATTATCGACCGGATACAGGGCTATTTTTCTGAGCTGGCCAGTATTGGCGGAGTGTTCGCAGGCCAAAGCATCCGTGAGCTTCTTACCATTAACGGTGTGCGGGTTACGGTTGATGGCGGCACTTGGGGACTGATCCGCGCATCTTCAAACAAACCTGATTTGGTGGTGGTAGCGGAAAGTCCGGTCTCACTTGAGCGGCGCAACGCCATGCTCCAAGCAATCAATGATGTTTTGGCACGGTTTGAGGCTGGACAACTTCCTGATTTTGAAGGGGCTTTAAGCGGGGGCGGTAGCTATGGCATTTGATCTGGAAAACCGGAAATTTAACGCATCGCGCGGCACAGGTTTGCCTTTGTTGAGTTTTGTTATGTGTGGTGGCAGTGGTTCACGTTTATGGCCGTTGTCACGTATTGATAAGCCGAAGCAATTTCACCGGTTGTCCGGTGAAGACAGCCTGTTATCAGCGACTTTAAAACGCCTGCAATCTGCGCCTGATTTGAACAGCAAAATTACAGTGATCGGTGCGCGAAATCATCAGATACAGATTGCAAAAACGATCTCTGCCCGTTCTGACATCAGTATGATCTTGGAGCCGGTGGCGCGGAATACGGCTGCAGTTGCGGCGCTGGCCACGCTGTCAGCCTTGGCGGATTATGATGATGCACTGATACTATTATGTCCGGCCGATCATGATATTTCGACTACGCAACAATTCTGGCAGAGCGTGGTGCAGGGCATCCCTGCTGCCAATAGCGGGGCAATCGTCACATTCGGGCTTTTGCCCGAGCGTCCGGAAACCGGTTATGGTTATATCGAGGCGGGAGAGCCTGATGGTGACGGTTATGCAATCACCTGTTTCGTCGAAAAACCGGATTATGAAACGGCTTTAGCTTTTATCCGGCAGGGGAATTTTTTCTGGAATTCCGGTATTTTTCTGTTTCGGGCACGCATAATGCGGGAGATATTTTTGCAGTTTGCACCGGATATCTGGCGCCATACGGAGCGGGTTTTACAGCATGCTGATCGTTCGGGAGAGGCAATTACTCTGCCAGAGGACCTGTATCAATCTGTACCTGCGATTTCATTTGATCATGCGATTATGGAAAAAGCCGATAGGCGGGTCTTAATACCGGCATCATTTAGCTGGAGCGATCTGGGCTCATGGCAGTCTCTGTGCAAGCTTGAGCAGGATTGTAACAATCAGGATGAGTGTGGCAATGTTCTGATCGGTGATGTTGTCGCTCATGATTGCAGCAATAGCTATATCCGTAGCGAAGCGGGGCTGCTGACCATTTCCGGTTTGAAGGATATGGCCGTCATTGCTTTGAAAGACGCAACATTCATTGCACCGCTTGCACAAAGCCATCAGGTGCAGGCGATTGTCAAAGAGCTGACACAGCAGAAGCGTGCAGAATTATACTATGAGCAACCGGTATATGTGCCGGATATCCATCATCAGCATGTTAAAGACTGGTTGTTTGAAAAGGCACTGCCCTATTGGGCACTCAAAGGCGCGGATTACCGGCATGGCGGTTTTTATGAAAGCCTTTCCTTGCAAGGACTGCCAGTTGCAGGGCCACGCCGGACACGAACGATGGCACGGAAAATCTATGCTTTTGCTAAAAGTCAGCTTGCCGGATGGTCAGGTGCGTCGGCTGATTTGGTTTCGCATGGTCTTCTTTTCATGCAGGAGAAAGGGCGCAACCGGAGCGGTGGTTGGGTACAATCCTTCACTGCGGATGGTGCTGTTGCGGAAACTCAGGAGAATTTCTACGATCAGACATGCATGTTGCTGGCGCTCTGCTATGCACATCAGGCGGGGCATAATCAGGCTTTGCAGCTTGGACAGGAAACATTTGCATTTCTGGATAGTAAACTTGCGCATATTTCAGGTGGTTTTTACGAGAACCGGTATGATCGTGATCGCCCGCAGGCCTTGCTGACCAGTAATGCGCATATGCATTATCTGGAAGCCTGCCTTGCATGGCATGACGTGACCGGAGACGATGCTTATTTGAGCCGTGCCGATGAGATTGTCGAACTGTGTAAAGACTATTTCTTCGACCGTGATTTTTGGTGTCTGAAAGAGTTTTTCCACCGTGGTTGGCGGGATATTTCCGGTGTACGCGGTGAGCATACGGAACCCGGCCATTATTTTGAATGGGCTGCTCTATTGAGTGACTATGCCAATCGCACTGGTTGTGATGAAACCCGCCGGATGGCGCACCGGCTTTATAGCTGCGCACTGTCAACGGGTATCAACCGGACAACCGGCTTGACCTATAATGTTGTTTCGCGCGAAGGCAGGCCGGTTGATCGCGGCAGCCGCAGTTGGCAGCAATGTGAGGCAATTAAAGCGGCGATCATGCTTGATGGCTATAATGAGCAGGATTTGAAGCCGGAAATTGAGGCGAGGATAGCCACTTTATTTCGCTGGCATCTTCATCCGGCACCAGAAGGCTTGTGGTTTGATCGTCTTGATGCCCGTGGTGCCAATTGTTCAGACCATGTGCCAGCTTCTATTCTCTATCATCTGGTCAGTGCTTTCACTTTGTATTTGCAAGCAGCCGAAAAGCCGGAAGCGCAGAAGCGGGTGAATAAACGTAACATGACAGAGCGGATAGCAATGCCGGTCTGAGATCAATTGCCTGTGGAATTGTGCTGATACGAAACAAACTTATTTGAATTTGAAGTTCATCTGCTTGTGTTCAGCCGGTGATTAGTTATCCTGATATACAAAATTGCTTCAGGAAAAGCGCAAACCGGTTTTCCTGAGATGGTTTACAATAATCAAGGCGGGCGCGGAGGATATATCCAGACGCAGCGCGTTGTCCGGTTCATGGGTAAATTCAGGCAGATCTTTATGCAGCACTCTCCGCGTCACCGTGCGATTTTGGAACAGGCCAAGCTGAAAGGGCAGGTGCTGGTTGATGATCTGGCAGAGCAGTTTCAGGTTAGCCCGCAAACAATCCGTAAAGATCTCAATGATTTGTGCCGTGCTCAATTGCTGACACGTACTCATGGCGGAGCACTGTTTCCCTCGGGCGTGGAAAATCTGGAATATGAGGCGCGCAGGCAGATCGCAGCCTCAGAAAAGCAGGCCATCGGTCAGGCCGCAGCCGAACTGATCCCTGAAGGCGCCTCGCTTTTTATCAATATCGGCACCACCACTGAAGCTGTGAGCCAGCATTTGCTGTCGCATAATCAGTTGATGGTGATTACCAATAATATCAATGTTGCCAGTCGCTTACGGGTTTATTCAGGGCTTGAGGTTATTATTGCCGGTGGTGTGGTGCGTGCCAGTGACGGCGGTATTGTCGGTGAGGCCGCAGTTGATTTTATCCGTCAGTTCAAGGTGGATTATGCAATTATCGGGGTGTCTGCCATTGATGCAGACGGCGCATTGCTCGATTTTGACTATCGTGAAGTAAAGGTGGCACAGGCGATTATTGCTAATGCCCGCCATGTTATTCTGGTGGCAGATTCCACCAAAATGGAGCGCAGTGCGCCGGTACGCATGGGGCACTTATCGCAAATTGATACCTTCATCACGGATCAATGTATTGAGCCGTCACTGCGCCAGATTTGTGCTGACCATGATGTGCAACTGATTGAGGCTATGAAACGTTAAGGCTTTGCAGTTTTTTATGCGTCCTTATTTATGTTGAGTTTCGTTTTTTCGCTCGATTTAGTTTCGTTTTTTACTATATTGCTTTCATATGGCGAAAGTCGCCGGATTGAAAACGATTCCGGTGCGCCGTTTTTATGTGTCACAGCCGTGTCAATTTACCGTGCTTGAAGTGTTTAAGTATTGAATTGGCATGATTTTCGGCGGAGCTTGCGACGTGGTTGCAAATACGGACTATGATATTTTCATTATTGGCGGTGGTATTAACGGCTGTGGTATTGCGCGCGATGCGGTCGGGCGTGGTTTTCGCACCGGACTTGCCGAAATGAAAGATCTGGCCAGCGGTACATCATCCCGCGCCACCAAGCTGATTCACGGCGGTCTGCGTTATCTGGAACATTATGAATTTCGCCTTGTGCGTGAAGCGCTGATGGAGCGTGAGGTGATCTGGGCTAATGCTCCGTATCTGGTGAAACCGATGCGCTTTATTCTGCCTTATCATCGCGGCGGCGTGCGTCCGGCATGGTTGCTGCGGCTAGGCCTGTTCCTTTATGACCACATCGGCGGGCGCAAGCTGCTGCCTGCAACACGCACGCTGAATATGAAAACGGATAAGGCTGCGGCACCGCTCAAAGACCTGTTCACCAAGGCTTTTGAATATTCTGATGCATGGGTCGATGATGCCCGTTTTGTCGCACTCAATGCGATGGATGCCAAAGAACGCGGTGCAGAAATCCGTACCCGCACCAAAGTTACCGCTGCGCGCCGTGCCGGCGATGTCTGGCATATTAAATTGCAGGATTTGCGTACCGGCAAAACCAATGAAGTGACTTCACGTTTGCTGGTCAATGCGGCTGGTCCGTGGGTGGATCGTGTTCTGGCGGGCATGGAAGGTCTGGCTGAAGTGCATAATGTGCGTCTTGTGCAGGGCAGCCATATTATCGTGCGCAAGAAATTTGACGGCGACCGCTCTTACTTCTTCCAGAATAATGACGGGCGTATCATTTTCGCTATTCCTTATGAAAATGATTTCACGCTGATCGGCACGACGGATCAGGACTATCACGGCGATCCGGCGAAAGTGGAAATCACTGAGGCCGAGAGCGATTATCTGTGCTCGGCTGCCAGCGAATATTTCCGTGAGCCGGTTAAACGGGAGGATATTGTCTGGGCTTATTCGGGTGTGCGTCCGCTTTATGATGACGGTGCGGATAAAGCGCAGGAAGCAACGCGCGATTATGTTCTGAAAGATGATGCCGGTGAGGGTAAAGCGCCGCTGATTAATATTTTCGGTGGCAAGATCACGACCTATCGCCGCTTGTCCGAGCATATGATGCAGAAGATCGAGCATTTTCTCGGTAAAAAAGGCGCACCTTGGACGCACAAAGCACCGCTGCCGGGCGGTGATTTTCCGGTGCAGGATTTTAGCCGGATGAACGCGACATTTGCTGTACATTATCCTTTTCTGACGCCGTCCCATGCGGCACGTCTGTTTCGTATGTATGGGACGCGTGCGCAATGGATTTTAGGTAATGCAACGGATTATAAAGACCTTGGTCAGCATTTCGGTGCCGATCTTTATGAGGTTGAAGTGCGTTATATGATGGTGCAGGAATGGGCGCTGACTGCAGAAGATATTGTCTGGCGCCGCAGCAAGCGCGGCTTGGTGCTGACTGCAAGCGAGATCGCTGTGCTGGATCAGTTCATGAAAACCGAAACCGGTTATGATGAAAAAGCCGTATAAAACCGGCTCTCTTGCTTTGAATTAAGTTTACACCGCAGCCTGATAAATCACGCTGCGGTGTTTGCTTTTGCGGTCATAGTTTCTCCTCCTTTCAGTCTCATCCTAACGCTCTTCACAGCAGCATAAATCTGGACTACCATTCTCTGTGCAGACTCTGAGTGAAGCTCTGGAGGAGAGCCAGCAATGAGCATTCAGTCAGGCGAAATATCCGCCGCGGCAGGTCAGTCAGTCTTTAGCGCTCATGCAGAGCGGGTTCACTCTGCCATTCGTGGCAGTGGTGCGGCGCGTTCTGCGCTTGTCGCCTCATGGCAACGCTCTGCCCGTTTGCATGGTCTGAAGCCGCAGGATTCCGGCAGACCTCAAACCATTACTGCACAACGACTACGGGAAGTGCAGGAGCATGTTGAACCGCTGACCCATCTGGCACAGCCGGTGCTGGATCGTTTGTTTCAGTCTGTCGGCGGTATCGGTTGCTGTGTCTTGCTGGCCGACAGTCAGGGTGTTCCGGTCGAACGGCGCGGTGCTGTTGCCGATGATGATGTGTTTCATCAATGGGGATTATGGACGGGTGCTGTCTGGAGTGAAGCCTGTGAAGGCACCAATGGCATCGGCACCTGTATTGTTGAGCAGCGTGCGGTGACAATTCACCGTGACCAGCACTTTCATGCCCGAAATTCAGGGCTGTCCTGTTCGGTCGCACCTATCCATGATCATACAGGGCGGCTGGTTGCCGTGCTTGATGTATCATCCTGCCGTTCAGATCTGACCGAGGGCTATGCAGGGCTAATATTTGCCGCAGTGAATGAAGCGGCACGCAAGATTGAGACAGATTATTTCCGTTATCATTTCCAGAAAGCCCGTATCGTGCTTGCGCCTGTTGCCGAGCATAATAGCGGCGCATTACTGGCAATTGATCGTGATGATATGGTGATCGGTGCCAGCCGCTCCGCACGTCTGGCACTGGGCTTGGGCGAAGACGGTTTGAAAGATCCGGTGCCCGCAGCCGATTTCTTTGGTGTTTTGACCGAGAAAACAACCGATATGGCCGAGGCTGAACGCGGTGTGATTATTCGTGCTCTTGCCCGCTCCGAGGGAAAAATTTCCCTCGCGGCTAAAATTTTGGGCATGAGCCGTGCAACTTTGCATCGCAAGCTCAACCGTCTGCAAATCAGACGAAACGACTGAGCCCACGAGCAAGCTCGCAAAAGATGAAGTGGGCTTGGCCACTATGCGCGGCATTTAAAACTGTCTCTTAAACTGTCTCATTCTTGCGACATTACCGGCAAGAGTTTGTTGTGCAGGCACCGTTGGCCTCATGACAAGCGGGATGTTTCCCGCAACACTATCTTCGAGTTCAGACATTCGCATCTGAGGAGAGATGCGAAAGCTATGACCACGGAAAATAGGGAGAGAGACAATGAATAAGGTTGAAGTAAGCCGTACTGTTCACCCGAAATTTGCCAAACGCTATGGTAATTTTATCGGCGGCAAATGGGTTGAACCAAAATCTGGACGTTATTTTGAGAATATTTCACCGGTCAACGGGCAGGTTCTTTGCGAGGTTGCCCGCTCTGATGCTGCCGATATCGAGCTGGCACTGGATGCAGCTCACGCCGCGAAAGATGCATGGGGACGCACCAGTGCCGCAGAACGTGCGCTGATCCTCAATAAAATCGCTGACCGCATGCAGGACAATCTGGCGCTGCTGGCAGAAGCCGAAACCTGGGATAACGGCAAACCGATCCGCGAAACCACCAATGCCGATATGCCGCTGGCGATTGACCATTTCCGCTACTTTGCCGGTGCTATCCGCGCGCAGGAAGGCGGCATTTCCGAGATTGATCATGATACTGTCGCCTATCATTTCCATGAACCGCTCGGCGTGGTGGGGCAGATTATTCCGTGGAACTTCCCGATCCTGATGGCGGTGTGGAAACTGGCACCGGCACTGGCTGCCGGTAACTGCGTGGTGCTGAAACCGGCAGAACAGACACCGGCTTCCATTCTGGTGCTGGCAGAACTGATCGGTGATCTGCTTCCGGCCGGTGTACTGAATATTGTCAATGGTTTTGGCCTTGAAGCCGGTAAACCGCTGGCTTCCAGCCCGCGCATTGCCAAAATCGCCTTCACCGGTGAAACCACCACCGGCCGTCTGATTATGCAATATGCCAGTCAGAATCTCATTCCGGTAACGCTGGAACTGGGAGGTAAATCGCCGAATATCTTCTTTGAAGATGTGACAGCTGAAGACGACGATTATTTCGACAAAGCCATTGAAGGTTTTGTGATGTTTGCGCTCAATCAGGGTGAGGTTTGTACCTGCCCGAGCCGTGCTCTGATCCATGAGAAAATCTACGATAAATTCATGGAAAAAGCACTGAAACGGGTAGAAGCCATTGTGCAGGGTGATCCGCTCAATCCGGCAACAATGATCGGTGCACAGGCCTCGCAGGAACAGCTGGAAAAAATCCTCAGCTATATGGATATAGGTCGTCAGGAAGGTGCGGAAGTGCTGACCGGCGGTGAGCGTAACCAGCTTGGCGGTGATCTGGCCGGTGGTTTCTATGTGAAGCCGACGGTCTTCAAAGGCCACAATAAGATGCGGATTTTTCAGGAAGAAATCTTCGGTCCTGTGGTTTCGGTTACGACTTTTAAGACCGATGAGGAAGCACTGTCTATCGCTAATGACACGCTTTACGGCCTTGGTTCCGGTGTCTGGACACGGAATGGCAACCGCGCTTACCGCTTTGGCCGCGGTATTCAGGCAGGCCGCGTCTGGACAAATTGCTACCACGCTTATCCGGCACATGCGGCTTTCGGTGGTTACAAACAGTCCGGTATCGGGCGTGAAAACCACCTGAAAATGCTCGATCATTATCAGCAGACCAAAAATATGCTGGTGAGCTACAGCCCTAAAAAACTGGGCTTCTTTTGATGATCTTTAAAGGGTGATCCGAAGTTTTCGGATCACCATTCTTTCGCAATGCTGACTTCATAAATGGAGCAGAAAGAGCGCCCTCTTTCTGCAATAGGAGAATGTTATGGCAAAGACGATGAAAGCCGCTGTCGTGCGGGAATTCGGAAAACCACTGACAATTGATGAAGTGCCGGTACCGGTGCCGGGTCCGGGGCAAATTCAGGTCGCCATTCAGGCTTCCGGTGTTTGTCACACCGATCTTCATGCGGCCGAAGGCGACTGGCCGGTCAAGCCGAACCCGCCGTTTATTCCGGGGCACGAAGGTGTGGGGTTTGTCTCTGCAGTCGGAGCCGGTGTTAAAAATGTCAAGGAAGGCGACCGCGTTGGTATTCCTTGGCTTTATACCGCTTGCGGCTATTGTCGTCATTGTCTTGGTGGCTGGGAGACCTTGTGTGAATCTCAGGAAAATACCGGCTATTCGGTGAATGGCGGTTTTGCCGATTATGTGGTGGCCGATCCGAACTTCGTTGGTCATTTGCCGAAGAATATTGAGTTTAATGAAATTGCGCCTGTGCTTTGCGCCGGTGTGACTGTCTATAAAGGGCTGAAAGTTACGGACACCAAACCCGGTGACTGGATGGTGATTTCCGGTATCGGCGGGCTTGGCCATATGGCGGTGCAATACGCCAAGGCCATGGGGCTGAATGTTGTGGCTGTTGATATTGATGATGCCAAACTTGATCTGGCACGACGGCTTGGGGCTGTTGCAACGGTTAATGCCAAAACCAGCAATGATCCGGCAGCGGAAGTGAAGAAACTGACCGATGGCGGTGCGCAGGGCGCACTGGTGACGGCGGTCTCGCCAAAAGCGTTTCAGCAGGCGCTCGGCATGATGTCGCGCGGCGGTACGATCGCTTTCAACGGTCTGCCTGCCGGTGAATTTCCGGTGTCGATTTTCAATATGGTGCTGAACGGCGTGACTTTGCGTGGCTCTATTGTCGGCACAAGGCTGGATTTGCAGGAGTCGCTTGATTTTGCCGCTGATGGTAAAGTGAAGGCGACAATCAGCACTGACCGGATGGAGAATATCAACGCGATTTTCGACAAAATGCGCAAAGGTGAAATCGAAGGCCGTATCGTGATGGATATGACTAAATGAGCATTTCCAGCAAAAGTGTGTAGCGTCTTCGCGGGGAAATCAGTTCGCTGGACTGATTTCTCATCCCGCTTCGATACGTAGGATAATGCGACCAGCAAAAAACTGGACAGGAGGGTGTCATGACTGAAGCAGATCATAATGCGGATACTGCATCTTTGAACAAGGTGACTGCGACACCTGACGCCCTCAAACTGATTGCCGAATTGCAGAGCGAATATGGGCCGGTGATGTTTCATCAGTCCGGCGGTTGCTGTGATGGTTCATCGCCGATGTGTTATGCGCAGGGGGATTTCCTGATCGGCGATCAGGATGTGCAACTGGGTGAGATTGGTGGTGCGCCGTTTTATATCAGCCGCTCGCAATATGAAGCATGGAAACATACCGATCTGATTATTGATGTTGTGCCGGGACGGGGCGGTATGTTCTCGCTGGATAATGGCCGTGAAGTGCGTTTTCTGACTCGCTCAACAATTTGTAAAATTTAAATTGTCTCCCAAGACACTTTGTAAAACTGCGTGACGTAAAAAAGGGCGGAAATTTCCGCCCTTTTTTGTGCCTGTTTTACCTATGGCAATTTATAGGACATCACATAATCACCGGCTTTGGTTCCGACTGAACCGTGACCACCGGCAACGATGAGCACATATTGTTTGCCGTCTTTACCGGTATAGCTCATCGGTGTGGACTGGCCGCCAGCGGGTAGACGGGTCTGCCAGAGCTGCTTGCCGGTGGTGAGATCATAAGCGCGCAGATAATCATCAACTGCCGCACCGAGGAAGGCAACGCCGCCTGCGGTGATCATCGGGCCACCGATACCCGGCACGCCGAGTTTCAGCGGAATTGGCACCGGTGCCATATCTTCTACCGTACCGTTTTTATGTTTATAGGCGATCTTGCCGGTGCGCAGATCGACGCCCGCGACATAACCCCAAGGCGGCGACTGGCACGGAATACCGAGCGGCGACAGGAACGGCCCCATAAACACGCCGTAAGGTGCGCCGTCATTGCGGTTCAGCCCTTGTTCACTGGCTTTTTCATCTTCACCTTTCGGCGGAATCTGATCCGCAGGGACAAGGCGCGAGGTGAAGGCCAGATAGGTCGGCATGCCGAACATTACCTGACGTTTCGGATCAACCGCCACACTGCCCCAGTTGAACACCCCGAAATTACCGGGATAGACAATCGTGCCTTGCAGAGATGGCGGGGTGTAGCGGCCTTCATAGCGCAAGGAGCGGAACTGGATACGGCAGGCGAGCTGATCGAACATCGTTGCTCCCCACATATTAGCTTCCGTCAAGGGTGGCGGGTTAAATGTCAGGCCGGAAAGCGGCTGTGTCGGTGCCGAGAAATCTTCCGGTATTGCACCTTTCGGCGCTGCAACTTCTGTCACCGGAATGATTGGTTCACCGGTGCGCCGGTCGAGCACGTAAATATCACCCTGTTTGGTTGGCCCAACCAGTGCAGGCACGGCTTGTCCGTCTTTGGTGATATCGAGCAGTACCGGCTGAGCAGGCACGTCCATATCCCACAGGTCATGATGCACGGTCTGGCGCACCCAGCGCACCTGACCGGTATTCACATCAAGAGCGGTGATGGATGAGGAATATTTCTCCACCGCCTCGCTGCGTCCCATGCCGAGCTGATCCGGCACCTGATTGCCGAGCGGTATATAAATCAGACCGAGCTTTTCATCGGCGCTAAAAACCGACCAGCTGTTTGGTGAGTTGGTTGTGTAATGTTCGCCCTCGGCAATCGGTGTGGTGACATCGGGATTGCCGGAATCCCAGTTCCACAACAACTGACCGGTCAGAATATCAAACGCGCGGATAACGCCGGATTGTTCCTCGGTCGAGAAATTATCATTCACCGCGCCGCCGACAATAATCTTGCCGTCTATCGCGGTTGGCGGAGAGGTGGAATAATAATAGCCGGACGGATTATATTTCATGCCACGGGTCAGATCGAGCACGCCCTTGTCGGCAAAGCTCTCGCAGATCTGGCCGGTCTTGGCATCCAGTGCGATCAGATGCGCATCGGATGTCGGCAGATAAACCCGCTCATAGCAGGCCTGATCTGCGGCAACGGTCTGGTCTTTCCAATAGGTTACGCCACGGCAGGTCTGGTGCTGACGCTGTGTATTGGCGCTGACTTCCGGATTATAACGCCATTTTTCCTTGCCCGTATCCGCATCCAGCGCAATGGCAATATTATGCGGGGTGCAGAGATAGAGCGTGTCTTCAATCTTGAGCGGTGTGACCTGATAGGTTGTTTCCGTCACATCCTGCGGCTGGCGTACATCGCCGGTGCGATATTGCCAGGCCAGTTCCAGCTTGGCCACGTTCTCCGGTGTGATCTGCGTGAGCGGAGAGTAGCGCTGACCATATTGCGTGCGGCCATATTGATGCCATTCACCATCCGGCACCGCATTGCCCATATCCGGTGTAGCGGCGACTTCTTCTGTTGGCAGAGAACCGTCAAGATTATGTGGGTCTTTTGATATTGCAACACCGGCAACAATCAGTGCAGCAGCAATCGCCGCGAGCAATGGCAGAGGACTGGCATTGCCGGCGCGTGCCTGCTCAACGGTTGGTGCAATTTCTCTGCTGGCAGGGCTCAGCGCCTTGCGGATCGGCGGCAGCAACAGCCACAGACCGAGCAGCACAATAATGCCGCCGCGCGAACCGAGCGGCCACCAGTCAAAGCCGACCTCATAGATCGCCCAGCCCAGCGTGCCGAGAATAATCAGTGCATAGACCCAGAGCGCTGCAGCGCGGCGGGTGAAAAGCAGAAAGGCGGTCAGTAAAAAACCGGCCGCGATAATAATGTAATAAAGGCTGCCGCCCAGCAGGGCAAGTTTTATGCCACCATAGCCAAGTGCGATGCCGATGAAAGCAAAGAGGATGGCAGTTAAGGAAATTAACATAATGCACCCCTTCTTTATGGAATGGGGAAAAATATAGATCAATAAAGCGCAATGGGAAGTGATAAGCCGCATTTATTTGAAGATAGAATAAATGAATCGGCGCAGATACAGTTAATTCTGACAGGAAGTAGAGCTGTTATTTTTGTAAAATAATAATTAAATCAATATTATAAAGAGTTGAACAAAACGCCGACCCGTTGAGGGCAGCGTTTTAATTAAAAGCATTGGTCTTGGGAGGATGGTGCTTTATGTCCGGGTGCTGGTGAAGCTGCGCAGGCGCAAGGCATTGGTCAGCACGAAGATGCTGGACAGTGCCATGGCTGCCGCAGCCAGCACCGGCGAGAGCAGGATGCCGTAAAACGGATAGAGCAGACCTGCGGCAACCGGAATGAGCGCAGTATTGTAGGAGAATGCCCAGAACAGGTTCTGACGGATATTGCGGATTGTCGCTTTGGACAAAGCAATTGCATCCACAACAGCAGTCAGATCGCCGCTCATCAGCACCACATCGGCGCTTTCAATAGCGATATCCGTACCGGTGCCGACAGCCACGCCCACATCAGCTGCAGCCAGTGCCGGAGCATCATTGATACCGTCACCGACAAAGATGATCTTGCGGTCAGAGCCTGCAAGACGCTTCAGCGCTTCCACTTTACCATCCGGCAGAACTTCAGCGGACACTTCGTCAATGCCCAGCTCTTTGGCGATGGCATTGGCCACGACTTTACTGTCACCGGTGATCATCGCCACTTTCAGGCCAAGCTTATGCAAGGCATCAATGGTGGCTTTGGTTGTCGGTTTCAACTCGTCGGCTACGGAGAAGGCTGCGACCAGCACACCATTCCGCGCCATATAGAGCACGGATTGTGCTTTGGCAGTCATCCGTGCTGCGGCTTCCGCACCGGTGGCAACATCAATGCCGAGCTTTTTCATGAAGCGCTCTGCACCGACAAGGACAGCCTGACCATCAACCATACCGCTGACACCAAAGCCCGGTACGGCTTCAAAGTCTTTGACTTCCGGTTGTTTCAGACCTTTATCTTCCGCTGCCTGCACAATCGCTGTGGCAATCGGATGCTCCGAGCGGGACTCCAATGCGGCTGCCAGAGCCAGCATTTCATCATCCTGATTACCGGAAAAGCTGAAGAACTGCGAGAGAACAGGCTTACCGATCGTCAATGTGCCGGTTTTGTCGAAAGCGATAATATCGGCATCACGCAGACTTTGCAGCGCATCACCACGGCGGAACAAGACACCCATTTCCGCACCGCGCCCAGTACCAACCATGATCGAAGTTGGCGTGGCCAGCCCCATGGCACAAGGACAGGCGATAATCAGCACGGCAATGGCATTGGCCAGTGCGAAGGTGAAGGCCGGTTCAGGGCCGAAGATAAACCAGATCAGGAAGGTGGCAAAAGCTGCCAGCATGACGGCAGGCACAAACCATGTTGTCACTTTGTCGATCAGGTTCTGGATCGGCAGCTTGTCAGCCTGTGCATCTTCAACCATACGGATGATCTGCGAGATCACCATATCCGAGCCGACTTTGGTGGCGCGATAGGTGAAAGCACCTGTCTTGTTGACTGTGCCGCCGACAACCGTATCACCGACATTTTTAGTCGCTGGCACCGGCTCACCGGTAATCATGGATTCATCAATGTAAGATGTACCCTCGGTGATCTCACCGTCTACCGGCACTTTCTCGCCCGGACGCACCAGTACCAGATCACCTGCACGCACATCTTCCAGCGGAATATCCTGTGCAACACCGTCGCGAACTACACGGGCAGTCTTAGCCTGTAGTCCGAGCAGATGAGCAATAGCGTGGGATGTGCGGCCCTTGGCACGGGCTTCCATCCAGCGGCCGATCAGGATCAGCGTAACGATAACTGCTGCGGCCTCATAATAGACATTGACAGTTTGCGCTGGCAGGACGGCAGGCATGAAAGTTGCAACAGCCGAGAAGCCCCATGCGGCCAATGTACCAACGGCCACAAGTGAGTTCATATCCGGTCCGCCACGCAGCAAAGCGGGGATGCCGATACGGAAAAAACGTAAACCAGGGCCGAACAGCACAAGCGTGGTCAGGATAAACTGGAGATACCAGCTGTTCTGCATACCGATGGTGCTGTCAATGATATGATGCAGCGAGGGGATCAGATGGGAGCCCATTTCAGTGAGGAAAACCGGCAATGCCAGCGCACCGGCGATCAGCACATCCCGCTTGAGGATTTTAATCTCGGCGTCATTTTTTTCTGCACGGCGCTCTGCTCCGCTGGCAGGCGCTGTACTTGCCACAGGTTGCGCCGGATAACCGCTCTTGGTGACAATATCAGCCAGCATTTGCGGTGTGATTGACGGATCACTCAGCGTGATATTGGCGCGCTTGGTCACCAGATTGACGGAAGCCGCAGCAACACCGGCTGAGGCTTGCAAAGCTTTTTCCACACGCCCGACGCAGGACGCGCAGGTCATGCCATCCACTTCCAGCACCACTTGCGCTGCCGGTTGCGGGATATGGGCGGTATAACCGGCTTTTTTAACCGCTTCTGCTGCCAGAGCGGCATCCGGCTTGTCATCAAAGCGTACCGTTGCCTGCTGGGTTGCCAGATTGACTGAGGCACTGTTGACACCGGGCAAAGCAAGCAATGCTTTTTCCACGCGCCCGACGCACGAGGCGCAGGTCATGCCGTCAATTTCGAGTGTCACAACGGGCAGGCCGGAGCGTATCTGCTCAGGATTGCTATGTTTGGTCATCATTGAGGCTCCCGTTCTTTAGCCAAGAATTTTGGTTTCATAACCGGCAGTATCAATCGCTTTGGCAATTGCTGTGGCATCTGCGGGTGCGGAGAAACCGATGCTGGCCTGTTTATTGGCCAGATCAACACTGACGGTGCTGACGCCTTCAACGGCTTTGGCGGTTTTCTCGATTTTGGCCACACATGCGCCGCAGCCCATACCGTCAACCGAGAGCAGAACAGTGGAAGAAGCAGAATTTGTCATAGTGGTTTTCAGAGCCTGTCCGGACGGAGAGAATTTCTGCCGTTAGCCCTGCCTTTCTTGTCAGTTTCTGGCGCGGATTGCCCGCGTTGATTGATGTTGAAAGAAAGATAGGGCTTCCCATAATGGGAAGGTCAAGGAATAAAATATGAGAAAATGAATAATAAATTATCCGATTGATAATGCTATATTATTTGTATTTTTCAGTGGACGTGGCTGGCTATGAAGTCACAAACTTCCGGCTGAGGCATCGGTTTTCCGGTGAAAAATCCCTGCACTTCGCCGAAATGTTCACTCTTCAGGCGGGTCAGTTGTTCCTGAGTCTCCACACCCTCTGCAGTGGTTGTAATATTGAAGGCGCTGCCCAGTGAAACCACAGCCTGCAAAATAGCCAGATTGCGTTTGTCGCTATCAATATCGGAGACAAAGCTGCGGTCAATTTTGATCTTATCGAAGGGAAAGGTACGTAAGTAATTGAGGGATGAATAGCCGGTGCCGAAATCATCCATGGCAATACGCACGCCGAGCTTACGCAACTCAAACAGCAATTCAGTATTATAGGCCGTATTGGAGAGCAGAACGGTTTCGGTTATTTCCAGTTCCAGACGGTTCGCCTGCAATCCGCTGGTGGCCAGCGCGGATTTGACAATATCCAGCATATTACGGCTGTTGAACTGCACTGGTGACAGGTTGACCGAAACCCTGACTTTCTCTGGCCATCGTGTGGCATCCTGACAGGCCTGCTGCAAAGCCCATGCGCCAATCGCGGCGATAATACCGGTGTCTTCGGCAATCGGAATAAAGTCGTCGGGCGTGATCAGCCCGCGCGTTGGATGTTGCCAGCGCAGTAAGGCTTCACAACCGGTGATCTGGTCTGTCGTCAGCGAGAAAATCGGTTGGTAGAACAGAACAAATTCATCATTTTGCAGGGCTTTATGTAATTCCATAGCGGTGCGGTGGCGTTTTTCAACGGCGTCGCGCATGGATTTTTCATAAAACCGGTAGGTTCCACGCAGGTCAGCTTTGGCGGCATAGAGCGCCAGATCTGCATTGCGCAACAGTGTATCAATATCCTGCCCGTCATACGGAGCAAGAACCACGCCGATGGTGCAGCCGATATATTCTGAATTGTCTTCCAGCAGATATGGTTGCTGAAACAGTTCAGTAATTTCTTCCGCAAACAGGCTGATCTCTTGCTGGTGATCAGGATTTTTGATGTCAAATGAATGGATGATGGCAAATTCGTCGCCACCGAGACGGGCGATAAAGTCTTCAGGCCTTAAATAGGCACGGAGACGTTGGGCAACCTGACGGAGTAATTCATCACCGGCAGCATGGCCGATACTGTCATTAATATGTTTGAAGTGATCGACATCCAGAAATAACAGCGCATGACCCTGCTGTGGCTGGCTCGTTGAAAACAGCTCACTGGTATATTGTGAGAAATAAACGCGGTTTGGCAGATCGGTTAGGGCATCATGCAATGCGGCATGAGTCAGATGTGCCTGTAATGCCTGTTTTTCGGTAATGTCTTCCATCAAGCCGATGAGATAGCGCGAATTACCACCGATTTGCGCAGGAATTGCACGTTTGACGACCCTGACATGTCGGGTGTTGCCGGGCAGGGGAATGTTGTTTTCAACGGTGAGCGTTGTGTCATTTTCCATGACATCGAGATCTTCGCCGACAAAGCGCTGCGTATAAACCTCATCGAAAATCTCACGATCAGCTTTGCCGATTACCTCAAGAGCATTTTTGCCGGTTATCGCTTCTGCAGCCTGATTAAACAGAATGTAGCGACCGTCATCCTGCATATCTTTAATAAACACACCGACCGGCAGGTTCTTGATCAGGCTGTCCAGCAGCGAGCGTGTTTGGTTGATCTCATGACGCGCCTGAGCAATTTCGGTTTGATCCTGAATGATCACAAGGACCGCAGGCTTGCCATCAAAAACAGTGTGTCTGCCATAGGTGACAACTTCGACAATCTCACCGCTGGCTTTCAGATGCTTCCATATTTCAGGTTTGTCGAAATCGATATCTGCATCGATTGCCGCCCGCATGCGTTCATATTCACACTCCGGCCGGATATCGAGCATGGTCATTTGGGCCATTTGCTCTGCCGTATAGCCGTAAAAATCATAGACCGCGTTATTGAGCAGCAAGAATTTTAGTGAAACCGGATCGTAAAGCCACATCGGTATCGGGTGCTGGGTAAATAACAACCGGAAATCGCTCTCTGAGAGCGGCGCCTTAATGAAAGGCCAGGAGTCGGTCTGATGAGACAAAGGAACAGTTGTCATAAAGGCTCCGTGGCTTTTAACCCGTAAATCGTGCACCAGACGGTACCGAGCGGGCGTATTTACACAAATCCGAGCCTATACTACTCATCACAAATCTTAAAACCACATTACAGCGACGCGAGACGGTTTTTAAGAGATTCTGAGGAGTGTAAGGGCGTTTAAATTGATATCTCATTGAAAATATTTAGGTATTTTTCTGATAAGTTTTTGTCATAATATGCAGATTATTTACCATGTTGTCTTTTATTGCCACCAAAACGCCCTGAAAGAGATCCGGCCGTGAAATTCGGCTCTCTGGTACCGTCCCGCTATCTTGCTTCGCGTTGCTGCTTTACCTAAAAGCTATGCCTTGTGTGACGTTTTTATGAACCTTCGGTGACCGCCGGATAAATGACGATGATCGGTAAAAGTGCCGGTTAATCAGAGTGAAACGGTGTGTGCGGAGGGGTAACGCTGCAGGGATAAAAATGTTCCTGCTCATTCCGGAAGTTATCATTGAGCAATCTTGCCACCCATAGTGCCCAGCACGCTGTATCCTTTTCTGAAGATAAAATTCAAGAAGAGGCGAAGCCTGTTGCTGCGGCCGCAACAGCGCGGTTTCGCGCTTATTTCGGACGCCGGCACTGGTTCTGGCGGGCAGTGATTGCAACGACCGGTTCTGCAGTGATTACTTTATCCGTTCTGATGCTGACGGAATGGCTCATGCGTGGATCTGTTGCCTCATGGCAGCAGTTCTTCTCGCTGTCCCATCGCCCGCTCTGGACGACATTGGCACTGGTATTCGTGACAATGTTGCTGCTCGACGGACTGTTTGGCCGGTTGTGGCAGAGTGTGCTGGTGGTAGCACCGGTTTTGCTCGGCTTTGCATGGTTCAGCCAGCAAAAAGGGATGTATCTCGGCGATCCGCTTTATCCGAGTGATCTGCTCTATACCCGTCAGGTGATTGATCTGATGCCTTTATTGGTGCGCGATCGCCCGCTGGATGCGGTGCTGATCGTACTGGCATCTCTCGCGGCGATTGCAGGTCTGTACTTTTGCTGGCGCTATTTCCGCCGTTCGATGCCGAAGTTGAGCTGGGCAGCACGCGGCGCACGGCTGGCAGTTGCCTTGCCGGCTTTGATCTGGTTCGGCAGCATCTCTGATTATTCAAGCTTTTCCTATATCCGTGACCGCATGGGCATTGTGCCGATGATGTGGGATCAGAAGGAAAACTATGCCCATAACGGGCTGGTTGTGGCTTTTATCTTTAATATTCCGATGGCCAATGTATCTGCGCCTAACGGTTATTCGCAGGAGCGAATTGAAAGCATCGCGGAATATTTGTTCCCTGCAGATGCAGATGACGGCCTGAATGGCGTGTCCGGTACGCATGGTGAAGCGATCGTTCCGGTTGCTGTGCGCAATGATGACAAGCCGGATGTGATTATGATTATGAGTGAATCCTTTTGGGATCCCTCACGTCTGCCGGGCGTCGCCTTTGATGAAGACCCGATCAAAAATGTGCGTGCAAACCAGTCCGGCCATGTGTTTTCGCCGGAATTCGGCGGCATGACCGCGAATGTCGAGTTCGAGGCGCTGACCGGATTTTCCAACGCATTTTTGCCTTATGGCAGTATTCCGTATCAGCAATATGTCCGCAGGCCTGTTCCGTCTCTGGCATCTTTCTTCGGAGAGCAGGGCTATGAAACACGTGCCTTGCACCCTTATCGTCAGTGGTTCTGGAACCGTGGTTCTGTTTATGAGAATTTCGGTTTTGATAAATTTTTGTCAGAAGAAAACCTGCCGGAACTGATGAAAAAAGGTCATCTCGCTTCGGATGAAGAATTCACCAATGAGATTATCCGCGCGGCTGAAGAGGCTGAAAAACCGCTCTTCCTGTTCGGTGTGTCCCTGCAGGGGCATGGTCCTTACGCACCAAGCCGCTATCCGGATAGCAAAATCAAAGTTGTAACCGATGCAGGCAGCGCTGTGAGCGAGGCTTCAAAAGGTTCTGTGCGTTCTTATGCGCAAGGTGCGCAGGATGCGGATATCAATCTGGCACGGTTAATGGACTGGGCGAAGAAGCGTGAACGGGAAACCATTATTGTGTTTTTCGGTGATCATCTGCCGCCGATGGGCGATGTCTATGTTGAAAGCGGTTTCATGAAAAACCGCACGGCAAGCCGTGTTGATACTGCCGATCATATGATGGCGCAGCATGAGACACCGCTGGTTCTGTGGTCAAGCCGCACCGACAGCCTGCGTGGTGTGGGAACGGTCAGCCCGTCCTTCCTGCCACTCTATGTACTGGAAATGGCCGGACTTCAGCATCCTTATTACACCGGTTTTCTCGGTAAAGTGCATCAGGAATACAGCGTGATCGACGGTCATATGCTGCTGGATAAAGATTACACGCCGCATGCAGGCTGGATGCAGCAACCTTCCATTCCGCAGATTTTGCAGGATTATCGTCAGGTGCAATATGACATGATGTTTGGTAATACCTATTCCAAGGAAAAGATATTTCCGTTTCTGAGTGCCGGTATTTATGCCGCGGGCGATCACGATAATAAAGAACAGGTTACATCGACAAAATACTAGAGTGCTGTGTTAAGATTGCTCATCCGTTCTGTTCGGGCTTCACTACCGGTTTTTACGTACTTGCTATGATTTGATAATTTTTTTATCTTTGATCAAAGATTGCGCGTATCGTTCTTTTTTCTGCTGAGAGGCGTTGCCTTTTGGTCTGCAACGGAACTGGTCAGGGGGAAGCGAATTTGAAGCGGCATCTTACGCAGTTTGCGCTGGTCTTGTTGCTTCCGCTGATTTTTCTGTCAGGCTTTTTTCTGTGGCTGCTGGTCATGCACGAGAGAACGCGCATTGAGAACCAGACATTAGATGTCACGCAGGCACTGTCCATTACCATTGACCGCGAGATCTACGGATTACAACGCGCGGCTGAAATCATCAGCTATTCCAATATTTTAAGGAATGGTCGCTTTGATATTCTGCAAACAACATTGCGGGATATGGCGGCTGAACTGAATATTGTGATGACGATCTATGATCCGGAAGCGAAGCTTCTGGTGTCGTCAGATACAGAACATATTTCGGATATTCCGCTGCTGACGAAAGCAGATCTGGAACAGGTTTCTTTGGAGAAGCCGACCTATGTTAGTGGCCTTATGCGCGCCCGTCCGGATGATCCCTATTACTTTACGGTACTGCGTCCGGTTATCGTTGAGGGCAGGCTGCAATATTACCTTGCTTTGTCGATGGAGGCGCAACGGATCAGCGATATTTTGAATATACGTGATCTGCATAAAAACTGGACCGCTTTTGTTGTCGATCCGAACGACAGAGTTTTGGCGCGCAGCAGTAACAGTAAGGATTACGTTGGCAAGCTGATACCGGATAATCTGCGTGCCGTAACGCAGGAAGCAGAAGGGTTCTGGAGCGGTACAATTCTCGATGGTAATGAGGTTTTCGGCTATTATATCCGCTCTGATGCCAGCGGCTGGCGAACCGCAATTGGTGTTAATCGTGCGGAACTGAGCCGGCCGGTCTGGCTGGCTTTTGCTTATTTTGTTTTCCTGTTAGCCGGAACTATTTTACTCAGTGTGGTACTGGCAGGGTTCTTTGGGCGCAAGATTTCCCGACCGGTACGAAAATTGGCAGCACAGGCCAAAGCTGTAGGCGACATAGCGGAAGTGAAACCGCTGAAGTCAGGTATTGAAGAACTGGATGTTGTCAGCGTTGCGCTGGCTGAAGCTGATAAGCGTAACCGCACCAAAGAGCTGCGATTGCTGGAAGCGCAATTGCGACTGCAAATGGCGCTTGATGCCGGTAATATCGGCGTATGGGAATATAATCCTGATGGCGATGAAGTGACACTGGATGGTCGTGCCAGTCATATGCTGGCTTTTCAGGACAGGCACAAAATCAATTTTGGCACGGATTTCATGCCGCTTGTGCATGATGAGGATAAGCTGCGTGTGCAGACCGCGTTGGGTAATGCGCTGCAGTCCGGTGAGATTGTACGCGAAACCTTCCGCATCCGCGATGAAGATCAGCCGCATCCGCTCTGGGTGACGGGTATTGGCCGCCGTATTTATACCGATAGCGGCAAGCCTTCGGTACTCGGACTGATCGTCAATGTCACAGCAGAGCAAATGGCCTTGCAGCAACGTGAGGTGGTGGCGCAGGAGCTTAACCACCGGCTGAAAAATATGTTTGCGGTTATCATTAGCCTGATGAATTTGTCAGCGCGGGGCAAAACGGATGTACAAGATTATGTCAGCCAGATGCGCGAGCGTATGACGGCACTCGCCAGTGCATTTACGCTGACCTATCAGAGCAATACGACGGCGCTGAGCACGCAGACACATATTTCATTGAATGATTTGCTGATCCGGTTGGCCGAACCCTATGGTTTTGCTGCTCAGGAGCGTATCCGTGTTACCGGGGAGGCGCTGTTATGCCCTGTCGGGCATGTCACACCGATCAGTCTGGTTTTTCATGAACTGGTCACCAATGCCGTCAAGCATGGTGCTTTATCCGTACCGCAAGGACATGTTGAAATCCGGCTGTCGAAGCAGAAGCCGGTGATGACAATCGAGTGGCTTGAGATTCATGGACCCGAAATTGCTCAGGAGCCGTCCAAACGCGGTTTTGGTTCGCGCCTGAAACAGATGAGCATTGATGTGCAGATGCAGGGTTCTTTTAAAGAAGTCTGGACGAAAGAAGGCCTCATTTGCATCATTCAGCTACCGTTGCCCGATCTGTCTGAGCAGGAGAACGGGCAGAAGCAAGACTGAACCATTATTTCTTGGCACCGGTTTTGCTGCAATTGTGCTTATTCTCTGCAATCATCTGGTTTTGCAGGGACAGGGCATCAATAATAGCGCAATTCGGATCATTATCGCCGTGGCAGCGGTCGGCCAGTTGCTGCAAAGTATCGGCCATGGAGCGCATATCGGCGATTTTGGTTTCAAGCTCTGCCACATGAGCCAGAGCGATCTGTTTGACCTCCGCAGAGGCACGCTGATCATTGCGCCAGAGATTGAGCAATAGTTTGATCCGCTCCAGCGACAGGCCGAGATCACGGCACTGGCGGATAAAGCGCAGATTTTGCACATCGCGGTCCGAATAGACGCGATAGCCGGATGCAGTGCGGTTGGCTGCATCAATCAGCCCGATGGATTCATAATAGCGGATCATCTTGGCGGAGATGCCGGATGCTTTTTCTGCCTCGCCGATTATCATGTTTCGCTCCGATCAGTCTTATTCATTATCATATAGGTTTGCTCGCACTATATCAAAGAGCGGATCATCCGGCTTTCAAATGAATAATGTGTAGTGACAGCGCAGATAACTTAATATAATGACTGATATATCACGATCATTCCGAATGATCATCGCTTGATACGGCCTCAGCCATAGTCAGCGATGGAAAAATCATATTAGTTTGATGCATCATATACGTATGTGCCGCCGATAAGATGAAACATTCGGACGACACGCAAAGGGGAGTTTGCAGGATATGACATTGCATAAAAATCTGATCAACGGTGAGTGGGTTGGCGGCGAGGCAATCCCGAATATCAGTCCGTCTGATACCAATGATGTGGTGGGGGAATATGCCCGCGCAACACAGGCCGACGCGCTGAGTGCGATTGCAGCAGCCAAGGTGGCATTTCCAAGCTGGTCACGCTCCGGCATCATGGAGCGCCATGCGATCCTGCGTAAAACCTCTGATGAAATTCTGGCGCGCAAAGAAGAACTTGGTCGTCTGCTGGCGCGGGAAGAGGGCAAAACCCTGCCGGAAGCCATTGGCGAAACCATGCGTGCTGCGCAGATTTTCGATTTCTTTGCCAATGAAGCCCTGCGCTTAGCCGGTGAAGTGCTGCCGTCGGTTCGCCCGAATATCGGTGTTGAAGTGACCCGCGAACCGGTAGGTGTGGTCGGTATTATTACGCCGTGGAACTTCCCGATTGCCATTCCGGCATGGAAGATCGCACCGGCACTTTGCTACGGTAATACCGTGGTATTTAAACCGGCTGATCTGGTGCCGGGCTGCGCCCATGCGATTGTTGATATTCTGCACCGTGCGGGTCTGCCGAAAGGCGTGCTCAATCTGGTGATGGGCAAAGGCTCGGTTGTTGGTCAGGCTATTCTGGACAGTGCGGATGTACATGCCCTGACATTCACCGGTTCCACCGGTACCGGTCAGCGTGTCGCTGCGGCTTCGATCGTTCATAACCGCAAGTTCCAGCTGGAAATGGGCGGTAAAAACCCGTTTGTCATTCTGGATGATGCCGATCTGGATGTGGCCGTTGATGCCGCGCTTAATTCCTCTTTCTTCTCAACAGGCCAGCGCTGCACAGCATCGTCCCGTCTGATCGTGCAGGAAGGTATCCATGACCGCTTCGTGGATGCTCTGGTTGCGCGTATGAAGACGCTGGTGATTGATGATGCTCTGAAATCCGGCACCCATATCGGCCCTGTGGTGGATGACAGCCAGCTGAAACAGGATCTGGATTACATTACGCTTGGGGCACAAGAAGGTGCGAAACTGGCCTTTGGCGGAGAGCAGCTGGAACGTGACACTCCGGGCTTCTATCTGCGCCCTGCCTTGTTTACGGAAGCTACCAACCAGATGCGTATTTCCCGCGAGGAAATTTTTGGTCCTGTGGCCAGTGTTATCCGCGTGAAAAACTATGAAGAAGCATTGGCAACAGCCAATGATACAGCATTCGGCCTGTCTTCCGGCATTGCAACAACCAGCCTGAAATATGCAACGCATTTCAAACGCAATTCCGATGCGGGCATGGTGATGGTCAATCTGCCGACTGCAGGTGTGGATTTCCATGTGCCGTTTGGTGGTCGTAAAGGTTCCAGCTACGGCTCGCGTGAGCAGGGGCGTTATGCGGCGGAATTCTACACGACTGTTAAAACCGCCTATACACTGGCTGGCTGAGACAACCGATAAGACAAAGAAAAACGGAGAGGGCAACCTCTCCGTTTTTTTATCGCCTTAGCATGCGGATTGCCGCTTCATTGAGCGTGGCATGATAGGCCAGTAATTGTTTCCGTCGCTTAGGTGACAGACGTTTCTTGCGCAGCAAAAATGTGGTGACAGTCTGAATAAGGCTGCACAGGTTGAGCAGAAACAGACAAAGCAGACGGGCGAACCAGCCGAGTTTTCTGGGTGGTTTATGCTGAAATCGCGGTGCGGATTTCCGCCCTTTGCGCGGCGGCTGGTTTCGTGGCAGATGCGCCTGAAAGCAGAGGGGAGATAGCCGGTTGATAAAGGTCATGAGGCATATCCTGTTGTTGCAAAAGATTACGGGCAGAACAACCTGCCCGTAATTTCAGCCTTCTGGCTTGAGGTCTTAGAACCACTGGCCGAAGCGGCGGATATAAATAGCTTTCATACCCTGTGCGACGATGCAGTAGCTGATGAGCGTACCGGCCAGCCAAGGGAAATATTCCCATGGGAGCGGCACGAGACCGACAGCATTACCCAGTGGCGAGAACGGAATATAAATACCGATTGCCATCACCAGCGTGGTCATCAGCATTACCGGCAAAGCAGCGGTGCTCTGGATGAACGGGATTTTCTGGGTGCGCAGCATATGTACGACAAGGGTCTGGGACAGCAGGCCTTCAATGAACCAGCCGGACTGGAACAGGGACTGCATTTCAGGCGAATTGGCAGCAAAAACATACCACATCAGCGCGAAAGTCGTGATGTCGAAGATCGAAGAGGTCGGCCCGATCCAGAGCATGAAGCGGCCGATATTCTTCGCATCCCATTTGCGTGGTTTGCTCAGGAACTCCTTGTCCATCTTGTCCCAAGGCAGAGCCAGCTGCGAGATGTCATACATCAGATTCTGGATCAGCAGATGGATTGCCAGCATTGGCAGGAACGGAATGAAGGCAGAAGCAACCAGAACGGAGAAGACGTTGCCGAAATTCGAGCTGGCCGTCATATTGAGATATTTGATGATATTACCGAAGGTTTCACGACCTTTGATAACACCTTCCTCCAGCACCATCAGGCTCTTTTCCAGCAGGATGATATCGGCGGATTCTTTGGCGATATCGGCACCGCTGTCGACGGAAATCCCCACATCGGCATCGCGCAGCGCTGGTGCATCATTAATCCCGTCGCCAAGGAAGCCGACCGTATGGCCATTGGCCTGAAGTGCCTTGAGAACACGGGATTTCTGTAATGGTGTCAGCTTGGCAAAAACCGTGGTGTCTTCAACGATGACACGCAGGGTGGCGTCGTCCATTTTCTCGACATCACGTCCCATCACCGGTGTGCCAGGCTCCAGCCCGACTTCACGGCAGATTTTGGTGGTGACAATCTCATTATCGCCGGTCAGAACTTTCACAGCCACACCATTGTCACGCAGAGCGGCAAGGGCAGGAGCAGCGGTTTCTTTCGGCGGGTCGAGGAAGGTCAGGAAGCCTTCAACGGTTAGTTCACATTCGTCATTTTCGCTATATTGCGGCTTGGTAGAGCCTTGCGGAATATCGCGGGTGGCGATCACCAGAACACGGAAACCATCCTGATTATAGGCGCGGGCAATCGCTGTCAGTTCCGCACGGCGTTTATCATCCAGCGGCAGAATTTGCGTGCCTTCTTTGACCTGTGTGGCGATGGCGAGCATTTCTTCTACGGCGCCTTTACAGATCAGCAGGTGATCGCCGTGAATGCCTTCCACAACGACGGAGAGGCGGCGGCGGATGAAGTCAAACGGCAGCTCATCAATTTTGCGATAGAAAGAGGCAGAGCGCAGTACATCGCCAAGACCGCTGGAGAAGCGGATTACAGCCTGATCCATCAGGTTTTTCATGCCGCTCTGATGATAGCTGTTCAGCCATGCGAGGCGGAAAATATGGTCGTCGCGTTCGCCTTTGCTGTTCACATGGTGTTCGAGGATAATTTTATCCTGTGTCAGCGTGCCGGTTTTATCGGTGCAGAGCACATCCATCGCACCGAAATTCTGAATGGCGTTGAGGCGTTTCACCACTACTTTGCGTCGTGACATGGCAACCGCACCTTTGGCGAGGTTGGAAGACACGATCATCGGCAGCATTTCCGGTGTCAGACCGACGGCAACGGCGAGTGCAAACAGGAAGGCTTCTGCCCAGTCACCTTTGGTAAAGCCGTTAATCAGCAGAACAATCGGCACCATCACCAGCATGAAACGGATCAGCAGCCAGCTGACGGAGTTTACACCACGGTCAAAGGCGGTTTCTGCACGGGAGCCGACAATGGCTTTGGCCAGAGAGCCAAAATAAGTGCGTGCGCCGGTGGCAACAACCACGGCTGTCGCAGTGCCGGAAACCACATTGGTACCCATGAAGCAGATATTCGGCAGATCGAGCATGTCTGCTTCGTCAGTAGCGGTCGCAGCGGCAGATTTCTCAGCAACAGAACCCAGCGTGTCGTATTTTTCAATCGGTAGTGCTTCACCGGTCAGAACAGCCTGACTGACATAAAGATCGCGCGATTCAATCAGACGGATATCCGCAGGGATCATATCACCGGCAGACAACAGCACGATGTCACCGGCCACCAGATCACGCATAGGAATTTCATGGCGCTCCGGTGTATTGCCGCCGCTGCTGCGACGCAGGACTGTGGCTGTGGTGCGCACCATCGCTTTGAGAGCTTCGGCAGCTTTTCCTGAGCGGTATTCCTGCCAGAAGCGCAGCAGCCCGCTGAGTACGACCATGGTAACGATAATAGTGACGCCGGTATAATCGATTTCTTCGCCGTCGCGCATCGGCAGCCAGATATCGGTGACAGAGCTGATTGCAGCCAGCGCCATAAGCACCATGATGAAAGGATTGTTGAAAGCCTGCAGCAGCTGGATCAGGGCATGAGGGCGCTTATCGTGAGCGACTTCATTGGCACCGTTTTCCTGCAGGCGCAGCGCTGCTTCAGCATTGGTCAGCCCTTGCTGATCGCTGCGCAGATTGGCGAGTGTTGTATCAAGGCTGTTGCGGGCTTCTTTCATCGCACGGGATGAAAGTTTCCGGTCGTCTTTATCCGCCTGAAAGGCGGTATTTTTGAGCGGCTTGTTCATGAGATACTCCCGCGATGACGGATCATCGCTGAAAAATGGCAGCACAGAGCCGCTCCGCGCATAGAGCGCCGTGCGCCCGATTGGGCGCATAAAGGTCGCTCTAACATTTTATATATGCAGCATAATTTTCCCTTAAACTGATTCAAGTTTCAGGAATTATGCTGCGGAAGACGCAAAGCTCTGTGCCGGATCTTAACTTGTCTGATGTTGTGGGGGAGTGGCTGCATGCGGTCTGAAAGCAGGAAGAGAGGTTCCCGCTATCAGACCGCACACAGCCACCGACTACTGTCGTCGTCCATAGCTGTCTCCGTTATCAAGGGGCAGTTCTTCTGTTGTCTGGGTTTTGAGCAAAGGCTCGTAAAAACCTGCTTTGGCCTGCACACGGATAAAGCTGACGGCAAGCATCAGCAGCGTGAAGCCGAAGACCATGAGAATATCAAAGAGAACATTCATGATTGTGCTCCGCCTGTTGCCGCAGACCAGACACATTCCAGTTTGCGGTTTTGCGGATTACGCACCCAGCGGGCAACCGGCCGGTTACCGCCGTCAGCGATGACGGCAACAACATCCGGTCCGTCAGCCAGTTTTGGTAGGCGTGAGGAACGGACAAAACGGCGTGTATCACCATTGAGCGGGGATGCGCACAGAATCTGCGCCATGTTGAGAATTGGATAGGTCATGTTTCACCTCGTTAGCCGCAACGGCATGGGTGAAACCTGCAAAGGTTCAGTCCGGTTGCTGCTGCGGCTTGGTTATTTGACTACTGTCGCTTGGCATTTAGGAACAGAATCCTTGCGGGTGCATCCTGAGTATTCAGAAGGAATGCACATGAGATGTGGTTTCAGAGCCTCTGTCTGAATTTCATCAGAGCAGGCGCTGAAACCGATGACTGAACAGTTGAACTGTCCTGATCTGTGTTTAAAACAGATGGTCTGTTACCTCAACTATGAACAAAGACTGTTTCAATATGATTAGGTGTTATGCGGATATACTAAAGTATATTCGCAGAGGTTAAGCTTGTTTTATGCAGCAAAAACAGACAGGAACGGCCAGCATTGCACGATTTCTATTGTATTAGAAAACCTTCATACCGTTGCGAAATAAAGCTGCTATCGGAATACAGACGAAAATGGCAGGACAGATTATGGTCTCAGTTGAAAGTCTCTTACATACATTTACAGCACTGGCAGCAGCTTTTGTGCTTGGCGGTATTATCGGGTTTGAGCGGCAATGGCGTCAGCGTCTTGCGGGGTTGCGCACCAATACGCTGGTGGCAGTCGGTGCAGCGACCTTTGTCTTGTTTGCCTCATTGGTTGACGGGGATACCAGCCCGACCCGTGTGGCAGCGCAGATTGTTTCCGGTATCGGTTTTCTGGGCGCAGGGATTATCTTCAAAGAAGGTTTTAACGTCCGCGGGCTGAATACAGCTGCAACACTGTGGTGCTCTGCGGCTGTTGGTGTGATGTGCGGCGCCGGCTTCTATCTTCATGCGGCCATCGCCACTTTGTTTATTATCAGTGTGAATTTGTTTTTGCGCCCGCTGGTGCATCTGATCGACCGGCAACCGGCAAGCGGATCGGAATTTGACAGCCGCTATGCAGTGAGCATTGTTTGTATGGGCGATGCGGAGGCGCATGTGCGCTCGCTGTTGTTGCGCGATCTTGGTACGGTTCTGCATATTCAGGATCTGGAAAGCACCAATATTGAAGACAGCAACCGTGTCGAGGTGAATGCGCTGTTTCGGGCGGATAATAATCAGGATCCGTTGCTGGAGCAGATTATCGGCCGTTTGAGTCTGGAGCCGCTGGTGACTTCGGTGCGCTGGCGTTATGTTACATCCGATGACGGCGATAAAGATTATTGAAAGCGTATAATGCAGACAGATAAGCAGCCTGTTGGAGACCGGATCAAATCGGCACTTTCCGTGCCAATGATGCTGGAAGGTGCCAGTTTCTGGCAGCTTCTGGCCGGTCTGGCGCTGATTATCGCAATTTTTATTGCGGATACGGTAACGGATCTCGAAATTGCAGCGGCAGTCTTCTATGTGGCCGTGGTGTTGCTGGCTGTGCGCCTTTTGCAGCCTAAGGCGGTGATTGCCACTGCATTGCTCTGCGTGCTGATGACGATTGTCAGCTATTTTCTGACACTGAGCGGCTCGCCGGAGTCGGGGGTGGTCAACGGTTTTATCAGTGTTGCGGCAATTGCCGTCACAACATGGCTGGCTTTGCAAATCCGTAATGCGCAGCAGGCGGCTGAAGAAGCCCGTAAGCAAATGGCACAAATGGCGCGGGTGATGACACTCGGCGAGCTGACAGCCTCTATCGCGCATGAGGTCAATCAGCCATTGGCGGCTGTCACCACCAGTGCGGCGGCATGCACACGCTGGCTGGCGACCGAGCCGCCGAATATTGAAAAAGCGCGTCAGGCGGCAGAGCGGATCAGTAAAGATGCAACGCGTGCTGCGGAAGTGGTGGGGCGGGTGCGTGCTTTGGTGCAGCGTCAGCCTGCAGCGCGTGAAGATATCCGTATGAATAATCTGATACTGGACGTTCTGGCACTGGTACGCGGTGATCTGGAGCGTTGGCGTATCAATATCCGGCTCGATCTCGATGAGGCTTTACCGGTCATACAAGGCGACAGAATTGAGATTGAGCAGGTGCTGCTCAACCTGTTCAGCAATGCGGTGGAGGCAGTACGGGACAGTAAACGCGTTGAGCCGCGAGAGATCATGGTTCTGTCGCGTGGTGAGCCGGATGGTTCTGTTCGCGTGGCGGTGTCCGATACCGGTGAGGGAGTGCCTACAGAGCGGCTGAAAACCATGTTCGATGCGTTTTATACCACCAAATCTGGCGGTATCGGTATTGGTTTGGCAATCAGCCGGAGTATTATCGAGGCGCATCAAGGTGCTATCCGTGCCTATCCCCGTCACCCGCACGGTCTTGTTGTGGAATTCACCTTAAATGGCAGCGGAACAAAAGCATGAAGCAACCGGTCAGCGATAACCATAATACAGAAGAACCGGTCGTTTATATTATTGATGATGACCAGTCTTTGCGTGAGGCCATTGAGGATCTTCTGAATTCTGTCGGTCGGCAAGCGCAGTCCTTTGCATCCGTGCAGGCTTTTCTGGAGACGGAACGTCATGATGCCCCTGCTTGTCTCGTGTTGGATATCCGGATGCCCGGTATGAGCGGACTGGATTTTCATCGTGAGATGGACAAGTGGGATGTGCAGTTACCGGTTATTTTTATCACCGGTCACGGTGATATTCCGATGTCTGTACGGGCAATGAAACAAGGCGCTGTCGAGTTTCTGACCAAGCCGTTCCGCGAGCAGGATTTGCTGGATGCTATCCATCAGGCCATTGAGCTCGACCGTAAAAACCGTATCGCCCGCAACAGCCTGAAATCTCTGAAGGATCATTATTCCAGCCTAAGTGATGGTGAGCGTGATGTGGTCGGTCATGTGGTTGCAGGCTTGCTCAACAAGCAGATCGCAGCGGAGCTGGGCATCAGCGAAATTACGGTGAAAGTGCGCCGCGCACAGGCAATGCGCAAAATGCAGGCTGCTTCCTTGCCAGAACTGGTGCGGATGATGCAACAATTGCAGGAAACTTAAATCCGGCGTTATCAAATGATAAGCCGGATTTAAGATTTTGTAATGTCTTGGATTTTTAGCTTTGAGGCACGGCTATTGTGGCTCGTGGTTCATTGCGTGTTGCAGTTTTTCTTCCCAGAGCGATCATTGGGGTTTCCAAATATTTATAAACGCTATGAGAAATCAGTATCGTTAGACCTAATGATACGAGACCTGTTAAGAGATCCGTCCAGTTTTCGGTCAGCGGCAGAAACTGATAGACCAGCAAAGCTGCAATCCCGTGAAACAGATAGATAGAGTAGCTGATAGAGCCGCCAAATGACAAAAGCGATGATTGCACCTGTCCATGCGCTTGTTTTTTATCAATCATGGCGAGGCGGAATAGCATGCCACAATATAAAAAAGAAACATGAAGGCCGATATATTGTACCGGAAGGTTGATACCCGCGTGCACACGCATAAGGATCGGAAGTGCGCTTGAACAGATTAACAAGAGTACAAAGGCAGTGACAATTTTCGGTGTATATAAAACGTTTTCCAAAACAATGCAGCACAGAAAAATAGAAAACCAGCTAAATAGTCAGGGTCCAGTAAATTCCGGACAGCCAGTGAAAGCCTAAGAAGCTGGGAACATCCTCATATTGGCCAGAATTGTCACAATCGATGGCGCCGAACCCTTATAGACAAAGAATATACTGAGCGTGATGACAGCAAGTCACAAAGCAGAGTAAAGCCTGAAAAAGCGGGAGATTGCAAATCGCCGTAAAGGATGGGCACCACGAATACTAAACGGTACTACGAAGCCGCTGATCAAGAAAAATAAGATGACACCCAAACGCCCGAGGTCGATGCTGTTCAAAGAATATTGAATGAGCTCAATCAGCGGCGTTTGCTGATTTTGCGCTTCCCGGACGATATCTCCGAAGAAATGCTGTATGACAACGAGTAAAGCTGCAATAGCGCGCAATGCATCGAGTTTGCATATCGTTGAGGTTTGGCCTTATTCATTCTGGTCCGCCGATATGTTGATAAGCTCCACGGTCGATCTTTGAGTCAACGATGCGAGGGCTCATTGCATAGTCTTTTATGCCTGTAATGGGAAACCCTGACGAGGCCGCAAATCTGCCGCTGTTCAGAGCTGGAGACCCCGCGGCAGGGCGTAAGTCTCCCGTATTCGCATTGGTGAACAGTGGGTCGGCTACAAGACTGTCCGTGTCGCCGCTGATCGCAGTAAAAGCATTGAAATTATTAGAAGATGTGCTGTCGTTAAAGTAATTGGTGTTATTCCAGAACCAGCGTGTGAAAGCAGCACCGGATGTCGTGAAATAGAGATTATTGGCCAGTGTTACTGTATCGGGAACCGAAGGAATAAAGCTGGTAACGACATAGCCTTTTGCACCGGCCAGCAGGATATTATTGATAAATTTCATATCACTGACATTGTGGCCAATCTGGAACTCTCCGGCATTAATACCCGCCGCGTTTGTATTATTATTTTGATACAGTATATTATTGGCGATTGAGATATGTGCGGCACCACCGGATTGGGTTGCATTATACCCGCCGGCGAGAATACCGGCACCGCGATTAAACCGGACGAGATTATTTCGTACAGTAACATGGTCGGTCAGTTTGCCAGGGCGTTCACTCAGCAACCATATGCCACCTTCATTGGCATCGGAATTATTTTGTTCAATCGTAATATTTTGTCCGCCGTCGACATAAATGCCTATTGCTGTGGCGACATATGTCAGAGCCTGATTGCCGGCAGTGGAGAGGTTGTAAACACTGTTGCGGGCGATCCATCCGTTGCGGGCGCGGTTATATTCTGCCAGATTATTGTGATTATTATTGTAATAACCGGTCGCATCAATACCAATGAAATTATTGTTGTGCACCTGATTTTTGGTGACCTGCCAGCCATCAACATTCCCGCCGATTGTCAGCGATTCACTGGTTCCGGTTTTCAGGTTGTAGAGTTCATTTCGATCAACAATGACATGTCGTATCGGGGATTGTTCTTGCCCGTAAACAGCTATGCCTAAGGCATTGGCCGCACCACTGGCAGGCAGGTTATTGGCTTCAATCTCATGAATAATATTGTTTCTTATTTCAATATACTGGCCTGAGCCCTGAACGAGAACGCCGATGGCTATAAATTCTGTATCGGATTTGTAATTCCGAATTTCAAAGCCTTTGATCCGGATAAAGCTCGCATCATTGATCGTGATCAGTCCGCGCATACCATAACGCTCTGTAATCAGGCCGCTGCCGTCGAGGATTGCTTTTTCATTGGCATAACTTGACAGAGTGATGAAACCATTTTCCGCAGAGCCGGATTTGGTGATCATGACTGTTTCATTATAGACGCCACCGCGCACAGCAATTGTATCTCCGGCCTGAGCCTGATTAACCGCATGCTGAATGCTACGCCACGGTGCCGAAAAAGAACCCGTATTACTGTCATTTCCTGTGGTGGCGACGAAGTGAACCGTGCCGGAACGGCTATAGGCAGTGTTGCAAACTTTGATATTGGCTTGTTCTGTTTGGTCCTCGGCAGAGACGGCCGAAATGGTGACGTTGACGGCCTCGTCCATATTGGCAGGTGCTGTGTACAGGCCGTTATCTGTAATAGTTCCGATGAATGGGGCGCCGCCTTTTACTCCGTCTACCATCCATATGACGTCATTATTCGTAGCTGAGGTTACTGTTGCCTGAAACTGTTGTACCTGTAGTGCTTGTAAAGGCCGGCAGTCCGGTGAAATACTGACAGACACTGCCTGCGCTTTTTGTAAGCCTGTTATTAATATAGTTTGAACTGCTAATATTATTAATATGGCTTTGCAATGTGATTTTAATAATTTTGCTTTATTTAAAATAATCACAGTACAATTCCTTCATTTGCGGGTGTAATGAAAGAGTTTTTATCATGTTATTTTGTCGAATGGTATTTTTATTTGAAAAATTATGATAAATCGTAATATCGTTTATTATAATGTAGAAATTTTATTATGATTTTTAATTTGCGACGGTGAAGATCTGACGTAGATGATGGGATATATTGCATTGCTTTTGCATTGCATACTGTCAGCTTTACGAGGAATTGAGTGTATTTTCAAATCAAACTTCTCAGTAAGAGAAGTAGTGGCGCACCCGAAAGGATTCGAACCTCTGACCCCCAGATTCGTAGTCTGGTGCTCTATCCAGCTGAGCTACGGGTGCTTGCCCAGAGTGCTTTTATAAAACACTCTCTTAAGAAGTTTATTCTTTACCAAAATAAAATCTTAATAAGATAAATGGCGCACCCGAAAGGATTCGAACCTCTGACCCCCAGATTCGTAGTCTGGTGCTCTATCCAGCTGAGCTACGGGTGCTTGCCCTAGAACCGCGCCGTTTCCGTGCGGTATGCGCTCTCTAAAGGGTTCTGTTTGGCATTGCAAGGGTTTGTAACGGAAAACTTTCAAAAATTTGTATTTTTTTTGAAGCATGGGGATAAAAACATGAAAACCACGCGATTGCGTGGCTTTCATGAGGGCTTTGTCCGTGCAGGCTGTTGAAATAATTACACCATATTGCGGTGCGCCGCTGGCGGATAGGCTGGTTTATCCGGTATGCGAATCTCAAATAATGCACCTTCAGTATAATCTTCACGGAGCTGGATTGCGCCGCCATGGGCACGAACGAGTTCTTGCGCAATAACCAGTCCCAGACCGGTACCGTCACTGCGGGTGGAGCCACGAAAAGCGGTGAAGAGATTGTCCCGCGCTTTTTTGGGCAGGCCAGGGCCGGTGTCGGCTACGGCGATATGGCAATTATTGCCGATACGCCATGCGGATATGGTCAGGTTTTTTTCGGTTTCCGGCGATGTGTTTTGTGCGCTCATTGCCTGTACTGCGTTGCGGCAGAGATTATTCAGCACACGCAGCATCTGCTCCTTGTCGATATAGGCTTCAAAGTCGACAGGAATCATATTGCGGAAAGTGATTGGCACTTCCGGTGGTATCACCAGCATATCCTCAACTTCATGAATCAGCGGGCGCAGTAAGCGTTGATGGCGTACCGGTACAGCTTCCTGAGTGCGTCCATAGGCGATCACGGTTTCGGAATAGGTAATCGCACGATTGAGTGTGCGGATCAGTTTTGGAGAGAACCTCTGTACGACCGGATCATTGGTATCGGCAAGGCTGTCGGACATTAGCTGGGCTGATGCCAGAATATTGCGCATATCATGATTGATCTTGGATACGGCCAGACCAAGGTCGGCGAGATGTTTTCGCTCCTGAAATAAATGCTGCAAATGGGTTTGCATTTGGGCCAGCCGGTTTTGGGCATAGCCAAGCTCATCCCTGCGGCAGGAACCGTCAATGATCAGCGTCGGATCTTCAGGTTTTTGGCCAAAGGCAAACATGTTGCTATACATATGACCGACAGGACGCAGTAGCAGTCTGTGAATGATAAAATAGATCAATGCTGCTGCAATCAACGAGATCAGCAATGAAATCGTGGCGATAATCCGCGAATTTTGGATCAGCCGGTCATGCAAAGCGGTATCATACATTATGATGTCGACGGTCGTACCGGTATAGTCCGGCGGGCCTGAAATCTGCATGACCTTCTTGCCGCCGCTAATCAGTGTCTGTAATGCCCCCAGAAAATCACTCAGCGGCGTTGCCGTGTTCAGGTCAATATATTCTGTAACGGGCGGTGTTGACGGCGATGCGGCAAGAACACGGCTGGTGCCGTTACGTATAACCGTAATGCGCTCGGCGCCGCTGGAACGCAGTAATTGATCCTGAACATGCGGTTCCAAAATTGTCCCGGGATTAGCATCAAGCAATAACAGGCTCGATGTGGTAATCATATTATATTTGTTTGTCAGCCATTGGGTTCGCATATTGGCGATAGATGGCGCAAGAATTATAACTTCTGCAATCAGCACGGCCAAAATGATCATCAGCAATAATTTGCTGGACAGACGATGGCGGAGCGGTATGCGCAGATCATTATTATCATTCGCAGCGAGATCGGCGTCGTTACCGTTAAAAATAGGCGGCACGGTTCCGCTGATCTGCTCTGATGAGGTTGCTGCAGGCAGGTTTGGTTGTGCAGTTGCGCCATCGGTCTTTACAGGCTGGAGAACTTGTAATTGTCCCGCACGCGCTCTTTCTGCTTCAGCAGATGCTGTATCCGCAGGCTTTTGAAAGTCCTCGTTTTTCATAAGGGTCATTTCATCCATCCGTCAGGCTGACAGGTTCTCGCCCTGTCTCCCCATTTTCACCTACGGACCCGATCGTGCCATAGCCCAGGTCACAGACTGTTCAGTTGCGTCTCAATGCCAGACTGCAAGCCTGTCCCCACAAAGGCTAAAATCCTGCAAGATACCAATATAAGCGTTTTGATACACGATTTCAAATTTCCGTGTACGCTTTATTTCTATTGTAAAATTGTCAAAATTTAATGTGGAAATAAATCAAAACAAATGTTTTTTACATAACAAATGTTTTGATTTTTGTGGCGACTGGTGCTAATAACCAGACTCCCGAAGGAATTTTAACGGAGAATGGCAATGGTGCAGAGCGATCAGGAAGTGAACCAACCGGTGAAGGCCGGCGGACAAAGCTTGCAGGATCTTTCTGTACAGGAACGCGCTGTTCTGGAGATGATCATTGCCAATCCGTTTATCGGGCAGCAGCAAATCGCTGATGCCTTAGGCTTGGCGCGCTCAACTGTTGCTGCACATATTGTGCAGCTGACGCAGAAGGGCTTTGTACTGGGGCGCGGCTATTATCTGCCGGTGAGCAAGCGTATCGTTTGTATCGGTGGTGCAGTCTTTGATCGTAAATATCATGCACATGCCCCTCTGATCAGTGAGACGTCCAATCCGGTCAGCGGTTATCGCAGCCATGGCGGTGTTGCGCGCAATGTTACGGAAAATCTGGCGCGTTTAGGTGTGAATATCGGTTTTGTCTCCATTCTCGGTGATGACGAAACCGGCCGCGCTATTCTCGATAATCTGCGCCTGCTCGGCGTTGATGTCAGCCGCGCGATTGTTACCAATGAAGCGCCGACCGCTGAATATGCTGCAATTCTGGGGCCTGATAATGAACTGGCGCTCGGTATTGCTGATATGGGCATTTTCGATCTGCTGAAACCGGAAATGCTGGAAACAGTCTGGCCGCAGCTGGCTTCGGCTGATTGGGTCTTTGCCGATTGCAATCTGCCGCAGGCAACCCTGGAGGCTTTGCTGGCGAAAAAATCCGGCAGCCGTTTCCGGTTAGCCGTTGATACGGTTTCTGCGCCCAAAGCACTGCGTCTGCCGCAGGATCTCAGCGGCGTTGATCTGTTGTTTCTCAATCTTGATGAAGCGCATAGTTTGCTGCGTCATCCGGCAGGGAAGCCACGCCTTTCGGCAGATCAGGCGATCAGTGCCCTGCGCGAGCGCGGTGTGGCTAAGATCGTGATGACGATGGGTGCTGCCGGTGTTCACATTGGTGATGAAAACGGTATCCGCCATATCGCCAGTGTTCCTGCACAGCCGGTGGATATTACCGGTGCAGGTGACGCATTGATCTCCGGCACGCTCTATTGCCTGCTTGACCAGAAACCTTTGCCAGAAGCGGTACGTACCGGCACATTGCTGGCGACATTAACAACCGAAAGCGATGCCAGCGTGCATCCGGATTTATCCGCCCAATTTCTGGAAGCAAACCTCTATCGCATCAGCGAATGATTTTAAGACATAACCTCCCTCAGAAAGGCTGCTCCTTATGACCAGTTTGACCATGCATTTCAGCGACGAAGTCCGTAACGCCCTTGATAAAGGTGCGCCTGTTGTTGCTCTTGAATCCACAATCATTACTCACGGTATGCCTTTCCCGCAGAATCTGGAAATGGCGCGTAAGGTTGAAGATGTGATCCGTGAAAACGGTGCCGTACCGGCAACCATTGCGGTGCTGAAAGGCGAAATTCACGTTGGTCTCGGTGATGCGCAGCTGGAACAACTGGCACAGACAACTGATGCCGTTAAAACATCGAGCCGCGATCTGGCCGCAGATATGGTGCAGGGTCTGACTGCCGGTACCACTGTTTCGGCAACCATGCGTATTGCTGCGCTTGCCGGTATTGAAATTTTCGCCACCGGCGGCGTTGGCGGTGTGCATCGCGGTGCGGAAGACAGCTTTGATATTTCCGCGGATCTGAACGAACTGGGTATGACCAATACCACTGTTGTTTGCGCCGGTGTAAAATCCATTCTCGATATTCCTAAAACCCTTGAATATCTGGAAACCCAGCGCGTGCCGATTATTGCGCATGGCAGCGACGATTTCCCGGCATTCTTCACCCGTTCAAGCGGCTGTAAAGCTGATCACCGTCTGAACAGTGCAGAGGAGATTGCAAAAGCAATGGTTCTCCATCATGCGCTCGGTTCCGGCACCGGTATCATGATTGCAAACCCGATCCCTGAAGAAGATGCACTGACACCAGAATTCATCAACGCAACGATCGAAGCTGCTGTTAAAGAAGCTGCGGATCAGGGCGTTGGCGGTAAGGATGTGACACCATTCCTGCTCGCCCGCATCAATGAATTGTCGGAAGGCCGCAGCCTCAAAGCCAATATTGCGCTGGTGCTGAACAATGCCAAACTGGCAGCGCGTATGGCTGTTGCCTATAAGGCGCTCGTATAAAATATAATTACGTTCCTTATAAAAACGGGCGGAAACATCATGTTTCCGCCCGTTTTGCTTTGTCAGATGGCGGTCATGTTTAAGTATTATTAACCATATCGGCGCATGTCAGAGCCAGCAGAGCGGTTTAAAATGCGGTAAATGCCGGTTTTATGGCGTTTCGGGCGCTTCGTCACAGCAGGATTACAGAAATTTAATTAGACCTGCGGGCGCAGATTACGCATTTTAAGGGCATGATAGAGTGAGCCTGCAATTGCGGGCAATAAACTCAGGTTGCGGCAAGATCGGGATAGAATGAAAAACTGGAAACAGATTGCGGTTTGTGTGGTCGTCGCTGCCGCCGCCTTCGGGGGCTGGAGCTGGTATAATGCTGAGCGCACAGACACGGCAACGGGGACAGCACCGGTTGCCGGAACCAATAGCGGCGGACGCAGTGCGCCATTGGTGATGACCAAACCTGCACAGAAGCAGATCGTCAACGACAAGCTCAGTGCGATCGGCAGCGGTGTTGCGCTGAATACTGTTGCGCTGATGCCTTATTCCAGCGGAACGATCCGTCAGTTTCTGGTGAGTGCCGGTGCTGCAGTGAAAAAAGGCCAGATCATTGCCGAGCTGGATGCGGAAAACGAGCAGATTGCAGTCGAAAAAGCGCAGGTTCTGCTGAAAGATGCAGAAATTACGCAAAAACGTATGACGACCTTGCGGGCTTCCAATACGGCAACACAGGTGCAGGTGGTTGCCGCTGATCTCGCTCTTGCTAATGCAAAACTCGCAGTGAAGGATGCCGAACTGGCATTGAGCCGCCGTTCGGTTGAGGCACCGATTGCCGGTATCGTTGGTATTCTGCCGGTGGATGCCGGTAATTATGTCACGTCCTCAACCACCATTGCAACGATTGATGACCGTTCAAAATTGCTGATTGATATCTGGGTGCCGGAGCGTTTTGCACCGCAATTGCGCATTGGTCAGGCTGTAACCGCTGTGCCGACTGCCTTGCCGGGTAAGAGCTTTCAGGGACAGATCAGTGCATTGGATAATATGATTGATGCAGCGAGCCGTACCATGCGGGTGCGTGCCGAAATTACCAATCCGAGCGATGTGCTGCGTTCAGGCATGTCCTTTACTGTGACGATCCTGTTCCCGGGTGATCAGTATCTGGCAGTTGATCCTTTATCGGTGCAATGGGATGGTGATGGTTCCTATGTCTGGCGTATCGGCACGGATGGTAAGGCCGAGCGCGTTGCTACCCGTATCATTCAGCGTAATGCCAATTCTGTGCTGGTGGACAGCGAACTTGCCGAGGGTGACGTGATTGTAACCGAAGGCGTGCAGAATGTACGTGAAGGCGGCACTGTCACGATCAAGGGGCAGAAGACTGATAATTCAGCCAGCCCGATGGCGCCCGCAACGGCACAGGCCAATAATAAGCGGGCGGGATGACTATGACTTCCGATACATCATCCGCTGGCCAAAACAATCTGCCGGAGCAGGATAAAGAGCCGCTGATCGCGAAAACTGCAGAAGCTGAGACACAGAACAATCCGCAAAACGGCGGCTTTACTGCGCTGTTTATCCGGCGTCCGGTCTTTGCTTTTGTGCTCAACGTGCTGATTGTTGTGGCAGGGCTTGCTGCTTTGACCGGTGTGGATATCCGCGAATTGCCGGATGTTGATCGTCCGGTTATTTCGATCAGTACAACATTTACTGGTGCATCGGCCGAAACGGTTGACCGCGAGGTTACGCAGGTTCTCGAAAACGAAGTCGCGCGTGTTTCCGGCGTGAAGAATATTTCCTCAACCTCCTCATTCGGCCGCAGCCGTGTGACGGTTGAATTTAATGACGGCGTCGACATCAATGTGGCTGCCGCTGATATGCGTGACTCGATCTCGCGTGTGGCCAACCAGATGCCGGAAGAGGCTGATGCCTCGCGTATCATCAAAGCGGATTCCAATGCTGATGCGGTGATGCGTCTGGCGATTGCGTCTGAAACGCTCAGCGTTGATGATATGACGGTGATTGTGGAAGATCAGATCGTCGATGTGCTGTCCGCTGTTCCCGGTGTCGCCGATGTTGAAACCTATGGCGACCGCGATAAGATTTTCCGTATTGATATCGATCATAAGCGCCTTGCCAGCTACGGTCTGACCTTTGCTGATGTCAGTTCCGCGCTGGCTTCTATGGCGCTGGATCAGCCTGCCGGATCACTGCGCAGTGCTTCGCAGGCGATTGTTGTGCGTGCAACGGCTTCTGTTGCTTCACCGGCTGATTTTGAGAACATTATCATTAAGGGGCAAACCCGTATCCGTGATGTCGCCAATGTCACGCTGGGACCGGATATTGAAAGCTCTGCGGTGCTGAACAACGGCCGCAACAGTATCGGCCTTGGCATTATCCGTCAGGCACAATCGAATACTCTGGATATCTCTGACGGTGTCCGTGCGGAAGTTGAACGCCTCAACAAGACATTGCCGGAAGGCATGATCATGCGCGTGACCAGTGATGATGCGAATTTCATCAGGGGCGCGATGCATGAGGTCCAGATTGCGCTGATTGCTGCCATTCTGATCGTTATTGCCGTGATCTATATGTTCCTGCGCGATATACGCGCGACGCTGATCCCGACAGTTTCCATTCCGGTGGCGCTGGTTGGTACGGTTGCTGCAATTTATCTGGCAGGCTTTTCTATCAATATTCTGACGCTTCTGGCGCTGGTTCTGGCAACCGGACTGGTCGTGGATGACGCCATTGTGGTGCTGGAGAACATTGTCCGCCGCCGTGCTATGGGGCTGGGGCCGCGTGCAGCAGCTGTGCTTGGCACGAAGGAAGTGTTCTTCGCGGTTATTGCCACAACCCTGACACTGGTTGCGGTGTTTGTGCCGATCTCTTTCCTGCCGGGGCAGGCAGGTGGTCTGTTCCGCGAATTCGGTTTCGTGCTGGCGATTGCGGTCTTGCTGTCCGGCGTGGTGGCGCTGACATTGTGCCCGATGCTGGCCTCCCGTTTTATGACCGGCGAGGTCAAAGATCACGGTGCACCAACAGATAAACCGCAAGGTGTTGTCGGCCGTATCAGCATGGGACTGGCAAAACTCTATCGTAGCAGTCTGCACTGGTGCCTGAATGCGCCATGGGTTGTGGTTGCCGCAGCGCTTGTCTTCGCGTTTCTTTCACTGAGTGCCTATACGACTCTGCGTCAGGAACTGACACCAAACGAAGACCGCTCCTCCGTGATGCTGCGCATTTCGGGGCCGCAAGGCATCAGTATTGATTTCCTGCGTTCGCAATTAGAGCAGATTGATGAACGTCTGAAACCATTGCGCGACAATGGCGAGATCATCAATTCCTATGCGATTGCCGGTTCCGGCGGTGCTTCCAATAATGGTTTTATGGTGCTGACACTGGCGCCATGGAGTGAACGCGAGCGCAAACAGCAGGATATCGTCAACGACATCAATCAGCGTCTGCGTCCGATTACCGGTGTGCGTGCCTTTACCCTGCAGTCAAACAGTCTGGGTATTCGCGGGGCGGGTAACGGTTTACAGTTCACACTGGTCGGCAATGATTATGCGACGATCCAGCCGGTGACCCGTGCCTTGTTGGCTGAAATGGAAAAAGACCCGCGTTTCATGCAGCCGCGCTTGTCGGTGGATGCAACGCAGCCGCAACTCTCGGTACAGATCGACCGCGAGCGGGCGTCTGATCTTGGTATTGATATTACCGGTCTGGCCAATGCGGTGCAGTCGGTGCTGGATGGCCGTAAGATCGGTGCGGTCTATATCGGTGACCGTTCCTATGATGTGAAAATGATGGCGACGTCCAATCCGATCAATGATCCGACGGATTTGGAAAATGTTTTCATGCGTACCGGTGACGGCCGTTATGTCTCTATGGCAACGATTGCTTCGGTGCGTGAAATTGCTGTGCCGCCGCAATTGGCACGTGAGCAGCGTCTGCGCTCCATTGCGATTACCTCCAATCTGCGCAGTGATTTTGCTCTGGGTGATGCTTATAAAACCGTGCAGGAACTGGCAGCACCGCTGCTGCCTGCGGGTGTGCAAATGGTGCCGCTTGCAGAAGCCGCCACACTGGGCGAGACCTCGACCGGTTTGTTTATGGTGTTCGGTTTTGCGGTGGTGATCATTCTGCTGGTGCTGGCCGCGCAGTTTGAGAGTTTCGTCAGTGCGCTGATCGTTATGGCGACCGTGCCGCTGGGGCTTGGCTGTGCCATTGTAGCGCTGATCCTCACCGGTACCAGTCTCAATGTTTACAGTCAGATCGGGCTGGTGCTGCTGGTCGGTATCATGGCGAAAAACGGTATTCTGATTGTGGAATTTGCCGATCAGTTGCGCGACCGTGGCCTGTCTTTGCGGGAAGCCGTGGAAGAAGCGTCGAATATCCGCCTGCGTCCGGTCTGTATGACGATGATCTGTGCGGTGCTTGGCGGTATTCCGCTGGTCATTGCTTCCGGCGCCGGTGCAGAAGCCCGTATCGCGCTGGGCTGGATTATTGTTGGCGGTCTCGGTCTGGCAACTATTGCCACACTTTATGTGACACCGGTTGCCTATCTGCTGCTTGGTCGTTTTACCAAGCCGAAAAGCGATGAAGAAAAACGTCTGGATCGTGAGCTGACTCATGCGGCCACGCTGGAAATGAAACCGGAATAAATAAAAATGGCGGGATTCTTATTGAAGAATCCCGCCATTTTCATAAGTTTTATAAGTGGTCACACACCAATCGGCATCAGCGCCGGATCGCGTTCCACTTTGCGTGGTGCTACTACCTCTTTCCAGGCCGACAAAGCCTGCTGCTGCGGTGTGTTCGGTGCGCGCTCAATGAAGCGTCCGTCACCAGGCTCTGCCAGAATTTTTCCCTGCGCATAGGCAACGCGCCCGCCGCTGATGGTCATACGTGGCAGGCCGGTCACTTTCAGACCTTCAAACACATTGTAATCAATCGCCGAATGCTGATGCTTCGCCGAGATTGTCTTGGTTGCATTCGGATCCCAGATGATGAGGTCGGCATCCGAACCCTCCAGCACTGCCCCTTTGCGCGGATAAATGTTGAGAATTTTCGCCGCATTGGTGGAGGTGACAGCGACAAATTCATTCTCGGTCAGACGACCGGTGCGCACACCTGTTGTCCAGAGTACCGGCAGACGTTCTTCCAGTCCTGCGGTACCGTTGGGGATTTTGGTGAAATTGCCAACACCGTGACGCTTTTGTTCGGTGGTGAAGGCACAATGGTCGGTGGCCACACATTGCAGGCTACCGGCACTTAAACCCGCCCAGAGACTGTCCTGATTGATCTTGTCGCGAAACGGTGGTGACATTACGCGCCGTGCCGCATAGTCCCAGTTCTTATTCTGATATTCGCTCTCATCCAGTGTCAGATGCTGGATCAGCGGTTCGCCATAAACACGCATACCTTTCTGGCGCGCACGGCGGATGGCTTCATGCGCCTGTTCGCAGGAAACATGCACCACATAAAGTGGTACGCCTGCCTGATCGGCAATCATGATGGCGCGATTGGTGGCTTCGCCTTCCACTTCCGGCGGACGGGAATAGCTATGCGCTTCAGGTCCTGTATTGCCTGCTGCCAGCAGATTTTGCTGTAATTGGGCGACAATATCGCCATTCTCTGCATGCACGAGCGGCATGGCACCGATTTCCGCACAGCGGCGGAAAGAGGCAAACATCTCGTCATCATTGACCATCAATGCGCCTTTATAGGCCATGAAATGTTTGAATGTATTGACGCCGCGTGCCACCACTTCAGGCATTTCATTGTAGCAGCGCTCGCTCCAGCCGGTGACAGCCATGTGGAAGGAATAGTCAATGCGTGCTTTGCCTGCTTTCTGAAACCAGTCCTGCAAAGCTTCCAGCAAATTGCCCTCCGGTGAGGGTAGCACAAAATCCACCACCATTGTGGTTCCGCCTGCCAGTGCCGCAGCGGTGCCGCTGTCAAAATCATCGGAACTGTGGGTGCCCATAAACGGCATTTCCAGATGGGTGTGGGGATCAATGCCCCCCGGCATAATCAGGCAGCCATAGGCGTCAATTGTGGTGTCGCCCTGCAAGTCATGGCCGATAGCGGCAATTTTGCCGTCTGCAATCAGAATATCCGCATCGTAAGAGCGGTCTGCGGTAACGATTTTACCGCCTTTAATCAGTGTGGTTTTGTTATCTGCCTGTGACTTGGTATGCGATCCGGAATATGACATTGTTCGTTTCCCCTTATGGTTTTTTGCGAACAGATGCGGATTAATCGGGATAGGTGAAGGCTCCGGCATGAGTGCTCATACCGGAGCAGATATTTTATACGATTTCAGCGGTCTCCAATGCCGCATGCAACAGCACATCAGCGCCGTTGCCAGCCCATTCTTTGGTGATGTCCTCGGCCTCATTATGGCTCAGGCCATCCACGCAAGGGCACATAATCATGGCCGATGGTGCAACCTGATTGATCCAGCAGGCATCATGACCGGCACCGGAAATAATATTGCGGTGCGACAAGCCGAGACGCTCGGTTGCCTGACGGATGGTCGAGAGGCAGGTCTCATCAAAGGAAACCGGATCAAATGCGCCGACTTCTTCAATCTGATAGGTCAGGCCAATTTTCTCGCAGATTTCCGCTACGGATTTCTCCAGTTTCTGCACCATAATAGCGAGTTCTGCTTTGTCCGGATGGCGGAAATCGGCCACAAAAACAGCGGTGCCCGGAATGATGTTGCGGGAGTTAGGGCTGATATGAGCATAGCCCACGGCACCCACGCCATTCGGTGCGTGTTCCCATGCAATTTCATCCACACGCTCCGTGATGCGTGCCATGCCAAGTCCTGCATTCACACGTTTGCGCATTGGCGTTGAGCCGGTATGGGCTTCTTTGCCGGTTAGCGTAATCTGCAACCATTTCAAACCCTGACCATGGGTGACAATACCGATATCCAGCCCTTCATCTTCAAGGATAGGGCCTTGTTCAATATGCAGCTCATAATAGGCTTTGATCGGGCGCTTGGCTGTTGGCACAGACCCTTCAAAGCCGATGCGCTTCAGTTCTTCGCCAACGGTTTTACCTTCCGCATCGGTACGGGATTTTGCCCATGCCTCATCAAAGAGACCGGCAAAAACACCGGAAGCCAGCATCGCAGGGGCAAAACGTGCACCTTCTTCATTGGTCCAGTTGACCACTTCAATCGGATGACGGGTTTTGATGCCGAGATCATTGAGGGTGCGCACCACTTCCAGCCCGCCAAGGACACCAAGCACACCGTCGAATTTACCGCCCGTCGGCTGGGTGTCGAGATGGCTGCCGAGCATCACCGGCGGCAAAGACGGATCGCTGCCCTCGCGGCGGGCAAACATATTGCCCATCGTGTCGATGCTCATGGTCATGCCGGCATCTTCACACCATTTCTGAAAAAGCAGCCTGCCTTCACGGTCTTCATCGGTCAGTGTCTGGCGATTATTGCCTGTTGAGATGCCGGGGCCGATTTTGGCCATATCCATCAGGGTGTCCCAGAGGCGGTCGGCATTGGTTTTGAGATTGCTGTTCAGATGCGTGTTCATGTCTGTTTCCGTATGCAGTCTGTATTGAATTGTTTCATAGAGGTGCGGGGAGACGGCATGTGGATGTCTGCCTCAAGCGCATATCCCGAAAACCCGTTCGGGTTCCGTTTCGGAGCGTGCGCCGTTACAAAGCTTCTACGTAAAAAGAACCTTGATTGTTTCCCCAAAAAAACGTTGATTACTGCTCCGTTCTGTTGCGGAGTGTTTTTGAAACCAGCCAAACGCTTGTGCGAAAAACCGGTTGGTATATCATTCACTAAAATCCGTTCAGGACAAGCAATTAGTGGTAATAGGGCAGGCCTGCGGCGTGATGCCGTTGCAGCGCGGATACTGAGACGGGGGAGAGCAGCATGGAACGGAAACCGAAAGCAGTCAAAGAGACTTCCGCCATACCGCAGGATAAAGCGACCGCTCGTACCAAGCGCTCTCTGAAACTCTCGCCGCAATGGCAAACGGATGCGGAGCCCGCGCCGGAGAATCTGTCGCGTATTCAGGAAATGAACCGCAAACTCATTCTGGAAGCGGCGCTGGATGTGTTCTCCACCTATGGTTTTCGCGGTTCTACCATCGATCAAATTGCGCTGAAATCCGGCATGTCGAAGCCCAATCTTCTGTATTATTTCCGCCGTAAGGAAGAGATTTATACCACTGTTTTGCAGCAGACGATGGAAGAATGGCTGGCTTCGATGCAGGCCATTGATCCGCAGGGCGATCCGTTGGAAGAACTTGGCACTTACATCCGTAACAAGATTGAAATGGCGTTCCGCAATCCCGCTGCATCGCGCCTGTTTGCCAATGAAATTATGCATGGCGCACCGGCCATCGGCACTTTCCTGCAAGAGGATATGCGCAGGCTGGTGGATGAAAAGGCTGCTGTGATCGGGCAATGGATGGATGAGGGCAGGCTGGCTAAAACCGATCCGCATCATCTGATCTTTACGATCTGGGCAACGACGCAGCATTATTCTGATTTTGAAACACAATTGCGTGCTGTGCTTGGTGAGAAATTTGATGCACCGGATTGCTGTGAGAACACGGTGCAGGCGGTCAGTGCCATTCTGCTCAATGGTATCCGGCCCCGTTAAGCAGGGAAAGACAGCGGCAGAAAGATTGCTGCCGCTATCCGTGTTATTCGCTGTGATGACTGTCTGTCTCGTCACAGTTGACCGCTCCTATTCCGCAGCCTGTTTGTGTCGTGCCATCGGATTGTTCGGATGAGTTGTCCAATTGGCATAATTGGGGCTGATCGGCTCTTTGGTGCGCGGATCAATGCCGGAAACCTGCTCCATGGTGATACAATCCTGCACAGGGCAGACACTCACACAGAGATTGCAGCCGACACATTCTTCATCAATCACCTCAAAATGGCGCACACCATCCACCATGGATGTAATTGCCTGATGGGATGTATCCTCGCAGACAACATGACAGCGACCGCATTTGATGCAGGCATCCTGATCAATCCGCGCTTTGGTGGTGTAATTGAGATTGAGATATTGCCAGTCAGTGACTTGCGGGGCAGCAAGGCCACGGAAATCATCCAGTGAGTGATAGCCTTTGCTGTCCATCCAGTCGGACAAGCCGTCGATCATCTCCTGTACAACCTTGAAACCATAGGTCATCGCCGCTGTGCAGACCTGAACCGTGCCGCAGCCGAGTGAAATATATTCCGCTGCATCGCGCCATGTGGTGATGCCGCCGATACCCGACATCGGTAACCCCCGTGTTTCCGGATCACGGGCAATTTCCGCCACCATATTGAGCGCAATCGGTTTGACCGCAGGGCCGCAATAGCCGCCGTGGGAGCCGCGTCCATCGATACTTGGTTGCGGGGCAAAATTGTCGAGATCAATGGAAACAATGGAATTGATGGTATTAATGAGCGATACCGCATCGGTTCCGGCATTTTTAGCAGCCCGTGCAGGCATACGGATATCGCTGATATTCGGGGTGAGTTTGGTGATTACCGGCATGCGGCTATATTGTTTGCACCATTTCACTACCATGGCCACATATTCCGGCACCTGACCGACAGCGGCACCCATGCCGCGCTCGCTCATGCCGTGCGGACAACCGAAATTCAGCTCAATACCATCAGCGCCGGTTTCTTCCACCCGTGGCAGAATGGCTTTCCAGGCCTCTTCTTCGCAGGGTACCATGATGGAGGCGATCAGCGCACGGTCAGGCCAGCGGCTTTTCACCTCTTTCATCTCGCGCAGGTTTATTTCCAGAGAGCGGTCGGTGATCAGCTCAATATTGTTGAAACCGAGTAATCTGCGGTCGGCACCCCAGATAGCACCATAGCGTGGACCGTTGACATTAACGACCGGCGGGCCTTCCGCCCCCAGTGTTTTCCAGACAACGCCACCCCAGCCGGCTTTAAAAGCGCGCTCGACATTATAAGCTTTGTCGGTTGGTGGCGCAGAGGCCAGCCAGAACGGATTAGGAGAACGGATACCGAGAAAATTTGTGGTCAGATCAGCCATGTCAGTGATCCTTTACCGGAGAGGTCGCGTGGGTGTGAACGGGCTGGGTTTGCGGCCAGAGGCTTGGCAGATCCTTGCGATTGGCTGCCAGTACGGCCTCAGCAAAACCGCTGACGGCTTCCGGTAGCTGCATCAGATGTTGATGGATAGATTGCGCAGCAATCTTGCCGTCCTGCACGGAGGAAACAGTCAAGTCCTGACCACCTACCACACAGTCGCCGCCAGCCCAGATGCCCTGCACACTGGTGCGGTTTTCAGCGTCAGTTTTAATCCTGCCACCGCTCATTTCTATGCCGCTGGCACCAAGGCCTTGGCCGTCGAGTTTTTGGCCGATGGCCTTGTAAATCTGATCGGCCGGCACTGTGAGTATGGCGCCGGTTGCTACCAGTTTGCCTTCGCGCTGTTCTGTTTGGGCGAAGCGGATGGCTATGGCTTGTCCCTGATCATTGAGCAGAATTTCTTCCGGTTGCAGATTATCGCGGATCAGCACGCCTTCCATCTGCGCCAATTGCTGTTCATAGACGCTGGCATTCATATGTTCACGACCACGGCGATAGGCCAGTGTTACATTTTCCGCACCTAACCGTTTGATCTGCACGGCAATATCAATGGCCGTCATACCGCCGCCGATGACGACAATATCCTTGCCGATATTCATGCGGGAGAGGTCAGAGCTTTGGCGTAATTCGGCAATGGTGCGCACGGCATCCAGCACGTTCTCAGCATCTTCACCGGCAATATACAGCCGGTTTGTGCCGCCAAGACCAAGTCCCAGAAACACGGCGTCATAACCGGAGCGTAAAGCATCCAGCTGGATGTCTTTGCCCAGAGCTTTGCCGGTTTCAATGGTAATACCGCCGATTTTCAGGATGAACTCCAGTTCCCGCGCGGCAAAATTATCGACGCTTTTATAGGAAGCGATACCATATTCATTGAGGCCGCCGCCTTTCGGGCGGGATTCAAAAATTGTCACCGTATGGCCTTCACGTGCCAGCGCATGGGCGCAGGCAAGACCGGCAGGCCCCGCACCGACAACGGCCACACTTTTACCGGTAACCGGCGCACGGGTGAAAGGATGAACACCGCTGTCCATCAGGTGATCTGTGGCATGGCGCTGCAACAGTCCGATGCGCACCGGTTTGCCTTCAGCCGCTTCACGTACGCAGGCTTCTTCACACAGGGTTTCAGTCGGACAGACACGGGCGCACATGCCGCCGAGAATATTCTCGCTCAGAATGGTGCGGGCAGCGCCTTGCGGATTGCCACCGGCGATCTGGCGGATAAATTGCGGAATATCAATATGGGTCGGGCAGGCCGTCATACATGGTGCGTCATAGCAGAAGTAGCAGCGGTCGGCTTCGACTAATGCTTCATGTTTATCGAGCGGCGGATGCAAATCGGCAAACACATCCTGATAATTATCGAGACGGTTTGGCCGGATATCTGCCGCTGTTTTGTTTGGCCTGTCATGCGAATGCTGGTCACTCATGCTCCTGTCACTCCTCCCGGCACTATCGCGGTAAAACGCGCGATCAGGTGCTTCAAATCAATGTCAGAGATGCCGGACTGAGCTTACGCATTGTGTGAAGCGAAATCCGGTTATGCGAAAGCTGTCTCAGAACGCATGTGATATGCGCTCCGCATGATTCATTGCTGCATGGTGGGGAAGCGACGTGGTTCCCTTATTAAACGCCGGTTCCGCAATCTGTCAGAGCAAAGCATTTTTTGTACGCATGCTTTTTTGCACTGTGACTTCAGCATGACAGATTTTTGCGGAAGGTCAAATTTTTTATCAGATGGTCAAAATATGACGATAATACTCATAAAATAGAGCTGTCCTGACGGACTGTTTTTGCTGCTTCTTCCCCGATGCTGGCGAAAAAGCGGTCGGCAATTTTGCGCGCTGCATTGCCAAGCAATTTAGTGCCGAGCTGGGCGATCTTGCCACCTGCATCGCCGTTGATTGTATAGCGCAGAATAGTAACGTCAGGGCTTTCTTCGATCAGTTCCACATCGGCGCTGCCGGTGGCAAAGCCGGCAACAGACCCCTGACCTTCACCGCTGATAGTATAGGAAAACGGCGGGTTGAGATTGGATAGGATCAATAAGCCGTGAAAGCGGATTTTGATAATGCCGAGATTAACACGGATCGCTGCCTGAATGTCGGTGTCTGAGAGGCGCTCCAGTGTCTCGCAGCCCGGAATACAGGGCTTGAGCATGTCCACATCATTCATGGCATTCCATACGGCTTGTCTGGGCGCATTGATGCGTTCTTCACCGGTCAGATCCATATTTATCCTTTACGTTTTCTCTCTTGCCGAGGGGGCTTGCAGTGCAGGCAGAATTAAGTGCAGACTGCATTCCTGATCATGATATCGGTTTTAATCACAAGAAAACAACGGCTGAATTTTGTTTTTATTTATCATGCCCTTAAAACACTTCAATCGGTTCATAATTATAGTGTTATAGGTTGTGGTTTGAGAAGCGGTTATTCTTCATTAGAGCGCCGTGTGCCATACTTGGCACACAAAGGTCGCTCTACAGTTTAAAATGAGAGCATAATTTCACCTTAACCTGATCCAAGTTTATGAAATTATGCTCTAGGGAGAGATTAGCATGGCAGGAAATGAAGCGGGTATTGCAGCAGGTGTGCGTGCACTGAAAGCCCATTGGCAGACAGTTGCCGGGCAGCAGGATATGCGCATGGCTTTTGCCGGTGACCCGCAGCGTTTTCAGCGTTTTTCCCTTAAAATGGATGATCTTCTGCTCGACTGGTCAAAGTGCCGGATCAATGATGAGACGATGGCTCTGCTCAAAGATCTGGCGCTGGCCTGCAATGTCGAAGGGCAGCGCGATGCCATGTTTGCCGGTGAGCCGATTAATAACACAGAGAATCGGGCCGTTCTGCATGTAGCGCTGCGTGCAAAGCCGGATGATGTGATTGTCACTGGAGGTGAAAATGTCGTGCCGGAGGTGCAGGATGTCCTGCACCGTATGGGTCTTTTCAGTGAGGCAATCCGCTCCGGTGATCTGGCAGGCGCAACAGGGCGCAGCATTACGGATGTGGTCAATATCGGCATCGGCGGCTCCGATCTCGGGCCGGTGATGGCAACGCTGGCACTTACACCTTATCATGACGGGCCGAATACGCATTTTGTCTCCAATATTGATCCGTCACATATTGCTGATACGCTGCGTGAACTTGATCCGGAAACCACACTGATCATTATTGCGTCGAAAACCTTCACCACGATTGAGACCATGACCAATGCCAAAACTGCCCGTCAATGGGTGGCGGATGCTTTGGGGGAAGAGGCTGTCGGCGCTCATTTTGTGGCGGTGTCCACGGCGCTTGATAAGGTGGCAGCTTTTGGCATCCGGCCGGAACGCGTTTTCGGTTTCTGGGATTGGGTCGGCGGCCGCTATTCCGTCTGGTCGTCCATTGGTTTGCCGGTGATGCTGGCGATCGGCGCACAGCGTTTTAAAGAATTTCTTACCGGTGCGCATGTTATGGACGAGCATTTTCGGAGCGCACCATTCGAGCAGAACCTGCCGATGATGCTGGGCGTGATCGGCTATTGGCACCGTGATATTTGCGGCTTTAACAGCCGTGCGATTATCCCTTACGATCAGCATCTGGCGCGTCTGCCTGCTTATTTCCAGCAGCTGGATATGGAGTCCAATGGCAAAAGCGTGAAGCGTGACGGCACGCCGGTTTCCGGCGTCACCGGCCCCGTGGTCTGGGGCGAACCCGGCACCAATGGTCAGCATGCGTTTTTCCAGTTGTTGCATCAGGGAACAGATACGATTCCATTGGAATTCATGATTGCTGTGCACAGCCATGAAACGGAACTACCGGAACAGCACCAGATGTTGCTGGCCAATTGTCTGGCGCAGAGCGAAGCTCTGATGAAAGGCCGCACGCTGGAAGAGGCGCAGGCGCAATTGCGTGCGCGCAAAATGCCGGAAGCAGATGTGGCGCGCATTGCCCCGCATCGTGTTTTCTCCGGTAATCGTCCGTCAATCACTATTCTCTATGACAAGCTGACACCTTTTGCACTTGGCCGTCTGATTGCTCTTTATGAGCACCGCGTTTTTGTTGAAGCACAACTCTTCGGCATCAATGCATTTGATCAGTGGGGCGTTGAGCTTGGCAAAGAACTGGCAACAGAGTTGCTGGATGTGGTGAACGGTAAGCAGAGCGCCGATGCTCGCGATGGTTCAACACAAGGTCTGATCGCGCATCTGCGTCACGCGCATTGAACTTTGGGCTTTCTTTAAAGATCCGACCTGTTCTATCCCTTTGTTTTTGCGTCTTTCGTCGGGAAGTACGTGACAATTTATCGGGATTGGTGTTTTGTGCTGTGGCTGAAGTTATGGTTCCCTGCTGTGAGGGCAGCGGGAGTACTGAAACTTATAGCATTTCCAGCAAAAGTGGGAACCGGTTTTGCGTCGGATAATGCGTAAAAACAAATAGTTACAGCGGTTCCAACGATTCAGTCTTAACTGGAACCGCTGTAAGTAGTAAATTTTGTAATGATGGCCGGAACCTGAGCGTTACGGCTAATAGTAAGACTTTGGGTGGAGCAGCAATGAAAACGGATCGGATACAGTTTGCCGGTGATGTGCCGGGCATTCAGGTGGAAATGCGCGTCCTGCGGTTCGCAGGTACAGACGCAACAGCGCCAACGGCTTATTTGCAATCGTCTTTGCATGGTGCTGAATTGCCGGGGCAGGCGGCTCTGCATTTTCTGATCCCTATGCTGCAAAAAGCTGCAGATGAAGGCCGGATTAAAGGCAATATCACCCTTGTGCCGCAGGCCAATCCGGTGGCTTCCAATCAGTGGCAGAGCCATCAGCATCTCGGCCGTTTTGACTTTTTCTCCGGCGTGAATTTCAACCGTAATTTCCCGCTGCTTGAGAATTTCGATACCTCGGCGCTGCCGGAACCGGATGCGCCGGTATCGCTGGATAAGCGTATCAAGGCAATGCTGGTTCGTCTGGCTTTGAAGCATGAGATTGTGCTCGATTTGCATTGTGACGATGAGAGCGAAAACTATCTCTATGTGCATGAAAATTATGCGGAAGATTTGTGCGATCTGGCAACGGCGCTGCGTTCAACCGCTATTCTTGCCGGCGATTCCACGGTGAGTGCTGCCTTTGAAGAGGCCTGCGTTAATCCGCTGCTGCACATGAAAGCGAGTGAGCGCGATATGCGCCGCCGTGCTGTAACAACGGTTGAATTCCGCGGTCTCAATGATGTTAACCCAGCCACCGGTCTTGCCGATGCCGAAGGTCTTTACCGCTTCCTCGTTCATCGTGGCGTGGTCGATGATGCATCCAGCCAGTTAGGCGAGCCGTTCAGCGGGCCGATTGCACCTTTCTCGCGTGTGGAAATGATCCGTGCGCCGCAGGGTGGTATGGTGCTGTATCATGTGGCACTGGGCGATATTGTTAAAAAAGGCGACCTGCTGGCAACGATCGTGCCGGTTCCGGGCGAGCCTGAATCTGATATTCAGTTATGTGCGCCGCAGGCCGGTCGCGTTCTAACCCATCGCAGTCTGCGCTATTTGCGCCGCGGTGATGATGTCATGAAGCTGATCGGCGATGAGCCTTCAGCACAAGCAAAACCTGCCGGTTCACTGGAGGCATAATGTCTGAAACTGTAGCAGCGCCGTCCGGCTCTGAAAAAGCAATTCGTGCTATTCTTTTTGATAAGGATGGCACGCTGGTTGATTTCAACAGGACCTGGTATTCCATTTCCTGTGAACTGGCCAGACGCTCTGCTGCCGGTGATGATGTGCTTGCAAAGTCATTACTGGATGCCGGTGGCTATGATGCTAGAGCGGAAAAATTCCGCGCGAATTCTGTGATTGCCGCCGGTACGGTTGAAGATATTGTTGCGCTCTGGCATCCGCAGGATACGGATGAACAGCGCCGTGCGCGTGTCGCGGAATATGATGTCTATGGTGTTGAAGAGGGGGCGAAACAGGCTGTTGCCGTTGAAGCCCTGAGCCAGACATTGCAGGCGCTGAAACAGGCGGGTTTTATTCTAGGCATTGCCACCAATGACTCTGAGGCCGGTGCCCGTGCAACGGCAGAAGCATTGGGGATCAGCAATCTGTTCTCCGGCTTTATCGGTTATGACACGGCAGCACGCGCCAAACCTTATGCGGATCCGTTGCTGCATTTTGCTGAAACGGTTGGTGTTACACCGGCGCAAGTGGCTATGGTTGGCGACAATCCGCATGATATGGAATGTGCCAGAGCAGCTAAGGCCGGTCTGGCCGTCGGTGTGCTGACAGGCAATAGTCCGCGTGAGGTTTTGGAGCCGCTGGCTGATGTTGTTCTGCCTTCTATTGCAGATCTGCCGGATTATCTGGCCGGAAAATAAGTTCTGATTTTAAAAAAAAGCATAAAGGCCGGTGATTTCACCGGCCTTTTCTTATTCAGGCATGACCTTGATTTTGACATAGCCATTATAGATTTGCACAAATACCAGCGGTGTACCGTTAATAATTGCGGCACTGGTTTCATCACTGATCTGGCTGTTGGCTATCAGTTTACCAATCAAAGCGCGGTTTTCTTTGATGTCAAAAAAGAAATCCAGATTGTCTTCGGGGTCACGATGTCCAAGTGCATAAACATTGGCACGATCCTGCTGAATAATACCTTCAACTTTGGTCAGGAGATTGCCTGATGAGTTGTAATGATCTTTTTTGCTTAGACGTGCATAATATGAATCAATGGGTTTTTCTTGCGCAAAACCGGTATTGCTCATCAGCATCGTGCTGAGGGCAGCGGTCGCAAGCACCAGTTTTCCTGAGAGGTTTTGTTTGTTTTTGTTCATAATGTGCTGTTCCTGAATAGCGGCATTGTCCGGCGTTGACCCGTAGTGACCGGTCATTTCAGCGTCACTGTCGGCAGACCGTTCGCGATCCATGCTTCCAGACCACCGCGATACCAATAGGTCGGCCAGCCTAATGTGCCTGCCCGCAAAGCAGCATTAAACGAGGTGCGCTCCTGCATGCTCTGGCCGAAAAAGACCAGCTTCACGTCCCGCTGACCTTTGGTTTTATCCATCAGCCATTCATTCAGCGCAGACTGAAAGCGATCTGTGGTGCTGCCGTCTGTACCGGCATCGACCAGAGAATAGGCTTCCGGCAATGTTTCCCGTAAGCCGCCGGTATCAATCAGCAGAATGTTTTTTTCAGTTTTCAGCATGTCAACAAGATCAACGGTTTTAATAACCTTGGCCTTTTTGATGTAGTTCGGTGTTGCGCCTTTATAAGGTGCGGGAAACAGCATGACTGTCTGCGGAACGCCCAGATCTTCCAGTTCGTCAAAACGTTTAGCAACCGGTGCAGAGGCTGGTGCAGACGTTGTGTCTCCACCGGTACTACCGCCGCCAGTGGTGGAAACAGGGATTGCTCCGCCTTCCGGTGGGGTGTCATGGCCGCCGACGGTTTTCATTTCAATATCCGAGATCATCACGGCAAGATGCTCAATCAGATCGTAGCACATGGTAACCGTGCCTTCGCGCGGGCTGTACCATGCGTTTAGCTGCCCGCAATCCTTGAAGGTGATCTGTACCGGACGCGGCATAACATAGGTTTCGCCGAGGCGCTGAATGTAGCCTTTCAAACCGCCGGAAAGATGATTGGCAAGCAAATTGCCAACGCGCCGCTGGGATGGTTCAAAAACAGCGGTAATCGGTGCCCCCGGCGTATTCGCCGGTACTTCGCCGTCAGGATGCCATGCACCAACGCGGGTATGCGGCGCGAGAATACGCCGCCATGCGCGGTTTTGTTTGTTAAATTCATCGCCGCAGCGGGCTTTGGTGCGTTCTTCCAGCCCAACGCTTTGCGCAACCGGCTCAAACACGCTTGGATTGCCGCCATACATGATACAGAACATGTTGCGGAAGCGTTTGAGATCGGCGGTATGTTCATCCTGCCAAGGCGACGTATCCGCACCTTTCATTTCCGACAATTTACCGCTGTAGTACCATTGCAGCGCTGCATAGGTTGCTGCGCCGTTGGCGATGTCGTTCACTTCTTTGTTCGGGTCCGGATACATGGTTGGCTGTACAACCTGTAAAGCCGCATAAACATCAACCGCATCCTCTTCAGGGCCGGTGGACGGTAATTGCAACTCACCGATCAGCGCATGGCCGAATTCATGCATCAGAATACTTTGCACCAGTCCCATATAAACGGAGATCAGACGCACCGTGTCATTGCCGAATTCAGGCAGCGGGCCGGTTCCCGGCGTGGATGCGTCCACGCCAGAACCGGAACCAGAAGAGGTCGGTGCGGTGCCGCCTGTCTCTGAGCGCGGTGGTAATTGTGTATTCAGATTTGAATCAATGTTGAAGCCGGTAATGGCAAATGTGCCGATATCATATGCCATGATGCCGACCTCGGCACCGAGAGCAGGGATATCGCTGATCTCACCGATTTTCTGATCATTGACAAGAAAGCGGGCAGCTCCCGGCACTTCAATGATTTTGACAGTATCGGAACCGTCAAGTTTGGCGAGGTTCGGAACGGATGCAATATTGTGGCGCTTATCACCCTCAGTGCAAAACAGGTTCACGGTTTTATTGGCGGAAATTTCCAGAAGACAGATGCTTTTCTGGGCACGGTTGCCGAGGGTAATGCCAACGGAAGCGTTGGGCTTCTCAGAATAGACCCCGAGGGCTGCGCTGATGATGCGGCCGGTTTCCGGCGGCTGTCCGGCGTGAACTGAAAGTGATTGCTCGCTTTCGCTGGCGGTGAAATTTTGCAGTAAGACCCAGCCGTCCTGTTGCTTTACATTCCAGCCTTTGAGCAGTTGCGTACTGACTGTATTTGCGAGAGGGCCAAGTTCTTTTTCATATGCGGCCTGTGCCTGAGCACCGAAAAGCACCAGAGAGACAAAGACAGCAGCGCCGCGTAACACCATTTCTATTTTCCCGTTTAATTCGATTTCAGAACACTTCCCGATTTTCTGAAACTATTTTCGTTATATAGAAATACAGCAATATTTGGATAGCTGTTAATTTATCACAATCAAAATCTGCCGGTTGTGTTTTGTTTCCCGAGTGCGGGAGGCCGGTCATGAGGCAAGGCAGAGAAAAACCGGATACATTGATCCGGTTTTTCCTTTTAAAAAAAGTGCTGCAAAGAACCTGCGTTAACGCAATTCGCGGCGCAGAATTTTACCGACATTGCTCTTTGGCAGACTATCGCGAAACTCAATCATGCGCGGGCGTTTATAATTAGTCAGACGCTCGGCACAGAAAGCCTTCAAAGCTTCCTCAGTCAGTTCCGGATCGCGGCGGACAACATAGAGTTTGACCACCTCGCCGGAATGTTCATTAGCGATACCGATAGCGGCTGCTTCTACAACCCCCGGATGTTCGGCTGCCACTTCTTCAATCTCATTCGGATAGACATTGAAGCCGGAGACAAGGATCATATCCTTTTTGCGATCCACGATTTTGGTGAAACCGCGCTCATTCATGAACCCCATATCGCCGGTGCGGAAGAACCCGTCGGCAAAAATAGCTTTTGAGGTTTCGTCCGGCCGGTTCCAATAGCCTTTCATCACCTGAGGTCCGCGCACACAAATTTCGCCGACTTCTCCCAGTGCTACATTCTGGCCGTCATCGTCACGGATTGCGACGTCAGAGCCGGGAACCGGAAGACCGATGGTGCCGGAAAACTCTGTGGCATTCAGCACATTGGCGGTGGCAACCGGTGAGGTTTCTGACAGGCCATAGCCTTCTGTAATCAGGCATCCGGTCATCTTTTCCCAGCGCTCTGCCACAGGACGCTGGACAGCCATGCCGCCACCGAGTGTCAGGATCAGCGGTTTGAAATCCAGCTTGCGGAATTCCGCATTTTCCATCAGCGCATTGAACAGGGTGTTTAGCCCCGGGAAAATATGGAACGGCGCTTTTTGCAGGTCTTTTACAAAGGCCGGAATATCACGTGGGTTCGGGATCAGCACATTGCGCGCGCCCTGCTGAATCCCCATCATTGCATTCACGGTCAGTGCGAAGATATGATAGAGTGGTAGGGCACAGATATAATTGATGTTTTCAGGGCGGCCTTTGACCTGAAACGCCACATCCAGCCACAGCCGCATCTGCTCCACATTTGCTATAATATTGCTGTGCATCAGCATGGCACCCTTGGAGATGCCGGTTGTGCCGCCGGTATATTGCAGGAAAGCCAGATCATCCGGCGTAATGCTGACCGGTTTGAAACTCTGTTTTGCACCGGCTGCCAGTGCGGATTTGAAGCTGCTATGTGCCGGAATACTCCATGCAGGCACCATCTTCTTAACGCGCCGCACGACGAAATTGATCACTGCGCCTTTAAGGCCGTACATATCGCCCATCGTTGCGACAAGCACATGTTTGATCGGAGAGTTCGGCAGGATTTTTTGCAGTGTATGGGCAAAATTCTCAAGAATAATGATTGCCTTGGCACCGGCATCATTCAGCTGATGCTCCAGTTCGCGCGGCGTATAGAGCGGGTTAACATTGACCACGACAAGACCGGCGCGCAAAATTGCGGCAATTGCAACAGGATATTGCAGCACATTCGGCATCATCACAGCAACGCGGTCGCCTTTGACCAGCCCGCGTGATTGCAGCCATGCAGCCAGAGCTTCGGATTTCTCATCCAGCTCCCGATAGGATAGTGATTTGTCCATACAAGTGAAAGCAGGGCGGTCTGCATATTTTTTACAGGAAGCCTGTATCAGATCGGCAATCGACAGATAGGGGGATGGTTCCAGCGTGGAAGCAACCCCTTGCGGATAGCTGTTAAGCCATGGTTTTGCATCATAAGGACTGATAGCGGCAACAGGTTTTGTTGCTGGTGTTTCAGCTGTTGCTGTGCTTGCTGCTGCGACAGGCGTAGCTTTTTTCTTTTCTGCTGCTGGAGCCTTGGTAGCCGGTTTGGCGCTTGGCTTTTCAGGAGCCGCTGTTGGCTCTGCCGCTTTCACAGGCTTTGCAGCCGGTGTTTTCGCCTTTGCCGCCGGTTTTGCTGTTGCGGATTTGGCAGGCTTTTTCGCTGTTTCCGCAACGGTGGCCGGCTTCTCAGCAGCTTCCGTTTTTACGGTCTTCTTCACCGGCGATTTTTTGACTGGTGCTGCTGTCGTTTTGACAGCTGCAGTCTTCACTGCAGTCGCAGGTGCGGTTTCTTTTTTAACTGTTGGTTTCTTGGCCTTGGTAGCCGGTGGTGCTTTTACCACGGATTCTTTAACCTGCTTCGCAGCAGCCTTTTTTGCAGCTGTGGTTGCGGTTTTCTTTGCCGTGCTCTTTGGTGCAGCGGCCTTGGCATTCGCATCACTTGAACGTGTCATTCTGCCTCCCAGAATTCCTGTTGTGCCGGCATATGCCACCGGAGCGTTTCCGGTATTACGATCTTCCTCACCCAGATCGGTCTGCCAACAACTTAAACAAGATTATGCCGATATCAACATCCGGCACAAGGTTTCCATTGACGTAAACGTAAAATTTTTATCAGACTGTGTATTGGTATGAATTGCAGTTTGTATATGAAGCACTGCCGGGCAGAGAACGCATAGCCCTCTTGTCGTGTGGAGCTGGCAATATTATTCCTGTCGAAGTCATTGTGTGAAACAACAAACCTGTAAACCTCTTATGAAAGTAAAAAATCTTATTTTAATGACGGTATTCTAAAATAATATGTCTTCTGATGTGATGATAAATCACTATGCTCATATGAACTTTAATCAAAGTGACTGACTTGATAAAATTGCAGATATATCGGGTCTTACACAGCATTATGAGCTGTAAAGGAGCCTATAGCAATGCGATTTGCAAGTGTATTTCCGTCAGTTTTACAGCTTATCGGCCACACGCCGCTTGTTGAGCTCAGCGGTTTTGATACAGGGAAGTGCCGGTTATTTGCAAAGCTGGAAAGTCAAAATCCGTCCGGTTCCATTAAAGACAGGGTAGCACTGAGTATCATTTCTGCAGCTGAACAATCCGGTCAGTTGCGTGCAGGTGGTACGATTGTGGAGGCCACTGCCGGAAATACAGGTTTAGGCCTGGCGCAGGTTGCCGCCTTGCGCGGTTATCGTTTGATTCTCACTATTCCCGATAAGATGTCGAAAGAGAAAATCCGGCATTTACGGGCGCTGGGAGCTGATGTTCGCCTGACGCGTTCAGATGTGGGCAAAGATCATCCCGAACATTATCAGAATGTAGCGCGGCGCATTGCGGGAGAAATTCCGGATGCATTTTTTGCCGATCAATTTTCTAATCCCGCTAATCCGCTGACCCATCAAACCACAACTGGCCCTGAGATTTGGGAGCAGACTAATCATGCGGTGGATGCCGTGATTGTCGGTGCCGGTTCCGGCGGCACGCTGACCGGCCTTGGTCGCTATTTTCGCACTGTGTCTCCGAAAACGCAGATCATTCTGGCTGATCCGGAAGGCTCGGTTCTGGCGCCGTTTATCAGGACGGGGCAAACAGGGCAGGCCGGTGAATGGTCCGTTGAAGGAATAGGGCAGGATTATATTCCGGCAAATGCCGACCTGTCTTTTGTCAGTCGTGCCTATACGATCTCTGGCCGGCAATCCATTCAGACTGCCCGTGATTTATTGTTGCGTGAGGGTATATTGGCCGGTGCATCTTCCGGCACTTTGCTGGCGGCAGCATTACAATATTGCCGTGAGCAGACGGAGCCGAAAAATGTTGTGACGCTGATCTGCGACAGCGGTTCCAAATACTTGTCAAAAATATTCGATGATAACTGGCTGCGTGAGCGGCATTTGTCGGAGCGTATTACGCAGGGCAATCTGGAGGATTTGATTTCGCGGCGCCATCGGGATGGTGCAGTGGAGGTGACAGCGCTGGATGAAAATCTGCTGGATGCTTATGGCCGGATGCGGCGCAATGCAGTGTCTCAACTGCCGGTGCTGGATGATGGCAGGCTTGTCGGTATTATTGATGAAGGTGATATTCTGAAAGCTGTGGAGGGGCCGCCGGAAGGGCGCTGGTCGCGCTTTGCCGCACAAGTATCTACGGCTATGACAGGCCGGCCGCGCGTGTTGCAGGTGGATGCGCCTTTGAGTGCTTTGCAGAGCTTCTTTGATCGGGATGAAGTGGCGCTGATTGTTGATGGTGAAGATTTTATCGGGCTGATCACGCGCATCGATCTGATTAATCATCTGCGTTATACCGGTTAAAACAAGTATAAAAAAACGGCCATATGCTGCAAGGTGCATATGGCCGTTTCAGCCTTTTCCGGTCAGTATCAGCTTAATGCAAGCCGCATATATGTACGATGAAGGTACGGCATGTACCGGAAGTACAAGGGCGCTAAGCTCATCTTTTCTTGGCTGTTGTTATGCAGATCCAACTGCCGGAAAACTCTTGTGCAAATTGTTCTGAGCTCAGTACTCCTTAGCCGAAAACAGCAAACAGGCTTGAAGTAATTGCCCAGATGAGAAATGCGGCAGGGACAGCCAGACCAGCCAGAAATATCCCGAGAAAAACAAATGCCGCTTCATCCGTGCGGTCTTTCATTTGATCGGCAGGCTTTTGCCATTGAGCGGGTACACCATCATACATTGCGGGTCTCCTCCGATATAGTCTTAATGGATTTATTATGATCCGAATGTGAAATACTGCAATACTGAATATAAAAAGATTTGAATTGCATGAAAATGATGGTATTAGGTGATTTGTTTATGTTTTTTAGTTGTTTCAATTTTAAATTTTAGATAAATTTGAATGAATTTAATTGCTTAACATAATGATTTCTATAAATTTTACTTTTATACTGTAAGTATTGAAGTATCTGTAATTTCAATAATTGCTGAATGTCTCGAAAAATATGAGATTTCTGTATGGATTGTCGTTGAGATAATCCGCCAGCCTCAGGCCAAATCAGTCTCCGTTGAGTCGGGTAAATCACCGGCATTTTGCTGCGGCGCACAACGCTGCTCTGATCCCGTGATTATGACATAATGCATGTGATGGCTGGCTGCCTTGCAATGCTGCATGACTGTTATGCATTATTGTTTATTGTCGGTTTTTTCATCTGCCGTTATATGTCTGTCCATCGGGTTCGTTCTCCTCCTCCCAATTGAGCCCGATGACGGAATGCGGCACTCCTCCTCCCAGCCGCATCCATGATCAGGCCGCGCATCTCCTCCCCCGCGCGGCCTTTTTCTTTTCTCCCGATACTTTTTGATTTTGTTGCTTACCTGCCTTGCGTTGCTTGCCTCTCAGGCAAAGGCATTGTTCAAATTTTGTTTGAATCTTTGCTGAACCCTGTTTGATTTTGAACAGAGCGGTGTAAAAGTGCAGTGCCTGATCTCGTCTGACAGGCAGCAGTCCTTATTCCCTGCCGTTTGTTCATTGCCTATGAAGGATATAAAAGTGAAGCAGCGCGATAGTTCGGTATTCCTGAATTCCTATTCCGGTTTTCTGTTCGATATGGACGGAACTCTGGTCAATTCTATTCCTGTTGTGGAACGGATCTGGCTGGAATGGGCAGCTGAACATGGGCTGGACGGGCAAGCATTGCTGCAACAGGTTCATGGCATCCGCGTGGTCGATGTGGTGAAAATGCTGAACATGCCGCATTTGAATCCTGAAACAGTGGCTGAGGCTTTTCTGGCAGAGGAAATGCGTGATTTTGCCGGTATTCGTGCCATTGCCGGTGCAAAGGATTTTCTTACCAGCCTGCCTGCTGATCGCTGGACAATTGTCACCTCTGCACCGCGTGAACTGGCCGAAGCACGTCTGGCAGCTGCTGGTTTGCCGGTTCCGGAAACCATTGTCGTGGCGGAAGATGTTACTGCGGGTAAACCTGATCCGTCCGGCTATCGTCTGGGCGCGCAGCGTCTTGGCTTTGATGCAGCCGATTGTCTTGTTTTCGAAGATGCACCGGCCGGTATTGCGGCAGGTGAGGCGGCTGATGCACAGGTCGTGGTTATCAGCGAAACCCATAGTCATCCGGTTAAAGGCGGTAGCGTTGAATTCCGCGACTTCTCCCGTCTCGGCATGATGCAGGACAGCGACGGACGTTTGCGTCTCAGCGTTGGCTGAAGCTTTATCATTCAGGCCTGACGGTAGGCCTGAATAATCTCTGCCAGTATGGCTACGGCAATTTCTGCCGGCTCCTGTGCGCTGATCGCAAGCCCGATCGGCGCATGGATACGCTCTAAAGTCCCTGCTTCAAAACCAGCTGCAGTTAAACGCTCCAGACGTTTGGCATGGGTTTTGCGGCTGCCCAAAGCGCCGATATAGAAGCAATCGCTTTTCAACGCGGCAATAAGCGCCGGATCATCGAGATGCGGAATATGGCTGAGCGCTACAAGCGCTGTAAAACTGTCCGGCTGATTGGTTTTGAAAAACTCTTCCGGCCAGCCTTCATGTAAATTGACAGACGGAAAACGTTCCACCGTGGCAAAACCGGTACGCGGATCAATGATGCTCAGATCATAGCCGGTTATACGTGCCATTTGCGCCAGCGCCTGAGCGATGTGTACGGCACCGATCACGAGAATATGCGGGTGCGGACGGTAGGTCTGAATAAAACCGGTTTCATCGAGCTGTGTGACCCTGGCATTATCCGGTGCAGGGATCAGCGTGATCTGTCCAGTTGTCAAATCTGTTTGGGTGGTGATGCGCTGACGCTTCGTCTGCGCCTGTACGATTTGTGTCACCACGTCATGCATGGCTGCATCATAGGGCGCAATCAGCAGCCGGATCGTGCCGCCGCAGGACAACCCCGCAGACCATGCCGTTTCATCGCTGATACCAAAGGACAGATCACGGGCTTGTCCGGTTGCCAGTACTTCGGCGGCTTGTGTAATCACTTCCGCTTCAATGCAGCCGCCGGATACCGAGCCTTCAAAATTACCCTGATCATCGCAGATCAGATGGCTGCCCGCAGGGCGTGGCGCAGAACCCCAGACAGAAAGAACGGTAACCAGAGCCAGTTTGCGCCCTTGTTCAAACCAGTTTTGCGCAAGATGCAGCGGATTGGCGGTATGTTTTTCCATGGAGAGTATCTCCTTGTCAGGATCATTTTGGGTAGAAACGTTATTTATCGCGCAGGATTTCGCGGCGCAGCACGATACTGGTTGTCAGGTCTTCCACATTTTCGATTTCAGCAATTTTGTTGCGGATTTCGTTCAGGGCATTGATGGAGGGTACTTCTACTTCCACCACCAGATCAAGCTGGCCGCTCACAGACGAGACTTTGCGCACGGCAGGTAATCCGGCCAGAATGTCGAGAATGGAAATGCTCGGCGTACGTTTTAGAGTAATCATCAGAAAAGCCTGCAAAGCTGCATCATCCAACAGGCCGATATCAGCGCGATAGCCACGGATCACACCGTTCTTTTCAAGACGGGCTACGCGCTCGCTGGTGGCGCTGCGGGACAGACCAACACGTCCTGCAAGGGTCTTCATCGGAATACGGGCTTCCTGAGACAGAATGGTCAGGATTTTCTGATCTGTTGCGTCAATATCCTGCATCATTCCCCCTTTGATCCCCTCTGAAACGGCACGATCCTGATGGTGAAAATAGCGACCGGCAAAGTGACGGTTACTTGAAACAAAGTGCCGGTGCAACCGGCACTTTGTCTGATGCGCATCTTTTTATGCTGTGCAAATCTGTGAAAATACAGATGCAACGCCTGCCTCAAAAACAGGCAGACAAAATGGAACAACCATGCTTGATACCGCGCCGCAGTTTTCACTTACCGATGCCGCTTCTCTGCTTCACACTCATTATGGCTTAAGTGGTGACCTGTCGCCGCTCAATAGCGAGCGCGACCAGAATTTCAAAGTGACCACGGCAGACGGTAAAATCTTTATCCTGAAGATTATCAATGCATCCGAGCCGGTGGTGGAAAGCCGCTTCCAGACCGCTTTGCTGGGTCATATCCGTGACCATGCCGGTCATTTACCGGTGCCGCATATTGTGCCGACGCTCAAAGGCGACAGCCTTGCCGATACGCTTTCGGTCAATGGCGACGTACATAACATTCGTCTGGTCGGCTGGGTTGACGGCTTGCCGCTGGCTGAATCCTCCCGCTCATTGCAGGCGCTGGAAGGCTTGGGCGAACTGCTCGGCCAGTTCGATGCGGCCTTGCAAGGCTTCATGCATGGCGGTGCGCTGCGCGATCTCGACTGGGATATTACCAAAGCAGGCCGTTCCAAAGACCGTTTGCATTTTGTCAAAAATACCGAAGACCGCGCTTTGCTTGAGCGTTTCATTGCTCGCTTTGAAACACAGGTTGCACCAAAGCTCGGCACTTTACGCTCCGGCGTAATTCATAATGATGCCAATGACTGGAATGTGCTGGTTGGCAATGACAATCACGATGTGATTGCCGGTCTGATTGATTTCGGCGATGCGCTTTACACGCCGGTGATTGCGGAAGTGGCGATTGCTGCTGCCTATGCCGGTCTGGATCACGATGCGCCAATCAGCGCCGCTGCGGCTATCGCAAAAGGCTTTCACAAACATTACCCGCTGCGTGAAGAAGAGCTGAATCTTCTCTATGATCTGATCGCAATGCGTTTGGTAACCTCGGTTACGATTTCCGCTTCGCGTCATGCGGAAACTGAAGATAATCCGTATCTGGCAATCAGTGAAAAACCGGCATGGGATTTTCTGCGTAAGCTCGACCGGATGGAGCCGCTGTTTGCAACGGCTATCCTGCGTAAGGCCTGCGGCTTTGATGCGGTTTCCGGTGCATCTGCAACGGTTAACTGGCTGAAAAATAACCGTTCAAAATTGCTGCCATTGCTGGACAAGCCGGTGGCTGCCTATCCGGCAGAGCTGGTGCCTTACGGCGATCCGACCCATCCGATGACGATCAAATCGGCAGAAGAACAGCCGGTGATTGCCCAGCAAATGTGGGAAGAGCATTGCGCTGTTACCGGCTCGGAACTTGGTATTGGCCCGTGGGGTGAAGAGCGTACCGTTTATGCGGGCACGATGTTTGAATCCAAGCTGGTCAAGGGCAAGCGCCGTACCTATCACTTAGGTCTTGATCTGTTTATGGCTTCCGGTACCCCGCTTTATACGCCGCTTGATGCGATTGTCCGCAGCGTTGATATCGAGCCGGATCCGCTGGGCTATGGCTGCCTGATTACTCTGGAACATCGTCCTGAAGGTTGTCCGCCATTCATTTCGCTCTGGGGGCATCTGGCGCATGAGGCAGGGAACCGCCTCAAAGCAGGCGATATTCTGAAGGCCGGTGATCTCGTTGCTTATATGGGCGATGAGACCGAAAACGGTCATTGGGCACCGCATCTGCATCTGCAGATCTGCACTGATACCCGCCTGACAGCGATGGATATTATCGGCGTGGGTGAAGAAGCCTATCTCGATGTCTGGGCGGAGCTGTTTCCGGATGCGCGCAATTACGCGGGGATGGCCGAAGAATTTTATCAGCAGTCCGGTCGCAGCAAGGAAGAAATCGTGGCGATGCGCCGTGAGATGCTGCTGCCGAACCTGTCGATCTCCTATGAAGATCCGATCAAATTTGTGCGTGGCGACGGCGTCTGGCTGATTGACCATAAAGGCCGTGCCTATCTCGATTGCTTCAACAATGTCTGCCATATCGGCCATGCCCATCCGGCTGTTGTGGAAGCCATGGCAAAACAGGCCTCAACGCTCAACACCAATACCCGCTATTTGCATGATAATATTGTTGCCTATGCAGAGCGTCTGACGGCGACCTTACCGGATAATCTCACCGTCGCCGGTTTCACCAATAGCGGTTCGGAAGCTAATAGTCTGGCACTACGCATGATGCGTGTGCATACAGGACGTGAAAATGCGGTTGTGCTCGATTGGTCCTATCATGGCACGACGCAGGAGCTGATTGATATCAGCCCGTATAAATTCAACCGCAAGGGCGGCAAAGGTGCCAAGCCGCATGTTTATGTGGCGCAGGTGCCGGACAGCTATCGTGCGCCGAAAGACTGGGCACCGGAAGACCACGCCAAGCTCTATGCGGAAAGTGTGGCCGAACAGATCGCGCTTATGCAGGCCAAGGGTGAGGGCCCGGGCTTCTTCATCGCGGAGTCCATTCCGAGTGTGGCCGGTCAGGTCTTCATGCCGGATGGTTATCTCAAGCACGTCTATAAGATGATCCGTGATGCCGGTGGTATCTGTATCGCTGATGAAGTGCAGGTCGGCTTCGGTCGTGTCGGCAGCCATTGGTGGGCGTTTGAAACGCAAGGCGTTACACCGGATATCGTGACGATGGGCAAACCGATCGGTGACGGTCATCCGATGGCGGCGATGGTCACCACCCGTGAAATCGCTGACAGCTTCAATAATGGCATGGAATATTTCAACACGTTCGGCGGCAATCCGGTTTCCTGTGCCGTTGGTCTTGCTGTTCTGGATGTGATTGAGAGCCAGAACCTGCGCGGTAATGCGCTGACAATCGGTAATTATCTGATGGATTCGTTCCGTGAGATGCAGAACCGTTATGAAGTGATCGGTGATGTGCGCGGCCTTGGCCTGTTCCTCGGTATTGAACTGGTCAATGACCGCTATACCAAAGAACCGGCAACCAATGTTGCGCGCGCTGTGTGCAATGTCGCTCGCCGCCGCGGTATTCTGATGGGCACAGAAGGCCCGTTTGATAATGTGCTGAAAATGCGCCCGCCAATGATCTTCAGCAAGGCCAATGCCGATCATCTGCTGAATGTATTGGATGAGGCTTTTGCGGAAGTGACAAAACAATAAGTTAAACAAAAGGCCGGTGAAATTCACCGGCCTTTTGTTTTATTGCGCTGATTTTGAGCGGATATAAGCAAATAAATCGCTGATATCTTCCGGCTTTTTCAGACCAGCAAAGGCCATTTTATTGCCAGGCATGAACTGCTTTGGCGCAGTCAGATAGGAAGTGAGCGTGGCCTCATCCCAGACCATGCCTTCTTCACCGGCTTTGGTCATGGCAGGGGAATATTTAAAACCTTCAGCTGTTGCTGTTTTGCGGCCGAAAATATTGACCAAATGCGGGCCTACGCGGTTTTTTGCGTCCTCAACAGTGTGACAGGCTGCACATTTTGCAAAGACTTTTTTGCCTTTATCAGCATCACCTTCCGCATATGCAGGTTGAATAAAAGCAAAGCCGGAGAGGATAACAAGACCGATAAAATTCTTCATTGCATTATGCATAGTCACACCTTGTTTAAGCCACTAAATGTGTTCCGACCTTAGAAGGAATTTGTCGCAGCAAAGCAGGATTTAACGTCGCTGCGACAAAGCGATACAGGAAAACAGGTGTCGATTTAGAGGGGCTTATCCGGTGTTTATTTAAAACGGCCGCCACGCTGCAAAACTTCGATTTTGTATCCGTCCGGATCGGTAATGAAGAAGAAGCGGCCGACCGTCACACCATCCGGTTTGAATTCAATCAGCTTACCCGGATTGAGACCGGCTTGTTCAAGACGGGCATGTTCTGCATCAAGGTCAGACACTGAAACAGCGAGATGGCCGTAGCCGTCACCCAGATTGTAAGGTTCAGTGCGGTCTTTGTTGATCGTGAGTTCAAGTTCAAACTCGCTTTCCGCATTGCTTAGGTAAACAAGCGTAAAAGCCTGAAAATCAAGCCGCTCAGCAATGTCGAGATCGAAAGCAGCTTTGTAGAATGCCAGAGAGCGGGCTTCATCAAGCACGCGGATCATGGAGTGAATGTTTTTTGCCATCGGAACACCATTCATGAGAGGTTGGAATGGGCTTTCTTACAGATTCTGCCCTGTTTGTCCCGTCAGCAGGTCATCTTTATTCCTGCGGAGAGGAATATATAAGCCAATTCGCATGACTTCATGCCAATGCGTGACAAAGTAGATGGTTGCGCATGATTGGAAAGAGCGGCTGAAAACGCTATGACATTTGCGAAAGACGGGTTGCTTGCGGCGAGAGGCAACCGGCAAATGCGGAGAGAATTGCGTGATACCATTCCTGCAGGCAGACGTTCTGGCAAAACCGGAGCCGTTGGATTTTTACGATGCGTTGCGGCTGAGCAGCTTTGGCGGTGATATTGAATTCAGCGCGGCGACAACCACCGTTTATGCAACCGACAATTCCGTTTATCAGGTGCAGCCGCAGGGCGTGATTTATCCGCGTGGGTTTGAAGATTTGCAGCAGATTGCACAGCTTCTCCATAGGCCTGAGTTCCGACATCTGAAAATGGCGATGCGCGGTGGCGGTACTGGTACCAATGGCCAGTCACTGACTAACGGGATTGTGGTTGATACGTCGCGCTATATGAACCGTATTCTCTCAATTGATCCGGAAAAGCGTATCGCCCGCGTGCAGAGCGGCGTGGTCAAAGATCAGCTCAACAAAGCGCTGAAGCCTTATGGCCTGTTCTTCGCGCCGGAGCTTTCAACATCTAATCGTGCTACCATAGGCGGTATGATCAATACCGATGCCTGCGGGCAGGGTTCCTGCCTCTATGGCAAAACCTCCAATCATGTTTTGGGCTTACGTGCGGTTCTGATGGATGGAAGCGAGCTGAATACCAGACCGGTTTCAAAGACAGAGCTGCATGACTTACAGAAACCGGATAATCGCAGCGGTGCAATCTATCGGCTGGTGGATGAGATCGAGCGCGATAATCGCGATCTGATTGATAAGACTTTCCCGAAGCTCAACCGCTTTCTGACCGGTTATGATCTGGCGCATTTACGCGAGGGTGACGGCGGGCTTAATCTCAATTCTCTGCTGTGCGGAGCTGAGGGAACATTGGCGCTGATCGCCGAGGCCGATCTCAATCTGCTGCCGATCCCGCGTTTCGCTGCACTGATCAATATCCGCTATGACGATTTCAATACCGCGCTGCGTGATGCCCGTTTCCTCACCGGATTGCAGGTGGCATCGGTTGAAACAGTGGATGCCAAAGTGTTGTCACTGGCGCGCGGCGACATTATCTGGAACCGGATTGCGGATTATTTTCCGTCAGAGGAAGGCAAGCGCACAGACGGTATTAATATTGCCGAAGTGCTGGCTGACAGCGCTGAGGAACTGGCGGAGAAAATTCGTGTTGTCAGTCAGTCTCTGGCGGATTCTCCGCAAAGCGGCCGACATGGTTTTACGACCACAGAAAAAACGGATGATATTGAAGCGATCTGGACAATGCGCAAACGCGCTGTTGGTTTGCTTGGCAATGTCGAAGGCGCGCGCCGTCCGGTCGCATTTGTGGAAGATACGGCTGTACCACCGGAAAATCTGGCCGATTATATTCTCGAATTTCGTGCGCTTCTCGATGGCGAAGGGCTGGATTACGGTATGTTCGGCCATGTCGATGCGGGCGTGCTGCATGTGCGCCCTGCACTTGATCTGTCTGACCCCGCGCAGGAAATAATGATCCGTCGTATCTCCGATGCGGTGGTGGCGCTGACGCTGAAATATGGCGGCGTGTTGTGGGGTGAACACGGCAAAGGTGTGCGTTCGGAATATGTGCCGGAATTTTTCGGCCCGCTTTATCCGCAGTTGCAGCGCATCAAAGCGGCTTTCGATCCTTATAATCAGCTCAATGCTGGTAAGATTGCCACGCCGGATGATCAGCCGCTGACAAAGATCGACGAACTGGTCTTCCGCGGTCAGAAAGACCGGATTATTCCTGCAGATGTGCGCAATGCTTATGACAATGCACCCTATTGCAACGGTAACGGCGCTTGTTTTGACTTCAATACAGATTCTGCGATGTGCCCGTCTTTCAAAGGCAGCGGCGACCGGCGTTATTCTCCGAAAGGCCGCGCTTCACTGATCCGCGAATGGCTGCGCCTGCTGAGCGAAAAGGGTATTGATCCGCGCCGTTCGGCACAGGCGTTGCGGGATAAGCCGCTATGGAGTGGTTTGTTCAGTCGTATCAGCAACAGTCTCGGCTCGAAAAATCGTGATGATTTTTCCCATCAGGTGCGTGATGCAATGGATACCTGCCTTGCCTGTAAGGCTTGCGCAGGGCAGTGTCCGGTCAAGGTCAATGTTCCGGCCTTCCGCTCCAAATTCCTTGAGCTTTATTACAGCCGTTATTTGCGCCCGCTGAAAGATCCGCTGATTGCCTCGATTGAACATATGATGCCGCTGGTTGCCAAAACCGGCAGGCTTTATAATGGTGTGATGGGCAGTGGTCTTGGCCGTTGGGGTATGAAACAGGTTGGCCTCACAGCTCTGCCGTCCCTAAGCGATGTGCGCCTGACAAAAGAACTGCGCACCCGCAATATTCAGATGGCGGATGCAAATGTGCTGAATAACCTGAGTGCGGAACAGAAAGCCAAAGCGGTTATTCTGGTGCAGGACAGCTTCACGAGTTTCTTCGATACACAATTGTTGCTGGATGTGCTGGATTTGTTGAAGACGCTCGGTTTCACACCTTATCTGGCCGAACTGAAACCGAACGGTAAAGCGCAACATGTGCATGGTTATCTGAAGTCTTTCACCCGCACAGCGCGCAATACCAGTCTTTATCTCAATAGTCTGGCGCAAAGCGGTGTGCCGCTGGTCGGGCTTGATCCGTCGATGACGCTGACCTATCGCAGTGAATATCGCTCGGCGCTGCCAAATGAAACCGTGCCGGATGTGAAGCTGCCGCAGGAATGGCTGGCGCAGCATCTTGGACAGATTGCAGCCGATATTAAGCCTTCAACAGAGCGCGCCGCCCAGAATTATATGCTGCTGCCGCATTGTACTGAGAAGACCAATGCCACGCCGACAATTGCGGCTTGGGCAGTGATTTTCAAACATTTCGGTATCAATATGGTGATTGGCGAAAGCGGTTGCTGCGGTATGGCCGGTACTTTCGGCCATGAATTGCGCAACCGTGCGCTGTCCGAAAATATCTATGATCTGAGCTGGCGGCAGAAAATGCAGACCCATGGCCGCGAGCAAATCGTGATGGCCACAGGTTTTTCCTGCCGTTCACAAGTTGAGATCATGGAAAAGACGCAAATTCAGCATCCTTTGCAGGTTCTGAAGCAGCTGATTGCTTCCTGATCTCTTCTTTGCAACGGGTATCATGATTTCAAAGCGCAGAAAAACTTTAGCCGTCCTGTTGGGGCTGGCTCTGACCGTGCCGGTTGCGGGCTTTGCTTATACGAAAGTGCTGGGACGTTTTGGTTCCGGCATTGCACCTGCAATGGCAGCTGCTGAACAGCAGGCAGATAAAATCATCGTGCGCAAAGGTGATCGTGAATTGCAATTGCTGCGCGGAGATGAAGTTTTACGCACATACCGCATTGCGCTGGGAGGCGCACCGGAAGGCCATAAATTGCAGGAAGGTGATCAGAAAACGCCGGTTGGTAATTATGTGATCGACTGGCGCAATCCGCGTTCCATGGCACATCTCAGCCTGCATATTTCCTATCCCAATGAGCAGGATGTGCTGAGAGCCAAAGAGGCGAATGTTGCTCCCGGCGGCAATATTATGATCCACGGCTTAGCAAACGGCTGGGGTGCGCTCGGAGCGATCCATCATCTCTGGGACTGGACGGATGGTTGTGTGGCCGTGACCAATAGCGAAATGCAGGAGATCTGGTCTTTGGTGCCGAATGGTACGCCGATTATGATTTCCGAGTAATCATGTTTGAAATGTGGCCTTTTTTCATTGAAAACGGGCCATGGCTCTTGAAGCCTGAGCAGGAATGCTTAATTATATGAAATCTGTAGTCTGAAAGCTGCGGGAATTTCTGCTGGTGAGAGGCACCGGCATCCGCCTTGCGATTGTTTTAAACAACCGGGTTGATCATTACAGAACTAACACGGTACCGGGCCCCTCTGGCGAGAGTTTTACGGCGCTCTCGTGATGTCGGTACTGCCGCAAATTTAGCCGGCGGACATGTGATCATGAAAATCTGTTTCATGTTTTTTGCGGAAGGCCATCAGGCCAGTTCCGCTTTTAACTCTTGTTCTTACTCTGAAAATCCACACCAGACAGACCGGTCTCTTGCCTTTTATCCGGCCAATAAGGAGATCGTGAAATGAGCACGCCTAAATCTCAAAAGACTGTACTGAGCTATTTTACCTGGGCATTTATTGTCACTGTTGTCGGTTTGGCGCTGGGCGCATGGCTCGGCTGGCAGTCCACTGGTACGCTCGGTGGTATGGCCTCGATTTTCTTTATCTGTACGGTTCTGGCCGTGCTGGAAATCTCGTTGTCTTTCGACAATGCGGTGGTCAATGCCAATAAGCTGAAAGACATGACGCCGGAATGGCAGCATCGCTTTCTGACCTGGGGTATTATCATTGCCGTTTTTGGTATGCGTATTATCTTCCCGCTGCTGGTAGTGGTGATTGCTGCGGGCATCGGCCCGATTGAAGCAATTGTACTTGCTGCATCGAAGCCGGAAGAATATGCGCGGATCATGACAGATGCGCATCTGCCGATTGCTGCTTTCGGCGGTACATTCCTTCTGATGGTGGCGCTGACCTATTTCTTCAACTCCGATAAGGATGTGCATTGGTTCGGCCCGCTGGAACGACCGATGGCGCGTCTGGCTGAGATCAAAGGTATTGAAGTTGCGATCGTTCTGATCCTGCTTCTGGTTTTCACTTCTGTGCTGGGCGAGGCTGAAGGGACCACCTTCCTTTATTCCGGTATTTACGGACTTCTGACCTTCCTCGCTGTGGAGGTTCTGGGTGGTATTCTTGATGCCTCGCAGAAGACACTGAATGCAGCAGCGCAGGGTGGCTTTGGTGCTTTCCTTTACCTTGAAGTGCTGGATGCCAGCTTCTCCTTCGATGGTGTGATCGGTGCATTTGCCCTGTCGCAGAACCTGTTCGTGATTGCGATTGGTCTGGGTATCGGTGCAATGTATGTGCGTTCCATGACCATTATGCTGGTCGAAAAAGGCACATTGAGCGAATACCGCTATCTGGAACATGGTGCATTCTATGCGATCCTGATCCTCTCGGTAGTGATGTATTTCCAGACACTCGTGCATATTCCGGAAGTGATTACCGGCCTTGGCGGCGCGGTGCTGATCGGTATCGCCTTCTGGGCATCGGTTCGTCACAATCGCCGTGAAGAAGCTCATGCCGAGCAGGGCAAAACTGTTGCTGCCGAATAATCAGCTTCTAAAGCATTTTACAGTTAAGTTGGGTCAACTTGATGTCGTAATAATGCGACAAACTAAAGAAACTAGAGCGAGCGCCATGATTCAATCTGAACGTAAACCGCTCTAGTCTTTCACTAAATTATGAGCCGCCGGAGTGATCCGGCGGCTTTTTATATTTTGCAACATTGCAAAACAGGAATTATTGCTCATGCTGTGACAGTCATGATGATAATGATCGGCACAAATGTGCAGCGGGAACGGAAAACAGCAATGACAAATGGCGGAAAAGACATCAGCGATGCACAGGCCATACCTGTTGCGGTTACGGCAGAGGCGGTAAAACCACCCATGCCACAAGGTTTGTGGCGCTCCTATATGCTGATTTTTTTGCCTATGCTGCTGTCTAATGTGTTGCAGGCGGCATCCGGTACGCTAAATGGTGTGTTTGTCGGCCGAATGATGGGCGTCGATGCACTGGCTGCCATGTCGGCTTTTTCACCGGTGTTCTTTTTGTTTCTCGGGCTGATTATTGGTCTCGGCGCCGGTGCAACCGTGTTGATCGGTCAGGCATGGGGCGCGCGGGATATGGTCAAACTCCACGGCATCGCGGGGAGTGCGGTGGCGATGGTGATGACCGTTTCGGTGACTGTTGCTATTCTTGGCGGATTGTTTTCCACGCAACTGATGGCATTTCTTGGCACACCGCAGGCCGTGCTGAATGAGTCCGCTCATTATGCCCGTATCATGATGATGGGTATGCCGGTGATTTTCCTGCTCTGGCTGATGAGCAATATGAGTCGCGGTGTCGGTGATGCGGTTAGCCCGCTCTGGGCGCTGGTGATTGCTACCGGTGTTGCGATGGTGCTGACACCAGTGTTCATTGAAGGTTGGCTGGGCTTTCCGCAGTTGGGTGTGATGAGCGCTGCCGTATCAACAGTGATTGCTTCCGCTACGGCGCTGATCTGGCTGATCTGGCACTGGAACCGCCGCAATCATCCGATGGCCTTTACACGACAATTTTTGGCACTGGTACGGTTTAACGGCACCTATTGTAAAACAATCCTGCGTGTCGGGTTGCCGACAGCTTTGCAGATGCTGACAATCGCTTTTGCGGAAATCGTGCTGCTGGGGCTGGTTAACGGACATGGTACGCAGGCAACCGCCGCCTATGGTGCCATTGTGCAGACATTAGGCTGGGTGCAGTTTCCGGCTATTTCTATCGGCATCACGGCTTCCATTCTGGCCGCGCAGGCTGTCGGGGCAGGGCGTAACGATCAGGTGCATAAGATTGTTATTGCCGGATTGCAGCTGAATTGGCTGGTTACCGGTTCTTGTGTAGCGCTGGCTTATTTACTATCCGGTTATATTACCAGTGCTTTTTTGACTGAGCAGTCGGTGGCTGATCTGGCGGCGCATCTGTTGCATATAGTGCTCTGGACTATTGTGTTGTTTGGTATGAACAGCGTATTTATGAGCGCGATGCGGGCGAGCGGTGCGATTTATGCGCCGACTGCATTGACGATGAGTGCCATCTTACTGGTGGAAATTCCCGCAGCTTACACGTTCAATCATTGGATCGGCATTGATGGTATCTGGTGGGCTTACTCACTGACTTTTGCGACGATGCTGTGCCTGCAATCGGGTTATTACTATTTCATCTTCAGTAAGCGGAAAATCGTGAAGCTGATTTAGAGCGCCGTGTGCCAGACTTGGCGCTACACAAGGTCGCTCTAACACTTTAAAATTATGCTCTAAAAAAGCCGGCATTGCCGGCTTTTTTGTTGTTATTTCACATTGGCTGCAAGGCCGGAGAGAACACCCATCCAGCCGACAGCCTCAGCAACATTTTCGCAATCAAAGCTGATGGTGGTGGCATCCGGCCGTTTGGCACAAGGGATAATCGCCATCTGGTCGGCAAGCAGAGGGGAATTCATGATGAATTCTGCATGGATGCGGCCGGTAAACGGCTTCCAGACTTTGAGTTCGCTTTTACGCTCAACGGCCTTTTTCGCCAGATCGCGGACCATTGCACGTGCATTTTGCACGGAAACCTGACGGGCTGCACGGGTGCCCAGTGCGGTTTTGACTGTGGCAAACTCAGCTTGCGGGAAGAACGGACGATTTTCCTGTTCAGTCTGATCATCGCCGCTAATCAAAGCGACCGGTACACCGAGCTCACCGGCATAGGCACCGTAAAAACCGGGTTCACCGACAATCTGACCATTGAGTTTAATGGTGCGGAAGGCAAAGCCATTGGTGGTATGGGCGAGTACGCCATATTGCGCGGCACTGGCATGGTGGCCGGTGAAGAACAGCAGGTCAAAGCTTTCATCCAGACCGGCAGCCATATTGAATTTTTTCGGGCGGCCAAGGATCAGCTCTGCTGCCGGATGCAGCATCTCCGGAATAATATTGACCATCGGGCCGTGAGAGTCATTGACCAGAATATACGCCGCGCCGCCTGCCAGTGCGCCTTCAATGGCGGCGTTGACTTCTTCCGTCATCAGGCGACGTGCACGTTCATATTCCGGATTGCCAGGCTGACCCTGTTGGGATGTTACAACGCCCGCAACACCTTCAATATCCGCACAAATATAGACTCTCATATTTTCCCTCCGGTCATCAGGGGTGATTCCGTTTTCCAATCGTTACCTTGACAAAAAAGCCCCGCAGCTTCAACCGAAGCGCGGGGCCTGAAGGACTTAAAATCTTATAGATAGAGCAGATTAGCTGAAGTCGGCAGGATTAATGCCAAGTGTACGCAAATCTCTTTCATGCGGGCGGCGGCGGCCTTCAACAGCTGCGGCAGCAGAAGCGGCGGCACCAAAAACGGACAGTGCGCGGGCGATGAAATTACGGGAATGCTTTTTACGTTCAGTCATTTTGCTTCTCCGTGTGTGGGGCCTTGTCTTTTTGCAAAGCCGTAATTTGATGTTTTAAAGATGGGCTCGGAGAAGCACTTTCACAACTGCTGTAAAGGCAGAGCTGCCATGCATGAATCGCATGGCTGGTTAAGTCACGATAACAAGTAACGAAAAAGCCCGCCGGTTATGCCGGCGGGCTTGTCATTTTGGGAGATAGAAAGGCTTAGTCCTCATTCGCCGCAAGCTGCGACAGAACCTGACCGCGGCCGCGAGCACGCATAACCAGTGGTACAATCAAAGCCAGCGCTGCAATCGTCAGCAATACTGCGGCAATCGGCGAGGTGAACAGCACTGTTACATCACCCTGACTGATCGACAGAGCGCGGCGCAATTGTTGTTCTGCCAAGGGGCCAAGGATCAGGCCGACAACCGCAGGTGCAATCGGATAGCCGTAAATGCGCATGCCATAACCCATCAGACCGAAGGCCAGCAGCATACCAAGCTCAAACACAGACGGGTTCGCGCCGATGGTGCCAAGCGTGGCGAACAGCAGAATACCGGCATAGAGCCATGGTTTCGGGATGCTCAGCAGTTTTACCCACAGGCCGATCAATGGCAGGTTGAGCACGAGCAGCATGAAGTTGGCGATGAGTAGGCTGGCGATCAAACCCCAAACCAGTTGCGGATTGGTGGCGAACAACAATGGCCCCGGTTGCAGACCATATTGCTGGAAACCTGCCAGCATGATCGCAGCGGTAGCTGTGGTCGGCAGGCCGAGCGTCAGCAGAGGCACAAGTGTACCGGCTGCTGAGGCATTATTGGCAGCTTCAGGGCCTGCAACACCTTCAATCGCACCATGGCCGAATTCTTCAGGGTGTTTGGTGAGTTTACGCTCGGTTGCATAGGACAGGAATGTGCCGATTTCTGCACCACCGGCAGGCATGGCTCCAATCGGAAAGCCGATAAATGTTCCGCGCAACCAAGGTTTCCACGAGCGCGCCCAGTCCGAGGCGGACATCCATAAAGAGCCTTTAACCGCTTCTACTTTATCCGGTGCACGGTTGCCCTGAGCCGCAATATAAAGCGTTTCGCCAATCGCAAACATGGCGACGGCAAGTGTTGTCACCTCAATGCCGTCCAGCAGATCCGGAACACCGAAGGACAAGCGTGCCTGACCGGTCAGCTGGTCAATGCCGATGGTTGCAAGGGCAAGACCGATAAACAGGGATGTCAGGCCGCGTAATGCGCTGTCACCGAAAGCTGAAGACACGGTGACGAAAGCCAACACCATCAGTGCAAAATATTCGCGCGGTCCGAAAACCAGTGCGAGTTTGACAATATAAGGCGCGATAAAAGCAAGGCCGATAGTGGCGATCAGACCGGCAACAAAAGAGCCGATGGCGGCTGTTGCCAATGCAGGGCCGCCGCGTCCTTTGCGCGCCATTTTGTTACCTTCCAGAGCGGTAACAATCGAGGCGCTTTCACCCGGCGTATTCAGCAGGATGGAAGTGGTGGAGCCACCATACATGCCGCCGTAGTAAATACCGGCAAACATAATCAGAGAGCCTGCCGCATCAAGCTGATAGGTAACAGGCAGCAACAGGGCAACGGTGAGTGCAGGGCCGATGCCCGGTAGCACACCGACAGCGGTGCCAAGCGTTACACCGATCAGTGCATAGAGCAGGTTCATTGGCTGCATTGCAACCACGACACCCTGCATCAGAAATTCAAATGTAGACATTTAAGCATTTCCCACTTTTGTCTCGGAGCTTCTCAAGGTCGCATATCGGCTGGTAAGAGCAGGGCAGTGAGGAGACATTTTGCGGATTTCAGAAGAACAATCGTTCTAACGGGCCTGCAGGCAGCGACAATTGCAGTAATTTGGCAAAAATCAGCCAGATCACATAACAGGCAGCAATGCCGACAGGGATTGAGAACCACAATTTACGTTTGCCGAAACCATAGGCTGTGAGGGCAAACATGATACCTGTGGCAATGGAAAAACCTGCGGTATTGAGCAGCAGCATTTGTGCGGTCAGACCACCGACGATCCAGAGCACCGGTTTGACTTCCTGTGGTTCGCGCTCAGGAAAATCATTGCGAAAAGCAGCAATAATTGTCCAGACCGCCAATCCCGCAAGGGCAAAGGCAATAGCTTTAGGAACAGTTGCAGGACCTACCTGAGAATAACCGGCTGCTTCGGAAAGGCGAGCCATATCCCAGAACATAATACCGGAAATAACAAGCAGGATGGCGGCGATACAAAGCGCCGCCCCATCGGGGCGACGCGTTGTTGCTGGTTTCAGTTCACTCATTGAACCAGACCGATATCTTTCAGAACACCTTCGGTTGCCTGAATATCCTTGTCGAGCTGTGCATCAAATGCATCGCCTGCGAGATAGGTGTCAGCCCAGCCTTTGGTTTTCAGCGTGTCCTGCCATGTTTTGGATTTGGCCAGCTTTTCAATATCAGCATTGATCGCAGCTTTCTGCTCCGGGGTAATGCCCGGTGCAGCTGCCAGCATGCGCCAGTTTTCAACCACAACATCAAGACCGGATTCTTTCAGCGTTGGTGCATCAATACCTTCAATGCGCTCGGCGCTGGAAATTGCGAGCAGACGCAATGTGCCGGACTGAACCTGTGATTCAAATTCGCCATAACCGGAAATACCGGCAGAAACCTGACTGCCGAGAATAGCCGCGAGTGCTTCACCGCCGCCGGAATAGGCAATATAGTTGATCTTCTTAGGATCAACGCCCGCAGCCTTGGCAATCAGACCAACGGCGATATGGTCAGTACCGCCAGCAGAGCCGCCGCCCCATGAAACCGCGCCCGGATCTTTTTTGAGCGCTTCAACCAGATCGCCCATGGTCTTGAACGGTGAGGAAGCCGGAACAACAATAGCTTCATATTCACCGGTCAGACGTGCAATAGGCGTAACATCTTTCAGCGTTACCGGAGATTTATTGGTCAGAATTGCACCGACCATCACATAACCACCGACGATGAGTGCATCGCCTTTGCCTTTTTGCTGGCTGGCGAATTGTGCAAGGCCGATTGTGCCGCCGGCACCCGGTACGTTTTGTACCTGTACTTTACCGGAAATACCTTCCTGCTGCAGAACAGTCTGCAGAGAACGTGCTGTCTGATCCCAGCCGCCGCCCGGATTTGCCGGTGCAATAATGGTATAATCTGCTGCATAGGCAGGCAGCGTCAATGCGCCTGCGAAAAGGGAAGCGATGAGAAGTTTTTTCAAGTCTGATCCTCCTGATGCTGCGTTTCAACGCAGACTGTGGTTTTTGCATAGAAAAACGCACGGGAAGGATCAGGCATGTGGGCCCCCGTCCAGATAGCAGTATTCCTCCCCGGCACTGTTGTGAGCCGCCTCCACGGACAACAGCACCTTCAATCCATCATATGAAGCTGACGCCAACCTGACATGATGTGCAGATTGTTTGCTGCGTCTCGCTTACTCACAGAATTGAAGCAGGGGAAAACACTATTGCTGGCGCAGGACATTATTCCATTTTTCAATAAGACGACTGCGTTTGACCTGATCGAGATAGACCATTAGTCCAGGACTGACCGGTACCGGTTTGAGCTTGCTGCCATAAATTTCCTGCATGGTCAGAGCGGTGTTTTCTCCGGCAACTTCAGGGCTCACTGCCGGTATTTGTAATTGGCGGGCGAGTATGGTCTGACCTGTTTTGGACATAAAAAACTCCAGATAACGCCAACCCAGTTGCGGTGATGCCGCTGCTTCCGGCACAAGACCGATACGGGACATTACCACTGTATAATCTTTCGGCAGAATAATGCCGACATCAGGGTTACGGGCAGCCCAGTCGGCGGCATAGGAGCCGAGAATATTATAGCCGAGGACAAAGCGCCCGTCGGCAACACGCTCCACAATAGCCTGACTGGTGGAATAGAGTTTGACACCGGCAGCACCCATCGCGCGAATAACGGTCCAGATATCGTCAAATTGCTCCTGATCGCGCGCCATAAAAAGAAAGCCGACACCTGATCGTTCGATATCATAAGTGCCGATACGACCAAAAACGGCTTCTCCCTGTTCTTTCAGATAGGCGACAAATTCCGCACGAGTCGATGGTGGCTTGCGGTCTTTAAAATCTGGTTTGTGATAGACAAAAACGGCTGGTTCAAAAGTCAGGGCATAGGCGGTATTGCGCCAGTTTGCCCAAGCCGGCCAGTGCTCGCTCATCGGTAAAATACCCGATTGTGCATAGCCGTCATTGGTGAGTTTGACCTGTAAATCCATAGCTGAGGAAAAGGCAAAATCGGCTGTTTTCAGACCGTCATCGGTTTCGCGCACTATGCGGTGATAAATTTCTGTTGTGAGCATATCTTCATAGCGCACAGCAATATCGGGGTTCTCTTTTTGAAAACCTTCAATCATCGGGCGGGCAAGGGGTTCATCCAATGATGAATAAACCACCAGTACCTGTGCGTTTTTATTGCCGTTAAGCGCGGGAAATAAAACGGGAGCAGCCTCTGCTGCATTGTTGCAGAGTATCAACAGGCCGGAAATGACACCTAACCATAATTGCTTCACGCACTGTCCTCCCCGCAAGCAGTCCCGAAATCTGAACTGTAATCAACCTGAAATAACCATGCCGGAAGCAGAAGCCTTATAGCCCTTTTGCGGGATTATTTGTTGGTGCGCCCCTAACATTGTTATTCCAATCAATATATGTTGGATCGGGGAGAAACAATACAGGGCCGTATTATGCCTTGCGGGAGAGACTGACTGCGTGCGGATTTTGCTGGTTGAAGATAACAAGGCTTTATCAGAAGGACTTGGCGCTTTGCTGCGCGGCAGTGGCTATGCGGTTGATATTGTTGAGGATGGTGCGTCAGCCCATGCCGCCGCTGCTACCGAGAATTTTGATCTGGTGATACTCGATCTCAATCTGCCGGAAATGGACGGGCTGGACGTTTTGCGCGCAATGCGGGCACGGCATAATCAGGCCGCGGTGCTTATTCTGACAGCACGCGGCGCACCGGAAGAACGGGTGCGCGGTTTGGATCTTGGTGCTGATGATTATATGATCAAGCCCTTTGATATCAGTGAATTTGAAGCACGTGTGCGGGTTTTGCTGCGCAGGCAGGCAGGGTTACGTCATGCACTGGTGCATTTCGGTTCGGTGACACTGGATATGAATGCGCGCTCATTCAGCGCGGGCGGGCAGCCGATTGAGATACCGGCACGCGAACTGGGGTTGCTGGAATTATTGTTTATACGCGGCGGTAAAGTAGTGGCGAAAGAAGCCATCGTACAATCGCTCAGCGGTTTTGATCATGATCTGAGCTCTAATGCGATTGAGCAATATGTCAGCCGATTGCGCAAGCGCCTTGCACCCTTCGCTTTAACCGTACGGACGGCTCGGGGGCTGGGCTATTATCTGGATCGTGTTTCCGATGCGCAGCCGGTGTTGACGGAAGACATACCGCTGGGCGTACCGGCGGATATACCAGCAGGCAGAGAATGAGCGAAGCAGCTTATTCTCTGCGAAAACGTCTGCTTGGCTGGCTCTTGGTATCCACAGTACTGATCGGTCTGATTGCGCTGGTCGATACCTATCAGGAGGCCGTCAGCACGGCCAATAAGGTCGCTGATCGGGTGCTGAGTGGTTCAGCTCTGGCGATTGCCGAGCGTGTTGTCGTTTCCGAGCATGGCGAGCTGGAAGTTGATATTCCCTATGTTGCGCTGGAAATGCTGACCTCGGCAGCACAGGATCGGGTATTCTACCGGGTTGACGGGCCTCCGGGGCAATTTATTACCGGTTATGAAACGCTGCCATTACTGAAAAATCCGCAGAATAAGGATGTGGAATTCGGAGACGGTGTGTATCGCGGTGAGCAGATCCGGCTGGCATTGCTGCGCCGTTCGGCTTCAACCGGCGTGAATTCTGTGCCCTTTTCAGTGACGGTTGCTGAAACAACAATTGCGCGTCGCCAATTGACCCATACGCTGCTGCTGCGTTCAGCCTTACGCTTGCTTTTTATGATTATCGGTACGGCGCTGGTTGTCTGGATTGCGGTAACCTATGCCTTGCGACCGCTTTATCGTCTGAGCGATGCAATTGCTGAGCGAAGCCCGCAGGATTTGCATCCGATCAGTGAACATGTGCCCAATGAAGTGCAGGGGCTGGTGGAAACGGTCAACTCCTTCATGGTGCGGCTGCAATCAGCGTTGGATGCATTGCGTCACTTTACCGGCAATGCCAGTCATCAGCTGCGCACACCTCTGGCTGTGGTGCGTACCCAGCTTGCACTAGCGCAGCGCAATGGTGACCGGCAGGCTATGCTGGAGGCTGTGACACAGGCCGATCAGGCTGTCGCTCATGCAGAGCGCATATTGGCACAGCTGCTTCTGCTTGCAAAAATCGATGCGTCCGGTGATCAGACTGCTCAATTGCTGGTATCGCTGGATCTGGCGGAAATGGCGCGGCAAATTACCGGAGATTATGTGCGGGATGCTGCGCGGAGCCATATTGATCTTGGCTATGAGGGGGAAGACAGCCTGATTGTGCAGGGTGACCGGTTGTTGCTGGAGGAAGCTTTGAAAAACCTCCTTAGCAATGCACTGCTCTATGCCGGTGAGAATGTGGTTGTTACGGTGCGGGCTCGCAAGCAGGGGGACAATGTCTGTCTGGAAGTTGAAGATAGCGGCGCCGGAGTGCCGGAGGAAAAGCTGGCATTAATACGTAAACGTTTTGCTCGCGGTGAAGTGTCAAGAAATACGCAGCATCAGCCGCACGGGAGTGGTTTGGGGCTGTCGATCGTCGAAGAAATCGCTGTGCTTCATGGCGGAAATTTGAGTCTGCGACATACCGGTCAGGGTAAAGGATTGCTGGCCACGATCTGTTTTCCGCATCACGGATGAAATTTTTTGGCCGTTTAACATCATACTGTGTTGCCGATAAATCATACCGGCCGTGTTCTTGCCCGTCAGTCATTTATTCTGTTGCAAGATAAAGCTTTTGCACTACAACCGCCTGTAACTTGAATAAAACAATCAGATTTGTACGGATGGATGGCGGGAGAGAACAGTATGACGGATATATTAAAACGGTTTTTTGCCTATTATCGCCCGCACAAGCTTCTCTTTGCCGTGGATTTTTGCAGTGCCGTTCTTTCCGGCCTTCTGGAACTGGCCTTTCCGGTTGCGGTAACATTGTTTATTGACCGTTTGCTGCCGACCAATGAGTGGGGGCTGATTTCTCTTGCGGCGGTCGGACTGCTTTGCGTTTATGTTTTCAATGCCGGTTTGCAGGTTGTTGTGACCTATTGGGGGCATATGCTCGGGATCAATATTGAGACCGAGATGCGCCGCAAAGCATTTGATCATTTGCAGAAACTATCTTTCGGTTATTTCGATAATCAAAAGACCGGTCACCTCGTGGCGCGTATGACCAAAGATCTGGAAGAGATCGGTGAGGTTGCTCATCACGGCCCTGAAGATTTATTCATTGCGATTATGACGCTGATCGGTGCTTTCCTGCTGATGTTCTGGGAGCATTCAACGCTGGCAATGATTACTGTGCTTATTGTGCCGGTTACCGCATGGGTTACCCTGCGTTTTGGTGGTCGCATGACCACGACATGGCGCGCACTTTATGGCCGCGTGGCAGCATTCAATGCGCGTATTGAAGAGAATGTCGGTGGTATTCGTGTGGTGCAGGCTTTCACCAATGAAGACCATGAACGTGCACTGTTTGCGGAAGATAACCAGAATTATCGCAGTACCAAGCTTGAAGCCTATAAGGTAATGGCCGCATCAACCTCGCTGAGTTATCTGTCGATGCGCTTCATTCAGGTTGTGGTGATGCTGTGCGGCGCCTATTTCGTTATCCGTGGCGATCTGACCGCCGGTGGCTTTGTAGGCTTCCTGTTGCTGGTAAGCGTATTCTTCCGCCCGATTGATAAGATCAATTCTGTGATCGAAAGCTATCCGAAAGGGATTGCCGGTTTCCAGCGCTATCTGGAGTTTCTCGATACGCGCCCTGATATTGCGGATCGCAGTAATGCCAGTGATGTGGGTCAATTGCAGGGCAATATACGCTATAGTCAGGTGTCTTTCGGCTATCAGGATAATCGCGCGATTGTGCAAGGGCTCAACCTTGATATTCAGGCGGGTGAAACCATTGCTTTTGTTGGCCCTTCCGGTGCGGGTAAAACAACAATCTGTTCGTTGCTGCCACGTTTCTACGAGGTCACTGAGGGCGCTATCAGCATTGACGGCATTGATATCCGTGACATGACTTTGAAGTCCTTACGTAGCAATATTGGCATTGTCAGTCAGGACGTGTTTCTGTTTGCAGGAACCATCCGTGAGAACATTGCTTATGGTCGTCTTGATGCGAGTGACGCCGAGATTATGCAGGCGATGGAACGTGCGCGTCTGGGTGATGTGGTTGCCGGTCTGCCAGCGGGGCTGGACACGATTATCGGTGAGCGCGGAGTAAAACTGTCCGGCGGGCAGAAGCAGCGTCTGGCGATTGCGCGTATTTTCCTGAAAAATCCGCCGATCCTGATCTTGGATGAGGCAACCTCTGCACTGGATACCGAAACCGAGCGTGCCATTCAGCAGTCACTGGCTGAGCTGTCGGTCGGGCGTACAACTCTGGTGATTGCACACCGCCTTGCTACCATTACAAATGCGGATCGTATTGTTGTGGTACAGGACGGCCGCGTTGCAGAAGAAGGCAGTCATGAGCAGTTGCTGCAGGAAAAAAGCGGCCTTTATCGCCAGTTGCTGGAAGCACAGAACCGTTCGGCCGCCTAATATTTTACACTGAAAACGACAAGAGCATTTCCGGTGCTTCGGAAATGCTCTTGTGTGTTTAAAAAGTGCGTTGGATGAGCAAGGTTCCGCCAACAGAATGTTGCCCGTTCAGGGCTGTGGCGCGTGCATCACTCCATTTTGTATAGGTCAGCTCCGGTTGAATGATCAGGCCGGGGAGCATTTGATATTCGAGATTGATAGCCGTTGCTAATGTCTTGCTACCATCATAACCAATCTGTGTATTCAGGCTGGTTTTAGAGTTGAATTTATAAGCAAGCCCGCCCCATGTTGCCCAGTCTCCACCCCATTGGCCGTAAAAACTGGTTTTCTGGCGCTTTCCCTCAAAATAAATATCTTCGTTGTTCTTGTAAGCGCCCTGTATCCACAATGACAGAGCATCGCTGGCTTTAAGATCAAGTTTCGTTTTGCCAGCCCAGCTTTTGTTGACGCTGTCATAGGCTGCAACGGTAGCAATGGTGCCCCATGCTTGTTCGTATTTTACGCCTGCTACAACATGCGGTACATAATCTTTAACCATACCGCCATGGATCAGGCTGGCATCCTTGTCTTTTTCAGTCTTATAACCGCTGTCTTTATCATTGCCCTGTTCAAGAGCTAAAAGTGCTGAGAACCCGTTATTGTTACTGTAGGTGTAACTGATTTGTGACGTACGGGCGCCGCCATAGGCGATGACATCATCATTGAGCATGTTACCAAGATATTTACTGAAGCTGACAAAGTTTGAAAAATCGAGCCCGAGTTTCAGGCCACCCAATTGCATAGTCGCTACGCGTAGAGTTCCGCTGCTTTTACTGTCTTTGCCGTCACCCCATTCGAAACGAAGGGAGGTGGTCGTTTTTAATGTGCCGAGTTCAGTTTCAGCGGCCGTTTTGGGATTAAGTGTAAAGCGCACAGAGCTTGAAGGACTGTGATAGCTGCTATTATCATAAGCATCATGGCCGACTTGTGTTGTTGTGCGTACATAACCGCCGAGAGACAGGCAGGTTTGCGTGCCCGGTATAGCAAAATATGTTTTTCCGTAAGTGTCGCAGATCCGGACATAATTTGGTGTTTCTGGTTCTGGAGAAAGAATATTATCGACTGCGTAAGAAATATTGCTGAAATAAAGAAAAAATATTGAACTTAAGTATATTGAGTTGTTTTTCATGCTATTCCCCGAATATTATTTATTTACTCCTTGAGTATGAATGGGGGATTGTCCGGCTGGAATTGCAGTTCTGTGTGATTAAGAATGTGGGAGACTGATCTGTTTTTATTGAACGCTGTGTTTAGTGATATTATCAATTGATACGATACCGTATGGTATGATATTGATGCGGCAAATTGAAAGATAGGTTACATTATGAATCCAAAACTTGCCGCCGCGCTTGCCACTATTCTGTGGGGCTTCACCTATATTGTTTCATCCAATATGCTGCCGCATAATCCGGTCTTTATCGGTGCTGTCCGCGCGTTAGGTGGTGGTATACCGCTGCTGCTGTTTGCTCGCACCATGCTGCCACGTGAGTGGTGGTGGAAAATTGTTGTGCTTGGCACGCTCAATGCCGGTCTGTTTTTTGGCCTGATTTTTGTGGCAGCACTGCGCTTACCCGGCGGCGTGGCCGCAACCATTCAGGCGCTGGGGCCGCTTTTCACTATTCTTCTGGCATGGCCTTTGATGCAGGTTATCCCGACCGGTCATAAGATATTCAGCGTCTTGCTTGGTGCTATCGGCGTCAGCCTTGTTGTGCTGCGCGGTGGTGTGCAGATGGATATGATTGGTGTGCTGGCAGGCTTAGGTGCGGCATTGTCTGTGGCGCTGGGTGGGATCTATGTTCATAAATGGGGACGTCCGTGTTCACTGCTTGCTTTTACCGGCTGGCAGCTTGTTGTCGGCGGTGTTGAACTGGCAATCCTCGCGGTGATTTTTCAGGATATTCCGTCCTCTGTTACGCTGATCAACTTTACCGGCTTTGTTATTCTCGCCTTGTTCCTGACAGCGCTGGCTTTTGCTTTATGGTTCCGCGGTATTGAGGGGGCAGGGCCTTCAGCCGTTGCACCATTCTTCCTGCTGGCTCCGGTCACTGCCTTCATTATGGATGCGACATTCAACAATATGGTGCCAAGCTGGCTACAGCTCGGCGGGATTATACTGGTACTGGGTAGTCTGCTTTATGGTCAGCTGGTTGATCGCCGGTCTTTCCGTCCTGTCCATCATCATAAAATTACCGGTGCTGACAAACAGGCAGAGAAACAGCCGGAGGCCGCTGAATGAATGAGATAAAGCCTGTCCGGATTACCCGCCGCGGCATCGAGCGGCGGGAGCAGATCAGAACCATCGCTGCGGCTTTGTTTTTGGAACATGGCTATGAAGGTGTGTCGGTTGACGAGATTATGCGGCAGGCCGGTGGCTCGAAGACCAATCTCTATAATCATTTCGGCGATAAAGAAGGTCTGTTCATGGCGGTTATCTCGCAAATGAGCGAGACCTTCACCCACGGTATCAAAGATCTTGATGTATCAAAGGTCCCGCTCAAAGAGGGGCTGGAGCGGCTTGGCAGGCAGCTGTTGTCGGTGTTGATGCAGGAGCATCATGTGGCGTTCCAGCGGCTGGTGATAGCGGAATCCGGCCGGTTTCCGGCAATTGCTAAAACATGGTTCGAGAAGGGGCCGCAAATGGCACGGCATTATTTTGCCAAAACCATTGCACCACATATTGAAAACGGCAGTCTGCGGCAGGGTGATCCTCATGTGATGGCGACGCATTTTCACGATATGATTGTTGAAAATCTGCTCAGTCAGGCGCTGCTTGGTCAGCATGTAGATGAGGCCATGCAGCATCAGGCTGTTGAGGATGCATTGCATACCCTGCTTTACGGCTGGCAGGCACGAGCAAAAGCATAAGCGCATTTCTGTTTGCGCGAATAATCAGAAACAACTTGTTCATTTTATTGGGCGCATTCCGGTGTGAACAACACATAGCATGTGTTGCCGGAGATGCGTTGTGCGGAGGAAAACCATGACCCCAAACTGGATTTACCAGCTGCTGTCGATGCCTGCTATTCAGCTGTTAGCGCGTATTTTGCTGACGATCACATTCTGGCTCAGCGGGCTGGCCAAGCTGTTTGACTTTCCGGCAACCATTGCGGAAATGACTGTGAACGGTTTGCCTGCTCCGGCTTTATTCGCCGCGCTGACCATTGCAGTGCAGTTGATCGGTTCTGCTCTGGTGATCTGGGGCGGTTCATTTGTCTGGCTCGGTGCCGGTGCATTGGGCGTTTTCACGGCGGCTACCATTCCGGTGTCTCATGCGTTCTGGCGGGCAGAGGGGGCGGAAGCCATAACGAAAATGCATGTGGCAGTTGAACATCTGTCGGTGATCGGTGGTCTCATTATTGTTGCTATTCTGCACGCTGTTGTGCTGCAGCTGCGGCGCAAATAATCAGTCCTGTTTGGCGCGGTTGCTGTCCAGCCATGCGAGATCATCGTTCAGAGCGTCAGTGAGTGTGGCTTCCATCTGTCGGAACCGGCGGATCAGTTCTTCTCCGAAAGGCGTGAGCACTGCACCGCCGCCTTGTTTGCCACCGCGTTGTGAGGTGACAGAAGGCTCACTGAACATGCTGTTCAGCGCATCAACCAGCTGCCATGCACGGCGATAGGACATATCCATAGCGCGACCGGCTGCAGAGATTGAACCGGTCTCACGGATATGCTCAAGGAGTTGGATTTTACCGCGCCCCAATCGTGCTTTCTCCGGAAAATCAATGCGCAGCACCGGCTTCAGCAGGTTGGTGTCTTGATGTGCCATGATTGGTTCTCCTGATGAGCGTCAAACTGAATGCTAAAGCATGTCGCAGCTAAATATATTCATGTAGCGTTCGCGAACATGCGATAATTAGAAAAATCTAGAGCGAGCGCAGTGGGTACGATTAAACGCGACACGCTCTAGAAGGTCGGCGGTGTGCAGGCGCTGATGACATCGCAGGCAACAGGCCCGACACACCGAAAACGATGCGGACGGCGGCTTTCAAAATAATAGCCGTCACCGGGGCCGAGAATTCGCCGCTCGCTGTCCACCGTAACCTCAAGGCGACCGGCAATAATAATACCGCCTTCTTCCCCTTCATGCACCAGTGGTACTTTTCCGGTATCTGCACCCGGCTCATAGCGCTCTTTCAGAATTTGCAAAGCGCGTCCGAACAGATTGTCGCCCAGCTGGCGGAATGAAATCTTACCCTTGCCGATTTCGACAAACTCTTCCGATTGATAAAATGCCTTTTGCGGCATATCCGGCTGCAAAGCAAAAAACTCAGACATACCAATAGGTAGGCCGTCGAGGATGCGTTTTAAAGCACCAACGGAAGGATTTGTCTGATTGGCCTCGATCAGTGAAATGGTGGCATTGGTGACACCGGTGCGCTTTGCCAGTTCGCGTTGCGACAGGCCGGATTTTTCACGAATAAAACGGAGGCGGCCGCCAATATCAATCTCACTGCTCATGAGGCTATCCCCCGCGCTGTTATTGTTGTTAAATATTTTAAACAATCTACTTGTTTTGTTAATAAGATCAAGGTGATAATTCCATAAAGAAATAGACTTGTTTCGCTCCCCGAAGCATGGCCAACTTAACGTCATATAGCAGGGAGAGGTCAGTTTTTTATTGCTGAAAAACTGTGCCGTTGAGGAGTGAGTTATGGCTGATTTATCCAATAGTCCGAAACTGGATAGTTTCTGGATGCCGTTTACGGCGAACCGTCAGTTTAAAGCGGCGCCGCGTATGCTCGCAGCCGCAGAGGGTATGTATTATACCGATGTGGACGGTAATTCCGTGCTGGATGGTACAGCCGGTCTGTGGTGTGTGAATGCCGGTCATGGTCGTAAGCAGATTTCCTCAGCGGTGGAAAAACAGCTTTCAACGATGGATTTCGCGCCGACCTTCCAGATGGGGCACAATATTGCGTTTGATTTTGCCACCCGTCTTGGTGAAATTGCACCGCGCGGTGATGGCAAAATTCTCGACCGCGTTTTCTTCACCGGTTCCGGTTCCGAATCCGTTGATACAGCTCTGAAAATTGCCATTGCCTATCAGCGTGCAATTGGTCAGGGCACCCGTACCCGCGTGATCGGCCGTGAACGCGGCTATCATGGTGTGGGTTTTGGCGGCATTTCCGTTGGCGGTTTGGTCAATAACCGCCGTGTGTTTCCGTTACTGCCGGGTGCAGACCATCTGCGTCATACCCATGATCTTGAGAAGAATGCTTTCAGCAAAGGTCAGCCGGAACATGGTGCTGAATTGGCGGATGATCTGGAGCGCATGGTTGCACTGCATGGTGCGGAAACCATTGCTGCGGTGATCGTAGAGCCTCTGGCCGGTTCAACTGGTGTGCTGGTGCCGCCAAAAGGTTATCTGGATCGCCTTGCTGCCATTGCCAAAAAACACGGTATTCTGCTGATTTTTGATGAAGTGATCACTGGTTTCGGTCGTCTTGGTACGCCATTTGCGTCAGATTATTTTGGTGTAACACCTGATCTGATCACCACCGCAAAAGGCCTGACCAATGGTGCCATTCCGATGGGTGCTGTTTTTGCCAGCCGTCATATTTATGATGGTCTGATGCACGGGCCGGAAGGTGCGATTGAGCTGTTCCACGGCTACACTTATTCCGGTCATCCGGTGGCCTGTGCTGCGGGTATTGCAACGCTGGATGTCTATGCTGAAGAGGGGCTTCTGACACGCGCGGCTGATCTTGCCGATGACTGGCAGGAAGCAATCCATTCGCTGAAATCCGCGAAAAATGTGATTGATATTCGTACACTCGGTCTGGTGGCCGGTATTGAATTGTCCTCCCGTGACGGTGCCGTGGGCGCGCGCGCCTATGATGTGTTTGTTGATTGCTTCAAAAAAGGATTGCTGATCCGCGTGACCGGTGATGTGATTGCTTTGTCACCGCCGCTGATCGTCAGCAAAGAGGAAATCGCCAAGATCGTCTCGATCCTTGGTGATGCAATCAACCGCGCATCATAATTTTATAAGACATGAAAAAGCCCCGCACAGAAAGTTCTGCGCGGGGCTTTTTTATATACTTAAATTATTTCGCGCTGTCAGTCTGAGGCGCTTCCTGCCATTTATCCCAGCCGGTCATAATGGTCTGGGTATAGGCTTTGCCGATGCGATAGGCGTTGGTCGTGGCCAGTTTGAAACCGCCGGATTCTGATTTCAGGGATTCCAGAGCGGTCTGATCTTCACCCTGACGGTCGAAATTCGATGCGGTACGCAGCAGGGCAATACGGTCGAAATCCAGCTTATCGGCTTCGGATGCGCGTTTCAGCGCGGTCAGCGTGGCATTGTCTTCCATCTGTGAGGTACAATAAGTCGCTTTGCCGTCGGTGAGCAGTTCAACCCATTTTTCCATGAATAGCGCCATTTTAACGCCATGCCAGTAGGTGTCGCTGGAAAGCGTGTCACACATGCTGACAATCGGCGCGCCGGTTGCGATATCGCCTTTGTAATGTTTGCGATAGGCTTTGGCGCCGTCACCATCCAGCAGCTCCACATCCTTGGTCACGCTGAAAGCATAATCTGTCAGCTTGGCATTGAGAGCATAAACTTCAGTACCGGCAGACCATTTGGCTTTTTCTGTCGGGTTTTCAGCACCCAGTGCAAAGGAACCGGTTTCCCAAGTATCAGGCACTTCACTCTGATCAATACGGTGGTTGAGGTCAGCATCAACGGCGAATTTTGCCCAGTGAGCGGAGCCGAGTGTGCCGTGCTTCGGATCAACACCGGCAATACCGGCAATCAGAAAATAGGTTTTGGAGAGATCGAATTTCTCGCTGAGCGCCATGGCCGATACCGAGCTTGCCGCATTGGCAAAGCCCATGGCGGTTGTCATGTGGCACAGGCCTTCATCGGTGCAGTCAATATTCGGATATTCAGGATTAAGACCGGCCAGCTTGATCTGCTGCGTGAATTTTTCGCCTTCAATCCAAGGCTTGGCTTCCTGACCGAACATGGTGATGACCATGACTTTCGGTGCGATTTTAGCGCCGTCCTGAGCCTGTACAGGCATTGTCAGTGCAGCAGAAAAAGTAACAGCGGTGAGGGCAGAAGCGGAAAGAAGAAGCGAGCGCAATTCTGGAATACCTTTGATGATATGACGCTAGAGCATAATTTTAGAGTGTTAGAGCGACCTTTGTGTGCCAAGTTGGCACGCGGCGCTCTAGTCAGTCTCATGGCAGACAGGTTGCATTGCGCGATCATAAGGTGATCAGGCTCTGCCGTTTTGCCGGCTGGTTAGAAACTGATCTTGCGCCTTTTACGTCATTTCATTCCGTATGGGAACTCGGAATTCCGGTTATACAGGCCGGAAATTGGCTCTCCGGCCTCTGTTTATCAGAATTTTGCGGTCAGACTGGCGCGGAATGTCCGTCCCGGAGAGGGCATCAGACCGAGTGTAAGCGCGTCCATGTAATAAACATCAGTGAGGTTATCGATGTTGAAATCAAACGTCGTATCCTCATTGATCTTATAACTCGCGAAGATATCCACCAAGGTATATTGGCTCCATTCGATACCGGCGGTATAGCCGCCGCTGCTGCTGTTGCTGAGTTCGGATGCCCGTCGACCGGTATAAGTCACACGACTACCCACAGTCAGAGCTTCATCCAGCCAGCGGGTGCCTAGAGTGACCGAGCCGGATTTTTTAGGGGGCAGATGCATTTGTGCATAGCCGCTCGGTACACCGCCGCCGAAACAGTTTGGCCTTAAAGCGCTACCGGTTTGCTCTGTGGTGCAGAACTCGGTGCCGGTATAATAGATGCCGGAGGCTTCACCGAAGAACCAGCCATTGTCATAGCGGGCTGAAATTTCATAGCCTTTAAACTTTGCATAATCCAGATTACGCATGGTCGTGGAGCCGATATTCTCACCCGGTTTATTTTCAATGGTGCGGGTGAGGTAATTATCAATATGATTGTTGAAATAAGCGACTTTGAAGCGCAATTCATCACCGCCGTCAAACACGCTGTCCAGCTTAAGATTGGAGCCGAATTCCCAGTTTTTGGCATGTTCCGGTTTGAGCGTCAGCAGCGGCGAAGCATCAAAAGACCAGCCTGATGTTGTTTCAAACAGGTTCGGCGCGCGGATCGCTTCTGCATAGCGGGTGTAGAATTGCAGCCCGTCCAGCGGTTCGATCGTCACAGCCGCAATCGGGGCAAAGCCGGAACTCTTTTCCTCATTGTTCAGATAATAGGCATCTGCCGGATTTTTCGTCGGAATACGGGTCAGGGCATTATCGTAGCTATGGGTTTTGGTATAACGCAGCGTGCCGTCAAATTTCAGCCAGTCGAGCGGTTTCCACTCACCGGAAATGAAGCCGCTGGTTTCTTTGCGCCAGCCGTCACGGGCATTCAGCGTGCCGCCATCCGGTGTGTTAGGGCGGTGTTTCGACGGCGCCAGCGTCTCATAGGTGTAAGAGCCACCGTAATTCAGTGTCACATCACCCCAGCGCGTATCGAACAGTGTCTCGTTGGAAAGATCGAAGCCGGTTCGTTTGGCGACATCCGAATAGCCTTGGGTATAGTCATCGCCGAAAAACTCATAAGGCGTGCGGATATCGGTTTCGGTTTTGGTATGCCAGAGATTGGCGGTGAGATTGATCAGATCATTATTATCCGGCTTCCAATTATAGCGTGCGGTATAGGTATCAACATCCACATCGCTGAGCGGTGCTTGCACTGCACCTTCACCGCGAATAATTACGGAAGGCATCAGCTCACCGAATTTGCTCTGATATTTCATATAGCCGAGATCAAGCGTATGGCCGCCCTCCAGCATGAATTTGCCTTTGAGCAGATAAGACGTGTTGTCCTGCGAGGTATTCAGCACTTCTTCGCCTGCACGGTAGCGGTTCAGACCATCAAGCGCGAAGGATGTTGTCTCAATCCATGTGTCCGGCCGTCCGCCACGACCAGGCCGCACAACGCGGTTGACAGTCTTTCTGATCTGCGGTGTTTCACCCCGTGTTCCTGCATGGTAATTGCCCACCTTGCGGCGGGTATAGGCAGCAACGAGTTCAAAATTCTCCCAACGCTTGGCAAAGGCAACACTGCCGGAGCCGGAGCTTGGTTTCAGCACTGCAGGACGGTCAAAGCCTGTCTTGCTGCCAAAATTGCTCATATCCATTTTGGCAACATCATCCGGTATCGGCTGGATCACGCAGGTCGTATTGCAGCCGGTGATGTAGGATTTTGTCACACCATAGAGGCCGCCCGTAGTGCCTTCCGGTGGCGGGGATGAGGTGTTGCTCATCAGGCTGCCGCGAACCCGCCAGCCCGTATCCTGCCCGTCCTTGATAATGTCGTCAGCTGTGAGCGTGCGCATGACAGCGACACCGCCGGTGGCACCCACACCATAAACACCGGCAGAAGGGCCTTTGACGATCTCCACGCCGCCGATCATATCCGGATCAACATAGTTGCGCGATGCCACGCCGGAATAACCGCGATAAACAGTATTTTGTTGCTGTGCACCATCAATCACCACCGGCACACGGCCAAAGCCCTGCATCCCGCGAATATTAATATCGATGGCACCGCTGTTGCGGTTGTCGCCGGTCATAATACCGGCCTGACCTTTGAGAAAGTCACCAGTGGATGTACCGCGAAACAGCTCGATTTTTTCCTGAGACAGATAGGTGGATGAGCCGGGGCTAGAATAAGTGGCATCCGCCGCAGCGATGGCACTGTTTCCGGCAATGGTGATGGTGTTGAGGGTGATTGCACCTTCCGGCACGCTGCCTGCATTGCCCGTTGCTGCCGGTGCAGGCGCATTGAGGGTCACAGACGTCGGCGAGGTGAAATGATAGCTGATACCGCTGCCTGACAGCAACTGGCTGAGAGCAGCTTCCGCAGACATGGTGCCTTTGACGCCGTTGGTGGAGAGCCCGCGTGTAACAGACGCATCATAGACAAGACGGATGCGGGAGGTGTCGGCGAAGCGGTTAAGCGCTGTGGTGAGATTGCCGGATGCAATGGCATAGCTGAAACTGGCGCTTTGCTGGGCTGCAACAGGAGCAGAGCCATAAAGTAAAACGCCACCGGATAAAGCGGCAATGGCTGCCGAATTCAGTAGTAAAGCTGTCAGAAATTGTGAAGGGCGCAAACCGGCATTCATCCGCGTGGTCATACTGTCAAATTCCGCTGTAAATCTGTGCAACAGGCACATTCATAACGGTAGACGAGCGAGTATCTTAAAACCGGATATTAATAATCATCTTTTTGTAAAAATATTTTACTGCATTCAGTGATGCAGCAATATCAGATAATTACTGAGCCGTGTGGAGCGGATATTCAGGGCATTTTCCAGATCATTGATAGCTGCGGATGTATTTTTCGTATCAAACACGCCGCTCACACGCTGTTCACGGATTTCCGGATCGGTGATGCGGATCAGCCCTGCATGATAGCGATTGAGTTCATTGATAACTTCACCAAGCGGCTGGTCTGTGACCATCAGCTTGCCGCGCCGCCATGCGGTTGCGCTATCGGCGTCAATCGTGCTGACTGAGGAGACGGAACTGCGGGTGAAATGTGCCGTCTCATCAGCATGAAGCACAATTGCCGGTGCCTGATCAGCACTGCCTTTGATCGCGACCTTACTCTCCAGCACGGTCACTTCTGTGCTTTGTGGTTCCTGACGCACAGCATAAATGGTGCCGAGCGCTGTAGCTTCCCCCTCATTGGTTTCCACACGGAACGGACGGGTTTTATCGGCGGCAACGGTGAACAATGCCTCGCCTTTCAATAGGCGTATTCTGCGCTCGTGCTGCGTGTAGAGAACTTCAAGTGCGGTTGCTGTGTTCAGCTCAGCGGTGGAACCATCGGGCAGGGTAACACGCTCGCTTTGTCCTTTGGCGGTATAGATATCGGCCTGCATCCGTGTCGGCACATCATAAAGATAGGTACCGGAAAGCGCGAGCGCTGCGAATAGTCCAGCGGCGGCAACGGACTGCCATCGGGTGAAAACAGAACGGGGCAGAAGTGTAGTTTTGGCAGGGAGCGGGATGACATTATTCTGCACGGATGGTTTTGGCAGCAATGCAGTCTCATACCAGATGCCGGATACTTCATGATAGACAACACGATGCCTTGCACTGGCGGCAAGCCAGTCGTCAAAGGCACGCTGATCCGCGTCGGAAAGCGCAGTGTCTTCCTGTCGGGCAAACCACAGAGCCGCTTGCTCAAGGATATGATGCTCTGTTGTGTCTCTCATAAAAGGTTCTGTTTCATTCCCTGTGTTCGTTATGTTGATAAGCTTCCTGTTGAGTAGACGAATGAGAACGGCAAATTCCTCATTGATTTATAAAATAATTATCCGCGCTCCCGCATCCGCCTTGTACAATGTGCCATTGCGGCAGCAAGATGTTTCTCGACGGCACTTCTGGTAATCTTCATGCGGGCGGCAATTTCTGCATGGGACAGCTCGTCAAAACGCCGCAAAATAAAACATTCGCGGCAGCGCGGCGGGAGTTCATCAATGGCTTCCTGCAGGATTTTCAGGCGCTGCCGCGCGATCAGCTGGTCTTCGGCATTTTGGGTATCCGCTGCAATGTCCGGCGCTTCTGCTGTACTGAAACGCTCACGGGTACGCCGTAACTTGCGAAAATGATCGGTTACCAGATTGTTGAGGATACGAAACAGGAAAGCGCGCATATTGCGCAGCTCGGAACTGTCGCTGTTGACAGCACGTAAATAGGTTTCCTGCACCAGATCTTCAGCCAGTGCCGTATCTCCGGTTCTGGAGCGGGCAAAATTATGCAATTCACGATAATGACCTGCACTGTCCGGTGCCGCATCTTCGTGCTTTACAATTTTGCTTTGGCCGTCGTTATGCGGCGCATCGGGGTCCGAAAAATCCATGCCGCTCTGAAAATGAAGAATGCTGATCAAAGCCGCTTATATAAAATATGATTTTTATAATCAAGTTAATTGCCCGTACAAATTTGGGTTAAAATCAGGCATGCAGCCTGAGATGAATATCAATGCGCATAAAACTTATGCAGCAGAGTAATTCCGCAAATCGCGGGAAAAGAAAATCAGATTTCAATAAATCCGGATCGTGGAAAATTATCCCTCTTGGAGAAGCACAAAACCGCTCCTATGATGCTGTTTTTCAACAGGTCAATGCCACCATGCTTCACGTGCCTGCCTATATGCTCACAACCGGTCCGGTCCCTGCCTATCCGGAGGTGCTCCGTGCATTGGGGCAGCCGGTTTCCTATGACTATACGGATGCATTTCAGTCATTTTATCAAAGCGTGATTGAGAAGCTGGCGCAGGTCATGCGCACCGGTAACCAGCCGGTGATTATGCAGGGTGAGGCTATTCTCGGCATTGAGGCGGCAGCTGCGGGTCTGATTACCCGTCAGGATGTGGTGCTTAATCTGGTATCGGGTGTGTATGGCAAGGGCTTCGGGCCTTGGGCAGCGCGCTATGGCCGTGAAGTTATTGAACTGGCAGTGGATTATGATGATGTTATTGATCCGCAGCCTGTCGAGACCGCACTTAAACAGCGCCCTGATATCAGTATTATTGCAGTTTGCCATCATGATACGCCTTCGGGCACGCTCAATCCTCTGGCGGAGATCGGTGCGATCGCAGCGCGTCATGGTGCTTATCTGATTGTTGATGCGGTGTCATCTTTTGGTGGCATGGATGTGCATCCTGAAACTGTGCATGCGGATATTTTCATTACATCTCCGTCCAAATGTCTGGGCAGCACACCGGGACTGACGCTGGCGGCGTTAAGTGATCGTGCATGGCAGAAAATGGCCTCTAATCCGGATGCACCACGGGCATCATTCCTGAGCCTTCTGGATTGGAAAGAGGCATGGCGGGCTGGCAATGCTTTTCCGGTAACGCCGTCGGTTGCGGAAATTTATGCTCTCAATGCTGCGCTTGATCTTTATCTGGCAGAAGGGGCTGCAAATGTCTGGGCGCGCCATGCCAAGACTGCTCAAATCGCCCGTGAAGGTGTCAAAGCATTGGGGCTGGATTTATGGCCGCGTCAGGAAGCTTATGTATCACCGACTGCGACAGTGTTTAAAGTACCGGATGGGATCAGCGATGTGGCTTTGCGCGATCTGATGCTGCGCGACCATGATGTGCTGGTATCGCTGGGTCGCAAGGATACAGCTGGCAAGGTGTTGCGCATCGGTCATATGGGGGCATCTGCGCAACCGGAGTTTGCGGCAAAGACTATTGAGGCTTTGGCTGCTGCATTGAAAAAGCTTAAGATTTAAGCGGTTACAGAGGGACAGGGTATTATGACAAGATTGACGCTTAACCGACGCGCTCTGCTGGCAGGAACTGCCGGTCTTGCAGCATTGTCTGTTCTGCCGCGTTTTGCTTTGGCGCAAAGTTCAACATCGCCGCGCCGTGAAGCGGTTGTACCCAATCGCGGCGGTCGTCTGGTGGTTGCGGCAGATAGCGAACCGGCTAATCTTAATCCGGCAATTGTCGCCTCCAATGGTGTGTTCTTTGTTGCCAGCAAAGTGATTGAGCAGCTAGCCGAGCAGTCTTATATGAATGTTGATCAGCCGGATGGTTTGAAGCCGCTGCTGGCCACCAGTTGGGAAGGTTCGGCAGATGGTCTGTCTGCCACGTTTAAACTGCGTGAAGGCGTGACATGGCATGACGGCAAACCGTTCACGTCTGCTGATGTGGCATTCTCAGCGCTGGAAGTCTGGAAGAAACTGCAAAATCTCGGCCGCTCGGTTTTCAAAAATCTGGAAAGCGTTGATACGCCGGATGAGCATACAGCTGTCTTCCGTTTCTCCGAGCCGACACCGTTTCAGCTGATCCGCAACGCCTTGCCCGTAGTGACTTCAATACTGCCGAAACATCTTTATGAAGGCACGGATATTGCCAAGAATTCGGCCAATGAAAAACTTGTGGGCACGGGGCCGTTTGTCTATGGTGATCATAAACCGGGTGAATATTACCTGCTGAAACGCAATGAGAATTACTGGGACAAAGAAGCACCTGCACTGGATGAGATCATCTATCAGGTGCTGCCGGATCGCGCTTCTGCGGGTAATGCGCTGGAAGCCGATCAGATCCAGCTGGCTGCTTTCTCTGCTGTGCCACTGGCTGATCTGGAGCGGATTTCCAAAGTGCCGGGGTTGAAAGTCTATGCCGACGGCTATGAGGCGCTGACCTATCAGTTGAGTGTCGAACTTAATCATCGTCGCAAAGAACTTGCTGACCTTAAAGTGCGCCAGGCTATCGCCCATGCGATTGATAAGGACTTTGTGGTTAAGACGATTTTCCTCGGCTACGCCAAACCGGCGACAGGCCCGGTACCGGCTTTTGACACAGTATTTTATGCACCGGATACGCAGCAATATGCATTTGATATTGCCAAAGCCGAAAGCCTGCTGGATGAGGCCGGCTATAAAAAGGGCGCTGACGGTTTCCGCTTTAAACTGAAGCTGCTGCCTGCACCATTCTTCAATGAAACTAAGCAATTCGGCGATTACCTGCGGCAGGCGCTGGTGAAAATCGGTATTGATGCGGTGATTGTTGCCAATGATTCACCGGCACATCTCAAAGCGGTCTACACCGATCATGATTTTGATATCGCGGTAGCCACGCCGGTTTACCGTTCTGATCCGGCGATCTCGACAACAGTGCTGTTCCAGAGCGGATTACCGGCTGGTGCGCCGTTCACCAACCAGTATGGCTATAAGAATGAAGCGGTTGATGCACTGATTGCCAAGGGTGCGGTGACTTTGGACGATGGGCTACGTGCAGGTATCTATCAGGATTTGCAGCGTCTGGTGGCAGAAGATTTGCCGCTGATCAATGTCGCGGATTTCTCGTTCATTACGGTTGCCAGCGAACGCGTGCAGAATGTCTCGGATAATCCGCGCTGGGCGGTGTCCGGCTGGGCGAATACCGGTTTGCAAGAGTAAATATCAGTGCCGTTTCTCCTCCGTCGTCTTGCCAGTATCCTTCCGGTTCTGGGTATTGTTCTGGTGGGCAGCTTCCTTATTCTGGAGGCTGCTCCCGGCGATGCCGTGGATGCTTATGTGGCGCAGATGGGCGGGGCAGATGCGCAGCAGCTTGAAGCTTTACGCCAGTCATGGGGATTAGATCAGGGGCCGTTGCAGCGGTTCTTTGCCTATGTCACGGCGCTGTTTTCCGGTGATTTCGGCTGGTCCTCGGCTTTTCAGCGTCCGGTGCTGGATGTTATTCTGGAGCGGCTTCCGGCAACATTACTGCTGATGGGCGTATCGACATTTCTGGCATTTTTTGCCGGTTCTCTGCTCGGCATCGTGGCCGGTGCCAAACCGCATTCCAAGCGTGACCGCTTGTTGTCGCTGACCTCACTGGCACTTTATGCCGTGCCTGGTTTCTGGCTGGGTTTGGTGCTGATTGTGATCTTCGGCGTAACATTGCGCTGGCTGCCCATCGGGGGACTGGAAACTATTGCGTCTGGCAAAACGGGACTGGCGAGAGCGGGGGATATCAGCCGACATCTGATCCTGCCGGTGGCGGCACTTTCCAGTGTTTATCTTACGCTCTATCTGAGGCTGATGCGGGATCGCATGGCCGATCTGCATCAGGAAATGTTTGTGCAGGCGCTGAAAGCACGCGGTATTTCTTCGCGCCGTATCATCTGGCGACACATTGCCCGTAATGCTGTGTTGCCGGTAGTGACAATGTTGGGCCTGCAGGCCGGTGTGATGCTCGGCGGCAGTGTGGTGATTGAGAGTGTCTTTGCCATTCCGGGTTTCGGGCGTCTGGCCGCAGAAGCCGTTGCCAAACGCGATACGGCCTTGTTGCTTGGTGTCATTCTGTTTGGTGCTTTCACGGTGATCATTGCCAATCTGCTGATTGATCTGGCCTATGCGCGGCTTGATCCGCGGGTGCGGAGTAAGCCGCAATGAAATTTTTCCAGACTTTGGACAGACAGGGCAAGGCCGGTATTGGTCTTCTGATACTTTTAGGACTAATGGCGCTGTCTGCACCATTATTGTTTGCCGGTGATCCGCTGGCAATCGCCGGAGAACCGCTAATCCGGCCATTCACAAATTATGCTCATTGGCTCGGGACGGACCGGCTGGGGCGCGATGTGCTGGCAGGGCTGTTTCATGGCGCACGCACGACTTTGCTGGTGGCATTGAGTTCCGCCGCCGCTGCGCTGATTGCCGGTAGTCTGATCGGCACATTGGCTGGATTTCTCGGTGGTTTTGCCGACAATGTTCTGATGCGGATCACTGAGGCGTTTCAGACTGTGCCGGGATTTTTGCTGGCACTGGCGATGATCAATGTGCTGGGGCCAAGCATTCCGACGCTGATTATTGCAATCAGTATTGGCAGCTGGACACAGGCTGCACGGGTGACACGGGCGGAGGTGCTGTCTCTGCGTGAGCGCGATTTCGTTGCCGCTGCCCGCACGCTGGGGCAGGGGCCGTTCTCCATTGCTTTTCGGGAAATTCTGCCCAATGCTTTTGGGCCTGCTGCATCGCTGGCAGCCGTTTCGGTCGCGGCGGCCATTCTGATTGAAGCCTCACTAGCCTTCTTAGGCTTTGGCGATCCGAACAGCGTGACATGGGGCACGATGATTGCCGAAGGACGCAGCGTGCTGCGTTCAGCGCCATATCTCTCAATCATTCCGGGGCTGGCATTGGTGGTGACTGTTCTTGCCGTGCATCTCACCGGACAGGCGCTGACCCGCCGCCCATCATCAGTGAGGGCGCGCGGCAATGTCTGAGGTCTTTCTTGCCGTACAGGATTTGACGGTTCGTTATGGTGCGCAACAGGCGTTGCAGCCGGTTAGTTTTGAACTAAAGCAAGGTGAAAGACTGGCACTGATCGGTGAAAGCGGTTCCGGTAAAACAACATTGGCTATGGCAATTGCAGGTCTCTTAGCCGCCAGTGCTAGAACTGCCGGTACAATCCGCTTTCCGGCTTTAGCGCATGAGCCGCGTGCGGGGCGCGATATTGGTGTGGTGTTTCAGGATCCCGATGGGTCACTCGATCCGATGATGCGGGTGGGGGATCAGATTGCGGAAGTGATCGTCACGCATCTTAAAATCTCGTGGACTGAAGCACGCCAAAGAGCGGCAGAACTGATGCAGCAGGTACAGATTGCGGACAGTCAGCAGCGCTTACGCAGCTACCCGCATGAATTCTCCGGCGGGCAGAAACAGCGTATTGCCATTGCCGCAGCTTTGGCGGCACAGCCGCAATTACTGATCGCGGACGAGCCGACCAGTGCACTGGATACGGTGGTACAAAATCATGTGGCGCAATTGCTGGATGGTCTGGTGCGCGCGCAAGGGCTGACAATGCTGTTTGTGACCCATGATATCGCGTTAGCTTCACAACTGGCCGATAGAATTGCCGTGCTTTATCGCGGGGAGCTGGTGGAAATCGGCACGGCTGAACAGGTGATCACCGCGCCGCAGCATGATTATACCAAAGCTTTATTGGCAACCCATATCGGGCTGGACTGGCAGAAACAGTCACGTCTGCCTGAGATCGACGGTGTGCTATGAAAGAGGTTTTGCAGATTGCCGGTCTCAATAAGGCCTTTGGTAAAGACCCTTCAAAAGGCTTGAAAAATATCAACCTGACACTTCATGCGGGTGAGACACTAGCGCTGGTCGGGCGTTCCGGCTCTGGTAAAAGCACTTTGGCGCGATTGATTATGCGGTTGAACGAGCCGGATAGCGGTAAGATCATTCTCAACGGCACTGATATTACAGCCCTTCAGGGTAGTGCGCTGCGGGACAAACGGGCTCAATTCCAGATGGTGTTTCAGGATCCTTTGGCGGCTTTCAACCCGCGCTATACGATCAGCCAGATTTTGCGGGTAGCTTTGGTTTTGCATGGGTGTAAACAGATCAAGAACCAGCAAATTGCTGAAGTCTTGCAACGGGTTGGTCTGACAGCGGATATGGCTGACCGCTACCCGCGTGAACTCTCCGGTGGTCAGCGCCAGCGTGTGGCGATTGCTCGTGCACTTCTGTGCAAGCCTGATCTGATTGTACTGGATGAACCGGTATCGGCACTGGATGTATCAGTGCGCGCAAAGATCCTTAATCTGCTGGCCGATTTACAGCGCGAAAATGGCATCGCCTATCTGTTTATATCGCATGATCTGGCACTGGTACGGGCTTTCTGTGACCGGATGCTAGTGTTGCATGAGGGCGAGATTGTTGAGCAGGGTGTGCCGGATGAGGTACTGCAAAACCCGCAGACCGAGCCAACGCGACAACTGGTTGATGCTGTACCAAAACTTATAACTGAATTCTGCAAATCTTAACGGCGAAATCAATGAAGTGTCGCAGAGCTGGCAGAATGCGTCCGCTTTTCCGGTAGAACAGATGCACCGGCACCGCTGGTAATTCATCATCCGGCAGCAGACGGATCAGCTCGCCGGAGCGGATCATATCCTCAACCATATAATGATGCAGGGAAACAATGCCCGTACCTTGGCAGGCAGCCTGCCGCATGGCTGATGTATCATTGAGGCGCAGAACTGTGCGCATTGCCACTTCCTGATGGTCCCTGAATATCAGCCTGTTCGGATGGCGGCGCATCGTATGGGCAATCAGATAATGTTCGCTCAGATCATCCGGTTCTTGAGGATGACCATGGCGCTCCAAGTAAGACGGTGCGGCACAGAGCCAATAGGCCGTTTGGCCAATAGAGCGCTGGATCAGTCCGGCAGTGCCTTGCATGGTCATACCGAAAATCAGATCAATATTTTCCTGTTCAATATCCGGAAAGCGCTCAGCCAGTTCCAGATCAAGGGTGATATGCGGAAAGCGGCTGTTAAATTCGTGTAAATGCGGCAGCAGGAATTGTGTGGCCAGCGGACGCGCCGCAACAACACGTAAAGTACCGGATGGCTCGCCACGCATTTCCGAAAGATAACGGCTTTCCCGTTCGCTCAGGAGGCGTAATGTCTCGGCCGCATAATCTTTGAAAATCCGGCCTGCCGGTGTCAGCTGCATACGTCGTGTGGTGCGTTCAATCAGCCCCAGTTCTAACTGGTTCTCCAGCATTGTCAGTTGTTTGCTGACGGCAGGAGCGGTGAGCCCAAGCTTTTTGGCAGCAGCAGCAATGCTGCCAGCCTCGGCAATATCCAGAAAAACTTGCATCTGCTGGGGTGAAACGCGAAAATTCGGTGACATCTATTCGTAACTTTTAGTTATGAAATCGTAATTTTAACAAGACTTATGTTACTTATTAGATTGTTTTAAGGACTGGCGCAAATTCTGAATAAAGAAAGGAATGCGCCATGACCACATTGGCTGCGCAAACGGAGACATTCCGTAAAACACCGGCTTTGCTGCTTCTGGCGCTGCTGGTTACACTGCCGCAAATCGGCGAAACAATTTACACGCCCTCTCTGACTGATATGGCGCGGGGGCTGAATATTTCCGCATCGGCGGCCCAAACAACACTGAGCATCTTTTTTGCCGGTTTTGCGCTTGGCGTTTTATGCTGGGGGCAGGTGTCCGATCATATCGGGCGGCGTAAAACCATGATCATCACACTGGCGCTGTATCTGCTGGGCTGTCTGATCTGTCTTTCCGCATCCTCGTTGTTGGTGCTTAATAGCGGACGTTTCATTCAGGCTTTTGGTGCGGCCAGCTGTTCGGTGGTAATTCAGTCTGTCTGCCGTGAGGCATTCAGCGGTGAGCGTCGCGTGGTTGTATTTACAACAATCGGTATGCTCATTCCTGTTTCTGCGGCAGCAGGGCCGTTTATCGGCGGTCTGAGTGTCACGCTCGGTGACTGGCGTACCGCTTTCATGGTGCTGCTGGTGCTCGGTGCTGTCTCACTCGTGCTGGTCTGTGCGGCTTTTCCGGAAACGCTGGTGAAGCAGAACCATAAAGCATCCTTGATGCAGATTTTGGCACGGATGCTGCGTGATCCGCAGGTGATCGGCACCGGGCTGCTGATCGGTATCGGTAACGGGATTATTTTCAGCTTCTATGCGGAAGCACCGTTTCTGCTGATCAATATGCAGGGCTTGTCGGCTGTGACCTATGGTACGCTTTGTATGCTGGTGGTATCCGGCAGTATCTGGGGTGGTATGGCAATGCGCCGTTTGAATACGGCGGGTTATACAGGTCAGACGGTGATGATTGTTGGTATTCTGCTGCTGGCTTGTGCCGCTGCCGGTTTGTTGGTCGTGAGCCTGCTGACAACGGGACAGCTTTATCTTGTGTTGTTTACCGGTTTTTCCGTGCTGTTGTTTGCCGGATTTACCCTTCTGACAACCGCCTGTCTGCATGGCGCATTGCAACATTATCATGATGCGTTGGGCACGGCAGGTGCTTTGCTTGGCCTGTTCTACTATGCGGTGATCACAGCGCTTACAGAGGGCATGGCACTGCTCCACAGTGGATCAGTACTGGTTTTCCCGACCTATGCGCTGGGGCTGAGTATGGCAGCAGCACTGATATTCTTCGCCCTCATTTACAAGGCAAAGGTTGCTGCTCCTAAAGCCTAATCATCATTCAGCGACATGCTCTCAATGGAGAATTCCATGCGGTCAGCAGGAAAGCGTGTCGCTGAATATTCCACCGGAATGCCATTGGTGTCGACATTGAGCGCCTGTGCGGTGAGGACAATCGCACCGGGGGTCAGTTTCAGGTGGAGCAGATCCTGTCCGTTGGCATGCTGGGCGGAAATCAATGTGGATTTACGGAAATAATCGGCAATACCCGATTGCTTTAGCGCCTGTGTAACCGAACCGCTGGCCTTGTAAAATTCATCAAATTGCGGAAAGCGCTGTTGATCAAACCAGCTGTCAGACATGGAAACCGGCTGGCCATCGGCAATAGATAATGTCTCGAAATGATGCACCTGTGCATTCTCATCATTGAGTTGCAGGGCATGGGCAATCTCAGCGGATGGTTTTTCAATCCTGTGGGCAAGAATAACCCGTTCCTGCTGTGTAATCTGTTCGGCGAGACTGGTCGACATACGCGTACGTTTGCTGATGGGGTAGGTCAGCCGCTTGGCATTGGCGATAAAAGTCCCGCGTCCTTGCTCCGCCCGTAACACGCCTTCCTGTGTCAAAGCCGCAATAGCGCTGCGCACCGTATGGCGGTTGACGCCAAAGCGGGCAGCCAGTGTCATTTCCGGCGGCAATTTTTCGCCGCGCTTGAAATCGCCGTGTTTAATTTCCCTGCGAATCTCATCTGCAATCTGCCGCCAGACAGCCACACCGCTGTTTCGGGCGATTTTTGTTGTTTCTGCCATTTATTTTGTTGCAGCCCCGCTGTTTGTCATGCGCTTGTCACCAAGAGCGTTTAGGACAATAATTAATGTCTAGTTGTATAGATAAATAGACAATTTAGAGCGGTGTGTCAAATGAAGAATGAAACCGAAAATCTACCCGATAACTTGCAGGGCGAGCGACGCAAAGTTTCTGCTTTGCTGGCAAAGGCGGAGTTGCAGGAGCTGGCTTCCTTCTGGAGCAATCAATCAGAGCAGCCGCAGGTCGATGTACTGCGCGGCCCTGAAACCGGACTGGTGATGGTGCGTGGCCGCATCGGTGGCGGCGGTGCGCCGTTTAATCTGGGTGAAACAACTGTGACCCGTGCGACTGTGCGCGTGGCATCAGGTGCTTCTTCGGAGGGGGCTGTTGGTCATTCCTATGCGCTTGGTCGCGATCATGAAAAAGCGCGTCTGGCAGCTATTGCCGATGCTTTGTGGCAGGAGCCGCAGAGCCGTGAGGCTGTTGAGCGTGATCTGTTGCAGAAAATTGCACAGCGTCTTGATGCGCGTGCCACGCAGCGTCGCCGTGAAGCGGCAGCAACGAAAGTGGACTTCTTCACCATGGTTCGGGGAGACGACTAATGGCTTTTGATAATCAGGCTTTTGAGGGCGGTTTTGCTGACGCCGTTTATGATGCGCAGACCTGTTTTCGTGCATTGATGGATGCGCTGGCTAATCCGGGCACTATCCAGCCATTGACGGCGGAGACGCAGCCGCCATTGCCGCTGACACCGGAGCTTGGTGCCATTGCGCAGGCATTGTTCGACCATGACACCAAAGTCTGGCTCGACAGTCGTTTGGCTGCAAGCAGCGCGGTGCGTGAGTGGCTCGCATTTCAGACCGGTCTGGAGCTGGTGTCTGAAATTGGTGAGGCGCATTTCGCGTTGGTCAGCGATATTGCTCAAATGCCGCCGCTGGATGTGTTTGCCAAAGGCACATCGGAATATCCTGATCGTTCAGCCACCATTATCATGGCGCTGGACGGCTTTACAGGCACACAGGCGCTGCAGCTTCAGGGGCCTGGTATTGAACATGTCCGTGACTTTGCACCAAGTGCTTTGCCGGTACGGTTCAATGAACAATGGGCGGCCAATACAGCCTTGTTCCCGCGTGGTGTGGATCTGGTTTTTGCAGCGCCAAAAACCGTTGCCGCACTGCCGCGCAGTACCAAACTTATCAAAAACGGAAATTGAACCATGTATGTTGCAGTTAAAGGCGGTGAAGCCGCTATTCAGAATGCACATCAGTTGCTGGGTGACCGCCGCCGTGGTGACCGTTCAGTACCGGCTTTACAGCTGGAGCAGATCGTGGAGCAGTTGGGGCTGGCCGTTGACCGCGCTATGGCCGAGGGTGCGCTTTATGACCGTGAGCTGGCAGCGCTGGCAATCCGCCAGTCGCGCGGTGATCTGATCGAAGCGATTTTTCTGGTACGTGCCTATCGCACAACCTTGCCGCGTTTCGGCTATTCCGAGCCGCTGGATACAGCGCAGATGCTGGCGGAGCGCCGCATTTCAGCAACCTTTAAAGATCTGCCGGGCGGCCAGCTTCTTGGCCCGACCTTCGATTACACCCATCGTCTGCTTGATCCTGAAATGGCCGGCGATCATCCGGTGGCAGAAGGCGTGCAGCGCGATGATGAGACCGTTGGCGAAGACATGCCGCGTGTGACCGATATTCTCGGTGCCAATGGCATGATCGAGCCGGATGGCGAGATGCCGGAAGGTCATGTGCCGGGTGATCTGACCCGTGAGCCTTGGACATTCCCGATGGAGCGTGATCTGCGTTTGCAGGCTTTGGCACGTGGCGATGAAGGCTTCCTGCTGGCGCTGGGCTATTCCACACAGCGCGGTTATGGCCGTACCCATCCGTTTGTTGGTGAAATCCGCATCGGCGAAGTTGAAGTTGAACTGGATGTGCCGGAACTTGGCGGTCTGGTATCGCTGGGCAGCATACAGGTGACTGAGTGCCAGATGGTCAACCAGTTTGCCGGTTCTGCAACCCGCCCGCCGCAATTCACCCGTGGTTATGGTCTGGTTTTCGGTCAGAGTGAACGCAAAGCGATGTCGATGTCGCTCTGTGACCGCGCGCTGCGCACCGCAGAATTTGAAGAAGACATTACCGCGCCGGCACAGGATGATGAATTCGTGATTTCCCATTCTGACAACGTGCAGTCGACCGGCTTTGTCGAGCATCTTAAACTGCCGCATTATGTGGATTTTCAGGCTGAACTTGATCTTATCCGCCGTATGCGTGCCGAATATGCGCAGGCGCATGGCAGCACGGAAGCTAATCTTGCCGAGGCCGCAGAATGATTGAAGGTCTTTCTCATATCACCTTCATCACCAAGGATCTGGCGCGGATGACGCAAATCCTTAACCAAGTGTTTGATGCCCGTGAAGTCTATGCCAGCGGCGATCAGCAGTTTTCACTCTCGGAGGAAAAGTTTTTTCTGATCGGTGATCTCTGGATTGCGGTGATGCAAGGCGAGGCGCTGCCGGCTCGCAGCTATAATCATATCGCGTTCAAAATCCCGGAAGATGATTTCGATGATTATGCCGCGCGTATCACGGCATTGGGATTGGAGATGCGCCCGCCGCGTCCGCGTATCGAGGGTGAAGGGCGATCCCTCTATTTCTATGATGACGATAACCATTTGTTTGAGTTGCATACCGGCACTCTTGAACAGCGGCTGCAGCATTATGCACAGGGTGCAAAGGGTTGAACCATGACTGTTATAGCGAATTATAATTTTGCTTATCTTGATGAGCAAACCAAGCGGATGATCCGCCGTGCATTGCTGAAAGCGATTGCGGTGCCGGGTTATCAGGTGCCTTTTGCAAGCCGCGAAATGCCGATGCCTTATGGCTGGGGTACCGGTGGTGTGCAGGTGACCGCTGCGGTTTTGGGCGCTGATGACACGCTGAAAGTGATCGATCAGGGTGCGGATGATACCACCAATGCCGTGTCGATCCGTGCATTTTTTGAAAAGACAGCGCAGGTTAAAGTGACAACCCGCACGGAAGATGCAACCATCATCCAGACCCGTCACCGCATTCCGGAAGCACCGCTCAAAGAAGGCCAGATCCTCGTCTATCAGGTGCCAATCCCTGAGCCGCTGCGCTTTCTGGAACCACGCGAGACCGAAACGCGCAAGATGCATGCTCTGGAAGAATACGGCCTGATGCATGTCAAACTCTACGAGGATATTGCCCGTCACGGCCATATCGCCACGACCTATGCCTATCCGGTGAAAGTCGAAGACCGTTATGTGATGGACCCTTCACCGACACCGAAATTCGACAATCCGAAAATGCATATGTCACCGGCTTTGCAGCTGTTTGGTGCAGGACGTGAGAAGCGTATTTACGCTCTGCCGCCTTACACCAAAGTGGTGAGCCTCGATTTCGAAGATCATCCGTTTGAGGTGCAGAAATTTGCTCAGCCTTGCGCCATGTGCGGTGCCAAGGGTGTCTATCTCGACGAAGTGGTGCTGGATGACAAGGGCGGCAGCATGTTTGTCTGCTCCGACACCGATTATTGCGAAACACGACAGGCCGATGGTCACGTTGGCCATCTCTCTGCAAATAACATAGATATCGGACAAGTGTCCTCAGGTCTGGAGGCAGCCCAATGAGCGATATAAATCATGATACGCCTTTGCTGCGTGTAAACGGATTGTCGAAGTTCTATGGCAACCGCCTTGGTTGCAGCAATGTGTCTTTTGAACTGTATCCGGGTGAAGTGCTGGCGATTGTCGGCGAGAGCGGTTCCGGTAAGACAACACTGCTCAACTGTCTTGCCACACGCTTACAGCCTTCGGTTGGCGCTGTGGAATACCGGATGCGTGACGGCCAGTTCCGCGATCTCTATCGGATGAGTGAAGCCGAGCGCCGCTTTCTGATGCGTACGGACTGGGGCTTTGTGCATCAGAACCCGTCTGACGGTTTGCGTATGACTGTCTCCGCCGGTGCCAATGTCGGCGAGCGTCTGATGGCAGTCGGTGACCGTCATTATGGTAAAATCCGTGAAACTGCGACCGACTGGCTTGGGCGTGTGGAAATTTCCGCAGACCGTATCGACGACCAGCCGCGTGCATTCTCCGGCGGTATGCGTCAGCGTTTGCAGATCGCCCGCAATCTGGTGACTGCACCGCGCCTGATTTTCATGGATGAGCCGACCGGTGGTCTGGACGTATCGGTGCAGGCGCGATTGCTCGATCTGTTGCGCGGTCTGGTGGCCGATCTCGGTCTGGCTGCAATTGTTGTGACCCATGATCTGGCGGTGGCGCGTCTGCTATCGCACCGCATGATGGTGATGAAAGACGGCCATATCATCGAAGCCGGTCTGACCGACCGCGTGCTGGATGATCCGCAGGCTCCTTATACGCAACTGCTCGTTTCCTCGATTTTGCAGGTTTAATCATGACTATGCCCCTTATTGTCTCGGAAGTGGCAAAGAGCTTCACCATGCATTTGCAGGGCGGCGTCAAATTGCCGGTGGTGAATAATGTTTTCTTTGCTCTGAAAACCGGTGAATGTGCTGTGCTTGGCGGCCCGTCCGGTGCCGGTAAAAGCTCTATCCTGAAAATGGTCTATGGCAATTATGCCGTGGACGAAGGCCAGATCATTCTGCGCCATCACGGCAAACAGATTGATATTGCCTCGGCTGATCCGCGCACTGTTATGGCTGTACGCCGCGATACCATCGGTTATGTCAGCCAGTTTCTGCGGACTGTGCCGCGTGTCAGCGCACTGAATGTGGTGGCTGATCCGTTATTTGCCCGTGGTGTTGACCGTGAGCAAGCGCAGGATAAAGCCCGTGAATTGCTGGCCATGCTCAACCTGCCGCAGCGCCTGTGGGATCTGCCGCCAGCCACGTTCTCCGGTGGTGAGCAGCAGCGTGTGAATATTGCCCGTGGTTTCATCACAGATCATCCGGTGCTGTTGCTCGATGAACCGACCGCTTCGCTCGATGCCAAAAACCGTGAAGTTGTTATGGAATTGATCCGCCGTAAAAAAACAGAAGGTGTGGCGATGCTTGGCATTTTCCACGATGAAGATGTGCGTGAAGCCGTAGCTGACCGTATCATTGACGTGACCGAGTTTGCTCCGGGTTATGTGCGTCAGGGAGCCGACGCATGACCAGATTGTCAGAACAGCCGTTTATCCATCTCGATACGGAAATTTCCGACAGCACATTCGGCCGCTATACGGAAATTGGTACCCGTTGTCGTATTTCTGAAACGGAAATGGGTGACTATTCGTATATTGAGCGCGACGGTATGGTCTGGTGCGCCAAGATCGGTAAATTTGCGAATATTGCAGCCTCTGTGCGTATTAATGCCACCAATCATCCGATGTGGCGCGCAACGCTGCATCACTTCACCTATCGCGCCAATGATTACTGGCCAGATGCCGAACAGGAAGCGGATTTCTTTGAATGGCGCCGCGCCCATGAAGTGACCATTGGTCATGATACATGGCTGGGACATGGTGTAACCGTTCTGCCTGGTGTTAAAATCGGCAATGGCGCGGTTATCGGTTCCGGTGCGGTCGTTTCCAAAGATGTCGCGCCTTATACGATTGTTGGCGGCGTGCCTGCCAAACTCATTCGTCAGCGTTTTTCAGATGCGATTGTTGAGCGTCTGGAAGCTCTGGCATGGTGGGACTGGGATCATCAGCGCCTGCGGGATGCACTGGATGATTTCCGCAAACTTGAGATTGAAGCTTTTCTTGAAAAGCATGGCGGCTGATAGCCAAGGTGCTGAATCCAATAGCAGAACAGAGCCGCCGGAATTTCCGGCGGCTTTTTTGTCAAAAATCTGATTCAGAATTTTCATACAGATGTAATATAAGTTACATTTTCGTTTCATATCACGCGCCTAATTTCGCATGGAAATTGATAGAGGGCGCTGATGCTTAAACTTCAAAATGTAACCCGTCGTTTTGGCGGTAATATTGCGGTTGCAGATGTAAATCTGGAAATCCCGCAGGGCCAGATGGTGGGTATCATTGGGGCATCGGGCGCGGGAAAATCCACGCTTCTGCGTATGATCAATCGTCTGATTGATACATCTGACGGTTCGATTGTTTTCAAGGATCAGGACGTGTCGCGCCTGCGTGGCTCTGAATTGCGCCGCTGGCGCAGTGATTGTGCAATGATCTTCCAGCAGTTCAATCTGGTGCCACGTCTTGATGTGCTGACCAATGTGCTGCTTGGCCGTCTTAATCAACGTTCTACTGTGAAGAGCCTGATGGGCATTTTCTCCCGCGAGGAGCGTGCGCAGGCTATCGCCAATATTGAACGTCTGGACATTGTCAAAACCGCCTTGCAACCGGCGGGTACACTTTCCGGTGGTCAGCAGCAGCGCGTGGCAATTGCCCGTGCATTGATGCAAAGCCCTAAGGTTATTCTTGCTGATGAGCCGATTGCCTCGCTGGACCCGCGCAATGCGCAGGTCGTGATGAGCGCACTACGCGATATCAATCAGCGCGAAGGTCTGACCGTTATCACCAATCTTCATACGCTGGATACAGCACGCACCTATTGCGACCGGATCATCGGTATGCAGGGCGGACGCGTTGTGTTCGACGGTACGCCTGCTGATCTGACACAGGCCGCAGCGCGCCGTATTTATGGTGCCGAAGCTGACGATGAAAGCTTCTCAGAAGCTGTGACATCCACAGCATTGGAGCAGCCGCAACCTCCGGTCAGCCCGCAAGTGGCACGACAGGTCGCAAAGCTCGTTGCAGACGCACAATAACACTTATCCAAAACCAAACGATAATCGTTTAACAGGAGAATGGTTCATGACCTTCAAGAAGCTTTTGCTCGGCGCCGTTGCGCTGTCCGCAGTGGCAACCGCAACCGCAGCGCAGGCAGATAAGCCTGAAGTGTTCCGCGTTGGTATTATCGGCGGCGAAAACGAAGCCGACCGTCTGCGCAATTACCAGTGCATTATTGACCAGCTGCCAAAGGCAATCGGCGTTAAGGAAGTTAAACTGTTTCCTGCTGCCGATTATGACGGCGTTATTCAGGGGCTGCTCGGCGGTACACTGGATTATGCAGAACTTGGCGCTTCCGGCTATGCCAAAATCTATCTGACCAAAGAAGATGCTGTTGAGCCGATCCTGACCACTGAACAGACTGACGGTTCGACCGGTTATTATTCGATCATGGTTGCCCGCAAAGACAGCGGTATCAAGACTATTGCTGATATGAAAGGCAAGAAGCTTGGTTTTGCTGATCCGGATTCAACTTCCGGCTATCTCATTCCGGTAACCTCGTTGCCAAAAGACCTCGATGGCGGGACGGTTAAAGATTACTTCAGCGAAACAGGTTTCGGCGGCGGTCATGAAAATCTGGTTCTGGCTGTTAAAGACGGCAAGTTTGATGCCGGTACGACCTTCGGCTCCGGCGTTGGCAGCTTCGATGAAGGTTACACATCCGGTAACCTGCGCAAGATGGTCGACAAAGGCCTGATCGACATGAAAGACTTCACAGAAGTCTGGAAATCCCCGCTGATCCCGAACGGCCCGATCGTTATCCGCACAGCCATTGATGCTGATCTGAAGGCCAAGTTCAAAGCCTATATGCTGGATCTGCCAAAGACCGATCCTGAGTGCTTTGCCTCCACAATGGGCGGTGATTTCAAGTCCTATATCGAAGTGAACAAAGACTTCTATCAGCCGGTTATCGACGCACGTAAGTCGCAGATCGGTCAGTAAGATTAAGTTGCGGCCAGTGTCAAAGAATGATGCTGGCCGCATTTTTTTATTCTTTTTTAGGCGGGCCTGATGACCCATTCTGTTTCTAAGCCATCCCTGTCCGGTGAAGCCGCTTTGGTCGAGCAGCACTGGCGGGAGCTGTCCTCCCGACGTCGTACCTATACGCTGCTGATTATCGGTGGTTTGTTTCTGGCGCTTTCCGCATCTTTGTGGTTCGCCAATGAAAGCAATGCCGGTAAATTCTGGGAGCGTCTGCCGCATTTCTTCGATTTCGTCGGTGATATGGTGCCGCGTGACGGCTGGGAAGTCTGGCGGGCTCTGTTTGATCTGCCGTCACCCTATTTCGACGGTAGTCAGAAATATGATTATGAGGCAGGCCGCGTCTATCTGTTCGGCAGCGGTTTTTATATTCCTGAATATTTCTACAAGATGCTGGAGACGCTCAATATTGCCATGATGGCAACGTTGATCGGCTTTTTCTTTGGTTTCATCCTGTGTTTCCTTGCGGCTAAAAACCTGACAACCAGCCGTGCGCTACGTTTTTTCGTGCGCCGCTACATGGAAATTCTGCGTGCTTTTCCTGAAATTGTGATTGCCGGTTTCTTTGCAGCTATTCTCTCGCTGGGGCCAATTCCTGCGATTTTTGCGGTTGGTATTCATACGATCGGCGCGCTGGGTAAGCTGTTTTTCGAAGTGGTTGAGAATGCCGATATGAAGGCCGAGGAAGGCCTGCGTGCCGTCGGCGCAAACTGGTTTGAGCGTGTCGGCTTCGGCATTGTGCCGCAAGTCATGCCGAACTTCATGTCCTATGCTTTCCTGCGTTTCGAGATCAATGTCCGCGCATCCACCATTATCGGTGCGGTTGGCGGCGGCGGTATCGGTGAGGCATTACGCCTGTCGATCGGTCATGGCCATCAGGCAAAAACACTGGCGATTGTGTTTCTGCTGCTCGTTACAATCATTGCGGTGGATCAGACCTCTGCATGGCTGCGCGGCCGTCTTGTCGGCGCTCAGGCCTTTCAGTTCGGAGCGTAAAAAATGACAGCTTTGACTTTAAACGCCGCTCAGATTGCTGATTACGAAAACCGCTATCCGCAGGTCTTTCGCCGCCCGTTTTCCAAGCGCTATACATTGCCGCTGATCGGCTTAGGTATTGTGCTCTATATGGCCTATAGCTGGTGGTTCTTTGCCATTGGTACAGTACTTTCGGAAGGCCAGTGGGATCGTGCCGGTATTACCGCCCGCCAGTGGTACTCCTATGAGGTACGCCCGACTATTCGCCTAAACACTGGTTTGAATGGTGATGAGGCAAAAGTAACCTATCCGCGCTTTTCGGTGCTGGGCAAGAATCCTGATCCGGAATGGGTGCAGCAGGCCAATGGCCGTACCAGTGTGATTTTCGGTAGTTCTGAAGCGCTGCATCTTAGTGGCAATATGGTTGTCGTGGAGCATGGTGGCGAAGTGCTGAATGTGCGTATTGATGCTGATGCTGCCCGACCTGTTGATGATAAGCCGCTGCCATCATGGGCAGTGCTGAAAAATGATGAAGTACAGGTGGATTTCGGCTTCTCCGGTGAAGCCCGTATCATGCCGGAGCGTATCACCGTTAACCGCCGTTTCTTCGGCTGGCCGAACTTTGTGTTCGATACCAATTCGCCATTCTGGGGTAAGTCAGCCAGTGAAGTCACATCGCTGATCGTCTCCGGTGAACGTATCAAACCGGAAATGTCCAATCTGTCGCTGGCTTTTGACAATATCTGGAACAATGCGGAATGGCAGCACGGCGATGTCTGGATCAAGATGTTGCAGACGATTGTCATGGCTTTTGTCGGTACACTGTTCGCCGGTATGCTCGCGCTGCCGCTGGCCTTCATCGCCGCGCGTAATATTACGCCGAACTTCTTTGCCAATCAGATTACCAAGCGTCTGTTCGACTTCCTGCGCTCAGTCGATATGTTTATCTGGGCATTGTTCTTCACCCGTGCTTTCGGACCGGGACCACTGGCTGGTATTTCGGCGATCTTCTTCACCGATACCGGTACGCTGGGTAAACTCTATTCGGAAACGCTGGAAAATATCGACGATAAACAGCGTGAAGGTGTGAAGTCGGTTGGTGCATCGCCAGCCAATGTGCAGCGCTACGGTGTTATTCCGCAGGTGATGCCGGTATTCCTCAGTCAGATGCTGTATTTCTGGGAGTCCAATACCCGTTCGGCAACGATTATCGGTGCGGTGGGTGCCGGTGGTATCGGTCTGAAACTTTGGGAAGCCATGCGCACTAATTCCAACTGGGCAAATGTCGCCTATATGGTGATCCTCATTCTGATCGTGGTGTTTGTATTCGATGCCATTTCTAATGCGCTGCGTTCACGTTTAACCGGTGATCGCCGCGTCTCACAGAAATGAGACAAAAACTTCAAATCAGCGTTGTGTGATTGTCACAAAACTCCTGTAGGCCACAGCCATGCTGCGTGATCCGATCATGCAGCATGGTTTTTTCTTGTAGGAAAGCATAATTCCGATGACACGCGACACGCGCCCTTCCGATATCGTTTTTAAAAATGCCCGTATCATCCTTGAGGATGAAGTTATCACCGGTACAATCCAGATCCGTGACGGAAAAATCGCTGATATCAGCGCTGGCAATGGCATAAGCGGTGAAGATTTCGGCGGCGATTATTTGATGCCGGGTGTCGTGGAGTTGCATACCGATCATCTTGAGCACCATTATGCACCACGCCCGAAAGTGCGCTGGAATGCCGATGCAGCATTGATGGCGCATGATGCACAGATTGCTGCTTCCGGCATCACCACAGTATTCGACGCGCTGCGCGTTGGTCTTGATGGCGATACAGATATTAATTCCAATGATATGGTGCTGCTTGCCGGTGCGATTGCTGATGGCCAGAACAATGGCCGTCTGCGTGCAGACCACTATCTGCATTTGCGCTGCGAAGTGTCTTCCCCGAATTGCCTCGATGCGTTTGAATTATTTGAGCATAACCCTCAGGTGAAAATTGCCTCGCTGATGGATCATGCACCGGGACAGCGCCAGTTTGCCAGCCTTGAAGCCTATAAGACCTACTATATGGGCAAACAGAAGATGACACAGGCCGAGTTTGATGTGTTCTGTGACCGTCGCGTGGCGGAATCTGTGGCTTATGCAGATCGTTTCCGCAAAGAAATTGCTGCCCGTTGTCAGGCTAAGGGCATTTCGCTTGCCAGCCATGATGATGCGACACTTGCCCATGTGGATGAAGCGATTGAACAGGGCATTCATGTGGCAGAATTCCCGACAACGCTGGAAGCCGCTAAGGCGTCGAAAGAAGCCGGTATGGCTGTTTTGATGGGCGCACCGAATATTGTGCGCGGCTCATCCCACTCCGGTAATGTCTCGGCACGTGATCTCGCTTCAGCCGGTCATCTCGATATTCTGTCTTCCGACTATATTCCTTTCAGTCTTGTGCAGGCGGTTTATACACTGCCGCAACTGGTTGATGGCTATACGCTGCCGCAGGCGATCAATCTCGTTACCCGCAATCCGGCCAAAGCTGTCGGTTTTACTGATCGCGGAACACTTGCATCGGGCAAACGGGCTGATATGGTTCGCGTTCATATGCAAAATGCGATACCGGTGGTACGCTCAGTGTGGCGGGAAGGGCAGCGCGTGCTGTAAGCTGCGCTTGTAAATGACGGAATGAGTGAAATGACCGGTATTTTTGTTGCCGTTGTGGGGCCGAGCGGTGCGGGCAAAGACACAATCATTGATTATGCACGCACGCATTTACCGCAGGATGGCAATTACCACTTTGTGCGTCGCGTGGTAACCCGTGATGCTCACGGCAACACGGAAGATCATGATACATTGTCAGAAGCCGATTTTCTGAAGGCGATTGAGCAGTCAGAATTTTGTATGCATTGGCAGGCACATGGTCTGTATTATGGCCTGCCTGCTTCGGTGGAGCGTGTGCTTGAAAATGGCGGTGTGGTGATTGCCAATTTGTCACGTAAAGTCTTGCCGCAACTGGCCGAGCGTTTCCCCCGTGTGGCAATTGCCCATATTACGGCAAGTCCGGCAGTGCTGGCACAGCGTCTTGCATCGCGCGGACGCGAAACGCCGGAATCGATTGCATCACGTTTGCAGCGTCAGCAGCCGGTGGAAGCCGGTGATCTGCCGCTCTGGACGATTGATAATTCCGGCGAGGTGTCGGATGCCGGTGATGCATTCACCGCGCGTCTCAAAGCTTGTCAGCCCTGAATGGACACATTCATATGAAATATAGCATTTCCAGCAAAAGTGCGAAGCGGTTTTGCGTCGGATAATGCGTAAAAACAAACAGTTACAGCGGTTCCAACGATTCAGCCTTAACTGGAACCGCTGTAAATGAGGCGATACCGTTTGCGGTATCGCCTTTTTATTTATGGTTTTTCCTGTGCCGGTCTGTCATCATCATCCGGCAGAAAAATCCGGTTGGCGGCACCATCCATATCCTCATATTGCCCGCTTTTCAGTGACCATAGAAATGCTGCGAGCCACATACCGCCCAGAAACAGGGCGATGGGAATGAGGAAAATCAGGATATTCATAATCTCAGGCCTTTTGACGCTTGAGCAGGCTGAGAGGAGAGACCGCTTTTGGATCTTTCTTCTTGCCTGCCTTCAGGCGAAGGGCGTTGCTGACCACGAGGATCGAAGACAGCGACATGGAAAGCGCTGCAATCAGCGGTGTAACATAGCCGAACAGCGCAATGGGTACGGCGATGATATTATAAACCAGTGACAATGCAAAGTTCTGACGGATCAGTTTTCCTGCCTCGCGGGAGATGGTCACTGCCAGCGGTACAGCTGTCAGACTGTCATGCAGGAAGACGAAATCCGCAGCATTACGACCGATATCCGCGGCTGTTGCCGGAGCCATGGAAACATAAGCCGACATCAGCGCCGGTGCATCATTCAGCCCGTCACCAACCATAAGCACTTTGTGGCCTTCATTGGTGCGTTCGGTCACCAGTTCCGATTTATGAGCAGGCAGAATCTCCGCGCGATATTTCTCAATACCCAGCTGACGGGCCAGCGTCTTGACGGCCAGCTCTTTGTCTCCGGAGAGAATTTCAACGCTGAGTTTTTCATCTTTCAGCGCCTGCACAGAGCGGGCAGCATCATCACGCGGGCTGTCTTCAAAACGGAAGGCCTCGAGCAGGTTGCCATTGCGGGTCAGAACGGTTTCTGTGCCGGTGCTGGCAGTGTTTTGCGAATTATCTGCAACTGCCCAGTCACGACGGCCAAGGCGATAAATATCCTGCCCCATACGGGCTTCGATACCGGCACCGCTCACTTCTTCAATCAGGTCAAAGCGGATGTTCTTTGCCGGATTGGTGAAGGCGGTCAATGCACGCGACAGCGGGTGGCGGGAATAGAGTGCCAGTTCTGCGGCCAGCTCAAGTGCATTTTGGTCAAGAGCGCCGCGCTCCATGAGCTGTGGCTGACCGAGGGTTAGCGTGCCGGTCTTATCGAACATCACGCTGTCAATTTCAGCCATGCGTTCCATCGCAGAACCGTCTTTCACCATGATGCCGTTTTCAAACAGACGACGTGCGGCCACAACCTGCACAATCGGTACAGCCAGAGCCAGAGCGCACGGGCAGGTGATAATCAGTGTGGTGATCGCGACATAGGTGGACTGATACCAGTCACCGGTCAGATAGAACCAGACGACAAAAGCCAGAAATGCAGTGGTATGCACAAGCGGTACATAAAGTGCGGAAGCACGGTCTGCCAATTGACGGTAACGGGCGCGGCCACCTTCTGCGGCATCCATCAGGCGCACCATTTCCGCAAGGAAAGAATTGTCGGCAGAGGCGGTGGCTTTTATCGTCAGCGGCGCGGTCAAGTTCATGGTGCCTGCACGGATTTTCGACCCTTGCGTCACCGGAATCGGCACACTCTCACCGGTCGCAATGGAACAGTCGAGATCGGAGCGGCCGCTTTCAACTACAGCATCGACCGGCACACGCTCACCAACGGCCAGAATAATGCGCATGGATGGGCGGATATCCGCAATCGGCATGAAATTATGCTGATTGTCATCGCCGATCACAACAGCACCGCGTGCTGCCAGCTGGCTTAAACCTTTAACAGCAGAGCGTGCGCGTTCGCGCATCACGTGATCGAGTGTGCGGCCGATCAGCAGGAAAAACAGCAATGTCGCTGAGGCATCAAAATAAGCATGCTGACCGGAATTGAGCGTTTCATACACACTCATACCGAAGGCCAAAGTGATCGCCAGCGAAATCGGCACATCCATATTGGTGCGGCCGTGTTTCAGCGCATTCCATGCAGACATATAGAAAATACGGCCGGAATAAACCAAAGTCGGCAGCGCAATCAGACCGGACAGCCAGTGAAACATGTCACGTGTTGCTGCATCAGCACCGGACCAGACTGATACGGAAAACAACATGATATTCATGGAAGCAAAACCGGCCACAGCCAGTGCAATCAGCAGACGGGAAAGCTGCGGATCTTTGTCATCGCCGAGCTCAAAAATATGAGCGGGATATCCGGCTTTCTGCAATGCATCAATCACATGCGGTGGTTCGATGCCGTCCTGCCAGCGGATGGAGACCCGCTTGGAGGATAGATTAACACGGGCATAGCTGACTTCCGGCAGCGCTTTCAGCGCACTTTCGACGGTCTGGATACATAGCCCGCAATGAACAGAAGGGACGGCCAGATCAAGCTGACGCTGACCGTCTCCGAGGATGCGGCTTGCCAGCAACAACTCCTCCGGACGATAATCCGCAGCAGAAAATTGAATACCGGAGCCGCAGCAACTCATTTTGCTGTTCCTTTCGCAACGTGGTCATCATCAATGACCACAAACTTACCATTGGTAATATTCACACGATGAACCTGACGATAGGGTTCTTCAAGACCGGCATAGGTGTTGACTTCAACAACCCAGTTGCCGTCTTTTAGTTCCGCCTCTGCGGAGAGCATATTGTCTCCGGCAGGCAGCATATTCAGGGTCTGATCTTCTTTTTCATTCACCGGACGGCGGAAAACGGCAGTTGCACCAACCGTTTTGATCGGCTCACCATTGATGTCGGTCAGATGATAGGTGACGACACCGTTTTCATAATTCAGATGTTCCTGCCAGTTCAGCGCTGCATGCGCTTTACCGATAATGGATTTCTCGTTGAATTCCTGACTGGCGACATAGGAGTTTTGCACAACAAGACCGGACCAGCTTCTGATCGCAGATGTCGCCATGATAAGATTTACAATGATGATGACACCAAAGAAGGCGACCATAATAGCGAGCATATGCCAGCCGGTAAATTCACGACCCTGTGCAGGGGGCGATGTATCTTGCTTGATCATCTGCTTGTCTCCGTAATCAGAGCGGTCTCAGTTTATAGTGAAACGTTGAAACCGCTCTATCTCTTTATTTTTACGCATTACCTTCAAGTAAAGCTGTTTCCGGCTTTGGTTTGGAAATGCTTCAGCGCTTTTCAGGGGCGATGAAAGTGGCTTTATAGGTTGCCGATTCAGTGCCGTTAATGTCACGAACCGTCATAGTGAAAGGTGTGCTGCCTGCTGCAATGGCATCTTTAGGCATCACAACAAAGACTTTCAATGTTTTCAGGCGATCCGGCTCGGCATTGAAAACATGCTTGCCCGAACCGTCAGCAGCCTGATCAGGGACATTGATCTCTGCCTGTGGCAGGCCGTCCACGATCAGTTCAAACTGGCGTGGTTCATTGACCATGTTGAGCAGTTTAACCGTGTAACCATTACGAATGGAGCCGTCAGACAGCAGCACATATTGCGGGTTGCGATCCTGCAGAACGTTAATGCCAATCCGCTCGCGCATCAGCAGCGTTGTAATCAGCGCCACACCGATCAGCGCCCAGATCGAGAAATAGAACAGGCTGCGCGGACGGAACACTTTGGACATTTTCAGCTGCTGCACCTTATCATTAAAGGTGTTTTTAGCTTCATACACACGAGCCGGTTCAATCGGAGCGGTGCCGTCATTGGTGGCCAGTGCCATATTGGCATCGTAGTCGGACAAGGTGGAATAAGAAATCAAACCACGCGGTTTACCGATTTTGTCCATAACCGAGTTACAGGCATCAATACACAGCGCACAGGTAATGCATTCCAGCTGTTGCCCGTCACGGATATCAATCCCCATCGGACAAACGGCAACACAGGCATTACAGTCAACGCAGTCACCAACGCTCTCACCGGCAGCGATGGCCTTCTTGGAGTTACGTGTCCGTGGTTCGCCGCGCCAGTCATTATAGGTCACTGTGAGCGAGTTCTCATCAAGCATAGCTGCCTGAATACGCGGCCACGGGCACATATAGGTACAGACCTGTTCGCGCATCAGTCCGCCGAACACATAGGTCGTGGCTGTCAGAATGGCGACAGTGATATAGGCGACCATCGCGGCCTGACCGGTAATAAACTCCATTGCCAGTGTCGGTGCGTCAGCAAAATAGAAAATCCATGCGCCACCGGTCATAATGGCAATCGCCAGCCAGATCGTGTGTTTGGTTACACGTTTTACCAGTTTGTTGGCATTCATCGGGGTGTTGTCGAGTTTGATACGCGCATTGCGGTCACCTTCAACAGCGCGCTCAACAACGAGAAACAGATCAACCCAGACGGTTTGCGGGCAGGTATAGCCGCACCATGCGCGCCCCGCGACACTGGTGACAAGGAACAGCCCGATACCGGCCATAATCAGCATACCGGCTACGTAATAGAATTCTTGCGGCCAGATTTCGATGAAGAAGAAGTAGAAACGGCGATGGGCAATATCAATCAGAACTGCCTGATCCGGTGCATAAGGACCACGATCCCAGCGCAGCCACGGCGTGAGATAATAGATGCCCAGCGTGATGAACATGATAATCCACTTGAAACGGCGGAAATCACCGCTCGCTCGTTTCGGGAAAACCTTGACGCGTGCAGCATAAAGAGGACTGCGTTTTCCAGACGAATTAACTGCCTGTGCATCAATACGTTCAAACTCACCAGTATCAGACATGGTATACTCCGGGGGCTAGAGCAGTTTGAAAGCTTGGGGTGTTTTCATCAATAACTGCGCTAATAATTAATCAGAGCGGTACCGGCCGGAGCGGAAAGCTGTACTTTGGCAGTACCGTTCTGATTAACTTCCCGATGTTTTAATAATCGGGCTGCTTGGTTGCTTACCGGCCGGTGTATTAGGCTCCGGCCGGCAATGATTTTTCTTACTCACCACCACCGAGGGAGTGAACATAGATAGCCAGCTGCTTAACAGTGGTATCGCCGAGACGGACTTCCCATGCCGGCATGACACCGTGCTGAGGTTTTCTGACCTGTTTGGCAATATCAGCTTCAGATGAACCATAGAGCCAGATTGCATCGGTCAGATCCGGCGCGCCGAATTCCTTGCTGCCCTTGGCATTTTCGCCATGGCAGGCTGCGCAGTTTTCAGCAAAGATCTGCTGACCGGCAGGGATGAGTTTGGCATCGTGCGGTGTCGATGTCAGGCTGGTCACATAGGCTGCGACTTCGCGGATTTGCTGCGGCTCCAGAATATCGCCGTAAGCAGGCATTTCCGAGATGCGTGTATCATCGTCATCTTTGGCGCGGACACCGTGACGGATGGTCTGCAGGATTTCGTCAATCGAACCGCCCCACAGCCAGTCATCATCATTCAGGTTCGGATAACCAGGTGCACCCTGCGCACCGGAACCATGACACTGAACACAGTTCACACGGAATGCTGCTGCGCCACCGGCAATCGCAAACTGGTTGAGCTGCGGATCAGCCATGATTTCCTGAACGGACTTTTCCTTGATAGCTGTCAGGGTTTCCTGACGTTCACCCTGAATGCGTGCGTTTTCTTTCCAGAAATCACCACGGCTCGACCATTCCAGTACACCGGTCGTCGCACCGTTGATCAGCGGCCATGCCGGATAAGCGATGGTATAGGCAATCGCCCAGACAATTGTTGCGTAGTAAGCATAGAGCCACCAACGCGGCATCGGGTTGTCGAGTTCTTTAATGCCGTCCCATTCGTGGCCGGTTGTCTCAACGCCTGTTACGTCGTCAATTTGCTTTTCACTCATTGTTTTCGTCCTTGAACGGAATGGCTTTCGCAGCATCGGCAACTTGTTTGCTGCCTGGACGGAAGGCGTAGAAGACAACAAAAAGGAAGAAGAGGAACATGCCTAACAGCCCCCAGCTGTCGGCAAAGTGGCGCAAGGTATTATAATCCATGCCAAACCTCCTTAGCGTGACTTAGGCGACTGGTCATAGGTTGAGAAGTCAACCAATGTGCCCAACATCTGCAGATAAGCGACAAGTGCATCCATTTCGCTGATGACCTTCGGATTACCGTCGAAATCGCCGACTTTGGCTTTCGGGTAACGGGCGAGCAGTGCTGTGGTATCCGCATCCGGATCAGCCTGTGCCTTGATGTCTACCAGAGCATTATCCAGCATTTCCTGTGTGTATGGTACGCCGACAGCCACATTGGCTTTCAGATCCGCAACAATGCTGTTCATGTTCAGCGGTGTATCCATCAGGAAGGCATATTTCGGCATCACAGATTCAGGCACGACTGCGCGTGGCTCAATCAGATGCTGCACATGCCATTCATTGGAATAACGGCCGCCGACACGCGCCAGATCAGGCCCTGTACGCTTGGAACCCCACTGGAACGAATGGTCATACATGCTTTCAGCCGCAAGGCTGTAATGGCCATAACGCTCTACCTCATCACGGAACGGACGGATCATCTGGGAGTGACAGGTATAGCAACCTTCACGCACATAGATATTACGACCGGCCAGCTCGAGAGGAGAGTAGGGGCGTACGCCCTCTACTTTCTCAATGGTGTTCTGCAACCAGAACAGCGGAGCGATTTCCACGAGACCGCCGACAGTCACAACAACAAGTGAACCGATCAGCAATAAAGTAGCGTTTTTTTCAATCAGCGAGTGTTTTTTGAGAATAGACATAACTCACCTGCTCCTTATTCTGCCGGTTTCAAGTATGGGCCGGTATTCGTGGTTTTAATGATCGGAGTGGAGCCCGGAATAAGGACTTCATTTCTCTGATCACCTTTGATCGTCTTGTAGACGTTCCAGGCCATGACGAAACCACCGGACAGATACAGTACGCCGCCAAGTGTACGGATGACGTAGTAAGGGAACATGGCTGCCACTGTTTCAGCGAAGGAGTAAACCAGGAAGCCCTGATCATCATATTCGCGCCACATCAGACCCTGCTGGATACCGGCAACCCACATAGCAGCGGCGTAAAGCACGATACCAAGTGTTGCGAGCCAGAAGTGCCAGTTGACCATACGGATTGAGTAAAGACGTTCGCGGTTCCACAGGCGCGGTACAAGATAGTACACGGCAGCAAAAGTGATCATACCATTCCAGCCCAGAGCACCGGCATGAACGTGACCAATGGTCCAGTCTGTATAGTGCGACAGGGAGTTAACGGCCTTAATCGACATCAGCGGGCCTTCGAATGTTGCCATACCGTAGAAGGCAATCGCAGCAACCATCAGACGAACGACCGGGTCGGTACGGATCTTGTCCCATGCACCGGAAAGCGTCATCAGACCGTTGATCATACCACCCCATGACGGCATCCACAGCACGATCGAGAAGACCATACCCAGTGTCTGCGCCCAGTCAGGCAGCGCTGTATAATGAAGGTGGTGAGGACCGGCCCAGATATACAGGAAGATAATCGACCAGAAGTGTACGATCGACAGGCGGTAGGAATAAACCGGACGGTCAACCTGTTTTGGTACGAAGTAATACATCATCGCAAGGAAAGGCACTGTCAGGAAGAAGGCCACGGCATTATGACCGTACCACCACTGGGTGACCGCATCCTGCACGCCGGAGAAAGCCGAATAGCTTTTCACGCCGAGGAAGGAGACCGGAATTGCCAGATTGTTGATGACGTGCAGCATGGCAACGGTGATGATGAAGGACAGATAGAACCAGTTGGCCACATAAATGTGCGGTTCTTTACGCTTCATCAGCGTACCCATGAAAATCACGAGATAGACGACCCAGACAATGGTCAGCCAGATGTCGACATACCATTCCGGTTCTGCATATTCACGCGACTGGGTGATGCCCAGAAGATAGCCGGTACCGGCCATCACGATGAACAGGTTGTAGCCCCAGAACACGAACCATGCCAGATCGCCGCCGTAAAGGCGCGCACGGCAGGTACGCTGAACCACATAGAAAGATGTGGCGATCAGGGCGTTACCGCAGAAAGCAAAAATAACAGCTGATGTGTGCAACGGACGGACACGGCCAAAATTTAGCCATGGTCCGAGGTTCAAATCAGGGAAAGCGAGCTGCGCAGCAATGACAACGCCGACGAGGAAGCCGACGACACCCCAGAACACTGTGGCAATGATACCATAGCGGATCGGGCCATCCATATAAACGGAATTGTCTTCTTTCACAGGTTTCAGGCTGTAATCTGCATTACGCAGCAACAGCACTGTGAAAACAACGAGTGTAAAGAACAGAACCCACATATGGCTTCTGAATAATGGATCATGCGTAAAGCCCGCGGCTAGCAGTGCCAGAAAAGCACCCACCCCCGAGATTACAATTCCCGCAGCGTAATTCATGAAGATTCCCCTCGCGCGCGCAACAAGTTTTGCCCGGTTCCTGCGGGAATGCCGCAATACGAGCAATATGGATCCATTATATGAAACGGCGAAAAATAGTCATTGATTTAAATCAAACAGAGCGCCGTGCTACAGGGCATAAAACCGGCTCTGATTTTACATTTTTTCTTATGTGACAAGACTGTTGTAAAACATGATGCAAGTGTTGATTTTATTAATTCAAAAGATATTTAATTCTAATATTCAAAACCATAATTATCTTAATATAAATCAATGATTTAACGTTTTTCATAAAATGTATCCATGCAGTATTTTCAGTAATTTCTGAAAATTTTGTATAAAAATCACTGCCTTTAAATAAAAGAATTTCTGCGGATAAGTCGCTTGTTTTTACTGCATAAATACCTCTGCCATCAGGCCTCGGACAGGAGGCTGAAGGGGTGGGGCTGATTGTCGCTGAGGGGGCTTGGCCATAGCTGCAATGCTAAAATTTCGGGTGCTTATCCGCTTAAGAGCGGGTGAACTGGCATCTTTACTTTGGAATGATTCTCACCTTTGATGCATGCACAGATGACTGATGCGGAGCGGCAAAAAAAACGGATTACCTGACGCGGGCAAGCACTCTTTATTATATTTACATTATGCATAAATGCTCTGACTCTATGCAATTTTCGTCTTAGAAATTGTCAACATTTGTGTCTGGGGCTCTTGCTTTGGTACCAGTTTTTTGCAAGCATGATGTAACAAATAAGAAGAAATGCTGACGGAGCAGCCGGTCAACAAGACTGGCGCTTAACGGACAGTACAGGGGAATAGAAAGCCACCGGATTTCGTATGCCGGATCTCATGGAAGTGAGGCTTTTCCTCAGCTCTATTACTAACCTTCCCGATAATAATCATCGGTAGGGAACGCTGAATTATGTCTTGTCTTTGCAAGGGGCAGGGTGCTGGGAGATTGACAGAATATGAAATATGCAGATCTCGTCCTATCGGGCGGGCGGATTTTTTGCGGCCTGGATGAGGGCTTTGTTGAGGCACTTGCAATTGCTGACGGTAAGGTTCTGGCCACCGGTACAGCCGCAGAAATCAAGGCGCTGGCCGGTGAGGCAACGCGGCATATTGATCTGCACGGGCGGGTTGCCGTTCCGGGACTGAATGATGCCCATATGCATCTTCTGATGCTTGGCGTTGCCATGAATGAGATTAACCTGCGACCTGAATCCGGTGTGCGCAGTCTCGATGAAATTTTCAAACGTATCACTGATGTTGTGGCGCAGAAGCCGGCAGGCGAGTGGGTCTGCGGCGGCGGTTATGATCATTATGAACTGACAGAGCAGCGTCATCCGACCATCGAAGAGCTGGATGCGATTGCACCGGATCATCCGGTTTATATCACCCGTACCTGTGGCCATGTTGGTATTGCCAATAGCTCAGCCATGCGTCTGGCCGGTATTACTCACGATACACCAAGCCCGTCCGGTGGCCTGATTGAAAAGCGCAATGGCAAATTATCCGGCCTGCTCGCAGAATCCGGTATGCGTGTGGTTACGGATAAAATTCCGCCACTGAGTCGTGAAGAGCTGAAGGCTGCGATTACCCGTGCTGCGGAATTCATGCTTTCGCAGGGCTTCACGAGCGTGATGGATGCCGCTGTCGGTATGGGCTATGGCATGGAAGAGCTGCATGCCTATGAGGAACTGGCAGCAAGTGGTGATCTGCCGATCCGCACATGGATTTGTATCTATGGCAATCATGACGGTATTGGCGATCAGGCCTATGAACAGGGTTTTCGTGCGAAACGCCAGACCGGAAACTTACGCTACGGCGCGATGAAAGTATTCTCGGATGGCAGTGCCGGTGGCCTGACAGCTGCGATGAGCGAGCCTTATGTGGCAGGCGATCCGAATAATTTCGGCATTTTCTGCTATTCGGATGAGGAGATGCATAAATCCCTCAAGCATTATCATGAATTGGGCTATCAGTTGGCTATTCATGCGATTGGTGATGCCGCGATTGAGCAGGTGCTGTCCGGTATTGAAAATGCGGATAGTGCAGAGCAGCCGATTAAAAACCGCCGTCACCGTATTGAACATTGCGGTTTTCTGAGCGACAGCCAGATTGAACGTATGGCAAAAGCCGGAATTGATCCGGTGCCGCAGCCAATGTTCATCTATGAATTCGGCGATTTGTATGTTGCCAATCTGGGCGAAAAACGTGCCCATGAATCCTATCCGATGCGTAAATGGATGGATGCCGGTTTGCATCCGGCAGCGTCTTCCGATGCACCGGTCACCTCCACCAATCCGTTCCAGAATATCTATACGCTCATCACCCGCAAGACCAAGATCGGCTCGGTGATTGGTGGTGATCAGCGTCTGACACGGGAAGAGGCGATCCACGCTTACACGCATTTCGGTGCCTATACGCAGTTTGCGGAACAGGAAACCGGACGACTGGTCGCCGGTATGGCTGCGGATATTGCCGTGTTGTCGAAGGATATCTTCACTTGTGATGAGGAAGAAATCCGCAACGATGTGGTCTGCGATATGACCGTGCTTGACGGCAAAGTCGTATTCGAGCGGCAGGTATAACTGATCTGGCCTGAGGTGCTGAAAGCGTCTCAGGCTGACAGCTACAGCATAATTCCTTAAACTTGAATCAATTCAAGGTAAAATTATGCTGTAAATATAAAGCGTTAGAGCGATCTTTGTGCGCCCAAGAAGGCGCACGACGCTCTAGAGAAAGGCAATTTCATGCTTCGGCACACGTTACAACGTCTGCTTCTCGCTTTGCCGGTCATGTTCGGTGTGCTGTTGCTCGGCTTTTTGCTGATGCAGGTGGTGCCGACTGATCCGGCGCAGGTGCGCGCAGGACCAACCGCAACTCAGGAACTGGTTGAAGCCATCCGGCGTGATCTCGGCCTTGACCAGCCTTTGTGGAAACAGTTTTTCTATTATGTCGGCCGTCTGATGCATGGTGATCTCGGCGTATCCATCATTAACAATGTGCCGGTTTCTCAGGAACTGGGTGCCACAATCGGCCCGACACTGGAGCTGATGGTTGTGTCCCTGATCTGGGCAATTCCGCTCGGTATTTTGCTTGGCACAGTCGGTGCCTATTATCGCGGCTCGCTGCTGGACCGTTCGATCATGGCTGTGTCAGTTGCTGGTGTGTCGATCCCTGTGTTCTTTCTAGGTCTGGTACTGGTCTGGCTGTTCGGCTTTAAATATCCGATCCTGCCATTTACCGGTCGTCTCGGACCATTGTGGACATGGGAAGGTTTCACCAGCATTATTCTGCCTGCAATTACGCTGGGTGGTGTGTTTGTTGGTCCTGTCGCCCGTATGACCCGTACATCCGTTCTGGATGTGCTTGGTGCAGATCATATCCGTACTGCACGCGCTAAAGGTCTGAAAGAGCGTAAGGTCGTTACCCGCCATGCGCTGCGCAATGCGCTGGTGCCGGTTGTCACGCTAATCGGTTTACAGATCGGCTTTTTGCTCGGTGGTGCTGTGGTGGTTGAGACCGTATTCTCATGGCCTGGTATTGGCCGTCTGGCAGTCGGCGCTATTCTTTCCAGTGATCTGCCAATGGCACAGGGTACGATTATCGTGATGTCTCTCGGCTTTATTCTCGTTAATCTCGGTGTTGATATTCTCTATGCGGTGCTCGACCCGCGCGTGAGAGGTGCATGATGACCAGTGTTGCAAAAACTACTGTGGCTGATGCAACGCAACCGGCGGAGCAGGAAATCGCGTTCAAGCGTGTCAGCGTTTTACGTATGCTGCTCTCCGATACCGGTTCGGTGATTGCTCTGACTCTCGTGGCACTGACCCTGTTTTGCGGTCTGTTCGCTCCGTGGCTGGCACCGGAAGACCCTTATGGCGGTAATCTTGGTATGATGCTGAAGCCGATTGGTGAAGCGGGTTATCTGCTCGGTACTGACGGGCAGGGACGCGGCATGGTCACACGTCTGCTCTATGGCATTCGTACCACTCTGTTCATGGGCTTTGTTTCGGTGTTCTTTGGTTGTGTTGTCGGCGGAATTATCGGTTTCGTCGCCGCTTATTACACTCGCTGGAGCGGCCTGCTGATGCGCTTCATGGATGTGTTGCTGTCCTTTCCGGCCATCCTGTTTGGCTTAGCAATTGCAGCCATCTTTGGCCCGGGGCTCACCGCCGTTATTATCGCGCTGTCGATTGCAACTGTGCCTTTGATGGCGCGTGTGGTGCGCGGCGGTGCGATTGTCGTGTTGCAGCAGGATTATATTGAAAGCGCACATTCGCTCGGCATGTCCGACAGCCGCATTATTTTCAAATATGTACTGCCGAACTGCCTGTCATCGATCTTCGTGTTTGTAACCTTGCGTTTCGGACAGGTGATCCTGCTGGGCGCAGCGCTTTCGTTTATCGGCCTTGGCGCACAGCCGCCGACAGCAGAACTCGGTGCTATGGCATCGGAAGGACGTAATTTCCTGTTCTTCGCACCGCATGTCTCGGTTCTGCCAAGTCTGGTGATCTTCATTATCGTTCTGGCGTTTAACGTATTGGGGGACTCCTTACGTGACGCGCTTGATCCGAAACTGCGTAAATAAAATCATTTTGGCGGCGGATCACTGCACAGAACAGTGGACGCCTCATCAGGAGGACTAAATGAGAAAATATCTGACTTCCGTTTTGACTGCGGGTGTGGCAGCAGCAGCCGTGATGACCGGCGCAGCTTATGCTCAAACCAAAGCGCCTTTGTCGATCTTGCGTGTGATCGATGCGGATAATTACGATCCGATCCGCTCGACCGCGACGGCAATGGTTGAAGTGATGTCGATGCTGGGTGATACGCTGGTCTCGCTTGATTTTGACATGAAAACCGTCAAGCCAGGTCTGGCCGAAAGCTGGACAGTATCGGATGATGGCATGACCTATACATTTAATCTGCGTAAGGATGTAAAGTTCTGCGACGGCCGCCCGATGACGGCTGCGGATGTGGTTTATACGATTGAACGCTGGCAAAATCCTGAAAAACGCTCACCGACCGCCTTCCGCGGCGGTAAGGTGAAGAGTGTAACCGCTAAAGACGATTATACTGTCATCTATCAGCTGGAAGAGCCTTATTCCGATCTTCTGCCGCAGCTGACCATGCCGTTCTCGTCTGTGGTGGACAAAGATACTGTTGAAAAGCTGGGTGAGAATTTCGGTGTGCAGGGTTTCAACGGCACCGGCCCTTATTGCTGGGTCAGCTGGCAGCCACGTCAGGAACTGAAGCTGAAGAAGAACCCGCATTATACATGGGGGCCGTCCTTCTATAAAAATCCAAGCCCGCAGGTCGATGAGATTGTCTGGCGTATTATTCCTGAGGCCAACACACTGATGGCCGCTATTCAGGCACGTCAGGCGGATATGACCTATTACATGCCGCCGATTGCGCTGACCACGATGGAAAGCATGCCGGGTATCAGCGTTTCCAAACAGGAAAACTATATCTATGACATGTTCATGGGCTTCAAGATCGACAAGCCTGTGGTGTCCGATCCGGTGATCCGTAAAGCCGTGAATATGGCGACCAACAAAGCCGCGATTACACAGGCTGTTTATTTCGGCCATGGCAAGGAAATGAAGTCGCTCGTTAATCCGGCGATCATTGATTTCGATCCGGAATCCGCCAAGCTGACCCCTGCTTTCGATCAGGACGGCGCCAATAAAATGCTGGAAGAAGCCGGCTGGAAAATGGGCGGCGACGGTATCCGTGAAAAAGATGGCCAGAAAGCCACTTTCCTTGTCTATGGTTTGCGCAATGCAACCAACCCGACTGTGAGTGAGGCCATGCAGGCTGATCTGCGCAAAGTCGGTATCGATATGAAAATCCAGCTCTGGGATGCGACTGTCGGCTGGGGCAAGATGGCAACGCAGGAATTTGATGCGTTCTATATGAACTATCCAGCGCTGACTGCTCTTGAAGCCATTGGTCTGTATTTCCCGAGCCGTCAGGCACCAACACCAAACCGCATGAACTGGAAAGATCCGGCAACGGATGAGCTGATCCGTAAGGCGGCAACCACCACCAGCAAGGAAGAGCGTCACGAAGCGCTGGCAACTCTGCAGCGTAACCTGACCGAGGCCAATGTCTGGGTCACATTGTCGTCCGAGCCAATGTGGCTGATTTCCGGTGATCGTGTGGAAGGTGCCAAGGCACACGGTATCTATGGTGCCGGTATCTATAAAGGTCTGGATATTTCTCTGAAACGCTAAAACACAGACTGCGGCACTGCGAGGAGGCAGTGCCGCAGTCTCAAATCGGGAATTCAGGCGCAGGGGAGTGATGCGGTGAGTGTAACAGTCATCAGAAACGCGGATATTGTCGTTGCATGGGATAAGGACAGCCAAAGCCATATCTATGTGAAAAATGCCGATGTTGCTTTTGAAAACGGCAAACTGACTTTTGTCGGTACGGGTTATGCCGGTGTTGTTGATGCAGAACAGAATGGCCGTGGCTTTATGGTCATGCCGGGTCTGGTCAATATCCATTCCCACCCTGCAAGCGAGCCGCTGAACAAGAGCATTCTCGATGAACTCGGTTCTCCGGGTCTGTATAATTCCGCGCTTTATGAATTCATGCCGATTATTCGTCCGGACGCAGAGGGCGCAGAGGCTGCATGGAAAGTCGCCTATGCGGAATTGCTGAAATCTGGTGTCACAACACTGGCCGATCTCTCTGTTGCGCATCCGTCATGGATTGATCTGGCAGGGCAGAGCGGTCTGCGTGTTTGCATTACACCGATGTTCCGCACGGCGCGCTGGTACACCAAAAACGGCCATGTGGTTGAATATGAGTGGGATGAAGCCGTTGGCGAAAAAGCCATGGCACAGGCACTGGAAATGGTGGATGCCGCAGAGGCGCACCCGTCCGGCCGTCTGTTCTCGATGCTGTGTCCGGCGCAGATCGACACCTGCAGCGAAGGCCTGATCAAAGAGAGCCATGCCGAAGCACAGCGCCGCAAAATTCCGTGGCAGATTCATGCCGCACAATCGACTGTTGAGTTTCATGAAATTACCCGCCGTCACGGTGTTTCACCGGTGCAATGGCTGGAGCAGCTTGATGTGCTGGGCGAGACCAGCATTGTCAGTCACGGGATATTCCTCGATGACTATCCGCGCAACAGCTGGCATACGCGCCGCGATCTTGATCTGCTGGTGGAAACCCGCACAGCGGTTGCCCATTGCCCGACCGTTTTCATGCGCCGTGGTATAGCCATGCGCGATTTCGGCCGTTACCTGCGCGCCGGTGTGCGTCTTGGCATCGGCACCGATACCTATCCGCATAATATGCTCGAAGAAATGCGCCATGTCGGCTATGTGGCACGGATGATGGCTGAAAACCCGCGCACAGTTACATCCGGTGAGATTTTCACCGCAGCGACGGTGGGCGGTGCCGATTTGCTCGGGCGTGATGATATCGGGCGTCTGGAAACAGGCTGTAACGCCGATCTGGTGCTGGTCAATCTCGCGCATCCGATGATGCGCCCGGGTTATGATCCGATCCGCAGCATGATCTATGCCGCAGCCGAGCGCGCTGTGGATACGGTCTATGTCGGCGGTGAGAAGGTGGTCGAGAAAGGGCAATGCCTGACGATTGATTTTGAGCAGGCTGCCGAAGACCTTCACGCTGCACAGCAACGAACAGTTCAACGGGCACCGCAGGAAGACTGGGCAAAACGCCCTGTTACTGCTTATGCCCCGCATTCATTTTCCGGCCTTGCGTGAGCAAGCCAAAGCAATATTCCGGTCATATGGAAATATGACCGGCTTGGAGAAGACACTATGACAGAACCGGTTCTCGAAATCCGCAATCTCGTCACGGAGTTTAAAACCCCGAACGGTGTTATCCGTGCGGTGGACGGTATTTCGCTGAAAGTCGAGCGCGGTAAGACACTGGGTATTGTGGGGGAGAGCGGCTGCGGTAAATCCATGCTGTCGCTGTCTGTCATGGGGCTGGTGCCGCCACCTGGAAAAAATGCCGGCGGTGAGGTGATTTTCGAAGGACAGGATCTGCTGAAACTGTCGCCGGATGATATGCGCAGGCTGCGCGGCAACCGCATTGCGATGATCTTTCAGGAGCCGATGACCTCACTCAATCCGGTGCATACAATCGGCTATCAGCTGGTTGAAGCACTGCAGGCGCATCATAAAAAGCCATATAAGGAAATGCGCGAGGAAGCGATTGAAGCGCTGCGTAAAGTGCGCATTCCTGCACCGGAACGCCGTTTTGATGAATATCCGCACCAGCTCTCCGGTGGTATGCGCCAGCGTGTGATGATTGCTATGGCGCTGGTCTGCAAACCGGTTTTGCTGATTGCTGACGAGCCGACAACGGCGCTCGATGTGACTATTCAGGCGCAGATTCTCAATCTGCTGCGTGAGTTGCAGCAGGAAACCAATATGGCCATCATCCTCATTACCCATGATCTGGGTGTGGTGGCGCAGGTCGCCGATGATGTGGCGGTGATGTATGCCGGTAAAGTGGCAGAGCGCGCTTCCGTCAATGCGATTTTCAAAGACCCGCAGCACCCCTATACCATTGGTCTGATGGGCTCGATGCCGCGTATGGATGAAGATGTTGACCGGCTGGTGGCAATCAGCGGTGTTGTGCCGCCACCGTTTCGCCTGCCATCCGGTTGCCGGTTCAACCCGCGCTGTCCGTTTTCCGATGAGGAATGCACTGTAAGCCTGCCTGCTTTGCATGAGCTCCAAAGCAATCATCTTGTTGCCTGCCATAAAGCACCGGTGGAGGATTTCGTATGACACAACCCCTTCTGGAGCTGCAGGGCATTTCCAAACATTTCCCTGTTAAAAAAGGTCTGATCCGTCAAAAAGTGGTCGGCACAGTCCGCGCTGTGGATGAAGTCTCTTTCAAGCTTATGCCGGGTGAGACACTGGCCATTGTGGGCGAAAGTGGTTGCGGCAAATCCACGACTGCACGTCTGGCGCTGCGTCTGCTTGAGCCGACCGCCGGTCGGGTGCTGTTCGAGGGTGAAGATGTCACCAATGCCAGCGGCACTAAGCTGCGTGACCTGCGCCGCCAGATGCAGGTGGTGTTTCAGGACCCCTATGCCAGTCTCAATCCGCGTATGACCGTGGGTGAACTGATTGCCGAGCCGATGCTGGTCCATGGTGTCGGCACCGATGCTACACGCCGTGAGCGGGTGATTGAACTGTTGCGCCGTGTCGATCTGGCACCGTATCATGCTGCACGCTATCCGCATGAGTTTTCCGGCGGTCAGCGCCAGCGTATCGGTATTGCCCGAGCGCTTTCCCTGTCGCCGAAACTGATTGTCTGCGATGAGCCGGTCTCGGCGCTGGATGTGTCCATTCAGGCGCAGGTGGTCAATCTGCTCAAAGATTTGCAGAAAGAAATGGGACTGTCATACCTGTTCATTTCGCACGGATTGCCGGTGGTCAAACACATGGCTGACCGTGTGGCGGTGATGTATCTGGGGCAGGTTGTGGAGATTGCCGACAAGCATCAGCTCTATAATAATCCGCGCCATCCCTATACGCAGGCTTTGCTGTCTGCCGCGCCGCAGCCTGATCCGGCCTCACGCGGTTCGTGGAATGTGCTGGGCGGCGATGTGCCGAGCCCGCTCAATCCGCCTTCCGGTTGCCGCTTTCACACCCGTTGTCCGCTGGCACAGGATTTGTGCAAGCAGCAAGTGCCTGAATTGAAGGATTTAGGCACCGGTCAGCAGGTCGCCTGCCATTTTGAAGCGCAGGTGCCTGCCTTCAAACATGCGGCGCATTTCGCATCCGGTGCGGAGAAGTTGCAGCAGCGTTTAGGGCTTTTCGCCAAGAAGCGTGCAGAAAAAGAACAGGCTGCTTAAAAACAGTCAGACTAAAATAAAACAGGCCGCTTCAGTTTGAAGCGGCCTGTTTTTTGATTGGTTGTTATTTCCAGATTTCGCCGTCGACTTTGCCTTTCAGCTCAGGATAGTCCTTGAGTGTGAAATGCGGTGTGCCGCGTTTCTGCTGTTCGAAATAATCCTTGGTCACTTTCACAACTGTGCCGGAGAGCAGTGCAATAGCGATCAGGTTGATGGTTGCCATCAGACCCATAGCCGCATCGGCTGCGTTGAACACGGTGAGAATGCTTTCATAGGCCCCCCAGACGACCATCAGCAATGTGCCGCAACGCAGCAATGAGATCCACAGACGTTTACCGGCACCGAGATAAATCATGGCATTTTCCGCATAGGCGTAATTGCCGATAATCGAGGTAAAGGCGAAGAAGAAGATCGCAATACTGATGAAATAGCTGCCGAACCAGCCGATATGTACGGTCATGGCTTCTTGTGTCAGCAGCGTGCCGGTGAGACCGGAATTTGGTGCCAGTTTGTGCGACAGCAGGATCATAATCGCTGTTGCAGTACAAATCAGAATTGTATCGATGAACACGCCGAGCGCCTGCACAAAACCCTGTGCGGACGGGTGGTGCGGATTAGGCGTAGCAGAGGCCGCGATATTCGGCGCAGAGCCCATACCGGCTTCATTGGAGAACAGCCCGCGTTTCACGCCATTCATCAGCGCACCGGCGATACCGCCTGCTGCGGCTTCCACACCAAAGGCGCTTTTGACAATCAGCGCAAGCAAAGCCGGAACTTCGGTAATATTGGCGATCAGTACGTAGAGCGCAACGCCGAGGTAAATGGCTGCCATAAAGGGCACAACCAGTTCGGCCACACGGGCAATCTGACGGATACCACCGAAAATGACGATACCGGCAAGTGCCGCGATCACAATGCCGACCACTATTTTGGAGAAGCCGAAGGAGCCGTTCATGGCATCGGCAATGGCATTAGCCTGCACGGCATTAAACACCAGGCCAAAGGCGAGGATCAGACAGGCCGAAAAGATGACAGCGATCCACGGGGCTTTCAGACCTTTGGAAATATAATAGGCTGGGCCGCCACGGAACTGGCCATCCGCATCACGGATTTTATAAAGCTGTGCCAGAGTGCTTTCAGAATAGGCTGTTGCCATACCGACGAAAGCGACGATCCACATCCAGAAAATTGCACCAGCACCTCCGAGATAAAGGGCAACCGCTACGCCGGCAATATTGCCGGTACCGACGCGTGAAGCAAGGCTGGTACACAATGCCTGAAACGGGGTAATCCCGCTGTCGTCACGCTTCGGTGCACGCAGAACTGAGCGGAAGAATTCAGGGAAATGCAAAAGCTGAATGAATTTCAGCCTGACCGAGAAGTAAATCCCGACAGCAAGCAATCCGTAAATCAGGACATAGTCCCAGAGGATCGTGTTAATAAAGGCAATAATTGTCGTCATTTGTATGATACGCTCCGGTCACACCTCAGTTGAGGTGACGATGTCGTTTTGCGGTAAATATGACTTAATAAATCGTTTTTAACTTATATTCAGGTTCATTGCTGAGAGCACTACATTCAATACGAATGTAGACTGCTCTGGTTCTTTAGCAAGAACTGAAGAGTGGTGCTTTTGCCAATTAAATCTGGCGCTGTCAAAAATACAGCCGCACGGTCTGTGTAAAACCGGCGGCTGTCGTGTGAAAAATGATTATTTATCTGGTCAGATTTTAAGTTTTACATGGCGGTTGACGTCTTTGTAGAGCAGGTAGCGGAACTTGCCCGGACCACCGGCATAGCAGGCTTGCGGACAGAAAGCGCGCAGCCACATATAGTCACCGGCCTCAACCTCAACCCAATCCTGATTGAGACGATAAACCGCTTTACCTTCAAGTACATAAAGGCCATGCTCCATCACATGGGTCTCGGCAAAAGGAATAATGGCACCTGGCTCGAAGGTGACGATATTGACATGCATATCGTGGCGCAGATCGCTTGGGTCAACAAAGCGGGTGGTTGCCCATTTGCCGTCGGTGTCCGGCATGGCAACCGGTTCGACTTCGGACTCATGTTTGAAGAAGGCCTCCGGTACATCCAGACCATTCACATATTCAAAACTCTTGCGAATCCAGTGGAAGCGGGCAGGGGTATCGCTTTTATTGCGCACGGTCCAGAGGCTTTTCGGCGGCAGAAACGCATAACTGCCTGCACGCATGGCATGGTCTTTGCCGTCAAGCGTAATAACAATATTGCCCTCGACCACAAAAATACCGGCTTCGGCATCCGGATCAGGTTCAGGTTTGTCACTGCCGCCCTGCGGTTCCAGTTCGACGATATATTGCGCAAAGCTTTCGGCAAAGCCGGATAAAGGGCGCGACAAAATCCAGACCCGTGTCTTATCCCAGAATGGCAGACAGGAGGTGACAATATCCATCATCACCCCTTTAGGGATAACCGCATAGGCCTCAGTGAATACGGCACGGTCGCTCAGCAATTGTGTCTGCTTGGGTGCGCCGCCGGTTGGCGCGTAATAAGTGCGGTCAGTCATAATATCTCCCGTTTCCGTTTTCCTCTGCAACAGTCAGGCCGGTTTTCGGCAATTCTGCAAGAGGGCTTAACGGGATTATCACTGAAATTTATAAATTGTCGACAATATTGTATATAATTTCCCGTTTATCCGGTAAATAAACGGGAAATTACTCTGCGGTCAGGCGAGATCAGGCCGGTCTGTGGTGATCTGACGGATCGGGGTATTTTTCCAGTAGGCCAGTTCCGGTTCGGTATTCGGCACCCAAACGCCCAGACGTTCCGGTGCAATCCGATCGGTAATTGCATCCCAGCTATGGGCAAGCAGGGCTTTCTCAACAGCCAGAATATCGGCATGCGTGTTGAAATAATCGAGCGCTTCCTGCAAACCACCGAGAATAGTGGCGCTGAAAGCATTGAGCGAGGCGAGGCGGCGCATTTCCGGCGCAATGTCTTTTACTTGTTGTAGCACCTGACGGGTAAAGCCGGTCAGTATGCATTGGTCTTCCATACCCTGCGCACGGATAATTTGCACAACAGCATCGGTGAGGCCGTCATAGAGGTCGCCATTGACGCGGTTCTTCAGTTCCACATGCAATTCCATGCCGGTCGGTTTGAAGATTTCCAAAACCTCTTCAAACAACGGAATATGTTCGTCCATGCTTTCGCGCAAATAAGTATTCACACGCGCATATTTGGAAAGCTCTGCGACATCACCGATACCGTTGGTGGTGCGCTCCAAAGTCGGGTCATGCAGCACGACCACTTCACCGGCATTGGTCAGATGCAGATCAAATTCCACACCGGCAATATTGAGATCAGCGGTTTTGCGAAAACCGGAGAGAGAGTTTTCGGGCCAGAGATTGCGCGCACCGCGATGGCCGATAATACGTGTCATTACAGATATTCCTTTTAACGAATTGTCGGATCAAGTTTGTCGCGCAGCCAGTCACCAAGGATGGAAATCGACAGCGTGGTGAACATGATCACAAAGGCCGGTGCCAGCATGATCCATGGCGCGGTGGTCAGATATTCACGGCCATAGCCGACCATATTGCCGAGGCTGGACTTCGGTGGTTGCACGCCGAGACCTAAGAAGGACAGGCTGCTTTCCAGCAGAATAATCTCAGGGAAAGTCAGGGTCATGGAGACGATCAAGGTCGAGGCAATATTCGGCAGAATATGGCGCAGATAGACCCATGATTGCTTGGCACCAAGCTGCGTCACTGCGGCGGCATAGCCCTGCGAACTGGCGGAAATGGCCAAACCACGGGCGATACGTGCATAGCGTTCCCAGCCGTAAAGCCCCATCAGACAGACCAACAACACCATGGAATTGCCGAAGAACGCCAGCACGGACAGGGCAAGGATCAGGAATGGTAATGCCGCCTGAAAATCTGCCAGTGTCAGCACCACCTGCTCCACAGTCTTGCGGAAATTTGCAGCAAGAAAACCGACGGTAGTGCCGAGCAGGGTGGAGATGATGGTTGCACCAAAGGCGATTAGCAGAGAGACACGGATCGATTCAATCAGGCGGGATAACACATCTCGCCCGACCTCATCCGTACCGAGCCAATGCAACGGATGACCGGGCATCACAAGGCGGCTTTTAAGATCCATCGCGGTAATGCTATAGGGGCGGATCCAGTCAGCAGCGATAGCGATGACGATCATCGCTGCGAACCAGATCAACGATAGTACAACTAACAGCGGCATGCGTTTCTTTTTGCGCTTCTGAGCATTCACCGCCGGCACAACGGCACTGTCACTGTTTGAGAGTTCAGACATCAGCCGGTTCCTTTACGCTTTGGCCTGATTATCGCGCAGGCGCGGATCGAGAAAACCATAGAGCAGGTCAACAACAAGATTGGACAGCACCATGGTAGAGGCAATCAGCAGCAGGATACATTGCACCACCGCCAGATCACGGTTGGAGACCGCAACCACCAACAGGCGTCCGACACCCGGCCATGAGAACAGGGATTCAATCACCACCGCACCGGCAACCAGTGAGCCGACCATGAAGCCGACCAGTGTCACAATCGGGATAGCCGCATTGGGCAATGCGTGATTACGGATGACATCGCCCCAGCGCACACCTTTGGCACTGGCGGTACGGATATAAGGTTGGCCGAGAATTTCGATCATCGCACTGCGGGCAAAGCGGGCGAGAATAGCGGCACCGGCAATACTCATTGTCAGCACCGGCAGAATGGCATGCATCCAGGTATCACTACCGCCCGATGGCAGCCATTTCAGTGTCACGGAGAAGATCAGCACCAGCACCAGACCGAGCACGAAATTCGGCAGGGTAAAGCCGATAATGGCGGTCATCATCACCAGCCGGTCGATAATACTGTCGCGGTGCAGAGCCGCATAAACACCGGCAGGAATACCGATTGCCAGATTGAGCAGTAAGGTCGGAATAGTCAGCATCAGCGTGGCCGGAATACGCTCGGCAACCAGATCAATCGCTTGCTGCCCGTCGCGCATGGAAACACCGAGGTCACCCTGAAAAATCGCCCCGAAATAGCTGAAATATTGCACGAGGATCGGCTGATCCAGCCCCCATGCCTTGCGAAAGGCTTCAATCGCCTGCGGCGGTGCATCGGGGCCGAGAATGATCTGTGCCGGATCGCCGGACATGCGCAGCACGATAAAGGCAAAGGTCACAACCAGCATGACCGTAATAAAAGCCCGCAACAGACGGGTGAGGAAAAAGGAAATCATCAGTCTGTCCTGTTATCCGGCTAATGCTACGGGTTGCGATGCACCGTCATACAAATGACAGGCAACACTATGCTCTTTGCCGGTATGCAAGGTTTCCGGCACATCGGTGCGGCAAAGCTCAGAGGCAAAACGGCAGCGCGGATGAAAGGCGCAGCCGCTCGGTCTGGCTGCCGGATTTGGCGGTTCGCCCTGCAGGATAATCCGGTTACTCAGGAGCGTGCCGGGCACCGGAATACTGGAAACCAGTGCCTGCGTATAAGGATGCTGGGGTGCCTGAAAAATTATGTCAGACGGCGCTTCCTCAACAATCCGCCCCAGATACATCACGGCCACGCGGTCGCTGATATTGCGTACTACTTTCAGATCATGGCTGATAAACACCATGGCTATGCCGTTTTTCTCTTGCAGGTCGCGCAGCAGATTGACCACCTGAGCTTGAATGGAAACATCCAGTGCAGAGACGGCTTCGTCGCAAACCAGCAGTTCGGGATTGCAGGCGATGGCACGGGCAATCACCACACGCTGGCGCTGCCCGCCGGAAAGCTCATGCGGGAACCGTGCCGCATGATGCGGCATCAGGCCGACCGATTGCATCAGTTCTTTCACCCGTGCGGTACGGCTTTCCTTGTCGCCGATGCCGTGGATCAGCAGCGGTTCTTCAATCTGCGTGGCGATGGTCAGGCGGCGGTCAAGGGCAGCCAGCGGGTCCTGATAGACAAGCTGCATGCGTTTGCGCAAAGCCCGCCATTCATTGGTGCGGGCAGGCGGCAGAACCTCACCGTCAAAGTGCACTTCACCGGTACTCGGACGCTCCAAACCGAGCAACAGGCGACCGGTGGTGGATTTACCGGAACCACTTTCGCCGACAATACCCAGTGTTTTGCCTTTTTGTATGGACAGGCTCACCGCATCAACGGCTTTGACTTCTGTCGGCTTGGCAAACAAACCGCGTTTTGACGTATAGATTTTGCTGAGATTTTTAGCTTCGAGCAGCGGCTTGTTCATGACAGCACCTGCTGCTGGGCTGCAGGAGCGGGCGCAATAAATGCGGCAGGCACAACCGGTGCCGCAGGAATAACAGTGTCGCGTATTTCGACAGGTCGGAAACAGGCGACATAACGATCATCCTGATTGCCGGTCAAAGGTGGCAGATCGCTTTTGCAACGATTTTCCGCACGGTTGCAGCGCGGGGAAAAGGCACAACCTTTTGGCAGTTTCCCCGGTTCCGGCACAGTACCTTCAATTGGCACGAGACGCTCGCGCCCGCCGTCAATACGCGGGATCGCATCAAACAGCCCGCGTGTATAGGGATGACGCGGCTGTGCGAACAGAGCTTCTGTTGAGCTTTTCTCGATCATACGACCGGCATACATCACGCAGACGCGCTCGCAGATTTGCGACACGGCACCCAGATCGTGGCTGATGAATACAATCGCCATGCCGGTTTCCTGACGGATACGGGCGAGCAGGTCGAGCACCTGCGCCTGAATAGTGGCGTCCAGCGCTGTGGTTGGCTCATCGGCAATCAGCAAATCCGGTTCACCGGCCAAAGCCATTGCGATCATCAGGCGCTGATTTTGACCGCCGGAAAACTCATGGGGGAAATTATCAAGGCGACGGGCAGCATCCGGAATGCCGACCAGTTCCAGCAGGCGCAGCGCTTCTTTGCGTGCAGCCGCACCGGAAATGCCACGATGCAGTTTCACAGCTTCTTCGATTTGCTTGCCGACACGGATTACCGGATTGAGCGAAGAGGACGGGTCCTGAAAGATCATGGCAATGCGTGATCCGCGCACGGATTCCAGTTTGCGCCGTGGTGCACCGACCAGATTGGCACCGTCGATCATCACCGAACCGGAGACCGTGGCTTTCTTTGGCAATAGTCCGAGTGCTGCCAGCCATGTCACAGATTTACCGCAACCGGATTCCCCGACCAGCCCGACGGCTTCACCTTTTTCGATTTTCAGATTGATACCGTGCAAAACCTGCACGCCGTCAAAAGCCACTTTCAGATCGGCGATCTCGACCAAAGCCATCGACCCACTCCTGTCATAAAGAACGGCATCAAATGCCGAAGCAGAGAATGAAACAAAAAAGCCATGCGGATGGTGGCACCCGCATGGCTCACAGGGCTTAACCCCAGTTGTTGCTACGGAATTCCATGGCGAAGGCCGGTGCGGCTTTCCACTTCACGGATTTACGTTTGGCGGTGAAGGTCGCGTTCTGATGCAGCAGCGTATAGGCCGGATCTTCACGCTCACAGATTTCCAGCATCCGCTTGAAGGCTTCACGGCGCTTGCCTTGATCCATGCTGGTTTCAAGGAAACCGGACAATTCGTTCATTTCCTTATTGGTCCATTCGCCGACCTGCTGCTGCTGGCCGTTCGGGCCGTGCTGACTGACAATGGAGGAAACCGGATCATTGAACGGAGCAGAGTTAGACCAGTCACGCACTGCGCGGGTCGGGGTCTGTTCCAGCACCTGCTGCCAGTTTTCCTTCATTTCGATCTCAACATTGAGACCGACCTGCTGCCACATCTCCACCAGAATCTGACCGGTAGCGGTCTGGTTGGTGTAGTAATTGTTGAGCAGACGATAAGGGATCGGATCGCCTTTATAACCGGCTTCTTTGAGCAGCTGGCGGGCGAGGTCCGGATTATATTCCGGCACAGTCCAGTCCTTGATGAACATGTCATCATAATAAGACCATTGCAGACCGGCCGGAATTTCTGTGCGGCCTGCCCAGAGGCTGTCCACGATAGCCTGACGGTCAATCGCATGGGTGAAAGCGCGACGGATCAACGGATTGGCAAGCTGCGGATGGTTCTTGTCAAACACGGTCAGACGATGATTGAGCACCGCGCCGCCGAGCACTTCGAATTCCGGATTTTTCTCGATGGTTTCAATCTGATCCGGCGGGATATCACAGGCGAAATCATATTCACCGGAGAGCAGACCATTGACGCGGGAAGCGACTTCCGGCACCTCAACAAAGCGGATGCTTTTCAGCGGCGGGCGACCGCCCCAATAGTCGTCATGGGCTTCAAGCTGCAGATAATTATCCGGCTTGAATTCAACAATTTTATAAGGGCCGGTGGTTACAGGCTTACGTGCCCAATCGAGATAGCTGCTGGCTTCTTCAAAAGAACGGCGGTTCATAATCTGGCTGCCGTAACGGGAAATACGGCCTTCCAGTGTGATATCCGGTGTACCGTTTTTGAAGCGGACGGTATATTTATCAACGATCTCAACACCGAGCAGCGACGGGAAATTGCGGCGCGCTGTGGCGGGCACTTCCGGCGGTAGTTCTTTGCTCTCGCGGTTGGTCGGGTTCATTTCCAGAACGCGCAGGGTCTCGCCGGTATTCGGCTTGGTATCGCCGAACATACGATCTGTACTGAAAGTGAAAGCCACATCTTCGGCGGTCATTTCATCGCCGTTGTGGAATTTTACGCCTTGACGCAGTTTCAGTTCAACAGTCTGATCGTCAATGCGTTTCCACTCGGTCGCCAGTGCCGGTGCACGAACGAGATTATTCATATAATCGAGACCGATCAGCGCTTCCCACAATTGTGAGAAGAAGACACGTTCGCCCACATTGGACTGCTCGCGCAATACATCCAGCGTATTTGAATTAGATACTTTCTGCACCGCAATGGTGATGGAAGGACGGTCATTGCTCTGCGCAATGGCAAAGCGTGGCAGGGTCAGAGAGGCTGCGCCGAAGCCGATCAGGCCGAGTGCATTACGCCGGTTAATCGAAACCATCAAAGGTCTCCCGTTGTTGACAGAAATGTCATGCCGTCCGGCGATTGAGACGAAGGAAAAAACCGGTAACAGCATGGGCTGGCAGCGGATTAGACTCTCTGTATGACAAGGGTATAAATCTGATTTTATCTTTTCATGACGTTCTGTTGACGGTCGTTTTTTGTGTTGCAACAGTATGAATTATTTATGAAATTTTTATTTTTGAGCAATTTTGCACAAGGCTGTAAAATGCCTGACATATAAGACAGGCAAGAGCGCGCCCATGCGGTTGGCGGCAGAGTTGCCGCGCCGCTCTGTCGATGCATATTATGGAATTGTGCATCGCGTTTTGGCGCCATCCTTAAACGAGTGTGGCTATCTGATTATTATCGAGGACGAGACAATGTCTGAACTGCCGATTATTGGTGCTGCCCTGCTGGTTGAGGAAATGCCGGTTCATCGCGACTGGTATCTGGAAAAGCCGCGTGATCTGGAAATCCAGAGCTTTATCAATGCTGATGTTTTGATCGGCGACTGGAAGCCGATGGCTGAAGAAATCAAGAAGCAGCTGGATGGGCATCAGGGGCGTCTGGGCATTCACGGCCCGTTCTGGGGCTTCACCATTGATACACCGGATCCGGATGTGCGTACTGTTGTACAGAAACGTCTCGATCAGGCGCTGGATGTGTGTGAATTCCTCGGTGCCGATCAGATCGTGATCCACAGCCCGTTCACTACATGGTCTTACAACCATCTGGATGACGGTTTTAAAGGCCGTGAAGAAATCACCGAAAACACTCATCTCACTCTGGCACCGGCTATTCGCCGTGCGGAAAATATGGGCGTGACTTTTGTGATTGAAAATATTGAAGACATCAATCCGTTTGAGCGTTTGAAACTGGCTGACAGTTTCAATTCATCTGCCGTGGCAGTTTCTATTGATACCGGCCATGCGCATTATGCCCATGGTAATACCGGTGCGGCACCGGTTGATCATTTTGTTCACGCCGCTGCCAACCGTTTGCAGCATGTGCATTTGCAGGATGCGGATGGCTATGCAGACCGCCATTGGGCAACCGGTGATGGCACAGTCAACTGGAAAGCCGTCTTTGCAGCGCTGAAACAATATGACAGCAATCCGCGCCTGATTTTGGAAGTGCGTGATCATAATGATATTAAAAAATCGATGAAATATCTGGAAGCAACAGGTTTGGGACAGTAAGATTCATCGACTTAATAATAATTGTTGTTGTATCCCGCCGGTGTTACACCGGCGGGATATTGCATTTTCAGGAGCCGCTTATGTCCGTTTTACGCCCGCTTTTATCCGCTTGTGTCATACTGCCTTTATGGTCAGGCACAGTCCTTGCAGAACAAAGTTCTGCAGAGCCGGTAAAGCAGGCAGAGGTCAAAGCGGAAGGTCCTTGTGCGGTGATTTTTTCCGAGCCGACTTCGCTTTTGAATGATGCAGAAATCACCTATCGTGCAGATGGCTGTACACTGACTAATGTTACATTCAATTCCGGTATGTATCAGAGCTGGACAGCGCAAAAAGTGGAAATCAGCAGTGCTGCGCTGGATGAAAAGGCTCAAACCTTACCGGAATGGGGCGAGGTGCATATTCAGTCTGTCGGCTTCTGGCCGAGCAATCTTCCTGCGATGCGTTATCTGAGTAAGATCAAGGACGATGGTTTTAGTCTCAAAGTGGCCTATCGCTGGGATAAAGACAGCAAAATCCTGAATGTGAATGAGGTTCGTTTATACGGTAAATATATTGGTGAGGTTCTGCTATCCGGCAGTGCCGAATTGCCTGAATTGCCAAAATTTGATGCTCTGGATGCACCAACCCCGCCGGTTGAAAGCATTAAACTTCGCGAGATTTCAGCGAAGCTCGACGATCAGGGTTTCTTCGTGAATTACGTGATGATGACCCTTGTCGGAATGATCGGGTATGATCATGATCCGGAGCCGGAGGTTGAAAAATACCGCTCTATGGCTTTGGCATTCGTGGCTGGTTTGTCTGCAGATATGATTGCGAATGATGATAAATTGGCAATCAGCCGGTTCATTACAGATTTGCCGAGGCCGAAAACCCCCGCAGAAATTCATCTGAATTTTGATCCGGCTTTTGCTCTGGCACCTGCCGAGCAGGAGCCGTTGAAGCTGCTTGGTGATATACAGAAGGTTTTGAAAATTAAGGCGACTTACGCAGGGCAATAAGCCTTTTATCATCATATTCTGAACCGAACCGGCAAAAGACGTACAAGTTCGTTTACACATTTGGTTACGCGAACTTGTGTTTTGTGAAGCTGTTTCGATGGTTTCAGGCAATGTTTTTCGTTATAGCGGCCAAACTATTTCGCATCAGACAGTAGGAAAATATCTATGCAGGCTCTTGAACAGGCGTTTCCGCGTCGTGCAATTCAGGTTAAAAACTCCGGCCTCTCAGGCGGTATCGTGCTTTCTTTCGCCATGGTGGTCTGTATGGCACTTGGCGCTTTTCTGCTCTGGTATCAGGGGCCGGGCATTCTGCGCGATTATAAAATCAGCCAAAATCCGATCGTGGATGAGAATGCCAGTTTGCGCAAAGGCGAATGCAAAACCCGCCAGCTGATTATGACCGATTGTAAAGCCGATATTATTTTCAAGGACAGCGCCGGTAAATCTGTTCAGGAGAGCGTCAGCTTTATGTTTTTTGACATGAGCCGCTCTGGTTATGATGTGGAAATCGTCCGTTCTGGTGACGACTCGTCTCTGGTGACACTGGATCTGGGGATCGAAAAACTCTGGGATCGTATTTTCACCCTTGGTGTTTTCACGGTTCTGCTGATTGGTGGTGCGATTGCGGTGATCGTGGCGATGATCAGAGTGCACGGACTGAATAAGAAAATGCGCAAGCCGCTGCCGCTCAAGCCTGTTGCCGTCATGGTGACCGGTATTCAAAAGAATTACGGTATCCGTAACGTTTTTTACAGCTACACGAATGAAGCAGGTAAGAAGAAAAAGCGTGCAAGCCGTTTCTCGAAAAAAGAAGAGCCGTTCTATCTGAGCGTTGCAGCCGGTACCAAGGCGAACGAGACACCTGCACTCGCAGTACTGCCACAGGGTTGTGATGTACCGGTTCTTCTGGATGAAAATCTTGATCGTCTTGATCTGACCGCAGATGAAAAACAAGCCATTCATAACGCTTTGGCTGTCTGATAGTTGGTCATCGACTTTATGAGATGAAAACAAAGCACGGAAATCATGATTTCCGTGCTTTTTTATTACATCAGGGCATTTGCGAGCCAAAAGTGCGATGTGGTTTCACTGTTTCAGTGTTGACTGCAACCGCTCTCATCTTTTGAGGCTTGGCATCATCTACACGCAATCTTGACAATCAGCCTATACTGGCAACTGTTTCTCCGGACAGGTGATAACTGATCTTGCCGGATGCAGAGAATATGATTTTGTGCGACCCCCCGCTATTAGAGGTGCAGAATGCTTGATAAAGGTCTGATACTGATCGTTGAAGATGAGCCTGCTATTGCCAGTATTCTTGAGGCCTATCTGATCCGCGACGGTTTCCGCACGGTGAGTGCGTCTGACGGTGAAATTGCCTTGCGGCATCATTCAATGCTGTCTCCGGATCTGATTTTGCTTGATGTCAAAATGCCTAAATACGATGGTTTTGAAGTGCTGGCGCGTATCCGTCGCGACAGCAATATTCCGGTGATTATGGTCAGTGCTTTGGCAGAGGATCTCGACCGTTTGTCCGGTCTGCGTCTGGGTGCAGATGATTATGTGATCAAGCCGTTTAATCCTCAGGAAGTTGTGGCACGCGTTAATGCCGTGCTGCGGCGTACCCGTAATAATGCTGCTAATGTTGCAATCCGGTTTGAGAATATCTTGGTGGATTTTGACGCACACGCGGCATTTACCGATACGGGAGATGAAAGACAGCTTTTGCCGCTTACGCTGAGTGAATTTCGTATTTTGGCGCATATGATCCGCAGGCCGAGCCATGCGTTTCCGCGTAATGATCTTTTGGATGCCTGTTTGCCGCAAAGTGATGCATTGGTACGCACTATTGATACACACATTGCTAACTTGCGGCGCAAGATAGAAGCCTCCGGCGGCCCTTCCGGTTTGTTTCCCGCAGTGCGCGGTATTGGTTACCGGTTGGCAGAACCAAGATGAAAATTTCACGTCTGTCTCTGAGTACAGTCTCAGCTTTAACAACAGCAGCTTTGCTACTGTTAAGCATGACGATTGTTTTCTTTGGTGTGCTTTGGGTACAAAATCTCTATGAGCAGGAATATTTGAGCCAGCTGACGCCTAATGCACGCTTGGCTTATGATATGCTGGATAAGGGAGAACTACCGAAAGAAGTGGACTTTCTGGCATTGGTTCACCAGTTAAAACCGCTCTATGAGGACGGTGAAACAGAGCTTTATTTGCTGGTAGTTAAATTTGGTCTTGGTGCTGCTTTGCTCTGCAGCATTATCGGATTTTGGCTTGCCCGTAAAATCAGCAGTCCGCTGGAACAGTTGACACGCGCTGTTAATAATCTGCGTGACGGGGATTTTTCGGTTCGTGTGCCGGATATCGGAAAAGGTACGAGCGAAGTTCAGCAACTGGTACACCGGTTTAATGCTTTAGCGGAAGAACTGGAAAACATGGAGCGCCGCCTGCGTTTCAATACCATGGCTGTTGCTCATGAGTTGCGTACGCCGCTGACCATTGTGCAGGGCATTTTACAAGGCATGGCCGATAAAGTTTTCCCGCGTGATGATGATCGCATCGAAGATTTGCTGACGCAGGTTGAGGGGTTGGCGCGGCTGGTCAATGACCTGCGTACCTTATCACTGGCTGCCAGCCAGAAACTTGTGACCGAGCGGAGTAAGGTTGATATAGCGCAAGCTGCCGAACAGATTTTGCAGGCATCGCGACCACTGCTGGAAGATGCCGGTATGGTGCTGGAAACTGATTTGAAAAAAGCAATAATACCGGCAGATAATCAGCGTTTGCGTCAGGCTATGCTGGCCGTGATGGAAAATGCCTGTCGCTATGCGGCAGAAGGCGGCTATTTACGCTGCGAAAGCGGTTATCTGAATAAAGAAGAAGCATTTCTGCGGATTGTCGATCACGGCCCTGGCTTTGCGCAGGATGTTACCGGACATTCTATTGATGTTTTCTGGCGTGGAGAACCGTCGCGCTCAAGAGCAAGCGGTGGTTCGGGGCTGGGGTTGTCGATTGTGCGGGCAATTGTGACTGCCCATGGTGGCAGACTGGAGAATAAAAATTTGGTAGAGGGCGGTGCTGCAGTCACAATGATTTTTCCTCGGAAAGTAGCTGCAAATCCTGATGTGTTATTGAAGTAGTATGTAAATATATTTATGAATTATTCTATCCAGATGGTTGGAGTATGATCATGGTGTACTGATTAAGTTTGTCGCAATTGTTTTTTGGTTTTATAATATAAATTAAAAGTATTCACATATTTTACGCGCTGAATCTTGACATTGCTTGCACATAACTTCTCGCGAAAGTGAGAAATAAATAGTGTCTTATTATAGCAACTTCCGTGAAACAAAAAAAACAACTACCAGCCAGCCTATAGTTGTTGAAGCACGATCCACTTTGGGTGACGCTGTTACCTTTCGCTGTATTCTCAGAAGAGTTCTCAGTATCGGATTGCAAGTGCGTTTCAGAAAAGCTGCAGCATTCGTACTGCGGCAGCTGGCCTATCCGCGCGTATTTATGCGCTGGTATTCATTCTTGGCCAGATTTTCTGCACAACACAGATTAACTTTGCCGCATGATGATTTGATCCGTAAAGCAGTTCCGAATTTCTTTCTCTACAAAGCCACGTCTAAAGAGCGATTATACTGGTTGCAAAATCATTTTGCGATTGCCGGCTGGGTCATGGCGACAGAGGATTTGCAGTCTCTCTGGCAAGGTAAGCGGCTTAGGATCGCAACCATTGAAGGCAAGCAGGATTATTATGACCTCTCGCTTTGCCTGTCAGATCATGCAGGTGCGCGCCACGAAGGAGTGTTTACAATTAGCTTGTCCCGTCGTCGGGATATGGCATTCCTGCATATGCTGAGCTTTATTTTCACGACGGATGAAAAAGGTGACGTAACAATTGCTATCGGCGGCTTTCAAGGCGCCAAAAGCGAATATGCCAAACGTTATGTGATTGATGCAACACGGGATTTGTTTGGTTTGCGGCCTAAAGATGCTTTGCTGTTGGTTGCCGAAGGCATGGCAGAAACCGGCGGTGCTGATCATATGATGGCGGTGACCAATGACAACCACGTTATTAATTTCAGGCATGCTGCACGGCGTGAGAAATTGAAATCGGACCTCAACAGTTACTGGACAGAGCGGGGTGGTAAAGCGGGCGGGCGGTTTGGTTTTATTTTGCCATTACGCAATAGTCGCGCGTCAGAGAAAACGACAAAGCGGGAGCTTTGTAAATCTGCGTTTTTATTCGCCGGTCAACAGCTCATGTCTGTGCAGGGGAATGAAAAACGATGAGAGAGATAATTGCATGATCTATTTTTATATTTTGTTTTTATTATATTTTTTTGTTCGTGAGTTTCTATGGATTTAAATCATATTGTACCGGATTTCATTCGAAAATCCGCAGTTCATACCTGTTATGCTCCGCTGATAGCGGTGGCTCGTCTGACCATTTTTGTCAGTTTTATTTTTATGATCGCACCTGCCATAGATATTACAGTTTCTGGTTGGTTTGCTGATCCTCAGGGTAAATTTACACTGCATGAGAACAAATATTTACTGACATTACGAGATTTTCATAGATTACTGCCGGCAATCATCGTTCCGATGCTGTTGCTCGGGGTGGTTATACAGGCGCTGTCTAAGCAAAGCTGGCTGCCTGCACCGCATAAATTGCTTTATATTATATCCGTCTATGCAATCGGTGCTGCGGCAATCATTCATAGCCTGAAATATCTGGTTGGCAGGGCTCGACCGAACGAAATCATAGAGTTCGGGGGTACAATGACTTTCAGCCCGGCATGGCAAATTGTCAGCAGTTGCCAGAACAATTGTTCTTTTCCTTCCGGAGAAGCGGCAAGCGCAATGGCTATGCTTGCTATTCCACTGGTTTTAGGCGGAGTTTATCGTTGGTACTTATTGGCACTGACGGCTGCTGCCGCATTTATTTTCTCATTAAACCGGGTTGCAATGGGCGCTCATTTTCTCTCCGACGTTACATTGTCATGGTTGTTTGTCGCTCTTGTCATGGCATGGTTATGGCCGGTTTTCGATCGTAATAGCGTGCGTATCAATCACGGGGTTAACCGGATTGGCCAGCATGTTCGTAAACAGTTTCGAAGCTCGCAATTCTGAATAGGGGGCTTATACCTTAGGTTGTTTCTGATTATTGCGCTTTCTGTGTCTTGCGGAGTACACGGCACTCGTGCATAGCTTTAACCACGAGAGTATCGGGATTATGTTTTTACAAAAAACAGAAATGGCTCATGGTTTCACAGCAAGAAGCACAAGGAAATACAGCTGAAGCAACTGGTTTTGACTGGGAGCTGAGTGGTTTACAAGCAGATGTGGCGCGCAAAATTTTGGCGTTAATCGGCTCCGGTAAATGGCAGCTGCAGGAGCGTATTTCAGATGCGGTGCTGTCACGGGAACTGAATGTTTCCCGTTCGCCGGTACGCTATGTTTTAAACCTGCTGACAGAATATGGCCTGCTCGCTCATGTGGCGGGAAAAGGCTATCATCTGATGCGGATGCCTGCCGAAAGCGAACTGATTGACCAACTGATACCGGAATCAGAAAACACCAATCTTTATAATGATCTGATGACCGCACGAGCAATGGGTGTGATCGGTACAGAAGTTTCGGAAACAGAGCTGGTTGAGCAATTTAAAGCGACGCGTGGTGCAGTCCGTCGTGCTTTGATGCGTTTTTCGGCAGAGGGGCTGGCAGAGCGACTACCCGGACATGGCTGGCGGTTTACCGAGTCTCTCGATAATGAACGGGCGGTTCAGGAGAGCTACACTTTTCGTCTCGTTGTGGAGTGCGGTGCGCTGTTGCAGCCGGATTATGCACCTCAGGAGGACCAGTTACAGGCCTTATTACGCCAGCAGCAGGCAATCCTTGATTTACCTGTCGGGCAACTGACCAAAGATGCGTGGTTCCATGCTAATGCAGCTTTTCATGAAACGATTGTCTCATGGGCTAATAACCGTTTTTTCACACAGTCCGTACGATGGCAGAACAGTTTGCGCCGGATGACAGAATATGCAGATTTTGGCAAATTGAGTGAGAAACGTTTGCATGATGCCTGTCATGATCATATCGCAATTTTACGGGCGATACAGGACAGGGATATCAATTTCGCGGCTGCTTTGTTGCGTCGTCATATCTCCCGCTCCAGCCGGGACGATTTATAATTTTCTGCGATAATCGGCAGGGCTTGTGCCGGTCCATTTTTTGAAAGCACGGTGAAAGGCACTTGGCTCCGTATAGCCAAGTTCAGCCGCAATCAGGCCAACTGACTTATTTGTTTCCTGCAACCAGCTCAATGCATATTGGCGGCGTAGCTCTTCCTTGAGACTGCTATAGCTCATGCCGTCTGCCCGCAGATGACGACGTAATGTCGGCTCGGATATGTGCAGATGTTGCGCTGCCTGTGCAAAACCCGGCCAGTTGGCAGGCGGGGTTTCACGCAGCAGTTTGTGGATTGCTGATGCACTGCCGCGATCATAGCGATAGCGCAGCAGAATATTGGCTGGTGCCTGCGCCAGAAACTGCCGCAGGGCTGTTTTGCTACGGTGGATTTTTAGCGACAACAAAGCCGGATCAAAGGCAAGGCTGGTTTCCTGGCTGAAGAAACGGACTTTGGTGCTGAAAAAATCCAGATAGTCCGGCCGGTCAACAGGCGGCACGCCGCGAAAAGCAATATCGTGAATTGGCAAGCGCCGTTTTACCAGCCAGCATAGCACGCCGTAAAGAATGAGAAAAAAGGTGCGATAGGCAAATGCAGGGCGTGCAGGGCTGACCTCGCGCAACACAATAACAGCCAGCCCGTCACGCTGGATCAGTTCCCCCCTTGGTTCGCCGATCAGTAGTGTGAAAAAGCGCAGGGAACGGCGGATGGCATGTTCGAGATTATCGCTGGAAAGTGCTGCATGGCAGAGCATGGCAAAGCTGCCGGGCGGCATCGGACGCTGACCAAAGCGGAAAAACTCACATTGAATTTCCTCAGCAATGGCCAGCCAGAGGCGGCTATAATGCGCTGCATCCAGTTTGAAGTCAGGCTGTTGCAAAGCGCGGGGATTAATACCGGCGGCTGCCAGCACAAGCGGTGTTTTTGCAGGTGCATAGCGTTGCAAAGCTGCGAGTGCATCATCAACAAAGCCTCTGCCGATCATGGTTTCCTCCTGCTCCTGAAAAACAGAATATGGCAAAACCGATCATAAAATAAAGTCCAAACTGTCATTCTGTACCATAGACCTTAGGGCTAGGCTCAAAGTTCTTCATCTGAATTTGCAGTTTTGGGAGGAAGTGCAGATGGCAGATCCGGTGGTTATTGTCGGCATGGCGCGCACACCTTTAGGGGCGTTTCAGGGCAGTTTCAGTACCTTGCAGGCACCGCAACTGGGCGCGGTCGCTATTCAGACGGCTGTTGAGCGGGCGGGTATTTCACAAGCTGATATTGATGAGACTTTGCTCGGCTGTGTCCTGTCTGCGGGGCAGGGGCAGGCACCAGCACGTCAGGCCGCTATTACTGCCGGCATTCCCGTGGCGTCAGGAGCAACGACGATCAATAAAATGTGCGGTTCCGGTATGAAAGCCGTGATGATGGCGCATGATATGCTGGCCGGTGGCAGCGCGGATATAATCGTCGCCGGTGGTATGGAGAGCATGACCAATGCGCCATATCTGTTGGATAAAGCTCGTGGCGGTTATCGCATGGGGCATGGCAAAGTCACCGATCATATGTTTCTCGACGGATTGGAAGATGCCTATGAGAAAGGCCGTTTGATGGGCAGTTTTGCCGAGGATTGTGCGGAGACCTTTCAGTTTAGCCGCACCGCGCAGGATGAATTTGCATTACGTTCCCTGAAACGTGCGCAGACGGCACTCGAGCGCGGTTATTTCTCGCAGGAGATTGCACCGGTTGTGACCGGAAACGGCAATTCCGCCCATCTGATTGATATGGATGAACAGCCTGCCAAGGCACGACCGGAGAAAATTCCGTTTTTACGCCCAGCTTTTCGTGAGGACGGCACCGTTACAGCAGCCAATTCCAGTTCGATTTCTGATGGTGCGGCAGCATTGGTGCTAATGCGCTTGTCTGAAGCGGAAAAACGCGGACTTACACCACTTGCCCGTATTGCTGCACAAACCTCTTATGCCCATGAGCCGCGCCTGTTTGCCACAGCGCCGATCGGTGCCATGCGCAAACTCTATGAGAAAACCGGTTGGACAGTGGATGATGTCGATCTTTTCGAGATCAATGAAGCTTTTGCCGTGGTGACAATGGCGGCAATGCAGGAACTCAATCTGCCTGCGGAGAAGGTGAATATTCATGGCGGTGCCTGTGCGCTCGGCCATCCGATCGGCGCATCAGGCGCCCGTATTCTGGTGACATTGCTGGCCGCACTGCAAACCCATGATCTGCAACGTGGTATTGCCAGTATTTGCATCGGCGGTGGTGAGGCAACAGCCATAGGGGTGGAGCGTTTCACCTGACAATCAACGCGGTTTTATGAAATCGCAGACACAGTGATTTATGCTTTTTGGGAGGATGGCATGAGGCAACTGAGTACGGAGAATTTCAAGCAGGCGCGTGATTTTCTTTTGCAGCATCGCGAGGATTATCACACTGCAAAAGCTGGTTTTGTCTGGCCGGAAGCACAGCCCTTTAACTGGGCGCTGGATTGGTTTGATGCCGAGCTTGCCACGAATCCGCAAAGCCGTGATCAGACCGCTTTATGGATTGTCGATACTGTTTCCCAAACTGATGTGAGACTGAGTTTCTCTGAACTGAGCAAGCGTTCTTCACAGGTCGCCAATTATCTGCGCGGGCTGGGTCTGAATCGCGGTGATCACCTGCTGGTACTGCTCGGCAATGTGCCTGCCTTATGGGAAGTCATGCTGGCCGCGATGAAGCTGGGCATTATTGTTATTCCCGCGACCACTTTGCTGACACCGGATGAATTGTCCGACCGGCTGGAACGCGGCCATGCCCGCGCCATTCTCGCAACCGGCGATCAGCTCCTAAAATGCGAAGGACTGGCAGGCGCAGATGTCTTGCGCATTCAGGTGCCGAATGGCCATGTCGCAGAGCAAAGCAGCTGGCATGATTATACTGAGGCCTTCAGTCAGTATCCCGACTTTCAGCCGGATAGTGAAACACAGCCACATGATCCGATGCTGCTTTATTTTACCTCGGGCACGACGGCCAAGCCGAAACTGGTGCGTCACAGCCATCGCAGCTATCCGGTCGGTTCGCTCTCCACCATGTATTGGGTTGGTCTGCAATCGGCAGATATTCATCTCAATGTATCTTCCCCCGGCTGGGCGAAACATGCATGGAGTTCGCTTTTTGCGCCTTGGAATGCCGGAGCAACAGTGCTGATTATCAACCAGCCTGCATTCAGCGCCAAGGTGCTGCTGGCAGAAATGCAGCGCTGTGCAGTGACCACAATGTGCGCGCCGCCGACCGTCTGGCGTATGCTGATACAGGAGGATCTCAATGCCTGTAAAATGAGCCTGCGCGAAGTCGTGGGTGCCGGTGAACCGCTCAACCCTGAAATTATTGAGCAGGTGCGTGAGGCATGGGGGCTGACAATCCGCGATGGTTATGGCCAGACAGAAACCACGGCACAGGTGGCGAATAGTCCCGCGCAGAATGTGAAAAGTGGCGCTATGGGCAGGCCGTTGCCGGGCTATGAGGTGGTAATCCTTGATGCAGATGGTCATCCGGCACAGGAAGGTGAAGTCTGTCTGCTGCTGGGTGACAAGCATCCGGCAGGGCTGATGCAGGGCTATCAGGAAACCGACGGGCAGCTCAGCGGCACCGATGGTCGTGTCTATCGCACCGGTGATGTCGCCTATCAAGACGAAGATGGCTATTTGCATTTTGTCGGTCGTGCCGATGATGTGTTCAAATCTTCTGATTATCGTATCAGCCCGTTTGAGCTGGAAAGCGTGTTGCTGGAACATGATGCAGTGACTGAGGCCGCGGTTATTCCGGTAGATGATCCGATCCGCCTGTCTGTTCCCAAAGCCTATATTTTGCTGCGCGCCGGTGAAGAGCCTTCGCGGGCGGTCGCACTTTCAGTTTTGCAATACACCAATGAGCGTTTGGCACCGTTTAAACGGATACGCTCGCTGGAATTTGTGCGGGAGCTGCCCAAGACAATCTCCGGAAAAATCCGCCGCGTGCAACTGCGGCGGCTGGAGCGGGAGGGCATTGAGGATGATGTGTTCCGTGGTGTGGCATTTTGCGAAACCGAATTTTCAGAACTGAGTGTCGGGCGCAACCGAACCACACAGAATGAGGGAGAGAACCATGTCCGGTGAACTCAATGAGGAGCAGAACAGCATTTTCGCCATGGCTGCGGATTTTGCCGCGCAGGAACTGGCACCTCATGCTCTGGAATGGGATGAGCAAAAGCATTTCCCAGTCAATGTGTTGCGCAAGGCCGCGGCGCTGGGCATGGGCGGTATTTATATCCGTGACGATGTAGGTGGCTCCGGCCTGACCCGTATGGATGCAGCATTGATTTTTGAAGCACTGTCGCAAGGCTGTCCGGTGATCGCGTCGTTCTTGTCGATCCATAATATGTGCGCATGGGTGATTGATGCCTATGGCTCGGAGGCACAACGGCAAAAATGGTTGCCGCAACTGACACCTATGGAGCTGATCGCCAGTTATTGCCTGACCGAACCGGCCTGTGGGTCTGACGCCGCTAATCTCAGCACCAAAGCCGTGCGCGATGGTGATGATTATCTGATTACAGGGCAGAAGCAGTTTATCTCCGGTGCCGGTGCGAGTGATATTTATATCGTGATGGCACGAACCGGCGCGGCAGGTGCCAAGGGCATTTCGGCCTTCATCGTGCCGAAGAATGCAGCAGGTTTGTCCTTTGGTGCCAATGAAAAGAAAATGGGCTGGAATGCCCAACCGACCCGCACGGTGATGTTCGATAATGTGCGCGTACCGGCGGAAAACCTGATTGGTCAGGAAGGCATCGGCTTTAAAATTGCCATGTCTGCGTTGGATGGCGGGCGGTTGAATATCGCCGCTTGTTCGCTTGGCGGCGCGCAGGCCGCTTTTGACAAGGCGCTGACCTATATGGATGAGCGCAAGGCTTTCGGCTCGAAACTGCATCAGTTTCAGGCGCTGCAATTCCGTCTTGCTGATATGGCCACGGAACTGGAAGTGGCGCGCACATTTTTGCACCGCGCCGCCCGTGCGCTCGACCGCCATGATGCCGATGCGGTGAAACTTTGCGCTATGGCCAAACGCTTTGTCACAGACGCCGGATTTAACGTTGCCAATCAGGCGCTGCAGCTGCATGGCGGCTACGGTTATCTGAGCGAATATGGCGTGGAAAAACTGGTGCGCGATCTGCGTGTGCATCAGATTTTGGAAGGTACCAATGAAATCATGCGGGTGATTATCGCTCGTGAGCTGCTGAGCGGCCGAGCACTTTCAGGAAAAGTGTGAAACGGTTTTCCGCCCGGAAATGCGATATTTAAAAGAGGAAAGCGGCAAATGAGCACTCAAACTATTGGTTTTATCGGCCTCGGTCATATGGGCGGGCCTATGGCGGCCAATCTCGTCAAAGCGGGATTTAACGTGCGCGGCTTTGATCTGGTTGAGGCATCAAAACAAGCAGCTAAATCAAACGGCGTTCAGATTACGGATAATATTGCACAGCTTGTGCAGGGTGCGACTGTAATTATCACCATGTTGCCCGCCGGTTCACATGTTTTAAGCGTCTGGCGCGAACTGGCAGGGCTGGTTGCGCCGGATACACTGTTGATTGATTGTTCGACCATTGATGTCGACAGTGCCCGCAAAGCGCATGAAATGGCAGCAGAACACAAGCTGCCAAGCATTGATGCGCCGGTGTCCGGTGGTGTTGTGGGTGCAACGGCGGCAACGCTCACCTTTATGGCTGGTGGTGAAAAAGCTGCTTTTGATAAAGCTGAACCTGTGCTGGCGGCGATGGGAAAACGCATTGTACATTGCGGTGATGCGGGTGCAGGGCAGGCGGCAAAAATCTGCAATAATATGATCCTCGGTATTTCCATGATCGGGGTGTGCGAGGCTTTCGCTTTGGGTGAAAAATTGGGGCTGTCCCAGCAGGCTTTGTTTGACGTGGCCTCCACTTCGTCCGGCCAGTGCTGGGCGCTCACCACCAATTGTCCGGTGCCGGGTCCTGTGCCTGCATCGCCTGCCAATAGGGATTATCAGCCGGGTTTTGCCGCAAGCTTAATGCTGAAAGATTTGAAACTGGCACAGGCCGCTGCCGCTTCTGTAGGGGCAACCACACCATTGGGAGCAGAAGCGGCACAGCTCTACAATCTGTTCAACGCACTTGGTTCCGGCGGGGAGGATTTTTCCGGCATTATCCGCCTGTTGCGCGGCAAGGAGGGGTAGTTATGGCTTATGAAACCATCCTGACAGAAATGCATGGCCGTGTCCGGCTGATAACGCTTAACCGCCCGCAGGCGCTGAATGCATTGAACCGGCAGCTTGCGGCAGAGCTGATCGCGGCGGCGGAGGCCGCAGACAAAGACCCTGCCGTGGGCTGTATTGTTTTGACCGGCTCGGCGAAAGCATTTGCCGCCGGAGCGGATATCAAGGAAATGCAGGTGCAGGATTTCAGCACCATGTTCGCGGCAGACTGGTTCGGTGAGTGGGAGCGTTTTACCTCCGTGCGCAAACCAATTATTGCAGCCGTGGCAGGCTATGCGTTGGGCGGCGGCTGTGAACTGGCGATGATGTGCGATTTTATTCTGGCAGCCGATACTGCCCGATTTGGCCAGCCGGAAATTCGCCTCGGTGTTATTCCGGGTATGGGCGGCTCGCAACGTCTGACCCGTTTTGTCGGCAAATCCAAGGCTATGGACATGTGCCTGACAGGGCGGATGATGGACGCCGAAGAGGCCGAGCGCTGTGGTTTGGTTTCGCGTATCGTGCCAGTGGATCAGCTGCTTGAAGAAGCTTTGAGTGTGGCATCCTCCATTGCAGAGAAATCCCTGCCGGTATCCATGATGGCGAAAGAGGCGGTGAATGCGGCCTATGAAACGACGCTGACTCAGGGGGTGAAATTTGAGCGCCGCCTGTTCCATTCGGGCTTCGCCAGTCATGATCAAAAAGAAGGCATGAGCGCTTTTATCGAGAAGCGCGATCCGTTTTTTCTGCATCGCTGACCTGCGTTTCAAAAGGCATTTTTTTAAATAATAAAGTATTTTCAGAGGTTTGAGTGACCTCTGAAAATACTTTCAGCGGCCGTAAATATTTCTGAAAACAAATATCGGCTGAGAAGATTTTTTGGCTTGATCAATTTTGTATCCTGGATAATCATAGTAAAAAATATAAGGGAACATAGGCTTGTCCAGCTATAAATGGAGCAGCCAAACGAGGCTGCTGGATGAAGTTGCGCAAGCACTTCGTGAGAGCATCTATGCGGGTCAATATGCGCCGGGCACCATTTTGCGGCAGGAGCATATTGCTGCCGAATTCGGTATCAGCCGCACGCCATTGCGCGAAGCATTGCGGGTGCTTGAGCGTGACGGTCTGATTATTCACCTCCCTGGTCGCGGTGTGCGTGTGGCAAGTGTTGATCTGCCGCATCTGCTCGATGCCTATGCTGTCCGTGAAGTGATCGATGGTGTTGCCGCGCGTTTTGCTGCGGAACGCGCCGATGCTGCAGCGATTGCCGGTCTTGAAAAACTCATCATGCATCAGCGCTCGATTATCCAGCCTTGGGATTCCAAAGCCTATACGCAATCCAATGTGGATTTTCATCTGGCAGTGATGGCAGCAGGCGGTAATGCCTCTCTTGAGAATTTCGTACCTCTGTTGCGTATGACCTCGCAGGTTTTTGCACCAGCATTTGCACTCAGTGCAGAGCGGGCAAAAAACGCGATTGAAGAGCATAGTCTCATTGTTGAGGCGATTATTCGCAAAGACGGAGCAGGGGCTGAAGATTTGGCGCGGCAACATATCCGTAAAACCATCAACAGCCTTCAGAAGATGCAAAATAACAATCAGCAGGAAACATCCTGCGGGAGTGAATGACATGGCACAGGAGCAAGAAAACGGACTGCGCCGCTACGGTAATCTGATCAATGGTGTGTGGCAGGATGCCGTGCAGGGTGAGGTTTTGGCGCTGAAAAATCCGTCGGATGGCAGTGATCTGGCATTGATCGCCCGTGGTACGCAGGCCGATATTGATCTCGCAGTAGCTTCTGCCCGCAATGCTCTGTCCGGTGCATGGGGTAAGCTGACCGCAACCGAGCGCGGTCGCATTCTGCATAAAATTTCGGAAGCTGTGCTGTGTGAAATTGATCTCCTGACCGTGCTGGAAGCGCGTGATGTAGGCAAACCTTTGACGCAGGCGCGCGCTGATGTGGTGGCACTGGCACGTTATCTGGAATTTTACGGTGCTTCGGCGGATAAGGTGCATGGCGATACGCTGCCTTATCAGAACGGTTTCACAGTGCTGTCTGTCTATGAGCCGCATGGCGTGACTGGGCATATTATTCCGTGGAACTATCCGATGCAGATTCTTGGCCGCAGTCTTGGTGCTGCTTTGGCGATGGGCAATGCTGCGGTTGTTAAACCGGCGGAAGAAGCCTGCCTGACGATTTTAGAATTTGCCCGTATCGCCCATGAGGCCGGTTTGCCTGCCGGTGCGTTGAATGTGGTGACCGGCTTGGGTGTTGAAGCCGGAGCAGCTTTGTCTTCCCATTCTGATATCAATCACATTTCTTTCACCGGCTCTTTGCGTACCGGTGAGGCAGTGCAGGCTGCTGCGGCTAAAAATGCTGTGCCGGTAACTTTGGAACTCGGCGGTAAATCCCCGCAGATTGTGTTCGCCGATGCGGACATTGAGCGCGCATTACCGTTTCTGGTCAATGCAGGCATTCAGAATGCGGGGCAGACCTGCTCTGCGTCCTCACGTATTCTGGTGCAGCGCGAAGTTTATGAACAGGTTATCGCCGGTATGAGTGCGCGTTACCGTGCCCTTAAAGTTGGTGCAGCAGAGGCTGATCTGTCGCTGGGCCCCGTTGTTTCCGCGCGCCAGAAAGCCATTGTTGAAGACTATCTGCAACTGGCAGAACAAGACGGTTTGCAGATTGCTGCGCAAGGTGAACTGGCTGCTGATGCACCGGAAAATGGTGCCTATGTGCGCCCGACTTTGCTGCGTGATGTGCCGGCGCAGCACCGGCTGGCGCAGGAAGAAATTTTCGGCCCCGTACAGGTGATCATGCCGTTCGATACGGAGGCAGAGGCGATCGCTCTGGCCAATAGCACGCCTTACGGGCTGGTTTGCGGTGTATGGACAAAAGACGGTGCACGGCAATTGCGCATGGCGCATGCAGTGCAGGCCGGACAGGTGTTCATCAACAATTATGGTGCAGGCGGCGGTATTGAGCTGCCTTTCGGCGGGGTGAAACGCTCCGGCCACGGTCGTGAAAAAGGGTTCGAGGCGCTTTATGGCTTTGCCACACTGAAAACCATTTCTGTCTATCACGGCTGATCCGCAAAATTCGCATGGGAGAATATAATTCAATGACTGGTTCGCTCTATAAGAAAACCGCGATTATTACCGGTGCAGGCTCTGGTTTCGGCGAGGCTATGGCGCGTAAATTTGTACAGGAAGGCGCAAATGTTGTGGTGGTCGACCGCGATGCTGCGGGTGCAAAGCGCGTGGCAGGAGAACTTGGCGGCAAGGGGCTGGCGGTTGAGGCCGATATTGCATCGGAAAGCGGCGTGGCTGAAGCCGTACGGCAGGCAATTATGCAATTCGGGCGGGTGGATATTCTCATCAATAATGCCGGTATCGGCCATAAGCCACAACCGGCAGAAAATGTGCAGCCGGATGAATTCGACCGCATTGTCGGGGTGAATATTCGCGGCATTTACCTGATGAGCCGGGCTTTGATCCCGCATTTTAAAGACAATGGCGGCGGTGTTATTCTCAACATTGCTTCAACTGGTGCTGCCCGTCCGCGCCCTAATCTGACATGGTATAATGCCACCAAGGGCTGGGTTGTTTCAGCCACCAAGGCGCTGGCGATTGAACTGGCATCGGAGAATATCCGCGTCAATGCGCTCAATCCTGTAGCCGGTGAAACCCCGTTGCTCACGACATTTATGGGTGAAGATACGGAAGAAATCCGTCAGAAATTCCGCGCTTCCATTCCGCTTGGCCGCTTGCTGAAACCGGAAGATCTGGCAGAAAGCGCTGCATTCCTGTGCTCATCGGCAGCGAGTATGATTACCGGCGTTGCATTGGATGTGGATGGCGGTCGTTCAATCTAAAATGACTGACCGAATAATGATAACTATTTGAATGATCAGCAGTTCACGATAAAGTCGGCCAGCTCTATTCCGGTAATTCCTGAGCATCATCAGGATGTGATAAATAAGGGGACAGGCAATGCGATATAAATATTTGACCGGACAGCTCATGCTGGCAGCAATGACGGGGCTTGCTGTTGTAGCGACGAGCGGTTCAGGGCTGGCAAAAGACACATTAGCAATCGGCGAAGTGCTGGAGCCTCCGGGTATGGATCCGACAGCAAATGCTGCGGCCTCTATCCGCCGTCTGACCTATAATAATCTTTATGAAGGTCTGGTGCGCATTGATGAAGAGGGCGCTGTTAAGCCGAACCTCGCGGAAAGCTGGACGATTTCGCCGGATAATCTGACCTATACATTCAAGCTGCGTCAAGGTGTGAAGTTTCATAACGGCACTGCATTCGACTGCTCCGTGGTGAAATTCACCTATGACCGCGCTATGGCTCCGGATTCCACCAATGCTCAGAAGGCACTGTTTGCGCCGATTGAAAAGACTGAATGTCCTGATCCGGCAACCGCCGTTGTAACATTGAAACATCCGTCCTCTACTTTCCTTTTCGGGATGGGTTGGGGCGATGCGGTAATGATGGCACCGGATACGATTGCGACCAACAAAACCAATCCGATTGGCACAGGGCCGTTCAAATTCAAGCGCTGGCTGCAGGGCGATCGCATCGAGTTTGAGCGTAATCCTGATTATTGGGGCGAGCCTGCAAAACTCTCCGCTGTGACTTTCCGATTTATCAGTGATCCGTCAGCCGCTGCCGCTGCGGTCATGGCCGGTGACGTCGATGCATTTCCTGAATTTCCGGCACCGGAGCTGATCAGCCGTCTGCAAAGTGATGAACGTCTTAGCGTTGAAATCGGCTCGACGGCTGGCAAAGTGATTATGTCGCTTAACAATGCACGCAAGCCGTTTGATGATGTGCGGGTGCGCCGTGCGCTTGCCCATGCCATCGACCGCAATGTTGTGCAGGAAGCGATCACGACCGGCCTCGCCAAGACGATCGGTGCCCATTATACGCCTGCCGAACCGGGTTATGTCGATCTGAGCGATACTTATCCTTATGATGTGGCTAAGGCCAAAGCATTGCTGGCAGAAGCCGGTGTCGCTGCCGGTACATCGATCACCATCATGTTGCCGCCGCCTGCCTATGCACGCCGTGGCGGTGAGGTGATTGCGGCCATGTTGGCAGAGGTTGGCATTGAAGTGAAGCTGGTGCCTGTTGAGTTCGCGCAATGGCTGGATCAGGTCTTTGCCCGCAGCGATTTCGACGCGACAATCATCGCGCATGTGGAAACCCGCGACCTCGATATCTATGCGCGGGATAAATATTACTTCAACTATAACAGCCCTGAATATAAGGCGATCTACAAGCAGTTCGCAGAAGCAACAGACGACAAGCAGCAGCTTGAACTGCTGGGCCAGTTGCAGCGCAAACTCGCTGAAGATGAGCCGAATGTGTTTCTCTATGCCCTGCCGAAAATCGGTGTCTGGGACAAGAAACTCAAAGGTATGTGGAAAAATCAGACCATTCCGGCCAATGACCTGACCAGTGTGTACTGGGCAGACTAACTCTATTGATGCTGAAATGAATATTGAAGGAGGCCGCATTTGCTGCGTTATTTTACAGGGCGTCTGATCTCTCTGATCCTGACGACGCTGGCGGCCTCAGTTATTGTTTTCCTGCTGATGCAGGTGCTTCCGGGTGATCCGGCAGCGATTATGCTTGGCATTAATGCGCAGCCAGACACCTTGGCTGCTTTGCAAAAACAGCTCGGTCTCGATGCTCCGCTGATTGTCCGTTACTTCAACTGGATTACCGGTTTTCTGGTTGGTGATTTCGGCACCAGCTATACCTATTCCGTACCGATCAGTGAGCTGATCGGACCTCGTTTGCAGGTGACTTTGCCGCTGGCGGTGCTGGCAATGATCCTCTCGGTGGTGATTGCTATTCCTCTTGGTGTGATCGCCGCTTCAAAGCGCGGCAGTGCGACCGATGTGGTAGGGATGGGCGTTGCACAGATTGGTGTTGCGATCCCGAATTTCTGGCTCGGTCTGCTGCTGATCCTGTTTTTTGCCCTCACACTTGGCTGGTTTCCGGCCTCTGGTTTTGCCGGTTGGGAAAATGGTCTGTGGGCAGGCACCCGCTCGCTGATCCTGCCAGCCGTGGCTCTGGCCTTGCCGCTGGCTGCCATTCTGGCACGTGTTACCCGTTCCGCAGTGTTGGAAACCCTGAGCGAAGATTTTGTACGCACAGCCCGCGCCAAGGGCTTGAGCCGCAATGCAGCTTTGTGGAAACATGCGACGCCCAATGCCCTGATCCCCGTGGTGACGATCTTGGGTCTGCAATTTTCATTCCTGCTGGCGGGTACAATCATTATTGAAAACGTGTTCAATCTGCCGGGTCTTGGCCGTTTGATTTTCCAGTCAATTGCACAGCGCGATCTGGTCACAGTGCAGTCGCTGGTGACCTTGCTGGCAGCCAGTGTGATTGCGGTGAATTTCTTGGTTGATATGGCCTATGGCTTTCTTGATCCGCGTCTCTCTACAGGAGTGCGGGCATGAGTATGGCAGAGAACTTCTCCCGTCGCAGCCGTATGGTCTTGCTGTCTTTCGGACTAAGCCGCAGCCTGCTGATCGGGACAATTATTACCGGATTTCTGATCGGACTGGCCGTGCTGTCACTGGTCTGGACACCTTACAGCCCCACGGGCATGAATATTCTGCGCAAATTGCAGGGACCGTCGATGCAGCATTGGCTGGGCACCGATGCGCTTGGCCGTGATGTGCTGTCGATGGTTATGGTCGGTGCGCGCAACTCTTTGTCAGTGGCTTTGATTGCTGTTGCGGTTGGTATGGGGCTTGGCGTGCCGCTTGGCGCCTATGCGGCTGCACGCGGCGGTATGATCGACGGTTTTGTCATGCGCATGACTGATCTGGCTTTTGCTTTTCCGGCACTGCTGACAGCAGTGATTATCACTGCCGTATTCGGCCCCGGTGCGGTTAATGCGATGATCGCTATTGGTATTTTCAACATTCCGGTTTTCGCCCGTATCACCCGTGGCGCGTCGATGGGGCTGTGGAAGCGCGATTATGTCTTGGCCGCCCGCTGTGCGGGGCGCGGTGATGTGGCGATTACGCTGGATCACATTTTGCCGAATATCGGTCATGTGCTGATCGTGCAGGCGACCATTCAGTTTGCCTTGGCGATCGTGGCTGAAGCGGGATTGTCTTATGTCGGTCTTGGTACGCAGCCGCCAATGCCAAGTTGGGGCAAGATGCTCAATGATGCGCAAACCTATATTTATGATGCGCCGCATCTGGCGATTTTTCCGGGGCTGGCCATTACCTTTGCTGTTCTCGGGTTGAATATGCTGGGGGATGGTTTGCGTGATATACTCGACCCGCGTGTCAGGAGAGAGAGATGACCACACCGCTTCTCGAAATCCGTGATCTGGGCGTGCATTTGCAAGCCGGAGGCAGGCAGGCCGAAATTCTGTCCGGCATCACGCTGACATTAAACCGTGGTGAGCGTCTGGGCATTGTCGGGGAATCCGGTTCCGGCAAATCCATCACTGCATTGGCTGTCATGGGGCTGCTGCCGCATCGTATGGGTTTGAGCGGAACTTTGCGCTTTGACGGGCAGGATCTGACGACGATCTCAGAGGCTGCCCATTGCACGATGCGCGGCCGGCAGATGGCAATGATTTTTCAGGAGCCGATGACAGCGCTGAACCCGATCAAAACGATTGGTACACAGATCAGTGAAGGCCGTCGCCTGCATCTGAAAGAAAACCGCGTCGATGCCGATAAGACAGCACGGCGTTTGCTGGATCGTGTCGGTCTTGCTGCCCCGCGTTTTGATCTGGAGCTTTATCCGCATCAATTATCCGGTGGTCAGCGCCAGCGTGTGATGATTGCCATGGCATTGGCCTGCGAGCCGGAACTGCTGATTGCAGACGAGCCGACCACGGCACTGGACGTCACTGTTCAGGCACAAATTCTTGATCTGCTGGATGAGCTGATTGATGAGAGCGGTACAGCACTGTTGCTGATTACCCATGATCTCGGCGTGGTCTCGGAAATGACAGATCGCATTGCAGTGATGTATGCGGGACATGTGGTTGAAACCGGCGATACGCAGGACGTATTCCGTCATATGGCGCATCCCTATGCACGCGGGCTTTTTGCAGCCTCGCCGCATAGTCTGACCATGCGGCCAAAACCGGAAAACACGGATAAGCGTCAGCGTCTGACCACGATTGCCGGTGTGGTGCCCGATCCGTTCAGTCGTTTGCCGCAATGCGGTTTTGCTGACCGCTGTCGTTTTGTGCAGGCCGGTTGCCGTGCAACAGTGCCGCCGTTAGGCAATACGGACTTTCTCGATGTAACGCATCGGGTCGCCTGTTTTCATCCGCTGACAGATGAGGTGATGGGATGACCGCTCTTCTGGAAGTGCGTGATCTGGTGCGTGATTATACGCTGCCAAAACAGTCTTTCCTCTCCAAACCCCAGAATTTGCGGGTGCTGCATGGTGTCAGCCTCAGTTTGAAAGCGGGCGAAAGTCTCGGCATTGTCGGCGAGTCCGGCTCCGGCAAATCCACATTGGCACGTTCAGTGATGGGACTGGAAAAACCGCAATCCGGCAGTGTGACCATCAATGGTAAGGATATTTACAGTCTGGGGCGGGCAGAGCTGAAAGCCGAACGCAAAGAGTTTCAGGCGATTTTTCAGGACCCTTACGGTTCGCTCGATCCGCGCCATTCTGTGCGCCGTATTCTGGCAGAGCCGGTTGTGTCACTGGAAGCTGCTACAACGGCAGAAAACCGCGAGGAGCGTATCCGTCAGGTACTGGAGGCCGTTGGTCTGTCCGCATCCGCTGCGGATAAATATCCGCATGAATTTTCCGGTGGTCAGCGCCAGCGTATTGCGATCGCCCGCGCCCTGATCACGCGCCCGAAACTGATTGTTGCCGATGAGCCGGTTTCAGCACTGGATGTTTCCATTCAGGCGCAGGTGCTCAATCTGATGATGGATTTGCAGGAGCAATACGGACTGTCTTATTTGTTTATCAGCCACGATCTGGGCGTGATGCGGGTGATTACAGACCGGGTTGCGGTGATCCATCTGGGCAGAATTGTTGAGGAAGGGCCGACCAATGAGGTCTTTGATAATCCGCAGCATCCGTACACACAGGCATTGGTGAATGCCGTGCCTAAGCCATTTTCGGGTCGCCGTAAAATGCGGGTGAAAGCGCCGTGACAATAGCACTATGATGAAAAACTGAATGTCCGTCTGACCATCAAAACCCGTTAAGAGGTTCGCGTCAGACAGGGAAATGGGAGCAGATATGTCTGAGCTTGCTGATTTAAGCGCTGTGGAAATGGTCGCCGGCTATAAGGCGGGTACACTGTCGCCGGTGGAAGTGGCAGAATCCGTGATCGACCGGATTGAGCGTTGCGAACCGCAACTTCATGCGATGTGGGCTTTTGAGCCGGAAGCGGCACTGGCTGCGGCAACATTGTCGGAAGGCCGCTGGAAGCGGAAAGAAGAGCGCGGGCCGATTGATGGTGTGCCGCTGACGATCAAAGAGAATATCGCTACGAAAGGTCTGCCGGTACCGCTCGGCTGTGCGGCAATTCCGCTTAATCCGGCGGCAAAAGATGCGCCGCCTGCTGCCCGTTCCCGTGAGAGCGGCGGTATTATTCTGGGTAAAACGACCATGCCTGATCTCGGCATGTTGTCGTCCGGCCTGTCGAGTTTCCATGAACTGGCACGCAATCCGTGGGATATTTCCACCAATCCCGGTGGCTCCAGTGCGGGAGCGGGAACGGCTGCGGCTGCCGGTTACGGTCCTTTGCATATCGGTACGGATATTGGCGGCTCCATCCGCCTGCCCGCCGGTTGGTGCGGGGTGGTCGGACTCAAACCGTCTTTTGGACGTATTCCGATTGATCCGCCTTTCATCGGCCGTGTTGCAGGGCCGATGACACGGACGGTGGCGGATGCTGCACTTTATATGTCGGTTCTGTCCAAACCCGATCGTCGCGATCCGATGAGCCTGCCCTACAGCCGTATTGATTGGATGAATCTGGAGCGCGATGTCAAAGGTCTTCGTATCGGCGTGTGGCTGGATGCCGGTTTTGGCTCTGCCGTTGAACCTGAGGTCAAAGCGGCGGTAGAAGTCGCAGCGAAAGCCTTTGCCAATGCCGGTGCGATTGTGGAGGAAGTATCGAGCTATCTCACCCGTGAGATGATTGACGGGCTTGATCATTTCTGGCGCGTGCGCTCATGGGGCGATATTTCTAAAATGACGCCGGATAATCAGGCAAAAATCCTGCCTTATATTTATCAGTGGGCAGAAGGGGCTAAGGATTTGAACGGTGCGCAGGTCTATCAGGGTTTTGCGCAGATCGAGGCCATGCGCAATGCGGCTCTGGCGGCAATCAGTTCTTATGATTTTATTATTTCGCCGACAGCGCCAATGCCGACCTATCCGGCAGAGTGGGCATCGCCGCTGAATGATCCGCAGCGCCCGTTCGAGCATATCGCTTTTACCGTTGCCATGAATATGTCGGAACAACCTGCTGTGTCTGTCAATTGCGGGTACACAGCGAAGGGGCTGCCGATCGGTTTGCAGATTATCGGTCAGCGCTTTGATGATCTTGGTGTGTTGCAGCTTGCTCATGCCTATGAACAGTTGCGTCCGCAGCAACGGCCTTGGCCAACATTCTGAGGAGATAGACTGAGGGGACAAACGGAATAATTTCTGCCGTTCAGGGAAGGGCGGCAGAAACAGCATGCAGTATCGGTTCCAGCCAATGGAGAAATGCAGTCATGTCATATCCGCCGCTCTCATTACATATACCCGGCACGATGCGGGGAGAAAGTGCTCCGCCGCCTAATCCGCATTTACGCTTTGCGCGAGCGGGTGAAATGCGCCGCCCGCCGGTTGATGCAGACCCTTATGAAATGCATGATCTGGCCTATAATCTGGTGCGTGTGCTGGATGACAATGGCGAAGCCAAAGGTGAGTGGGTGCCGGATCTGACACCGGAGCAATTGCGCCATGGCTTGCGCTCTATGCTCAAAACCCGTGCCTATGACCGGCGTATGATGCGGATGCAGCGGCAGGGGCAGACATCGTTCTATATGCAATGTACCGGTGAAGAAGCGATTGCCTGTGCATTCCAGATGGTGATGCAAAAAGGGGATATGAACTTCCCGACCTATCGCCAACAAGGTTTGCTGATTGCGCAGGACTGGTCACTGACCGATATGATGTGTCAGGTGCTCTCCAATGAGAAAGATCATTTAAAAGGTCGGCAACTGCCGATTTTCTATTCTGTGCCGGAGGCCGGATTTTTCTCTATTTCCGGCAATCTGGGAACACAATTTGTGCAGGCCGTTGGCTGGGCAATGGCTTCTGCTATGCGTGGTGATAATAAAATTGCTGCCGGATGGATCGGTGACGGTTCAACGGCCGAGAGTGATTTTCATGCGGCACTGGTTTTTGCCTCGGTCTATCGCCCGCCGGTGGTGCTGAACATCGTCAATAATCAATGGGCAATTTCATCGCCGCAGAGTGTGGCAGGTGGTGAGAATATCAGTTTTGCCTCCCGCGCCCATGGTTTTGCTATTCCTGCTTTGCGGGTCGATGGCAATGATTATCTGGCGGTGTATGCGGCATCTTCTTGGGCTGCAGAACGTGCACGGCGCAATCTCGGGTCGACGCTGATTGAGTGGGTGACTTACCGTGTAGCGCCCCATTCCACCTCGGATGATCCGAGTAAATATCGTGCCAAGGAGGAGGAGCATAGCTGGCCGCTGGGTGATCCGGTAGAGCGTTTGAAACAGCATCTGATCCGCATGGGAGAATGGAGCGAGGAACGCAATGTGCAGCTACTCGCTGGTATTGATGCAGAGATTAATGATGCCGCCCGTGAGGCCTTGAAATTTGGCACTTTGCACGAAGGGCCGAAAGCCAGTCCGGCAACAATGTTTGAGGATGTCTATAAAGATATGCCGCAACATTTGCGCGAACAGCGTCAGCAGATGGGGTATTGATCATGCCAAAGCGGACAATGATTGAAGCCATACGTGAAGCGATGGACGTGATGATGGAGCGCGACGACAAGGTGGTCGTGTTTGGTCAGGATGTCGGCTTTTTCGGCGGGGTGTTTCGCTGCACAGAAGGGCTGCAACGTAAATATGGTGCGGCACGGTGTTTTGATACGCCAATCTCGGAATCCGGCATTGTCGGGGTTGCTGTCGGTATGGGCGCTTATGGCTTGCGCCCTGTCGTGGAAATCCAGTTCGCGGATTATGTTTATCCGGCCTATGACCAGATTGTCTCGGAAGCAGCCCGTCTGCGGTTCCGTTCTGCTGGTGATTATACCGCGCCGATGGTGATCCGTATGCCCTGCGGCGGCGGTATTTTCGGGGCGCAGACCCATAGTCAGAGTCCGGAGGCGGTGTTTACACATGTTGCCGGATTGCAGACGATTATTCCGTCCAATCCGTATGATGCCAAAGGTCTGCTAATCTCGGCAATTGAAAATGATGATCCGGTAATCTTTCTGGAACCGAAACGGCTATATAACGGGCCTTTCAACGGGCACTATGATCAGCCGGTTGTGCCGTGGTCAAAACATGCTTTGAGTGAAACACCGGAAGGCTATTATTCCATTCCGATCGGTAAAGCTGCTATCCGCAGGCAAGGATCAGCCGTTACTGTGCTGGCCTATGGTACGATGGTCTATGTGGCGGAGGCTGCGGTTGCAGAAACCGGTATTGATGCGGAAGTGATTGATCTGCGTTCACTGGTGCCGCTGGATATTGATACGATTACGGCATCTGTAGCCAAGACCGGACGTTGTGTGATCGTTCATGAAGCCACCCGTCTTTCCGGCTTCGGTACACAACTGGCGGCAGAAGTACAGGAGCGTTGTTTCTATCATCTTGAAGCGCCGATCCTGCGGGTGACCGGCTGGGACACCCCTTATCCGCATGCTCATGAATGGGATTATTTCCCGGGGCCGGAGCGGGTCGGGCGGGCACTTTTGCAGGTAATGGAGGCATAAATGGTGAAAAAGATCATTAAGATGCCGGATATCGGCGAAGGTGTTGCCGAGGCTGAAATTGTCGAATGGCATGTCAAAGTTGGTGATGTCATCACGGAAGATCAGGTGCTGGCGGCTGTTATGACGGACAAGGCAACGGTGGAAGTGCCGTCGCCGGTGGCAGGCATAATTGTGCAGACAGGCCCCGAAGCCGGAACTGTGATGGCTGTTGGTGCAATGTTGGTTGAGATTGAGGTGGAGGGCACTGGTGCCGATGATGTATTGCCGCATCAGGCCATGCAGACACCAGTCGCGCCTGAAAGGCCAATTCCCGCACAAGCAGTTCCGCAAATGCCGGTTGCGGCACCGGTTCAGCAGGTGCCATCCGTTGTGTCAATCATTCCACATGACAAACCACTTGCATCACCTGCGGTCAGGGCATTGGCACGGGAATTGGGGATTGATCTCTCCCATGTCAAAGGCAGTGGTCCCGCAGGACGTATTACCCGTGATGATCTTGACCATTTCACAGCCCGCGGTGGTAGTATTCAGAATGCGGCCTATCAGCGCCGCGACGGTACAGAGCAGATTAAAATCACCGGACTGCGCCGTAAAATAGCCGAGCGCATGGCTAAATCCTCCCGTGAGGTGGCACATTTTTCCTATGTGGAAGAGGTGGATGTCACTGATCTGGAAATTCTGCGCAGTACACTCAATGCAAGCCATGCGGAGCGGCGTGGTAAACTGACGGTCCTGCCGTTTATTCTCCGTGCGCTGGTCGTGGCATTGCGGGACTTTCCGCAGATGAATGCGCTTTATGATGAGGAAGCACAGGTGCTGACCCGTCATCAGGCCGCTCATATCGGCATGGCAACACAAACGCCAACCGGACTCATGGTGCCGGTGCTGCATCATGCGGAAGTGATGGATCTCTGGGCAATGGCTGCAGAAATCACACGGCTTGCTGTGGCTAGCCGCGAAGGCGTGGCGAAGCGCGAAGAGCTCTCCGGCTCCACAATCACAGTCACCAGCCTCGGGGATCTCGGCGGACTGGTGACAACGCCGGTGATCAACCAGCCGGAAGTTGCGATTATCGGGGTGAATCGCATCGCGATACGACCGCAATGGCAGGATAACCAGTTTGTGCCGCGTAAGATGATGAACCTGTCATCCTCTTTCGATCACCGGATGGTCGATGGTTATGAGGCCGCCGCTTTTATCCGCCGCATCAGGCAATTACTTGAAGTTCCCGCAACACTTTTCATTGAGGTGTGAGATGGAAGATATTGCAACACATGTGCTGATTATCGGTGGCGGGCCCGCCGGTTATGTCGCTGCCATCCGTGCCGGACAGCTTGGACTGCCGGTGATATTGGTTGAGAAAGAGCAACTGGGCGGTACCTGCCTGAATATCGGCTGTATTCCATCCAAGGCACTGATCCATGCGGCTGATACGTATCACCATGCACTGAACCAGCAATCCGGTTCTGTATTTGGTTTGCGCACCGGCGATGTATCGCTGGATTGGGGTAAGACGCTTAACTGGAAAGGCGCCATTGTGCGACGGCTGACCGGTGGCGTTGAGAGTCTGTTGAAAAAGCAGAAGGTTACTGTGCTGAAAGGGGCAGCGGAGATCATCGACGGCAAAACTGTCGTGGTGCATAGTAAAGCCGGTGTCACCCGTATCCGTACCAAGCATCTGGTTCTGGCAACCGGTTCTCTGCCGATGCAGATCGGTGCTTTGCCTTTCGGCGGCAATGTGATTTCCTCAACAGATGCTCTGGCGCTGGAACAGGTGCCGAAACGGCTGGCAGTCATTGGTGCCGGTTATATCGGATTGGAGCTGAGTACGGCTTTTGCCAAGCTCGGATCACAGGTGACGATTATCGAGGCGGCTGACCGTATTCTGCCGCTTTGGGATACGGAGCTGACAATGCCGGTACGAAAGCGGCTGACGGCTCTGGGTGTTACCGTGATGACACGTTGTGAGGCGCGGGGGCTCGATGCAGACGGACAGTCACTGCTTGTCCATGAACACGGCAATGGTACGCCGGTGGTTGTCGGGGCCGATAAGTTTCTGGTGGCCGTCGGGCGTCGCCCGAATATCAGTGGTTTCGGACTAGAACGGCTTGATCTGGCGATGAACGGCGCTTTCGTCCGCATTGATAAGCATTGCGCAACATCTATGCTCAATGTCTGGGCAATCGGTGATGTGACAGGTGAGCCGATGCTGGCACATCGGGCGATGGCGCAAGGCACGATGTTGGCAGAACATCTCGCCGGACAGAAATCTGCTTTTGAGGAGCCGGTTATTCCGTCGGTTTGTTTCAGTGATCCTGAGGTGGTGAGTGTCGGTCTGTTGCCAGATCAGGCGAAGTTGCAGGGCTATGATATTGTCACCGGCAGTTTTCCGTTTATGGCCAATGGTCGTGCCATGACCCAGCAGGATGAGACGGGTTTTGTCCGGATTACCGCGCGTGCCGATAATCATCTGGTGCTGGGCATACAGGCAGTCGGCCATGATGTGTCCGAGTTGGTCAATGGTTTTGCACTTGCCTTGGAAATGGGCGCCGTGCTGGAAGATGTGGCGCAGACCATTCACGCGCATCCGACACGCGGTGAGGCGTTTCAGGAGGCGGCTTTTACAGCGCTTGGCCGCAATCTGCATAGTTAAAATTACGGCGGGTTTTGCGGTGGCAGAGCCCGCCATATGATGATTATTTTGGTAGCTTGGCGATGAAATGTTCTTTCAGGCGGTCAATATCTGCCTGTGACCAGTTCACATTGGTTACCTCGACCCATGCGTCGATATAATGTTGCGGCGCATAGACATGGCCATGCCCGATTGGTGTGGTGGTGGCCATCATCAGATCAATGGCCAGTTGCAGCATGCTGACAACCGGATACCATTTCAGCTGCGGAGACACATCAGGGCCGCGTGGTGCCTTCATCCAATCCGGCTCGCGGTAGAAGTCTTTCGGATCAAAGAACACAATCGGGTCACTGGCATATTGCAGATAGACAATCCGCATCGAACCCCAATGGCTGTTTGGCAGCTTCAAAGCATTATTCTGGTTGGTAAAGCGCGCATAGGAACCATCACGAAACTCCGGTAACCATTCCGGTGTCCCTTCATTGCGGTTGTTGGTGATGGAGCGCCACAAACGGCTGGTGAATGGCGGGCCGCTCCACAAAGCACCCTGATACGGATCGCCCAGAACCTGAAACAGCTCGGATGAAAGCTGCGAGTTCATCGCGCCAAGGCTCAAACCATAGAGATAGAGTTTCGGACGCGTGTCTTTCGGCAGCTTTGTCCAATAATCGTAAACCTCATCAAACAAGGCGGTAGCGGTTTCGCTGCCATAGCCCGGCTCAACGAGCAGGGAGAGCCAGCTGGCGAGGTAGGAATATTGCACGGCAACACTCGCGATATCGCCATCATGGAGATATTCCACCGGATCAATGCCCATTTCATCGACCCAGCCGGTGCCGGTTGGAATGGTCACCAGCAGTAGTGAACGCTCGAATGCGCCGACGCGGATCATTTCTGCAAGCGCGAGTTTGGCGCGTTCTTTGGCAGTTTCAGCCGAGCGTAAGCCCACATAGACACGCAGCGGATTTTGCGCCGGACGGCCGGTGAAGTTGCTGATCTGTTGTGCATCAGGGCCGGAACTGACATAGCTGCGTCCCATACGCCCGAGCTCATCCCATTTTACCAGCGAGGCAGCACTGCCGCTTTTTAGCGGGTCTTGTGGTTGCGGCACTTCCGCTTCCATCAGCGCATCAAATTTGCGGTAGGAAGAGTCCATGACATGTAGGCCGAAGCGGAACAGCACGCCGTTAATCGCCATGCTGAAAATAATTGCGGCGATCAGAAAACCGGTAAAGCGGGACAGGCGCGGCGGGATATAGCGATCGAGCCAGCGGCTGGAACTGCGATAAATCAGCTGAAACAGGCGGGCGAGTGCAATCAGAATGATAAAAGTGATCAGCGCGATCAGGCCGGTTTTAAACGGATGCGCGCTTTCAACCTTTTCCAGCTCCATCAGGGAACGGATGGAGTTCTGCCCGTCTGCTGCATGCCACAAAAACACCATGGCGGTGATGACTGTGACAGCCATTGCAGCAATTTTAACTGCATGGGAAATACGGCCCTTAAGCTTTGGCAGCTGCAGATAATTCCATAGCCAGAACAGAAAAACACCGATGCCATAGCCGATGGCGAAGCACGCACCGGACAACACGCCCTGTATCAGAAAAGGACGCTGCACCAGCGAAGGCGTGAGTGATGCTGCAAAAAATAAAGTGCCGAGCAGCATCCCGATCAGAGACAGGGAGTTCCAGAATTTTTCCAGCCAGAGAGGCTTCATCAGCTATTTTCCCTTATTTTTTAATGCAATGCACAGAGGCTGGTGCAGTCTTTATTTTCCATGGTGGCGATAAACTGATCTGCGGACTGGCGGGCAGTCTCACGCAAAACCGGTTTGGCACCTTTCACAATATTGCTTAGCATTGTGCGATCTTGCAAGGAGATAGAAGCGGCAATGATTGTCGCATTATCAGCAAGTGCCTGCGCCAGTCTTTCCTGATTATGGGCATTGAGGTCAGGATTGCTCAGCATCAATGCAGAGCCATTGATAACTTGTTGAAGTCCAAGGCGTAATTTCAGAATTGCATCCGTTTGAGCCTTGCCGTTTTTGTCGGCTGGCGCAGAGGATGCATAATCACCTGCTGCTTCGAGTGTCGCGCTGATAAAGCTGATCATTGCTGCAGTCGAACGGATGATTTCATCCTGAAAAGCGATACTGTTGCTCTTGGTGTCAGCCTGTTTCTGCGGGTCTGGTGAGAACTGCGTATAGGCCGTTGTGATCTGCGCCTGCTGCTGCATAATATCCATCAGAACCGGCAGATCTGTGGCTTTATAAGGCGCCTGTCCAATGATTGCAGGTACATTCCACAGGGCTTCGAGCACCTTTGCATCTTCCGTGTTGGATAAGCGTGGCGGCAATTTTGTTTCTTTGGTTTTTTCCAACCGCACAATAAATCCCTGTAAGGCTTTGTTGAGATATTCTGTGCCGCCGGACGGCACAGTGGCAGTTGCCGGATGCATGGCGATAACAGTGATGGCCAGTGCCAGTATAGGCAACGAAAAACGTCTGAAATGTACCGGCATCATAGGTTCTCTCTTACGGTTCTGATCGGAACAGCCTGCATAATACAAAAATCCAGTCAACAGGTGCGGAAATCATGTGCCTGACAATTTTTTGATGGATGCGGCGCATTGCATGATAAAATTATAGATAAAATTATTCATATGACTGTATGTCGATTTAAAATTATAGATATTTTTATATGGACTTATAAATTTTAACGCTCTAAGTGTGGTGAAAATTCCGAATCTTGTAAAATTATCTATAATTTATGCGAGTGATATGAGAGAGGAAAATTCATGTCTCTGTCCGCAACGCTATCCGGACTTCAGGAAAATACTGCTGAACTACGGTGGACGGCAGAAGAAGCACGCCGCATCTATGATCTGCCGTTTAATGATCTGATGTTTCAGGCACATGTTATCCACCGGCAGAATTTTGACCCGAACCGTTTGCAAATGAGCAAATTGCTGAGCATTAAAACCGGTGGCTGTCCTGAGGATTGTTTTTACTGCAACCAGTCTGCTCACAATCCGACCGGCCTCAAGGCTTCTAAATTGATGGAAGTCGAGCGTGTGCTGGCTGAAGCGCGGCAGGCAAAAGCGGCCGGTGCGACGCGCTATTGCATGGGCGCGGCATGGCGCAGCCCGAAAGAGCGCGACATGGATATGGTCGTTGCCATGGTTCAGGGCGTCAAGGCCATGGGCATGGAAACCTGCATGACGCTCGGAATGCTATCACTGCCGCAGGCACAGCGTCTCGGTGCGGCGGGGCTCGATTATTACAACCATAATATTGATACGTCTGAGGAGTTTTACCCGCAGATCATCACCACCCGTACTTTTGCAGACCGGCTGGATACGCTGGATAATGTACGTATGGCCGGTATCAATGTCTGCTCCGGTGGTATTCTCGGCATGGGTGAGAGTGAGCAGGATCGCGTCAATATGCTGGTGACGCTGGCCAATCTTGAGGAAGTGCCGCAAAGCGTTCCGATCAATATGCTGATCCCGATTGAAGGTTCCAAACTTGCCAATGCTAGGCCGGTGGATTCTATCGCTTTCATCCGCATTATCGCCTTAGCGCGAATTATGATGCCGACGTCTCATGTGCGGCTTACCGCAGGGCGCAGCAATATGAGCGATGAAATGCAGGCGATGTGTTTCTTCGCCGGTGCCAACTCGATTTTCATCGGCGATGTTCTGCTCACTGCCGCCAATGCCGGTGATGACCGCGATGCGGATTTGTTGAAGCGTCTGGGCATACAGGCAGAGACTGTAGCTGAGGAAAGCTGCGCATGCTGATGCAGTCTTATAATGCAATATTGCAACGGCTTGAAAGCAAAGGGCGGTTACGTAATCTCAATGTGGCGCAAGGTGCAGATTTCTCCTCCAATGATTATCTGGCATTGGCTGGCTCAGACTATTTGCGCAATATTGCCTGTGAGGCACTGGAGCGTGGCGTGCCGGTCGGCTCCGGCGGTTCACGTTTGTTGCGTGGCAATCATCCTGAGCATGAAGCACTGGAGGCGGAAGCTGCTGCTTTTTTCAAAGCACAGCAAGCCTTGTACTTCGCCAGTGGTTTCGATGCCAATCAGGCGGTGTTTGCAACGCTCCCCCAAGCTGGTGATCTGGTGCTTTATGATGCGCTGATCCATGCCAGTATTCATGCAGGCTTGCGGGCAGGCAAAGCGAAGACCCAAAGCGTGCCGCATAATGATATTGCGGCTTTTGAAGCGGCGATCCGGCAATTTCGTGTGACAGAGAAAAGCGGCAAACTCTGGCTGGTGGTTGAAAGCCTCTATTCTATGGATGGTGATTTTGCTCCGCTTGCAGAACTGAGTGCTTTGGCAGATCGTTACGGGTGCTTTCTTTATGTTGACGAGGCACACGCAACTGGTGTGTTCGGGGCTGACGGCCGGGGCTTGGCAGCAGAACTGGCGGGGCGGGACAATGTGCTGATCCTGCATACTTGTGGCAAAGCGCTTGGAGCCTCCGGTGCACTACTCTGCGCGGCAAAGCCTTTGATTGACGTACTGATTAATCGGGCAAGGGGCTTTATTTTCTCAACTGCGCCAGCGCCTTTGCACGCAGCCATTGTGCGTGGCAGCCTAAAAACGTTGACTGCAGAACCACAGCGGCGTGAGAAGTTACATGCACTTATTCGCCATGCTGAGAAAAATTTGCAGCCAAGCGGATCACAAATCATTCCGTTTATCGTGGGTGATAATCAACGCGCCGTTGCAATGGCTGAGGCCATGAAAAATCATGGCTTTGATATTCGCGCTATTCGTCCGCCTACCGTGCCATTCGGTACTGCGCGGCTGCGTATTTCTATCACGTTAAATGTTGATGAGGCACAGATCACCCGCATGGCTGAAGTGCTGGAACAGATTGCACACTCCCATGAATAATCCCGTATTTATTGTCAGTGGTACTGATACAGGTATCGGCAAAACCATTTTCAGCGCAGCGCTGACCCAAGCCCTGCAAGGCAGCTATTGGAAACCGGTGCAATCCGGTCTTGAGGAAGAGACAGACAGCGAGACCGTGCGCCGTCTGGCGCCGGATTGTCCCGTTTTCCCTGAGCAATGGCGCTTGCAACTGCCTGCCTCGCCGCATCTCTCGGCTGAGCAGGAGGGGGTGGAAATCGATCCCGCAGCATTAAATATCCCACATTGCGAGCGGCCGCTGGTGGTGGAAGGTGCAGGTGGCTTGATGGTGCCGCTGACACGCAGCCAGACTTATCTCGATGTTTTCGCTCGCTGGCAGCATCCACTCATTCTCTGCGCACGCACGCAGCTCGGTACAATCAATCATAGTCTGCTGTCTTTGGAAGCATTACACAGACGCAATATTCCGGTGCTCGGTGTGGCCTTTATCGGCCATGCGAATGAGGACAGTGAGGGGATTATTTGCGAGTTGGGCAAGGTGCGCCGACTTGGTCGTCTGCCGGTGTTGAATGATCTGAACCCGCAGACATTGAAGCACGCATTTGCGGAGAACTTCAATCTGCATGATTTTGCCGGAGGTGCCCGATGAGCTATTATTCGTCACCGGTCTGGCATCCGTTTACCCAGCATCTGCTGGAGCCGGTTACAAAAAAGATTGCCCGCACAGAAGGTGCATATCTGATTGATGAAGACGGGCGCAAAATTCTGGATCTGATCTCGTCCTGGTGGGTGATTACCCATGGTCATCGCACACCGCCGATCATGCAGGCAATTCGTGAAGCAACAGAACAATACGATCAGATCATTTTTGCGGAATACAGCCATGAGCCTGCGGAGCAGCTGGCGAAGGAGCTGATCCGTATTGCACCGCATGGCCTGTCGCATGTGTTCTATTCCGACAGTGGTTCGACTTGTGTGGAGGTGGCGCTGAAAATGGCGCTGGGCTATTTCCATAATCGTGGTGAACCACGTTCCAAAATTGCGGTGATGGCGGGCAGCTATCATGGCGACACAATCGGCACAATGTCTGCCGGTGAGCGCGGCGTGTTCAATGCGGCCTATGGTGCACTGCTTTATGATGTGGCGACAATTCCGTTTCCTGCCGAGGGGTGCGAACAGCAAACGCTGGGTGCGTTTGAACAGTTCTGCCGTGGCGGGGATTTGGCAGCATTAATTGTCGAGCCGCTGGTGCTTGGTGCAGGCGGCATGAAAATCTATCCAGCTTTTGTGTTGCAGCAGTTGAAAGCGATTGCCGAGACGTATGGTGTCTTACTGATCTGCGATGAAGTCATGACCGGCTGGGGACGTACCGGCACTTTATTCGCGAGTGAGCAGGCCGGTATTACACCGGATATTCTGTGTCTCTCTAAGGGTATTACCGGCGGGGCACTGCCTCTGGCAGTGACGCTGTGTGTACCGGAAATATTTGCAGCACATCTTTCAACCGATCGAAGTCGCACGTTTTATCATTCGAGTTCTTATACGGCGAACCCGATTGCCTGTACGGCTGGTTTGGCTAATGTGCAGCTCTGGCGGGATGAACCGGTTCTGCAACGCGTACAAAATTTGCAGGAGATGCAGAGCCGTGAGTTGGCGCGTTTCAAAAATGACCCGCGCTTTGAGAATCTCCGGCAATGCGGAACCATCACGGCGCTGGATGTTAAAACGCAAAATAGCGGTTATCTCTCGAATGTGGCTTTGCGGCTGAAAGCATTTTTCCGTGAGCATGATGTGTTAATCCGGCCACTTGGCAATGTGCTGTATCTGATGCCGCCCTATTGTGTCACCGAGCAGGAATTGCAGCGCAGCTATCAGTTGATTGATGAGGCGGCAGACCTGTTGCAAAGCGGCAAATTATGAGCGGCTCTTATCCGTCATCAATCATTGGCTTTGGGCATGCCGTGCCGAAACGTCAGGTGTTCAACGCAGAGATCGAAGCCGAGCTTGGACTCGAAGCAGGCTGGATTGAACGCCGCACCGGCATCCGCAGCCGGTATTGGGCTGAGGATGGTGAGGCGCTGACGGATATTGCAGCTGAGGCTGGGCGAATGGCGCTGGCAAATGCTGGTATAACTCGATCTGAAATCGGAATGGTGCTGCTGGCGACATCAACGCCCGATCATCTTTTGCCGCCTTCTGCACCTTTGTTGGCACATAAATTAGGGCTGTTTGGTGCCGGTGCTGTCGATCTTGCCGGTGCCTGTTCTGGTTTTCTCTATGCGCTGGTGATGGGCGATGCATTGGTGCGTACGCAGGGGCAGGCGGTGTTGATCGTTGCGGCAAATATTCTCTCGCGTCGTATCAACCGGCAGGAGCGGGCGTCTGCCGTGATGTTTGGCGATGCAGCCGGAGCCGTTGTGCTGGCGCCATCGCAAAACGGGCTTTGTGGTCTGGTCAGTTCCACACTCACCAGTGATGGCAGCAATTATGGTCTGATCGGCATTCCGGCAGGTGAAACATTGATGACGATGCGCGATGGCCGTAGCATGTTTGCGCAAGCGGTGAAGACCATGGCGGAATGCGGCAAAACAGTTTTACAACAGGCAGATGTTGAACCCGCTACGATTAATCATTTTGTGCCGCATCAGGCCAATGCGCGAATTTTCGATGCGGTGGCAGAGCAGTTGCAACTGAGTCATGCGGTGACTGCCCGCACGATTGCCGATTATGGTAACTCATCGGCAGCGACTATTCCGCTCAGCCTGTCTCTGGGAGGAAATCAATATAGCAAAGGCGATTTGATCCTGCTGACGGCGGCAGGCGCAGGCCTGACAGGCGGTGCTGTACTGCTTAGTTACACGGGATAATTCGGTAAATTTTATAGCCTGATTGCCGTATCACTATTTCACAAGGCATAGCGCGGTTTCTTATTCTTGTCTCCGGTATGGAGGAATTGGAATGGTGAAGCAGCAGAAACCTTTTGCGGGTATTACTGTGCTGGATTTTTCCCGCGTTTTGGCAGGGCCGTTTTGCTCTGCCATTCTGGCGGATCAGGGCGCGCAGATCATCAAGGTTGAGCCGCCGCAGGGCGACGATCAGCGTTATATGGGCGCGGTACGTAACAATCAGAGCATCAATTTTCAGTTGTTTAACCGCAACAAACGCAGCCTGAAACTCGACCTGCGCCAGCCGGAAGCTGTGAAGATCGCACAGGAACTGGCACTGAAAGCCGACGTGGTGCTGGAGAATTTTCGCCCGGGTGTGGCGGATCGTTTAGGGATCGGTGCAGAACAGTTGCAGGCGCTGAAACCTGATCTGGTCTATTGCTCCGTCTCCGGCTTTGGCCAGCAAGGGCCGATGGCCGCTATGCCGAGTTATGATGTGGTGGCGCAGGCGCTGTCCGGCATGATGAGTGTGACCGGCGAGGCATCTGGCGCACCGACGCTGGTTGGTGACTCTATCGGAGATATTGTTTCCGGTATTTATGCAGCACAGGCAATTTCTGCCGCGCTTTATCGCCGCTTGGTCACCGGACAGGGCGCGCGGATTGATGTCGCGATGTTTGATGCTTTGTTCAGTCTGTTGCCGACCGTGCTTGCCGGATGGCAGGGCAGCGGCAACCGGCCTGCACGCTTTGGTAACCAGCATCCGCTGTCCGCGCCTTTTGGTGCTTTTGCTGCATCGGATGCTCCTTTCATTCTCGCCGTGGCCAATAAGGCGCTGTTTGCCCGCCTTGCCGAAGCACTGGGAAAGCCGCATCTGGCAGATGATCCGCGCTTTGCTTCCGATCAGTTGCGCAGTCAGAACCGTGATGCTCTGCAGGCCGAGATCGAAGACTGGTCACGGCACTATACTGCTGCCGAAGTGGTGGAGAAGCTTGGCAAAGCCGGTTTGCCGGTGTCGGAAATCTGGGCGGTGGATGAGGCCGCACAAAGTGCCCATGCGCAGCATCGCCAGTTGCTGCATGAAGTTGAACATCCGCAATTGGGTAAGCTGCTGGTGCCGGAACAGCCGGTGCATTTCGACGGCTTGCCGCGCGGTGACATCCGCCAAGCACCGGAGTTGGGTGCAGATGGCGCGGATATTTTGCGGGAATTTCTGGATATGGATGAGACACGGATCAGTGCGCTGACAAGCGCCGGAATTGTCTGATTATCTTTGTGGTTTAAGGGACGGAGTAAGGGAATGGGACTACAGATTACGGATGCCGACCGCGCATTCGCAGCGGATGCACGCGCTTATTTGCGCGCTAATCTGCCGGAAGCGCTGGCCTATAAGGTTCGGCACAATATTCGCCTGACCAAGGAAGATCTGACTGGCTGGCAGGAAGTGCTGGCAGTGCGTAACTGGTATGCAATCGGCTGGAGCAAAGAGATGGGCGGAGCCGGTCTGACGCCGGTGCAGCGCTATTTGTTTGAGCAGGAATATGGTGCAATTTGTGCACCGCATCCGTGTCAGTTCGGCATTGCTATGGCAGGGCCTGTTATTCATTCCTTTGGTAATGATGAACAGCGGGCACGCTTTCTGCCGGATATTCGTGAAAACCGGACATTCTGGTGTCAGGGCTATTCCGAACCGGGGGCAGGTTCCGATCTGGCTTCACTGACAACTTCGGCCGTGCGGGATGGTGATCATTATGTGGTCAATGGTCAGAAAATCTGGACGACTTGGGCGCAGTGGGCAGACTGGATTTTCTGTCTGGTACGCACGCATAAAGGTGAACGTCCGCAACAGGGCATTTCCTTCCTGCTGATTGATATGCGTACCCCCGGCATTACGGTTAGCCCGATCCGTACATTGGACGGTGAAGCCGAGTTTAACGAGGTGTTTTTCAATGATGTGCGTGTGCCGGTTGAAAACCTGATCGGTACTGAGGGCGAAGGCTGGGGCTATGGCAAATATCTGCTCGAATATGAGCGTTTTTCCATGTCCGGTGCTGCGCGTTCCAAGCGTATTCTCGGTGAGTTGAAAGAAGATGCCGTACGCCTTGGTGTAGCGAATGATCCGCTGTTGCAGGATCGGATGACGCGGATTGAAATCCAGCGTCTGGCGCTGGAGCATATGGAATTGAAACTCCTGTCGCAGAGTGAAGCAGGTGAAAATCCGGGCCCTGAAGCCTCGAAACTCAAAATCCGCGGCACAGAAATTGCACAGGCTTTGGCGCAATTGCGTCTGGATATTTTCGGGGTGCAGGTGCTGCCATACAGCGAGGCATTTCTCGATGGTGAGGCAGATGTGGACAATCCGGCTGCTGCCGGTGCCGCTGCTGCATGGCTCAATTTGCGCAAGCTGACGATCTGGGGCGGATCAAACGAAATTCAGCGCATGATCCTTGCCAAGCAGGTTCTGGGTTTAAGGTGAGGAGAGCGGATATGCAGAAAACACGTGAAGAAAAAGCTGACGAATTGCGGATGTTGACGGATTTTGTGACCCGCTTTGCTGCCGATCACACACCGGAAAACGGCTTGCCGCAGACGGATCTCGATTTGTGGCCGCAGATAGCGGAAATGGGGCTGATTGGTCTTGCACTTCCGGAAACAGCAAGTGGTGCGGAACTGGGCGCAGAAGGTCTGGCGGCAGTTGCACAGGCTCTGGGTAGCGTTGCCTTGCCGGTGGATTTTGCCTGCGGTGCAGCACTCGCAGCTAACCTGTTATGTGAAGCACAAAAGAGCAATCCGGATGTTGCACCATTGCTGGAAAGTTTTCTCGCAGGCGAGATGCGCATAGGTGTTGCGGGTCAGCTGATAACGGCTGGGCAGAGGATTAAACCCGCGAACCTGCCGGAATTGACCGGCACTGGTCTGGCACTCAACAAGCTTCAGGTCTTTGGTGCGCGGGAGCCGGAAAAACTATTGTGTCTGGTGCAACAAGGCGCTGGCGTTGCTCTGTGTCTGATCTCTGCGGAAAAGGCGCAGTTCCGTCAATTATCAATGATTGACGGCCGGATGATGAGTGAAATCACGGCAGATATTGCACCGGCGAATATTCAGGTGCTGCTCTCCGGCGCTGATGCACAACAGCGCATTGAGACCTGCGCCGCAGATGTTCTGATTGCGGTTTCCGCAGACAGTCTTGGCGCGATGGATAATCTTTATCGTCAAACGCTGGATTATATGCGGATGCGCAAGCAATTCGGCAAAGCGCTTGGTTCTTTCCAGACTATTCAGTTCCGTCTTGTGGATATGTCGGTGGCATTGGATGAGGCAAAAGCCTTGGTCGAAGCTGCAGCGGAAGCGCAGGATAAGGGTGCGGAAGATGCCCGTGCTTTGACCCTTGCCGCATGGGTGCAGACATTGTGGTCAGCCCGCCATATCGCACAGGAAGCCGTTCAGCTTCACGGCGGTATCGGCATGACGGAAGAATGCGCGATTTCTCCGCTAGTCAAGCGCCTGCTGGTAAATGAACATAGTTTCGGTCAGGCAGAAGCCTATATGGCAGCCTATCGTCAGTTGGCTGCCTGAAACGCCTTGCGCAAACAAGCGAGCAGAATATGCTCCGGCTCATTGAGATTGCGGGTGCCGCTGGTGCCCGCAGTCAGATAGAAATGCGGCGCATCCGGCAGGATGTGCTGCAATAAAGGCTTGGCGGAGCTAATATTGTCTGCCAGTGCCGCAGGTATAATTGTGCTATAGCCGTTGCCTGCGAGTGTCAGGCATAATTGTAATGATTGCGTTTCCAATGTCGGGTGATACTCGGCCGCTTCCGACATTTGCATTAAAGCATTGCGGATACTGTCACCCGTCGCAGGCAAAGCCAGCGGTGCGTCTTCCGCATCAATATCGGAAATATATTGCAGTGGCCCCAGATCACTTAAGAATGCAGAGTTTTCAGGGTGTATTGTACTCTCAAGCAGAGCAATGGAGCACTCTCCCTGCTTCAATCGTTCTTGCAGACTATGTGCGGGTGCCTCACTCACTTTCAAAAACACATGTGGGCACAGGCACTGCCATTCCCGCATCGCATTGCTGATGGCAGTCGCGCTCATTGGGCTGAGCAAAACCATCGGGCTGAGGCCGAAAGAAATCACCGGATCGTCCATCACCGCAATTTGCTGCGCACCCTGACGGATCGCATCGGCAAGATTGAGTACGCTTTGCAGTAATGGCGCTTTATGCACCGCAGTCGGCAACGGGTGCAGGCCTTTATAATGGCGGGCAAACAGGGCTGTGCCCATCAGCTGCTCTGTCTTGCGCAATTGTGCAGAAAGAGCAGGCTGGGTCTGATTGAGCCTGCGGGCGGCTTCGCTCATATTGCGGCAATGATAGAGCGTCAGAATACTCTGAATATCGCGCAGGGAGACCGGCGGATTATAGAGCGTTACAGTCTCTCTGCACAGTTCTTCGCGCACCAGCTTGATGAAATCCTGTGCGACGAGAGTTAGCTTCTCGTCTTTAGTGGTGATTTTGGCTGTGACAGGGCTATGTAACGGGTTCTGCAATTGCAGTACGGCAAGATCATTGCGGCTGATGCCGCTGGCAAGCAGACTATGCGGTGCAAGCAGAAGTACCGGCTGTTTGGCCTGTTTCAGACGGGTGAAAATCCCCACATCTTCAGAAGTCATTTCCGGCGCAGGCAGATCGTGCTGGCGGCAATAGGCGCGGATACGGGCTTCTTCGGCTGGTAGTAGCGGTGGCAGCCACAGGCTGTACTTGCGCAAATCCTCTGGGCTGAGTGGTGCCGGATCCTCATCGGCTATCACCCCGCTTGCAACCGCAATCCACTCATCATCAAACAGAAATTGTTCCTGCGTGCTGTCATTTTGCGAAGCATAGCCCAGCAGAATATCTGTATTCTCGGTTTTACTGGTGTCGAAGGCGCTGATCAGTGGTGAGCGGAATTGCACCTGTGCATAGAACTCAGGATGAGAAAGCCGGAACGGACGCACGGCAGCCGTTGCCGCACGGGACAATTTTCCGAACATGAAATGCAGCGGCGAGCTGACTTTGAGCGCGGTTGAAATGGCCTTGCCGGAGAAAGCAGTTTCTACAGCCTGCAAGGTGGCGGTTGCTTGCTGAAACAGCCAGCGTCCGGCTTCGCTCGGTACAAGTCCCTTTGGACCGCGCACAAAAAGCTCCAGCCCCAATTCCGTCTCAAGCGCAGAAATTGCGGTGCTGAGTGTGGAGGGCGAAATCTGCTCGGCTTTGGCTGCTTCTGCATGATTATAATACTGGCAGGCCAGAACAAAATAGGCGAGGGAGCGAAGTTCCATGGTCTGTACAGCTTTATGTTTTTAAAGGACAGTTTTCTATAGCTGTTCCTCAATGCAAATGACCAGCTTAAAAACAAGACAGAGACAGACAAAACAAAACCGGCTCTGCAAGACAAAGCCGGTTTACTGTGAAGTGAAATGGGGTGATCAGACGCTGAAAGTGGTTTCCGTATTCAGCGGATAGATTGGACGGCGCAGTTTTTTATAATCGCGGGCACCGAGATTGGCTGTGCTCAACCCATCGGCATCCACTTCGATAATAGCTGATGCGATAGGGCCGAAAGCAGCGCGGAAATGCTGCTGGGATTTCACCACCACAATATCATAGTCAGCAGGCTCGATACCGACACTGCGGAACAGGTTTTTATCCAGCATTTGCTGGCGTTCTGAAGAAATCAGCATGTCAGTCTTGCCGACACGGAAACAGACGCTTTTGCCGAGTGAGGCCGGCAGCCCCTGAAACATCGGACCTTCGAAAGTAATATTGCCGTCTGAAACAGCAATGACTTCACCGGTTAGGGTAATGGCACCACCACCGATCTTCGGGTCAATTTTTCCGCCAAGACTGACCGTGCATTGCGCGCCGATACCCGCCGCTGCCAGTTCCTCAACGGCCTGCGGGTCACAAAAAGCACCATAGGCACTGCGTCCTGCATTGGTTTTGAGCAGTCCGCTCAATACGGTTGTTGCGTCGCTATAGGCGCCGCAACCCGGATTGTCGGAGAAATCGGCGATCACCAGCGGGCCTTGTTTGGTGTTGCTGGCAAAATGCGCGCGGATTGCTTCGGGCATATCCGGTGCCTGCAAGCGATTGTCTTCATCTTCGCGGCGATTCCAGATTTCCTGACACAGATGCTCGGCATGGCTGACAGCCCGTACTTCATTCACCTTGTTGCGGTCATAGCAAATTACAGCAGAAGGCCCTGTGTTAAACACATCAGCATCATAAAAGCCGGCATTGATCGAGGTGGCGAGAATGCCGTCCTGCGCTGCGATCTGATCGGCGATCTCCAGAATTTCTGTCATCGCGCAGGCATGAGTGGTGCGGCCGTCATTGCAGCCATTGAGCATTGGGGGCTGGCGCACGGCAATCGCAGGGCTGATCTGACCGCGCATCGCATCTTCAAGCAGTTTACCAGCTTTCCAGCCGCATTCAGCCATATCCACATGCGGATAGGTACGGAAAGAAACAGCAATATCCAGCAGCGCACTCATTTCCGGTGCGCTGTTGGCATGCAGGTCGAATGTACCGGCAATGGGTATATCATTGCCTACGATATTGCGGATGAATTGCAGTAATTCGATCTGAGCATCGTCTGCGCTTTCCGAGCACATAGCGCCGTGGAAAACAATGAACACGCCGTCTGGTTTGTGTCCTTCAAGCATTTCAGCTACATCGTGCTGAAAATGCTCAATCATCGCTTTTTCAACCAGACCACCGGGTTCTGCACGGGCGGCAACGGTATAGACGGGCTGCCAGCCATAGGCTTCACAGCACTCGATAAAGCCACCGATCTCGGAATTAGTGCCACGGCAATGGGTTTCGATCTCCTGACCTTTAAAATAATGGCAGAGATGGAAGTCCTTCAAAGTGGTTTTCAGTTTGGAAAACGTATTGGTTTCCTGATTGAGTTCAAGAACGGCAACTTTGAAGCTCATAGGGGTATCTTTCATTTATACGGCAATGAGTTTGGCATGCGAATGGGTATTCTGTCCTGCCGTTTGTTTTGGCAGGACAGAAGGATAGAGCCTGTAAACGGAACGTTGTTTCAGGCTTCGGGGGAGGTGGAGATTATTTTAAATAGGCGCTGGCATTGACCGGGCGCGCCATAATGTCGAAGTCGAAATATTGCTGACGGATCTTGTCGTAAGTACCGTTTTTCATAATTGCATCAAGCGCTGTGTTCAGACGGTCTGCCAGATCGCCGCTGTCTAAGCGGACTGCCATGGCATTGCCCTGTGCTGCATCGAGGATGAAAGGCTTGCCGACAAATTCGCAGCAATTGCCGCTGTCCTGTGCCAGCCAGTCGCTCAGCGCCATCTGGCTTTCCAGCACCATGTCGAGACGACCGCTGTCCATATCGAGGAAAGCTTCGCTGAGAGAATTATAGAGTTTCACTTCATTATCAGGGAAATATTCTCTGAGGGTTTCAACCGCCACAGAACCGGACTGCGTGCCGATGACTTTGCCTTCCAGAGACGCTTTAGAGATGTCCTGAATGCCGAGATCTTTGCGGGCGATGAAATGCATCGCATTGAAATAATAAGGTTTGCTGAAGCCGACTTGTTTTTTGCGCTCGTCATTGATGGCCATGGAAGCAATCATGATGTCAAATTTGCCGGATTGCAGGGCAGGGATAATTCCCGACCATTCATGCGTGCTCCATTCACACTCAGTTTTCATTTCTGCGCAAACAGCCTGACCGATATCATAGTCAAAACCTTTGATTTCACCGCTGCCGGATACGTAGTTGAAAGGCTTGTAATCGCCTTCTGTACCGATACGTAATTTTTCCGCAGCCATTGATGGTGCCGTGAACAGGCCAAGCAGCAGGCAGCCTGCCGCTGTTATTGATAAAGCTTTCATGAGAGTTCCCCCGATTATATTCTTTTAATATCCGGAACGATTTTAAAGCTGAATGCGTCGTGCTTCCTCACACTGGCGCAATGCGCTTTTTATCAATTAAAATATTGATATTAATTGATAATTCTATTTTCATGTTTTGTTTGTTGTTCGAGCATGATGGATTTTATAACCGTATGCAATGTGAAAGAATTGACGTAAGATATCGAAATAATTCATATCTGAGTATGAAGCGGGGAAGAGATGCGCGATTTGCCGGGGCTGAAATCATTACGGGCATTTGAGGCGGCAGCGCGTGGCGGCAGTCTGACGGCGGCGGCGGATGAATTATGCGTCGGACAAGGTGCAATCAGCCACCAGATCCGTTTGCTTGAGGATTATCTGGGCTTGCGGGTGTTTATCCGCAGGCAGCATGGTGTGGAGCTAACACAGGAAGGCACCCTGCTTTTTAGCTCCTGTCAGCGGGCATTCGACGATCTGGCAGGCACTATCCGGCATATCAGTCCGCGTACAGCGCAGAAAATCTTGCGTGTCAAAGTCGGGCCGTTCTTTTCGATGAAAATTATTGCACCGCGCATTTCCGAATTTTTGGCGCAGCATCCGGGTTTGCAGCTGCATCTGTCCCATCTTGACACCAATGTTCCCGCATCCGGCCAACCGGATATTGTGATTGATTATCGTCTGGGTGCTGTTGCCGGAAAATTCTCCCGTCAATTATTGCGGGAAAGGCTGGTGCCGGTCTGCGGTGCATCAATCCGCAATCAATATGACAGCGTGGCAGAATTGCTATGCAGCAACCGGCTGCATTATCGCTCAGTCTCTGAATGGCAAAGCTGGATTGCCACATCCGGCCTGATGCTCTGTCATAGTCAGCAGGATCTGATTTTTGACGATCAGCATATTATTCTGGAAGCGGTGAAAGAGGGGCAGGGTGTGGCACTGATTGATCAGGCGCTGGTCGAGCAGGAATTACGCACCGGTCAGATGTTTCTGGTGTCAGAACATAGTTTTGAACCGCAGGAAACCTACCAGTTTGTTTGTCAGGAGGATTTGTTCCTCTCAAAACCGGTAACAAAAGACTTCCTCGACTGGTTGTTGCGGGAAGTGGCATTGCGGCGAAAACAACAGGATTCCGCCGCACTCTGTCTCGATTAACTTGTCCTTATCGTGACAGTGCCTGACTTGGATAGCGCAATGTCGCGTCAAAGGGATTGAGCTTGCTGGAAATCAGCGCTGCTTCTTTTTTGAGAAGATCGGCAATGGTGCGCTGACGTTGTTCTGTCAGGCGTGAGGCCAGTGTGCCGATGCTGAGTGCCGCAACCGCTACACCGTTCTGATCCAGTACCGGCACGCCCAGTCCGGCCATGCCTTCAATCATTTCAAAGTTCATATGGGCGGCGCCGGTTTCGCGCACGGCATCAATCATAATGCGCAAATCCACTTCATCAATGGCGGCGCGGTCGAGAATGCGCGGCATGTTGAAACGGATAATTGCTTCACGTTCTTCTTCCGGCAGAAAGGCGAGAATGGCGATGCTACCCTGACCAATGCCGAGCGGCACCTTGCCGCCAATATCGCCGGTGAAAGAGCGGATCGGAAACGGGCCTTCCACACGGTCGAGACACACTACATCAAAGCCGTGTCGTACCAGCAAAAACACCGTGTCATTGAAGGTTGCGGACAGGCGTAACAGTGCCGGACGGGCATAGTCCAATATACCATCACGCTGGCGGGTTTGTGCTGCCATGCAGAAGAAATCCAGTGACAAACGATAGGATTTTGTATCGCTGATCTGCTCGACCAAACCTTCGCTGATCAGGCTTTTGAGCAGGCGGTGTGCTGAGGGCTGGCTGAGTTCCAGCTCGCGCGCCAGATCAATCAGCCGCATTCCGTCCCGTGAATTTTCCGCCAGACCTTTCAAAATCTGGATCGCTTTGGTGAGGCTGGTATTCACAGGGGATTTCGTATTTTCACTCATTGCCCGACTCTTGAAATGCAATAATTCCGTATTATGAATTAAACTATATAAAATATTTCAAAATAGAAAATAGAATTTGTCTAATTCGCAAATTTTCTGTCAATTATCGGATGAATTCCGCTTTAAGTGAAATCTGTCTGCATGTCCTTATCACAGGGCTGCCATGAAACAGGCCGGCTGAAAGAGCGGTGAACCGCCGAATTGCCCACAATATTTACGCAGATGCGGGCACTGTGGTTCAACTTGGATAAACCCGCTCTAAGGGAGAGATGCATGAGCTTTTTAAACCTGAAACAGGTTTCCAAAATTTATGGAAAATTCACAGCCGTGAAAGATTTCGATCTGGCCGTGGAAAAAGGTGAGTTTATCTCTCTGCTCGGCCCTTCGGGCTGCGGCAAAACCACGACCCTGCAGATGATTGCCGGTCTGGTAACGCCAAGCGCCGGCTCGGTGACACTGGATGGCCGCGATATTACCTATACAGCGCCTGCACAGCGCCAGCTTGGTGTGGTGTTCCAGAGTTATGCATTGTTTCCGCATATGACTGTTGCACAGAATGTCAGCTTTGGTCTGGAAATGCGTAAAGTGCCGAAAGCAGAGCGTGACGAGCGTGTGAAAGAAACGCTGGGTCTCGTGCATCTCTCCTCATTGGCAGATCGTTACCCGCGTGAAATGTCCGGTGGTCAGCGCCAGCGTGTGGCGATTGCCCGTGCGCTGGTGATCAATCCGCCGGTGCTGTTGCTTGACGAGCCGCTCTCCAATCTTGATGCGCAGCTGCGTGAAGAAATGCAGTTTGAACTACGCCGTATTCAGCGCGCGGTTGGCATTACCACTATTATGGTCACGCATGATCAGGCGGAAGCACTGTCGATCAGTGATCGCATTGTGGTGATGGAAAAGGGCAATATCACGCAGGTGGATGCGCCTTATAAACTTTATGAACATCCGCGGAATGATTTCATTTCCAACTTTGTCGGCAAATCCAATTTCCTGAATGCGCAGGTTGAAGCCGGAAATGTTCTGGCGATTGAAAATACAACAGTGCGCTTTACACCGGAACAGGTTGTGAGCGGCAAGAAAGTCTCGCTGTTTATCCGTCCGGAAAAGCTGAACCTCACCAATGCCGGTGCTGGTCATGTTGATGGCACTGTAACAACCCGTTATTTCATGGGTAGTCAGTGGTTTGTGACTGTAACAACGCCAGCCGGACAATTGTCTGTGTCGCTGCCGAATGTCGGTACACCACCCCCGGCAGAAGGCGAAACCGTTGGTCTGATCTGGCAGCATGAAGATTGCCGGATGCTCGCAGGCGGAGCGGCCTGACCATGAGCGCAACCATTACTGACACAAAAATCAAGGAAAAGCGCAGCCGCGCACCGCTGTTTCTGGCGGGGCCTGCGACATTGCTTTTCATCGGGCTGGTGCTGCTGCCGCTGGCACTGACAGTTGTCCTGTCATTCAACAGCTATAATTATGACACGGGTATCGAAAACACCTTCACTCTGCATAATTATATGCAGGTTCTGCAGGATGATTATTACCTGTCGATTTTCTGGCGCACTTTGCGTCTGGCCTTGCTGACCACGGTGATTGCTGTAGTGATCGGTGTGCCTGAAGCCTATATTCTTTCGAATATGCGCGCACCGTGGCGCTCGATTTTCCTCCTGGTGATTATCGGCCCGTTGCTGGTTTCTGTTGTTGTGCGTACTTTCGGCTGGAGCATGATCCTTGGCCGCAACGGTTTCGTCAACGGCGCTCTGACGATGGTCGGGCTGGAACCGGTGCAGCTGCTCTATACCGAGACCGCGATTGTCGTCGGTCTGGTACATATCATGCTGCCATTCATGGTTATTCCGGTCTGGACTGTGCTGCAGAAACTCGACCCGACTGTGGAAGCTGCGGCGCTGACCCTCGGTGCGTCCCGCTTTACGGCGCTGCGCCGTATCGTGTTTCCGCAGGCCATGCTTGGTATTCTCTCCGGCAGCCTGATTGTTTTTGCCTTGTCGGCCAGTTCTTTTGCGATCCCGGGTTTGCTCGGTGGCCGCCGTTTGAAAATGGCTGCAACCGTTGTCTATGACGAATTCATGATTGAGCTGAACTGGCCGCTCGGTGCTGCCATCGCCATCATTGTTCTGGTCGCTAACCTTGTCATCATGATTGCCTATAACCGCATGATTGAGGGACAGGCCAAACGGAAGCTGGGTTAATATCATGCAGAAAAATGGTCCTGTTGCTCTGATTTTTCACAGCCTCGTTGTCATCTTCATGCTGGCGCCGATGGTGGTGGTCTGTCTCGTTGCCTTCACACCGGAAAACACACTGACAATGCCGTGGAACGGTCTGTCTTTGCGTTGGTTCGAAGCGGTTTTCCAGCATAATGATTTCATGACTTCCTTCGGGAACAGTCTGAAACTGGCTTTCCTTGCGGCGACGATTTCGACGCTGCTGGCCGTGCCGTCCGCACTGGCAATTACGCGTTATGATTTTGCGGGGCGCGATGCGCTGAATGCGCTGTTCCTGTCGCCGCTGATTATTCCGCATCTGGTGCTCGGCGTTGCTTTCCTGCGTCTGTTCTCGCTGATGGGCATGAGCGGCTCATTCTTCTGGCTGGTGGCAACGCATGCGATTATCATCACGCCTTATGCACTGCGTCTGGTGCTGGCCTCATTAAGCAGCATGGATCGCAATGCGGAAAATGCTGCCCGCACACTGGGTGCCGGTGAATGGACTGTGTTCAAGCGTATCACCCTGCCATTGTTATTGCCGGGTGTGAGCGGTGGCTGGTTGCTGGCTTTCATCAATAGTTTCGACGAGCTGACCATGTCGATTTTCGTGACATCGCCTTCAACTGTCACGCTGCCGGTACGTATGTATATGTATGCGAGTGAATCGATTGACCCGATGATGGCTGCGGTCTCCGCATTGATGATCCTTGTGGCAACGGTTGCGATGATCATTCTTGATCGCCTGTTCGGTCTGGATCGTATTCTGGTCGGAAAAGGCTGACCGGAGTGAGCGCGCAGATTTCAAACGCTTCCAGCGGCGGTCAGTTTCACCGCCGCTACCGTCAGGACGAAAAGCCGGTTGGCTTTTCGCTGAACGGCGTTGCTCAGACCGGCCGTCACGGCGATACGGTGCTGACTGCTATTATGGCGGTCAGCTCCCATGTTCGTCATACGGAATTTACCGGTGAGACCCGTGCCGGTTTCTGCCTGATCGGTGCCTGTCAGGATTGCTATGTCATGACAGAAGAGGGGCAGCGTATCCGTGCCTGCACCACGCCGTTGCAGGAAGGTATGCGCTTTGTAACAACCACGCTTGCAGAAGCCGGAGTGTGATGATGGCCATAGCCGATTTACAACCGGTGATTATCGGGGCGGGGCCTGCGGGTATCCGTGCAGCGGAAGTGCTGGTGAAGGCCGGTTTGCGCCCTATTGTGCTGGATGAAGGTTTGCGGGCTGGCGGGCAGATTTATCGCCAGCCACTGATTGATGACGGCCGCTCCTATGCCAAACGCTATGGTTCGGAAGCGTCAAAAGCCAAAGCGCTGCATGAGACCTTTGAAGCGCTGCGACCGGCGATTGATTATCATCCGGAAAGTCTGGTGTGGAATATCTCGCCAAGCGGGGACACGCGGTTTCTCGATGTGATGTCGAATGGTAATTACCGCCGTATCGAATGTTCTGAGCTGATTGTTGCGAGCGGTGCAACCGATCGCGTTCTGCCCTTTGCAGGCTGGACAACGCCCGGTGTCTATACGCTTGGTGCATCACAGACAGCTTTGAAAGCACAAGGCGTAACCATCGGTAACAAGCTGGTTTTCATGGGCTCAGGGCCGCTGCTTTATCTGGTGGCATGGCAATATATGAAAGCCGGTGCCAAGGTTGTGGCGGTGCTGGATACGGCACCCTTTAAAGCCAAACTGCATCTGGCGCAGCTGGCATTGCATGCACCGGGCATTGTGGCATTGGGTATGTTCTATGCCATGCAACTACGCCTTGCCGGTGTGAAAACCGTCTATAATGTGCGCCCTGACAATATTGTCGGGAAAGATCACGTTGAGGGCATCCGCTACCATATTCAGGACAAATCTGGTGTCAAAACGCTGACCTGTGATGCACTAGCCTATGGATTTGCATTGCGTCCGGAAACACAATTGGCGGATCTCGCCGGTTGTGCTTTTGAATTCAACAGCCGCGACAGAGCATGGTTGCCGGTGCGTGATGCACAGGGGCAGAGCAGTGAACAGGGCATTTATCTTGCCGGTGACGGCAGTGGCATTGCCGGAGCTGATGCAGCGGAAATCTCCGGTGAGCTGGCTGCAATGGCTTTGCTGCAAAAGCGCGGTCTGGCGACAGATAGCAAGTGGATTACGGCACTGCAAAAAGCGCATCAGAAGATCATCCTTGAGCGCGATCTGCTGGAAAAAGCCTTTCCGTTTCCGCGAGACTGGTTTGAGACTGTCAGCCCTGATGTCACTCTGTGCCGCTGCGAGGAAGTCACAGTTGGTGAGGCACTCAATGTGATCAGTGGCGGCAGCATCCGCGAGATCAATCGTCTCAAAGCGCTGAGCCGTGTCGGTATGGGGCGTTGTCAGGGGCGGATGTGTACGGCTGCGGCTACCGAACTCCTGTCATCACAATTGCATATTGATGCGCTTGAGCTTGGACGGTTACGTGCACAAGCACCGGTGAAGCCGGTGCCGCTTGGCTTCGGAGCGATGCAGCAGGCTGATGAGCCAGCAGGCAAGGTGGCGTCATGACCAGACATTTGGATGCAGATGTTGCGATTATCGGCGGCGGTCTTGTCGGCAGCTCTGCGGCTCTGGCGATGCGCAAGGCCGGTCTGTCAGTCATCTTGCTGGATAAAGGTTTTTGTGGTGCGCAGGCCAGCGGTGTCAATTATGGCGGTGTGCGCCGTCAGGGGCGCGGTGTTGAACAATTGCCGCTGGCTGAACTGTCCCATGAAATCTGGGGGCGCTTGCCGGAACTGATCGGCATTGATGGTGAATATCAGCGCAGTGGTCATTTGAAACTGGCACGTACCGAAGAAGATTTTGCCAAACTCGAAGCCTATGCCGCGCGTGTACGCCCGCATGGGCTTGAGCTTGAGCTGATCAGTGGCAAGGCTGTCAAAATGCGTTTCCCATGGCTGACCGGGGATGTCGCAGGAGCATCGCTCTGCCATGATGACGGCCATGCCAATCCGCGTCTGGTATCTCCGGCTTTTGCCCGTGCAGCCAAAGCGGCGGGAGTAACCGTGCTGGAACATATGCCGGTGCATGAAGCGGTTGCCACTGGTAATGGTTTCGCTTTGTTTGCGGGTGAGGATACGGAAATCCGTTGCCGCCAACTGGTCAATACAGCGGGTGCCTGGTCAGATCAGTTTGCCACGCAATTTGGCGAGAGCGTTCCGCTTAAGAAAATCTACCCGTCAATGGTGGTGACCGAGCCGCTGCCTTATCGTCTGCCGATGAGTATGGGCGAAGAGGGCGGCAGTTTTTACGGTCGTCAGGTGACACGTGGTAATTATGTCATGGGCGGCGGGCGCGGTGTTGTGCTGGATAATCCGGATTATTCACGGCCTTCTGTGACCGCAGCCTCATCGGTGATGCAGCGGGCGATTGCGCTTTTCCCGCATTTGCAGCACGCGCATGTTATCCGCTTCTGGTCCGGCACGGAGGCTGAGATGCCTGACGGTAATCCGGTGATCAGCGCCAGTTCCAAAGTGAACGGCTTGTTCCACGCTTTCGGTTTTTGCGGTGCCGGTTTCCAGACCGCGCCGGCGGTGGGTTCCGTGCTATGCGATCTGGTCACTCAAGGCCGCAGTTCAATTCCGGTTGAAGCTTTTAGCATCGACCGTTTCCATGATTTTCAGGCGCCTTAATATGCCTGAAATTCAGTTCTTTGTCTTCATAATGGGAGTAGCATGAAAATGAATTTTCGACTGACTATGGTTTCCGCTTTGGCACTTGGTGCTGTGGCTGTTGCATCCGGTGCTGCGCAGGCAGAAACAAAAACAAAAACACTGTATATCGGCATGAATGGCGGTAATTTCGAACGCGCTTATACCGAGCATGTTCTGCCGCCTTTTGAAAAAGCCAATAATGTTAAAGTGGTGATCGTTCCGGGAACTTCGGCCGATATTCTGGCTAAAGCCACCGCTGCCAAAGACAATCCGCAGATGCATGTTATGCTGCTGGATGACGGTGTGATGGTGCGCGCTATCGGCGGCGGCCTGTGCCAGCCGATTTCTGACGATGCGGTGCTGAAAGAAATTCAGCCGGCAGCCCGTATGAAAGATGATATGGCAATCGGCGTTGATATGGGCATGACCGGTCTTGCCTATAACAAGAAGCTGTTTGATGAAAAAGGCTGGGCAGCACCAACCTCATGGATGGATATGGCTGATCCTAAATTCGCCAATGCGGTTGTCTTCCAGTCCGCTTCGGCTTCCAGCTTCGGTCTGCATGCTTTCCTGATGTTCAACCGTATTCAGGGCGGCGATGAAAACAACGTCGAGCCAGGCTTCGAGAAATTCTCTGACACAATCGGTAAGAATGTGATCGAGTTCATCCCAAGCTCCGCCAAGATCTCTGAAATGGTGCAGACCGGTGAAGCTGCAATCTTCCCGCTGACACCAACTGCAGTGAACAACCTGAAGGATAAGGGTATTCCGGTGGAATATGCTCAGCCTAAAGAAGGTTCTGTTGTGCTGGCTGTAACCCAGTGTGTGATCGCTAATAATAGCGAGCCGGAACTGAGCCAGAAGCTGGCACATTACCTGCTGTCTGCCGATGCACAGAGCCTCGCGCTGGATAATGGCAATATCATTCCGTCCAACGTCAATGCGAAAGCGGGCAATGAAGATGCCAATGCCAAGCTGACTGCTTTCCGCGGTTATATGGAAACAGCGAATGTTCTGGACTGGGATGCGGTGAACAAAAACCGTCAGGCATGGAACAGCCGCTGGAACCGCACAATCGAGCGTTAAGCCGTTCTTACCGATATGAATGGCAGAAATGTCGCGAAAGCCCGTGATCTTTGATCACGGGCTTTTATTTTGACTATTTGATCTTTACAACGCACAAACAGACATTCAGACTTGAAATACAGAACAATCATGTCGACATTTCCCGGGAAATATTTAAACAGGCATGTGAAAATGTCCTGTTGTATAATTGAGAGTTGAGATTAACGGAGCTTCCATGTCCAAAGCAGAAAATGCGCAGGCTACGCCGGCAAATCAGATATTTGACAGGATATGGCTCTCTATTGCCGAGCGGAAACTGAAGCCCGGCACCCGCCTCAAAGAAGAAGAACTGGCTGAGATTTTTGATGTCAGCCGTGCGCGTATCCGTCAGGCACTGGCGACGCTTGAGCGCGAAGGGTTGGTGACAATTCAGGCCAATCGCGGCGCATTTGTCTCTGAACCTTCTGTGGAAGAAGCACGGGATGTATTCTATGCCCGTCGTGCGATTGAACATCGTGTGGTTGAGCGTCTGTGCGAGCGTATCAATAAAGAGCATGTTGCGCGGCTCAATGCCCATGTGGAAGAAGAGCGTACAGCCGACCGTCAGGGCAATCGTACAGATGTTATCCGCCTGTCCGGTGGTTTCCATTTATTGCTGGCAGAGCTTGCCGGTTCGTCCTTCCTGTACGGTATTGTCAAAGACCTGATTTCACGCACATCGCTGATTACAGCCGTTTACCGCTCGCGCCATTTGCATAATTGCGGGCCGGACGAACATCAGGCGATTGTCGAACATATTGCCCGTGGTGATACGGAAGTGGCGATCAAAGCTGTAATCGAGCATCTCGACCGCGTGGAGTGCGAGCTGGAACTGGAAGATGATAAAGACCAGTCCTATAATCTGCGTGCTGCGCTGCTTTGATCATCATTTCGTAGTTTCAAGATTTTAACTCCGGAAACCTTTTGGTTTGCCGGAGTTTTTTGTGCCCTTTATAATATTTGCTTACAAATATGTTGACAATTATGGCTACATAAAACATCGTTCTGACATGCAATTTACTTTGCCGCTCCAAGGATGGAGGGCGGCTGCATATGTCGGCGAGAGGGACGACCATGACTTCATTACTCAAAAAACTTTTATTCTGCACGGTTACGGCAATTGGAGCAGCTGGCATCAGCACCGTATCTTATGCGGAAACGCTGCGCTGGGGCGGCGCGCGGGATATTTTCTCACTGGATCCATATTCCTATGGCAGCACCTCCAATCTGGCGTTCCTGAACCATATTTATGAAGGTCTGGTGCGCTATACGCCTGAATTCGTTGTTGAACCTGCCCTGGCCACCAGCTGGGAGCTGATTGATAATAAAGTCTGGCGCTTCAAACTGCGCGAAGGTGTGAAGTTTCAGGATGGTTCCGACTTTACCTCGGCAGACGTTGTGGCTTCGATGAAGCGTGTCAGCCATCCGTCTTCGCCGCTGCGCGGTAATATTCCGCTGTTTGTCGGTGCAACGGCTGTTGATGATTATACGGTTGATATTGAGGTCTCATCGCCGAGCCCGCTGTTCCTCAATGACATGACCAATATTTTCATGTTCGATGCAGACTGGCTGGTGAAGAACAACTCGGAAATGCCAACCGATGTCGGCGGGCAGGTTGAAGGTTATACCACTTTCCACACCAATGGCACGGGTCCGTTCAAGCTTGAGAGCCGTGTGCCGGACAGCAAAACCATTCTCGTGAAGCATGACGGCTGGTGGGATAATGCAAAGCACAATCTCGACCGTATTGAGTTTACGCCGATTGCCTCACCGGCAACCCGCGTGGCCGCATTGCTCTCCGGCGAGATTGATCTGGTGGATGGTGTACCGCTGCAGGACGTGAAGCGTCTGGAAAGCACACCGAATATTCGCGTTGAACAGCGCCCTGATCTGCGCACTATCAATCTGGTGTTCAACCGTAAGGAAAAGCTGAACGACGGTCGCGATAATTTCTTCAATGATATTCGTGTGCGTCAGGCGATTGATCATGCAATCGACCGCGATCTGCTGGCAAAACGCGTGATGCGCGGCATGACCCATACAGCGGGTACAGTGGTTGCTCCGGAAATTCCGGGCTACACAAAAGAGCTGGATATTCCTACAAAATACGATCCGGAACTGTCTAAGAAACTGCTGGAAGAAGCTGGTGCTGTCGGTACAGAATTCACCTATCTCTGTATGAATGATGAGAGTGTGAATGAAGAAGATGTGTGCTCGGTCATCGTTACAATGTTGAGCCGCGTCGGCCTGAAGCCGAAGCTGGATATCGCACCGCGTGCCGTGCAGGCACCTAAGCGTTCCAGTGGTAAATCCGATATGTTTATGATCGGCTGGGCGAATGAACCGACCCTCGATGCCTATTCTATTCTCGTGCAGGTTCTCTCCACCCGTAAAGGCGCTGCCGGTGTCGCGAATTACGGTGGCTGGTCTTATCCGGAGCTGGATGCACTGACTGAAAAAGCGGCTCTGGAAATGGATCGTGACAAACGTCTGGCTCTGGAATCGGAAGCACTGGGTATCGTTAAATCCGAGGTCATCATGGTGCCGCTCCATCAGCAGCCAATGGCATGGGCTATGACCGGCAAGGTGGAAGATGTCACCATTCGTGCGGACAATAAACCGCGCCATTGGTTGACACGCATTACCAAATAATTCTGGCTTTTGCTTGTAAAACAGACAACGCCTGTATGCTCTGCATGCAGGCGTTGTTTTTGTTTCTCTTACAGAAATTCATGATTGAGTTCACATTGTGTATCTGCAATTAAAATTTTGCCGGTAATTATGTCGACAATTTAGTTGACAATCAAATCCGGATTCAACACACTCTCTCGCACGGACAAGCACCAATAAGAGTGAAGAGCCGGTTATCGTTTTTGGGGAACTTAATCATGAAATTCAGAAAATCGATCCTTGCGGGTCTGATGGCTTTCGCATTGAGCCATACCGCCAATATTGCATCTGCTGAAACACTGCGCTGGGGAGCTGCGCATGATGTTTATTCGCTTGATCCGTATTCCTATGGTGACAGCTATACGATTGCTTTTCTCAATCACGTTTACGAAGGCCTTGTGCGCTATAATGCTGATCTGAAGATCGAGCCTGCACTGGCCACCAGCTGGGAAGTCGTGGGTGAAAACACATGGCGCTTTAGCTTGCGCAAAGATGTGAAATTCCATAACGGCGCAGATTTCACGGCTAATGACGTATTGGCCTCGCTCACCCGTGTGAGCCATCCGACATCACCGCTGCGCGGTAATCTTCCAGCCTATAAGTCAGCGAAAATTGTTGACGATCATACCATCGATATCGAGCTGACCGGCCCATATCCGCTGCTGCTCAATGACCTGACCAATATCTTCATTTTTGATGAGAAGTGGCTGGTTGATAATGATTCTCTGCTGCCGACCGATGTGGGCGGGCAGAAGGAAGGCTATGCCACCTATAATACCAATGGCACAGGGCCGTTTAAGCTGGAAAGCCGTGTACCGGACAGCAAAACTGTTCTGCTGAAATTTGACGGCTGGTGGGATAAGCCGCAGCATAATATCGACAAGATTGAATTCACGCCGATCATTTCCTCCGCAACCCGCGTTGCCGCGCTTCTTGGCGGAGATGTGGATTATACCGATTCCGCGCCGACACAGGATATGGCGCGTCTGGCAGCTGCGCCGGGATTGCGCCTGCTGGAGCGTACGGATTTGCGTACTGTATTCGTCGGCTTCCAGCGTCGTGAAAAACTGCACAATGGTGCGGAAAACCATTTCAATAAGCTGGGTGTCCGTCAGGCTGTTGCCCATGCGCTGGATATGGATCTGATCAAGAAGCGCATTATGCGTGATAAGTCCCGCAATGCCGGTACGATTATTGCGCCGGAAATTCCGGGCTATACCAAAGAGCTGGATGAGCTCTATGGCTATGATCTGGACAAAGCCAAAGCGCTGTTGAAGGAAAATGGTGCCGAGGGCTTCCCGTTCACACTGGTCTGTACCTATGAAAACTACCTGAACGAAGAAGAACTGTGCAACGGCATGATCTCCATGCTGACCCGTGCCGGTTTCAAACCGTCGCTGGATATCGGACCGACAGCTGTTCAGGCACCAAAGCGCACAGCCGGTCAGGCTGATGCCTATGTGCTTGGCTGGGCGAATGAGCCGATGCTCGACAGCTATTCCATTCTGATGCAGGTCATTCAGACTAAGTCCGGCGTTGCCGGCGTGTTTAACTGGGGTGGTTGGTCTTATCCGGAACTCGATGAGCTGGTCACGAAAGCCGCCACGGAAATGGATCGCGAGAAGCGTCTGGCCTTGCAGACCAAAGCTCTGGAAATCGTGAAAAAGGAAATCATCCAGCTGCCGCTGCATCAGCAGCCGATTGCCTGGGTGCTGACCGATAAGGTGGAAAGCGTGGTGCAGCAGGCTGATAACAAGCCGCGTCACTGGCTGACAGTCCTTAAAAAATAACAAGTTTGGCCGTGCCGCAAGGGAAGAAGTTGCGGCACGGCCTGATGATGACTGAAATAAAAGAGTGGTGAATAGGTGCGGTAACGTGCAGATTACCCTTGGGAGAGAAAACTGAATGCTTGTATTTATTATCAAGCGACTGGCAAATGCGGCAATGGTTATGCTTGCTGTGGCATTGCTGGCTTTCATGATTTTCCGTTTTGCAGGCGATCCTGTGGAACTGATGGCCAATGAGCAGATGAGCCAGATCGACCGCGATGCTTTGCGTGAACGGTTAGGTCTGAATGACGGCTTCATCACGCAATATGCGCGCTTTGTCAGCGATGCAGTGCAGGGCAATTTCGGTATTTCTTACCGTAACGGTCAGGAAGTACTGGGGCTGATTGCCGAGAGCTTTCCTGCCACCATGGAACTGGTTATTGTTGCCACATTGCTGTCCCTGATCATCGGTATTCCGATGGGGGTTATTACCGCAATTCATCGCGGAAAATGGTATACTGAATTATTCCAGTTCTCCTCAATTATCGGGGTGTCATTGCCAAGCTTTGTGGTCGGTATTCTGCTGATCCTGCTCTTCTCCGTTACACTAGGCTGGTTACCGGCATTCGGACGTGGCGATGTGGTGCAGCTCGGTTGGTGGTCAACCGGATTTCTCACCCATTCCGGCCGTATGGCGCTGATCCTGCCATCCATTGCGCTGTCGCTTTACCAGATTACACTGATCATGCGTCTGGTGCGTGCGGAAATGCTGGAAACCCTGCGTTCTGATTTCGTGAAATTTGCCCGCGCCCGTGGTATTCCGCGCTACCGGATTTACTTCCGCCATGCATTGCGCAACTGCCTGATGCCGGTTGTCACCATGACGGCGATGAATATCGGTTCTCTGATTGCTTTTGCGCTGATCACCGAAACGGTGTTCCAGTGGCCGGGTATGGGGATGCTGTTTATTCAGGCGGTAACTTTCATCGATATTCCGGTGATGGCAGCCTATCTCTGCATCGTTTCTTTCATCTTTGTTGCGCTGAACACGCTGGTTGATATCACCTATGCTGTGATTGATCCGCGCCTGCGCGCCGCTACACGTTAAAGGGGCATCCATGACCGACAATATAAACGCCCCGCTTGCTAACCAAAAATCGCGCTGGCAGCGTATGAAAGACAGCGATCTGTGGTGGTCATTCACCCGTAACAAACCGGCAATGGTCTCAGCTGTTCTTTTGACGCTGATGATCGTGACCGCCTTTGCCGCGCCGTTGATCGCACCGCAAAATCCGTTTGATCCGGCGCAGCTGGATCTGTGGAACTCCGAACTGCCGCCGATCTGGAATGCAGACGGACAGTGGCCATATCTGCTGGGGACTGATACGCAGGGTCGCGATATTCTTTCGGCTATTCTTTATGGCTCGCGGATTTCCATTCTGATCGGTGTAGCCTCGGTATTCCTGTCGCTGGTGATCGGTCTGAGCTTTGGTCTGATCGCCGGTTATATGCAAGGCATTATCGACAATCTGCTGATGCGTATCGGTGACGTGCTGCTTTCAATTCCGACCATTCTGATCGCTATTCTGGTCAGCGCGGTGGTGCGTCAGATGTTGCCTGCCGATCTGCGCGACTATGCGGCTGCCGGTGTTCTGGTATTGGCGATCACTTTGTCGGGCTGGGTACAATATGCGCGTACCGTGCGTGCGCAGACGATTGTTGAACGCTCCAAGGAATATGTGCAGGCTGCGCGTTTGCTCAAGGTGCCTGCGCGCCGCATTATGATGTATCATATTCTGCCGAATACGCTGACGCCGATTCTTGTGGCTGCGACGCTCAATTTCGGTATGGCTATCCTCACCGAAGCTACACTTTCCTTCCTTGGTATCGGTATGCCGCCGAGCCAGCCGAGCCTTGGCACGCTGATCCGTCTTGGCAATCAGTTCCTGTTCTCCGGTCTGTGGTGGATTACCGTTTTCCCTGTCTTGCAGCTCTGCCTGCTGGTTGTCGCCGTAAACGTGCTTGGTGACTGGCTGCGCGATGCTCTCAATCCTAAACTGAGGTAAAAATTATGTCTGATCTTTTGTTACGCAATGTGCGCCCTCATGCAGGTCAAGCCACAGATATTCTGATCCGCAATGGCCGTATCGCTGAATATGGCACAAACCTCAGTGCGGATGGTGTTGCTGTTGAAGATGGTCAGGGACATATTGTAATCCCTGGTCTGATTGATGCCCATACCCATCTGGATAAAACCAATTGGGGTCTCGACTGGCATGTGAACGGCAAGCAGGCGAGTTTGCGCGAGCGTATTGATTTTGAACGTGAAAAGCGTCTTGAAATCGGTCTCGACCCGCATATTCAGTCGATGCGCCATGCGATTGGCCTGATCGCTCACGGTTCCAGCCATATCCGCAGCCATGTGGATATTGATACGACCCATGGTCTGAAAATTCTCGAAGGCGTGTTTGAAACCCGCGAGAAACTTAAAGACCTGATCGACATCGAAATTGTGGCTTTCCCGCAATCCGGTCTGATGGTGATGCCGGGTACACTGGAATTGCTGGATGAAGCGCTGCGTCAGGGCTGTGAAGTGCTGGGCGGTATCGACCCTTGCGGCATCGACCGTGATCCGAAAGGCCAGCTGGATGCGCTGTTTGCGCTTGCAGTGAAACATGGCAAGCCGATTGATATTCACCTGCACGAACTGGGTGAACTCGGTGCTTTCACCATGGAACTGATCTTTGAACGTATCCGCGCCAATGGCATGCAGGGTAAGGTCGCAATCAGCCACGCTTTCACACTCGGTGCCAATGATTATCTGCGTGTTTCGAGCCTGCTTGAGCAGCTTCGCGAGCTTGATGTGGCTATTCTCACCACCGGCGCACCTTCTGTTCCGGTGCCATCTGTGCTGCGCCTTAAAGAAGCTGGTATCCGCATGGGTGCCGGTTGTGACGGTATCCGCGACACATGGGGCCCGTGGGGACAGCCGGATATGATTGACCGTGCCAAAGTGATCGGCATGAAAAACGGCCTGCGTCGTGACGTTGATCTGGAGCATGTGCTGCATATCTGCTCGCAGGGCGGTGCCGATGTGATGCAGCTGGAGGGCTATGGTCTGGATGTTGGCTGCAAGGCTGACATGACATTGCTCACCGGTCAGACACTGGCTCATGCCGTTGTTGATGTGGCACCACGCCCGCTGGTGATTAAAGGCGGTCGTGTCACTGCGCGCAACGGTACTGCTGTGGTGGAAATGCCATGACTGACAAGACACAATTCACTGCACTTGAAAGCCTGAAACTGGGTGCGCGCCCAAGCGGGCGCACACTGCTTACAGCACAATGGGTGCTGGGGTATATTGATGGCCAGCATCGTCTGTATAAAAACGGTGAAGTGGTGATCGAAGACGGCACTGTGCTGTTTGTCGGTCATGATTTTGCCGGTGAGGTTGCACGCCGTATTGATCTGGGCAATGCGCTCATCAGTCCGGGGTTGATTGATCTCGATGCGCTGTCCGATCTCGACACGACCATTCTCGGTATTGACCATCATCCGGGTTGGGCGAAAGGCCGTGTCTGGCCGAAATCCTATATCGATAGCGGCCCTTATGAAATGTACAGCCAAGATGAGCTGGCATTCCAGAAGCGCTTTGCTTTTGGCCAGCTGCTGCAAAACGGTATTACTACTGCAGCACCGATTGCCTCTTTATTTTACCGCGAATGGGGCGAAACCGTTGCGGAATTTGATGCGGCTGCGGATGCGGCCGGTGATCTCGGCCTGCGTGTTTACTTAAGCCCTGCTTACCGTTCCGGCGGCATGATGTTGGAAAAACCGGGGAAGATTGTACCGGTCTTTAACGAAGAGCGCGGCTTTGCCGGTCTTAAAGATGCTGCGGATTACATCACCCGTCAGAATGGCCGTCATGGCGATCTGGTGCGTGGTATGCTGGCGCCGGATCGCGTCGAAACCTGTACCGCTGATCTGTTGAAGCGCACGCAGGATGTGGCGCGTGAACTGGATTGTAAAATCCGTTTGCATATGGCGCAGGGTCAGATGGAAGTGGAAACCGTGCGCAGCCTTCACGGCACCACTGCGCCGGTCTGGCTCAACAGCCTTGGTGTACTCAATGACCGGATTATTGCTCCTCATGCCACCAATGCTACAGATGAAGATCTGACGCTATACGCGCAAAATAATGTGTCGATCATTCATTGTCCGCTGGTATCATCCCGTGGCGGCAGCACACTGAAGTCGTTCTCCAGTGTGAAAAAGCGCGGCATCAATATTGCTATGGGCACCGACACCACACCGCCCGATATGTTGATGAACCTGCTGATCGGGTTGATTACCTGCCGTATCAATGACGGTACACCGGAAAGCATCCGCTGTGCTGATCTGTTTGATGCAGCGACACTGGGCGGCGCTAAAGCACTGGGACGCGATGATCTTGGCCGTCTGCAGGCAGGTGCCAAGGCTGACATCGCCGTGTTCGGCCTTGATGATACATTCATGGCACCAAGCATTGATCCGATCACCACACTGGTCACCGGCGGTTCCGGCAAAGTTACCAAGGCTGTGTTTGTGGATGGTCGTCTGTCAATGCGCCATGGTGAAGTTGCAGGCATTGATATGCAGGCAGCACGCGCACAGGCACAGGCGCAATATAATGGCCTGATCGCTAAATATCCTGAGCGTTCCTACAATAATCCGCCGGTATCAGAGATTTTTCCGCCGAGCTATCCGCTGGCCGGAAAACACGGAGAGGAAGCATAATATGGCAGAAACCTCTTCTACCAGACCGACCCTTGAGGTCAAAAATCTGCAGGTTGATTTTCCGGGACGCCGCGGCACACTGACTGCATTGTCGGATGTGAGCCTGTCCATCATGCCGGGAGAAATTCTCGGCGTGGTTGGTGAATCCGGTGCGGGTAAATCCATGACCGGTCTGGCTGTGCAGGGCTTGCTAGAATCTCCGGGACATATTGCGGGCGGTGAAGTTTTGCTCAATGGCCGCCGCATTGATAATCTCAGCGATAAAGAAATGCAGAAAATCCGCGGCCGTGAAATCGGCGCGATTTTTCAGGACCCGCTGACATCGCTCAATCCGCTTTTCACAATCGGATCGCAGCTGGTTGAAACCATCACTCAACATTTGCCGCTGAGTCGCACGCAGGCACAAGAACGCGCAATTTCGCTGTTGAAAGAAGTGGGCATTCCGGCACCGGAAGACCGCATCAACCATTATCCGCACCAGTTTTCCGGCGGTATGCGCCAGCGTGTTGTGATTGCATTGGCACTGGCCGCAGAACCAAAGCTGATTATTGCCGATGAGCCGACAACCGCGCTGGACGTGTCTATTCAGGCGCAGATTACCTCGCTGTTGCGTCGTCTTTGTAAAGAACACGGCACAGCGGTGATGCTGGTCACCCATGATATGGGCGTGATTGCCGAAACTGCTGACCGTGTGGCCGTGATGTATGCCGGACGTCTGGTGGAAAACGGACCGGTTGAAACCGTGCTGAAAAATCCGAGCCATATGTATACACGCGGGCTTATGAGCTCCATTCCGGCGCTGGGAAAACGTGTGGAACGGCTGAACCAGATTGACGGCTCGATGCCGCGTCTTGATGCCATTCCGACCGGCTGTGCCTTCAATCCGCGCTGTGTGAAAGCATTTGACCGTTGCCGTAGCGAGCGTCCTGATTTGATGCCTGCTGCGGATGGTACCGGTGTCAGCGCTTGCTGGCTCAATGCGGGAGCTGCCTGATGAGTGATATTGCTATGAAACAGACACCTGCTGCCCTTGAAGTCAACGATCTGAGCATTTGCTTTGATGTTTCAGCTCCTTGGCTCAATCGTGTGATCGAGCGCAAACCGCGTCAGATGCTGCATGCGGTCAATGATATCAGTTTCAGCGTGCCGCAAGGCGGTTGCCTGAGCCTCGTTGGTGAGTCCGGTTGCGGCAAGTCCACTGTGGCGCGTCTGGTGACTGGTCTCTACCGCCCGAGCAATGGTGAAATCCGTTTTGCGCCTTCAAAAAGCGGCGCGCCATTGTCAGCGCATATGATCTTTCAGGATCCTTATGCGAGCCTTAATCCGCGCTGGCGGGTACACAGCATCATTGCTGAACCGCTGCGTGAATTGAAACTGCGTAAGACTGAAGCCGAGATCAATGATCGTGTGGAAGAACTGCTGAAAATCGTTGGTCTTGCACCATCGGACGGCAAGAAGTTCCCGCATGAGTTTTCCGGCGGTCAGCGCCAGCGTATTTCGATTGCCCGTGCTCTTGCGGGTGAGCCGGAATTTCTGGTCTGCGATGAGCCGACCTCGGCGCTGGACGTTTCCGTGCAGGCGCAAATTCTTAATCTGATGCGCAGGCTGCAGGACGAGCTTGGTCTGACTTTCCTGTTCATCAGCCATGATATGAGTGTTGTCCGCCACATGTCGGATCGCATTGCGGTGATGTATCTGGGGCGGATTGTTGAGGAAGCGGATACAGAAACACTGTTTGCTGATCCGAAACATCCTTATACGCGTCTGCTTTTGGAAACGATCCCGAATATTGCGGAACCGCATCGTGATCGTGTGGTTGGCGGCGGTGAAGTGCCAAGCCCACTGAAACCACCTTCGGGTTGCACATTCCATCCGCGTTGTGCCTTTGCGGACAGCCGCTGTTCGGCAACAAAGCCGGAGATGAAAGCCTATGATGACGGCAGTCGTGTTGCCTGTCATCGCATTGGTGAAATCTGAGGTTTAAATTTAAACGAACCCTCCGTGCCGGATGTCTTCGGATATCCGGCACCCATCCGGCAAAAGGCGGCAGAGTTCTCTCTGTCGTCTTTTGTTTTCTAGAGCGCCGTGCGCCCAAGAGGGTGCACAAAGGTCGCTCTAACACTCTATGTCATAAAAAAACCTCCGGACATTGCTGGCCGGAGGCTTTTGAATAGCTATTGTGCGCGTGGTTATTTCACGCGCGGATAGTCATAGGCACCGGCTTTGGAGGTGCGATATCCGGCGCTGACATAAGCTTCTGCCAGTTTGACTGCAGCGGTTACGCCGTCGATCACCGGCAGACCGCAACGCTGTTCCAACCGTTCGCACAGTTCCGACATACCGGCACAGCCGAGGACAATCGCTTCTGCATGGTCTTCGCGTTTGGCGCGTTCGATTTCCTGCACCAGCGTATCTTCCGTATGACAGGCATTTTCTTCCAGTGCGAGCACCGGCATGTCGATGGAACGCACACGACGGCAATGGTGGGTGGCGCCATATTCCTGCACGAGATCTTCAATGATCGGCACCGAGCGGGGCAGGGTGGTGACGACGGAGAAGCGTTTGGAAATGGTCATGGCAACCTGCACAGCAGCCTGACATATACCGAAAACCGGACCACCGGCAACTTCACGGGCCGCATCCAGTCCCGGATCGTCAAAACAGGCGACGACATAGGCATCAAAGCCTTTTGTTTCTCCCTCACGGATGAGCTTCAGCATGGATGGCACAGCCATTGCCTCGTCAGCATGGCCTTCAATACTGCGCGGTGTATCTGTCGGATTAATGGCTTCAATGACTGTGGTTGGCAGGGCTGCGCTGCGGGCGCTGCGTTCTGCCTGATCCGTCATGGATTGGGTGGAGTTCGGATTGATAAGAAGAATGCGCAAGGGCTTAGCCTTTATTGGTCAGACGATCCTGAAATGCAGCCAGACCCGGCGATTTCAGTACAAATTGGTTATCGGAAGCGATGTAATTATCGGCATGCAGGCGGGCGATCGGCTGATAGACCTCCGGATTGACATAACGCCCAGCCTCATCCAGACAGTCGCGGCGCACATGCATATGTACCACCTCGCCAAGCACGATAACGCGGCGTTCATATTCAATCAGCCGCTCTACCCGACATTCCATGGAGCACGGCGATTGCGGCAGCCAGCGGGAGCAAACCTGCGTTCCGGCTTCTGAAGTCAGTCCGGCCATAGCAACTTCATCGACATCGGGTTCAAAGCCGATCCCGCAAACCAGCATGGCATCGGAAATTGCCATATCCACCATATTCACAGTAAATTCCTGTGTGCGGCGGATATTGAGGACTGTGTCCTTTTCCCGTCCGTCCGCCCTTGTCTGAATACCAAGAATGACAATTGCCGGATCATGGGAGAAGACGTTAAAAAAGCTCATAGGGGCAGCATTGTCCTGCCCGTTTTCCGCGCGGGTTGTAACCAGAGCAATCGGTCGCGGGCCGACAAAATTTGTCAGCAGCCGGTAACGGTCGAGCGGTTCCATTTGCGTGAAATCAAAATCCATTCATGTTCCCCCGTTATTATTGTGGAGTCGTACCAATTTAGAAAAATTCTGTATTATTGTCTACAAATATGTTGCCAATAATATTCATCATTGTTTGCAATGAAATTTGCTCTGTTTTCTTGAAAATGCCTGATATATGAGGATGCATCTGAAAAGAAACGGGAAGATCGTCTGATGATTGGTGGCTCTGATTACGCAACAGAACTGGCTTCTATCCGCCCTTGGGCAGATGTCGCACCGGCAATAACAATTGCTGAGCGACAGGCGCGACTGGAGAAAGCCCGTAGCCTGATGGCAGCAAGCGGCGCAGGTGCGCTGATTGTTGGCGCGGGCACCAGCCTGAATTATTTTACCGGTATTGGCTGGGGCATGATTGAGCGGCTGGTGGCTATGGTGCTGCCGCTTAAAGGGGAGCCTTATCTGATCTGTCCGGCTTTTGAAGCCGGATCGCTGGAAGCTGTGCGTATTATGGATACACGTGTGCGGTTGTGGGAAGAGCATGAAAGCCCGTCTGATCTTGTTGCACAAATCCTCCAAGATGAGAATTGCTCTGTATTGGCCGTCGATCCGGCGCTGCCCTTTGGTATGGCAAGCGGTATCGGTAAAGCAGCCGGTAATGTGAAACTGACAGATGCGACTGCGATTATTGACGGCTGCCGCAGCGTGAAATCACTGGCAGAAATCGCGATCATGAAACAGGCCATGCAGATGTCACTGGAAGTGCATCGCCGTGCCGCCCGTATTCTGCATGTTGGTATCAAAGCCAGCACCGTTCGCAATTTCATTCATGAAGCGCATAAGGCAATCGGCAGCAATGGCAGCACTTTTTGCGCTGTGCAATTTGGACGCTCGACAGCTTTTCCGCATGGCTTACCGCAGGATGATGTGTTGGCTGAAAATGATGTCGTGCTGGTCGATACCGGTTGTCTGGTACAGGGCTATAATTCCGATCTGACACGCACTTATATTTTCGGCACGCCGACTGCCGAGCAGCAGCGTATCTGGGATATTGAAAAAGAGGCGCAACTCGCAGCATTTGCAGCCGCTAAAATCGGTGCAACCTGCGGCTCAGTGGATGATGCCGCCCGTGCTGTGCTGGAGCGTCATGGCTTGGGGCCGGACTACCAATTGCCGGGTCTGCCGCATCGTACCGGCCACGGCATCGGGATGACTATTCACGAGGCACCTTATCTGGTGCGTGGTAACCAGACTGTGCTGCAGGCAGGTATGTGCGTTTCCAATGAGCCGATGATCGTGGTGCCGGAACAGTTTGGCATCCGGCTGGAAGATCATTTTTATATGACAGAACAGGGCGCGGAGTGGTTTACCGAGCCGTCATTGAGCATGACGCAGCCATTTGGGTAAAAAACAAAAAGCCGCTCAAGAACTGAGCGGCTTTTCTTTTGCTTAAAGCTTAGAGAGCTTTAATTGCATTAATGCGATCTATGCCACCAACAACCGGTGCGAAATCGTCCCAGACGGTTTTTGCACCAGCCTGCCACTGGTCATACTCTTCCGGCTGCAGAACCTGTGCACTATGCTCTTTGGCGGTGGTGATTGCTGCTGCTTCATCATCAACGATCAACTGATTGAAATAGGCGGTGGCCTCCTGGGATGCCTCCTGCAGCACCTGTTGCTGTTCGGCACTCAGGCCGTTCCAGAAACTTGCGGAAAAATAGACCACACCGGACGCCCAGATATGGCTGGTCTCGGTGACAAACGGCACCACCTCATAGAGTTTGAAACTCGCATAGGCAGATTTTGTCAGATCCATCGCATCGGCAACGCCGGTTTCCAGTGCATTATAGGTTTCGGTGATCGGAATACCCACCGGCGTGGTGCCGAGATTGCTCCAGAGCTTGGTATGCAACGGGCTTTGAATAACGCGGATACGCTTGCCTTTCAGCTGTTCCGGCTTGGTCACGGCTTCTTTGGTCAGCAAATGCCGTGCGCCATAATTGATAAAGCCGGTGGCAATGAAATTCTGCGCTCTCAACTTTTCTTTCAGATCATTGCCGGTCTCGCCCTGCACAGTTTTCAGCACATGGTCAGCATCTTTGAACAGGAATGGCAGGTCGAGAATTTGCAGCTCAGGCACCCAGCCGGACAATGCGGAAACCGTGGAAAGGCTGCCCTGAATGGAGCCGAGACGGATGCCTTCAGCCACTTCCTTTTCACCACCCAAAGCACTGTCTTTGACGATGTTGAAACGGAATTGTCCCGGCAGTTTTGCTTCCACGAGATCACGGATTTTCAACCAGATTTTGGTTTCCGGCTTGTCATCGCCGAACAGCGAGGCAATCGTGATGGCGGTTTTGGCCTGTGCCGTGCGGATCAGGGCTGGCATGGTAAGAGCGGTGGCAGTGCCGAGCGTGGCTGTGCGCAGAAAATGGCGGCGGTTAAGCGTAATCATAGCGGATAATCCTTTATGCGGGCGGGTCAGATGAGCAGAGCCCATGCGCCGAGAATGACGAGAGAAAACAGCAAAGCGATGAAGTAGGGTGTCATGGCTTTGAAAAGGGCGGTGGCGGGAAGGCGGGTAACACCGCTGACCACAAAGACCAGCATGCCGACCGGTGGCGTCAGTCCCCCGATCATCAGATTGACCACGAGAATGACGCCGAACATCACCGGATCAATACCGGCTGCAATAGCAATAGGCAGAAAGATCGGGCCGAAGAGCAGAATGGCGGCGCCGATATCCAGAACAAGGCCGACAACCAACAGCACGAGATTGATGATGATCAGGGTAACAATCGGATTGGCACCAAAACCATTGACCAGATCGGAAATCGTGCCGGAAATATCATCCACAGCCAGCAGGAATGCGAAAGGGCTGGCTGTGCCGATCAAGAGGCCAATCGCCGAGGCTTCTTTGCCGGATTGCTTGAAAATATCATAGAGCGAAGTGATGCCGACTTTACCGATCACAGCCATGACCAGTGTATAGATGGCGGCAATGGCGGCGGCTTCCGTGGTGGTGACAACACCCATGCGGATGCCGACAACCACGATAATACCAAGGCCAAAAGCCGGTATAGCACCGATAGCGGCCTGTACACGCTCCCGCCCGCTGGCACGCGGTTGTGCAACCTGTTCCTTCACTGTCAGGTGAATGGCTACAGCGAGGCACACGGCCATGACAGCACCGGCAGCGAATCCGCCGACCAGCAGAGCGCCGACGGAGAGATTGGTTGCCGCGGCGAGAATAAGAAAGGCAATCGACGGCGGGATGACATTATCCAACACAGAAGTTGCCGCGATAATCGCACCGGCCTGTGCAGGCGGATAGCCACGCTTTACCAGTTCCGGCTGAAAGGTTGCCGAGCTGAACGCAGCATTGGCGACAGAGGAGCCGGAGGCACCGGAAAACAACACACTGGTCAGCAGTGTGGTTTGCGCCAGTCCGGCACGGCGATGCCCAACAAGAGAAGAGGCGCAATGCACGATTTTCTGGGCAATGCCTGCGGCGGTGAGCAGGCTTCCGGCCAGCAGGAAGAACGGGATCGCCAGCAACAGGAATTTGGAAACGCCGGTGACAGTGGAGGAAACCACAGCCGGTTCCGGCAGTGTACTGCCAAAGGCAATGGCTATATAGGCACCGGCGAGAAAAGCGTGCGGCAGAGGTGCGGCAACCAGTAGGCCGGCCAGCGCGATCAGCCCCAGTACAATACTCGGGCTCAAATCCGTATCAATATGGCTATGACTAACCGCAATATAGAGCACGGTTGCTGTAATACCGGCGATCAGGACGTCAGCGGTTTTATTCTCGCTGATGCGCTGCAATCCCAGCACAATCACAATGAAGAACCCGCCGAGGCCTAGAAAGCCGAACCTGATCCATTCCGGCAGGCCGAGTGTCGGAGAAATGCCGCCAAGCAAACTGGCAATCCGTGCACTGCCGAAACTTAAAATCAGCCCGCTCATCAGTGTGAAAACATCGGCACAAACAGCTGTCACACGCTGACCGGCAGGAGACAAACGCGAAGTCACCAGATCAAGCCGCATCGCCAATGCCGAATTGATGGCCAGCGGCGCACCAAAAGCAATCAATGCAACATAGAGCCATGTCGCCAGCTCTTCCGAGCCGAGAAGACCGGTATTAAACCCGTAGCGCAGCACCACTGTTGTCAGCACAATCAGCAGCAGTGCAGCCAGCAATGTGGCGCAGATTGCCCCCAGCATAGTCTCAATGCCTGCCAGTATTATTCTGGCAAGCGACTGAACCGGTGTGGTTGCAACTGCGGGATAGGTCTTCACTGTACTCATCATCAGGCCGTTTTGAGCTTGGAGAGGTCGCGGTCAAACAGAGTTGACCATGTATAATGCTTTGCTTGCGTTACTTCGGTCGAAACATCAAGGCGTGGCAGCACAGTTTCTCCGAAACGATAGGCTTCTTCCAAAAGCGGCATGCCGGAGAGGATGAATGTTTCCACACCCGCTTCACGATAGGCTTCAAGTGTACGGATAACCGTATCAGGTGAGCCGACGATAGCGGTGCCCGGACCCGGACGCACAAGACCGATGCCTGCCCAGAGGTTCGGCGCAATTTCCAGATCACGCAGGTTCTCAGGCTTAATACCGCCATGCAAAGCGCTCATCCGCTGCTGGCCAACGGAATCCGTATTGGAAACGAAACGCTGATTAGCGGCAATGGATGCGGCATCCATCTGGGCATAGAGATCATTGGCAGCCTCCCATGCTTTGGCGTCGGTATCGCGCACAATCACATAAAGGCGGATACCATATTGCATGGTGCGGCCGAATTGTTTGGCGCGTTCTTTAACCTTGGCGATTTTCGCACCGATCTGCTCCGGCGTTTCACCCCATGACAAGTAAGTGTCGGTATGCTTGGCGGAAACATCGAGCGCTTTATCGGAGGAGCCTCCAAACCAGAGCGGCGGCGGGGCAATCGTCTCCCCCACCGGCAGTGCAAGTTTGGCACCTGTCGTTGAGAAATATTTGCCCTGATAATCCACGCTTTCACCGGCAAACAGCTTGTGCCAGATGGTCAGATATTCATCCGCCATGTCATAGCGTTCATCATGGGGAATGTTCATGCCATAGGCACCGAGCATTTTGGCGTCGCCTGATACGACATTGACCAGCAAACGACCGTTGGAAAACTCCTGAAAGCTCGCTGCCATTTTGGCAAGCAGGGTAGGGGCAATCAAACCCGGATGAATGGCAACGAGGAATTTCAGCCGTTCCGTATAAGGCAGCAATGAATTGGCCAGTCCCCATACATCATGGGCACCGGTGGCAAAGAGTGCGCCGGTATAGCCCAGCTGGTCATAGGCCATGGCAAGCTGCTTGTAATAGCCAAGGTCAACCTTGCGGGAGCCTTCAGGCTTCCAAGGATAGGCACCGTCAGGTGCGCACATATACCAGAAAATATTCATATCAGTGTCCGTATTCTTAAATTTAGGAGATTGTGGCGATCAGGCAGCTTGCGGATAAATCTGCGCAAGGCGGTCAAAGTGACCATGACGATGCAGAACCTCTGCTTCCGTCTGCTGTTCTGTGAGAATGGTGTTATCAGCCGGAATGACGGTGAAATCGCGTGAGGCAATTACCTTTTCCCAACCTTGCAGGCTGGCTTCCGTTGCACCGCTTTCCACCAGCCTGCGGGCAGCCTGATGCGGATCGGCTGTAATTTCGCGGCCGATACGTGCCAGCTCCTGTGCAATTGCTACGCGGGTTTCGGCATCAAGCCTGCTGTCTTCAAGTGTCCAGAACAGGGAGCGGTTGGGAATGGTGGAGCCGCAACGCGAGAGCAGGCGGATATCATCGCGCTCAAGGGCATTTTCCAGACGCGGTGCCATGGCAATCCACGCATCAACACGACCGTCGAGCAAAGCTGGCAGGGCATCATTCACTTCCGGCTCGACACGTTCAATATCAGCGAGGTTGAGACCGGCCTCTTCAAGATTGCGTGCCAGATAATAAGTCTGGAAAGAACCGTCCACCAGCCCGATACGGCGGTGCTTCAGATCAGGAATAGATTTGATCGGGCTGTCAGCGCGTACCAATATGGCGCCATTGGCAGGGCGCGGAGCGGAGGCGGCAATATATTGCACCTTTAACCCGTCCAGTGCGGCAGTAATCGGCGGTGTTGAGCCGGTGCCACCAAAATCAATCTTGCTTTCCGCTATCAGGCGGCCGGTGTCGCGCCCTTCGCGATAGCTGACAAACACACCATCCAGTGCGGCAAAGGCATCAGGCCAGACCTGTGCGATACGCAGATGCAGATTGCTGGGATGAACACCGATTTTCATAAACTGCCCTTTCAAATGGCGGGCAGAAACCGAAACTCTCTGCCTGTGATGCTGAGATACAATTTACGTTTTTGTAAAATGAATGCCAAAGCGGGTTGTTCTAATTTTGAGCGGATTTGTAACGGATTATTCTAGTTTTTGGCGCGGGCGCAGATCATAATTTTTAACGCTTGAAATCATAAGCTATTGATTAATATTGGTTATCAATATATTTTTTTATATAATGTTTGCGCATTGGTTATATAGAGAGGTTTAATGACCAAGCCGGTTGCAGCCCGTTTATGTCGTTCCGTCACCACAGCAAGTGACCTGCTTAAGCTGATTGCTAATGCAAACCGGCTGGCGCTGGTATGCTATCTGATGGAGCAGGAAGCGCAGGTCGGTGAGCTGGAGGCCGAGCTGCGTATTCCGCAACCAAGCCTCTCGCAACAATTGAGTATTCTGCGTGAGGCAGGTGCTATTGCTTGCCGACGCGACGGTAAGACGATGATCTACAGTGTGTCTGATCCGCGCGTTGAGCAAATTGTTTTGCGATTACGGGAGATTTTTGACGGGCTGGAAGATGTGACCGGACGTAATATGACAAACCGTCCATCATCCGACGTGATTCCCGACCTGATGTTTGACTGATATGATTGATCTCTACACATGGATAACGCCCAACGGCTTGAAAACCTCCATTGCACTGGAAGAGTTTGGCTTGCCCTATCAGGCGCATGCAATCGATCTGACCAAAGGCGAGCAGTTCTCGGATAGCTTTCGAAAGATCAGTGCGGGTTCTAAAATTCCGGCGATTGTCGATCATTCAAACGGGCTGACATTGCTGGAATCCGGTGCCATTCTGACCTATCTCGCGGAGAAGACCGGCCGGTTTTTGCCAGCCTTAGGCGCTGAACGTTATGTAGTGCTGGAGTGGGTATTCTGGCAGGTTGGTGGTTTTGGCCCCACACTTGGCCATGCGCATTACTTTCTAACCTATCATCCGGACGTGGCACCGGCAGCCTCCGCGCTTTTCGCGCAGGATACCAAACGGCTTTATGAAAAGCTGGAGCTGCATCTCACCGGCAAAGACTATCTGGCAGGGGATTATTCCATTGCCGATATGTCGGTCTGGCCGTGGGTGTCACGTTTTGAACGCCATAAAATCAATCTCAATGATTATCCCGCTGTGCGGCGCTGGTATCTGCAGATCGCGCAGCGTGAAGCTGTACAGCACGGTTACCGCATACCGTTTTTTACGGGAGACATTCCTTTGCCTCTCCCGCTGACATATGACACATCTGAAAATTCTGAGGAAAGACTATGAATGCGCCCCGCATAACCGGATTTTCCGGCAACCTCACCAGCCCGTCTAAAACCCGCGGCTTTGTTGAACATATCGCCGGACAGGCAGCTTTGTCACTCGGTGGTGTTTTGTCCGTCTATGATATTGCCGATCTGGGCGCGTCGTTCCCTGCTGCACGCTGGCCTTTACAACTCGACAAGCAGGCTTCTGATATTGTGGATGAAATCGCAGCGGCTGATCTGTTGGTTGTCGGCACACCGACCTATAAAGGCAGCTATACAGGGCTGTTCAAACATTTCTTCGATCTGCTTGATCCGAAATTACTGCGTGGCAAGCCGGTTATTCTGGCGGCAACCGGCGGCGGTGACCGTCATTCGCTGATCGTCGAGCATCAGTTGCGCCCGCTGTTCGGTTTCTTTGAGGCTTTTGCCCTGCCGACAGCGATTTATGTTTCAGACCGTGATTTCACCGACGGGCAACTCAGTAATGTGCTGATTGAGAACCGCATTGCACAGGCGGTTTCCGAAGCTGTGCGTGTGGTTTCCGGCCATAGCTACCAACAACTGGCTGCTGAGTGAGTATTGCACTCAGCGCAGCATAATCAGTGCCATTCCGGCGACAACCAGCAGCGCACCAAGCCATGCACCATTGGCGGGGCGTTCACCGGTGCGCAGCCATAGTAGCGGCAGAATAATCACCGGTGTTGTGGCCGAGATGGTGGAGACGATACCGACTTTGCCGCCGGAAAGTGCAAAGAGCAGCAAAGTCATGCCGAGCGCCAGCGATAGAAAGCCGGTCAAAGCGGTGAGGAAGGCAATCTTCAGCGTAAAAGGCTTTTTCGGCTTGAGTGCCGGAAACGGTAATTGTGTCAGCACAGTCAGACAGCAGGCGGCAATACCCACACGCAGCAGGGATGCCAGTGCCGGATCAATGCCGCTGGCCATCACAGGGCGGGCGATGATCGAGCCGATGGCCTGACCGGTCGCGGCTGCCAGCCCCAACCCGACGCCAATCCACAGCGGGCCCTTGATGCTCTCCCATTCATGGATTTGTGCACGGCGCTTGCCAAACAGAATGGCCAGTAAAACACCGGAAATGGTGATGGCAATACCAAGCACACCCATAGGCGATAATGTTTCATCCAGCAGCAGCCAGCCCAGCACGGCGGCAATCGGCGCATTGAGGGCAAACAGAATACCGGAACGGCGGGGGCCAAGACGGTTCAGAGCGGTGAAGAGTAAAGAATCGCCGACGAAAATTCCGATCAGGCCGGAGAGCAGCAGCGGCACAGCACTATCCCAGCTGAGATCGCGCCATGTACCGGTGATCAGCACATAGACCAGCAATAATCCGGTGACGAAAACCTGTCTGCCCCGGTTAAACGCCAGTGCGCCGACATGCCCTGCGGGAATAGCGGAAATAATACCTGTGAACGCCCAGCAAGTCGCGGCTCCGAGTGCGGCGAGTTCATAAACAGGCATGTGACTGATCCATATGCAGGATGATAATTAGAGCATAATTCCTTAAACTTGGATCAGTTTAAGGTGAAATTATGCTCTCATTTTAAAGTGTTGGAGCGACCTTTGTGTGCCAAGTCTGGCACACGGCGCTCTAATGAATAACAAAGGCTTTTACAGCGATGTTGCTGTGTCGTCCAATCATATTGCAGGGAAAGCATCATCAGTATTGCGGATCAGATCATGCGGCGGTGCGATGATCTGAAAATGAGATGGTTTGAGCTGTAAGCACAAAAAAATGTGGCCGCGAAAATCGCAGCCACATTCATGATTTCAAATTGTATCTGTAACTTATGGAGTTACGTCAAAACCGAACCATTTTTCGGACAGCTTTTTGATTGTGCCGTCTGCTTTTGCAGCTTCAATCGCTTCGCTGAACTTTTTCTGCAGTTCAGGTTCGTTCTTACGCAGACCTACAGCAACACCACGACCCAATACGCCGCCTTTGAAGTAAGGACCTGTCAGAACCATATCTTCATTGCCTGGCTTTTTGGCAGCATCGGCGAGATAAGCCAGCGAAGCAACAACCAGATCAACGCGGCCGGACTTCAGATCCAGATCGTGCTGTTCAGTGGTTTTGTATTCGCGGATATCAGCGGAATCTTTGAAATAGGTGTTGAGCAGTGTCAGGCCGAGCGAAGCGGTCTGTACGCCAACGGTGCGGCCTTCGATCGAAGTTGCGAATTCGCTGATCAGCTTTTTGGTAGCTTCGTCGTCGTTCGCAAGAAATGCGGTTTCACCGGTATGTGGCAGTTTCGCATATGGGCTGTCTTTCAGCGTTGCGAAAGTCTGTGGTGTCAGGCCGTAGGAAACCGAGAAGTCAATGGTTTCTTCGCGCTTGGCTGTGGCAGTCAGGCCAGCCATGATCGCATCAAACTTACCCGCGTTCAGCGCAGGGATCATGCTGTCGAACGGTGTTGCAACGATCGTGCATTCCACTTTCATGTGGTCGCAGAGATATTTGCTCAGCTCGATTTCATATCCGTCGAGTGTGCCGTCAGCTTTGGTGAAGTTGTACGGACGGTAAGCACCTTCAGTTGCGATGGTTACTTTGGTCCATTTCTTTTCTTCAGCCCGTGCAGTGACGCTGGCCGATACGGCGCCGAGCAGCATTGCAGAAGCAAGAAGCGATTTGGTGATGAGGCTGATTTTCATAGAAGCACCCTGTTAGATGATTGTTTTAGCTCGATCAGGCCGCATTTTCGTGGCTGATGAATTTGCGGAAACGTTCTGATTTGGAATTGGTGAAGACTTCGGACGGCGCACCGTCTTCTTCAACCTGACCCTGATGCACAAAGACAACGCGGTTGGACACATCACGGGCAAAGCCCATTTCATGGGTCACGACGAGCATAGTACGGCCTTCTTCGGCAAGACCGCGCATCACGCGCAGAACTTCGCCGACCAGCTCCGGATCCAGTGCGGAAGTCGGTTCGTCAAACAGCATAACCTTTGGCTTCATCGCCAGCGCGCGGGCAATGGCTGCACGCTGCTGCTGACCGCCGGACATATGCGACGGATAGTAGTTGCGCTTGTCGGCAATACCAACTTTTGCCAGCAATGCTTCGGCCTCTTCAATGACTTCAGCGCGGTTGCGTCCCTGTACATAGATAGGTGCTTCGATCACATTTTCCAGAATGGTTTTATGGGACCAGAGGTTAAAGCTCTGGAACACCATGCCGAGTTCCGAACGAATGCGCGAGACCTGCTTTTTGTCGGTCGGGTAGCTTTCGCCTTTGGAATTCTGCGCCATCTTGATGGTTTCACCGGAAATGGTGACTTTACCGGAGGTCGGGATTTCCAGCAGGTTGATGCAGCGCAGCAGCGTAGATTTGCCGGAACCGGAAGAACCGAGAATGGAAATCACTTCGCCTTCGCGGGCTTCGAGCGAAATACCTTTCAGTACTTCGACCTGACCAAAGTTTTTGCGCAGGTCTTCAACTTTCAGCGCGACCGGTTTGGATGCGGATACTGTGTTGCTCACGAGGATTTTCCTTCTGTAGGAACTTGGCCGCCAGAATTTGAAGTGCTGGCAGAGACGCTGACTGGAACAGGCTGACGCAGATAAGGGGTCAGGCGATATTCAGCCAGCAGCAGAAGACGGGTCAGAATGAAATTGATGGCAAGATAGATCGCACCGGCAACAATGAAGACTTCAATGGCACGGTAGCTCTCGGCAATCAGTTTGGCTGCAATACCGGTGACTTCCATCAGTGTAATGATCGAGGCCAGCGATGTGGCTTTAACCATAGAGATCATTTCATTGCCATAAGCAGGCAGTGCCTGACGGATAGCCAGCGGCATCACAATACGGCGGAAGGTGGTGAAGCGTGACATGCCGGAGGCTTTGGCCGCTTCAATCTGGCCATGTGGTACGGACAGCAGACCACCGCGAATGATCTCACCGGCATAGGCCGCAGTGTTCATCGTCAGGGCAATCACTGCACACCAGTAAGGCTCACGCAGGATCGGCCACAAGAAGGAATAGCGTACTGCCGGAAACTGGCTGAGGCCGTAATAGATGATGAAGATCTGTACCAGCAGCGGTGTACCGCGGAATACAAACACATAAATACGCGCAATCCAGTCCAGTACGAAATTACCGGACAGGCGCATCATCGCGATGATCAGCGCAAGACAGGCACCCAATGCAATGGCAGTTGCTGCCAGTTTCAGGGTCAGTGGCAAACCTGCCAGCATCGCCATGAAGGATTCAGCGAAAAACTCAAAACTCATTGGGCTCTCCTCACACCGCGCGAGAAATAGCGCTCAGCAGATTGCAGAATGCCGCCGGAAATGGACGAAATCAGCAGATAGAGAGCACCGGCGATCAGGAAGAAGTTGAACGGCAGGCCAGTTGAACCGGCACCGATCTGTGCCTGACGCAGCAATTCCACAACACCGGTGACAGACACCAGAGCGGATTCTTTCAGAGAAACCTGCCACACATTACCCAGACCCGGCAAAGCATGACGCAGTGACAGAGGTGCAATGATACGGCGGAATTTCAGCCAACGACCCATGCCACAGGCTGTTGCAGCTTCCAGCTCGCCTTTGTTAACGGCCTTAAATGCACCGCGGAAAACTTCCGTATGATGCGCGCCGCAGGAAATAGCGATAGCCAGCATACCGGCGAGGAAACCCGGAAAACCGAGGAAACCTTCAGCACCGAACAATTTACCGATTGCGGTAATCGCTGCACTGCCGCCGAAATAAAACAGATAGATGATCAGCAGATCGGGAATGCCACGGATGATCGTTGTATAGCCGTCCGCAATGGTACGGGTTACACGTCCGCCGGAGATTTTAGCCCATGCGCCGAACACACCGATAACTGCGCCAAGCAAAAAGCCGGTCACAGCAAGGGCAACACTCATCAAGGCGCCGGTGAACAGAACATGCCCCCAGCCGTCAGGCCCGAAGCTGAGGATTTCAAAAAAGCTGAGTTGCTTCATAATGTCCTTGGCCTGTTAGAGAATAAAAGAGAGAAAGTCATAGTCATATCCTGTAGCCAGCCTTTAATGCAGTTGACGGGGCAAGGCTGGCTGAACATCGTCCGTTGCAGGACGGATGAAAATTGTTACGCCGGAGCGTTTTGTCTGACCGGCATGGGCAGCAGGCATGTCAGCCCGCGCAACCATGTGTCCGGCCACTTTCCATGAAGGCAGTCGTGTATCCCGCAAACAGCCGACATTGCTCATGTTGCTAAGGCCAAAATAAGCAGGGCTTTTCTCTTCCGTGATATCCCAGATATCAGAATGATTTTTCATTGCCTGCTCCGTTTGCCCCTGCGCTCCACAGGATGTCTGCTATTATAGCGCTTTCGCGCGGGTTTACCCGTCAGGCTGGGAACCTCAACCGGTAATACAACTTATTATTGCGTTCTGATAAAATTCCTTGGCTCCGCATACAAGTGCTGTTTTGCATAATATGCTCACATTCAACATAGTTTGATGTTGATAGTGTGTATGCAATGACCTGTCAGGGGCAGGGTATTTCCTCCGTTGCAGCCAACCTCCACTTTCTGCCGCGGAGATAACTACAGTGACGAAATGGCAGAGTATAGGCACAATAATGCTCAAAAAGGCATATCGTAATGCCAATTTGGGTAGGTGATATACCGTTTTGAGCATTTAAGTGTGATTTTACAGCAATAAATCCGTGTTCTGTATGCGACTTTTAGGGGCGCACTCAGGACTTATGCACAGATGCACGTCAAATTATTGACTGTTCACCAACCCTAAGATCAGCTGATGGACATTGCCGCCCTGCGACATTTCCAGACGGTCAAAATCGCGGCCGCGCTGACGTTGTTCCTGAAACAGTTCTGAGAGCACCTTGTTCAGTTCTGTCTTGAACTTTACGCATTTCGGGTCTTTGGCAACAGACATACCGACGGTCGCAGCTTCAATCTTGTGCACCATCTCTTTGATGTAATCGCCATGAATATGTTCATGTTTTTCAATGCCATCAAAGAAGGTTGACCAAAGGGCTGCGGTTTGTGGCGGCAGTTTTTGTGCCGGTTTCGGCAATGTATAGGTGATGGTCAGTTTTGGTTTGGCTGACACCAATGTGCAATTGCCGTCGTCGGTTTTGTATTTGCGCGACCAGAGCAATGTGAAATTGGTATGGGCAATGGTGCGGATATTCTTGCCGATCAGCGGGCCTTTTTCACCAATGGCAGCATAAAGCGCAGGGCCTGTGGTGCCGGAAATCGCATAAGTTTCAACTTTTTCAATGACCTCGGCCTGAGTATGGCCTGCCCAGAGCGTGCTGCCTGCGAGCAGCGTATAGAAAATGCTTTTCATTGACATCAATAATTTCCGGTTTGACCGACACTAAATAGGATTGCCGGAACCGGCTGTCTGCAACACTTAAAGCATTTTGACCGGCAGGGGAATCACCAATCCGGCAGGTTTTTCAGACCTGCCGGATGACGCTGTTTTACTTACGTACAGGGATCGCAACAGGACGCAGTGGTGCTGCATCACCGCCACGGATTTTCAGAGGCCCGCCGATAAAGGCAAATTCATAGACTTTATCTTTTGAGAGTTCATCAAGAGCAATCAGCTCAATAATCGGTGCGCCCTGCTGCGCCAGCAGGTAGGTATGCAGCGGAACATAATCATCCGCGACTTCTGACGGGAAGGTTTCAAAGCTGAGATTATCCGCACCGACAATCATCGCGCCGCCTTCTTCAACCAGATAACGTGCCGCATCCAGACCCATTCCCGGAGGTGCAGCCATATAGGCTTTCGGATCATTAAAGAGTTTCATGCGGCCGGTACGGATCAGAACGATATCGCCTTCCTGCAGTGTGGTTTTCTGTTTGGCCAGTGCGTCTTTGAGGTCTTGTGGTGTTATGCGGTATTGATCCGGCAACATATCCACGCCTTTAGCGGCAGCCACGTCAATCATCACACCACGGGCAATCAGTGGCGGGAATTTTTCAATGCCGGTGCGGTTCCAGCCACGATCACCAAGATGTTCATCGGCTTTGAAGCCGTTCCAGATTTTACCGTGAATACCGAAATGGTTGAGCGCATCAATATGTGTGCCGGTGTGGCTGTACATGGAGAAAGCCGTGCCGGTATAGCTGCGGGTCGTGTTCATGTCTTTGCCAACACCCATCGGGTCGTCAATCTCAGTACCGCGCGGCGTATGGGTCATCCAGAACTGATAATGCGGGTCACCGGCATCCTGCCAGCTCGGCATGCCCAGATAATAATCCGTTGCCAGATCATAGACTTTACTGCCGTCGATACGGGAGAGAATGGCCGTACGTGAAGCGGGGGTAATCAGATTGAGGCGGCCGATTTCATCTTCCGGCCCCCATGGGCTGATGCCGACTTCCTGTCCGCTGGCAGCAACGGCTGGTTTGGCTGCGGTTTCAGCGAAAGCAGGGGAAAAACTTGCAGAGAGGCTGGCAGTGCCGAGCATCAACAGGCCGAGCAAGCGGCCGGAGAAGTTTACAGGCATGATTGTTCCTTTTGGAAATATAGTGTTCGGGAGGGGAGGAAGTTTTCAGGCGGCTTGCATCATGTCCTGCAAACGGCTTTTCAGCAGTTCGGCAGGCGTGGTTTGCAAGCGGATAGGGTCGGTTGTTTTGTCCGCAGAGCTGACAATCAGAGTGGGAATTGAGCGGATACCAAGCTGCATGGCTTGTATGCGGTCTGCTTGTACGCGTTTTGCTGCATCTTCACTGGTTATAGCGGTGGTGAATGCATCACGGTCAAAGCCCAGAGAGACAGCAATATCTGTGAGCACTGCGGCATCACCAATATTGCGGTTTTCTGTGAGATGGGCGCGCTGTACTGCGTCGAAATAATCCCAATGGGCTGTGTCTCCGCCAAGCATATGGGCTGCCTGACAGGCGAGTGCCGAAGCCAGTCCGTTCGGATATTCAAAGCTTTGGGTGCGCATGCCTTCAATATTGATACGCTGTGCATCGTCCTGCTTGGCACAGGCTTCCCAGTGACCCAGAATTTCGCTCTTGGCACGTTCCATAGAGCCGAATACCTGCACCATCTGTTCGCGGGAATCCTGCAAAACAAATGTGTGGTGACGTACCTGAATGCCGAGTTCACCGGCGACCTGACGCAGGCGTGGTGACATGACATAGCACCAGCCGCATACAGCATCATGATAGAAATCAATGATCAGCGGCGAGGTGTTGTTGTTTGATTGGAGTGTCATTGTGATGTCCTTTCGTTGAACATCACATTACCGGTCTCACCGCAGCGGAATAAGCACGTGGCGGTGCAGACAGTTTTTACTGCAGGTTAAGAATGCGCGTTCAACCCACCTGCAAAGCCTGTGGCAGGTGCTGGCTGAGAAAGTCGACAAAGGCTTTGACCTTGGGCTGCAAATGGCGGCTGGTCGGATAGACCGCATAAATATGACGCGGCTCATTCACGAGAGCAGGCAGGATGCGCTGTAATTTACCATCACGAATAGCGGGATCTGCAAGAAAAGACGGCAAGGCGCCGATTCCCAATCCGGCAATCAGCAAATCACGCAGCATCAGACTATTATTGACCTGACTGTGATCACCATTAGGTGACAGAGCGTTGCTGTCCGGCTCCTGCGCCTCGCTGTCAATGGTAACGCCTTGCGTATGTGCCAGACTGTAATTCAGTATCTTATGGCGATGAAGATCCGCCGCTGTTTCCGGTGTGCCGTATTTCTCAAGATAGACCGGTGCGGCACAGAGTTTCTGCTCGAGAGAAGCAAGGCGGCGGGCAATCAGCGTGGAATCTTCCAGCGTATTGCGTAGTCTTATGGAGACATCAAAACCATGGGCAACGGCATCAACCAGCCGGTCTTCCATCACCAGATCCAGTTGCAAATCCGGATATTGTTTCAGAAATTCGGCCAGCAGTGGGGAGAGCGTGCTGAGAGCAAAAGACAAAGGCGCATTAACACGTAATTTGCCGCTCACCCGCTGGGATTGTTGTTTGATTGAGCGCTCCAGCATTTCCAGCTCGTCCAATATCCGGCAACAATCGGCATAATAGGTGCGGCCGGTTTCTGTCAGGCTCATACTGCGTGTGGTGCGCTGAATGAGTACCGTATCAAGATGTGCTTCTAGTGCCCGCAATTGTTTGCTGAGACCGGCGGGAGAGATGCCCAAATCTTCTGCGGCCTTTGCCAGCCCGCCAAGTTCGACAATGCGGCGAAAGGTGCGCATAGTGTTGAATGTATCCATGACGGCGGGGGCTCCGGTTTTGCTTCAGACAAATGAGTTCTGGCTGGTATCCCTGTTTTTAGTTGGGATCATTGGTGTTTCATATAAAATAATCAATGGAACTCAAACAGAGATCGTTCCACTATTACCATACGGAATCACCTGATCTGCTCAGGTGCCGGATGGAATTGGGGAATACCATATGAATATTTATACAAAGGCCCTTTCAGCCACTGCGCTTGCATTGGTGCTGGGCGGGCTGACTTCAGCGCAGGCTTCAGCCAAAACACTGATCTATTGCTCGGAAGCAGCGCCGGACAATTTTGATGCGGCAACCACCACATCAGGTGCAACTTATGATGCTTCGGCACGTAACGTGTCCAATGGTCTGATCAAGATCAAGCGCGGCTCGACAGAGCTGGAGCCGGGTCTGGCGACAAGCTGGGAGATTTCGGCAGACGGTAAAGAATATACTTTCCACCTGCGTAAAGGCGTGAAGTTCCAGACGACCAGCTATTTCACACCAACCCGTGAATTCAATGCGGATGACGTGATTTTCAGCTTTGATCGTCAGGGTAATAAAGAAAACCCGTTTTACGGTAAAGGAACGTGGCCGCAATATGGTGCCTATTCTTTCCCGTCATTGATTAAAGAAATTCAGAAGATCGACGATCATACGGTTAAATTCGTGCTGAACCGTCCGGAAGCAACCATGATTGCTTCGTTGTCGCTGACCTTTGCTGTAATCCAGTCCAAGGAATATGCGGATCAGCTGGTAGCGGAAGGTAAGGTTGATCAGCTGAGCCAGTTGCCGGTTGGTACCGGCCCGTACCAATATGTGGATTATCAGGCAAACAGCGCTGTGCGCTTTCAGGCCAATCCTGACTATTGGGGTGGCAAGCAGAAAATCGACAATCTGATTTTCGCGATTACGCCGGATGCATCGGTACGTTTTCAGAAGCTGAAAGCGGGTGAATGCCATATCATCGCTTATCCGAACCCTGCGGATATTGAAGAGATGAAAGCGGACACTTCGCTTGAAGTGCAGCGTAAAGAAGGCCTGAATATTGCTTTCATGGCCTATAATACTGTCGTTGCGCCATTCGACGATGTACGCGTGCGTAAAGCGCTGAACATGGCGATCAACAAACCGGCAATTATCGATGCTGTGTTTGGCTCAACCGGTATGGTCGCGGTCAACGCAATGCCTCCGGGCGTTTGGGGTTATAATAAAGACGTCAAAGACGACGCCTATGATATTGAAGCATCGCGCAAGCTTCTGGATGAGGCCGGTGTCAAAGATCTTTCCATGAAGATCTGGGCAATGCCGGTGCAACGTCCTTACATGCCGAATGCACGCCGTGCGGCAGAGCTGATGCAAGCGGATCTGGCGAAGGTTGGCGTGAAGGCTGAGATCGTCTCCTATGACTGGAGCGAATATCTCAAGCGTTCGCTCGAAAAAGACCATGACGGTGCAGTGATGCTCGGCTGGACTGGGGGTATGGCTGATCCGGATAACTTCCTTGCAGCGCTGCTGGGCTGTGAAGCTGTTGGCAGCAGTAACCGTGCCAACTGGTGTAATGCGGATTTCGAAAAGCTTATTCAGGCGGCCAAGCTGACAACTGATCAGGCGGAACGCACCAAGCTTTATGAACAGGCTCAGGTGGTCTTTAAAGAACAGGCGCCTTGGCTGACGATTGCCCATCAGGTGATGGAGCAGCCGGTTAGCAAGAAAGTCAAAGATTTCCGTGTTGATCCTTTCGGCGGTTATCTCTTTGAAGATGTTGATATTGAAGAATAAGCAACACGATCTTACCCGTTTTTGGTGAGCACTTGTTTCAAAATCAATGGCGCCGTCACCGGCGCCATTTCTGCAAGATGAAATGAAACTGTAAGCTGAGTTGAAAGAATCCGATGGATATTGTTGAACGCTTTCTGAACTATACCCGTATTAATACCACAGCCGTATCCGATGCGGGAAAGCTCCCGTCGAGCAGCGGCCAGACCGAACTTGCCAATCTGTTGGCAGGAGAGCTGCGCGATCTGGGACTGTCCGTGGAAATGAGAGATCATTCCATCGTGGTTGGTACATTGCCGTCCAATATCAAAGATGCCGGCCGTCAGGCACCGGTGATCGCATGGGTCGCCCATATGGATACCAGCGGTGAATATACCACTGATACCAAGGCGCATGTGGTGGAATATCAGGGCGGGGATATCGTCCTCAATAAAGCACTTGATATCGTGATGCGTGTTGAGGAGTTTCCGGAACTGAAGCGTTACGAAGGCGACCGTATTATCGTCACTGACGGCACCAGCCTGCTGGGTGCTGATAATAAGTCAGCGATCGCTGAAGTGATGCATGCGATGCAGGTGTTGCAGGATAATCCGCAGATTGAACATGGCGAAGTTAAAGTCGTGTTTGTGCCGGATGAGGAGATCGGGCTGCTTGGAGCGAAAGCACTGGATGTGCCGAGCCTCAATGCGGATTTTGCCTATACGCTGGATTGCTGTGCAGTGGGCGAAATTGTCTATGAAAACTGGAATGCCGGTGAGTTCCACATCACTTTCCGCGGCCAGCCTGCACACCCGATGTCGGCTAAGGGCAAGCTGCGCAATGCTATTCTCTATGCCCAGCAATATGTTGGTATGCTGCCGGCGGGTGAGCGGCCGGAACATACCGAAAATCGTGAAGGCTATTACTGGGTCAAAGGTATTCAGGGCAGCGTGGCATCGGCCAAAATCGTGGTTGATATCCGCGATTTTACGGTAGAGGGCTATGATAAACGCCGTAATTTCATTGATACACTCGCGGTAAGCTTTAACCAGTTGCATGGTGAGGGCACAGTCTCGGTTGAATATCGTCCGATGTATCGCAATGCTGCCGAAGGACTGAAGGGCAATAATTTCTATCCGGTTGAACTGGCTCTGGAAGCGATGAAAGCTATTGGTGTCGAATCTTATGCCATTCCGATGCGCGGCGGCTATGATGGTGCAGTTCTGTCAGAAAAAGGTCTGCCTTGCCCGAACCTGTTCTGCGGTGCGCATAATTTCCATTCGATCTACGAGTTCCTGCCGGTTGGTTCCTTGAATAAGGCCTCGGAGATGGTGATTGAGATTCTCAAACGCGCAGCAGCAGCTAAACGCTGATTAAAACGGAAAAATACGATTGTGAATCGTGCAGGCGCAGATTTATCTGCGCCTGTTTTTTATTCACTCAGCAATGTGTGGAAACCGGTAATGCGCAGCAGATGCGCGCGCCATTCGGCAATAGCCTGATAATTGTTCACATACCAGCGCAAAGCCGAATAGACCTGATTGAAAGCACCAACGGTCATCATCAGCCCACCGAAATTCAGGCCACCGGAAAAATAGATCGGTGCAGCTGCCAATATCGGCACCACAATGGCCATCCAGCCAAAGCCGGATGAAATCCATGTGAGATTGGTTTCGGTCAGGATGAGCTTTTTGACACTGAGGTAAAGGCTTTCAAACTTACCGCGCAGAAAACTGATTTTCCGTTCGCTGTCATCTACTGTCGGATAATTATGGTTCTCACTGACAATGGTGACCAGAGCCGTGCGGAATTCAGCTTCCTGTGCTTCCCGCGCAGCATTGAGCCGGACCAGTCCGCGTCCGACCCATTTGCTCAGCGCTGAGGCGAGGCCGACATAGAGAAATGCTGCCCAGACCATATAGCCCGGCAGAGAAAAATCATGGCCATTATAGTGAAACACAAAGCCTTCCGAGACATTCCATAAAATGCCGACAAAGCTGAGCAGAAGTATCGTCGATTGAATAAAGCCGATGGTCAGACCTGTCGTGGAATCTGCCAGTTGTCTGGTATCCTGATGGATACGCTGATCCGGATTTTGAGCATAGAAATCAGTTTTATCGAGCTTGGACGCTTTGTTGCCATGTAACCAGCAATCAATGAGATTTTTGACAATGGCTTTGCGCATCATCACCGACAGGGTTTGCTGAAACCAGTTTTGCGCGACATTGAGGATCAGCAATCCGGCAGCGATAAAGACAAAAATCTGTAATTGCCGGATAAATTCCGGCACATTGCGCTGCTCAATAGCATTGTAAAACGGCACATTCCATTGATTGAGCGTGACCTGTCCGTAAGCGGTTGCCAGCAGAATAAACAGCAAACCTGCGGAGAGTGCGGAAAGTTTCAGAAACTCATCGGAGGAGTTCAGCAATCTGCGCAGAATGCCGACCTGTTTTAAAAACGGGATTTCCGGCAGGTGATGATCTTGCTGAGGGTCATGAGGAGCAGGCACCGGAATGACCTCTTACAGCTGTTGATGTGTCGCTTTGTGAGCAATTTAAACCTAATGGAATTTTCGAAACTGTTCCAGAGTCATGCCAGCAAAACCGTATAAAAAATCCCCCGCGTAATCATTACACGGGGGAGATGCGATTATCGGATTGTAAAAAGTATCAGTCTTCTTTGCCGTAAATGCCGGTGTGGATCACGCCATCTGCACCACACCATGCGCGATACATGCCAGGGCTGTTGAACGGCAGCTCGATATTGCCTTTGGCATCAACGGCGATCAGGCCGCCGGAGCCGCCGAGTTCACCCAGTTCCTGCACGACATCACCCGCAGCCTGTGCAAGGCTCTGGCCTGCCCAGCGCATACGTGCATCAATTTCGTGACCAACTGCCCAGCGGATGAAATATTCGCCGTGACCGGTGGCGGAAATTGCCGCAGTTTTATCATCTGCCCATGTACCGGCACCGATCACAGGGCTGTCACCCACGCGACCCGGTGTTTTAGCGGTCATGCCGCCGGTGGAGGTGGCAGCAGCAATATGACCGTGTTTGTCGAGTGCAACCGCACCGACTGTGCCGTGCTTGCGCGCCGGATCACCATCATCGGCAAGACCGAGACGGCGGCGCTCCATTTCCGCTTTCAGTGCATCCAGACGCTGCTGGGTGCCGAACCATTCCGGTTCCATCATTTCCAGACCGGCATTTTCACAGAAGCGTTTTGCGCCTTCACCGGCGAGAAACACATGTTCAGTCCGTTCCATCACTGCACGTGCTGCCAGCACCGGATGACGCGGACCGCAAATGCCGGTGATCGCACCGCAGGCACGGGTTGCGCCGTCCATCACAGCTGCATCCATTTCATGGGTGGCATCGGTGGTATAAACCGCACCGCGACCGGCATTGAACAGCGGATTATCTTCGAGCGCCATTACCGCAGCGGTGGCTGCATCCAATGCGCTGCCGCCTTCGTTTAGAATTTTCAGACCGGCTTCGAGGCAGGCTTTGAGGCCTGCATGATAGGCGGCTTCACGCTCCGGTGTCATATTGGATTTCAGGATTGTGCCTGCACCGCCGTGGAGTGCAATTACAGGAGTAGTTTCAGACATGGTATTCCTCAGATATTGAAAGGCTGACATGAGAACGCCGTCTCAGTTGAGACGGCGTAACTTCATCAGTCAGAGCGCAGTTTCGGATCCAATGCGTCACGCAGACCATCACCAAACAGGTTGAAACCCAGAACCGTTACGAAGATTGCAATGCCCGGAAATAGGGTCAGATGATCAGCAACGCCCATATAGGAGCGCCCGTCTGCCAGCATCGCACCCCATTCAGGGCTTGGCGGCTGAGCGCCCAAGCCGATGAAGGAGAGGGATGCTGCAGTCAGAATGGATGTGCCGATACGCATGGAGAAGTAGACGATCACATTCGGCAAAGTACCCGGCAGAATGTGACGCAGCATGATCACGCGGTCTTTAACCCCGATGGCACGCGATGCATCCACATAGATAGTGCGCTTGAGCTGCAAAGTTGTACCGCGGGCAAGACGGGCAAAAACCGGAATCGAGAAGATCGCAACCGCATAGATCACGTTAGTGATGCCAGGTCCGAGAATAGCGATAACAGCAATCGCCAGCAGGATACCCGGAAAGGCCAGCAGCAGATCGCACAGACGCATCACGGCAGAGTCAATCCAGCGACCGTAATAACCGGAGATAATACCGAGCGAAACACCGGCAAGCGCACCCAATGTTACCGACAGGAAGCCGACGGAGAGCGAAATCCGTGCACCCCAGATGATGCGGCTGAAAATATCGCGGCCATAGGTATCAGTACCTGCCCAGTGGGCAGCGCTCGGGCCTTGCAGCACGGCATTATAATCCGGAATAGTTGGATCATAAGGCGCAACAAACGGCGCGAAGACGGCCATCAGCACCAGTGTAATGATAAAGATAAGCGCAATCACAGCCACTTTTTGCTTTTTAAAGCGGCGCCAGAATTCAGCCAATGGCTTGCGCATTTTTTCGGTGGGTTCCACCACAACAGTTGTCGCACTCATTTGTAGCGGATCTCCGGATTTGCGAAGGCATACAGCACATCAACCAGCATATTGATGAAAATGAACTGCAGCGAGAACAACAGGATCAGCGCCTGAATGACCGGATAGTCACGATAGGAAACTGAATCGACCAGCAGACGGCCGAGACCCGGCCATGAGAACACGCTCTCAACCACAATCGAACCGCCGAGCAGGAAGCCGAATTGCAGACCGACCATGGTGATGATCGGGATCAGCGCATTGCGCAGCGAGTGTTTCCAGATCACGCGGCGTTCCGGTACGCCTTTGGCGCGCGCAGTACGGACATAATCTTCACGGGCAATTTCGATAAACGAAGAGCGGGTGAAGCGCGCCATGATTGCCGCAACACCAAGACCCAGCGTAAAGGACGGCATGATGAAATGTTGCCATGTGCCGTAGCCGCCGGTCGGGAACCAGCCGAGATGCACCGAGAACAGGTTGATAAGCAGAAGACCGAGCCAGAAAGGCGGAAAGGAAATCCCCGAAACCGCAATAATCATCCCTGCATAATCAGGCCACTTGCCACGTTTGACAGCGGAGATAACACCGATCAGCAGGCCGAGAGCCGTGGACCAGAGCATGGCGAATACGGTGAGCCATACGGTCGGCATCAGGCGGGAGCCGATTTCTTCGGCAACAGTACGGCGGGTTTTCAGCGAGATGCCAAAGTCGCCCTGTACAGCACGGCTGAAGTAAGTGACAAACTGCTCAGGCAGCGGCTTGTCGAGGCCGAGTGAGGAGCGTACGGCGGCAACGTCCTGCGGGCTGGCGTCAGGACCTGCAACAAGACGGGCAGGATCGCCGGGCAACATATGCACAAAGGCAAAAACGCAGACCATCACCATCAAAATGACGGGGACAGTGGCCAACAGCCGTTTGATCAGATAGGCAAACATGGATTTCCTTTCTGAAAAACTGTGCTGACCGCATAAAGCGGTCAGCACTCGCTTTCAGATACGATTATTCAGAGAATGCAGCTTCTTCAAGCAGGAAGCCACGGTCAGGCAGCATGTAAACGCCTGAGAGGGTCTTGCTTTTAGCTGAAATATTCTGGTTTTCACCGAGGAAAATCCAAGGTGCGCCAGCCCATGCAACTTTCTGTGCTTCCGCATAGAATTCTGCACGTTTTGCCGGATCTGCCGTGCTGATTGCACCCTCGATTGCAGCGTCAACTTTTGCATCTTTATAATATGCGACGTTGAACATTGCAGGCGGGAAGCTCTGACCGTAAAGCAGCGGACGAATACCCCAGTCAGCATCACCGGTCGAAGCTGACCAGCCGCCGTAATACATCTGCACAGTTGCATCTTCCGGCTTTTCTACAGACCAGATTTTCTGCGCTGCAACACCGGCTTCAAGCGGCATTACATTGACCTTAACATTGATCTGCGCCAGCTGCTGCTGGATGAACTGAACAGCACGAATGGCTTCGGTGTTGGAGCCGGACCAGATTTCAGTTTCAAAACCGGCTTCAAGGCCAGCCTCTTTCATCAGCTCTTTGGCTTTATCGAGGTTAAAGTCGTAATTGCCGGCTGTAACGTGGAAAGCCAGATTTTTCGGAATGATAGAGTCTGACGGTTCGCACAGATCATTGTAAACGATTTTACAATAGGTCTTCTTGTCGACAGCATAGTTCAATGCCTGACGAACGCGCACATCATCAAAAGGCTTTTTGGTGGTGTTGAGCGCAACGTAATATTCTACGATCGACGGGCTGGCGGTCACTTCAACATTCGGGTTCTTTTCCGCCACCACCATCAGTTCCGGCGGGAACGAAGGAATGAACTGGGCTTCGCCGGTCTGCAACATCGCAAAGCGGGCACCGGATTCCGGTACGGAGCGAATGGTCACGCCGTCAACTTTCGGCAGGCCTTCTTTCCAGTAGGTGTCGTTTTTCACGACTTCCAGTGTGTCCGCACCCCAATGTTTAAACTTGAACGGGCCGGTGCCGACAGGATTACGGTCAATGTCTTTGCCGAATTTTTCCAGTGCGGCAGGCGAAATCATCATCGCACCCGGATGGGCAAGAGACGGGATCATCGCGCCGAAAGGTTCTTTGAGGATCAGCTTAACAGTCGTTGCGTCAACGGCCTGTACTTCCTTGACCATGGATACGAGGCTGCGACGGGACAGTTTGTTGTCCGGATTGGCAAGACGGTCAATATTGGTTTTAACCGCTGCTGCGTTGAAGTCTGTACCGTCGTGGAACTTTACACCTTCACGCAGTTTAATGGTGAATTCGGTGGCATTGTCATTGGCTTCATAGCTTTCAGCAAGAAGCGGAACAAGTTTCATATCTTTATCAAAGCCGAACAGACCCTGATAGATCAGACGGATCGAAGTCTGGGACAAGGTATCATTGATATTTGTCGGATCCAGACCGGTCAGGTTGTTCGGAATAGCAACGGTGAGGGACTTTGCCCAGACAGTGCCTGGCAGCATGACAGCAGCAGCGAGTGCGGTTGACAGCAGAATTGACTTCAGTTTCATATGTCTCTCCTTACACATATTACTTAAAATCGCCGATCGGGTGGCGGGCTACAAAATGGCCGGGTTCCACCTCAACCAATGGTTTGACAACAGGCATATCGTCGGGCTTGCGCACCGGACTTGGGATTTCGCCCTCAATCAGCGGTCTGTTGCGGTCGCGTCGTGCCGGATCGGCAATCGGCACCGCAGAGAGCAGACGGCGGGTATAGGCATGTTGCGGATTTTCAAAAATCTGACGGCGCTGACCGATTTCCACGATCTGACCGAGATACATCACGGCAACGCGGTGCGAGACGCGCTCAACCACGGCCATGTCATGGCTGATGAAAATATAGGACAGGCCGCGTTTTTCCTGCAATTCCATCATCAGATTGATAACCTGCGCCTGAATGGAAACGTCCAGCGCTGCCACAGCCTCATCCGTAATCAGAATATCCGGATCACCGGCCAGCGCGCGGGCAATACAGATACGCTGACGCTGACCGCCGGAGAACTGGTGCGGATAACGACGTGCATGTTCCGGCTGCATGCCGACATCGCGCAGCAATTGCATCACACGGGCTTCAACCTCATCACCCTTGGCAAGGCCATGGGTAATCAGCGGCTCGGCAATGGAAAAGCCGACGGTCAGGCGCGGGTCGAGTGAGGCAAACGGATCCTGAAACACATATTGAATTTTACGGCGAACGGCGAGCTTCTCTGCGCCGCTCAGCTTGAAGATATCTTTGCCGCGATATTGTACGGAGCCGGAAGTGGCTTCCTGCAACATCATCAGAGTGCGGCCGGTCGTGGATTTACCGCAACCGGATTCACCCACCAGTGCCAGTGTTTCGCCCTGACGCAGATCAAAATTGACCTGCTCTACGGCATGAACACGGCCGGTCAGTTTGGAGAAGAAGCCACGGCGGATATCAAAGCGGGTGACAAGGTCGCGTACTTTCAGCACCGGTTCGTCAGATTTAATGGTATCCTGCGGCGGTGAGATTTCAAACTCAGCAGGCTTGCCGTCGGCATGATCGGCCTTGAGCATCGGGAAACGACGCGGCAGATCTTCACCATTGAGTGCGCCAAGGCGTGGCACCGCTGCCTGCAAAGCGCGGGTATAAGGATGCTGCGGTGATGCGAAGACCGCTTCAACAGTGCCTTCTTCGACTTTTTCACCGTGGCGCATGACGAGAACGCGGTCGGCCACTTCTGCCACCACACCCATATCATGGGTGATGAACAGAACGGCCATGCCCATCTCTTCCTGCAACAGGCGAATGAGACGCAAAATCTGAGCCTGAATGGTCACGTCAAGCGCTGTGGTCGGCTCGTCGGCGATCAGCAGCTTCGGTTTGCAGGACAGAGCCATTGCAATCATAACGCGCTGGCGCATGCCGCCGGAAAGCTGATGCGGGTGGCGGTCAAGCAGGCGGGCGGCATCCGGAATACGCACTTTTTCCAGCATGCGCAGCGCTTCAGTACGGGCTTCTGCGGCGGAGCAATTCTGGTGCAGACGCACGGCTTCGGCAATCTGTTCGCCAACGGTGAAGACCGGATTGAGCGAGGTCATCGGCTCCTGAAAGATCATGGCAATATCATTGCCGCGGATCTTTTCCATTGCCTTTAGTGAGTATTTGGTGAGATCGGTAGTCACACCGTCATTGCCGGTAAAATGAATGCCGCCTTCTGCAATTTTACCGCCGCCGCTTTCTACCAGACGCATAATGGCCAGCGAGGTTACGGATTTCCCCGAACCGGATTCACCGACCACAGCCAGCGTTTCTCCGGCCTTGATCTCGAAAGACAGGCTCTTAACCGCACGGAATGTGCTTTCGTCACCTTTGAAATCAACGCTGACATTATCAACGCGGATAACCGGTGCTGCTTGCGGGTTACTCGGCTTCACTGACATCCGTGGTCCTCGTCTTGGACTGCGGATGAGTTTTATCATCCGCATAAAAATAGGGCATGAGAAAGCGTGTCCGTGCGACAGCATCGGATACGCTTTGATGATGAGCCGCCAGAATGGCGAGAATGGTTTCAAAAGCGGCAATTGCAGCAATGCCGGAACTGTGCAGAACCGGATGTTCTGCCGGAATGAAAATCTGTTCGTGGCTGAGCGCGCATAGCGGCGAGTGAGAGCCGTCGGTGATCGCAATGCAATAGGTGCCGCGGCCGCGCGCCATTTTCATAAAATCAACAGTGTCTTGCGAATAGCGTGGCAGCGCCATTGCAATCAGCAGGTCTTCAGGGCCGAGACCGGCGATTTTCAGTGCCACACGTTCCATACCGCAATCGCCGGTGAGCATGACCTGCGCACGGCTGAAAGGCAGCAGCCTGTCGGCAAAGAGCTGGAGAAGATTGCCGCTGACACCAAAGCCTAAAAACGCAATACGCTGCGCATTAAGAATGCGCATTGCTGCGCTTTCCCAGACCGGATTGTCAGCTTGTTGGGCGATGTTTTTGAGCAGTTCAAGCGCATTGGCAAAGGCATCTTCCACAACACGCTTAGGCGGATTATGACGCGCGCGGTCGACATTTTCGACCGGCTTCAGCAGAGCCTGATAGCCCTGCACAGCATGGTTGCGGAATTCGGTATAGCCGTTGAGACCAAGTGCTTTGACAAAACGGGTAATCGTTGCCGTTGAGGTTTCGGTCGCGGAAGCCAGCTCTTCAATACCCATTGTGGCAACGGGAAAAGGATTGGTCAGCACAAAATCAGCAATCCTTTGCTGATTCATTGTCAGACGTGTCCACTGTGCTTCAATCAGCGCCGGCAGGTTCAACGATTCTTTCCCCCTCAAATCTCTCCCGAAAAAATTCTTATCAAAAATGATTCCATATGAAAATCTTTTTCATATCGTGTGACAAAATATCTTTTCTCTCTCAAATAATAAAATAAGCCGCTGTTCCGTTTCAGGAGACAGCGGCTTCTCATGCTGATAAGAGAGTAAAAGCAGTTATAAATTCAAGGCTTTGAGCGGGCGAGAATTTGAACTGCGCGTGCAATTTCGGCTTCTGTCAGGCTGGCAAAACCAAGACGGAACGCCGCAGGCGCTTTGCTTTTATCCAGTTCAAAATGCGTGCCGGGTAAAACAGACAGGCCGCAACGGGCTGCATTTTCAGCCCATTGCTGCGCATCCAGCCCGTGATTAAGCCGGAACCAGATAGCCAGACCACCGGCAGGTAATGTGAATTGACCATCATGGCCGAGCACATTTTGCAATTGCTCTGCCAGAAAATCGCGCCTTGCGTGATAAATCCGGCGGGCCTTGCGTGCGTGGCGTTTAATCGTGCCGTCAGCCAGCAGATCACTCAGAGCCAGTTCCAACGGCAGGTCGCCCTGACGGTCAATGGCCTCGCGATGACGGATCATGCGCTGCAGTATATCTGCCGGTGCAACGGCATAGCCGACACGGATGCCTGGAGTGAGTACCTTGGACAGAGAGCCGAGATAAATCACCGGCTGATCTTTACTTGTGCGGGCAATCAGCGGCAGAACCGGACGGCCGTCATAGCGGTATTCATTGTCATAATCATCTTCAATGATTACAAGGCCATAGCGTCTGGCGATATCGAACAACCGCAATCGGCGGGCAGCACCAAGCGTAACGGTGGTCGGATATTGGTGATGCGGGGTCAGATAAACCGCTTTGAGCCACGGATCGCGCTTTGCATGCTCTTCCAGCGCATCAACGTCCAACCCGCCTTCATCGACCGGAATGCCGAGAATTTCTGCACCGGCGGCGCGGAAAGCTGACCATGCCAGCGGATATCCGGTGCGCTCTACAGCGATTTTGGTGCCGGGCATGGTGATAGCTTTGGCCGCCAGAAACAAGGCCATCTGGCTGCCTCTGGTGATCATAATGTCGTTTTCCGTGGCCACCAGACCGCGTTCAACATTGAGATAGGATGAAAGTGTTTCCCGTAATGACCGGCTGCCGGACGGATCGCTATAGGAGCTGCCATAGGTGAAATTGGCGCTGTTCAGCGCACGCCGGAAAGCTTGGGCAAAGGCAGTGGTCGGCAGCAGGCGTGCATCCGGCGCACCATCAGAAAACTTCAGCGCAATCAGCGGCTTGTTACTGTTGACGGGTATTTGTTTGTGCGCAGCATTGTTCTTCTTGTCCGGTGATGAAACATCCGGCAGGTCATGAGCCACAAAAGTGCCGCGCGATGGTTCTGCTGCAAGCCAGCCCTGCATGGTCAGTTCATGATAAGCCGCATCAACCGTATTGCGGTTGAGTTTAAGCGTTTGCGCGAGCGAGCGTGTTCCGGGCAGTGGTGAACCGGGTTTCAGACGGCCACGTTCAATCTCACCAATGATGGAGCGGGCGAGTGCCAGAAAAATCGGCTCCCGATCTCTGGCAGAAACTTCCAGTGCAAGTGCGGTGCTTTTTCTCATCACAGACCTGACTTCAACAATAACTGAGTTTAGTGCAAAAAGGGTGGTTTGTAGAGTGGTCAACCTTGCAGACGGCGTGACCAGTCCTCGACCTTGCGTGAGGCAAGACGTTTGATTGCGTAATCCCGCCAGTTTTGCGCCAGATGTTCAAGCTCTGCCATCACGGCCAATTCAGCTAGATTCATCGTATCAACATAGAGCAGATGCCATGCTTTACGAATTGTCCATTCCGGCGAGGGGCGCTCAAGACGTTGTAATGTATCACCGGCTTGGACATTGCCTGCTTGTAAAACGCGATAATACCAGCCGGTTCGACCACTGCGTTGTACGCGCAATGCCATGTCACCGGTATCAAAGCGGATATTCAGTTTCCAGCACGGTTGACGTCCCTGACTGACCTGAATGACAGCGTCACCGGCCTGAAAAATATCGCCGATTGCTACCGTTTCTTCAGTCAGTCCGGTGGTGGAAAGATTTTCGCCAAATGCACCGGCATGGTTCAGAATAGTGCGTTCACCGATTTCCTGTTTCCAGCCGTCATAATGGTCATAGGCATAGTGATGAACGGCTTTCTCGGGCCCGCCGTGATTTTTACGGTCGCCTTGCGCGTCGTTGATAAAGCCTTCACTGCCAAGCCAGTTTTTGCCGGTGGATGGCAGCTTGTTAATGGCGCTGGGCGCGGCACGCGGCCCCAGCGGGGCGATGGAACCGGTCAGTATTTTATCAATGACTGTCATGAGCTGAATTCTCTGAAGTACAATATAAACCCATCTCTGACCAATACGTTCCGGTATTGGTCAGAGATGGAGGCCGACCTTGGATTTGAACCAAGCTGTACGGATTTGCAATCCGCTGCGTAACCGCTCCGCCATTCGGCCTGATCTGAAGAGTATTATTAAGGTTGCAAAATCCGGGAGGATGTTTGTTGAAACCGTCTCCTGAATAGGTCTGAACCGGATCAAATGAATGATCCGGTTTGTATAATATTACTAGGCCGGTATGAGCTGCAAACTCAGAGATAAGTGCGTTCTTCCAGCGATGTGTTGCGCAACATTTCGCTCATCATGCGGATAAAAGCGGCCTCTGCCGGATTAAGGCTGCGACGCGGATTATAGGCAAAGTGAATGTCAATTGCAGGCAGATCATCTTGCGGTGGCAGAGCCCAGAGGAGACCTGCATCCACCTCACGGCTGGCGATGTGAACCGGAAGGGCACCGATCCCCAGCCCCTGAATAATCATACGGCTGACTTCCGGCAGATTGGCAGATACGCCGCGTGGTTCGGAATGTAGATGAACCCGTTCACGCAATTGTCGCACCAGAAACAGCGGGCCGTTTTCAATTTCAGTCTGGAAAGAAACCGATTGCTTACCGGAAAGATCTTCAGGCTTGATATTTTTGCGCCCGAACAGCTCATGACTGATACCGCAGAACAGGCCAAAAAACTCACGGTACAAGATTTTCACTTCTAGTGACGGGTCATCTTCACGCATCAGGCAGAGGCCGAATGTAGCCTGATTCTGCCGGACCCGGCTCAGAACATCGGCGCTGTCTGTCACAGCAATCGAATAGGTTGCTTCGGGATAAGTCCGGCTGAACTGCTGCAGGATTGCATCAAAATGCGGGCAGGTGACATGGCTGGTCATAGCAATGGAAATATGGCCGGTGACCAGACTTTCTGCTGCGGCCATCAGGCTTGGAATGCGCGAAATCGAGCCGAAGAGCAGGTGGCTTTCGCGATAGAGTGTTTCGCCCGCTGTGGTCAAAGCAAAATGGCCGGGTCTGCGGTCAAGCAACCGTTTTTCAACCGTGTCCTCAAGACGTTTGAGCGCGCTGCTGACGGTGGGCTGGCTCAGGTTCAGAAATTCTGCCGCACGGGTGATACCGCCCTGTTCCACAACGATGGTGAAAGTGCGCAACAGGTTCCAGTCCAGCCGCCATAGAAAGCGTTCTTCATAGGTGCGCATCATTAATCCTATCAATGATGATGATTATGTTTATCTGTTTGCGCTATGGTTGCCGCAGTGTCAAGATTTGTCAAGAAAGCCGTTTTGAAGCTTTTGAGCGAGGGGCAAAGGTGGTGTTTACGCGCCTTTGTAGCAATAACTGGATGGTCTGAATGACACTACCCGACAAAATCGGTCTGATGGAGGACGCGATCTCTGAAATCAGGGATGGCGCTGTGGTGATGCTGGGTGGTTTTGGTGTGCCCGGAACGCCGTTTTGCCTGATTAAAGAGCTGGTGAGGCATGGTGCACGCGGACTGACAATCATCAAAAATGATGCCAATGAAGCCGGTATGGGGGTCGATTGGCTGCTGGAAAACGGGCAGGTGGAAAAGCTCATTGCCAGCCATATCGGGCTGAACCCCACTGCTGTACGGCTGATGAATGAAGGCCGTATCAAAGTTGAATTTGTGCCGCAGGGTATTCTTGCTGAGCGTATCCGCGTGGCTGGTGCCGGTCTGATGGGCTTTGTAACCGATATCGGTCTTGGAACGCCTTTGGCCGAAGGCAAGCCGCAGGTGACAATTAGCGGTGAGACAGGAGTGCTCGAAACGGCGCTGAAAGCGGACTTCGCACTGCTCCATGCCGAAAAATCTGATCCGTTCGGTAATTTGCTCTTTGCTGCAACAGCACGCAATTTCAATCCGCTGATGGCTATGGCTGCCAATAAAACCATTGTTGAAGCTGAACAGGTTGTGCCGTTCGGGCAGATTGTACCGGACGCAGTTCACCTGTCCGGTGCCTTTGTGGATCATGTGGCAGAATTGGGCGAATTGCCGGAGGTCTATGATGTCATCAGACGCTAAAGAACGGATGCTGCGCCGTGCAGCCAAAGATATCTTGTCAGGTATGACTGTCAATTTAGGCATCGGCCTGCCGACAGAAGTGCTGCAATATGTGGCACCGGATATGCCGGTGTGTCTGCATTCAGAAAACGGCATTGCCGGTGTGGGCCCAAGCCGTTCCTATGACGAGGCTGACCGTAATCTGATTGATGCCGGTGGTGCTTATGTCTCACGCGTGGCAGGCACGGCATTTTTTGACAGTGCGGTGAGCTTTTCCATCGTCCGTTCGGGGCGGCTGGATCTGACTATGCTCGGTGCTTTTGAAGTGGCTGCGAATGGCGATCTTGCCAACTGGATCATTCCGGGCAAATTCTCTCCCGGCATGGGCGGCGCTATTGAACTGGCGCAAAAAGCCCGTCAGGTTGCTGTTGTGATGATGCATACTGACCGCAAAGGTAATCCGAAAATCCTGCCGCAATGCACTTTGCCGCTGACAGCTAAAGGACGGGTAAACCGGATTTACACGGATATGGCATTGTTTGATGTGCGTGACGGCACATTACATCTGGTTGAAATTGCAGATGGTGTCAGCCTCGATGAACTCAAAGCTGCAACGGCGGCAGATTTCACCATTCCTGATCACGATCTACCGGTATTTTGAGGCACGTCATGAGTATCAATGAAACTTCCGTCCTCCATGCTGTTGATGCGGTTTTTGATCGCGAGGTCGCTTTCCTTGCAGAACTAGTGGGGCACCCGTCTGTTCGGGGTGAAGAACAATCGGCACAGGATTTCATGGCACGGGAACTGGCGACCAGTGGCTATGAGGTGGATCGCTGGGAAATCGATGTGAATGACATTGCCGGTATGCCGGGTTTCTCTCCGGTGATCGGCAATTATGATAATGCGGTCAATGTTGTCGGCACATTGCGCAGCCGCACCCGACGTGGTCGCAGCCTTATTCTCAACGGCCATATTGATGTGGTGCCGGTGGGGCCGCTGGATATGTGGAAGCGCCCGCCTTTCGAAGCCTATGTCGATGATGGCTGGATGTATGGCCGTGGTGCCGGTGATATGAAGGCTGGTCTGGCCTCGAATTTGTTTGCCATTGAGGCACTGAAACATCTCGGATTGAAACCTGCAGCGGATGTGTTTTTCCAGTCGGTGGTGGAGGAAGAATGCACAGGCAATGGCGCGCTCGCTTGTTTGCAGCGTGGCTACCGTGCTGATGCCGCTTTGATCCCTGAGCCGTTTGCCGAGAAGATTGTCTCATCACAGGTTGGCGTTTTGTGGTTTCAGATCCGTCTCAAAGGTCTGCCGACCCATGTGGCCTATGCAGGCAGTGGTGCCAATGCGATTGAAGCGGCAATTCCGCTGTTTGCAGCTTTGCATGATCTGGAAAAACAGATGAATGCACCGCAATGCCGGCATTATGATTATGCCTGCCACGACCATGCACTAAACCTCAATATCGGTAAAATCGTGGGCGGTGACTGGGCAAGCTCGGTTCCGGCATGGTGTGTGTTTGACGTGCGCATGGGGCTATTTCCGGGACAGAGCATTGATGAACTGAAACAGCGCATTGAACAGGCAATTGCGGAAGCCGCTAAAAGCCATGCTTTTCTCGCGCAGAACCCGCCGGAGATTGTCTATAACGGCTTTGCGGCGGAAGGCTATTCGCTGAATGAGGACAAGCGTCCGGTGGCGCGTGAGGCGCTGGACGCCCTTGGCCGTGCGCACAAATTCGTCTCCGGTCAGGAGCTGGAAAAAGAGGCGATCACCGCCACAACGGATGCGCGTTTCTTCGGTCTTTATGCAGATACGCCTGCATTGGTCTACGGACCGAAGGCCGAGGCTATTCACGGATTTAATGAGCGGGTTGATCTGGAATCCGTTCGCAGAATAACGCAGTCCACGGCACTGTTTATTGCCGATTGGTGCGGTGTTGAGGAGCTTTGATTGACCATGCGTGATGCTGTAATTGTTTCCACTGCCCGCACTCCGATCGGCAAAGCCTATCGCGGCGGTTTCAACGCCACGCAGGGGCCGGTAATGGCTGCCCATGCGGTCAAGGCCGCGATTGAACGTGCCGGTCTTGAAGGCTGGGAAATACAGGATTTCACCCTTGGCTGCGCATTGACCCAAGGCACAAGTGCGGTGAATGCGGGGAGGCATACAATTTTTGCAGCCGATTTGCCGGATCATGTGCCTGCGGCGACGATTGACCGCCAATGTGCTTCCGGCCTGTCTGCCATTGCTGTTGCAGCGGGGCAAATCCGGCAGGGTGATTATGATGTGACGATGGCAGCGGGGATGGACAGTATCTCGCTGGTGCAGAATGACAAATGGAACGGCTTGCATTATCGCATCGCAGCGATCCGTGATGGTTATTATATGCCAATGATCGCCACGGCTGATCTGGTGGCACGGCGCTATAATATTTCCCGTGATGCTCAGGATGCTTATGCGCTGAGCAGCCAGCAGCGCACTGCCGCAGCGCAAAAATCAGGGCTTTTTGCCGATGAGATTGTGCCGGTTCAGGCTGAGAAATTGCAGAAAGATGCAGTGAGCGGAGAAGAGAGTAAAGTCAGCGTTACTCTGCAACAGGATGAATGCAACCGGCCTGAAACCAGCCTTGACCGCTTAGCAATATTGGCACCGGTGCTGAGTGAGGATTCCACCATTACAGCCGGTAATTCGTCGCAATTATCTGATGGGGCGTCGGCCTGTGTGCTGATGTCGGAGCAGGCCGCTGCCGCGCGGGGACTGGCACCACTGGGGATTTTTCGTGGCATGCAGACAATCGGCTGTGCGCCGGAAGAAATGGGTATCGGCCCTGCACTGGCTATACCACAGCTTCTGAAACATCACGGCCTGACCATGGATGATATTGATCTGTGGGAGATTAATGAAGCCTTTGCCTCTCAGCTTGTCTATTGTCGGGATCGTCTGGGGATTGATCCGGACAAGCTCAATGTGAATGGCGGGGCGATTTCCATTGGCCACCCTTATGGTATGAGTGGTGCCCGTATGGTAGGCCACGCGCTGCTTGAAGGCAGAAGACGTGGTGCCCGTTATGCCGTGGTCAGCATGTGTGTCGGCTGGGGCATGGGTGCGGCAGCACTGCTGGAAATTGCGTGATACATTGCGGTAGATGCGGGAGGAAATATGGCTGTGACAGAGAAGAGTGATTTATCATTCCGCCTTGCTGTGCGCGAAGATTGCCCTGCAATTCTGGCTGCGTTGAGGTTGCTGGCACAGTCCATCGGTGTCAGCGAGCGCTGTGAAAGCACATTGCAGGATCTGGAAATGCATGGCTTCGGTGATAAACCGCAATTTAGGGTCATGCTGGCAGAGACAGACGGCAAAATGGCCGGTATGTGTTTGTATTTTCCGATGTTCTCGACATGGCTCGGCAAGCCCGGCTTGTATATTCAGGACATTTATGTCCATGAAGCCTATCGTAATGCAAAGATTGGCGAGAAATTACTGCGCCATGTCAGCCGTATCGGACGCGAGGAAGGCTATGCCTATCTGCGGCTGACAGTGGATGAAGGCAATGAGGGCGGTGCGCGTTTCTATAGCAATCACGGTTTTATCCGGTCTGATGACGAATATATCTATAAGCTGATCGGTCCGGCTTTTGATGCTTTCTGTGATGCCTGATTAGAGCGCCGTGTGCCAGTCTTGGCACACAAAGGTCGCTCTAACACTTTAAAATTATAGCATAATTTTATCTTGAACTGATTCAGGTTTAAGGAATTATGCTCTAGGCATCATCTTTGAAGGACATGACATCGAGAAGAAATTGGCAGGCGCTCTGGATTTCATCTGTCAGAAAAGCCTGTGCGGCATCAATGTCGCCGCCTTGCAGCGCATGAATGATTTCACTGTGACGATGCGGAGCACGGCTGGTGCTGGCACTGAGCAAAGCCCAGCGGGCCTCCCAGAAAAACGGACTGCGGCGCAACCAGAGGCTTTCAATAAAGCTCAAAAGCAGTTGTGAGCGTGAGGCGCAGTAAAGTGTCAGCATAAAATCCGTATCTGCCTGACGTACAGCTGCCGGATCACCGGCAAGACGGGCAGCCTCATGCGAGGCAACAAGCGCATTAAGTTTTTTATAATCAGAGGCCGTCAGATGCGGGGCCGCCAGCCGCAGTGCCAGCGGCTCCAGCTGTAACCGCATCTGTGTTAGTTCCTGAAATTCCTGACGGGTGAGGCGCGGCACAAGTGCGGTGCCTGAGGCTGTGGCATCAAGCGCACGCTCATTGATGAGACGGCGCAGTGCTGCCCGCACCGGCATCGGACTCAGTGATAAGGTTGCGCAGACCCCGCGAATGGATAATTTATCCGCAGGCGAAAAAGAACCGTCAATAATTGCCCGTTTGATGTGCTGATAGGCTTCTTCTTCCAGCAGGCCGGAGGCGGGTTGAGGTGTCTTGTTCTTATCAGGCATGATTATCATCCGTTTCAGGCTGCGGGATATCTCCCGCAGCAATCTGGATTGTTTAGTGCATCAGAGCCGCTCTGGATGCAACAAACTCTTCAACAGCATTGGTAAAGCGTACCAGATCTTGATCCGTGACCGGCAGGCTCAGCGCTGTCATGCCGCGACGGGCAATATAGATACCGGCATCAAGCATATCAAAGAAGAACAATTCTTTCAGTGCTTCCTCTCGCGCATCTGACGGATAGGGTGCGGTTATATCACCTGTACGGAAGTGCGGTGTTGCCAGTGAACCCATCCCTGCAAATTGCAACGGTACAGTTGCATTTCGGCAAATCTGATTGAGTGTCTCGCGCAGGTTTTCACCTTTTTCATACAGGCTGTCAGCGGCCTGTGCTGTGAAAATATCGCGCATTGCGGTGATGCCTGCGGCCATGGTCATGACATTATTGTTAAATGTTCCCGCATGAGAGACCTTGGAGGCAAACAGCTCCATGATTTCCCGTGTTCCGCCAAAAGCACCGAAGCTCATGCCGCCGCCGATATATTTGCCGAGGGTGGTTAGATCTGGCCGGATATTCAGCCGCTGCTGCATGCCGCCGCTGCTCATGCGCGAGGTCATCACCTCGTCAAAAATCAGCAAAGCGCCGGTTTCCCGTGCAGCTTCGGCAATGGCCGTGAGGAACTCTTTTTGCGCCGGAAGACAGCCGCCGCTACCCAGCATCGGTTCCACAATAACAGCGGCAAGTTTGTCACCCGCTGCACGGATTGCGGCAACCGTTCCTTCCGTATCATTGTAATCGCACAGGCGAACTGGAAAAGGTGCGGTTATCGGGCTGCTGCCGCTGACCGGAAAATAGAGCAGGCTGCCGTGATAGCCGCCGCGAAAGGCTATAATATCGGTGCGACCGGTGGCAACACGGGCAATACTCAACGCAATCAGATTGGCCTCGGTGCCGCTATTGGTGAAGCGGATTTTATCAACAGACGGAAAACGGGCGCATAAAATCTGTGCCAGTTCCTGTTCTGCCTCACCAACTGCCGCCAGACTTATGCCCCGTGCCATAGCCTGATGCAGCGCCTGATGAATGCGCTGCTCCGTATGGCCGAAAAGGCCGGCCGTATATTCACCGCACAGGTCGAGATAATCGTGGCCGTCAACATCACACAAATATGCGCCTTCACCGCTGGCCATAGCAGTCGGGAAAGGCGCGTAGGACAGCACTGTGCGGGTGTTTCCGCCGGGCAAAACCTCCAGAGCCCGTTGGTGCAACTGCTGACTGCGTGGCCGTTTTTGTGTGTATTTTTCCCGTGCCTCGTCAAGCGCAGTTGCCAGAGAACTATTATGGCCGGTGGTGATGATTGTCATTTCATGATCCCATTAATATAATTTTTGTGATCACATTTTATGTATTTTGAGATATTGTCAAGAGGTGCAAATCTGAGAAATCGTCTGCGTTCTGCACATTAGCGACGGTAATTCCTGCCATTGACGTTATTTATTTCCATAAAACGCGGCATTATGTTTTGCTATAAATGTTCTTGAGACTGGGCATTGTCTGTCTCATGATCCGGTTGAGGAGCCGGATTAACGGAGCTTGATAATGAAAAATACGGCTCTGTGTCTGATACTGGAGCCGGAACGGGGCAATTATATTCGCCTGACAGCCAATGATTTTCTTTGAAGCCCGCGATGAGCATCATGCGGGAATAATGTCTGCGAGCCTAAGCTACGCAGCAGCAATCTTGCTGTGCCTTTTTCAAAAGGAAAATCATGTCTGCAGGTACCGGCAACGACCGGATAAAAGAGGTGGAACATGAAATTGAAACTGATCACTTTGCTGGCGGCGGGAACCGCTTTGTTCGCCGGTCAGGCTCTGGCTGAAAAGATCAATATTGCGGTCGAGGGAGCCTATCCGCCGTTCAGCTATGTTGACAATGCGGGCAAGCCGGTTGGCTTCGATGTCGATATTGCCGAGGCACTGTGTAAGCAAGCGAAACTCGATTGCAATATTGTGACGCAGGAATGGGACGGGCTTATTCCGGGGCTGAATGCGAAGAAATATTCTGCCATTGTCGCTTCTATGACGATTACGGATGAGCGTCGTCAGGTTGTGGATTTCACCGACAGCTATTACCGTTCACCAGTGCGTTTTATGGCAGCTAAAGGTGCCGAATTCGACTTCGCCAAAGGCGGACTGCGCGGCAAAACTATCGGCGTGCAGAGCGGAACGGTTTATGACAAATGGCTGGCGGAAACCTATCCCGATGCCGAGGTTCGCAGCTATCCTTCCACAGAAGAACATAATGCCGATCTGATGTCCGGCCGTGTTGATTTGGTTGTGACTGATGCTCTGGCATTACTCGGTGGTTTTCTGCAAACTCCCGAGGGTCAGAATTATGATCTGACAGGACCAGATCTGACAGATCGCAGATTGATCGGTGATGGTGTGGGGATCGCAGTGCGCAAAGGTGATGATGCTCTGCGTGAGACGCTCAATAAAGCGATTACGGCCATTCGTGCTGATGGCACCTATGACAAGATCAACAAGAAATATTTCCCGATCGACATTTTCGGGCGTTAATTAGTTGAGTTGAAGAGGCAGGGCGGTGCATGGAACCTGAATTGGTATTCATGCGCCGCCTTTGTTATTTTTAACCTGTGGCAACAGTTGAATTTTAGCGCCGTAGAATGCTTTTTCACATTGAGGAAATTTATATTTAATATTCTAACTATCTATTTGAATAATGATGCCATCTGCGCGACCATAATATCAAGAAGAAGAATTCTCAAGAATTCAGGGAAAATGGGAGCGGAGTTTCATGTTTCATACTATCTCACGCGCAGCATTGCGTGCTGCATTTGTTGCTGGACTTTTCTGTGGTGCTGCATCACCGGTACTGGCCGATGATCTGGCCACGATTAAAGAAAACGGCACTTTCAGCGCCGCCATGTCCGGTCAGTATCCGCCTTTCAGCATGGTGGATGAAAAGAACGAAGTGATCGGCTTTGATGTCGACATCACTAAAGAGATCGCCCGTCGCCTCGGAGTGAACGGCAATGCCGTTACAACAACATGGGACGGCATTATTCCGGGTCTGCTGACCAAGAAATATGATGCGATTATCGGTTCTATGGCGATCACAGAAGACCGCCTGAAGGCAGTTGACTTTGTCGGTCCTTATTATCACGACGGTCGCGGTATTTTCGTTCTCGATAAATCCGAGGCCAAAGGGCTGGATGATCTGAAGGATAAAGTGATCGGGGTTACCCTTGGTGAAACCCATGAGAAATGGGCGCGTGAGCAGGGTGGCTGGACAATCCGCACCTATAAAGGCTTGCCGGAGCTGATCATGGAGCTGAAGGCCGGTCGTGTAGATGCAGTCGTCGTGGATTATATTGCGCTCCTGACCGTGATCAAACAGACCTCCGACCCAATCCGCATGCTGGATATCGCTAATATTGAAGGCGCAAAGATCGGCATCGGTATTGCCATTCGCAAAAACAATCCGGAGCTGAAAGCAGCGATGCAGAAGGCACTGGATGATATGATGACTGACGGTACCTATGAGACGATTTCCACCAAGTGGATCGGTCGGGATATTCGTTGATATCGGCCATTACAGCGGTTCCAGTTAAGACTGAATCATTGGGCCGACGTAACTATTTGTTTTTACGCATTATCCGGCGCAAAACCGCTTCACACTTTTGCTGGAAATGCTCTAAAATCTGCCACTAAAACCTGCTTGCCTGACCTGAAATATGGTCAGGCCGTATGCCGGAGGTGACGATGGATATCGCACTGATCCAAAAAACTTTCCCGTATTTTGCACAAGCCGCATGGGTGACAATTCTTGTCTCATTGCTGGCGCTGGTGCTGGGGCTTGCACTGGCCAGCCTGCTGACAATGATGCGGCTTTCAAGGAGCGCCATGCTGCGCTTTCCTGCTATTGCCTATATCAGCCTCTTTCGCGGTACGCCCTGTCTTGTACAGCTGTTTCTGCTCTATTTTGGCGGTGCTCAGATCGGGATTAATCTCTCGCCTTTTACCGCCGGTTGGATCGGGTTGGGATTGAATATTGCCGCTTATATGTCGGAATCCATGCGTGGTGCCATTGTTGCGGTTGATCGCAGTCAGACTGAAGCTGCACGCAGTATCGGCTTTGGCCGTGCCCGAACGATGGTGCTGATTATTTTGCCGCAGGCCGCACGCCTGATGATCCGTCCGTTAGGGGTGAATATCGTAGCACTGATCAAAGGCTCGGCACTGGTTTCGGCTATCTCGGTAATCGACCTGACCTATACGGCACAGCGCTATATCAGCGCGACCTACAAGCCGTTTGAAATTTTCACGGTGGCTGCATTCTTCTACATGGTCATCATTATTACTGTCACCATTGTACTGCGTTGGCTCGACCGGCGTTTTGTTATCGCTTAAAGGGGGAGAGAGATGGAAGGTTTGGATTTCTCAGTCCTCATCCCCTATATGCCGTTGCTGTTGCAAGGCGCCTGGTGGACGGTTGTTATCACGGTTCTGGCCGGTCTGCTGAGTTTTGGCGGTGGTGTGGTTTTCGCCGTGCTGCTGCTCTATGCGCCGTGGTTTGTGAAAGTGCCGGTTGCCGGTTTCATGTGGCTGTTTATGGGGACGCCACTGCTGTTGCAGCTGTTTCTGATCTATTTCGGACTGGTACAGATTGGTATTGATATTCCGGCATTATGGGCAGGGATCATCGGTCTGGGGCTGCATTATGCGGTTTATAATGCCGATATTCTGCGTGCCGGTATTGCCAGTATCGACAAAGGCCAATCTGAAGGTTCGCGTAGCATCGGTTTCGGGCGTTTTCAGACCCTGCGCTATATTGTGGTGCCACAGGCCGTGCGCGTAACTCTGCCGCCGATTGCCAGCAACATGATCGCACTGCTGAAGGAATCTTCACTGGTCTCGATCATCGGTATTGCTGAACTGGTCAATGCCGCGCAGCTTGGCATCTCCTCCACCTTCCGCCCGTTTGAATTCTATATTGCCGTGGCGGTTCTCTATTATCTGCTAAATCTTGTGCTTGAAGGTGCCATTGCGCTTGTCGAGCGGCGTGTGGAGACGACACGATGATAAAATCGGGGATACAACAATCCGGACAAGCGCCGATGGTGCGTGTGGTCAATGCACATAAGTCCTACGGGGCGCTGGAAGTTCTCAAAGGCATTGATCTCTCTGTTGATAAAGGCAAAATCTTTGCGCTGATTGGACCATCCGGCTCCGGTAAAAGCACATTGCTCCGCTCGATCAATCAGCTGGAAACGCTCAATCAGGGTGAGGTCTGGCTGGAGAATGAGCGGGTGAACCGCGATATTCAGGGGCTGGCCTATGAGCGGCATATCAATCATATCCGTCAGCAGATGGGCATGGTGTTCCAGCATTTTAACTTGTTTCCGCATTTGAGCGTGCTGGGCAATATCACGCTGGGACCGATCAAGCTCAAAGGTATGAGCAAAGCGGAAGCCCGCGATCTGGCAATGGACTTACTGGCAAAAGTCGGCCTTGCAGACAAAGCCGATGTTTTTCCGTCTCGTCTTTCCGGTGGCCAGAAACAGCGTGTCGCGATTGCCCGTGCTTTGGCGATGAAGCCGAAAGTGATGCTCTTTGACGAAGCCACATCCGCGCTCGATCCGGAACTGGTGGATGAAGTGAATGCGGTGATGAAGCAGCTTGCAGCAGAACATATGACTATGCTGATTGTGACGCATGAAATGCGCTTTGCCGATGAGGTTGCGGATTTTGTGCTGTTCATGGATGGCGGGCGTGTTGTGGAGCAGGGGCCGCCGTCGCAGCTTTTCCGTAACCCGGAGCAGGAACGTACCCGTCAGTTTTTACGTAAACATCTTGCTGCCTGAAACAGTCAGCCTATTCGGTAATTATTTGAAAGATCAGATCATGATGCCAGACAAAAGCGAAGCCGTTAAGCCTTCCCACCTGTTCTACCAGTCACGCACAAGGCGCCCTTTGGCGACCCATGCGGAAGGGATTTATATCTGGGATGAATCCGGCCGTCGTGTGATCGACGGTTCCAGCGGTGCGATGGTGGTTAATATCGGTCACTCCAATCCGAATGTGCTGGCCGCGATGAAAGCGCAGATGGATAAGGCGACTTTTATCTATCGTCTGCATTTTGAGAATGAACCGGCGGAAGAACTGGCACGTCAGCTGGTGCGCCGTATGCCGGAAGGTATGGACAAAGTGTTCTTCGTTTCCGGCGGTTCGGAAGCGGTTGAATCTGCAATCAAGCTCGCACGGCAATGGGCAGTGGCAACCAAACAGGCCAGCCGCTGGAAAGTGATTTCACGTTTTCCTTCCTATCATGGCGCGACTTTCGGAGCGCTTTCGGTAACCGGTTATGATGCACTGACAGCACCTTTCACACCGATGGTGCCGGATATGCCGAAGATTGGCGCACCGACAGCCTATCTTGACCGCGATAACCTGACCTATGAAGACCGTGGTCTGAAATATGCTGATCAGCTGGAGGAGAAAATTCTGGCAGAGGGCGCGGATTCTGTTCTGGCTTTTATCATGGAGCCGATCGGTGGTGCTTCAACCGGTGCGCTGGTTGCCCCTGACAGCTATTACGGACGTATTCGTGAGATTTGCGACAAATACGGTATTTTGCTCATTCATGACGAGGTGATGAGCGGTGCAGGTCGCACGGGTAAATATCTTGGTGGCGATCACTGGAATTGTCGTCCGGATATTATTGCCATGTCCAAAGGGCTAGGCGCAGGTTATGTGCCGCTCGGTGCAATGATCGCATCAGACCGTATTGTACAGCCGGTGCTGAGTGCCGGTGGTTTTGCTCATGGTTATACCTATGCCGGTAACCCACTGGCCTGTGCGGCAGGTCTGGCGGTGCTGGAAGAGATTGATCGGCTTGATCTTCTGACCAATGCCACAGTGATGGGTGAGCGGCTGAAGCAGGGACTGCTTGATCTGGCAGAAATCTTTCCGTTTATCGGTGATGTGCGCGGTAAAGGTCTGCTGCTGGCTGCGGAATTTGTTGCCGATAAGAACACAATGGCACCGCTGCCTGCCGCGCTCAATGCTTACCAGCACATTGTCGAAATTGCCTATAAACGCGGACTGATCATTTATTCCCGCCGTTCACGCGGCGGTGTTGAGGGGGATCACTTCCTGATCTGTCCGCCGATGATTATCACGGCGGAAGAAGTTGATCTGATCCTGTCGGTTATCAAAGACAGTCTGGAAGAACTGGCGCAGATGCTGGATTTGCCTGTTAATCGCTAACTGAAAAGCAGATAAATAAAAACGGGGCGGTTTTTCCGCCCCGTTTTTTGTGTTCTCAGAGACCGCCAAGGCTCAGATATTTCATATTCAGATAATCATCGAGACCATGGACGGAGCCTTCATGTCCCATACCGCTTTCTTTGATGCCGCCGAATGGCGCGACTTCTGTGGTGATGATGCCTTCATTAATACCGACCATGCCATATTCCAGTGCTGAAGAAACACGGAACGAGCGTGCCAGATCACGGGTGTAAATATAGGCAGCAAGGCCGAATTCTGTGGCATTAGCTGCGGCAATGGCTTCTTTTTCGTGCTTGAAACGGAAGAGTACGGAGAGCGGGCCGAAGGTTTCTTCCCGTGCAACCAGCATATCCGCCGTGGCATCTGCAAGAACGGTCGGCTCATAGAAGGTGAAACCCAGTGCATGGCGCTGACCGCCGGTCAATGTGCGTGCGCCTTTGGCAAGGGCATCACTGACATGGTGTTCAACCTTCTCAACAGCGGCTTCATTAATCAGTGGTCCCTGTTCGGAGCCGGCATCAAAACCATTGCCGACTTTCAGTGTTCTCACCCGTGCGGCATATTTTTCGGCGAAAGCCTCATAAATACCGTCCTGAATGTAGAAACGGTTGGTACAGACGCAGGTCTGGCCGGAATTACGATATTTGGCAGCCAGTGCGCCTTCAACTGCGCGGTCAAGATCAGCATCATCAAAGACAATGAAAGGTGCATTGCCGCCGAGTTCCATCGACAGGCGTTTCATCGTGTCGGAGGACTGGTTATAGAGCAGCTTGCCGACGCGGGTGGAACCGGTGAAGGTGATTTTCTTGACCACTGGGCTGGCGGTCAGTTCGCCGCCGATTTCCGCCGCATTACCGGTGAGAATATTGACCACGCCGGCCGGAATGCCTGCTTTTTCGGCGAGAAGACCCCATACAAGACCGCAATAAGGGGTAAACTCTGCAGGCTTGATAACGATTGTACAACCGGCAGCCAGCGCAGCGCCGAGTTTACGGGCAATCATTGACAACGGGAAATTCCACGGGGTGATGGCACCAACCACGCCAATCGGCTCACGGGTGACGAGAAGGCGGCGGTCTTTCCACGGGGAAGGGATGATTTCACCATTCACGCGGCGTGCTTCTTCCGCAAACCATTGAATATAGGCGGCACTGATCGCGACTTCGCCCTTGGCTTCAGCCTGCGGCTTTCCCTGTTCAAGGGTGAGCATCTGCGCCAGCGGTTCGGCATTTTCACGGATCAGACGGGCAAGCTCCAGCAGTAATGTTGAACGCTCGGCAGCAGTTTTGCCGGACCAGTCAGGAAATGCAGAAGATGCGGCAGCAATGGCACGGGCAGTCTCTGCTTTACCGGAAAACGGAATGGTGCCGATGGTCTTTCCGGTGGCCGGATCGGTCACATCCAGTGTTTTGCCGCTGTCAGCCTGCACCCATTCGCCACCGATCAGGTTGGCTTCACGCAGCCAGCCGGATTTCCTGATAATTTCCAACATTTTTGTCTTCCCATCTTTCATTATTATTCGTTCAGTATATTGAACGGTGTTCGATATACTGTATGATATTGACGATAATGATCAAGGTCAAGAAAAAGGCTGCCTCCTCATGACAAAAGAAGATGTGCCCGGAAACAAGCATGCAAACAAGCCTGCAGCGCCTGCTGTACAACGGGCTGCGCAGCTTCTGGATATGATTGCTGTGAGCGATGAACCCTTGACTGTCAGCGGCCTTGCCCGTGACTTGGGCTTGGCCAAAAGCTCGGTGCACGGTCTCTGCAACACGCTGGCCGATCTTGGTATTCTCGACCGTCGCAATAGTGGCTTTGTCATGGGCGGTCATGTGATGTTGTGGGCGAATGCTTTCGTCAACAAGTCGGATATGGTGGCCGAGTTCTTTCGGTTATGGCAGGGACAGCATGATCTGAAAAACGAGACGGCAACGCTGACAATTCTCGACGGACAGGATGTGGTTTACATCGCTTCACAGCATGGCTCGGTGCCGCTTGGAATCACTTTCCGCATCGGTATGCGTCTGCCTGCTGCTTTTACGGCAACCGGCAAAGCCATTCTCAGTACTATGCCGCAAGAAGCCGTGGAGCAGATTTATGCCAACGGCCTGCCGGAGGCACTGACTGATCATACAGTTCAGACCATGCCGGATTTATTGAGTGAGCTGGAAGATATCCGCGAGCGTGGCTATTCACTGGATAACCAACAAGTGCGTGAGGGTATGTTTTGTTTTGGCGCGCCGGTTTATGATTTCAGCGGCAATCGTGCTGTTGGCGGTATTGCCTTCAGCATTAATGCTTTGCAGATGGACAAAGCAAGAGAGCAGGAACTGGGTGCGGCAGTCATCCGCTATGCGCGGTCATTGTCGCATAATCTTGGCGCGAACAGTTTGAGCTGATTGCTACGCATCGGGAAAATACGTAGCAATCACTTGGCGCAAGCTTAGCGGTAGATATCCATATTGGCTGCCGGTGCACTCAGAAGTTCACGCGCATAGCTGTGGCCTGCATGATTGGCCGCAGCAATAATGCCTGGTGCTAGGCAATCGCCGATACGCTGCACCGTTTCAATGCCATGATCTGCCCATTGATCTTTCACTGCAACCAGCTGATGCCAGAGCGTATCTGTCGCAATGCGGGATGTGACAGGCACCAGAGTTGCACAATCAACCACCTTCGTACTACCGGAATAGACACATTCAATGGTCAGTGTATCGGCTGTACGCCCTGCCAATTGATGCAGAGGAATGATATCCACACCGAGATCAATCAGACGTTTCTGAATACGTCTCTGTTCCAGCGTATGCTCTGTCCATGGTGCAACAATCGGGGTCGGGGTGACAAAGACCACTTTATGACAGGCATTGGCAGCCAGTTCTGCCAAAACGCTGCCCATATAATAACGGTCATCATCAAAGACCACGACAGGCCCTTGCGCGGAGATCGCGGCCGCACCGGAGGAGAGAAGGGCTTCCACGCCAACAGTGGTGCCTTGGGTGAGGAATTCCAGTGGCTTGCGGTGAACACGACCGACACCGTCCTCACGCCATTTCGAACCGGTGGCAAGCGCGATATGCGGGATACCGTAAGAGAGAATATCCTCGGCAGTCAGCGGGCTGTCCAGATACATCTGGGCATTCGGCATTTGTTGTAACTGCCCCACACGCCAGTCGCGGACACGGCCGTAGGTGGCCAGTCCCGGCAGTCGGCATTCACGGGCAACACGGCCGCCCCATTCCTGTCCGGCTTCGGCAAGCATCACATCTGCGCCGCGCTTTGCAAGACCGCGTGCTGCTTCCAGACCGGCAGGGCCGCCGCCGACAACCAGCACAGAAGGTGCGTTGTCAAAGGCGGGCATTTTCTCCGGATGCCAGCCTTTACGCCATTCTTCACCGGTGGTCGGGTTTTGTGTGCAGCGCAGCGGCGCAACGATATTGTCGCTCGCCGTACAGATATTGCAGCCGATGCATTCACGAATATCGTCAATGCGGCCTTCTTTGATCTTCTGGGGCAGGAAAGGATCGGCGATTGACGGGCGCGCTGCACCGATCAGGTCGAAGATACCTTTCTTCACCACACGCACCATGGCATCCGGCGAGGTATAGCGCCCCACGCCGACAACAGGTTTGGTGGTTAGCGGCTTAACGAAGGAAACGAAATCTTCCTGAAAGCCTTCTTGCGAGAAACGTGCCGTCTGGCTGTCATTCGACCAGTTGGAAAGATTGACGTCCCACAGATCTGGCTCATCGGCGAGTGCGGCAACCACGTCACGACCTTCGCCGTCATGCTGTAAACCGTCTTTGCCGAGAAATTCCTCTACGGCAAAGCGAATGGCAATCGCACAGGTATCCCCCACGGCATCGCGCGTATCGGCCAGTACTTCACGGAACAGCCGCAGACGGTTTTCAAAGCTGCCACCATATTCATCGGTGCGGGTATTATAACGTTGCAGCATGAAGTGTTGTAGCAGGGTCATATCATGACCGGCATAGACATAGATAATATTGAACCCCGCGCGTTTGGCGCGCAATGCCGCATCACGGTGCCATTTGCGAAATTCGGCAATATCCGCTTTGTCCATGCCGCGTGCCTGTACCGGATCTTCCACATCAACCATCGCATCCGACGGTGCATAAGGGGCAATACGGCTCAGGCGGTTGGCGGTGTGAATACCATTATGCGCCAGCTGAATCGCAGCAAGACTGCCATGCGACTGGATTTTCTCGGTCAGTACCTGCAAGCGCGGAATGTCTTTGTCATCCCAGATACGCCCCTGATTGGAGGGCGAAATATCGGAAGACGGATGAATTTCCGTTTCCTGTGTCGAGACCACACCCCAGCCGCCTTCTGCTTTCATGGCGCGCATGTGGATATCAGCATCGGGGTAACGATGCCCCATGCCGCTGCAATGCGGCACCTGATAAAAACGGTTTGGTGTGGTGACAGGGCCGATTTTAACCGGCTCAAAGAGAATATCGTAACGGGGATCACGCATTATATTTATCCATGGTTCAGGCATAATCCGGCTGTGCGCAGCTTTGGGGAGCTTCGCCGGTATGGAGTGCAATTCATGAGTTAGCGGGCAGTCGGATGAAAATGATCTGGTTGGCGGGTCACACACCTTTCACAGGAATGCGCCTTTCAAGGAAACGCAGCCCGGCAACCAGTATGAAGGTCAGAAGCAGATAAACGCTTGCCAACAGGAGGAACGGCTCATAGGTCAGCAATGTCTCCTGCCGCACTTTGGTAATCACGCCGTAGACATCAATCACCGTGATGGTCGCAACCAGTGGCGTCGCTTTGAGGTGCAGCACAGTTTCACCGGTCAGGGTCGGCAAAGCGCGGTAGAAAGCGCGCGGGAACCAGATACGGCGGAACATTTTCCAGCGCCCCATGCCGAAGGCACGGGCGGCCTGCAGCTCGCCGGATGGTACACCGGCAAAGGCGCCGCGCATCACTTCGCCCTCATAGGCTGCAAAAGAGACAGTCAGCGCGAAGACGCCATAAGGCCATGCTTCACGCAGATATGGCCAGAGAAAGGATGAGCGGATGCCTGGTATCATCGGAAACAGCGAACCCAGACCATAATAGAGCAGCCATAATTGCAGCAGCAGCGGGGTGCCGCGGAAGATCGTGCAGAAGGTAGCGGCAGGGGCTTTCAGCCACCACGGGCCTGTCACCTGCACAATGCCAAGCGGCAGAGCCAGCATGAAACCGATAATGACGCTGCTGAACAGCATAGCCAGCGTGACACCGACACCGGATGCGAGGCGCGGCAGATAGCGCGGCACCCAGTCCCATTCGCCAAAGACCAAAGCAGCAACGATCATGACAGCAAAAATCAACAGCAGGATAATGCGGTGCGGTTTGAACCAGCTATCCGTTGCGGTGCCGGATAAGGACGGGGCTGTTAGACTGTTCTCCATATCACACAGCCTCCGGCAGACCACGACGGGCGCGTTTTTCAATCAGGCGAATGGCGATGGTCGAGAGCAGGGTAATGGCGAGATAGAGTGCACCGGCAGTCAGGAAAAACAGCATATAGGCTTTGGTTGCGCCAGCCGCCTGTCTGGTTGCCAGTGTCAGTTCCGTAAAGCCGACAACTGCGAGCAGTGCTGTGTCTTTGGTTGCAATCAGCCAGAGATTGGACAGGCCGGGAATGGCAAAAGGCAGCATGGCCGGGAAAGTGATACGGCGCAGAATTTTCAGCGGCGGCATACCAAAAGAACGCGCGGCTTCAATCTGTCCCGGAGCGATAGACTGGATTGCCCCGCGAATGACTTCCGTTGAATAGGCACCTTGTACCAGTCCGATAACGATGATGCCTGCCACAAGTCCGCTGATATCAACGGAGCCATAGCCCATGGTCGCCAGCATAGTGTTGAGAAATTCCGTACCTGCATAATAGAGGATCAGAATGAGAACCAGTTCGGGGACACCACGGATAACCGTTGTGTAGACCTCCAGAAGATCACGGAGCACCGGTCCGCCATAGAGCTTTCCCATCGCACCGAAAATGCCGAGAAACAAACCCAGCGCATAACCGCCGACAGCGATCTGCAATGTATTGGCAAGCCCTGCCAGCAACACACCGCCCCAGCCGGGTGGTGAATAGGCAAGCAGATCCCAATTGATCAGCGAAGGGACGGTGATATCCATGTTTCAGACCTTTAGAAATAGTTCACTCCGGGACTGTGGCCGGAGCGGCGCAGGGCTGTTACGCATTGCAACCGCTCCGGCTTTCAATCTCAGTCGCCGAAGACGTCGTAGGTGAAATATTTCTTGGCGAGGGCTTCATATTCGCCGTTTTCACGAATGGTTTTGATCGCGGCGTTCATCTTCTCACGCAGGGCATCATCACCTTTACGCAGACCGATCCCGACACCTGGTCCCAGAATTTCAATATCCGGCGCTGGGTTGCCTTTTGCATCGCAGCAGGACTGACCAACATCTGTTTTGAGGAAGTCTGCCATTGCGCCTGCATCGGCCATCACCGCATCCAGACGACCGGCAGCCAGATCATTATTGGCTTCGTCCTGTGTCTGATATTCTTTCAAAGTTGCGCCTTTAGGCACAAAATGCTTTTCAACATAGCTCTGATGAATGGTCGAAACCTGGACACCGACAGTTTTGTCTGCCATGCCTTCGGCATTCGGCTCAAACTTGATGTCCTTTGTGCCGACGATCATTGGCGGGATACTGTAATATTTGTCGGAGAAGTCGATCTTTTTCTGGCGTTCCGCAGTGATCGACATGGAACCCATAATCATATCAATCTTGCCGCTGGTCAGTGCCGGAATAATACCATCCCATGCGATTGGTGCGGTTTCGCATTCAAGATTGGCGGTTTTGCACAGCAGGCCTGCCAGATCGACCTCAAAGCCATGCCACTTGCCGGACGCATCCGGATAATACATTGGCGGATAAGGTTCCGCACCCACGGCCACTTTCAGCGTCTGTGCCTGAGATGGCAGAGATGCAGCCAGCGTGATGGCCAGACCGGCGAAAACGGCGGTGGTGATTTTTTTGCTAAAGCGTTTCATTGGTTCCCTCTTTTATTGTTTATGTGATTATCTTTGTAATCAGGCATCAACGGTGCTGATGAACTTCTGCAACCGTTCCGATTTCGGATTGCCAAACACCTCTTCCGGCGTGCCCTGTTCTTCAATCAACCCGCCATGGACAAACACCACTTTGGACGCCACTTTGCGGGCAAATTTCATCTCGTGGGTGACAAGGATCATGGTGCGGTTTTCGCGGGCGAGATCAGTGATGACGGCCAGTACTTCGCCCACCAGTTCCGGATCTAACGCTGAGGTTGGTTCGTCAAACAACATGGCCAGCGGCTGAATAGCCACGGCGCGGGCAATGGCTGCACGCTGCTGCTGGCCGCCGGACATAAAGCCCGGATAAGTATGGCGTTTTTCATAAAGACCGACACGGCGCAGGATGGCTTCGGCCTCTGCAATCGCCTGATCTTTGGCTATGCCAAGGACATGTACAGGTGCTTCGATCACATTTTCCAGCACAGTCATATGCTGCCAGAGATTGAAACTCTGAAACACCATGCCAAGACGGGAGCGAATACGCTGTACCTGTTTACGGTTGGCCGGAACTTGTCCCTGTGCGCTATGACACATTTTGATGGTTTCGCCATGAATGGCGATATCGCCTGAGGTCGGGATTTCCAGCATGTTGATACAGCGCAGCAACGTGGATTTTCCCGAGCCGCTGCCGCCGATAATGGCAACCACATCACCGGTCTGCGCTTCCAGAGAAACACCTTTCAGCACTTCCAGCGCGCCGTATTTCTTATGCAGATTGCTGATGGATATGGCGCTTTGTGTCTGGGACATCTCCCGTTCGTCCTTATCTTTATGAGGTCTTCGATGAGTAAAAATCAGCATTTACGCGCTTGCTGTCAGGCAAAGCGTATGAAAACGGCACAAAAGACCGGTTTTGTGAGATGTAATCGCTGATTATCGGTAGAGTAATTAGTTAGTCAGAAGTTCCTCATTGTTCCCCGTTGCCACCTTCCTGTTGTCTTTTTATTGCGGAGGGTGATCTTTGCTAATTTTTGAGGCTATACATTTGCATAATGCTATGCAAGTGCATAGTTTGTGAAAAATCGCTGGTAAAGTGTCGTGTTTTGTCACACCTATGCGGCGGATGCAGCAAGCAAGGAGTATCAGGAGACAATGTCGGGTTTATACAGGCATGCACCGGAGGGAGATCGCCGGCAGGAGCTGATTGAGGCAACGCTGGAATGTATTGCTGAGCTGGGCATTCAGTCGACAACGGTTCGTGCCGTGGCTGCCAAAGCAGGGGTGAGTAACGGCCTGATCCGGCATCACTTTGAGAATAAAGCGAATCTGATTGTTGCTGCCTATCGCAGAACGATGGAGCTGATTACCGCAGCGGCGTTTGAAGTTCTGGCCTCAAAAGAGGGAACGCCGCATCAGCGTCTCAACCGGTTTGTGTGTGTGGCACTGGGCGGACAGGCTTCGGAATACCGGATGATTTCACTCTGGGCGACATTTATCAGCCAGATCGGGGTTAATCCGGTTATTGCATCCCTGCGCAGTGAGGAATATCTCAGCCTACGCCGCGCCACAGAAGCCCTGATTGCCGAAGTCTTTGAAGCAGAAGGACGTAACCCATCCAAAGAAGAGATCGAGCAAATGGCTATTGTTGCCAATGCGGTGCTTGACGGTTTGTGGATTGAAGCCTGTCTGGATGAAAGCGGTAAAACCGTTGAGCAGATGATTGATCTTGGCATCAATGCATTTGAAACATTGATGAATGTGAAGCTGACCTGATTGCTGGTTTGACCCAGCAATCAGGGTGCAATAAGGCTGGCGGGCAGCTTGGGCGGGTGGTCCATTTCAATTTCATCGGCGCTGAAGACCGGTGCTGTAAGCGAGTTGCTGGTCAGTACAGGGCGGATTTTATATCTGCCTTCTGCCAGCCCTTTCGGGAAAAACGGCAGATAGGTCTCATCACCGGCAGTCTCATGATAAATCACATAATTGCCTGAACGCTGCTCAACCGGATTATCATCCAGCATGTGCTTTTCGTCCGGTTCTAGTGTCGTGTTGTAAATATCATAGAGCTTGTGCAGGGTCTGTTTGCCGTCCGTTGCCGTAAACAGCAAATGCACTTCGCTGTAATTCAGCTGAATATTCTCCGAACCTTTATTGTGCAGTACCAGCGTGAAAAGGTGCCTGTAATAATCGGGATCGCTCTCAGTCTGACTATAGTCAAAGAGGCTGAGCTGCATTGGCTGAGATTTGGTGTTGTTTTCCGCGAGCCATGTTCGCAGATCATAGGTCTCTTTCAATGAGATCCAATATTCTTGTTGCGCACCTGTGGCAGGCAGCGCAATTTTCATCCAGTCATTACCGGCAAAAGCCAGTTTCCGGACTTTATCACCGTGGTTCAGAAACTGCTGTGCTGCATTTTTCGTATCCGGTTGGGTGTAGAGCGCGAGCCGGTTGACCGGAACCTCCCACATCTCTTCCATCTCAAAACCCGGCAGTGGTGTTTCAAGCAGGATATTGCCCTGCGGATCATAGCGCACCATACGCATCGGCTTGATCAGATACGGCCAGCCGGACATATCCTCCTCAGGTCGGGATTGTTCTGTAAGCCAAAGATTTCTATGCGCGTCGAGCATCAATATGTCGGTGCGGCTATAATGGCCGTCGAGGCTGCAACTGCTTTTGATCGCCTTGCGCTCCGGCAGCCGCTCAATATTCCAGAGCTCACCGCAATTGAGCTTACCCGCGAGCGCATCTTCAATAATCAGTGGGCTGTAAATTTTCTCTTTGGGATCATAGAGAAACACCGCCGAACCAGTATCAAGGCTACCGGCCTCCTGCACGCCAAGCGCTAAATCCGTATATCCGTCATAATCATAGTCTTCGGTTTTCAGGCTGATGTCGACATCCGGCATTGTCATAAAATCAGCCGTCAGAATGCTCAGTTTAGAGCCATCCGGTTGCATGAGCACATAGCCCTCGCTGCTTTTTTCAACATGTGCGGAGATGCCGGTTTCAGGCGTGAGCTGCCGGATGATTTCTCCGGCTGCAGATTGTTGCGGCAGGCTCAGCATCAAGCCGAGAGACAGCGCAATATTGAAAACAGAGGGGAGGCAGAATTGTTTCATCGCAGACAAGCCCTGACAGAGAGAGCTTTCTGCTTATACAAAACCGGAGCATCTGACAAAGAGGATACTCCGGTTTTGATAAATTATCCGGCGATTGTCCAACCGCCGTTGTCACCATGCTTCAGCATCGGTGTGGTGAAGCAGCCGCGTGTCATTTCGGCAAATTCTGCGCCGAGTTGCTCAAGCGGTGCACGCCAGCGCTGGGTTTGCAGCATTGCTGCACCGATAACGACCGGCTTGAGTGCACGGGCATTCAGCAGATTGAGCGCAGCCACAATCGACGTACCGCTGGAAATCACATCATCCACCAGAGCAATGCGGCGGCCGTCGAGCAGCGGCAGCATACGCGGGTCGATATAGAGCCGTTTGATCTGATCCGGTGTGGTGATGGAAGACAGTGGTACCGACAGTTCTTCCTCATACCAGAATTTGCGCGAAGTCCCCAAAGGCACATAGCGGCTGTGGCCGAGTTTGCGTGCCACTTCACTCGCGAGGGTCAGGCCGAGTGTCGGCAGGCCGACAATCACATCCGGTTCAAAGACCTTGAGTTTCGCAGCCAGATCATCGGACAAAGCGTCAACCACATCAAAGGCCGCCTGATTGACGATCAGGGATGCCAGTGCGTGCTGTTTATCGACAAGCGGGCGGATCGGCAGTTGCAGCTGACGGCCGTCATCCAGCGTGGCCGGAAAGAAGGTTTCATGCACGCCCTGCACATCAAATGTTTCAGGTGCATAGAGTTTTTGCCAGAATTCATGCGGTTGCATTATCGTCTCCCGACAGTTCCTGCTCCACAAGACGTGTCCAGAAGCGTACGCCATGCTCAATCGCATCGTCATTGAAATCATAGGCAGTATTGTGGTGCAGGGCACCGTCGACAGCAGGGCCGTTACCGAGCCAGACATAGCAACCCGGAGCTTCACCGGCGAAGAAGGCAAAATCATCGCCCGCAGTGGAAGGCGGGAAACTGGTGCGCACTTTGCTGCCAAACACATCCTGTGCGGCTCGCAATGCACGGGCTGTGGCATCGGCATTGTTGACGACCGGCGGGATGCGGCGAATAAAATCATATTCCGCGGCAATGCCATACATCATCGCAGTACCCTGCGCGATACGGCCGATTTCCGTTTCAAGCTGATCACGGACATGCGGGGTATAAGCACGGGCCGTACCGCCGATTTCTACAATATCCGGAATAACATTAAGCGCCTTCGGATCACCCGCCTGCAAAGAGCAGGCGCTGACGACAGCCGGTTGCAACGGATCGACCACGCGGCCGATAATTGTCTGCAATGAGGCGATGAAAGTTGCGGCAGCGGTGACCGGATCTTTACCGAGATGCGGCTTGGCACCATGGGTGCCGGTGCCGCGGAAGGTAACGCGCCAGCTGTCGGAAGAGGCAAGTTGCGGGCCTTCAACCACAGCGATTTCATCTGTATCAAGACCCGGCATATTATGCAGGCCATAGACCGCATCGCACGGGAATAGTTTGAACAGGCCTTCTTCAACCATGCGCTTGGCGCCACCACGCCCTTCTTCCGCAGGCTGGAAAATGAAATGCACAGTGCCGGAGAAGTTACGGCTTTTGGCAAGCGCACGGGCTGCACCGAGCAGAAGCGTGGTGTGGCCGTCATGGCCGCAGGCATGCATTTTACCGGCGAATTTTGACTTATAAGGACGATCTGCCATTTCCGGCATTGCCAGCGCATCCATATCTGCGCGCAGACCAATGGTACGGGTGCCGTTACCGATCTGCAAAGTGCCGACTACGCCTGTACCACCAAGACCGCGATGAATGGTGATGCCTGCCTCTTCCAGAAGTTTGGCAACAATATCCGAGGTGCGCTCTTCTTCAAAACCGAGTTCAGGATGCGCATGCAGATCGCGGCGCAGCTCGGTCAGAAAAGCAATATCGTCGAGGATAGGATCAGTCATGGGTATTACTCTGTCACTTGCAAGATAGGGGAGACCAGCACTTGTCCGGTTTTCACATCGGCAATGCCCTGATCAGTCTGGTGCGGGCCGGCATTGCAGGCCAGTGTTGCACCAAAACAGGCTTTGAAAATGAGATAAGGCGGCTGCCAGTCAACCACATCATCCATCGCTGTGCGCAAAGCTGCAAACTGTGCGGCAACATCAGCCAGCGATGCCTCAGACACCAGACCGGAAACCGACAGCGGCAGCAGGGCGGTGACTTTGCCACCGAGAGCAACAGCCATGCCGCCACCGGCAGCAATTACGGCATTGGCGGCCAGTGCCATATCTTCTTCATTACCGCCGAAGACTGTGAGATTATGGCTGTCATGGGAGACGGTGGTGGCGAAAGCACCGCGCCAGCTGCCCCATTCGCGCAGGAAGCCAATACGCGGTTGCGCTTCTGCGCGACCATGGCGATGGGCAACGGCAATCATGGTTGCACCTTGCGGCGGCACCACAAAACCATTGGTGACGACCGCCTCCGCTTGCCCCCACTGGGTAAAGCGCGGACGATCAATGGTTGCTACCACAACGCTCTTGGCATCACTGCGAATGCGGAAATCATTCGGCTCTAGCGCATCAATCTTCATGGATTGCAGGAAATCACCGGCGCTGGTGCTGGTGATGGCATGTGCGAGAATGCCGTTTTCAGCAGCTACGGTACCATTGGTCAGCACGGTCTGTGCAGTGAAGTCGGACAGGTTGTCGAAGATCACAATATCTGCACGGCGGCCTGCTGCAATCAGACCAAGGTCATCACGGCCAAAGCGGCGTGCTGCATTGAGTGTTGCTGCCTGCAATGCCCATTCCGGTTTCATGCCGTAGCGCACCAAGCGGCGCACCACATCATCAAGACCACCGGCATTGAGCAGATCATCAGGGAACACATCATCTGTGCAGAGTGTGACCGTCTGCGGCAGATGGCCGAGGCGGTTCAGTTCCTGCACAAATTCCGGCAACAAATGATCATGGGAGCCGCGCATCTCAATGGTGAGACCGGCACGCAGTTTTTCCATCAGATCGTCGCCGGAAACCAGTTCATGATCGGAGGTCACACCGGCTGCCATAAAGGCCGCGAGGTCAGAGCCGGTAAGGCTGCGTGCATGGCCGCAAACCGGCTTGCCCGCTGCCAGACCCGCATGGACAATGGCACTCATGCGCGGTTCGCCATCAATAACATTGCGCATGGTCATGACTTCGGCAATACCGCCGATTTCAGGCCGTGCCAGCAGATTATTCAGCACGTCAGCGTCAAAATCTGCTCCGGCCAGTTCCAGCCCCGGTGCGGACGGTACACAGGAAGGAGCCAGCATAATTGTGCGTAACGGCAGATCACGGGTTGCCGCAATTGCCCAGTCGACACCGGTTACGCCATGCACATTGCCAAATTCATGCGGGTCCCAGACAATGGTTGTCACGCCACGCGGCACCACGGCTTGTGCATAGGTGGCAGGCGTAATCATCGAGCTTTCAATATGCATATGCGTATCGATCAGACCCGGTGTGATATAACCGCCTTTGGCATCAATGATTTTTGCCGCATCTTTGCGGCTGTCTGGTGCATGAACCGAGGCGATCAGAGCGCCGGTAATGCCGATATCGGCACGGCGATGTTCGCCGGTCACAATATCAATGACGGTGCCGTTGATGATCAGGCAGTCAAAAGCTTCCGCACCGCGTGCTGCCGCCGCTGCCCGAAGACGCAGTTCAGGAGAACTCAGATCAAAAGGTTCTGCACGTGTCATGATTTGGCTGCCTCTGTTCTGAGGGTATCGAGGATAATGCCGAGAATAGCTTCCGCATCGCCGTCAGCCGCATAGGCCGCGTTGAATGTGGCATGGCTGGAGCGAGTTTCCACTACGGTGCGGCCGCGTGTCAGCGAGCCGCAAAGTTCCGCACCGATGAAAGCCCTGTCAAAGCGCACAAGATCAGGACGGGCAAAAGCTACAGCTGCTGCCGGATCATAGAGCGCCATGGCTGTGCGGCCGCGCGAGATTGCAATATTGATAAAGCCGCCGGTTATATCGGCAATCAAAGCAGCATTGGCACCACCGGCTGCGCGGATCGGATGCACATCATCCGGTGTGGCGAGAATTGTACGGCAGAAATCGAGTTCCACCATTTTCAAAGGCAGTTCATGGGCGAGCACAATCGCCAGTGCTTCCGGATCGGCCAGAGCGTTAAACTCGGCTGAGGCCGTGTGATTACCTTTACCAACGCCGCCGCCCATCCAGACCAGCTCGTCAATCCGTGCCGCCAGATCAGGGCGCGCCAGTGCCAGTGCGGCAATATTGGTGAGGGGGCCAAGTGCAAGAACGCGCTTGGTGCCGCAGGTATTTTCCAGCCAGTGGCACAGGGCGGTGAAGGCACAGCCCTGTGTATTGTCTTTACAGACAGGTAGGTTCAGGCCGAGTGTCGGAATGCCGGTTTCGCCAAGAATTCCGGCGGCAGTTTCAATCTCCGCCAGAACCGGTTTGTGCCGCCCGCGATAGATCGGAAAATCCCAGCCGAAAACCTGTGTGGCACCCGCCGCATTGCGGCAGACCTGACCAAGTTCCGTATTTCCGAAAACGAGAGACACACTGTCGATTTCAAGACCCAGATGTTTCACCACCAGAATGGCGGCGATATCATCAAAGCCCATATCCGTATCAATCCAGACACCCATGCTGAAATTTACTCCCGTTCCAGAATTGCCGCCTGATCAATTGGCAGATCAAAGGCAACCTCATCGCCCAGTGCATAGGCAGGCAATGTGGCATCTACATCCGCTTTGACAGAGCCGAATGGTGTTTCCAGCACATATTCACGGGTGTTGCCGGCAAATGCGGCGCCGCGCACAATACCTTTGAGCGGGCCGGAGCCCAGTGTGACGATCTTCGGGCGGAACGCCAGACCGGCAGCTTTCGGCAGCGGTGCATTGAGTGGTACTTCAGCAGTTTCGGAATAGAGTTTGCCGTCGCGGATCGCATAGACATTCTCGAAGCCGACAAAATCAGCAACAAAGCGCGATGCCGGATGATTGTAGATCTCTTCCGGTGTGCCGATCTGTTCAATCGCACCGGCACGCATCACAACGATACGGTCGGCGAGCGCCAGCGCTTCTGCCTGATCATGGGTCACGAAGACCATGGTGACGCCGGTTTCCTGCTGTACGCGTTGCAATTCAGTACGCATGTCGAGGCGCAGACGCGCATCCAGATTGGACAGCGGCTCATCCAGCAGCAGCACCTTCGGTTCCATCACCATCGAGCGGGCAAGGGCAACACGCTGCTGTTGACCACCGGATAATTCCGGTGGCTTACGGTCAGCGAATTTGGCCAGACCAACAGATTTCAGGCCGCTTTCAACTTTTTGACGAAGTTCATCACCCTTTATGCCTTTGAGCTTGAGACCAAAGGCAACGTTGTCGAACACGGTCAGATGCGGGAACAGCGCATAGGACTGAAACACCAGCCCGATTTCGCGCTTATTGGCGGCAACGCGGGTAATGTCTTTGTCGTCAAGACGGATAGTACCGCCTGCCACGTCCATCAGGCCTGCAATCGCACGCATGGTTGTGGTTTTACCGCAGCCCGAAGGGCCGAGTAGCGCCAGCAACTCACCTTTGTTGATTGTGAGATTGAGCTTATCCACGGCTGTGGTGTTGCCGTAACGCAGTGTCAGCTGGTCGAGAGTAAGAAAGGCTTGATCAGACATAGCGGGAGAATCCTAGGAAACGTTCTGCGAGAAGGACAATGCCCATGGACAGAAAAGCAAGCAGAGAGGAGAGGGCGGCGATGGAAGGATCAAACACGATTTCCATATAGCCCAGCATATCGATTGGCAGGGTGCGCACACCGGGGCCGGAGAGAAACAGCGACACCGGCACCTGATTGAAGCTGGTGACAAAACCGAGAATGAAAGCGGAAAGAATACCGCCTTTGATATTCGGCATTACCACGCGGAAGAACGCACCGGCGCGTGAGCAACCGAGCAGCACAGCCGCTTCTTCCATGTCAGAGCGCAGATTGTTGAGGCTGGCAGACACCACACGTACGGCATAAGGCAGTACCAGTGCCGTATGGGCCAGAAACAGTGCCAGCGTGATGGACATACCAACCGGCACCACGAAATAACGCAACAGCGCCAGACCGACAATGATGCCCGGCACAATGATCGGTGAGGATACGATTGTGCGCACAGTTTCGGAAAACGGCATGTCATAGCGCGCCATCGCATAGGCCGCCGGTACGCCGAGTGCCAAAGCGACTAGAGTGCCGCCGACTGCCAGAACCATGGAAGTGATGAAGCTCTGCTGGAAGCTCTCGATGGTAAAGACCTTATAGACCCATTTCAGCGAGAAACCCTGCGGCGGGAATGCCAGTGTGTCACCGGCCGAGAAAGACGCGGCAACGATGATGAGGAACGGGCCGATCAGAAAGACAATGACGAGCCAGAGAACCAGATTGGCCGGATTAATCAGCCGTGAAAGCAAATTCGTGTTCATTTTTTGCCCTTCACTGTCGCAATACGCTTCAGAAGAATATTAGCGGCAAAGCTCATCACCACGAGAATGAGAGCGATAACGCTGGCCGCAGCAAAATTATTGGATACGGTTACATGCTGATAGAGCAGGGTTTCCAGCATCAGAACTTTGGAACCACCGAGAATGGCCGGTGTGATATAGGCGGTGAGCGAACCGGTGAAAACCAGAGTACCGCCGACAACCAGACCTTCTTTGGTCAGCGGCAGAATGATTTTCCAGAAAACGGTAAACCAGCTGGCACCGAGCACGCGGGCTGCAGGCACTACATCTTTCGGCAGGTTTTCCAGCGCACTGATCAGCGAGATCACCATCAGCGGCAGAAACAGCTGTAACAGGCCGATGAAAATTGCGGTTTCGGTGAACAGAATACGCAGCGGCGCATCGCTTAAGCCCACAGCCTGCAAGGCCTGATTGATAATACCGGTGCGGCCGAGAATGACGATCCACGCATAGGTACGGGCAACCGGCGAAATCATCATTGGCAACATGATCAGGCCGATCATCCGGCCTTTGGAATTGGCTGGCAGGCCGACAATCGCCCATGCCGTAGCATAGCCGATAATCGCAGCGACAACGGTTACTTCCAGTCCCAGCCGCAGGGTACGCCAGAACACAGTACGGTTCATCGGCTCGGAGAAGAAATCAATCCATGGGGCAATCGTCCATCCTTCTGTCGATCTGAAACCTTCAGACAGCAGAAGAATAACTGGGACGAGGAAGACAAGTGCCGCGAAAAGCGCTGCCGGCAAGGCCAGCCACATGGCTTCGGTGCGGTTGTTGAACATAAGCTTTCCTATAAGACAGGTGGCCTAACCGGAGGCGGGATAATGCATCAAAAAAGAAAGCTGCCCGTGAACTGAAGATGTTACGGGCAGCTGCTGTTATTGTGGCCGGATTACTGGCCGATTTTGGCGTTCCATTCTTTCAGCCATGTGTCGCGGTTGTCGAGAACGACATCGGACGGAATGAGCTGAAGGCTTTTAGCGGTTTCTTCGCCATAGGTAATGTTATCGGCAACTTCATCAGAAACCTTAACTTCCTTATTGGCTGGGCTGTCGACCAGTTTTTCAGCAATTTTGGTCTGAATTTCTGTAGAGAGCCAGAAGTCCATGAATTCCAGCGCCAGATCACGGTTCTTGGAATCCTTGGCAACGACCATCACATTCATGCCGCCGGTCTGGCCTTCTTTCGGTGTTGCCCAGCCGAGCGGCAGGTCAAGCTTGGTGAAAGGTGCCCAGGAGAAGCGGCCGATTGGCGCTGCCCAGATTTCTTCCTGCTGCATCAGCTGCACGAGCTGCGAAGATTTGACGTAGAAAGTCACAATATCATCGGACTTTTCGCCAACGGCAGCAATGGCGTTTTTCAGATCCGCTTCATTATGGCCGAGGGATTTTTCCAGCATATAAAGCGCTGTCGGGCCCTGATTGGTGGTCACATTCGGGAAAGCAATATGCGGTGCATATTCAGGCTTCAGCAGATCTGCCCAGGATTCAATTTTCATCTTGTCAGTGCGGTAGACGATGGATGTCGCGTAGAATGTGTAACCAACGCTCATGCCGTCTTTGTTCGGGTCTTTGGCAATATCGTAGAGCTTGTCAAAGTTGGACAGTTTGGCTGTGTCGATCTTGTCGATCAGACCGGCACGGGAGGCTTGCAGCGCATCAGCCATGGAAACAACAGCCATATCCACAACAGGGCTGGCTTTGTTGGCTTCCATTTTGGCCAGACGCTCAACGCTGTTGCCGGTTTCAACAACCAGTTTACAGCCGCATTTTTCTTCAAACGGCTTGTAGAGGATTTCTTTGAAATCATCCTGCGCAAAAGCGTAAACCGAGATGGTCAGGGTCTTGTCAGCAGCGTAAGACGCTGTGGTCAGAAGCGCCATGGTGGATGCGGCGATGAGTTTCTTCAGCACTTTTAAAGTCCTTTTGCGAAGTGAGATGAGTGATCAGACAGAATAGAACGGCATGTTTGGCGGGCAATCAGTGTCATAGGCACACGGGATGTGCCGAAGGTCGGCACCGGTCCTTTGCGATTTTCACCTTTGCCTTCAATAGCTTGCACCAGTGAGGCAATGGCAATTTCACCGATACGCGGCAAATCCATGCGCACGGTGGAAAGCGCAGGCGTAATGCCTGACGCCCAAAACAGGTCATCAAAACCAATAACACTGACATCATCCGGCACACGGTAACCACTGTGATAAAGCTCGGTCATCGCACGTAGGGCATGCACATCAGACACGGCGGCAATGGCCGTTGTACCGGATGCAATTTTCTCATTCAGGCCGAGATGGGCGCCTTTGCCGAATTCAGCCTCGTGATGTTCGATCCACAGAACATCAATTTTAGTTTGTCTGCCTAATCCTGCACGAATACCGCCCAAGCGGTCATTCTGCACGATAGAAGCCGGATTTTTACCGATCAGCAGCACTTTACGGTGCCCACCGGACGCCAGATGCTGGCCGACCAGCTCGCCGCCCTGCCAGTGATCCGCCGCAACCGTATTGCCGGGCGTTGAAGGGCTGTCGATCACCGCGACAGGAATATCCAAATCCGCAATGCGGGTGCCAAGGCGCGGTACGATCACCAGACCATCGACACCGTATTCAATCAGGCGATTAATTGCCTCAGTCTGCAGACTGACATTTCCGCGGGAATCCGCAATCAGAATACCATATCCGGCTGCCGCTGCCGCTGCTTCAATCGCCTGCGCGATTTGCGGAAACAGGGGATTGGCAATATCCGGCAAGACCAGACCCAGCACACTGTTGCGTCCTGTACGTAAAGCCCGCCCTGTATGGCTCGGGACATAGCCCATGCGGGCAGCCTGTTCTTTAACGCGGGAAATGAGACTGGCTGAAACCCGTCCTTTTCCGGATAGGGCATTGGACACGGTTGCAACCGACACACCTAGGGCTTTAGCGACATCGCTCAGATTAGGTGTCTGTTTAGGATGCAAGGTGTCGGACATCGAAACCATCTTGATTAAACGATTAATCACCTCCCGATACGGATTCTCGGGCAGAGAGTCAATCAGGATAATCACCTTGTCATGATTCAGACACAGTTTATGCAATCAGGACTTGTCACTGATTTTTGCGGGATGGTGGAGGGGGCTTATATGAGGTATGCCGCCAGCAATTTGTTTTGACTGATAATTTTGCCGGACAGATAAGTGGTGAAACCGAAGAATGGGGCGCTTCTGAGGGAAAATATCGTCGCGCAGAAAAAACAATAAAACCGATGATTAAAAAGTCCGGAGCAGGTGTTCGGGGGTGATTAAACGCTACCTGCTCCGGAGAAAAAGCAGACGCACAGAAATGTGGTGCTGTGAGTCTGCGGCTGTTTCGAGCAGATTACTCCGCCATTAGCTGTCCCTGATGGAAGAAGGCACGCAGTTTTTGCAGGTGCGGTTCAATGTTAAAACCGTTGTCTTTAATCCAGTCGTCATTGAGATAGGTGGAGCGATAACGGTCGCCGTGATCGCAGAGCAGGGTCACAACCGAACCGGTTTCTCCGCGGCGGATCATATCGGAAATTAGATGCGCACAGGCCCAGATATTGGTGCCGGTAGAGCCGCCACAGGTGCGGCCAAGAATTTCACCGATGACGCGCTGGGCGGCAAGGCTGGCTGCATCAGGCACGGCGATCATGCAATCTACGACCTCCGGTATGAAAGACGGCTCAACGCGCGGGCGGCCAATGCCTTCGATCATCGAAGTGCAGCAAGGAATTTCCGTAACAGAACGATCCATAAAATGCTGATGGAAGATCGATCCTGAAGGGTCAGCCACACAAAGGCGGGTGTCCAGCGCACGGTAGCGGATATAGCGCCCGAGTGTTGCGGAGGTGCCGCCGGTGCCTGCACCGGTTACAATCCAGCGCGGGTTCGGATGTTCTTCACGCTGCATCTGGCTGAAAATAGAATCGGCAATATTGTTGTTACCACGCCAGTCTGTTGCGCGTTCCGCGTAGGTAAACTGATCCATATAATAGCCGCCTGTCTCTATTGCGACCTGACGGGCAGCATCATAAACGCTCTTGGGATCATCAACGAGATGCGGGCGGCCACCGTAAAATTCAATCGCGGCGATTTTCTCTTTTGAGGTAGTACGCGGCATGACTGCTACAAAAGGCAGGTTAAGCATACGGGCGAAATAGGCCTCTGAAACAGCGGTTGAGCCACTGGAGGCCTCAACAATTGTCGTATGCGGGCCGATCTTTCCGTTACAAATGGCGAAGAGAAATAACGAGCGGGCAAGACGGTGTTTCAAACTGCCGGTCGGGTGGCTGGATTCATCTTTTAAATAGAGTGTAATGCCGTTGAATTTCGGCAGATCAACGCGGATAAGGTGTGTATCGGCAGAGCGGTTGAAGTCCGCTTCAATGATTGCGATAGCGCGATTGCGCCATTCCATATGACATTGTTCGGAATGACAGCAATGAATAATCTGACTCATATGTTCCCCTCTGTCGTAAACAGACTAACTGAATAGGCTGTCGCATATTTTTGCACATTCTTGTGTGCTTTTAAAAAAATCTTTTATTCCTGATGCAGGATTTGGATTGTTTTACCCTTCGTCCTGCTCCCCGCTGGAGTAAACTCTGTAAAACTAAAGCACTGTTTATCTTGCGAAAAGTGAAAATCCGCAAAGCAGTGCAGTTTCCCCAGCCGCATATGTGCCTCGAGGAATTTATGAAATGAGCTGTTTTCCATTTTGGTGGTTGACAGCCTTAACTGACGGTGACAGGTTATTTGAAAAATGAATAAACGGCAATACTTCATCCGTAAAGTAACTATATCTCGCCGGACAGTGTGATCTGTCTGTTACCTGATTGAACTGCTTATGTTGAAGCAATGTCTGGGGAACGTAATGAAACAATCTGCTTTGGAAGCCGTGAGCCTTTGGCTCGCCGGTAATGTTGAAGATGTGCCGCCTTTTGAGGCGCTCGCTGCCCGTCAGGATGTGTTTGTCATGACACGTCAGGCGCAGGATGCGGTGCTGACGCCTGCTGATGCCGGTGCGTGGCCGCATGCATTGCGTGCCGCTTTTGCCGCCCGTATCGCTGCGGCAAATGACAATCCTTATCTCGGCGCGCTTTATGGTCAGGCTGCTGCTGGTTCAGACTATGCTGATCTCGCGCAGGCCGGTTTTGTGCCAGCCGATGCTGTGCAGCAAAAAGTCGTGGCCTTTATGGATAAGGTTGCCAACAAGACCAAAGATGTCAGTGCAGATGATATCGCTGTCTTGCAGCAGGCCGGTATTGCCGATGCTGATATTGTGCGCCTGTGCGAACTGAATGCTTTTCTTGCCTATCAAATCCGCGTGGCGTCCGGCCTCGCATCTTTGGCTGAAGCTGACGGGGAGCAGAACTGATGAGCGAGATCATTCACAAATTCACCAAAACTGTTCCTGAATGGCAACCGCGTGTGAAGCCGGTTGTGTTGGCAGAAGCCACACCCGAGCAGCTGGATGCGCTGAAGGTGACACCATCCAACACCAAAGTATCTGATTATGTGCTTGTACTGGCGCATGATCCGGAAAGTCTCAATGTGCGTTCACCGCTGTTTAACACGGTGATGTATGGCAAAGGCGGTCTGGGGCGTGCAGAGCGTGAGCTTGGTGCATTGGGTGCATCGGTGGTCAATCGCTGTATCTATTGTGCAGCCGTGCATGCCCAACGCCATGCGCAGCTCAGTCGTGATGAGAGCGTAACCGACAAGCTGTTCCTTGATGGCGAGAAGGCGAAACTTGATCCTAAAAATCAGGCGATTTTTGATTTTGCACTGAAGCTGTCGCAGTTTCCGCCGCAGACAAATGCAGATGATGCACGCCGTTTGCAGGAGCAGGGGCTGAACAAGGAAGAGGCCGTTGATCTGGTGCTGTCCACAGCCATGTTCGGCTGGGCAAACCGCCTGATGCATGTGCTGGGCGATCCCGTCAAATAACCATCTGATATTGTTTTATCCGGGCATTTTCGCTGCCGCTTAACCGGCAGACAGGGAGAAAATATGCGCAATTTAAAGGCGCTGGAAGCCTATCTGGAAGTTGCGACTTTAGGCAGCGTCACCGCCGCTGCCAAACGGCTGCAATTGTCCCAGCCTTCCGTCAGCCGGATTATTCAGGATCTGGAGCGCGATCTCGGACAAAAATTGTTTGTCCGTGTTGGCCAGCGCTTGGCACTCACACAGGAAGGCATGCTCTTGCGTGATGATGTGGAGCGGGCATTGGCCGGTGTTGCCGAGGTTTGGGAGCGCGCGCAGGAGGTGGCCAATCTCAGGACACGGCCGGTGCGCATTGCCTGTATCTCGGCGCTGGCTTTTGGTCTTGTGCCGCACGCATGGGCGTCGCTCAGTCATTCTGTCGGAGTCGAAGGCGCAAGACGCATTGCTATTCAGACGGATACACCGGAACGGGTACGCAGTTCAGTGCTCTCGAACGATGCGGACATCGGCGCGACAAGTCTGCCATTGCAGCATCGCGATCAGACAACCCACTGGTTCGGCAGTGCGCCCTGCGTTCTGGCTGTGCGGGCTGATGATCCTCTGGCGAAAGAGCAGGGGCCAATTCCGCTCTCGGCAATCAAAAGCCGTACTTTGGTGGAAATGTCCAACCGTCGCGGCCTGCCTGCCCGTATCCGCCAGACTTTGAAAAACAATCATATCGAGACCGGCGGGCTGATCCGCACCAACTCAACCATGAATGCGCTGGCGCTGATCCGCGCCGGTGCGGGTGGTCCTGCGGGAACCGTCGGCGTGGTTGAACCGGTCACCTCTGCCGGTACACCGCTGGACGGCATTGTTACTTTGCCGCTGGAGCTGGATATTCCTTATAGTTTCGGTGTGATCAGTCACAATGCCATGCAGCTAAGCGAGACAGCTGCAGAACTGATCACCGCGCTGGAACAGGCCGCCCATCTCCTGGTGCCGGGTTTCAAACTTCACACGCCTGATGAACATCAATCGCTGATTACCCAGCTTGCATTGCTGGAGGACTGACCATGACAAAATTTCCCTCATCGCTTGAAGAACTCAACAGCCTCGTTGCCCGTGATCTGGATTATCTGACATTACCGGCCAAGGAATGGGTGCCGCTGAAACAGATTGGTGGCGAAACATTGCTGGATGTGGCCATTATCGGTGGCGGTATGGCCGGTCTGTCGGCTGCGGCATCGTTGAAACATCTTGGTATCCGCACGGTCATTTTTGATGCACGACCTCATGGTTTTGAAGGCCCTTGGGCAACAACAGCGCGCATGGAAACTCTGCGCTCGCCAAAGAGCCTGACAGGGCCGGCGATTGGTATTCCGTCACTGACTTTCCGTGCATGGTTTACTGCGCAATTCGGTGAAGCCGAATGGGATGCGCTCGATAAAATTCCGCGTCTGCAATGGATGGATTATCTGCGCTGGTATCGCGATGTTCTCAATATTGATCTGCGCAATGATCATCGTATTACACTGATCAAGCCGGAAGCTGACCATACAGTACTGGAGCTGGAAACCCCGCAAGGCACCCAGACTATCCGTGCGCGTCACGTGGTGCTGGCAACCGGACGCGATGGTCTCGGCGGGCCTTATGTGCCGGAGATTATCCGCACTCTACCAAAGCAGTTCTGGGCACATTCGTCGGATGAAAATGATTACAGTGTGCTGAAGGGCAAATCGGTTGCCGTCATCGGTGCCGGTGCATCGGCGATGGACAGTGCGGCAACGGCTTTGGAAGCGGGTGCTGCGCGTGTTGATCTGCTGATCCGCCGCAAGGATATTCCGCGTATTAACCGTGGCAAGGGTATGGGTAATCCGGGTTCTGTCTATGGTATGCAAAATCTCGACGGCCGCACCAAACTGGCAATCTACAGCTATATCGGTGCGGAACAGGTGCCGCCGCCGCGTGCCAGTGTGCTGCGCGTCAGCCGCCATAAGAATGCATTTTTTCAGCTCGGCGCTTCCCTTGAGAGCATCGTTGTGAAGGGTGACAAGATCGAGATCATCACGCCACAGGGGCGCAGACAATTCGACTTTCTGATCGCTTCTACCGGTTTTCAGATTGACTGGCGCCAGAAAGCCTTCCTGTCGGAAATCGCCAGCAAAGCCCGCACATGGGAAGAACGTCTGGCACCGCTGACCGGCAATGAGGATCGCTCATTGACTGAGGCACCGGATCTCGGACCCTCTTTTGAATTCCTGCCAAAAGCGGGCGTGGAGGCAGAGGGTCTGTCCCGCATTCATTGCTTCTGCTATCCGGCCATGATGTCTCATGGCGGTGTATCCGGTGATATTCCGTCGATCAGTGAGGGCGCAGCCCGTCTGTCAACGGGCATTGCTGCTACGCTGTATCATGAAGATATCGACCAGCATTTTGCCAATGCCAAGAGCTATTCAGAGCCGGAAGTCTTCGGTGATGAATGGGTTGAAGCGAATAATTATGACCAGACTGATCTTGAGGCGCTGGTATGAATTTCACTGTCTGGCTCATCAAACGATTAGCTCAGGCGGCGGTCGTTCTGCTGATTATGTCGGTCATCGTGTTTCTCGGCCTGCATATGATCGGCAATCCGGCAGATATTCTGCTGGCACCCGATGCAACGCAGGTCGACCGCGCAGAGCTGATTGAACGCCTCGGCCTCGATCTGCCGGTCTGGCAGCAATATTGGCTGTTCTTGAAAAGTGCTTTGCAAGGCGATCTGGGCAATAGCTTTGTCTATAATACGCCTGCGGTGACGCTGATCCTGCAACGCCTGCCGGCAACGCTGGAACTGGCCGTACTGGCGATGATCTTTGCAGTATTCATCGGTATTCCGCTCGGTCTTTTTGCTGGACTTAAACCGGAAAACCCGTTTGCCAAGCTGATCACCACCGGCAGTATTCTGGGTTTTTCCCTGCCGACTTTCTGGGTTGGCTTGCTGCTGATTATGACTTTCAGCGTGTCACTCGGGCTGTTGCCTGCCAGCGGGCGCGGTACAACCGTGCGTCTCTTTGGCGTGGAATGGTCATTCCTGACCCTTGATGGTCTGCGTCATATGCTGCTGCCTGCAATCAATCTGGCGATGTTTAAAGTCTCGCTGGTTGTGCGTCTTACCAATGCCGGTGTACGTGAGGTGAAATCACTGGATTATGTACGCTTTGCCCGTGCCAAAGGCCTGTCGCCTTTGCGTGTTGTGCGCCGTCATATCCTGCGCAATGTCATGATCCCGCTGGTCACTGTGCTTGGTATTGAATTCGGTTCGACTGTCGCTTTCGCAGTGGTAACCGAGAATATTTTCTCATGGCCGGGTGCCGGTAAGCTTATCCTCGACAGTATCAATGCGCTCGACCGCCCTGTGGTTGTTGCCTATCTGATGGTGGTTGTGACGCTGTTTGTGACGATCAATCTGATCGTGGATATTCTGTATCGTGTGCTTGATCCGCGTGTCAGAACGGAGGCGGCCGCATGACCATGTCTCTCACCAAACCACCACGCTCTCCAATCGCGGAAAATATCCGCATGTTCCTGCGCTCGCCGCTTGCCGTTTTCGGGCTGGCTTTGTGTGTGCTGATTGCAGCCGCCGCTATTTTCGCGCCGCTGATCGCACCGCAGAACCCCTATGACATGATGGCGATTGACGTGATGGACGCACGTCTGGCACCGGGTGAAACCAATATGACGGATGGTTATACCTATCTGCTCGGAACTGACGGGCAGGGGCGCGATCTGTTCTCGGCTATTCTCTACGGCCTGCGCACCAGTCTGGTTGTCGGCATTGGTTCCGCTACTATTGCCGGTGTGATCGGCATCGTGCTCGGGCTGGTTGCGGCCTATGCAGGCGGCAAAACCGATGCACTTTTGATGCGTCTGGTTGATCTGGTGATGTCGCTGCCGTCTATTCTTGTGGCACTCTTGATGCTGGCTTTCTTTGGTCGCGGTGTTGGTAATGTGGTGATCACACTGGTGCTGCTGGAATGGGCCTATTATGCCCGTACTGCTCGAGGTCAGGCGCTGGTGGAAAGCCGTCGTGACTATGTGGAATCTGCCCGCGGGCTTGGGCTGTCACCGCTCAGAATTCTGCTTGGCCATATTCTGCCGAATTGCATGCCGCCACTGATCGTCATCGGAACATTGCAGATCGCTCGTGCTATTACATTGGAGGCTACACTGAGCTTTCTCGGTCTCGGTGTGCCGGTGACAGAGCCTTCGCTCGGCCTGCTGGTGTCCAATGGTTTCCAATATATGCTGTCGGGTGATTACTGGATCAGTTTCTTTCCGGGGCTGGCTTTGCTGATTTCGATCGTGGCTATCAACCTCGTGGCCGACCGCCTGCGTGATGTGTTTAATCCGAGGGCTTTATCATGAGTGAATTGCTGCTGGATGTCCGCAATCTCTGCACGAGATTTTACACCGATGCCGGTGTGCTACATGCGGTTGAGGATGTATCTTTTACGCTGCGTGCAGGGCAGACTATGGGGTTGGTCGGTGAATCCGGCTCCGGTAAATCGGTGACAGGTTTTTCGATTTTGGGGCTGATCGACCGGCCGGGTCGTATCGTGTCCGGGGAGGTGCTGTTCAAAGGACAGGATATCACCAAACTGTCCAAGAAACAGCTGCGCCATTTGCAGGGCAACCGTATTGCAATGGTGTTTCAAGACCCGATGATGACGCTCAATCCGGTGCTGCGCATTTCCGAGCAGATGATTGAAGCACTGCAAGCGCATGAGAAAATCTCCTATGCCGATGCCCGCATCCGTGCCCGTGATGTGCTGGGCGCAACCGGTGTGCCAAGTCCTGAAAGCCGCTTAGATGCCTATCCGCATCAATTATCCGGCGGTATGCGCCAGCGTGTGGCACTGGCAATCGCCATGCTCAACAAACCGGATCTGATTATTGCCGATGAGCCGACCACAGCGCTTGATGTGTCGATCCAGTCACAAATTTTGGCGGAAGTGCAGGGACTGGTCAAAGCCACCAATATGGCACTGATCTGGATTACTCATGACCTGTCAGTGGTGGCCGGTATCGCCGACACTTTGTCGGTGATGTATGCCGGACGTATTGTCGAAACCGGTCATGTCGGTGCCGTGCTTGATCAGCCACGCCATCCATATACTGCAGGATTGATCGGTAGCCTGCCCGGCAATGCGGAACCGGGCACCCGCTTGCAGCAAATTCCGGGGCTGGCACCGAATATGTTCCATCCGCCTAAAGGCTGTGCTTTTGCCGCACGTTGTGGCTCGGCAACAGATGCCTGTCAGGTGCAGCCGGAATTTACCGGCACAGAGGATCATCGCTATCGCTGCTTCCATCCGGTTACGCTGAATAGCACTATGCAGGAGCTGCGGCCATGACCAGTAAAAATCATGATATTTCGGCTCAGCAGCAGCCAATTGTTCTGCAAATGCAGAATATTGAAAAGCGCTTTGGCGGCGGCGGTTCTGCTCTAACGGAGCGTATGGGGCTGTCACGTCCGCGTCCGGTTGTGCATGCGCTGGATGGTGTGAACCTGACAATCCGCGCCGGTGAGTTTGTTGGTCTGGTCGGAGAATCCGGCTCCGGCAAGTCCACGCTCGGTCGTATTGCAGCCGGTTTGATGGCACCAAGCAGCGGCGATGTTAAGGTCTATGATAAAGCACCGTCCCGCGAGAATAAAACGCATCTTGATGTGCAGATGATCTTTCAGGATCCGCAAGCCAGCCTTAATCCACGCAAGCGTATTGATAAGGCTGTTGGCGAAGCCCCGCTGATTCATGGTCTGGCGAACCGCGCAGGCCTTGATGAATATGTCAGTGCGCAGCTGCGCCGTGTCGGGCTTGATCCGGCAATCCGCACCCGTTTTCCGCACCAGTTTTCGGGTGGTCAGCGACAGCGCATCAGTATTGCCCGTGCTCTGGCACTTAATCCGCGTTTTCTGGTTTGTGATGAATCCATTGCTGCGCTGGACGTTTCCATTCAGGCGCAAATCCTCAACCTGTTTATGGATCTGCGCGAAGAGCTTGATCTGACCTATCTGTTTATCAGTCATGATCTGCGAGCTGTTCGTCATGTCTGCGACCGCGTGCTGATCATGTATCTGGGCAGAGTGGTGGAAGATGCGCCGGCGAAGGAATTTTTTGCCCGTCCGAACCATCCTTATACGAAAATGCTGCTGTCTGAAGTGCCGGATCTCTCGCAGCGCGGCAAAGCCTATTCAGCGATTAAAGGGGAGATTCCAAGCCCGATTAATCCGCCGAAGGGCTGCCATTTTCATCCGCGCTGTCCGCTTGCTTTCGACAAATGCCGCCTTGAACGCCCTGCATTGAAGCAGGTCGGTGAGCATCATTTAAGCGCGTGTCACCTCAACGATAACCCTTCATTTATTGATAAAGCCGCCCCAGTGGAGTTAACCGTATGAAAAATTTACTTGCTGCCCTTGTTATGACCACCAGCCTGTTTTCTGCCAGTGCCATGGCAGAAGAACTGCGTATCGGTTTTGCGGATCCGTTGTCATCGATTGATCCGCAATTGAACAACCATGCCGGTGACCATTCTGTCGCCCAGCATTTCTGGAGCGGCCTGACCGGTAAAGACGCCATTAATATGCAGCCGGGTGTTGCCAAGACATGGCGCAATATTGACCCGCTGACATGGGAATTTACCCTTTTTGACAATGCCGTCTGGTCTGACGGTCAGCCGGTGACTGCTGCGGATGTGGCTTTCTCCTATGACCGTGCCCGCGATGTGCCGGGCAGTGTTGCCAGCGTCAAAGGTTTTATCCGCACAGTTGATAAGGTCGAGATCAAAGATGACCATCATCTGCTGGTCAAAACCACTGTGCCTGATCCGCTGCTGCCGGTCAGCCTTTCCAGCCTCTATATTGTCAGCAAGCATGTCGGTGAGAAATCGACCACGGAAGATTACAATAGCGGCAAGGCCATGGTCACCAATGGTGCCTATAGCTATGTCGGCTATACACCGGGTGACCGCGTGCTGATGAAGCGCAATGAAACCTATACCGGCGATAAGCCTGAATGGGATACGGTTACCTATCGTTATATCGCCAATCCGGCAGCGCGTACCGCCGCATTGCTGGCCAAAGATGTGGATGTGATCGACAAAGTTTCGGTTGCCGATATTTCCAAGCTGGAAAAGTCAGAAGGCGTTAAAGTCTATGCCTATCCGGGTCTGCGTGCGTTGATTATGCAGCCAAGCTTTGGCGCACAGCCGTCCAAATATCTGACCGACAAAGCCGGAAATCCGCTGAAGGAAAATCCGTTGCTGAACCAGAAAGTGCGTGAAGCGCTGACACTGGCGATCAACCGTGAAGCACTGGTGAGCCGCATTATGCAGGGCGGCGCAACGGTTGCGAACCAGTGGATGCCGGACGGGACATTCGGTTATGATACGGATACGAAAGATATTCCGTTCGATGCCAAAAAAGCCAAGGAACTGCTGACAGAAGCAGGCTATCCGGATGGTTTCAAAATGACAATCCATGCGCCAAGCGATCGTTACCCGCAAGGTCCTGAAACCGCGCAGGCTCTGGCTCAGTTCTGGACACGTATCGGTGTGGAAACTCAGGTAGAAGTTGTACCTTTCTCGGTCTATTCCGGCAGCGCCAATAAAGGTGAATATGCCATGACCATGATCGGCTGGGGCAATGGTACCGGCGAGGGCACCTATGCCATGACCTCTATTCTGGCGACACCGAATAAGGAAAAGGGCGTTGGCGCATCCAACTGGGGTCACTACAGCAGTGCCGATCTCGACAAGGCTCTGGCTGAGGCAACGTCAGAGTTTGACAATGCCAAGCGCGAAGACATTATCCGCGGTGCGGTGAAAACCGTGATGGGTGATGTCGGTATTATGCCGCTGTTCCATTATAAAAACATCTGGGCATCGCGCGATGACCTGAAAGTTGTGCCGTGGAACAGTGACCGTACCGTTGCGATGCAGGTCAGCAAAATCAAAGCTGACTGAGAGGCAGGCTCATGTTGCAAATCTCCGTTGAACCAGCCGTAGCGCTGATCGATGTGGAGCGCCGGATTACGATATCCGGCGCTAAGCCACAGGCCAAAGTTACGGTCAAAACACTGACAAATCGTGCCGGTCATGACTGGACGAGCGAGGCAGTATTTGAGACCGATGCACAAGGTGTGATTGATCTGACCCGTGATGCACCTGTGTCCGGTGACTATCAGGGCGTTTCAGCTATGGGGCTGATCTGGTCACAAAATCATGGCGGGCAGGGCATGTTGCCACTGTTTCATCAGGATTTATCACAAGCGCTGGAAACAACAATCACTGCCAGCTCCGGTGATGACACCAGTGACGCATTGCTGGTGCAAACGCTGATGGCAGAAGGTGTGACCCGTGAAGAAGTGCGGGTGAACGGTCTTGTCGGGACGCTTTATCGCGCGGCAGGCAGTGAAGCACGACCGGCTGTGATGATCATGAATGGTTCCGGTGGTGGCGTGAATGAACCGCGCGCGGCGCTTTATGCGTCCCGTGGTTATCATGCTCTGGCACTGGGTTATTTCGGTGCGGAAGGTCTGCCAAAATATATTTCCAACACACCGCTGGAATATTTTGAAAAAGGGCTGGACTGGCTGCGCGAAGCTGTGAAGCCAAAAGATGATTTCGTGGCGATCAGCGGTCAGTCACGCGGCGGCGAGCTGGTACTGTTATTGGGCGCTACCTATCCGCAGAAAGTTTCTGCGGTGATCGGCTATGTGCCAAGCGCTTTTGTGCATGGCGGGCAGGCCGCTGCCGATCCTGCCTTGGGTCGAGACGGGCCTTGCTGGCTGTATCAGGGCAAGCCGCTCACCCATATCTGGGACAATAACCGCTTTGCGAGCTGGAAACCTTATGATGACGGGCCGCAGCCACGCCGCAACAGTGCTGCAATGCGTACTGCCCTTGCCGATCCTGAAGCTATGCGAAAAGCGCGTATTCCGGTGGAAAAAATTGCAGGGCCGGTAATGCTGATCTCCGGCGGTGATGATGGCGCATGGCCGTCGGATTATTATTCACTGCTGGTGCAGTCGAGCCTTCTGGCCACCGATCATGCTTTTCCGGTGGAATGGTATAATCATCCGCAAGCGGGACATTCCATCCTGTTCCCTTATGTGCCGGCCACGCAGATTGTCCATGCCCATCCGGTCAATGGCAATCTCACAACAATGGGTGGCGAAGCTGATGTGAATGCTGAGGCCAATGCTGCGTCATGGCAGGCTGTGTTACAGTTTTTGAAACAGACAACGGCTCAAAACGACGATTAAAACAGAAAAAGGCGCAGTGTCTGATAACACTGCGCCTTTGTTTTTACTTAAACAGCGGAGTGATGATCTCTTCGAGAACCGCAAGTGCTGTATTATTCGCAGCGGCATCATCGCCTGCTTCAAATTCGGCTAATTCGATACCGGCAATCTTGTCCTTCGGCAGGGCGGCGAACACATCACGCAGCTGCTGCGGCATCAGACCATCTGCTACTTTATAAGCTGCCGGAATGAAATCAGGCTCCATCACATCCCAATCCACATGAACCCAGATTGGCGCATCGCCGATAGCCTGCAAAACTGTTTCTGGGGTGGTTTGCGCAGGGGCGATAATCCGGACGCCGGCTTTTGCCAGCATCGCGGCTTCTTCTTCATCAATATCACGGCCGCCGATGATGATAACCTGTTCAGGGCGTAAACCGGCACCATGATCGCTGTCCCACAAACCGCTGGCAGCAGCGACAACCATGCCGCCGAGATAGCCGGAGCCGGTTGTCTCAGGCGTATTGAAATCGCCATGCGCATCAATCCAGAGCAGAACACTGTCCGGGCGTTCACGCGCAACAACCGGCAGACTTGCCAGACTTGCAGAGCAGGTATTGGCAACGAGCACCGGTATCTGGTTGTTTTTGAGCGTGGCGTCCAGAGCGTTGCTGATGCCGTTTAATGTGTCGCGTGCCTGTGGCAGGCTGACAGACCAGTCATCCGTGACAACAGGGGATGGTGAGCCGATTGTTGTCACAGGGGCAGAGGTGAGTTTTGCTACCAGTTTTGCGGTCAATGCCGCGCCCGGAATTGCACCTACGGTGCGATCAGCAATGCGACCCTGTGAGAGAATAATATTATAGGTCATAGCAACTCCCGCCTTTAATGCTTGTTTGATTTGACCGATAGCTGTTTTTTGAAGCGGGATAAATATTTATTATTGCAGAGTGTTTTAAGAGCAGCCGGCTTGAGCGCCGGTTGCTTATTTATGGACGGATTAACGCCACTCGTCTCCCCATTGCTGGACAAAGTGGTCAGAACCCACTTCCAGCATTTGACGGACAGGCGGCTGATAATCCATTGCGCGGACAGGGCTTTTCAACTCACTGACTTTGAGCTTCGGCTTGGAACCACGTGTTGCAGGATCAGGCACCGGCACCGCTGACAGTAGTCGCTTGGTATATGGATGCTGCGGATTGCTGAAAATGCTTTCCCGTGCGCCGATCTCGACAATTTCGCCCAGATACATCACCGCCACGCGATGACTGATCCGTTCCACAACAGCCATATCATGAGAGATGAAGAGGAAAGCCAGATCCAGCTTGTCCTGCAGTTCCAGCATCAGGTTGACTACCTGCGCCTTGATGGAAACGTCAAGTGCAGACACCGCTTCGTCTGCAATAATAAGCTGCGGATCAAGTGCCAGAGTGCGTGCAATACAGATACGCTGACGCTGGCCGCCGGAAAATTCATGCGGATAACGGTCATACATAGCCGGATTAAGCCCGACCTGATCCAGCAATTCTCTGGCTCTTTCCCGTGCATGTGAAGCACTGGCCAAACCATGCACGATCATCGGCTCGGCAATGGCTTCACCGATTTTCATCCGTGGGTTAAGGCTGGCAAAAGGATCCTGAAAGATCAGCTGCATCTGACGGCGTTTATCGCGAAACTGTGTCTGGCTGATACCAAGAATATTCTCGCCGTTGAGCAGAATTTCACCGGATGTCGGCTCATTCAGCCGGATGATTGAGCGGCCGGTGGTGGATTTGCCGCAACCGGATTCCCCGACGAGTGACAGGGTTTCACCTGCTTTAATCGAGAACGAGACATTCTCAACCGCATGAACCCGTCCTGCCGGTTGCCGGAACAGGCTCTTAGGCAGATCGAAATATTTGCGCAGGTTGCGAACTTCGAGAACGGTTCTTGGTTCTGCTGTACTGGTTTTCTGCTTGGCTGCAGAATGATCTTCCTCTGTAGCTTCCACCGGAAAACCGGTGGTGCGGTCAATCTCAGGGAATTTCAGCGGAGCGCTTTCCCCTTTCATGGAGCCGAGTTTCGGCACCGCTGACAACAAAGCGCGGGTATATGGATGTTCCGGTGCTGCAAAGATGTCGGCTGTGTTACCGGTTTCAACAATATTACCGTGCAGCATCACGATGGTACGGTCGGCGATTTCTGCCACCACACCCATATCATGCGTGATGAAGAGCACAGCCATGCCTTCTTCTTTTTGCAGTTCTTTGATGAGATCAAGAATCTGCGCCTGAATGGTCACATCCAGCGCCGTTGTCGGCTCATCGGCGATCAGCAGTTTTGGTTTGCAGGCCAGCGCCATGGCAATCATCACGCGCTGACGCATCCCGCCGGATAGACGGTGCGGATAATCTTTGACGCGTGTTGCGGCAGACGGAATCCGCACACGCTCCATCAGGTGAACCGCTTCGGCCTCGGCTTTTTCGCGGGACATGCCGCGATGGGTCATCAGCACTTCCGCAAGCTGGAAACCAATGGTCATGCTCGGATTGAGCGAGGTCATCGGTTCCTGAAAAATCATAGCGATTTCATTGCCGCGGATCTGACGCATGGCGCCGACATCAATCTGCGTAAGCGATGCGCCGTTGAAGACTGCATTGCCTTCAATTTTGCTGTTGAGCGGCGGCAGCAAGCGCATCAGCGAGAGCGCCGTAACACTCTTGCCGGAACCGGATTCCCCGACAATAGCTACGGTTTCACCGGCTTTGATATCAAAAGAAATGCCATGAACAACTGGCGACCACTGATTGCCGGTGCGGAAGGAAACCTTGAGATCTTTTACGGACAGAAGAGTTTCTTGCATGTTTAAACCTTTCTATCAATAAAAGACGCTGACCAGAAAACGCAGACAGATCAGCAGCAAGAAAATACCGAAAAAGACTTCAAGTTTACGTTTGGACAGGCTGTGCGCCAGTTTCACACCGATTGGGGCTGCGAAAATACTGGTCGGAATAACCAGCAAAAAACCGAGCAGCGAAACATAGCCGAGCGCCAGCGGCGGCTGGAGCGCAGCAATTTCCGGAAACTCGGCGGCACGTGGCCAGCCTGCAAAAATATAGCCCAGTGCACCCGGTATGGAGATCAGGATGCCTAAGCCCGATGAGGTGGCGACTGCCTGATGGATCGGCCGGTTGTAGAAGGTCATGAACAGATTGGAGAGCTGTCCGCCACCAATGCCCATCAGTGATGACAGGACACCAATCACCAGACCAATGAAACGGATCGCCATTTTCCCTGGCAGCTGATCGGCAATTTTCCAGCTGTCTTTACCAAATAACAGGCGAATTGCAGAAACACCTGCCACAAGAATAAAGATGAACTTGAACACTTCTGCCGGAGCAAAGCGTGCAATAACACTACCTGCCACAACACCGAGAACCACCGGCACCGCCCAGAGTTTCAGCAGGCTGGTATCAACCATGCCACGGGCGCGATGTGCATTATAGGAGCGGATCGAGGTCGGAATGATGATCGCGAGAGAGGTGCCGATGCTCAGCGGCATCAGCACATCATAAGGAACGCCCATGATCCGGAATAGCTCATAGAGCACCGGAACCGCGACGGTGCCGCCGCCGACGCCAAAGAGACCTGCGAGCAGGCCGGTGATCCCACCGGCTGCCAGCATCGCCAGAGCAAGCCAAAGCAGCTGCTGTATTTCAATACCCATTATCACTGTGAAGCTTCCCCGAGTTAACGACCGATCGCATAGGCTTGCATCAGGCGCGGTGTTGCGGCTGCACGCAGCAATCCGTTATCTTCGCGTTCTGCTGCTGTCAGACGACCGACTGTCCATGCATCAACGATTTCGACATCATGGCCGCGTGTTTTCAGCTCATTGATAACGGTTTCGCCGATGGTTTTTTCAATCACAAGACGACCCGGTATAGCTTCACGCGGATAGAATGATGACGGGAAGTGCATGGTGTGGAACAGCGGAAGATCAATACCTTCCTGCAAGTTCAGGCCATGATGGACACGGCGCAGGAAGAGTAACAGCTGCCACTGGTCCTGCTGGTCGCCGCCCGGCGTACCAAACACAAGACGCGGCTTGCCCTGATAGCTGGCGAGTGACGGGGTAAGTGTGGTGCGGGGACGTTTGCGTGGTGCAAGGCTGGTTGGCAGATCAGGCTCGAGCCAGAACATCTGCGCACGGGTATTGAGTTGGAAGCCGAGCTCCGGAATGACCGGAGAGGACTGCAACCAGCCGCCGGACGGCGTGGCAGAAACCATATTGCCCCAACGGTCGATCACATCGACATGCACGGTATCGCCGCGCTTTTCTGTACGCAGATGCGCCATGGTCGGCTCACCGGCACCCGGTGCCAGATCGCTGTTGGTATCAGCATAACGGAACTGGGCGACACCACGGGCATGCTGGGATTCATAACCGGCCACAAGTCCCGGACGCAGCTCATGGGATGCAGCGGTGCTGATCATATCGCGACGCTGTGCATTATACTCTTCCGACAGCAGATGCTCCATCGGCACCTCGACAAAATTCGGATCGCCATAATAGATTTCACGATCTGCATAGGCCAGTTTCATGGCTTCAATAGTGGTGTGGACAAATTCCGCACTATCCGGCCCCATCGCCGCAATATCAGTATTTTTCAGCAAAGCGAGGGTTTGCAGGAATGCAGGACCCTGACCCCACGGGCCGGTCTTGGAAACTGTCCAGCCATGGTAATCATAGGTGAGTGGTTCTTCGTAAGTGGCACTCCAGCGCGCCATATCATCCGCTGTCAGAATACCTTTATGGCGTTTGCCGCTGGTATCCATTGCTTCTGTGTTCCGGCAGAAATCTTCAATCGCTTGCGCTACAAAACCACGGTAAAAACCGTCACGTGCATGGTCGATAATGTCTTCACGGCTGCCGCCTTTGGCTTCAGCTTCATCGACCAGACGCTGATAGGTATTGGCGAGCGCTTCATTGACGAACAGTTCATGCGCCTGCGGCAGGTTGCCGTTGCGTGCCCATGTGGCATAGGATGTCGGCCATTCTTTTTTAAAGAACTCAGCCTGATCGCGGATGGTATTGGCAACGCGCGGCAGCATCGGATGGCCGGTACGGGCATAATAGATTGCCGGTTCGAGTGCATCGCGCAGGCTCATGCTGCCGTGATCACGCAGCATCAGCATCCATGCATCAAACGCGCCCGGAACCACGGTTGCGAGCAAGCCCGAACCCGGAACCATATCCAGACCTTCTTCTTTGTAGCGTTCGATTGTTGCGGCATCAGGCGTTACGCCCTGACCGCAAACCACTTCGGTTTTACCTGTTTTGGCAGAGTGAAAAATAATCGGCACTTCACCGGCAGGGCCGACCAGATGCGGCTCAACAATCTGCAGAACAAAGCCAGCTGCGACAGCCGCGTCAAAGGCATTGCCGCCGCGCTCAAGCAGCGCCATACCGGCAGAAGAGGCCAGCCAGTGGGTGGACGTCACGACACCGAAAGTACCGAGAATTTCAGGGCGGGTTGTAAACATACTCATCGGAATTTCCTCAAAATTATTAGTATTCGCGCGGATCAATAGCGTCGCGCAGACCATCGCCAAGCAGATTGAAACCCAGAACCACGAGGAAGATTGCGGCTCCCGGCCATACGGACATCCATGGCGCTTGTGAGATGAAGTTTTTCGCTGTGTTCAGCATGGAACCCCATGACGGGTTCGGCGGCTGCTGGCCAAGACCGAGAAAGGACAGGCTGGCTTCGGCAATGATTGCCGCAGCAATCGTCAGTGTTGCCTGAACGATAATCGGTGACATGGCGTTTGGCAGAATATAGCGCAGGATAATACGCGGATGACGCAGACCCAGAACCTGAGCTGCTTCAATATATTCCTCATTGCGGATGGAGAGTACCTGACCACGGGTCAGACGGGCAAAGACCGGTGCGGCAGACAAACCGATGGCGATCATCGCATTGGTGAGGCTGGCACCGAGAAAAGCCGCCAGAGCAATCGCCATAATCAGAAACGGAATTGCAAGCATGGCATCAATCAGACGCGAGATAATGCTGTCTGCCCAGCCGCCGAAATAACCGGCGATAATGCCGAAAGGCACACCGACCAGCATGGCGATAAAGACGGAGACAACACCTGCCATCAGCGATGTGCGTGCACCATAGGCCATGCGGGAGAACAGATCGCGTCCCAACTCATCTGTACCCAGCCAATGCAGAGCCGAAGGCGGTTTGCGAATGGCAGTGAAACTGGTTTGCAGCGGGTCATAACCTGCAATGAGCGGCGCCAGAATAGCGAGAAGAGCAAAGAAGCCAACCAGAACAGCGCCCAGAACAGCGGCTCTGTTCGAGAGGAACTTCTGTAATGTGCGGTTGGGTTGTTTTTTAGCCGGAATTGCGAGCGCACTCATGTTGCATCCCTCAGTCTCGGATTGACGATAATATAGAGAATGTCGGCGACGAGATTCATCAGGATGAAGCCCACGGCAGTACACAACACCACACCCTGCACAACGGCATAGTCACGGGTGAAAACCGCATCGACTATCAGCTTGCCAAAGCCCGGAATGGTGAAAATCTGTTCGGTCAGAACCGCACCGGCGAGCAATTCACCAAACAGCAAAGTGGTCAGTGTGATGATCGGAACGAGAGCGTTACGTAGCGCGTGACGCAGGATAACCGTCTTTTCATTGAGACCTTTGGCGCGCGCCGTACGCACATAGTCGGAGCGCAGCACACCAAGCATCGCAGAACGGGTATGGCGCATCAGCACACCGGCAAGACCGGTACCCAGCACAAAGGCCGGCATAATCATGGTGCGGATATTCTGCCCCAAATCTTCAAGCGGGGATGTGTAGCCGGACGAAGGCAGTAATTGCCACTGAACAGACACCACCAGAATAAGCAGAATACCAAGCCAGAAATTCGGAATAGACAGGCCGGAGAGCGCGGCAACATTGATTGAATAATCGGTCAGTGTACCTTTGCGTACGGCAGATATGATCCCCGCAGGCACCCCGATCAGCAGGGCAACGATCATGGCAAAGGCCGCAAGCTGCAATGTAACCGGCAGTTTCTGTACGATCAGATCCAATACCGGTTTTTCAGTGCGGATTGAGACGCCGAAGTCACCGGTGAGAATACGCCCGAGCCAGCTCGTATATTGCGTAACAATCGGGTCATTGAGCCGGTACTTTTCCTGCAAGTAGGCAATGGTTTGCGGATCGCGGTCTTCACCGGCCAGCGCCAGCACCGGATCGCCTGGTAGCAGTTTCTGCATGCCAAAAACGATGACCGAGACCAGAAACAGGGTCGGGATCACCACCAGGCAACGCCGGATAATTAATTCGAACATAGGTTAAGTTCCATCATCTTGAAAACAGAACAGCGGGCATCAGACATCAAGCAGCAGAGCTTTATGGCCTGCGTTTTCCAATTGACCCTTCGGGCAGTTTCAATTCAGCTGAGGCTGCGTTTCAACAAGGTGCCCGACGATTATGCCGGCTGGCATAATCGTCGGGTAACGCGCTGTTATTGTTCCAGAGTAACGCCTTTCAGGCGGATCATACCATCCGGATGCGCCGAGAAACCTTTCAGGTTTGCACGGGTCGCAAAGATCCATGGTTGGTAGTAGAGATAGATGATCGGCAGTTCATCCTGCAGGATTTCCTGAGCCTGATCATACAGTGCTTTACGCTGTGCCTGATCCTGAAGGCCACGGGCTTCTTCCAGCAATGTATCTATTTTTTCATTGCAGAAACCGGCATCGTTGAGGCTGCCTTTACAGGTGTCAAACTGATGGATGTTACCATCCGGATCAGCACGACCTGACCAGCCGCTCTGACCGACTTCGTAGCTCTTTTCTTTCAGGGTGCTCTGCAATGCCGCAAATTCGGTCGGGCGCAGGGAAATGTCGAAACCGGCTTCGGAAGACATTGCCTGAATAAGTTCATAGACCTGTTGGGAAGTGGTGGAATTGCCGAAGGCCAGTTCAAAGCTGATGCGCTCATGACCGGCTTCTTTCAAAAGCTGTTTGGCCTTTTCAACATCACGCGTTACCGCATCATATTTCGGATTATAAGCAAAGCTTGATGGCGGGAAAGGCTGGTGTGCAGGCTGGAATACGCCCTGTCCAACAACCTCATTGATGGCATTGCGGTCAAGCGAAAGTTCAAAAGCCTGACGGATACGCTTGTCATGACCGATCGGGAAACTGTCTTTGTCGCCTTTGGTCATGTTGAAGGTCAGCGCCTGATAACCGATACTGGTAACCGGCAGATAGGTCAGGTTGCTGTCGCCTTTTGCGGCTTCAATATCAGAAGATGCAAGGCGCTCGATCAGGTCGAAATCGCCGGAACGCAGATTGGCAAAACGGACCGTGGAATCCTGAATTGGCAGATAGGTCACTTTATCAAAATGATAATTTGCTGCGTCCCAGTAGTCCGCAAATTTTTCCAGAACGATACGGTCGTTCTGAACACGGCTTGCGAATTTATAAGGGCCGGAACAAACCGGATTTTGTGTGAACTCGCCGTCAGTAAAGGCTTTAGGCGAGAGGATCATACCGGCGCGGTCTGCAAGCTGGGTGAGCAGCGCGGCGTCATGTTTGGTTACATGAATATCAAGAGAGGTGTCATCAAGCACCTCAATCTTATCAATCGCTGCGATTTCGCTTTTGCGCAGGGATTCCGGCAGGGTTTTGGCACGTTCCAGATTGGCTTTTACATCGGCAGCAGTAATTGCGGCGCCGTCATGGAACTTGCCGTCTTCACGCAGTTTGACATGAAGGGTCTTACCATCTTCTGACCATTTCCACTCTTTAGCGAGCTGCGGCTGAATTTCCAGCTTGTCATTGATGTCAAACAGCTTGTCGCACATGGATGTCAGCACAATACGGCCGACAAAGGTGCGGGCGCGGTGCGGATCCAGAACATCCGGATCATCCTGCAAACCGATGCGCAGATCAGCGGCCAGTGCCGGTACAGTCAAAGCAATTGCTGCGGCTGATAATGTCGCGCCTCTCAGCGCAATCTTGTAGATTGATTTCATCTCCACCCCTTATTTTGTTCTGCTGAACGATCAGATAATGCGTTGGTTTTCATAAAGTCCGTACAGAACAGGTTTTCTCCTCCGGTAGAAAATCTGTTCTGCTATTGATCCGCATATGTTGGTGCGGACCGGAATTCTCATTCTGTCATGCTGGGCTGACGAACCTGCGCCCGTGCAACGCCGCCGATTTCTTCGATGACTGCCTCGCGCAACGAAATCAGATGCGTGCGCATCGCTTCCTCTGCATCAAGCGGGTGAAACCGCCGGATAGCATCGAGAATGGCATTGTGCTGGGTGACTGAAAGCGAGTTTCTGCCTGTGGAGCGCACACGGGTACGAAACTGCTGCCACGCATTGTTACGACGGATTTCATCAATAATGCTCATAATGGCGATGAAAAGTTGATTGCCGGAAGCATCGGCGATCTTGCTGTGAAATGCTGAGTCCCATTTCTCCCATGAAGCAACATCGTCGGCCTGTTCGGCTTTTAGTGCCAGTTTTTCCAGTTGTTCAATCAGAGCCGGTGTTGCACGTGCTGCTGCCATGCGCGCCAGTGCCGGTTCGATTTCGATACGAACATCCATTACTTCAATCGGATTGGTAAAGGTGGCAATCTGGTTGACAGGCATATTGCCGGTCGGGCGGCGTTCACCGCTGAAAGTACCTTGCCCCTGCTGCCGCCAGATCAGTCCTTCATTTTCCAGAATGTCGAGTGCAGCACGCAAAGCGCGACGGCTGACATTGAAGCGTGCAGCCAGCTCCCGTTCAGACGGCAGACGATGTTCCTGATCCGATGTCTGATCAGCCAGCAGGGCGCGTAATTGTTCTAAAGCGAAATCAGAGTTCTGGCTGAGGTCATTCATTCTATTTAACAGTGCGGATCATTTGAACCAGTTTCAATATTGGTAACATGATTCTGCGAGAAGTGAATGACTTTGTGCATTTTATGTCAATTAATTTAAAATTTATGCGCTTTAAGCGAAGTCGATGTCGCAAATAAAGTAATTTTATTAAAAACCATCACGAACCATTTATAAAATTGGTTCGTGATGGTTTTGTGTGTTGCGCCGAAATTTCATAAGACCCATAAATGGCTGATCTTATTATCCGCAGGTTTATTGTCATGACCCAGTTTTCTGATCCGCAACGTCTTCAAATTCTGATTGACGGGTTGAACCAGTTCAATGCCACGCCCGACAAAGGCACTACCCGACTGACCTATAGTCCGGAGTTCCGGCAGGCGAGTGATTATCTGCGTGGGCAGATGGAAGCGGCAGGACTGGCTGTACGGGAAGATGCGGTGGGTAATCTGATCGGGAGACTGGAAGGACGTCAGCCGGATCTTGCACCGGTGCTGATAGGGTCTCATTTTGACTCTGTGCCGAATGGCGGCAAGTTTGACGGTCAGGCCGGTGTAATTGCCGGTATTGAAATTGCGTATCAGTTGAAAGAGCGCGGGCTGACACCGGAACGGCCGCTTGAGTTCATTGCAATGATTGAGGAAGAAGGGACGCGCTTTGGCGGCGGCCTGCTGGCTTCACGTATTATGACCGGCAAAGTGGATATGGATGAATTGCTGGATTATGCCGATGACAACGGCATTCTGTTTCGTGAAGCGATGCAGGACTATGGTCTTGAACCTGCCAGAGCGCATGAAGCTGTCCGTCAAGCCGGTTCTGTTCATGCATTTCTGGAATTGCATATTGAGCAGGGGCCGGTGCTGGAGGCGAGCGGCGACGATGTTGCTATCGTTGACCGGATCGTCGGGCTTGGCCAGCTTAAAGCGACATTTTACGGGCAGGCTGGACATGCGGGTACAACGCCGATGAATGCGCGTCGGGATGCGCTGGTTGGTGCCGTGACGGCGCTGGCGCAATTGCCTGATCTGGCGCGGACAATCGGCGAAGATGCTGTTTTGACTGTGGGCAAAATGGAAGTCCATCCGGGCGGTGCCAATGTCATTCCTGACCGCGTGGTCTTTACGGCGGATATCCGTGCGCCAAAAGAAAATGTCGTGCGTGCGCTGATGGATCAGGCGCGTGATGTAATTGAGCGCGCAGGCGGCAATGACTTGTCCGTTGATGTGGAGCAGCAAATCTTTATCTCACCGGTGCCGCTCTCCGCTCAGATGCACGAACGCTTGCAGTTCCATGCCAATAAATTAGGTTTGAAAAGCCGGACTATGGTCAGTGGTGCAGGACATGATGCCATGGTGATGGCGGATTTTGCACCGACCGGACTTGTCTTCGTCCCAAGCCGTCACGGTATCTCCCATGCACCAGAAGAATGGACGGATTATAATCAGCTGGCCAAGGGTGTTGATGTACTGTTTCTGACGCTGTGCGAATTAGCTGAGATCAACCAGACAAACTGATTGCATTCACTTTACAAATTTATTTCCGGCGGCTGGTACATGCTTCATAACCGCCGGAGAATAACCGTCCTGGTTTAACGCCGAGCTTAGATGCTGCATCTGCAAGCGCCGGAACGCGTAAAGACTGTTTCATTGCAATGGTTGCCTGAGCACAAATTGCAGCATCTTCAGCTGCATTATGATGCCGGAAGCTCAGGCCAAGATAGTCAGCCAGAATATTCAATTTGTGCGAAGGCAATTGCGGCCAGACCTTTTGTGCCATTTTGACCGAACAAAGATACTGAAATTCAGGGTAATGCTGCCGGTACAAATCCAGAGAGGCGCGCCAGACGCTGAAGTCAAAGGCGGCATTATGGGCAATCATCATAGCACCGGCAAAATCATCGGCAAATTCATCCATTACTTCGGGGAATTCTCCGGCATCTTCAACATGCTCAGGCCGGATACCGTGAATGGCAATATTAAAAGAAGAGAACCGCATGTCTTTTGGCCGGATGAAACGTTCTTCAACCCGCACAACCTGATCATTCTCAATCCATGCCAGCCCGACTGAACAGGCACTGGCACGTTGTTCATTGGCGGTTTCAAAATCGACAGCGATGATTTTCAAGAGATGCTCCGGTGGTGTTAATATGACCGACTACTGGAGAAAAACGCGGGTAGCGTCAAGAACAAGGACTGATCATGCGGTTCTGCCCTTCAGATAGTGCTCCATTCCGCCATTCGTTCACGAATAAGGTGGCGTAGAATAGAAAACATCGGCGGCTGGGAACGTCCTGACAGCCGGATAATCGCAAATTGCGAGGTATCCGAAACAGGGCGTACAGGCACCTCGACCAGCTGCCCTGAGGTGATCAGGTCATGGGCGGGAGCGATAACACCGTAATAAACTGTCTGACTGCTGAGTGTCGTTTGCAGTAAGCCGTCAATCGCATCTGAATGAAAGGTAACACTTTCGTCAGGGTGAGCTTCCGGCCCGTAGATTGCAATCATATTACGGATTTGCTCCGGTGCCAGAATGGTTGTGGCCAGCGGCCATGGGCGCAGATCAGAGAATTTGACCTGCTGTTGCTGTAATAAAGGGTGACCCTGGCTGACAAGAAAGCCTGTGCGCAGTGCCGGCAACATTTCAATATGCAGGTCTGCTGTCACCGATACGCCTCTGATTTCGACCACCAGCATATCCAGTGTTCTGTCGCGCAGTGCCTGCACTTGCAGCGGAATAGAGCCCCGCATCAGCAAAATATGCAGAGACGGATTGGTGGTTGAAAATCGGCTCAGCAATGGTGCCGTGAGCAGGGCGCTTGGTGTGGAGCCTAAGCCAATTCTGATCCGTCCGGCACTGCCTTCATGCTGCTGTTTGACAACGCGGTAGAGCTCTTCTGTTTCAAACAGAACTCTGCGCGCATGATCAAGAACCACATTGCCGAAGGCGGTCACTTCGCATCGTTTTCCGATGCGGTCGACGAGCTTCATTCCCAGTTCTGATTCCAGTTGCGCAATACTGCGCGATAAAGCCGGTTGTGTCAGGTTGGCATGTTCAGCAGCGCGAGTGAAGGAACCTTTCTCAGCAAGCGCAATAAAATGTCGTAATTGCTGGATGTTCATGAAATTTTCCTAAATCAATATGCCTTTTATGCATGGTTATCAAATTTACTATGCATTGGACAAATGAAAATGCAACCCGTAGCTAACATCAGAAATGGTTTTGAAATCTAGGAGGGTGCAATCATGAACGACATCAGAGCACTGATAGAACGTGATGTTGAAGAATTTACGGCGCTTCGACGCGACCTGCACCAGCATCCGGAACTGGCATTTAAAGAAATCAGAACCGGCGGCATTGTTGCTGATCTTTTAGAGAAATGGGGCTACACGGTTGAGCGCAATATCGGCACAACCGGCATCGTCGGACAATTACGCAATGGTGAAGGCTCAACAGCAATTGGTCTGCGTGCCGATATGGATGCGCTGCCGATTTTGGAGGCGACCGGTCTGCCTTATGCCAGCGTCAATACCGGCGTAATGCATGCCTGCGGTCATGACGGCCACACAACAATGTTGCTCGCTGCTGCAAAGGCACTGGCTGGACGGCGCAATTTCAATGGCACTGTTAATCTGATTTTCCAGCCAGCGGAGGAATATGGCCGTCCCGACAGTGGTGCAGCCCGTATGGTTGCTGACGGTTTGTTTGAAAAATTCCCGTGCGATGCCGTCTTTGGTATCCACAATATGCCGGGCTCTCCGCAGGGTCAATTGCAGTTCTATGACGGCGCGATGATGGCATCGTCCGATAGTGTTTCTATCAAGATCACCGGCCGTGGCGGTCATGGTGCGCAGCCGCATACGACGGCTGATCCGATTGTTGCTACTGCTGCTATCGTGATGGCATTGCAGACGGTTGTGGCCCGTAATGTTAATCCGCTGGATGCCGCTGTGGTGACTGTTGGTGTGATGCAGGCCGGTATTGCGAATAATGTGATCCCTGAAAATGCACGCATTGAACTGACCGTTCGCTGCTTCAAGCCGGAAGTTCGTGATCTTCTTGAAGACAGAATTCGTGATCTGGTTGCGACGCAGGCGCAGAGTCTGGGCGTTACGACCGAAATTGATTATTGCCGCGGCTATCCTGCCTTGCAGAATTCTTCTGAAGAAACAGCATTTGCCCGACAGGTTGGCAAGAAGTTTGCCGCGGAGGGTAACTATGTTGCCCAGACCACGCCGATGACCGGCAGTGAAGATTTCGCATTCATGCTCGAAAAATGCGCCGGTTCATACATTTTCCTCGGCAATGGTGATCAGCCGGGGCCTGTCAGCCGTGCGCTGCATAATGACGGTTTTGATTTTAATGACGCAAATATCGTTGAGGGAGCCGCCTATTGGGTGGCCCTGACGGAAGAGTACCTGAACGGCAAATCAGGCCGTAAAGACTAAAATTATTATATCTGTTGGAGGATAACCATGAGCGCCAGTGCAATGCATGCGCCGCATACGGCTACGGGCAATGTGCCTGAAAAGTCGGAAAAACCACCGGTGAAGGCCATTGCCGCGGCTGTTGCCGGTAATGCCCTCGAATTCTACGATTTTATCGTTTATTCGTTTTTTGCCGTCTATATCGGGCAGACTTTCTTCCCGCTGGGCAGCGAAACTGCAAGCCTGCTGGCATCTGTTGCGGTGTTTGGCGTGGGCTTTTTCACGCGCCCGCTTGGCGGCGTTCTGATTGGTGCCTTTGCGGATAAAGCAGGTCGTCGTGCTGCGATGATCCTGACCGTGACGCTGATTACTGTCGGTACCTTGGGGCTGGCCGCAACACCAAGCTATGAAACAATTGGTATTGCAGCGCCGATTATCGTTCTGATGTGCCGCCTCTTGCAGGGGCTGGCACTGGGCGGAGAAGTCGGACCGGCATCGGCTATGCTGATTGAAGCGGCTCCGCGCGAAAAACGTGGTCTTTATGCCAGCTGGCAGATTGCCAGTCAGGGTATTGCCGTTGTGGCCGGTGGTCTGATGGGCGTACTGGTTTCCTGGTATCTGCCGCACGAAGATCTGGTGTCATGGGGCTGGCGTATTCCGTTCCTCGTATCACTGGCGCTTATTCCGATTGCGCTTTATATCCGCCGCGCTTTGCCGGAAACACTGGAAAAGCCGAGCGATAAAACCGGCACCCAGATCGTGACCTCAGTTTTCACCAACCACACCCGCTATCTGGTGCTTGGTATTCTGGTGATGATCGCGACCACAGTGTCGACGCAGGTCGGTAACTACATGACCACCTATGCCATTCAGACATTAAAACTGCCTGCAATTCTTGCTCAGGCAGGAACTGTGCTGGGCGGTACAATGACATTCATCTTCGCTCTGGTTGCCGGTTATCTTGCGGATAAATATGGCCGTAAGGGTGTGATGATCTGGCCGCGTATCATTCTGATGATCGTAATTATTCCGCTGTTCTTCTGGCTGGCGGAATCCAAGGATCCGGCTGTGTTGTTGCTGGTCACTGCCGTAATCACATTGCTCACTTCCATGACCGGCGCCGCAAGCCTTGTCGCCATTCCGGAAATGATGCCGATTGCCCTGCGTGCCACCGGTGTTTCCCTGATCTACGCGATCGGCGCGACACTGTTCGGTGGTACAACACAGTTCGTCATTACATGGCTGATTGGTATCTTTGGTGCGGTTGCGCCTGCCTATTATGTGGTAGCGACCAGTATCATCTCGCTTATTGCGATGTTTATGATGCCGGAAACGCGCAATTTTGACGTTAAACGTTAAAAGATCGCGCATTTGAGAATAGACAGAGTGGCTGGCATTGTTTAGCCATTCTGTCGGACAGGCAGAGCTGAGCGTAACAGCGCTCACTTTTTGCTTTTATTATATTGATACGCAGTTGCGGCATTCCGAAGGTGCAGATTTGAAACAGCGTTTACGCGCGGTGCTCAATGAAATTGAGGTTGAACTTAAAAACGCAACAACGCGCGGAAAAGTAGCTGACTATATTCCGCCGCTTGCGCAGGTTGACCCTGCAAAATTCGGCATCGCAGTGATGCTGCATGACGGCACGCTAATCTCTGCCGGTGATGCACAAGAAAAATTCTCTATTCAAAGCATTTCAAAAGTGTTTGCTCTGACATTGGCTCTGGGCAAAAGAGGTGATGCGATCTGGCATCGGGTCGGTCGTGAACCATCGGGTGATCCTTTTAACTCGAGTATTTTGCTGGAGCTGGAAAAAGGAATGCCGCGCAATCCATTTATCAATGCCGGTGCGATTGTGATTTCAGATATTCTACTGAGTTCACATCAACCGCGCGAGACAATCGGTGAGATCGTACGCTTTGTGCAGTCGATTGCCGAAGATGACGATATCTATATTGATGAAGTGGTGGCAAAAGCCGAAGACCGCACCGGTTTCAACAATGCAGCGCTGGCCAATCTGCTGAAAGCCAACAAAAATCTCGACAACCTGCCGCCGCATGTTTTGGGCGTGTATCACCATCAATGTGCCTTGGCGATGTCCTGCGAACAGCTTGCCCGTGCGGGGCTGTTCCTCTCTGCCTCCGGCCGCAATCCGGTCAGCAACCATCGTATCGTTAGTGTAGAGCGTGCCTTGCGTATTAATGCGCTGATGATGACCTGTGGTCACTATGACGGTTCAGGCGATTTTGCATTTCGTGTTGGTGTGCCTGCAAAAAGCGGGGTTGGTGGTGGAATCCTCGCCACCGTGCCGGGCATAGCTTCTATCGCAGTCTGGTCACCGGGGCTGAACCAGCATGGCAACTCATTGCTAGGCACCCGCGCTCTGGAACTTCTGTGCCGCCGTATGGGCTGGTCGGTTTTCGGGCGCTGATATTTTAGAGAAATAATTATTTGTTGTTTTCTCTCGCCGACGTAGCGTAATGAAGTATCTCATTTTTACTGACCTGTAACTGATCATACTCCGACGATGGTCGTTGCAGAGCAAAAGCCAAGAGGGAAACATGCGTCATATGAAATATTGTCTTGCTTTATGCTCTGCCTTAGGAATTTATGCATTTTCTCCGGCACAGGCATTAGCGCAAGCAGGTTTTGATTGTGCGAAAGCTTCGACAGACACGGAAAAAGCAATTTGTGCTTCCGCTGAAGTTGCCGAAGCAGATCGGGCCATGTCGCTTGCTTATACAGCACTTATTGAAAGAGCTGACCCGACCTTAAAGCAGGCACTTAAGACGGATCAGGCGGATTTTATTAAACTGCGTACTCAAGCTTTTGAAAGCCATCTGTCCAATGCGGCAATGAGGCAGGAGAGTCTGCTGGAGAGGACAGAAACGCGCGCAGAATTCCTCAACTGGATATCGGTTACAGACAATACGTCTATCGAGGGAAACTGGAGAAATGTCTGGGGTCTCGTTAAAGTGGAAAAAAATGCTGCAGGCAAGCTTGCTGTAAGTATTGACGTTGCGGACCAGGCGAATGGCAGCTGGCTGTGCAGTTTTGAGGGTGAGCTTGAACAAAAATCTGCAACTGAGGCAGAATTTAAAGGTGAAGGCGGCCCGTTGACCCTGAAGTTACAAGGCGCATTTCTTAATATTCCGACACCTTTTTGTGATGAATCCACATCAGGCGGTTACGGCACCGCCGCCGGTAACTATTTTCGCGTTGGGCAATAACTGAAAATATTTGACTAGCGGAAATTAAAAAAATCTAGAACGAGCGCTATGAGTGCGATTAAGCGCGACACGTTCTAGTCTGAAAACTCAGGCCGTCAGCACGTTTGGGCTGACGGCCTGAATTGTTTTATACTGCGGACAGATTTTCAGAGTGGGCAAAGTCCGAAGGGATTACGGGCTAAGAAGTTTACCCGTAATCGTTGTTGTTTTGTTTAGCTCAGAACTTGCCAATGAAGTTCAGGAACATACCACGGTCATCAAGGCTCAGATCGCGCAAATCATCAGAGAAACGTCCGAAATTATAACCGGCACCAACTTTGAAGTTATCGCCTACATGGTAGTAAACCGCAGTTAATGCACCAAGGTCAGTGGTGTTGGCTTCCGGCATATGCATTACGCGGCCTTCGAGCAGCAGATCCCACTTTTTAACAACATGAAGATCGGCGCGTATAATACCCAAATGCGCTGATGAACGCTGCCAGTCTTTGGCGAACTTATGATCGTTCTCTGCCGGACGATATTTCACCTCACCAATACGGAAGCCGTATTTGGCGCCGACCGAGAGCCAAGGCACCAGATCATAGGTGAAGTCTGCCGAGAGGATATGGCTGCGTTGTGCAGGCGCATATTTATAATTGGAAACACCGCTGCCTAACTGACCATTACCCGGCATGTCATAGAGCCAGCTATATTTGAACAAAGCATTCAGACGGTCATTTTCTACCGGACGATAGGCATAACCAACTGAAGTCTCGACATAATCAGTATCCTGATATGAAGTGACATCTGACTGTGTATCAGAGAGCACGGCATCCAGACTGACCATGGCGCGCCAGTTCGGATTGGTTTTCCATGTATAGCCACCGGCCAATAGGTAGGTGTTTTGATCACGGGTATGATCGTCAGAGCGTTCTACACGCACTTCACCGCGCAAGCGACCGGTAATGCCACGCTCTTCATCTTTATAACCGATAGCGAGCGACGGCGCATAACGATCAAAATCAGAATATTCGATGCCGGATGAATTTGTGGTGTTGTCGCGAACACGACCACCTTCAAAACCACCATCGAAAGTCCAGACATTGTCCGGCGTATACATCACACCATAAGTATGGGTCAGCGCGCGGCGAACACCGAACAGGTCATAGTTGTTTTCCGAATAGGCGGAGAGCGTATCATTGATGCGGCGTTTTACACCGCCAACAATCGCACCTTTGTCGCGGCCGATCAGGTCGTAACTACGGTTGAGATCAAAGGCGCGATCCGGATCAAGACGATAACCGATATAATAATGGTCGTCTGCATTCGGATCATAGGTCAGTGCTGCCAGACCACCCACGCCATTGGTGCCATAGGATATTTCCGCGTGTGTGCCGATTGTATCGGTCAGTTTTACTTCGGTACCAACACCAATACGGTCGTTGCGCTTGATGTCACCGGAGCGGCCAGCTGTTGCCTGTCCGAAAACATAATAAAGATGATCGTCGTCCTGACGGTAATCAACACGAACGCCGGTATCCACACGAGAGCCGTCATAGCCGGTTTTACCGGAACGAATTGCATTGGGTGACATCAGTTCGGTGTAAGTCACACCAAAAGACACTTTCCAATATTCATCAATCTCGTGGCTGACCGAGCCTTTGCCTTCGCGTTTGATCTGACCGTCGGCATCCCAGAAATCATCATAGATAAGCTTCAGGCGGGTTTTCTCGGTCACATCCAGATCAGCATGTGCACCCCACAGGCGTTTATCCACGCTCACATTATCAAAGAGACTGGAGAAGCCTGCTTCTTTTTCTTCGTAATAACCGCCGATTTTGCCTTGAATGCCGTCTGCCTGAATGTCAGCCAGATCAACCTGACCCTTCAGGCGCCAGGCAAGTGCAGTGCGGCCTTTTTGGCCTACAGCTATGGTGTTGCCATTTGTCAGACCACCATCGGTCGAACGGGTAAAGCCAAAGCCCTGACCGTCGGAGGCCGCGACTTCACCGTCAATGAAAGTCGTTTCCGAGTGACGTACACGCACATCAACACCGCCGGCCTTCTGATCGGCTGTGCCGGTGGTTTCCTGATAACCGGTTACACCCACGCGCACATTTTCGCTCAGCCATTGCTGGCCACGGCCACCAAGGCTGTAACCATCTAGATCGCTGGCAATTGGCTCAAACTCATATTGTGCAAGCACATAGGCTTTATTACCGCCCAGTGCACCATCACGCACCGGATCAGAGGTACCGGCAGAGGATGACAGTGGACGATTGAGGATCAGCACGCCTTGCATATAATCAAAGCGGTAATCTTCACCGGCTCTGAGTGTACGGCGTTCAATAACACGACCGGTTACAGCATCGCGGAACTCGACATTGATGGTTTCAGAACCCTCGACAATGTTCTGGCGACGCATGAAATAGGCCGAACCGCCGGTTGCCAGATATTCATCATATTGCGGCAAGGTATCCGGCTGGGCAGCGTATAAATCAACTTCGGTTCTACGCTCACCAAAGCTTGTTGTCTCTTCCGAACGGTAGACAGCCTGACCACCATAGAGTGCGCGGTCAGAGCGCATGAATTCTGTGCCGGTAATGCGGGTTTTGAAATTACCCCACATAACGCGACTGTCGCCGCGCTCTAAACGAACATAGAATTTACCATTGGTCGGTGCATCTTCTACAAAAGTGGAATCGTCACCATAGACCGGATAATAATCATCCGGATCAAGCTTGCGCAGCAGATGACGCGGGTTCTGCTTGCCGAAATTGCGGAACATCTTGTCGAGATCGTCATCGGTTGTATCAGCAGCAGCTGTCAGCAAATATTCGCCTTTGACTTTACCTTTAAGATAAAAGGCCAAACGACCATTGGTGGTAGTGCTGTCATATTCACCCGGACGCACAGCTTCAATGCCGCTATCGCCATTGCGCTTGCGAAGGGTAATGTCAGCCAAGCCGACATAGAACCAGTCATTGTCCGGAATATTGATGTCGCGATTGAAAGCCAGCCCATCGCCCTTCAGACCGTCATTGATGGCCACATCAATATCGTGGTCACCCGGACGCAAAATGCGCTGAACCACAAATTTCTGTTGCGGATCAATAGGAACAGTTTCGCCGAAAGCTTTGACCTTATAACCATCCGGTACATTGGTGCCGTGAACGGTTACAGCTCCGCCATGCACACGAATGTTGCGAATAGCAGTTCTGTCGTCACCCATGCCCGGTGCAACAGCTTCTGCACGATCACCCAGAATATCTTTCTTTTCGCTACTGCGTAAAGTCAGAGCTTCTGTTTCGTCAAAACGGCCTTTTTCATCATAAACGCGCAACACATAAGCATATTCGCGCTCATCAGCCTTTGCGGGCATCACCCATTGTGCTTTGGCATTGGTTTTTACCGGAACTACAGCCACAGGCTTATCAACGGATTTACCATCACCGATAGCGAAAATCCGGATTTCTGAACGCTCGATAAAATCCGGATAGTTTGTAGTAGCCAGAAACTCTACTGTTTCATTGGCACTGTAGCTGCGGCGCACCGGCATGGTGGAAACGTTGAGCACCGGTGACGCATCCAGACCATCAAATTTGATCTGAATATCAACGCTGCTCAAGTCCACATCGGTTTTACGCTCACGATCAATCTGGCGTGCTGCCTTTGGTGCCGTTTTTGCAGCACTGGCCTCAACCGTATCACCGTCCACACTAATCATGAACGGAATATTGCCGGCATCGGCTGCAATACCTTTTTCGGTATTTTCGCCGATTGTTAGGTGACGCAGCGCGCTGTCATCCGACATTTTACCACGCAGATCTGTGGTTTCAGTCTTGGTTTGTGCCAAGACTGAAACGGTTGAGAATTGGCCTGCCACCAGCGCAGAACTGGCCAAAAGAGCGAGACGGGAGAGAGAACCGAGTTTGAACTGAGACATTTTCATAACCTTAAATTGCGTGGAGGATTTCACGGAGCGGCTCATTTGCTCACCTCCACGCGTGTCTCGATTTCAAGCGGGTAGTTATCTCCTTTGCGCTTCCACAGATCACCGATCTGCTTGCGAACGTGTTTCATGCGCTGTTTGGCCAATGACTGCTCGTTACCTGTCATTTTGTAGCTCAGACGCAGAACCGAGATTTCCTGTTTCAGGACTTCTACGAGCTGCGGCAGGTTATCAGCCCACTGCTTTTTCAGCTCAACGCGGTTTGCTTCAAATGCTGCATCCTGAAGGTCAAGACGAACAACACGGCTGATCGATGCACCAAAGTTCAGCTTGGTCATTTTACCGGCAGTCAGACGGACAACACGCGGGTTTTCAGTCGTCAGACGGTAGCCTGTCGGCAACGTGCGGGTATCAAGCTTCATAATGAAGTTGGAACCGATGCGCTGATCCGGCAGAGCCGCACAAGGCACATGGAAACGACCATATTCGTCCGTTGTGATCAGCCAGCCTTTAACGGTTGCAACACGCACACCAGCCAGACCTTTTTCGCCTTCGTCCTGATAGCCATTGCGGTTCTTGTCATCAAAGACAGTACCGATGATTTCACCGCAGTCGAAAACAGGCTCGGACATGATCTCGACAAGTGCCTGTGCATCAGGTGCAACCGGCTTGCCGTCCTTGTCTGTGACCGTGGCAATATTGATATGCTTGCCAGGACCTGCCGAGCTCAGGACCAGCAGCTCAAGACGGATCTCGATCGTGCTGTTTGGTCCAAGCTTCAGATTTTTGAACTGGAGACGGCGACCGCTGATCTCTGGTTCAGATTGTTCACCATTTACAACGGCAGTTTCTGCTACATAGCGGAAACCGGACGGCATAGTGTCAATCACATGCACAGGGCCAGCATTGCTCGACGATGTGTTCTCGACCTTGATGATATAAGGTACGCGGTCACCACGACGAACCTGATGCAACATTGCCTGTTTGGTGATTTTTACAAATGACGGCTCTGTGGCAGGCAGATTGACTTTCGCCTTATCTTCCTCGGATTCATATGGCTTGCCGTTCCGCTGATCACCTTTGGCAAAAGCGGTATTGGTCACCATATCCGGAATGCCGGCAGCTGCATCAATATCAGCCTGCGACATGGCATAGGTTGCCTTGAAAATCTGGCTTTCACCCGGCTTCAAAGTCACTGGTGCCGGTGTAATGGCAGACAACTGGTTGGTGCCGCGCTGTCCTGCAAAAAGCGGGCCTTCATCCTGCACGGTCACATTGTTGAGAAGCGCATTTCCTTCATTGGTAACCTTGAAGGTAAACTCGATGATTTCACCAACTTCCGGATAGCCATTACCGTTAGCGTCGTTCCACTGACCCTCTTTAATGATCTTGAGTTCAGGTAGCGGAGGCATAACCGGCACGATAGTCGGCTCATCTGTATCCACTGTCGGACCTGAAGGATCTTCAATGTCTTTCGGCGTGGTCGGATCACCATAGGTGCCCTTCACTGTTGCCTGATTGATAACCTGTTCTGCATCAATATCCGCTTCAGTAATAGCGTAAGTTGCCGTGAATACCTGCTGCTCACCCGGCTGCATTGTGCCGATGGTGAAGCTGTTCGGTGTGATCCCTGCCAACGGATCGTTCAGAACCACATCATTCAGCACCATGTTACCGGTATTATGGACAGTAAATGTATATTCAATTTCCTGCCCGACTTCTGCCGGTTCGGTCAGCTTGGAATTTGCTTCCTTGACGACAGCAATACCCGGCTTCTGTGTCAGAGGAACAATGATTTCCTCCGAAACATCAGGTGTTACCGGCTTGGTGGTTTTGTCGATTGGGTCAGTATAGTCACCGGTAACAGTCGCCTGATTGACAACCTTACCATTCTCAATATCGGCTTGTGTGACTTTATAGGTTGCTGTCAACGTGACCGCATTCGCATCGCCAGGCAACAGCGTGGCAATGGTGAACGGCATATCCGGTACCAGACCTACAAGCGGATCTTCCACGATGACATTGGTCAGTGTCAGATTACCTGTATTGGTCACAAGGAACGAATAGGTGATTAAATCATCAACCTTTGATGGGTCGGAGAATGCATGAGTTTCCGATTTAACGATTGTAATCGATGCCGAGGTTTCCAACTCAACAACGGTTTCATCGTCATTGGTCAGATCAGTACCGGAAATATCCGTCACATCATCCGGCGTACCGTTGACACTCGAGCCGTATACCTGTGCCGTGTTGGCAAACACACCTGCATCAATATCAGACTGTTTCAATGCATAAGTTGCAGTAAACGCGTCTTCATTGACTTCACCCGGCTCCAATGGACCAGTCCAGTTGGCCTGATTGATGACCTGTACATCAGTAACCAAATCTTCAATGCGGATTTTTTCAAGTGTCACGTTGCCGGTATTGTGGACGGCAAAGTTGAACTTGATAACGTCACCTGCTTTGGCAGGCTTCGGCAATGATGAAGCTTCAAGTGTTTTGACAAGCTTGATCGAAGGATCGCGATCCAATGGTGTGTTGGTGCTGCTGTCATCTGTTACCGGTGTTTTGTCAACGCCGTGAACAGGGATACCTTTAACGTCGGCGGTGTTTTCAACCTTTCCGGCATTAATATCGGCAACCTTCAGTTTATAAATGCCGTAAACAACGGTCTGAACTTCAGCTTCATTATCTTTGGCAGCATTGACCGGCTGCAAAGTCAAATTTTTCAGACGTGTTATATCATCGGCATCAAGAATAACGCCATCCAGATGATCGGTCAGAACCAAGCCATCAAGCGCGACGTTACCTGTGTTGCGAATAGTAAAGCTGTAGCGCAGCTCGTCACCAACCTTGGCCGGCGTACTCAAACCATCAAGAATGGCAACCTTCTCAAGGCTGATCGATGGCTTATGTGCAAGCGGTGTTACAACTTCATTGGAATCCACCGGCGGTTGCGGGCCGGTCGGATCTTCAAAATCAGCTTTAGCGGTATTAACGACCTTACCAGCGTTCAGATGATCCTGCTGGATTGGCGCTTTAACCGTAAATGTACCGCTCTCACCCGGTGCAAGCGAGGCAAGTGATGCCGGTGCAATAACCGCATCCACCAAAGGATCAGTTACTTTAATATCAAAGAGAGTGACATTGCCGTCGTTGGTTGCAGTTACAGTCCATTCCAGCATGTCACCGGCATAAGCAGGCTCCGGCACGACCGAGCTCAAAGCTTTCACAAGCGTCAGCTTCGGATCGCGGTAAGTCGGAACCTCTACTTCTGAAGGAGGCGTAGTGATTTTCTTATTTTCCGGACCATAAGTGCCGGAGGCCAAGGCTTTGTTGATGACTTTACCGGCATTAATATCCTGTAATTTCAGCAGATAATAAGCTTCGACAGTCTTTGTTTCTTTCGGTGCAAGGGTACCAATATTAAAGACACCGCTATCCACCATATCAGCTAGTTCATCTGTAATCACTACATTGTTTAATGTGGTGTTACCGGTATTGGTGACTGTGAATTCATAAGTAATCTTGTCGCCAACAGCCGACGGATTTTTGACATCTGACTGCTTTAGCTTCTTCTCAAATGTCAGAGAAGGTTCGCTCAGCGGCAGATCGAATTTATCTGTTGAAGATACTGTTTGTGGTGTGCCGCCAAAATTACCCCAGGTGCCTGTTGTAGTGGCTGTATTTTCCAGAGTGCCATTATCAATGTCAGTCTGTTTGACGACGTAAGTTGCTTTAAAGGCTGTATCATTGCTTGCGCCAACAGCGAGTTCTGCAATCTTGGTATTGGCAGTCCAAACCAGATCAGTTTTCGGATCGGTTACAACGACATCAAACAGTGGTGTTTTACCGGTATTGGTAACTTTGAATGTATATTCAATCACATCACCAGCGGTAATCTCACCAGTTCCGCCAACGCGTGCACCAGTTTTTTCCAGTTTAATTGCTGCTTCCGGCACAATATTAACCGTGGTCGGTACATTCCGGTCCGGATGATCTTCACCACCTGGTCTGTTGTCCGACTTATCCGTAATATTCGTCTTGCCAGAGAGCTCACCAACAGCCGTCACATCTGCCTGATTGGTCAGAACAAGCGGATTGGCTTTCCATGGTTTTTCAGGATTGACCCGCAGCACCACTTTGGCAACCAATGCGGCGTTCGGTTGCAATACAGCATTGTCCACGATCAGCGTGTTCGTAGCACCGTTAAATGCAGATGACACTGCGCCACCATTCGCGCTGACGGATTGAACACTATAAAACCCTGGTAACGGCACTACGTCTGTTGCAGGCGAACCGAAGTTCTGTGAACTGCCGTTCAAAACGTCTGTCAGCGTGATGTCTTTCAACGGTTCCTGACTGAGATTTTTAGCTGTGAATGTATATTCGACAGTATAGGTACCGTCACCCACGGCAACTGGCGTTCCAGCAACTTTACTCAAGCCAATGGATGGAAGCGGAATGAGGGTGAAGTTGTTCTCAACGCTGGATTTATCTTCTTCGATAATGATCGAACCAAGTGTTGTATTATTGACGGGTGTAGAGTGACTTCCGTTAGCATTATTACCTGGTACAGAAACACCGGTATTGTATTTACCGCTATCCGGCACTTTGCTGTAGCTGACCTGATATTCACCGGCAGGAATATTTGTGAAGTTATAGCTGCCATCAGGCTTTGTTTTTAAAGTGAATGTAAGTTGCTCACCATCGTGCTTGGCGGTGCCTGTCAGGGTCACGGTCACACCGCTAACACCTGCATCACCAGCGTCCTGTTTGGTATCTTCGTTAAAATCTTTGAAGATTTTACCGCTAACAGTACCACCACGTACCGTTGTTACACTGTCTGTCGACGTGTTGTTTTTCGGATCCTGATCGTAAGAGTCGGTTGTTACAGAGGCGGCATTGGTCATTGCCTCTGCTGTAGTGTCAATAATTTTGGTGGTGAGTTCGATGACAGTCTTGTCTGTCGGCTCCATATCACCAAGCTCACATCTGATGGTACGCTGACCTACAGCACCGACACATGAGCCGCCTTTGCCGCTGACAATACGAGGCTCTTTAGTCAGAACCATACCTTCCGGCAAAGTGTCGGTAAGAATAACATTTTCTGCGACTTCAAGACCTGTTCCTGAATGGCTTTCGACAGTCAGTGTCCAGGTGAAACTTTCGCGAAGGTCCACAACCTTTTCATTGGCTGTTTTAACAACGCTTACGTCCGATTTGACGCGAACAGTGGTTGTTTCATTGTCAGTATTATTGCCCGGATTGCGATCGTAGCCTTTGACTGTTTCATCCGAAATGACTTCAACTTTGTTCTGATAGGTACCGCGTGCCAAAGATTTCATATCAACTTTGAACTGCACCTCTGAACCAGCCTTGAGCACCGGAATAGAGCACGTCAGCGTACCACCGGCCTGACCAGCAGTTACACCTGCAGGCACGCAGATAAGGCCTGCAGAGGCATCTTTCACCTGATCGTAGGAGAAGCCATCTGCTGGAAATGTATCAACGATTTTGACATTATACGCATCCGACGGCCCATCATTCTTGGCCGTGATCAGATAGGTCGTGTTCAAACCTTTTTCGACCGGATCATACTGTTGACCATCAACGGTGTCAGTCTTGGTCACCAGAAGATCGAGCACCGGCTCAAGGATTGTTACCGAAGCGCTGGCCGCATTGTTAGTCTTGTCTGTTTCGTCAGTTGTCGTGGTGATCGTTGCATTATTGACAAGTGTGTCCTTGACCTGATCGGTCGAAGGTTTCACTTCAATAGCGACTTCTTTCTGGGTGCCGTTTTCTAAACGCTTCCATGTACAAGTGATCGTATTGTTCGCTGATGTAACTAAATCGCCTTCTTTAAGGATTGTTGTACAGCTTGCTTCATCCGGACGGATCGCAACAAAGCGAACACCGGTTGGCAGTGTATCTGTAATAACAACATTATCTGCGCCGCTCAGACCGTTATCATTCACACGGGCTGCAATCGTATAAACCAGGCTCTGACCAGCATGCGCACCAAGTGTCTGCGACGGGCTGGATTTCAGCACAGTAACATCAGTTAACGGCGTAACATTGTAATCAACGAATGACTCATTGTTAGCTGGATTGTCATCCGGTGTTTTAGATGAATAGACGTGCGCAGTGTTGCGCTGTTTACCTTCTTTACCGGCAAAGGCACTCACTTTGACAACAGGGCAATCTTCACCTGGTTTACAAACCGGCAGTTTCTCAATGCGGCATTTCAGATTGACGTAATAAGCGCCGCTTGGTGGTGCTTCACACACCATACCGCTTGCATTGCCTGCCTGAACATCGAAGGTAACAGCTGCATTGCCACCCAATGCGCCTGCAACGATGTTTTCAATGCGATCGTCCATCTCGACTTTAAGTGCTTCTGCATCACCATAGTTGATGATTTCGATAGCAAATTCGATTTTCTCGCCAGCTTTTACAGCTGCTGCACCAATGACCGATTTTTTAACGGCCAGATCAGCCAGCGTTTTGTCATCTTTGGAACCGGCGTTACCATCGATGTAAATGGTATTATTTTTCAGATTGATGTCTTCAACATCATCAGGCAGCGAAACAGTCATACCATTGCTGAATGTGCCGCTTTTGGTCATTTTGACCTTTAGTTTCAGCGGTGCAGAATAAGCCCCAACGCCGAGTGGCTTATCCTTTGTGTACTGATTGGTTTTACAAACAACATCAGCCTTCCCCGTCACAGACGCAGGAGAGCATGACCAACCGGTAGACTTATCAGCCTCGATCAGCTCCATGCCTTCCGGCAGGTGATCAGTAATTGTCAGTTCCCCGAAGAAGCCCGTATTGCCAATATTGCGGCTGGTCAGAACATACTCATATTCTTGACCGACAACGAGCAAACCGTCCTTAGGACCGCTTTTATGTGCTTCTAAATCGACTGCAGGATCAACAATCGTTACACCGCCATCGCTGGCTGTGTTGTTGCCGGTGTAATCCGGATCTTCATTTTCAGATGCAATCGTAGCAATGTTTTCAACAGACGTACCTTCATCTGTTGCCTTGATCGCAGTCGTATTAAGTTTAATTGGAGCCTTGTAATTGCTGCCAGCAGTTTTGGTATATTCGCACACCACTTCGCGGCCGGTTAAAGCACATACCCAGCCGGTGCCAGCCAGATCGCCAAAGCCTTTAAACTCATAATTTTCAGGCAGAATATCTTTAATCGTTGCCTGTGACGGTTCATCACCTGCAAATTGCGGTGTCAAAGTAAAATCAACCGCGTCACCTGTCAGGATAAGACCATTCGGTGCACGAGTTTTACTCAGGGTTACGTCGGTGCCGGCCAGCACTTTCATATTTGCCAGCGCTTTATTGTTGTTAACATTCGGATCAAGCGGCGAGTGCGCAATGACTTCAGCCGCGATCAGAATATTCGAGCTGTCTCCGACAGTAACCTGTCCGGAAAAATCAAAATCAAGAGACTGGCCAGGCTGGATTTCCTGATCAATTTTACAAGTGACAGTATTGCCAGATAATGTGCAGCCATTTTTCATCGGCTGATCCATCACGATACCTGCCGGGACGGGGAAGGTAAGTGTTGAACCAGCGGATGGATAAGGGCCTTCGTTTTTAACTGTCGCGGTGAAGTTAACTTTGCCGCCGCCTTTAACTTGCTCAGGAGCTTTCAGGCTCAACGCCAAGTCAGCACCCTTGTTAACAGTAATGGTACGGCTTTGTTCAGCACCGTTCTTGGCAATTTTACCTTTAAACTCGACAACACCCTCTTCCTGAGGGCTTAAGCGAATTTTCGCAGTAACGCTTTCCTGTGGCGCAAGTGCGCGTACTTCGCAGGTAATGATCGCATCTTCGGTTAACTCCTGACCAGGAGTCAGTACCGGTGTACAGCCACTGAAAATAGCATCGTCTATATCAAGGCCATTATATTTCACTGACTTTGGAAGCGTGAAGGCCACGCTCGTCGATGCGGTTGGAAAGTTATCACTATTATTAACGGTCGCAGTGAATTCAATCTCAGTACCGGCAGGTACAGGACTTGGCTTGTCTGCGTTGATATTGAGGGTCCAGCCTGTCGTGCTTTGCGCATAAGCGCTCGACAGAGAGGTAAACATGGCAAAAACTGCCATGAAAAACACTGTAAATAACCGTTTCATTTCGTCCCTAAACCTATGCTTTTGCACATCAGATGGGACGTAAGCGAATGCTCCGCTCGCCCGTGTTTTGAAAAACACAAGCGCGCAGAATCAATTACCCGCGGACGCAAATCCGCGGGTAATTAAAACATATTCGATTAGGCCCCCACCTGTTATGGGGGGGACTACATGATTCGAATTGATTAACCAATGATTAACTAATTATTTTTTTATAATAGTGTTTTTTTGTATGATTTAAGGACGCATAGGTGCTGATAGCCATTATCTGGCGCATGACGTCATGTGAGTAATTTATGGATGTCGTTTTATGTGAATGGATATACATCATCGCAAAACGCATTTTTCGGATGAGCTGTACGAGAGGCGAACACTTGCCTTTGTAACACTTCGATTGAGTATTGCTTCACTTGCTTATAGAAGAAACTTCGTATCCTGGGAGGGTACGGCATCAAAAAACTTGTGCCGTAACGAGGTGTGATGACTTCGCATGTATTTCAGAAAAGATTGCTGACCGCTTTTTTAATGCTGGTGCTGTTGGCGCTATTTTGTGCGACATTCGCCAGAGCGGCGACTTCGCATGAAATCCGTAGTTCCTGCTGGGCAGCAGCCAGCTTGTCAGAAGATAGTACGGTGTTAGTTCAACAGACAGAGCATTGGTCTTGCGGCGATCGGAGCTACTCTATCGAGGCAGGCCGTGTCTTGCTGCGTTTTGATATCACTGCTCAGGATGTTCTGCCCAAATATTTTTTATCCCGCCGAAGTGCACTTGAGGCAGTGCACCTGTTTGCCTTTGATCGTGACGGGACGATCCGTCAGAATACGACCATGGCAGCGGATTTGGTCAGTTCAGTCATTGGTGGTTATTTCCAGATATCCCTGCCAGAGGTGACCCATGGTACACGACAGGTCATCGCCGTGATTGATATGCCGAGCCATCGTATGATCTTGGAAAGAGCATATCTTACATCAGCCGATGCGTCGGTTGATATGGCAGAGATGCGCTACCTGATTATTCTGGCAAGTTTAGCTGGTATGCTTGTTATGCCGCTGATATTTAACGCTGCCTTTTACCGGATTTTGCGTGAGCCTTTTGTTCTCTGGCACTCTGCACTCACACTTTCCCTGTTTCTGACTATTCTTGTGACATCAGGACTGTCGGTTGTACTCTTTGCCTCATCCGCAATGACATTGAGTTGGATGACGACCGTTATCTTTGGTTTGACAGTCGGTGCGGGCGCGATGTTTACTATAGCTTCATTGAGCCGGGGCTAATGCATCCGATTTTGCGGCGTCTGCTACCTTATTGTGCAGTATGGGCTGTATCTTTGAGTATATTGCACGCTGCATTTCCTTTTGTTGCGCGCGCTGTACAGGCAAGCGCATATACTGCAGCTTTCGCGCCGGTTCTGGTCATTTTTATTATATCAATGATTGATGCTCTTGCGCGGGGAAGCAGAGCCGCCAGATTTCAGGCGATAGGATATGCGCCAATTGTTGTGGTCGGTGGCATACGCTTGGTGACCGGTATCGTGCCCGGCCTGTACAGCAATGATGCTATGCTGCTGCTTTACATCGGGTGCGTATGTGAAGTTCTTTTCACGACACTGGGCGTGGCAGACCGTTTTGTCACTATAAAGCGGGAGAGAGACCGCGCACGTGACGAAGCCGAACTGCTGGAGAAACTATCTGAAACAGATCCGTTAACAGGATTGCTCAACCGTCGTGCCATTGAACGACAGTTCAGCCAACTTAAAACGGAAGGTTTTGCAGCACTGGCTGTGATCGATATTGACCACTTTAAAAGGATCAATGATCAAAACGGGCACAGTGTCGGGGATGAAGTTCTCAGGTCCGTGGCGAAAGCTCTTCAAGCAGGCTCAAATATTCGTGCTTATCGTCTTGGCGGCGAAGAATTCGTGCTGCTTCTGCGTGGTTCGGATGCCGAGCATCAGGCTGAACTCAGACGTCAGGCAATTCCGCTTGTGGTCGCTCAAACTGTGGCAGGGCTTGCACAGCCGGTGACCGCGAGTATGGGATTCACCAATCTGGCAGGAAATGAGAGTTTCATGACTCTCTATGAGCGCGCCGATAAATTACTCTATGAGGCTAAAAGCGCTGGCAGAAACCGAAGCGCGAATGAGACTGCGCAGCGTCATTGAAGCCTTAAATCACTCATCTAAGGTCGCATAGACGAGATAGCGCAGCGGGCCTTGCGTAACTGCATCAAAGGGGTAGCAGGTCGCCAGCACCAGATGAGAGCCTGCTGCGTGAACATCAATCTGTGCTTCATCCCAACGCGCGATGGTCATTTGAGTGGCGCGATAGGTGTATGTTTTGCCGTCATTGCGGGTAATGCGAATAAGGTCGCCTTGTCTGACATCTTTGAGAAAGGCAAAATGCGTATCACGATGCGCTGCATAAACCGCCGTTCCTGCTTCACCGGCTTTGGGTGTGTTCTGCAAGTGGCCGGGGCCAAAAGCCAATGCCTGTCCGCTTGCGCCATTCAGCGCAATTGCTGATGCCGCCAAACGCGATGCTTCAATCCGCGCTACCGGCCAGATGTCGGCCCATGCCCACGGTTTAACCTGTTCGCCTGTGGTAATACTCTGCGTAAAAGCGCGCTCAAGCAGGATTTGAGCTGCATAGGCTTTGGCATGGATCAACAGCCCTTGCCCGAAAAGAACAAGGCCGCAGGCCATGACAGCAACAGACAGCAGGACAAGAGGGGAGCGCACCCGTGTGCGCTCCTTTGCCTTTGTATTTTGGAGAATAAGGATACCCATCATGCATTCTCCTTACGACGTGCCAACCAGAAGATGAGAAACCCGATGAACATGACGCTTAATCCCTGAAGCATATTCAGCATTGCCGGAGTTGCGGTTTGTGGCAGCGGCATGGTGGCTGCCGGAGTGATAGGTGAGGCGGGGCGGTTTTTGCTTCGAACCACGATCTGCTCTTTGCCTGCATCAGCATGGTCGAGCACATTGCGATCTGCAGGAATGCCGAACAATGTCTCAAAGTCCCATCCGGCCGGAAGCTGCAAAGGAATATCAGCGCGTGTGAGCGGGACGTTTGCAGGGCGGCTTGGTGTCTGATCGACGGCAACCAGGCTCGTCAAACGTGTTACCAGATGATGTTCCAGTGCGAGGCTGAGGATACGTGTATCGGCTGCCAGCGCTGTAATTTTGCCAAGTTTCATGTCCACTTCAGTATCGTCGATCTTGCGACGAGCCCAAATTTTGGAAATGCCTTCCGCGGGACTGGCTGCATCGAGTGGCAGGGTCACTGTCCATGGGCGGTTTCCGACTGTGCCTTCAATCGTCATCGTACCACTTACCTGTTTTGTGCGTGCGGCAAGTACCAATGGCTCGCCCTGATAAAGATCCGGAAGCAGACCTGGTGTCAGGCTGATACCTTCCTGCGAGAAGCTGGCTTTTACATTGGTGACAATCGGGCTTTCGAGCTTCTCGAACAGTTCACGCATGCGTTCATTAACTTCTTCCACCGCGCCGATGTGGGTGAAGGTGCCGCGGCCAAGTTCAGAGGCTTTGTTCATCAGATAGGTGTTAGGAGCCGAGCCGATACCAACCATGAAGAGGCGGGAGCGGTCACGACGTGATGCAATAACATCAAGCATTTGCCGTTCATTGCTGATCTCGCCATCGGTCAGAAACACGATCTGGCGTAAACCATCTTTTTGGTGGCTGTCATCAAGTGCTGCGTGTAATGCTGGCAGCATTTCTGTTCCGCCGACCGCTTCCAGTGTGGCGACATAGTCGCGGGCATTGGTAATATTGAGCGCTGTGGCAGGGACAGAGTCATCAAAGAACTTGGTCAGCGTGTCATCAAAACGAATGACATTGAAGCGGTCAGTGGGTTTCAGACGAGAGAGAGCATAATCAAGGCTGGCTTTGGCCTGTCTCATCGAAGTTCCGCCCATCGAGCCGGAATTGTCGATAACAAACACGATCTCTCGCGACACATTTGCTGCGCTTTTAACAAGCGGTGAGGTCACATAAGCCAGCAGGTAATCGTCATTGCCAACGCGTTCACGGAACAGGCCGACAGTGGGCATTTCAGATTCGGCCGCTTGCCATTCGAGGACGAAGTCACGATCTGCCGCAGCCTCACCAGACAGAGTGATCTTTGATGTCTGTTCATTCTGCTGATCGATCCGGACAGGATGGTAAAGGCTTTTAATATTGGTAGCAGGAAAACCGGCTTTGAGGTTGACGGTAATTGTCACCGGATTGATGCGATCTTCACCCGGCATCACGAGAGGCGTTTCAATGGCATCATTATCTGAGCCCTGTGTCGATTTTGTTTTCTGCTGTCCCCAGCCGCCCTGCATATCTGCTGTTTCAACAATCGGCTCAATGTTTTCAGGATTGTAGCGCGGTGCAACAACGAGCGGCACACGCAGAGAAAAGCGATTATCGCTCAGGCGAACTGCCTGCTGATATTCAATCTGGATGATGACTTTTTCATTCGGACCAAGATTTGCAACCGCATTGGTAAAAATGTTCGGCCGTTGTTGTTCAATGAGAGCTGCCTTTTTGCCTTCGCTCTTGGCTTTCTCATAGATTTCACGTGCGGCCTTTTTTTCTTTGATGTCTGCAACGATCACGCGGTCGCCGACAATCATTTTCAGGGAATAGACCGCACTATCGTCAGGCAACGGAAAGACATAGAGCCCTTCGACCCAGTTATTGGTCGGGTTTTCAAAAACCTGACTGAGGCGGGCGCGGGCGGTAGGGCCACTGACATCAATGTTGAAATCGGTGGCAAGGCGTGGTGCTTCCACATATTGACCGGCTTCACCGCTTTGCAGCAACAGGCTACCGCTTTGTACAGCATTGGGTGTCATATAGGCCGGTGTTTCAGCGCGGGCTGAAGCCATATTGAGCAGTGAAAGCGCGACGGCCAGAATTGGCAGGATCAGCATATTCACAAACCAGATGAGCTTGCAGAATTGCGAGAGACTGACTGCACGTACGTTGTTACGGGAATGTCTGATGGCGGGCGACATGATGTTGCTCCTGTATCTGTCGGATAATTGGAGACAATGTCGCCGGAATGCTCATTTGCTGCCAGCGTAAGCTTTGCCAAGTTTTGTCCGTAGTTTGCCGCAAGCCACCTTGCAGGCTCCGCTTATGTGTGGAATTGTGAAGGAAAGTACGGATTCAGGAAATTTATATGTCTCAACACGATGCGGTTTTGTCCGATCAACTCAATCTCCGTGTCGCTGAACGTGTGCGTGAGGAGATTGCGCGCCGCAGAATTTCCCGTCAGCATCTGGCAGATGAGGCACGTATCAGCCTCTCGACACTTGAAAAAGCGCTGTCAGGGCATCGCCCTTTTACGCTCGCCACCATTATCCGGCTTGAACAGGCTATGGGGTTTGAACTGCGCGATCAGACGGAAACTGAAAAGCCGAAGCCTACCATTTCCAACGGACATGCGGCGGAAGAGCTTGGATCTTATTCACGTGCTGCCGTTTCGTGGCTGGAAGGGACATTCCTCACGCTTCGCCCTTCTTTTGGTAATCATGGCGATATTTTTGCTTACTGCACGGATATTGTCTGGGATGCAGGAAATGCGCATCTCAAATTCGAAGAGCGTGAGCGTACCGATGTCTCCTTTTCACAGTGTGGTTGCGTTTCTGTCCCGCATCTTTCTGGACATGTCTATCTGGTGACGAATACATCCGGTCAGTACCGGATGGCGGTTCTTTCGCGCCCGAGTATCGCTGGTGAAATGTATGGTATTTTGACGACCTTGCGTGCAGGGCAGGGCGCACAATTGACACCGGTATCCGTGCCGTTGGTGCTTATCCCGATGAAGATTTTTGAAGCGCCGGTTTTCGGACGTATCACGCCCGCAGATCAGGCCTATGATCAGTATTCGCGCTTTCTCAACAAAACGATCGGCGATGGCTATGCCAGTTTTGTGACGTCGTCATAATTGTGGGTGAAGTGGTTTCGCGTTTTATGGTGCCGCTTACGTGACTCGAACACGTGACCCCATCATTACGAATGATGTGCTCTACCAACTGAGCTAAAGCGGCAGGGACATTTATTCCCTCAGGTCAGAGCTTTTTAAAGCAACCTGTACGGGCGCGTGATAACGAAATCCCGACTTGTTTGCAAGGCGCAAAAACAAAAAGCCATGCTTTCTGACCTGTTCTGCAATTTATTATTCTTTCCCTGAAAGAACAAGTATATGAACTATATTCTCTCAGGTAAGTGAATATATTAATTGCATCTGATCTGTAAGCTCAGGATGCGCAAAGCGCTGATTTGGCAACTTTGTACTGCTCAATCCAGCGTTCAACCAGCTGTCCGGCAGGCAAAATTTCCTTAACTGCTCCGATCCCCTGGCCGCAGCCCCAGATGTCCTTCCATGCCTTTGCGCCGGTTGTGGCTTTTTGAAAATCCATCTTGCTCGGGTCGGCTTCCGGCAGATGATCGGGATCCATTCCCGCTGCTTCAATCGACGGGCGCAGATAATTGCCGTGAATACCGGTGAAGTAGTTAGAGTAGACGATGTCCTTGGCGCTGGATTGCACAATCATCTCTTTGTAAGCATTCACCGCGTTGGCTTCTTTGGTCGCGATAAAAGGCGAGCCGATATAGGCAAGGTTTGCACCCATTGTCTGTGCTGCCAGAATGGCGCTGCCACTGGAAATAGCGCCGGAAAGGGCGACCGGGCCGTCAAACCATTCGCGAATTTCGGCCATTAAAGCAAAAGGTGACAACGTGCCTGCATGGCCACCGGCACCGGCAGCTACGGCGATCAATCCGTCTGCGCCTTTGCGGATCGCGGAATTGGCATGGCGATTATTGATCACATCGTGCAGTACAATACCGCCATAGGAGTGAATGGCTGCGTTCACTTCCGGTACAGCGCCGAGCGATGAAATAACCACCGGCACTTTATATTTGATGCAGAGTTCCAGATCTTGCTGCAAGCGATGATTGGAACGGTGCACAATCTGATTGACGGCAAAAGGTGCCGCTGGCTGGGCAGGATGCTGCTGATTATAGTTTTGCAGTTCCTCTGTAATTTGAGCCAGCCATTCATTCAACTGCTCAGGCGTGCGGGCATTGAGAGCAGGAAAAGCACCAATTATGCCGCTTTTACATTGTTCAATCACCAGAGCGGGATTGGCAATGATAAACAGGGGCGCACCGATTGCTGGTAAACGCAGGTTGTTTTTGAGGATATCCGGTAGAGCCATTTCACAGTTCCGTAAATTGACGTAAACGTAAACTGTATATTGGTGGTAAATATGGTGTGCTGTCAAAGATAAAATGTCAGGGCAATGATTTTAGGAAGGGGAGCTTTGCCGCTTGACTCATATGCGATATTTATTGTGGGATGCTTAGAGTGCAGATTTTATGCATTTTGAGGGGAAAAGAGCCATAAAATAACCGGCATAGACTGTAAAATGGCATTTTTATGAAAATAGTCTTTGTGGAACAATATGTTAAGATCGTATACAATCTTTTTAGCGCTACAGCGACAGATGGGATTTTATAAGTTTTAAAAATCAGTTAATGCGTATAACTGCTATTTTATGCATAAATACCGGCGCAGGGACATGCGAGGGTGACAGGAAGGGACAATTTTGCAGGGCATCGAAAGTGCAATTCGCAACGCTTTGACCAAAGCGGATTCATCTGATCCGGCTATGCGCCAGCGGATTTATGAATCCGTTTGGAGTGCGCATGAGCGCGCTATGGCTGCGAATACTCAGCTTTCTGATCAGCAACGCGCGGAACGTCGCGAGAAGCTGAAGGCCGCAATCTCGCAGATTGAGCAGGAAATGCGTCAACCTGTGAGCCCTGTCCCCGTAGAGCAGCCTGCTTCGGAGCCGCGATATGATGGCGGTCTCGGTGTTCCTGAACTGGATCGCACGGAAATGCGGGTACAGCCGGACGCTTCGCGCAAGCGTCGCGGCAAAGCCAAGGCAGAACCTGATCTTGGCTACGAGCCGGATATTGCGCAGCCTGTTGCCCGCAAAAAACGTAAAAAATCCCGCCTCATTTCTCTGGGGCTGCCTTTGGCATTTTTACTGACCGCAGGTTTGATAGGCTGGTCTGTTTATAATAGTTTTGTGACTGTTGGTCCTGTGAACAACAATAGTCATTCTCTGCCTGGCAATATTGCTCCGGTCATGCAGGGTAATGAAGCGGACAGCAAAGACTGGATAACAATCTTTACACCTGAACAGCCGAACCGGATGTCGGTTCAGGGGCAGGCAACTGCGGTAATTGCAGGATCAGGCATGTCCCGTTATGTGCGGGTTAAATCGCCGACTGCTCATGATACAGCCAGCTTTGATATCGGGCAGGGTGTGCTGGATCAGATCGAGGGCAAGCAGGCTACTTTTGAAGTCATGGTACGCAGCGACGACGGCGGCACAGTGCAGATGTCGGTGAGTTGTGACTTGGGCACATTGGGTGATTGCGGCCGTAAACGATATGATGTGACCGATCAGCAAAGCAGCTTGTTGTTTGATCTTGCAGTTCCGGAAGTGTCGTCTGCCAATAGCGCAGGGCGCATCATCGTTGCCAGTGACATAAATGGTTCCGGCAAAAGTGTCGATATTTATGCGATCCGCGTCAAGGTCGTGCAGTAGTCCGACCTCACTGAATAATTTGTCCGGATAAAACCGGTGCAGAAAAATGTGTTTCAAGGCACTGATCCTGTAAAAAATATCTTGTCAAATTCCGCGCATTACTGCATATCGCGTGCTCTGCAACAAATGCGGTAAGAATGGCGCGGGCATTTTTTTCATCTGGTGATCTGATCGCGGATCGCCGAGCTCACTATGCGGTCATGATGTCTGAGGCGGGAGATCATTCCGCAGCGGCCGACCTGATGCGCCAATCTCTTGATTATCTGAAATTTCAGTTTTTACAGTGGCCGGCCGGCATGTTTATGCTGAGCGAAATGCATGAAAATGCCGGTGAGCTTGAAGAAGCAGTGACGCTGTGGCGACAATTGCTTAAGCTTGATCCTGAAGATCGCTTTGGTGTTGCACTGAAACTTGCACAATGCGGTTTGGCAGAAACGCCGGATGCTGCGCCACCTGCTTATATCGAAGCCCTGTTTGATGCCTATGCACCGAATTTTGAAGAGTCACTGGTTGATAAGCTGCATTATTGCGGGCCGCAAAAACTGGCCGAGCTGATTATCAGACACTTTCCGGAGCGCACTTATCAGCACGTGCTGGATCTGGGTTGCGGTACCGGTTTGATGGGGGACGAGATTCATCCGCGTTGCGGTCTTCTCAGTGGTGCAGATCTGTCAGAAGCGATGCTGAAGAAGGCAGAAGAAAAACAGATTTACACGCGCCTGATTAAGGCTGATGTCAATCTGTGCAGCAAGGCAATATTGGTGGACGATGCGCTGCCGCAACCGGATATGATCCTTGCCGCCGATGTGTTCATTTATATCGGGCAACTGGAACGGGCGTTTGCTCTGGCTGCAGAATGTCTGCGGAGAGGAGGGGTGTTTGCCTTCTCGGTGGAAACGCATGACCGTCCTGATATGCAGGATTCAGACGGTTCATGTGAAGATATGATTTTACAACCTTCCTTACGTTTCACACATTCTGCCCGTTATATTCAAAATCTTTTACAGGTCAGCCGTTTTAACGTGCTGGATTATCAGCATATTCCCTTGCGGCTTGATCGTGGTGAATATCTTGATGGCTATGTTTTTATTGCTCAAAAGTTTTGATAGCTTTTAGTCCTTACGGAACAATAACTGCCCGATCCAACCTGTCAGGCCTGCCAGGAATACAGCGAACAAACCATAGGCCAGACTATATTGATGCGCAGCCTCATAAACCTGTTGCTCCAGACCGGCTTTCACAATGTTCAGGTGACTGTTGGCCTCACCGATAAACACGCCGTGGCGGAATAAGAGCGCGCGGGCTTTATGCCGGCCCACCGGCACATTCGCAGATAATGCCAGTGTCGCACGGAACAGGGTCTGTGAAACAAATTCCACAGAACCGACATTTTGCGTGTAAATTCCCTGATGACTTTTCAGATTGCGCAATTCCTGAGCAAAGCGAATAGTGTTCGGATCGGTTAAGGTGCCGTATTCCGGTGTCATGGCGAAATAATTGACCCCGAGAGATAGTTGGCGATAGGTGCGTTCGTCTGTAATATCCTGCAATGGTCGCGTGGATGCCAGAGAGTAAGAGAGCGGCACTGACTGGAACGTCTCGGAATCGGCGTTCACCCATACGCCCAGATAGCGGGATTTTTCACGGATCACCAGATTACGCTGCGGGCCTTCCAGAACCACAATAATATCATAACGCGCCTGTCTGCGGATCAGCGGATCAGCATTGTCCAGCGCGCCAAAAATGGTCAGATTAGTCCCGTTGAAATTTGAGGCAATCGCGATTGTTTCTGTCGAAAGGCCAATCTCGATGGTTTCCGGCAGTTGTTGCGGTTCCTGAAGCGCATTGACCGCGGGTATCTCTTGTCCGCGGTCTTTTTTGCGCGATGCAGTATCACCGCTCTGCAGGGGTAAGAATGCAGAGAGCAGGAGCGTTGCAAACAGGGTTTTCGCGAGATGTGTCTTCATCTTACTCATCCGCAAAGCCGATTGAGAAAAGATTATCGGGCTGGATGAATAGGCCGAAAGCCAGACGCAGAGCAACAGCCAGCACCAGCAGTGCCAGCAGCATACGTAATTGTTCGCCGCGTAATTTGCGTCCTGCACGCGCGCCATATTGAGCACCGATCACACCGCCGACCATCAGCAAAAAGGCGAGCACAATATCAACCGTGTGGTTATTGGTTGCCTGCATTACGGTCGTGAAAGCAGTGACGAAAGTGATCTGAAACAGTGAGGTGCCAACAACGACATTGGTTGGTACGCGCAGCAGATAAATCAGCGCAGGTACCATAATGAAGCCGCCGCCAACACCCATGACCGATGAGAGAATGCCGATAACAAACCCAATGCCCAAAACCGGAATAATACTGACATAAATCATTGAAGCGCGGAAACGCGCTTTAAACGGCATGCGGTGAATCCAGTTATGCTGACCCGGACGACGTACTTCCGGAGCTTTGTTGCCTTTACTGCGGCGTAATGTATTCCAGCTTTCAACGGCCATCAGACCGCCTACAGAACCGAGCAACACAACATAAAGCAGGGAAATGATCAGATCGAGCTGCCCAAGATCGCGCAACAGGGAAAACAGATAAATACCGATCAGCGAGCCTGCCAGACCGCCGATCACCAGCAATATTCCGAGCTTAATATCGAGTGTACGTCGTTTGAAATGTGACAGAGCGCCGGATACGGATGAGGCAATAACCTGATTGGCACCGGTCGCAACAGCAATAGCTGGCGGAATATTGTAGAAGATCAGCAACGGCGTAATCAGGAAGCCGCCACCAACACCGAACAGGCCGGATAAAAAGCCAACAGCCGCCCCCATGCCGAGAAGAACCAGCATGTTGACCGAAATCTCCGCTATTGGCAGATAAATACCCACGTTCCGTTACCGCTATTATAATACTGCAGGTACACAAAATTCCTTAAACCAGACTTATGGTTTTTAGCATTGATCCCGCAGAATGCTCCCGAATTTCCTTGCCTGAGCCTATCCGCAGACTTTGCAGCTTTTCGATGGCACAAGACAGTTATTATAAGTGAGCTGACAGAATTATGTGTCTGAACATCATTCGCGACGCCAAACCTGAAAATGATCCCATTATCAGAGGATGTCGCATTCAGATTGAACTCGTCTGAGAACCAGACGACGCGCCTGTTCAAAAGGTTGAGAATAAGCGCTGTGATCGGATCTGAACGATAATCGCTCTGATGACGCTTTTGCATACAACAGATCAATTGTTGCAAAAAACTGTTAATTTTCTGCGCCTTTAGCGTAATGAAGTCAAATCATCGCTGTGCATAATATGATGCGAAAGCTGCAGGCCGCTGCGCACTTATGAATTGTATCGACAACTGTTGCAGTTAGGTCGCAATTTTGGCTGTATTGTCAAACAACAATGCCCTGCCGCATAATATGCGACAGGGCATTGGACTACTGCTTGTTAAGGAAATCAGCTGTTTCGGGCGAGCAATGCTTCCACGAGCGGCTGGTCAACTTCACCGGTTGGTTTCATGCCGTTTGATTTCTGGAACGCTGCAATTGCCTGACGGGTTTTTGAACCCATCACACCATCGGCACTGCCTGCGTCGTAGCCATTTTTCTGCAGGATCAGCTGGATATTGCGGATCGCTTTTTTCATATCCACGGACGCGGTCGGCATCGCTTTCTCATCTGTCCATGCATCCGGAATATGAACCGAATTGGCATCTTCGATCATATCTTTCGGTTTCCAGAGCTTGGTCAGATTAACAGCACGCTCCAGCTGTTCAGGCTTGAGTGACTTCGCAACCTGATCACGTTTTTCCGCTGCATCCGCATCACCGGCTTCAGCGGCGAGAGCGAACCATTTATAGCTTTCTTCCAGACTCTGCGCACGGCCCAAGCCTTTGGCTGTCAGAATGCCGAGATTATACTGGCTGTCTTTCACACCTAGTTCTGCAGCTTTAAAGAACCATTTAGCAGCACTGTCATTATTGACCTGACCGGCAGGACCCATCGCATAGAGAACTGCAAGATTATGCATAGCGCTGGCATTGCCCTGTGCAGCGGCCTGTTCATAGAATTTTGTTGCCTTGGCTGCATCACGTGGCATGCCGAGGCCTTTTTCATTGAAGTTACCGAGGCGGTATTGTGCCGGAGCAAAGCCGCGTTCAGCCGAAAGCGCGTACCATTTGGCAGCTTCCTTATAATCGCTGGTTACGCCTGAGCCATCTGTATAACGCAAACCGATTTCATATAATGCACGTGCATCGCCGGCTTCGGCAGCATTGCGCAGTGCAATCGGCCCGACTTCTTTAGCAATAGCAGGAATAGCAGACAGCTTATCAGAAGTATCTGCTTTAACCGGATTTGCCTGCGCAGGCGTGTTGTCCAGTGCTTCAGGCATTGGCTGTATCGCCGGAGCGGCGGATGGCTGATTGATTGTTACTGGCTTGATAATGGCCTGTGTGCTGCCAGCCAAAGGATTGGCGGATGACAAAGGCTGTGTCGGGAATTCACGGGCACCAAGCGGCTGTGCATCTTCAGAGGCAGTTCCTTGGTTCAGAGTGGTGATTTGAACGGAAGGGGTAATCTGTTCTGAAGGATAGCCTGCATTGTCAAGCGTGCTGACGGTCGGCAGTGTGGCTTTGACTTCTTCAGCTACTGCCGGTTTTGTACTGATTGCTGCAGTTTTGATGTTGGAAACATCAGCAGCCTGTGGCGCAGCGGTTTCTTTACTATCATTCAGATAGGTGTTGCCGAGCTGCAAGCCGGTTGCTGCAATGATAACAGCACCCAAAGCCAGCAAAAGCGGCTTACGCAACGAGCGTTTTGGTTTGTCGGCAGCGGCAGCACGATTTTCATCAGAGGTGATATCTTCATTGAGATCACCATCGTTTTTTTCCTGATCACGGATGCGACCGCTTTCATCGGCTGCAACCTGTGCGGCACGGCGGGCTGCGCTGATCAGATCAGACTTTCCGGTGCTTGGCGATTGATCCGAACCACGATTGCGCTGTTCATCGCGCACGCGGCGGATAATCGCGTTGAGATCCGGCATCGCTGCAAGGGTTTGATCAACACGGATTTCTTCGCTCTTTACTTCCGGTTGCGTTGCCGCTGCCTGAGTGTCGAGTTCCAGCAGATCGCTGGCTTCGATCTTGAAATCATCCGTGGCAGCCGGTGCCTGAGTGTCCGGTTTTGAACGACGAACAGCTTGTGCAAGGCCACCCAGCAGCGATTTGCGCGCACCACTCTCAGGTGCATCAATGCTTTCCTCCGGCCGTGCTTTCTCGGCGACCGGATTAGCCGCAGATTTTACGGCTGCGCGTGCGGCTTCAATGGCTGCATCAGCAGGAGACAGAGTTGCGGAGAAGCTGCGATCTTTATTGCCCGTTGTCTGTGGTGCATCTGCACCCCATTCCGGAATGGAGAACTGGTTGCTGTAGCGGCCCGTATTGCTGTGCTGAGGCTGCACGGCCGGACGGGAAACCTCCGCATGCGGTGGTTTCTGCAGGCTGTCCTGCTCAATTTGTCCGAGACGCTCTGCAATTTTCAGCAGCGTATCGTGGACGCGGTTGAAAGTGCGGTTATTGCGCTCATCGGTTTCACGGGTCAGGGCTTCCAGCGCTTTGAGGTCATCCGCAAGCTGACGGGCAAAGCCGGTATCACGGGCAGAGCCTTTATCGACTACCTGACGAATGGCTTCCTCTGCGGCTTCACGGGCAGCGCTGAGGACGGTATCGCGGTTAATATCAATGGCGCGTTCAATGACGTCGAGGCGCGGTTTGATCTCTGCCAGTTCCGGCACCAGAGTTTCCGGCTTGCTCAACTGTTCAGTAATGAAGCTCAGCTGTTTTTCAAGATTACGCATCAGCTGCTGGTCAGCCTGAGGGGCAGCAACCGGGACAGCCTGCAAAGCAGCAGTCTGTTCTGTAACTTGACGGGTAATGTGATCCAGACGGCTTTCAAGCGCCTGAATGAAGCGGTCATCGTTCAGTGCAGTTTTGTGTGCATTGTTGCGGTATTGTTCATCCAGATGGTTGGTCAGATCAGCAAAACGGCGGTCAAGCTCATTGAAAACAGCATGATCCTGTTCCGGTTGACGGTTATAGCTGCTTGCGAGAATAGCGCGGCTGATTTCATCCAGACGCTCATCCAGCTGGCGCAGAGAATGACTGTGGCTGTCAGGAAGTTGCTCAACAGCATGACGCAGGTCATCAAGACGTGCGCTGATTGTTTCCAGAGCCGGATCAATATTGACAGGCTGGGAGGCCGTTAGTTTTTGAAACTGCTGTTGTTCAAAATTGTCAAAACGCTCGTCCAGCGCATCCCAACGATGGCTCATGCGACGCAGGGATTCTTCACGCGCCAGTGTTTCAACAGTGCGCTTCAGCTCGTCAAAATCCCGGCGCATAATTGCATCGGTATTGGGGCTTTGCTGAGTATTGGATGTAAAATTGCTGGTGCCGGCAATAAAACGATCAGCAGCAGAAACGCGTGCTGTTGTGTTCTGACGCGGAGCATCAGCCATGTGCATTTTTTCATTGATTGAAGCGGCGTGCCTCAGTTCAGTGCGGGCACGCAGGCGCTGCAGTTCATCGGCAATAGCGGACAGCGCCTCTTTATGCGGATGGTCGTCTGCGACGGGGTGCTGCTGGCGTGGCTGCTGTTGAACCGGGGCTTCGTGGCGCAGAAATTCTAACGCATCGGCTGTGGCGGTCTCTGAAAGCTCTGAACGGGAATGCTGGTGGTTTTCCGGTTCTTGTCTTTTACGCAGGTGATCTTCCAGCGCTGACAAGGTGCGGTTCAACTCATCAAGCGATGCAAGCGGACGGCGTTCACGACGCAGATTGAGATTATCGAGAGGAGACCGCTGGTTGTTCATCGCCGTTTTCACCTTCAAACTGTGCCCCATGGGAGTGGAGGCCGGTCAGATCATTCGTTTTGCTTTCCGCCTGCGAAGAATGCGGGCGCTGAAGCAAAACTTTTTGCCTCGCGATATTGAGAAATCACACGAAACACAGATTTTGCCGTAATCACACTTTTGTCGAAACGTGGTAAATAAGCGGTTAACGTTAGAGTTAATTATTAATTTTATATCGGATGGATAGTAGTTTCGCTGATGTTTTGGCAGCGTAAGTCTTACAAAACTGACGAATGGTACTTCTGTAATAAGATGTATTCGAGTAATCGTGTTTAGAATAACGGTGACTGAAACGGCTTGAACAAATGAAAAAAAGCCCTGCCTCGTGAGAGGTAGGGCTTTCAGATCTTATTCGTGATCTTTAACAGATCAGACGATTAGAACTTGTAGTTTACACCAATGCGAACTTCGCTCAGGTCAGTTTTGAAACGACGTTCGTTGAACTGATTTTTGTACGGGTCGGAAAGGGTTACGCCTTTCTTACCATAGTTGGAGTACAGGTATTCAGCTTTAACAGTCCAGTTGTCTGTAACTGCATATTCGAGGCCAGCACCAACAACATAACCAACGCGGGTCTTCGAGGCGCTATCCTCGAATTTTCCACCTGCTGCTTTGCCGCCGCAGCCATTGGTTGCTGATACACGTGCTGTGTCGCAACCGAGGCTATGTTTGGTTTCAGCAAAAGCGATACCACCGGTTACGTATGGCAGGAAGCGATCTGCTGCATAACCAAGACGTGCACGAACTGTACCGTGCGTACCGATCTTATCTTCGCCGTAGTAAGAGTTGTACTGGCTGGTATCACGGCCATCCCAAGATTTTTTGATCTTACCGAAGGAGACATCAGCTTCAGCACCAAGAACGACATTGTTGTCAAACTGCCAGTTATAACCAGCCTGAATGCCACCAAAACCACCTTTTGGTTTCACTTTTGATGCTTCTGGATTGTTGACATCATCCATTGATGCCCAACCGTAACCGGCATGCGCACCAAGATAACCACCGGTCCAGCTGAATGCTGAATATTCAACCGGTGCTGGTTCCGGAGCAGAAACGATTGCGTCTGCGGCAAATGCCTGACCGGACAGAACAGTCATGGCGAGAAGAGTTACGATTTTTTTCATATTCGAAATCCATGAGTTAGAAACTTGAACTGACAATAGCGTGATAAAAATTAATGACCAACTATAAAACTAAGTTTAGAATTGGTTAATCTTTATTTGCGGATTTGCTGAAATATCTTTGTTTTTCAGAATCTTAATCGACTTAACATTTTGAAATCAAATTATTGAAGGAAAATCAAAATGTTAAATTATTCGCTCATTGATTAAAGTGAGATCGAGAAAAACGCTTTCGTTGTGATCGACAAATATATCCTTCGATTTCAAGGATTCGGTTGTTGCATAAATACATCGCTTTTAAAGCCCGGCTGTCATTTTACCTGTGTGATTTGTGCATATTTACCGATGAAATGACTGCAGATTGGGAATCGTTTCCTGTCGAAGGGTGAGGAGAGCCTGTAAATCTGGGGTTTTTGATGTGAAATCTTTAACTCCTCAAGCCCAAAACACTTTTCAGTAAAATTTAGGTGCTTTGATTGATTTTGACGTTTACGCAAACGTCAAAATTTACTAGGCTGTATGATAAAGGTGCCGGATTTTCATCTGAGGTGTCATATTAAGGTCGGTTCTTGCGGAAATACGCATAATATAGCCACATAAGGTGATAGGCTGTATTTTGATAAGCAGGAGCTGTGCGGCCAGCCGGAGAGGGGATGGTCAGCAGCAGCAGACTTTTTATGACAGAGAAGAGAATGGCACCACAGAATACGGCTCAGTCTGTGTTCTGAATGTTTGAATGAGGCAACATGCGGATAAGTGCGCCTGATGTTTCAGACGCCTTCATCCGATACCGGCAGAGCATTGTTCTGCCGTCGTCAAACTTGGAGGAAGTGCATGCCAGTCTATCGCGCGCCGGTTCGGGATACGCAATTTATTCTCAATGATGTCTTGGGCGTACAGAGCCGCAATGATTTGCCGTCCTATGCGGAAATGAGCAGCGACACTGTTGAGGCTATTTTGCAGGAAGGCGCAAAGCTTGCCGAGCAGACCCTGTTCCCTGTCAATTATAGCGGTGACCGTGAGGGTTGCGAGCGCTTGGCCGATGCTTCCGTTAAGGTGCCGCAGGGTTTCAAAGAGGCCTATGATCAATATTGTGCCGGTGGCTGGGTAGGGCTGGCCGCACCGGAAAAATTTGGCGGTCAGGGACTTCCATATCTGCTTCATGCAGCTGTGGGTGAATATATGTCATCCGCCAATATGGCACTGATGATGTATCCGGGGCTGACACAGGGCGCGATTGCCGCGATTATCACCCATGGTACTGACGAGCAAAAACAGACTTATCTGCCGAAGATGATTGAAGGGCGCTGGTCCGGCACCATGAACCTTACCGAGCCGCATTGTGGTACGGATTTAGGTTTGCTGCGTACCAAGGCTGTGCCGCAGGCGGATGGCTCCTACAAAGTTTCCGGCTCGAAGATTTTCATCTCTGCCGGTGAACACGGCATGACCGATAATATTATCCATCTGGTGCTAGCGCGTATTGAAGGCGCACCGGAAGGTAATAAAGGCATTTCGCTGTTTATTGTGCCGAAATTCAATCTTGATGCCAATGGTGAGGTGGGCACACGCAATGGCGTGACCTGCGGTTCGATTGAAGAAAAGATGGGTATCCACGGCAACTCAACCTGTGTGATGAATTATGATGAGGCAACCGGTTTCCTGATTGGTGGTGAGAATAAAGGCCTGCGTGCCATGTTCACCATGATGAACGAAGCGCGTCTCGGCGTGGCATTGCAGGGACTGTCGATTGCTGAAACAGCCTATCAGAACGCAGCTGACTATGCCCGTGAGCGTTTACAGGGACGGGCGCTGACCGGTGCCGCCTATCCGGATAAAAAGGCTGATCCGATCATCGTACATCCGGATATCCGCCGCACATTAATGACCATTCGCGCTTTTAATGAAGCTGGCCGTGCGCTGTTGCTGTCCACTGCTTTGCAGTCTGATATTGCGCATTATAGCAGTGATGAAGCTACCCGCGAATTAGCCGATGATCATGTCGGCCTGTTGACGCCGGTGCTGAAAGGTGTGCTGACCGATAAGGGCTTTGACCATGCGGTCATGGCGCAGCAGGTCTTTGGCGGTCATGGCTATATTGAAGAAAACGGCATGAGCCAATATGTGCGCGATGCCCGTATTACCATGATCTATGAAGGTGCCAACGGTATTCAGGCACTGGATCTGGTGGGGCGCAAGCTGCCTGCCAATGGCGGTCGTGCCTTGATGGCCTATTTCAAGGAAATCGGCGATTTTTGTGAAGAAAACCGTGCTGATGAAGCAGTGTCCTTCTACACTAAACATCTGAAAAAAGGCCTGAATGACCTGCAAACTGCATCCATGTGGCTGATGCAGAATGCCATGGCTAAGCCGGATAATGCGGGCGCTGCCTCGACAGATTACATGCATCTCTTTGGTCTGGTCGCTTTCGGCTATATGTGGGCGAAAATGGTCAAGGCCGCACAGGCGAAGCTGAATGCCGGTGATGGTGACAAGGCCTATTATGAAACGAAGCTCGTCACAGCCCGTTTCTATATGGAGCGTATTATGCCGGAAACGCAGTTGCGCTTAGCGCGCATTCAGACGGGCGCCGACACACTGATGACACTGCCGGAAGATGCCTTCTAAGAACCGCTCAACAGCGCGCTTTGAAGGCTTATAAAGATTTGGGAGTTAATTGAACTATGACAGACGCTTTTATTTATGATCATGTACGCACACCGCGCGGACGCGGTAAAAAGGATGGCAGTTTGCATGAAGTGCCTGCCGTGCGCCTTGGTGCTAAAGTGCTGGAAGCTTTGCGTGATCGCAACGGCATTGATACTGCAAAAGTAGACGATATTATTTTCGGCTGTGTCGATCCGGTCGGTGAAGCCGGTGCGGTTATTCCGCGATCAGCGGCCTTTGAAGCCGGATATGACTTCAAAGCACCGGGCATGCAGATTTCGCGTTTCTGCGCTTCCGGTCTTGATGCGGTTAATCTCGCTGCCGCTAAAATTGCAGGTGGTACAGACGAACTGGTGATTGCCGGTGGCGTAGAAAGCATGTCCCGTGTCGGTATGGGAATGTCAGGCGGCGCTTGGTATATGGATCCGTCGGTCGGCTTCCCGGGATGGTTCATGCCGCAGGGTGTTTCTGCCGATCTGATTGCCACCAAATATGGCTTCTCCCGTGAGGATGTGGATTCTTACGCGGTGGAAAGCCAGCGCCGTGCAGGCGAGAGCTGGAAAAAGGGTTACTTCAAAAACTCTGTCATTCCGGTGAAAGATGTCAATGGTCTGACCATTCTTGATCACGACGAGCATATGCGCCCGACCACTGATCTTGCAGCTTTGTCCGGCCTTAATCCGTCTTTTGTGATGCCGGGGGAAATGGGCGGCTTTAATGCTGTCGGTATTCAGGCGCATCCGGAAGTTGAGACTATCAATCACGTTCACCATGCGGGTAACTCCTCAGGGATTGTCGATGGTGCGGCAGGTGTGCTGGTTGGTTCCAAACGTGCGGGTAAGATGCTGGATATCAAACCGCGCGCCCGTATCCGCGCTTTCACCAATATCGGTTCCGATCCGGCATTGATGCTGACAGGCCCTGTTGATGTGACAGAGAAACTGCTGGATCGCGCCAAGATGAAGCTCTCGGATATTGATCTGTTCGAGCTGAATGAAGCTTTCGCGGCAGTGGTACTGCGTTACATGCAGGCCTTTAATATTCCGCATAGCAAGATCAATGTGAATGGCGGTGCGATTGCTATGGGGCACCCTCTGGGTGCAACCGGTGCGATGATCCTCGGCACTGTGCTTGATGAACTGGAGCGGCGTGATCTCAATACAGCACTGGTTACCCTGTGTATCGGTGCGGGTATGGGCACGGCAACCATCATTGAGCGTGTGTGAGGGAGGGTAGTCCAATGACAAATTACAAGAATTTCAAAGTTGAAACCGGCGCAGACGGTATTGCAGTTGTCACATGGAATATGCCTGACAAAAGCATGAATGTGCTGACCGAAGAAGTACTGACAGAGCTCGATAAGGTCATTGATCAGGTTGTGGCAGATGGCACGATTAAAGGCGCGGTGATCACATCGGGTAAGGATACATTCTCCGGTGGTGCCGACCTCACCATGATGCAGGAAATGCTGGCGCGTTTCAAAGAAGAGCAGAAACAGGATGCTGACAAAGCTGTCCAGAACCTGTTTGACAATGTCGGACGTATGACCGGCCTGTATCGTAAGCTGGAAACCTGCGGCAAACCTTGGGTATCTGCGATCAACGGTACCTGCATGGGCGGTGCGCTGGAACTGTCGCTGGCTTGTCATGGCCGTGTGGTTTCCGATGCGGAAGGCGTGAAACTGGCGCTGCCGGAAGTCAAGGTCGGTCTGTTTCCGGGTGCCGGTGGTACGCAGCGTGTGCCGCGTCTGGTTAACAGCCAAGATGCGCTGCAGATGATGACCACCGGCTCGAGTCTGACCGCTGCCCGCGCCAAAGGCATGGGGCTGGTGCATGAAGTGGTACCAGCGAAGAAGCTGGTTGAAACGGCTAAAAAGATGATCCGCAACGGTTTGAAGCCGGTGCAGCCTTGGGATGAGAAGGGCTTTAAGCTGCCGGGTGGTGCGATTTATTCCGCAGCCGGTGCCAATCTCTGGCCTGCGGCAACGGCTATTCTGCGCCGCGAAACTTCCGGCAATTATCCTGCAGCACTGACCATTCTCAAATGCGTTTATGAAGGTCTGCTGGTGCCGTTTGACACCGGTCTGAAGATTGAACAGCGCTATTTCACGCATATTCTGCAGACCACTGAAGCGCAGTCGATGATCCGCTCATTGTTCGTGTCCTTGCAGGAGTTGAACAAAGGCGCACGCCGCCCAGAAGGCATCAAACCAACCAAGTTCAAGAAAATCGGCGTAATCGGTGCCGGTTTCATGGGCGCGGGGATTGCCTATGTCACAGCCAAAGCCGGTATTCCGGTGGTGCTGATCGACCGCAATCTGGAAGCGGCAGAAAAAGGCAAAGCCCATTCTGCTGATCTGATTGCCAAGGAAATGCAGAAAGGCCGGATGACGGCTGAGGACAAAGACAAGCTGCTGGCGCTGATTACACCTTCTGCCGATTATGCAGCGCTTGACGGTGCGGATATGGTGATCGAAGCCGTATTCGAAGATCGCGGTGTAAAACAGGCTGCGACCGAACAGGCGGAGGCCGTGCTGGGGCAAAATGCAGTCTTTGCTTCCAATACCTCAACGCTGCCGATTACCGGTCTTGCCAAGGTCTCGCAGCGTCCGAAAAACTTTATCGGCATCCATTTCTTCTCACCGGTTGACAAGATGATGCTGGTGGAAGTGATCATGGGTAAGAAAACCGGTGAAAAAGCGCTGGCAACCGCGTTGGATTATGTGCGTGCGATCAAGAAAACGCCGATTGTCGTCAATGATACACGCGGTTTCTACGTCAATCGCTGTGTGCTGCGCTATATGTCTGAAGCCTATAATATGCTGGTGGAAGGTGTGCCGCCTGCAATGATCGAAAATGCTGCCAAAATGGCCGGTATGCCGGTCGGGCCGCTGGCTCTCAATGACGAGACGGCGATTGATTTATCGCAGAAAATCCTCAAAGCCACGCTGGCTGATCTGGGTGACAAGGCCGTTGATCCGCGTCATGTCGAACTGGTCAATACGCTGGTGGATAAATATGACCGTCTTGGCCGCAAGAACGGCAAAGGCTTCTATGATTATCCGGCGCGGCCTGCCAAGAAACATCTGTGGCCTGAGCTTAAAACCCTTTATCCGCAGCAGGATCCGGACAAGATTGATGTGGAAGTGCTTAAACAGCGCTTCCTTGTTACTATTGCACTGGAAGCGGCACGCGTGATGGAGGAAGGCATTGTCACCGATCCGCGTGAGGCCGATGTCGGCTCCATTCTGGCCTTCGGCTTTGCGCCTTATACCGGCGGTACTTTGTCTTATATTGACGGCATGGGCGCGAAAGCTTTTGTCAAACTGGCGAAGAAGCTGCAGAAGGATTACGGTGCGCAATTCAAGGCACCGAAACTGCTGACAGATATGGCTGACAGCGGTGAAACTTTCTATCAGCGTTTCAATCCGTATAAGCCTGCTGATAAGGCTGCCTGATCATTCATTTTTATCAACAGTCATATAATGGCGCGGACATATCCGCGCCATTTTCGTTTTTATTGATATTCTGATATAGGGAAAGGCTACGAAGGTAAGGATTTTATTCCTTGGGATGGGCTGATGTTTACCCATGAAGAACTCTGGTCAGCCATTGATATGGTGGCAAAACGGGCGCAACTGACGCCATCTGGTCTGGCACGCCGTGCCGGTCTTGACCCGACGACATTTAATAAATCCAAACGCTTTTCCGCAGATGGCAGACCACGCTGGCCATCCACGGAGTCTCTGGCAAAAATTCTTGAGGTAACAGAGATCGATGTTATGACATTTGCACAATTGCTGGGCGGTGAACAAACCTCTGAGCGCACTCCCAAAAATGTGAAGCAGTTACCGGACTAAATTGCGCAAAAAACATAGAATGGTTTCAACGTTTCACTATTACAGCGGTTCCAGTTAAGACTGAATCGTTGGAACCGCTGTAACTGTTTGTTTTTACGCATTATCCGACGCATCGCAGCAGGAAAAAATCAGTCCGGTGAACTGATTTTCCTGCGGAGGCGCTTCGCACTTTTGCTGGAAATGCTATAACTGAAGGTGTTCTATAACGCGCAGCACATAAAGCAGGACGATAAACAGGAGTAAGTATGCGTAAACCGGCGACCCTTCGTACAATTTTGCCGCCGATCCTCGCCTTTGGTGTTGGAGCAACCCTGTTCGCTGCCTATGTCGCACCATTTTATGGCGCACTTGATCATGATGCCGGTAATGGCGATACAGCCATTGTTGTTGAGAATTTTGATCTGCCGGAAGATATGCTACCGGAACGATTGCCGTCCGGCACACTCGCGAATGAAGAGTCTAACACGGATAATCCTTTGCCGGATGCATCAGGTGCCTTGCAGGATCAGCCATTGGAGCGTGTGGAACCACGCCCGCCATTGAGTGAGTTAGGTCTGGCAACGCCGGTGCAGGAAAAGCCTGAACCCGCGCCCGCCCCTGAGGATAAGGCCGCAGAAGGCGGTTTGTTTTACCGTCCTGTGGCTTTGGCTGCTGGCAGGCTTGCTGTCGGCAACCGCACGATTGAGCTGAACGGTATTGATATTGTTGAGCCGGATGCCTCTTGTGCCGATATTAACGGCGATGTCTGGCAATGTGGTATGCAGGCACGCACTGCATTTCGCTCATGGTTGCGCGGGCGTGCGATCAGTTGTGATCTGCAAGGCACTGATCCGCAAGAGGAACTGATCCGTACCAGCTGTACCTTGGCCGGAACTGACGTTGCCCGCTGGCTTGTTGAAAATGGCTGGGCGAGAGCGACGTTTGGCGGTCAATATGCTGATAGTCAGACACAGGCTGAGAAAATGCTGCTCGGTGTTTTTGGTCGCAAACCTGTAACTGCAATGCCTGAGCCTTCCGGTGCTGCGCCGGAAACAATGACACCACTGTTCCCGCAAGATAATGCGGCACCTGAAGAAGCGGTGCCTGTACAACCGGCCGCACCGGATTTGCCGTTTCCACCGGCACCCCAGCAGTAAATACAAAAAAGCCGCGTTTCTGAGAAACGCGGCTTTTTCTTTTAATTTGAAGCCTCAGGCGCGCTTGAGTGCTTCCGCAATCAGGCCGCGTGTTTCATCAATGCCGTAAAGCGCCACAAATGAGCCGAAACGCGGGCCGCGTTCCTGTCCGATCAGCACTTCATAGAGCATCTGGAAGAACGAGACGGAAACGCCAGGGCCGCCGTCAGGGCTCTTCTTATTGTGATCCTGATAGCGTTCGATAACGCGTGCAACATCCAGAATAGCATTCTGGATTGTGGTGCCGTCAGCAGCCTTATCGAGAGCAGCTAGTGCTCCATCCAGATCACGCAGAGCCTGCTGTTCCACTTCATCCGGCGCACGGAATTTCTTGCTCGGCTTCACGAAATCATTGAAGTAACGGATGGCATATTCCACCAGAGCATTGAGCTCCGGATGGGTTGCCGGAGACGCACCCGGTGCATAGCGGGAAATGAAGCCCCACAGGGTGCTGGCATTTTCCGCATTGGATGCACTGACAAGGTTCAGCAGCATGGCAAACGGCACCGGCAGGTCAACCTTCGGCGGATTGCCGTAATGCTGATGCCAGACCGGATTGTTCAGGCGTGCTGCCCAATCCTGCTTTTCATAGGCTGCCAGATAGGTGAAATATTCATCCACAGCTTTTGGGATCACGTCGAAATACAGCTTTTTCGCTGTTCTCGGCTTCTGGAACATATAGAGGCCGAGACTTTCGGTCGGTGCATAGGTCAGCCATTCGTCGATGCTGATGCCATTGCCTTTTGACTTGGAAATCTTCTGACCGAGATCGTCGAGGAACAGCTCATAAACGAAATGTTCTGGCGCGCGACCGCCAAGAATTTCACAAATTTTGTCATAGATCGACTGGTTGGTCTGGTGGTCTTTACCAAACATTTCAAAGTCAACGCCAAGGGCTGCCCAGCGCATACCGAAATCCGGCTTCCACTGCAGCTTCACATTGCCGCCGGTGACCGGCAGAGTGGTTTCCACGCCGTTTTCATCGTCGAAAGTGATGGTGCCGGCTTTCGCGTCAACCTTCTTCATTGGTACGTAAAGGACACGACCGGTGGACGGGGAGATTGGCAGGAACGGGCTGTAAGTGGCGCGGCGCTCTTCACCCAGTGTCGGCAGCATGACGGTCATGATGTCGTCGTAACGCTCTACAGCACGCAACAGCACTTCGTCAAAACGGCCGGACTTGTAATAGTCGGTCGCACTGGCAAATTCATAATCAAAGCCGAAAGTGTCGAGGAAGCGGCACAGCATCGTGTTGTTGTGATCGGCAAAGCTCTTGAAGTCACCGCCAAACGGGTTAGGCACCGCTGACAATGGTAGCTGGAGTGATGGCTCAAGGGCTGCACGATCCGGCACATTGTCCGGAATTTTACGCATACCATCGAGATCATCCGAGAAACAGATGAGCTTGGTTTTGACTTTGTCTTCTGTCAGTACGCGGAATGCATGACGTACCATGGATGTGCGTGCAACTTCACCGAAAGTGCCGATATGCGGCAGGCCGGACGGGCCATAGCCGGTTTCGAAAATCACGACTTCGGGAAAGCCGGTTTTCTCGTACCGTTTTATGATTTTCCGCGCCTCTTCAAAGGGCCACGCTTTCGCCTGTGCTGCTGCCGCAATCAGGTCGGGCGCAAGGTCGATGTGGTTTGAGCGGTCGGTTGTCATAATATCTTTCCTGATAGGAGGTGTTAATTGAAATATCCGCACTTTTTACCGATACGGATAGACAGGTCTATGGTGAGATGCGGGTTTCGTCAATGCGGCGCAACGCTTTCTTTGCAGCTGCTGGGGGATATGATGCTCTTTCTTCGAAATCGCAGCAGCATAATACAAAAATGATGGGGGTTGCGGGTATTATCCATAGGCTTAAACACAATTGAACACTTGTTAAGCGCTATAGAATAGTCTCAATCTTATATTTCAGACCATGCAGGAGTTCTTAGAAATGAAAATCACGCCGCAGGATGCGCTGATCTATATTATGGTAACGGTTTCAGCTGCGGATACGCGGATGACAGATGCAGAATTGTCCTCTATCGGCAATCTGGTGCGCCGTCTGCCGGTCTTTACCGGATTTGACGTGGATACTGTGCCGGAAATTGCAGAACGTTGCTATGAATTGCTGACCAAAGATGATGGTCTGGATCGTATTTTGGATATTGCACATCAGGCCTTGCCGGAAAAACTCTATGAGACAGCCTATGCGCTTGCAGTTGAGGTGGCCGCAGCTGATCTGCATGTTGAGCAGGAAGAGCTGGAGTTTTTACAATTGATGCGTGATCTGTGGAATTTGGACGAATTGAGTGTTGCTGCGATTGAGCGCAGTGCCCGTGTACGTTTCCGTAAACTTTGATGCTTTATCGGGCGCGTCTGGTGATAGACGCGCCCGTTTAAATAAAATCTGTGTTAGTAAAATCCGACCGGAAAATAGCGCAGATATAAATCATCAAGCACGCCTTTGCGCTCCAATGCAGTAAGGGCGTTGTTGAAGGCAAGGTGCAAATCCGCATCCTGTTTGCGCAAGGCGATTGCCATGCCTTGTCCTAAAAATTCCGGTGCCGGATAAGCACCGCCAACAAAGTGGCAACATGTGCCGTTAGAATTACCTGAAGCGCTGGCAGGGTTCATGCGGAGCGACAGGCTCATCGCATCTCCGAAAATCAGCTGAACTTTACCGTCCTGCAGTCCCTTATAGAGCAACTCGCTGTTGCTATAAGGTATGATTTTGGCTTTCGGGAAATAGGTTTTTAACAGGGCTTCATGAGCGGTATTTGCAAGGACGCCGACATTTTTGCCATCCGGAGAGAATGAAGCGAGGCTGCTCTGCTCCGTTTTAACGGCGACAAAGCGGGCGGGTAAACTGAAATAAGCACGGGTAAAGCTCAGACTGGCGCGCTTTTCCCGATCCGGCATCAGTCCGGCAACCAGTGCATCTGTTTCATTGTTGCGCAGTGCAGGCAGCAATTCATCCCATGGTCGCGCTTCGATCTGGCAGCGGCTGGTCATTGATAATTCCTGACAAATGGCGCGGATCAGATCAATATTATAACCGCTGAGACGCCCTTGTGGTGTGAGACTATTAAACGGTGCAAAATCCGTACCAGTCAGAAAGCGGATCTGGCTTCTTTGTGAAATATCCGGCTTTGCCGGTTTCTGATCATCACCTGCAAGGTAAGGAGAGGCGCTCTGGGCTGAAGCCATGCCGCTTGCCAGCAAAAACATGCCTGCAACGATTGTTGTTGATGCAGATTTTAGCATTTGACGAAATGAGGTGCGGACGGATGAATTGCGCATGAGTATCCAATATCTCGTCTGATTATCTTATGAAATATGCAGAGTATAAAACAATCTGACGCGCATGGAAGGGGGCTGTATTTATTTATTATATTTTCCTTTAAAGTATTAAAAATTTAAATATTAATTGGATTTGAAATTTTGGATAAGATATTTTTTACAGTTGTTATTTTTGTGTGATGGACGTTATTGTCAAAAATGCGTTTATTTTGAATGCATAAATTTTTGTAATGTAGAATTTAGTGAAATTTATCTTTGTTATTTCTTGGTGGTGAAATGACGATGCATTTATTTATTTCGCAGAGCTTTATTGGGCTATGTGCCGCATTCTCTGTGCGTCTGGTGGAGGCAGGGCTTGGCAAGGGAGAGATTATTGCAGCCTTTGCAGGTGCTGCGCGCCATAATACATCATTTAATGATGAACTTGTGCATCGGGGGGCTATTTCGGAAAGCGCCCTTTACCGGCTTTGGGCGGAAGAGACAGGGCTGATTTACGATGATACGCCAATTGTAAGCGATGTTTTGCTGCGTCCCTTTGATGGTGTTGCTCGTCTGAGTAATATTCGTCATGTGTTGGTTGCGGGGCGTCATGGCCAGAGTTTGCTTTATATGGCGCCCGATCTCAAAGAACTAGCGATGCTGAAGCATTATTTGCGGGAATATCCGGAGATGCAGGCACGTTTGCGTTTATGTCCGCCAACTGTGTTGATCACATTGCTTCATGACCGTTACGGCAAAGCTGCTGCCGGACGTGCGCAGAGGATGACGCCGTCGCATTTATCTGCCCGCTTCGTGATGAATGGCTGGCAGGGCTTTAGTTTGGGTGCGCTTCTGCTTGGGTTGATGTGGTTGTTTCTTGTTAATGGCGGCGGTTACTTGTCATTGCTCTATTGGGGAATGACATTGTTCTTTTTTGCTTGTGTGATCATACGCTTGTTGGCTGCATGGAACGCCCGCCCGTTGCACATACGACCATTATCCACTTACAGAGCCTATAGTCTGCCAGTTTATACAGTGTTGGTGCCACTTTATAAGGAGGCAAATGTCGTTGACCAGCTCGTTTTTGCGCTGGATGGTCTGAACTGGCCGACAACAAAGCTTGATATTAAATTGATTTGTGAAGCGGATGATACTGAGACGGTATCAGCTTTAGTACAATGTAATTTGCCTGCATATTTTGAAATTTTACGGGTGCCTGATATCGGGCCACGTACTAAACCCAAGGCTTTGAATTATGCGTTGCAATTTGCCCGTGGTGAATTTGTCGTTGTCTATGATGCAGAAGACAGGCCGCATCGCGATCAGCTGCTGGAAGCTTGGCAGTCATTCCGGCGCGGAGATGAGAAGCTGGCATGTCTGCAAGCTCCGCTGGTGATCAGTAATTTCAAACATAATTACCTGACACGTTATTTTTCATTCGAATATGCGGGGTTGTTTCGTGGGTTGCTGCCATGGCTAAGCCGGAGAGGGGCCGTTATGCCTTTGGGCGGGACATCAAATCACCTGAAGCGAAAAGTTTTGCAGGAGGTCGGTGGCTGGGACAGTTATAATGTGACGGAAGATGCAGATTTAGGCATGCGCTTAGCACGTTTTGGTTATTCTGTGGATGTGATCAACAGACCAACGACTGAAGACGCGCCGGAAAATTATAAGGACTGGAAAACGCAAAGAACACGTTGGTTCAAAGGCTGGATGCAGACATGGCTGGTGCATATGCGCTCACCGGTGCAAACTTGTCGTCAGTTAGGGATCGGGCGTTTTACGCTCTATCTGCTTTATACAACGGGCTTATTACTGTCGGCTTTGTTGCATCCTCTTATGCTGATAAGCCTGGGGTGGGGAATTGTACAAAGCATTGCCGGTTATCATGATCAGACTGTAATGGCGGCAGTGATATTCAACGGAATAAATCTGCTGACTGCCTATCTGAGTTTTCATCTTCTATGTAACAAGACGCTGCGCTTTGAGGAACGTCGTCGTTATTCTTATTTCTGGGGCGTACCATTCTATTGGATATTATTATCGATCGCCGCATGGCGTGCTTTTTTTCAGATGTTTACAGCGCCGCATCACTGGGAAAAGACGCCGCATTTTCCAGCCCGAGTTGGAGATGAGGGGGACGAGGCGGCAAATCTATCTACGCCATTGTACGGATTACCTGTTCACAGGCATAAGAAGTCATCTGCAACGAAACCGTTTGTCACAAATTTGTAATATAAATCATAAATAGTCCGATCATCTTATTTGAACGGAAGATGTTTTCCCGTATTGGCATATGATATAATCGCAGAGGCAGATATTATGCCTTTGTATTCAGTTGCCTTCACAATGCTTACATAAGTATCTGTTGAAATAAGAGGGAATGAATACGGATATAAAGGCGGCATACAGACATATGATAACTGATCACAGTCAGAAAAATGATGTTTCTGTTGCAGTGGCTGCGGAGACAGAGATGGTGAACGATCCGGAACGGAATATGTCGAGCTGGTTGTATTCAACCCGTAAGGCTCTGCCTGCTTTGATCGTATTACTGCCGCTTTTTTTGCTGCTGCATTCCTGGAGTGTTTCTGTGCTATGGGCCGCTATAGCCTGTGTATTGCTGTTTATTCTGGCTGTCCTTTTGACCGCTTTTTCTGCACCTAAACCGGTCACAGAGGTAGCCAGAACAGGTAAGGGTGAAGGACCGCTCTCACGCCTTTCCGGCGAAATACTGGCTGATTTTTTGCCTGACCCGCTGGTGTTGTTTGATGCGGATGGCACTATTCTTTATATCAACTACGCTGCGCGCGAAGCGTTTCCGCCTCTGGCACGCGATACCTCGCTTTATTTATGTTTTCGTTCACCGGAAATGCACGCGTTAATTCAGGGAATTAGTGCTGATGGTCAGGCGCGTTCAACGGATTATCTTGAACGTCTGCCGCTGGAGCGCTGGTATCGTGCTTCTGTTATGACTTTTGAAACAGCCAAAGGTGAAGCCGACTGTTTCATCCTGATTTTCCGTGATCAGACGGAATTGCGCCGGATCGACCGTATGCGCTCAGACTTTATCGCCAATGCCAGTCATGAGTTGCGTACACCTTTGGCTTCACTGCGTGGTTTTATTGAAACTCTGCAAGGTCCCGCGCGGGATGATCCTGCAGCACGGGATCGTTTCTTGAATATTATGCAGACACAAGCAGATCGCATGTCCCGTCTGATTGATGATCTGCTGTCTCTCTCTCGCTTGGAAATGAAAGCCGCAATACCACTCAAAGATCGCATTGATGTCGGGCAGATACTAAGCCATGTCGTAGAGACATTAGCGCCAATGGCTTCCGGTGTCGGGGTGACGATTGACTGGGTCAAGCCCGATCATCCGGTATGGCTGTCTGGGGATAAGGATGAACTCATTCAGGTTTTTCAGAACCTGATCGAGAATGCCTGTAAATACGGGCAGGCAGGTAAACGTGTGGTGGTTATGATTGATGAACAGGGAGCGGAAAATAGCCCGTCGGATGGTTTGCGTGGGTTCTCTGTGAGTGTCGAAGATTTTGGGCCCGGCATTCCGGCAGAACACTTGCCACGTTTGACGGAGCGCTTTTATCGTGTCGACGTGGATAGCAGTCGTACACATAAGGGGACAGGTCTTGGTTTGGCTATCGTAAAGCATATTTTGACCCGTCATCGCGGACGGCTGACTGTTCGCTCGCAACTTGGTAAGGGCTCAGTTTTTACTGTGGTGTTTGCCGGTTCATAAGAATGGAGAGGTCATTGAGGCGCCTGTTAACGCTGTAATGTCCGAAGGACACGCCACTTTAGTGGGCGCAGTGCTTGCCAGAAGGATGTGGAGCGCAGATATGTGATCGCTATCTTCTGGTATAGATATAATTTGCCGCGCATTGTCGGTGTTACCGTTATGCATCTGAGTGGAATAACAAGATCGCAATTTTGCACCTTCCACTCCTCATCACCGACGCCGAGGTCGAGGCAGTCATAGCCTTCATCTTTGAGGTGCTGCAGCAGTAAATAATGCAGTACATGGCCAGGGGAGTATTTGGCCCATTTTTTCAAATTAGACGCAATCATAATGCCGTAATAATGCGGGCCGCTGATTAATCCCCACATACAGGCGAGGGGTTCACCATTGAGTTTCAGCGCAGAAATATGCAATGTATCGGTGGCTTGAAAAGCTTTTGTCGCATCGTTGAAATAGTGAGCTTTTTCCGGATATTGATCAAATCCCGGTACATGGGTCTCGATAAAACGTTGCTGTTTTTCGTGAAGCATGAATTCCAGAAGATGCTGTTGCTCCTGAGGTGTCTCAGCGATGGAAAATTCGTAATTACCTAATTCGTGAAGATGGCGAAGTTTGCGGCGGATCGCTTTGGGCCGGACGAGACTTTGCTGGATTTCGTCCCAACTACGGGTCAGAATATTGGCATGACTGTTCGCCTGATTTTCAGTATTTGCCAGTAAAAAGAGCGGGTTGATCAGATTTCCAATTTTCTCCGGCATATTGCTGAGCTCTGCAAAATCAAAAGCCGGCAGAATTGCCAAGATTTGCTGCCATAAATTTTCAGCCTGAGTCCGGTTCCACTCTATGCCGCAATCAAACAAGACAGGCGCATTATAATCGGCAACGCCCTGATCTGTAAAAGACAGAATGCGTGCCCGTTTGCAGGGAAAAACAGCAAAAGGCAAAAAAACAACCGGACTGCTGTTTTTCATCCGGACTTCAATAAGGCATAACTCTGCTTTCAAAGCAGGAGCGTAGGTGTTCTCCCATGTTTTCAGAAAAGTTGTGGTCTGAAAAATATGATAATTCGGAGTGGTATCGCTCTCTAATTTGCTTGGCGCGTCCTTGCTTGCAACCGGCCAGTCTGAGGAGACATCTGCAACAGTATGAAAACAACGAATATCATAATTGACTGTGCAAGAAATGCGGGAATCTGTCTGCGTTTTTCTCAATGGGCTGTCGGATGTAAGGGCAGGCTCAATGAAGCTCAAGCCCGTATCCTGACGGGAAAGCTGTATCGAACTGAATAATGCCATGCCACTTTATCCTGTCTTATTTTGAAGTCGTCAGGCTGAGTATAGGTGTTATGAACAGTCTGGCAGAATTGAGTAAATAATATCCTATGGTAAGAGCCAATATTAGGGTTTCCAGAGATTGAGTCATAGAAACACGTTGATGTGGTAAATAATTGCTTTTAATGATGTTTTCATAAGTAAACTAAGAATATTATAAAGTTCAAATTTGGCTTTTCAAGCAGATGAATAGTTCTCGTTAATTGCATTTTAGGCGTCTTGTGCCTATATGCGCCTAACACAGTGGGTGCTCAGGCAGGCAGGATGTCAGATGACGGTCTCAATCATTATTAAAGCATTGAATGAAGAACGACGGATTGCTGCAGCGATTGAGAGTGCTCTTGCTGCTCTTCCTGATGGGCAGGGAGAAGTAATTTTAGCGGACAGCGGTTCTACAGATCGTACGGTTGAGATCGCTAAACAATATCCCGTTATTATTGCGCAAATTGAAGCCCCCGCTAAACCAAGCTGCGGGCTGGGTCCGCAATTAGGATATCAATATAGCCGCTATCCTTATATTTGTCTGATTGACGGCGATATGGAACTGGCACCTGATTTCATTGGTGCAGCTTTGCAGTTTCTTAATGAAAATCCCCGTATTGCTGGTGTTGCAGGGCATGTGGTCGAACAAAATCATGATAGTCTTGAATATGTTCGCCGCGACCAGATCAAAGTGGCTTATAAAGGCGTGGGTGTTGTGGATCGCATCAATTGCGGTGGCCTTTATCGCCGTGAAGCAATTGAAGAAGTTGGCTATTTTTCAGACCGTAATCTGCATAGCTATGAGGAATATGATCTGGGTGTTCGGTTACGAACAAAAGGCTGGACATTGTTTCGGCTTGACCGGCGGTTTGTTTTTCATACCGGTCATGAAGTGAATGCCTATAGTTTGCTTGTCCGACGCTGGCGCACAAAATATATCCGTGGCACCGGTGAGTTATTGCGTGCCGCGATTGGTAAGCCGCACTTCAAAAATTTGTTCAGGGAATTGCCGGAACTGCGTCTTTGGTTTATGGTTTATGGCTGGGTTCTGGCCATGTTGCTGGTGCTGGTTTGCACGCCGAGTTTAGCACTTGGCATTGCGATTGATATTCTCTGGATTATCGCCGCAGTGGTATTGATGGGTATCAAGCATAAAAATATGCAGATAGGGCTGTATTCAGTCGTGGCTTGGTTTTTCCACGCAGCTGCGTTACCGCTTGGCTTTTTCTCGCCAAGAATAGATCCGGCTGCACAGATTGAAAGCAAGCTTATTCCGGTAAATTCACAGGTTGCCCGGTGAGTTGTTGATTGCCAAGCCCTTGTTAGCGAGCTTTGTCTTTCTGACGCCGGATCAGCCAAAGCAATGTCCACCAGATGCTTGCTGCAATAGAAAACTCAATCAGATAAATTGAGATAAATGTGCCTGTCGGCGGCATCAGCCATGTGGCAAATGCCAGTACCGGTGTACCCAGCAAATTTCCGGCATTTAGGATAGCAGCGCGATAGCCGTGCTCGCCTGCCGCTCCCATGACTTCCACACCGATTGACCAGAGTGAAAAGGGGATGATGACCCAGCATAGGACCTGTGTGAAATAGACCATGGATTGGTATTCATCACCGAATATTAGGGACAGATAAGGCGCCAGGCAATAGATAACCACGGCAGTAAAAACTGCAATGCTGACAGCAATCATCAGCGATTTTTGCGCGAGCGGCCATGCTTTATCAATGCCATTAGCGCTCAATTTAGCCAGCCGCGGATAGAGCAGCCGGTTCATGGCATCGATGTTCAGATAGCTGCTGTCGACAATGCGGCGCGCAACACCGTAGCTGCCGATGACTGCCGGTGAAAGAAGAAGGCCGAGTAACAGCAAGTCGATGTTTTGTCGGAATGCGCGGAAAATAAACGGTGTGGCAAAGAAAAGTCCGAGTTTGATCTCTTCACGCACCAGACGGAATTTGGGCTTGCCGAGACGCATCAGCCAGAGCCAATACACTGCAGCAACAAAAAGATGACACAAAAATTGCCACCACGCCCAGCCACTGATTGTATCGACACCAAAAGCGATGCAGGCCAGAATGGCAGCGAGCGTGCGGGCAAAAGCAAAACCGACCACGGAGAGATTGGCGGCCTTGAAATTACTGTGTCCGATATAAACCGCCTCGACCAGCAGGATGAGACGTAACAAAATAATATTGGTGATAAGAAACAAGAGCAGGCTGGCCTGATCTGTGAGCGGGTCACTGGAAAAGCTGACCCAATAGGGCAGTATGAGCATACCGGCTGCAACAAGTAAACTGCCGCTGATGCTGATCAGGATCAGATTATGGCCAAGCATTGCCGGATAAATTGTTTTATTCTGGGCAACACGGCGCAAAAGACATTCCGCACCGCCCATACCGCAAAGATGCACGGCAATACTGGTAATGGCCATAATGGTGATGAACATACCAAATTCGGAAGCACCAAGAAAACGGGCAAGGATAGCAAAAGTCACCAGCTGAGCGACGCTCGCCATGATCAGACTGCCACTTGAGGCCATATAGGAGAGGAGCGATGGCAGGTAGCGCCTGATACGCGCAGACAGACGGTTGTCCGGCAACTCCGTGTCACTCATTTTTTGTTTCCTTTGATGCTGTGTCTGTAAAGTATTTTGGCGTAAAAAGAAACGACTATTACCATAAGCAGTAAGCACGGCTTATGGGGTTATGGAATGAAGCGGAGTGGGAACCGATCTTTTATCAAGGCGTGTTGTGTCAACGTTTTAACTGCCTGCTTTAAAACTTGAGTTCAGGAATATACCGCTGTTTATTTAGTTAAATTGAGTAATGTTTAATGTACTGTTTTTCATACTTTTCAATAGTTAAGCGCTGTCTCGCATGTTTCGTTAATCTTTTTTTTTAATGTTTCTGTTAGTGAATACACAAGATCGGGTTGTCATGCCCGAAAATGAATTTTGATCAAAATAGTAGAGATGTCTGATGTATACTCTGCAAGAATTAGCTCAAAAAGCCAAAACCGCGCCTGTTGCAACGTGCGGGGAGGAGAAACTTGGGCAAAAACAGACAGAGATGCAGACGACAGTTTCTGCGGTATCTTATGAAACCGTTTCGCCTGTTTCTCATCAGCAGGGATGGGTTTTTTCGTCGATCAGTTTTTTAGATATTATCAATTGGTTGTGGCGATATTGGCTTTTGATTTTGTTGATGGCAGCGCTTGGTGCAGCTGCCGGTATTGCATTTGGCAAAACTGCCAAACCGCGTTTTACTGCCGGTACAGATATTCTGGTATCTCCTTCCAATTTACAACTTGTGCCAAACGATGTGTATGCCACCAGTATGCAGGCTGAAAGCCAGCTGATGGATATTGAAAGTAAATTACGGGTTTTGACGTCAGGTAATGTACTGCAGCGTGTGGTCGATGAGATGAGATTGCAGGATGATCCGGAGTTTAACGGCACAGAAACAGGGCTGCTTTCCAGTGTCCTGGGTAGTGTCAAAAAAGATGCTGATGGCATGGATCCTGCGAAGGCCAAAAATATCTCTGCTTTGCGTGAATTGTCTTCCCGTATTGATGCCCGCCGCCCTGAACGTTCTTATCTGATTAATTTGTCCGTCTGGGCAAGGAGCCCGGAGAAAGCGGTTTTGCTCGCGAATGCGACGGCGAAAGCTTTTCAGGAGGAAGTAGCTCAAAATGAACAGGATGGCGCAGCCCGTGCAGCCCGTGCTTTAACTGAACCTTTGAATGAGCTGAAGCAGGCCGCCACTGAGGCAGAAATGAAGGTCGCTCAGTTTCGTAATGCGCAAGGTCTGCAAACCGGCAATGCCGGCGGGTTGGTCAGTGCACAGTCTTTGACTGAGACGAATACACAGCTTGTCGGCGCTTTGAGCCGTCAGGCGGAAGCGAAGTCACGTTATGATGAATTGACTAGTGCAAAAAATCAGGCACTGGATCCGTCCAGCACATTACAGTCATCGACGCTGACTGCTTTACGTACACAATATGCCACCTTGAAGCAGCGTGTAGACGCGATGGCGATGACTTATGGTCCGCGTTATCCTGAACTCGTGAGTGCGCAATCTCAACTTTCTGGGTTGCAGGCACAAATTTCGCAGGAGACCTCACGAATTCTGCGGGCTGCGAAGCTTGATCTTGAGCAGGCTAACTCAGTTGTTGAAACTTTGCGCAGGCAAACAGAAACCGCACGCTCCGCTGTGTCTCTTGATACGGACGCGCAGGTGATGCTGAATGATTTGGAACGAGATCGTCTGGCTAAAACCACGTTGTACCAGACATATCTGACACGCGCTCAGGAAATTGCGCAGCGTCAGCAGATTGACACGACAAATATCCGCATTGTCTCGACCGCGTTACCACCAAAGAGCCGTTCGTGGCCTCCAGGGACAGGTTTGCTTACGATTGCCGGTGCTATTGTTGGCGGCGGTATGGGGGGCGGACTGGCTTTGTTATTTGGTTTCGTCGGTGCCATGCGCGGACAACGCCGCACTGTGTAAATTAGGTGTATCTGACGTGCCAAGCCTGAAAGAAACTTGATCTATGCGTGTAGACAGCTCGGCTGTTTCAGCTCAGACAATGAATGTACAGGGTATAGTATTGTTCATGGGGCAGTTTCTCTATCTGTGGGTTACTGTTGATCCCTATGTGGCAGTGACAGTTGATGGGGTCGATCGCGGCTCAAGTCTGCTCAATCAGCTGGCTGCTCTGACCTTGTTCAGCGGTTCGATAATGATACCGTTGAGAACTGGTCACCCACAGCGTTTAACGGACACAATGGCTGGATTGATGCGTTAATCAATTTGGGGATCGGCGGGTTTATTCTGATTGTGATCTGGGTGATCATTTTGCCGCTGATTTATATCGGACGCATAACAAAACGTAATTTATACTCGCCGCTTGTTCGGCTTTATACACGTATCTGGCTTTTTGGTTTGTTTACCAGTGCAATGGAGAGTGCGTTTTTCGAGACCGGTGGTTTGTTCTGGTTTAGCTTTATGATGGCAATCTTCGGTTTGTGCCTGCAAGCGATGGCAGCGCCGATATCAGAAGCCGGATATGCGAGGCTGCCGGATAATCGTATGAAGATGGTCGGGCAAGTACCTTGAACGCGGGGTTGGGTGAAGTTGTGAAACATAAGATCAAACACTGGACGGGGCGCATACAGGCGCATTTAATGCGCCGTTTTGCAGCAAAGACACTGCATATCTCAGGCGAGCGTCCGGTTATTTCTTTCAGTTTTGATGATGTGCCGGACAGTGCACTGTATAATGGCGCAACCATTCTGGAAAAATACGGGTTGCGTGGCACCTTCTATATTGCGGGTCAGTTGACGGGCATATCTGAACCTGGACGGAAATTGATCAGTGAAGCGGGTATTGCTGAACTTGCAGAGCGCGGCCATGAAATCGGCTGCCATACTTATTCGCATCCGAATATAGCGACATTGAACGGTGCACAGTTGCAAAATGAAATTGATCAGAACCATTCTTTTCTCAGTCGTATATTGGGTAAGCATTGGGGGGCAGCCGGTTCACAACTTAACTTTGCCTATCCGTATAATGCGGTTTCTTATTTTGCCTATCGGCGTATGGCAAAAAATTACCGCAGTTGTCGTGCCGGAGAAAACCGAATTAATCGCGGCGCGACATGCCTGCAAATGTTGTTTGGCATGGAGATCGGCCGGCCGGACGAAGATGTGGTGCAGTTGAAGGCTGAGATTGATGCGGTGAAAGCACAGCCCGGTTGGCTGATCTTTTTCACCCATGATATTTCAGAAACGCCGACACCCTATGGCTGTACGCCGGCTGCATTTGAAAAACTGGTGCAATATGCAGTGCAAAGCGGCTGTGAGATTTTAACGGTTAATGAAGCGCTGGATCGCTATATATCAGCTGATGCAGCCTGATCGCTGACGCTTGAATATGATATAGTCCTGCCTGTTTGAGGAAGCCTGATGAGCTCTGATATGACGCAACTGCGTTTGCTTGCCATTAATAATTATTTTTACCGGCGTGGCGGTGCAGAAGCGATTTTTCTGGATCATATGAGCCTCTTCGAGGATATCGGCTGGCAGGCCATTCCCTTTGCCATGCAGCATCCGGAAAACCTGCCGTCTGACTGGTCGCGGTATTTTGTTTCAGAAATTGAGTATGGTCGTGAGAGCTCGGCGCTGACAAAAGTGAAACAGGCGGCAAAAGTCATCTATTCCCGTGAGGCACAGCAAAATCTGAGCCGGTTGCTGGAGGCTGCAAAGCCCGATATCGCTCATGCCCATAATGTTTATCACCATTTGTCGCCGTCGATTTTTGCGACGCTGAAACAGCACAATATTCCGGTGGTGATGACAGTTCATGATCTGAAACTGGCCTGTCCCGCCTATAAAATGCTGGTTGACGGTCATGTCTGCGAGCAATGCAAAGGCGGGCGGATCTATAATGTGGTCGCTAATCGCTGCATCAAAGGCTCCTTACCGCTGAGCGGGCTGGTGTTTGTGGAAACCGCGATCCACCGCATGCTCGGGCTTTATCGTAATAAGGTGGATCGTTTCGTGGTGCCAAGCCGCTTCTATCGCGAGAAGCTGATTGAATGGGGCTGGCCGCAGGAACAACTGCTCTATATCCCGAATTTTGTGGAAACAGACCATCTGAAACCGGTTTATGAGGCGCAGGATTATCTGCTTTTCGCCGGTCGTCTCGCGCCGGAAAAGGGTTTAAAAACGCTGATTTCAGCGGTCGCAAAATCCGGCGTGAAGCTGGTTATTGCCGGTACCGGCCCTGATGAAGCTGAGCTGAAGGCACTTGCCGCGGAACTCAATGCGCCGGTAATCTTCGCCGGTTATGTGACGGGCGAAAAACTGCACCGGCTGATCGGTGAGGCGAGGGCGCTCGTGCTGCCGTCTGAATGGTATGAAAATGCCCCCGTTAGTATTTTGGAAGCCTATGCGCTGGGTACACCGGTGATCGGTGCGCGGATCGGCGGTATTCCTGAAATGATCCATGACGGTGAAACAGGTTTGACTGCTGAGGCCGGTAATGCGGAAGATTTGGCAAAACAGCTAAGTCATATGGCCGCTTTGCCTGTTGCGGAGCGCAATGCCATGGGACTCGCTGGACGCGAATGGATTTTGAATGAGTTTTCTGCTGATGCTTACCGCAATCGCATGCTGGAACTCTATGGCACACTCGGAGTAAGTGCATGAGTAAGCGTCCCAAAGTGATGATGCTCGGCTTGCGTGGTGTACCGCAGGTGCAGGGTGGCGTGGAAAAGCATGTGGAAGAGCTTGCCCGTGTCTTTGTTGAAAAGGGCTGGGATGTCGAAGTGCTCGGGCGCAAGCCTTACCTGAAACAGAAGCAAGCTTATCAGTGGGAAGGCGTGCAGGTCACGCCGCTTTGGGCGCCGGTTTCCACGAAATTTGAAGCCATTGCCCATACATTTCTCGGTGTATTGGTTGCCGCTGTCAGGCGTCCGGATATTTTGCATATTCATGCCATCGGCCCCGCTTTACTGACACCCTTGGCGCGATTGTTCGGGCTGAAGACAGTCGTGACCCATCATGGTTTTGACTATAATCGTGACAAATGGGGCGGGCTTGCCCGTAAAATGCTCAAAACCGGTGAATGGGCAGGCATGCGTTTTGCCAGTCAGCGGATTGCCGTTTCCCGTCACATCGTGAAGACAATGGCGGAGCGCTATCATGTATCGGCGCAGTTTATTCCCAATGGGGTAACTTTGCGCGAAAGCGCCGGTACAAGTCATGTCCTGCAGCAGTTTGGTTTGGCTGAGAAGCAATATGTGGTGATGGTTGCCCGCATTGTTCCGGAAAAGAACCAACATGATCTGATCGCAGCTTTTGCTGCGATGCAGGATGCCGGCTATCACACGGATAAGAAACTGGTGATTGTCGGTGCGGCTGATCATCAGTCGCCCTATGTGGATCAGGTGAAAGCTCTTGCCGCCAAAACGCCCAATGTTGTGCTGACCGGGATGCAACGCGGTGATGATCTGGCAGCGCTTTACAGCAATGCGGCACTGTTTGTTTTGCCGTCCAGCCATGAAGGCATGCCGATCGCGATGATGGAAGCGATGGGCTATGGCCTGCCGGTGCTGGCAAGCAATATTACCGCAAATCTCGAGGTCGGTTTGCCGGAGGAGGATTATTTCCCGCTTGGTGATACACAGGCCTTAGCAAAGCAGATGGCTGTGAAACTTGATCAGCCTTTGAGTAGCGAACAGGCAGAAGCGCAAAGTGCGGAAGTGGCGGCAACCTATGGCTGGTCAGGAATCGCCGATCAGACTTTGGCGGTTTATCAGCGTCTGATTTAAACTTTACCTGTCAGATTGGGCAAGAAGCAGTGAATTTCGGGCTTTATCTTTGCATTATCTCAAGATGAATTAATGCGGGATACGCATGAAGCGCTCAAAATCATGGCAATAAAAAAGGCGCTGATAAGCGCCTTTTTTATTGATTGAGTTTTCCGTTTAGCGAGCGCGACGGCGCTCTGCTGTCGGCTGGAAAGCCAGCTTGGAATGATAGCTGCAATAAGGGCTGGATTCACCGGATTCATGGCCGCAGAAGTGGAAGTCTTCATGCAGCGGATCACCAACCGGCCATTTGCAGGTGCGCTCTGTCAGCTGCAACAGCGTCAGGTGACGGGAGATCGGTACCACAACATTTTCGTTTGAGCGAATGATTGGTTCCGCAACGGCATCCGCCAGAATATCTGCCTGCAGCGCAGCACTGCCGGAGGATTTCATTACGGTTGCACGTGGTGCAGCCGGGCTGGCGCTGACACTGGCAGCAGACATGCTGCTAACATTAGAGGTCGTTGTTGACCGTGGTGTTGCCACCGGTGCAGGTGCCGGTTTTTTGCTGCGTGGCGCGGCAGTTGTGGTTTTGCCGCGTCCGGAGAGTTTAAGGCGGTGCACTTTTCCGATCACCGCATTACGGCTTACGCCACCCAGCTGGGCTGCGATCTGACTTGCACTCAGACCTTCACTCCACAACTTCTTGAGAAGCTCGACGCGTTCATCTGTCCAGTTCATTGTGGCTCAGGCTCCGTTCTTTATAATCTTTATAGCGTCCGGCGTTCGTTTTTGCGGGCCCGTTCAAGCAGGCACCATATGTACCGGACAGCTGGCGCTGTCGCACTAAATCTAGTCTTACTTTAATATGAAACTACCTTAAGCAGGGACGCTGTGACAAGCGCAGCGCCCTTTGCAGTATTGGTTTTCCCCAACCTTGGAGATCAGCGGGCATTTAATAGACCGGTTTTTTTTAAATACAAGGTTTTCGTGCAACACATGCGCGTTTATTTCATGGCAGTAGCGGCTGAAAATAATTGTTCAGCCATAAAAATGGTTTTAGCACAGTGGTTCAGCAGTTTCATCCTCTTCTGTAAAATTGTCTGTCAGCGACATTTTTGCGCATTTTGAAGAGGCTATTTTCCTGGTCTGGCACCGGCGTCTTTGATTGACATTTAAATATTGCCGAACAATAGTGCATTGTCGAGCCGCCCTGAGGGCGGCTTTTTGATTTCATCTGCGCGCAACACCCGCTTCACCGGAGGGGAGTTTGAGAGAACTCACGGAGACCGGCGAAGTCTGAGATGCTGCCCGCTTCAATTTAAAGGCTTTGGAGGCCTTATTGGCATGACGACTGCAAACGTGCACCCGCTTTACGACACCTATAATCGTGCAGCGTTGCGCTTTGAGCGAGGGGAAGGCGTTTGGCTGATTACAGAAGACGGCGAGCGTTATCTTGATTTCGCAGCTGGTATCGCTGTGAATGCACTCGGCCACAGCCATCCTCATCTGGTAAAGACACTTCAGGATCAGGCCGCCAAATTGTGGCACCTGTCCAATGTTTATGAAGTGCCGGGTCAGGAACGCCTTGGTCAGCGCCTTGTCGATAATACATTTGCCGATAAAGTTTTCTTCACCAACTCCGGTGCCGAGGCACTTGAATGCGCGATTAAAACCGCGCGTCGTTATCATTTTGTCAACGGTCAGCCTGAGCGCTACCGTGTTGTCACTTTTGAAGGTGCTTTCCACGGCCGCACACTGGCAACCATTGCCGCGACCGGTCAGGCGAAATATCTTGAAGGTTTCGGCCCTAAGGTTGACGGTTTTGATCAGGTGCCGTTTGGCGATGAAGCTGCCTTGCGCGCTGCCATTACACCTGAAACCGCTGCTGTTCTGCTTGAGCCTGTGCAGGGCGAAGGCGGTCTGCGTTCTTTCTCAAATGAATTCCTGCGTCTCATCCGTCAGATTTGTGATGAAAATGGCCTGCTGCTGATCCTGGACGAAGTGCAGACCGGCGTTGGCCGTACCGGCAAATTCTATGCGCATGAATGGGCTGGTGTTACCCCTGACCTGATGGCAACTGCCAAAGGTATCGGTGGCGGTTTCCCGATGGGCGCATGTCTGGCAACAGCAGAAGCAGCCAAAGGCATGGTCGCAGGCGTACACGGCACCACCTATGGCGGTAATCCGCTGGCGATGGCCGTTGGTGAAGCTGTGCTGGATGTAATGCTGGCCGATGGCTTCTTTGATCATGTCAATGAAATGGCATCGCAGTTCCGTCAGGGCATGGCGTCAATTATTGACCGCTATCCGGATGTCTTCACAGAGGTGCGCGGTAAAGGTCTGATGATCGGCCTGAAATGTGTTGTGCCGAATACTGATGTGATTACCGGTCTGCGCGCTGAGAAAATGCTCAGCGTTGGTGCGGGTGATAATGTTGTGCGCTTGTTGCCGCCGCTGACAGTAACGGCAGATGATATGCGTGAAGCCCTGAACCGGATTGAAAAGGTTGCAGCGAAGCTTTCCAAAGCTCCTGCATAAACGGTGACTAATAATGGCAAATGATAAGACTTTAAGGCATTTTACCGATCTCTCAGCAGTCAGCCCGCAGGATCTGCGCTTCATCATGGATGAAGCGCGCGCCCGCAAAGAACGATTAAAAGCCGGTGAGCGTGATAAGCCGCTTGAAGGTAAAGTTCTGGCAATGATTTTTGAAAAACCGTCAACGCGAACCCGCGTCTCTTTTGATGTGGGCATGCGCCAGCTCGGTGGTGAAACCATCATGCTGACCGGTTCGGAAATGCAGCTTGGCCGCAGTGAAACCATTGCGGACACGGCTAAAGTTCTGTCACGTTTTGTCGATGCCATTATGATCCGTACCACCTCCCATGATCGCATGCTCGAACTGGCTGAGCATGCGACCGTGCCGGTGATCAATGCGCTGACCGATGATACTCATCCGTGCCAGATCATGGCTGATATTCTGACATTTGAAGAACATCGTGGTCCGATCAAAGGCCGTACCGTCACATGGAGCGGTGACGGTAACAATGTGCTGCACTCCTTTATCGAGGCATCAGCACAGTTTGATTTTCGTCTGAATATTGCGACACCTTCAGGCAGTGAACCGCTGCCGCGTTTCCTCGACTGGGCAAATGCAAATGGTGCTAAAATCTTCTCAACCACCAGTGCGGAAAAGGCTGTGGCCGGTTCTGATTGTATCGTAACCGATACCTGGGTCTCGATGGGGCAGGAAGATAATGCGCGCGGCAATAATGTTTTCATGCCTTATCAGGTGAATGCGGATCTGATGGCGAAAGCCAATAAAGATGCACTGTTCATGCACTGTTTGCCCGCGCATCGCGGTGAAGAAGTGACGGATGAAGTGATCGACGGCCCGCAATCGGTGGTATTTGATGAAGCCGAAAACCGTATGCACGCGCAGAAGGCGATTTTGACCTGGTGTCTTGAAGGACGCTGATCGCTTCTTATCTATACACTAACTTCAGGATTGGTTTTCCGCTGATCCTGCTTTAAATACACATTTACGGCTTGCAGGTTTGTAAACAGCTTGCAGGCCGTATCTGATTTGTGGCGCAAGTTTTGCAGCCCGTGAAAGAGATATGTTATGAATAATCAGACCAATATTGACCAGATGATCACCGATAGCCCGATGCCGGATCATATTCCTTTGTCCGGTGATGATGTTGTTGTGCCGTTTCAGGTTGAAGGTCTGGATGTGCGCGGCCGTACAGTGCAGCTTGGCGCGGCACTCGATGCTATTTTGAAACGTCATAATTATCCGGAAGTCGTATCGCGGTTGTTGGGTGAAGCGGCAGTGCTGACCGTGCTGCTTGGCACATCCCTGAAATTTGAAGGCAAATTCATTTTCCAGACCCGCTCGGATGGTCCGGTGGATATGCTGGTGGTGGATTTCCGCACGCCGGATGCAATCCGCGCCTATGCCCGTTTTGACGAAGAGCGCGTGGCAGAGTTTGTGGCTGCCGGCAAAACCAAGCCGGAAGAATTGCTGGGGCAGGGTACACTGGCTCTGACCGTCGATCAGGGCGAATTTACCCAGCGTTATCAGGGTATTGTCGCGCTGGATGGTTCTTCGCTGGAAGATATTGCGCGCAATTACTTCATGCAATCCGAACAGATTGCGACTGAAGTGCAGCTCGCAGTTGCCCGCCTTTTTGAGCGTGGCGCTGATGGTAAGCCAACCGAACAATGGCGTGCCGGTGGTTTGATGGTGCAGTTTTTGCCGCAGTCCGAATTGCGTGCGCGTCATCGCGATTTGCACGGCGGTGATAATCCGAATGGCACTGAAGCCGAACAGGCTCCGGTTGAGGATGAATGGCAGGAAGCCCGTTCACTGGTTGCGACCATTGACGATTCCGAACTGACTGATCCGCAGGTGCCGTCTGAACGTCTGCTGTACCGTCTGTTTCATGAACGCGGCGTCCGCGTTTATGAAGGCACCAAAGTGGTTGATCATTGCGCCTGTTCACGCGAGAAAATTTTCGGCGTGCTGAAAGGTTTCTCGGCTGAGGAACTCGAACACAGCACTGAAAACGGTAAAATCTCCGTGACCTGTGAGTTCTGCTCAAGCCACTATGATTTTGAGCCTGCTGAAATCGCTGCCGCACAATGATGGCTGAAACTGATAAAAGTGCCTGCCTGATCCGACAGGCACATATCTCTGATGCGGATTTTTTGCCGGAGATTGAACGCTCGGCAGTGCAGACTTTTGCGGCTGATCCGTCCTTGCATTTCATTCTTGATATGCCGGTTATGTCTGCCGAGCAGCATCGTGACTTTATGCAAAAAGGTCATGTGCTGGTGGCAGAGTGCGATGGTGTGTTAGGTGGATTTCTGGTGGCAGAAGCTATGCCAGATGAAAACCGTCTGCATGTCTGGGAACTGTCTGTTCATCAGAATTTTCAGCGGCGCGGGTTTGGCCGTAAATTGCTGGATGCAGCGGCTGACCTTGCTAAAGCGCAGGGCTGCACAAGCCTCAGCCTGACAACATTTGGTGATGTGCCATGGAACCGGCCGTTCTATGAAAGCTGCGGGTATCAGGTGCTGCCGGTATCGGAATATAATGCCCGCTTCCGCTCGATTGCCGAGCTGGAAGAGTCTATCGGCTTGCCGATTGAGCGCCGTGTGGCGATGATTAAAGCATTTCCAGCAAAAGTGGGAACCGGTTTTGCGTGAGGAAATGCGAAAAACAAAGAATGAGAGCGGTTCCAATGGTCAGTCATAACTGGAGCCGCTCTAGAACGCTATAATCAGTTCAGAACCGGCCTGTGTCCCGGCATATCGAGCGAAAACGCCGGTATGGTGATGGAAAACAATTTGCCCTCATCAGGGCCGCCAGCCTCGTGATTTTGCATCATATAGCTGCCGGACATCATGCCGGATGAAGTCGTCAGCGGGCAGCCGGATGAATATTGATAGCTGTCACCCGGTTTCAGAAACGGCTCTTCACCAACGACACCGGGGCCGCGTACTTCTTCTGTACGTCCATGCGCATCGGTGATCTTCCATGTGCGCGAGCGCAACTGCACCGGAATATCTGAGTGATTGATTATCGTTACGCGATAGACCCAGACATAGCGGGATTCATCGGGCGCAGATTGCTCTTCCAGATAAAATGGCTCAACAGTGACTTCGATATTCTCGGTAATTGCACGATACATAGAGACTACTCTGGAAAGCCACGGGTGGTGGCAGGATATGACGGCTGCCGGCAAATCAGCAGCCGTCTGATACCAGTTTAGCCTTGAGCGGCTTTCAGTGCAAAGCCAATATCATCAATCAGATCATCAGCATCTTCCAGGCCAATGGAAAGACGCAGCAAGCCATCGGTAATGCCAAGTTCCGCTTTGGCTTCATCGCTGAGGTTCTTATGCGTTGAGGTGGCCGGATGGGTGATCAGGCTTTTTGCATCACCGAGATTGTTGGAGATACTGATGACTTCCAGAGCATTTTCAAATGCAAAAGCTGCTTTCTTGCCGCCTTTGAGTTCCAGCGCGATCATGGTTGAACCGCCGGTCATCTGCTTGGCGATAATATCTGCCTGCGGGTGATCTTTGCGACCCGGATAAATCACACGGGCAATGGCATTTTGCTCGGCCAGAAAATCGGCAATCTTGGCGGCTGAGCGGGTTTGTGCTTCCACGCGCACGGCCAGTGTTTCTAAGCCTTTGAGCATTGTCCACGCATTGAACGGGCTGAGACCCGGACCGGTATGACGGAAATAATCCTGCAGAACTTCTGTAATCCATTCGCGGTCAGACAGAACAACGCCGCCGAGGCAACGTCCCTGACCGTCAATATGTTTGGTGGCAGAATAGACAACAATATGGGCGCCGAGTTCGAGCGGGCGCTGATAGAGCGGGGTGGCAAATACGTTGTCGACGATCAGCTTGGCGCCAATACTATTGGCAAGACCTGCAATTCTGGCGATATCCATCACTTCCAGTGTCGGATTGGTCGGGCTTTCCAGAAACATCACTTTGGTGTTCGGACGAACAGCATTTTCCCAGTTTTCAAAATTCACGCCGTCAATCAGGGTAAATTCAACACCGTATTTTGGCAGCAATGTTTCAATGATGTAGCGACACGAGCCGAACATCGCTTTGGCCGCCAGCACATGGTCACCGGTACGCACCTGACAGAGGATTGCAGCGGCGACTGCAGCCATGCCGGAGGCGGTGGCGCGGGCTTCTTCTGCCCCTTCAATCGCGCACATGCGCTTTTCAAACATATCCGTCGTCGGGTTGGCATAACGGGAGTAAATGAAGCCCGGATCTTCGCCGGTAAAGCGGGCTTCGCAAGCTTCCGCAGTGTCATAAACAAAGCCCTGCGTCAGAAACAGCGCTTCGGATGTTTCACCATAAGGCGTGCGGGTGGTGCCGCTATGCACAAGCTGTGTTGCAGGGCGAAGGGTACGGATATGTGTCTTTGTCATCGGTCCAGCCTATATTAAAGGATGGTCGGCAGGGTTCGGGCCACACCGGCCAATAAAAAACCGGCCTATGCATGAAGACGCAAAAAGGCCGGTACGGAACCGCGGCCATATTTAGCAACTTCTTTAACGTGGCTGCAAGCCGGCCGGCAAATCACCACGCCGATTTTGTAGGACTGTTATGCTTCTCATGTCAAGAGTGCTGTGTGCAATGTGTTCAGGTCATTGCAGTTACGGGGTTTTACCTGTTAAAGGCTAGATGCAGTAAAATAGTATCTTATGACTGGACAGATGATGACCCGAGATAGCGGAATTTTGGCAGACAGCGATATTGCAGCTCTGTTTGAAACCGGCGCACTGACGTCAGCGCGCGCCTTGGATCATGATCAGATACAGCCTGCCAGTCTGGACTTGCGATTGGGCAGCAAAGCCTATCGCGTCCGCGCTTCTTTCATGCCGGGCCCGGATACACCGGTTGCCAAAAAGCTGGAACGCCTCAAGCTTCATGAAATTGATCTGCGTGAAGGTGCGGTGCTGGAAACCGGTTGCGTCTATATCGTGCCGCTGCTGGAAGGGCTGGCTTTGCCGCCGGAACTATTTGCTTCTGCCAACCCGAAAAGCTCGACCGGCCGTCTCGATATTTTTACCCGCGTGATTACCGATAATGCGCAGGAATTTGACAAGGTGCCTGCCGGTTATCATGGCCCGCTTTATCTTGAGGTTAGCCCGCGAACATTCCCGATCGTCGCACGTACCGGTTCGCGCCTGTCGCAAATCCGCTTCCGCAAAGGTGGCTCCCAGCTCAATGAAGCCGAGCTTGGTGGGCTGCACACGGCAGAGACACTGGTTGCTTCTGCCACGCCGAATATTTCCAATGGCGGTATTGCGCTGTCGATTGATCTGAGCGGTGGTGAAAACGGTCTGATCGGTTATCGCGGTAAGCATCACACATCGGTCGTGGATGTGGACAAGCGTGCGCAGCATGATGTTCTGGATTTCTGGGAGCCGATCTATGATCGCGGCCACCGTGAACTGGTGCTGGATCCGGATGAATTTTATATTCTGGTTTCGCAGGAGGCTGTGCATGTGCCACCGCTTTATGCAGCCGAAATGACACCATTTGATCCGCTTGTCGGTGAGTTCCGCGTGCATTATGCCGGTTTCTTCGATCCGGGCTTTGGTAATGTGTCAGCGGGCGGGCAGGGTAGCCGCGCGGTGCTGGAAGTGCGCAGCCATGAAGTGCCGTTCATTCTTGAGCACGGCCAGATCGTTGGTCGTCTGATTTATGAGCATATGCTCAAGCGTCCGAAAGCACTTTATGGTAGTGACCTTGGTTCGCATTATCAGGCGCAGGGTCTGAAGCTTTCGAAGCATTTCCGCTGATCGGAAAAAGTCTAAAGTTTTGAAATCCGGTATCTGTTTCAGGTGCCGGATTTTTTTATTGCCTAAAGCATGTCGCGCTCAAATGTATTCATTTGAGCTACCGCGAACATGCGACAATTAAAAGAATCTAGAGCGAGCGCAGTGGGTATGCTTAAACACAACACGCTCTAAGAAATTGGGAATGATTTTGAGGGTTTTATTTTTAGTTTCAAATTACCTATAAGACAATCTGAGGTTGAATTGTATTTCGTCTTCCTCTTTTATATTTGTTAATTCATTTAAGGTTTTAATTTGTTGAACAAAATTATTATTGTATTGACCACGGCAACACTCTCTCTGGTTGCTATGAATTATGTTCGCGCGGATCAGGGTGGCGTTATTCAAACCGAAAGACAGAGAGTTATTGAAGAATGCGGCGTGGGCCCGGCATCGTCGTCGGTAGCAGACATCATCAGTTATGAAGTATGTGAAGCTGCAGCAAAAAATGGTTATGCGGTCAAAAAAGGCGATTAAGCATAACCTGATTTGGCTCTCTGAATGATATTGAAGGTCGCAATATTGATATTGCGGCCTTTTTATATGGTTTGTCCTGATGGTGTTTGACTGGGGCAGTTCTGCGTTCTAATTTCAGATGAAGCTGGGGGAGAGCGTAATTGGACATGGTGACAAAACAGGACGGGGCAAAATCTGACGTTTCGCAGGCACAGCGTCTGACGCTGGGGATTGTCGTCTTACCCGGTTTTACTTTGTCGGCACTCAGTCTGTTTCTCGATCCGTTTCGTTTGGCGGCTGATGATAAGGACAAAAGTCGCCAGATACGCTGTGGCTGGAAAATCTGCACATTGACCGGTTTGCCGGTGGAATCCAGCTCCGGCATGACTGTAACCCCGACTGCGCCGATTGGTGCACTGGATGATTGCGATTATATCGCCGTCGTCGGCGGTGTGTTGCCGCATTACCGGCCGGGTCAAAGTGCATTGATTGATGTGCTGAAACGCGCTGACCGGCAGAAAAAGAATGTCATCGGCCTGTGTACTGCCGCCTTCATTGTCGCTGAAGCCGGTCTGCTGGAAGACCGTAACTGCTGTGTGAACTGGTTCCATAAAGAGGATTTCCTGCAGCTTTTTGACGGCTTCACGGCGGATACGACCAGTCTGTTTCACCGGAGCGGCAGGCATTTTACCTGTGCCGGCGGCTTGGGCGCTGCATCTCTCGCACTTTCCATCATACAGGCAGAAATTTCCGAGGAATTGGCACGCAAAAGCGCTTCCATTCTTATGTTCCCCTATGAGCTGCTGTCATCGGAGCAGCCTGCATTGAGTTTCAACGGTGTGCGTTCGCCGATGATCCGCAAAGCCATTCGTATTTTTGAAGAAACACTGGAAGACCCGCTGGCGATGGCCGAAGTCGCACGTCGCCTTGGCATCTCCACCCGCCAGATGGAGCGTGGGTTTCAGCTCGGGCTTGGCAAAACGGCATTTCAGGTGCGCGAGGAATTACGTGTGCAACGCGCCAAGGAACTGCTGACGACAAGTAATGCATCGCTGCTGGAAGTTGCTGTTGCAAGCGGCTTTACCGATACGCGTAGTATGAACCGCTCTTTTGTTCGCCAGCAGCAGAACCTGCCACGCAGCTACAGAAACAGCCGTTAACAGTGCAGTAAAATTGTGAAGGCTTGTCACGCCGGATATTCGCGCTTATTTGTTTGTCTCAACAAAGGAGTGCTTTTATGTCTGACCGTGCTACCCGTTTTCTGGGCGATACACCGGGTCGTGTGATCGTTAAATTGATTTTGGTGTCGCTGGTTGTGGGCGTTGTGATGCATGCCTTTAACTGGACACCTTACGACATTCTCTGGAATATCCGCGATTTCTTCGTGCGAATTTGGAATATGGGCTTCTCGGCATTGTCACGCTTTGCTGATTACCTGTTGTTAGGCGCGGCTGTTGTGATCCCTGCCTTTATTTTGCTCAGAATTATCAACTACAGAAAATAACAGCGTTCATTTCTAAGTTGTGGTTTTGATGACTGATACATTGCTGATTTCACGCCGCCGGTTGCTCGTAACCGGTGGTGCTCTGGTGCTTAGTCCTACGCTCATTCCGGTTGCTGATGCTTTCGCCGAGGATGATGTTGTAGAAATGGTCAATAAAGTGCGCCGCCAATATGGTGTGCCGCCGATGCAGCCGGAGGCAAAGCTTGAAAAAGCGGCGCTCCATCAGGCAAAGCTGATGGCCAATGCCGGTAAGATTGGCCATAGCATCGGTTGGGGCAATACATTTACCGGCCGCTTAAAACAGGCTGGCATTCGTGGTCCTGCGGCAGAAAATGTGGCATCCGGCCAGAAAGATGTACCTGCAGCCCTGAATGCATGGCTGAACTCCGCAGGGCACCGGAAAAACCTGCTCGATCCGATTTTCACCCGTTATGGCCTTGCCTATGCAGCACGGGCAGATAAGCCGCATTATCTTTATTGGGCGATGCTCTACGGTATTGATGTGCCGCAAGTGATGCCATGAACAGGCGCGACAAATTGCTGTGATGGTGCAGAATTATACTGACCATCATTGGAAAACAGGATATGTCTTTGCAGGAACTTCTGCACTGACCGATAAAAATATCCGCGACTACTCATGAGTTGAGAGTAGTCAGCACGGCTGACGGCAGAGTCTTTTACATTTCTGACTTTGTTGTGTGGTATTATGTTCAAGCCAGATAATGACGCGCTCGAAACGTCGCTCGTTCGTCCGTTTAACGTCACGCATCGTATGGTGCTGACGATCGCTATTCCTATGACGCTGGCGGGTATGACCACGCCTCTGCTGGGACTGGTAGATACGGGTGTGATCGGGCAGCTCGGTAATGCCGGTATGCTTGGCGGTCTGGCAATGGGCGCACTGGTTTTTGACTGTTTGTTTTCAGTCTTCGGCTTTCTGCGTTCCGGTACAACCGGTCTGGTGGCGCAGGCGATGGGGCGCGGCGACCGTACAGAAGAAATTATGGTGTTCTGGCGTGCAATTATCGTGGCGCTGGTTGCCGGTCTGCTGATGATCGCCATTCTGCCGCTCACACTCTATGCAGCCAATGATATTCTCAAGCCTACTTCAGATACTGCGAAAGCGCTGAATGAATATGTGTCGATCCGTATGATCTCGGCACCAATGGCACTGGTGAATTTCTCGGTGCTTGGTCTGTTGCTCGGACGAGGTAAGGGGCTGTTCGGTCTTGCCCTGCAATTTTTGCTCAATGGTATTAATATCATTCTGGCACTGACCCTTGGGCTGGGTCTTGGCTGGGAGGTTTCCGGTGTGGCATGGGCGACAGTGACCGGTGAAACGGTTGCGGCTATCACAGGCATGACTGTGCTGATCTGGCGTGGTGGGGCATTGCGCAAGCTGGACGTGAACCGCCTGTTCGACAAAGCCGGAATGTGGCGCATGATTGTCATCAGTCGCGATATCATGATCCGCTCATTACTACTTATGTCGACTTATGTGTTTTTTGCCCGTGTCGGCAATGAAATGGGCACCATCACATTGGCCGCTAATGCCGTTTTGATGAACTTCTATCTGGTGGTCGGTTTCTTTCTGGAAGGCGTAACCATTGCTGCCGAACAATTGGCCGGCCGTGCTGTTGGCGCACGTTATAGTCCGGCTTTCCGCCGCTCCATTCAACTGACCTTTTTCTGGGGCATGGTGATGGCGCTGGTGATGGGGCTGATCTTCCTCGCGTTTGGCGATCGTCTGGTCAATATTCTGACCACCGAACCGGATGTACGCCAGATGGCAGTCTACTATCTGCCTTGGGTGTCACTTACTGCACTGACCGGTCTTTATGCCTTTCAGATGGACAGTATTTTCATCGGTGCTTCTTGGTCAAAAGACATGCGCAATATGATGTTCCTGTCGCTGTTTGTCTTTTTCGGTGTGCTGTATGGTACGCGTGACTGGTTGGGCAATCACAGTCTTTGGCTGGCACTGAATATGTTCCTGTTTATTCGCGGGGTCACTTTGTCGGCGATGTTGCCGCGGCGTTATCGTGGTGAATTTCCGGCGGGCTTATAAAACAAATATGCTTTGAGCGAACTGGATGCGGCAGCACATCCGGTTCTTTCTTTTTTAATTTAAAGATATTTTTTATGAAATTGCTTTGTGCATTGTCGGCGCGATTTCCGGATTTGTATGTACCTGCGGCAGAATAATTTCAAGAAAACCAACTGTTTAAGTTATGCAGTAATACGAGTATTAATTAAAAATTAACGAATAAAATCAATGGCTAAACGCCTCCGCGTTAACGAAGCATCAAGGTTAATAGATCATTATCTGACCATAGTCGTTTTGTTGAGTGAGTGGAGTATTCCGGTGCGTAGTAAAGCTTTGCGGGCCCTGTTTGGCCGATCCGGCAATGAGCCAGCACAGGTCTGGTATTATCCAACTGAAGGTTACTGCCCGCAGGACGGCCGCTATTATCCGGTCGCTGTGACCGTTAAACAAAAACGACGCTCTTCAACGCTGCCAAAATTGCTGGCCGGAGTAGGGTTGTTTTTCTATTCCAGCAATGTCATCGCCTATCAGGATATGGCAAGTATGCTGAGCCTCAGTGAGCAGTCCGGTAATCGCTGGGCGACCTATATGGTAGATGCTCCTGCCGGTTCCATTCATAAGGCCGAAATGCCGTTTGTTGATTCGTCTGTCGTGACAGGCAGTCTGAGTGCTGCGGCCGACGTTGAGGGTATTGGCCGCGTTGTGCTGAGTGGCCGTGTTGCCGGTGGTAAGCTAGGCGTCAATGATCCTAATCCTGATGAAAAGCGTGTCAGCCGTTCAGACAAGCAGGGGCGTCTTGTTTCGGTGCAGACCAAGGCACCGGCACGTATGTTCAATGCGGGCTCTCTCGCTGAAGATGTTGCTCAGGTGTCTCCCAGGCTGATGCAGCCGGTTGCCGGTAGAAAAGACGTCAAATCCACTTTTGTGAAAGGCCCGCTACGTGGCAAGGAAGTTGAGATTGCACTGGCTTTCCATCGTCCTGAGATCAAGCAAACAGTGGCTGTACCAACGGCACTCGCTTCACTGATTACCAATGATACACCGGATGTTCTGGCGCTTGGTTATGCGCCGGCCAAGCCGGATTATGCCAAGACTTCGCCTTTTGAAAGCATTCTGGTGCCGGAAAAAGACAATGGCCGTTTTATTCCGCCAATCAGCGCGCGCGATCACAGCTGGGCAGCAACACCATTGCCGCCGCTCGTCTTCAGCGCTGCAGAGCAGAAATGTCTGGCTGAAGGTATTTATTTTGAAGCGCGCGGTGAGCCGGTCAAAGGACAAGCGGCCGTTGGTCAGGTTATTCTGAACCGTGTGCGCAATCCTGCCTATCCGTCAACGATTTGCGGCGTGGTCTATCAGAACAAAGACTGGCGCAATGCCTGTCAGTTTTCTTTTGCCTGTGACGGGCAGAAGCATCGTGTGACGGAACCGGGTCATTGGCGTATGGCGCAGCAGGTTGCAAAGGCTGTCACAGACGGTCAGATATGGCTGCCGGAAGTGGGGTCAGCTACGCATTATCACGCGACTTATGTGCGCCCTCGCTGGGCTTCAACGATGGAAAAAGTCAAGAAAATCGGACTGCATGTTTTCTACCGTACTTATGGCGGCGGCTGGAGTTAATCTCTCAGGGATTCGGTGCCTAAAAACAGAGGTCGAGGCGGGATTCACGACCCGCTTCACGCTGCAACCTGTTAAGTATATGATTTAATAGTAGAAAAAACCTTCAACTTCTATGCAGACAGTGCCTTGACGAATGACTTGGCTGTTAATATGTTGCGGCCGACTTCACAGTGGGGTGAAAACCTCAGTTTTCTTGCCAAAGGAGGCATGAATGGCAGTCGGGAATATACCCGAAAAGCCTCAGCGTTCCGATGATGTGGCGAGCAAAGTTGATGCTCCGGCGCAGGCTGGAATTCAGTCCGATACTGAGGCAAGTCTGGATGATCGTCTGCAAAAATTAGGAAGCCATTTGGCCGCCAAAGGTGTAGGTGAAAAATCCAAAAAAGACGAACAGGCTGAGAAAAACGCAAGCTCTATGGCGCAGGCCCTGAAATTATCCAGCGAATTTATTGCTGGTATCGTGGTTGGTGCGGTTTTAGGTTGGTTTTTTGATCGTGTTTTGGGTACAAACCCGTGGGGATTGATTATTTTTCTCTTTTTGGGTTTCGGTGCCGGTACTCTGAATGTTTTACGTTCCGCAGGATATGTCGCAGAAAGCGGCATTAATGTGGAGAGAGAGCAACAGAACAAAAAATAATGTGCATAAGAGTTATCTCTGATATGCACAGTAGTGAATAAGCCTGTAAAGGCAACGGTACGGCTCAAACACATTTGTTTGATTGTGCTGAAAAGATCGTGATTCGGTGGTCTCACGGTTTAAAAGCGCCCTCGGGCATGAATGAAACGCCTTCGGGCATGGGTTACAGGTGAGGTTAAGGTGGCAAACGATCCGATCCATCAGTTTCAGGTCTCCAGATGGATTCCTATCGATGTCGGCGGTGTTGATCTGTCGTTTACGAATGTGTCCGCCTTTATGGTGTTGACTGTCGTAACCGCTTCCGCTTTTCTGTTTCTGACATCAGCTGGTCGTGGTCTTGTACCAACAAGATTGCAGTCGGTTTCTGAAATGGCTTACGAATTTGTTGCATCCTCACTGCGGGATTCAGCCGGTTCTAAGGGTATGAAGTTCTTCCCGTTTGTGTTCTCACTGTTCACATTCATTCTGGTAGCCAACTTCTTGGGTCTTTTCCCGTATTTCTATACTGTAACCAGTCAGATTATTGTTACTTTCGCACTGGCGCTGCTGGTGATTGGTACAGTGATTATCTATGGTTTCTTCAAACACGGTGTACGCTTCCTCAAGTTGTTCGTGCCAAATGGTGTTCCGCTGGCCATCATCCCGCTTGTGTCCGCGATTGAAATCATTTCCTTTCTATCCCGTCCGATCAGCCTCTCTGTGCGTCTTTTCGCTAGTATGCTTGCTGGTCACATCACCGTAAAGATTTTCGCAGGTTTCGTGGTTTCCATGGCTGCGCTGGGTCCGATCGGTGTGGGTGGCGCAATCCTGCCTCTGTTCATGACCGTTGCTATCACCGGTCTGGAATTCCTGGTCGCATTCCTGCAGGCCTATGTGTTCACTGTTCTGACCTGCATGTATATCAATGATGCAGTTCATCCGGACGGTCACTAACTGAAATTGCTGCTGTCCGGTCTCGGGCAGTAGCCTTGCCTATCCTGAAATCAGGCTCTGTATTGTCATTGTTAGTTTATCAATGCTTTGCAGGTCGCCCTGAAATATCACCGGCGGGTTTCCGCCAGAACTGAAATCCGCATTTATATCAATCCAGAAGGAGCTTAACATGGAAGCGGAAGCAGCAAAGTACATCGGCGCAGGTCTCGCCTGTTTCGGTCTGGCCGGTACGGCTCTCGGCCTCGGCAACATTTTCGGTAGCTTTCTTTCGGGCGCACTGCGCAATCCGTCTGCCGCTGACAGCCAGTTCGGCCGTCTGGTATTCGGTTTCGCGGTAACTGAAGCTCTGGGCATCTTCTCGCTGCTCATCGCGCTTCTGCTCCTGTTCGCAGTTTAATTTTTAAGCTGCCGGATTAAATCGGCCGCATATGCAAATCTCCTTTTAAGGACTAAAAGCATATGCGGCTGGTTATCTTTTATTAAGCCTGAGTGATAAGGGGAAAATGGATGTTCGTGTCCACGGCGTTTGCCCAAACCGCAACTGACTCTCAGCCGGCACCAGTGTCGGGAGCTGACAGTGGCAACTCTGTTGTGCACACTGAAACAGGTGTGGCGCATGATGCCGGTAAAGGCGTGTTTCCACCATTTGATTCCACCCATTTTGCATCGCAGCTGCTCTGGCTCGCGATTACCTTCGGGCTGTTCTATCTGTTCATGTCGCGCGTTGTACTGCCACGTATTGGCGGTGTGATCGAAACGCGTCGTGATCGTATTGCGCAGGATCTGGAACAGGCTGCACGTCTGAAAACCGATGCTGACAATGCAATTGCTGCTTACGAGCAGGAACTGGCTGAAGCCCGCAAGAGTGCGGCTGTCATCGGTCAGGAAGCCCGTGACAAGGCTAAGAATGATATTGATGCTGAACGTAAAGCCGTTGAAGCATCGCTTGAAAAGAAATTAGCTGAAGCTGAAAGCCGCATCGCTTCCATCAAGGAAAAAGCGATGAGTGATCTCGGTTCGATTGCTGAAGTAACAACTGCAGAAATCGTTGAAAAGCTGTTGGGCGGTAAGTCCGACAAGGCTGAGGTTGCTGCTGCTGTTAAAGCTGTAAGAGCGTAAGGGAGACCGTTATGGACGCAACATTTTGGGCCCTGATTGGTCTTATCATCTTCCTCGCGATCTTAGTTTATCTCAAAGTTCCGGCTATGATGGGGCGTTCGCTTGATGAGCGTGCTGCTAACATCGCCAAAGAACTGGACGAAGCACGCACATTGCGTGAAGAAGCTCAGGCTCTGCTTGCTGAATATCACCGCAAGCGTAAAGAAGCAGAAAAAGAAGCCAGCGAAATCGTCGCAAGCGCTCAGCGTGAAGCTGCTGCTCTGTTGACTGAAGCTAAAGAAAAGTCGGAAGATTACATTGTTCGCCGCAATAAGCTGGCTGAACAGAAAATCGCCCAGGCTGAAGCCGATGCTGTTAATCAGGTTCGTGCATCTGCAGTAGAAATTGCTGTTGCTGCTGCCGGTACACTGATCGCTGACAAGATGGATGCTAAAACTGCCGGTGAGATGTTCAAGTCTTCGCTGGAGCAGGTTAAACACAACCTGAACTAAGTATCTCATTATATGAATAAAAAACGCCGCTTTATGCGGCGTTTTTTGTTTGTTTTGAGGTTTGGCGTTGTGGTTGAGGGCAAAGTTTGAGAAAAAAGCGGGAGTATGAGCCCCGCTTCAGGTGGCCGTTAATTCGTTGTGATTATTGGCCGGAAATCCAGCGCCCTTTAATCGGGGCAAAACTGTAACGGTGCAGCCCTGCGACTGGCCCTTGATCCTCAATTGCCTGCCGGTGTGCTGCGGTGCCATAGCCCGCATGTTTTTCAAGTCCATAAGCCGGATGAATGAGACCTGCGCGCTCCATCATCCGGTCACGGGTCACTTTGGCGATAATTGAAGCGGCGGCGATTGTCAGGGAGCGCTGATCACCTTTTACCAGTGTTATGGTAGGGCAGGGCAAGCCAGATGGTGTTTTATTGCCGTCAATCAAAGCATAGTCAGGCTGGAGGGTGAGTGCATCAACACAGCGCTTCATCGCCAGTAATGATGCGGCCAGAATGTTGCTCTGATCAATCGTTTCGGCGCTGAGGCTGCATAGGCTGATAGCAACGGCTTTATCCATGATATTATCAAAGAGCAGATTACGTTTTGCAGCTGTCAGCCTTTTAGAGTCATCCAGACCTTCCGGAAGATTGTCCGGATCAAGGATAACGCAAGCGGCGACAACAGGGCCTGCAAGCGGGCCGCGCCCGACTTCATCAAGACCGGCAATCAACCGAAAGCCTTGCGCCTGTAATTGTTGCTCATGGCTGTAATCAGGTGTGAAAACTACAGATTTATCAGCAGCTGATTTCGCTGATGATTTGGACTGCTTTTTAGAAAAAAGCGGAGAATCAGATGGTGCTTTGCTCATAGGCTGAGATTGCATCCAAACTGAAACTCCGCAAGACCACATCGCAAGAGGGGGCGAGCGATGTGGCAGGCTGCCGGCAAAAGGAAAGACGATAGCACTTATCTGCCGAAGCATTTCCGATGCATACGGAAATGCGTGAAAACAAAGAAAAAGGGCGGTTTCAACGTATCAATATTGATTGGAGCCGCTCTGAGGGCAGATCAGAAAAGCGAGAGCTGAACACCATTTGTCTGTAGCGGTGTAAACAGATCGCAACGCAGGCGGAATTTATGCACATTCAGCCCGTGTTTTTTACAGGCGATTTCAAAGCGGCGACCTATCTGCCATGCATAAGGGCCTTCGCCACGCATACGCTTGCCCCATTCGGCATCATAGTCCTTACCGCCGCGCATCGAGCGCAGCAGTGACATGACATGGCGGTAGCGATCAGGGAAATGCTGCAACAGCCAATCCTTGAATAAAGGCGCTACCTCATAAGGCAGGCGCAACAGCACATAACCAGCCTCACGTGCGCCCATCGCATAGGCGGAATCGAGGATACGCTCAATCTCATGATCGTTGATCCCCGGAATGACAGGGCCAAGCAGGACAGATACCGGAATGCCTGCTTCGCTGAGCTGACGTATGGCTTGCAGACGTAAAGTCGGCGTAGAAGCACGTGGCTCCATATTGCGTGCCAGCTTGGCATCCAGTGTCGTTACAGAAATAGCTACCTTGGCCAATCCACGCTCAGCCATTGAGCTGAGAATATCAATATCACGGGTGACCAGTGCAGATTTAGTGATGATACCGGCTGGATGGTTGGCGGCATCCAGAACGCCGAGAATATCACGCATGATGCGCATTTTTTTCTCAACCGGTTGATAAGGATCTGTATTGCTGCCGATGGCAATGGTTTTCGGAATATAGCCGGACTTGGACAGTTCTTTTTCCAGAAGTCGCGCGGCATCCGGCTTGGCAAATAGTTTGGTTTCAAAGTCCAGGCCAGCGGATAGCCCCATATAGCTGTGAGAGGGGCGGGCGAAACAATAGATGCAACCATGCTCACATCCGCGATACGGATTAACGGAGCGGTCGAAATTGATATCCGGTGAGTCATTGCGCGTAATAATGCTGCGCGGCTTTTCAATCTGGACTTCGGTCTTAAACGCTTCCATTTCCTCAAGGGAGTTCCAGCCGTCATCGCTGTCGATGCGTGTCTGGCTTTCAAAGCGACCGGAAGGATTGATCCCTGCGCCACGTCCGCGCCGCCGGCTGTGATCAATACGCAAGCCCGTACCATCAATGATAGCATTGGCATGATCTGTACGCTCAGAACCGAAAACTGCTTTGCCGGAGAAAACAGCCTGATCAGCCGGTTCGAAAGCCTCCTGTAAAATTGCCATAGCTTTCTCCTTGCCGGAAATGCAGAGGCATAACCGAAGCAAAATAATCGGGATGTGGAATTTTATACGGCGCGATATATGCGACTCTGTTGCGTCGTTTATACTTTAAAATTTAATCCGAAATTAGGAACAAAGCAAGAACTTATTTTACTGTTAGCTTTTACGCTTCAGGTGCTCGTCAAGACGCGGCATGATTTCAACGAAATTACACGGGCGATGGCGATAGTCGAGTTGCTGGGCGAGAATACCTTCCCATGCGTCGCGGCACGCCCCGCCGGAACCCGGCAAGACAAAAACGAAAGTCTGGTTGATCAGGCCTGCTGTGGCGCGGGACTGAATCGTCGATGTACCGATTTTGGCATAGGACATCTGATGGAAGATGACTGAGAAGCCGTCCATCTTTTTATCAAAAACCGGTTCAAGCGCATCAGGGGTAACATCGCGACCGGTAAAGCCGGTGCCGCCGGTCGTGATCACGACATCTATTTCCGGATTTTTGGACCATTGCATAACCAGCGCGCGGATTTGCTCTGCATCATCGGCCACAATCTGGCGGTCGCGCAGCTGATGTCCTGCTTCCGTGATGCGGGATGCCAGATAGGCGCCGGATGTATCGGTTTCCAAAGTGCGGCTGTCCGAGACTGTGAGAACGGCAATACTGACCGGTATAAACGGACGCTCAGGTTTAACAGTAGCAGACATAGGCTGGCTCCTTTAAGCTTTTAAGGGCAAGGTCGTGCTGGCGCAGATAAACCAATGCGGGTTTTGTTGCTGAAGCTGTTCAGCAGCCTGTTGCGCTTCGGATAATGTGGCATATATACCAAAACAAGTCGCGCCTGAACCGGACATTTGTGCATATTCTGCGCCACTGTCCTGCAACAGTTTCACTATTTGCGGTAATTGCGGCGCGATTTCTGCGGCAGGCTGAAACAGGTCATTACGGGTAGTTTTCAGATAATCGCACAAGTTCGTCTGGCTATGGCGAGTGCGAATATCCGGCAAGGCAGGATTATCGCGCTTACGCAGATGTTTGAAAATCTGTGGTGTTGAAATCGTCGTGCCGTCATTGACCAGAACCAGCGGCAGAACGGGCAGAGCGGAGAGTGTTTGCAGTTCTTCACCAATACCCTTGGCGATCAGAGCGCCGCCGTGCAGCTGACCATGGAGGCACATGGGCACATCGGCGCCGAGTTGCAGACAAATCTGCTCAAGTAGTGCCTGTTCGGGCTGGATATTCCATAATTTAAGGAGCAGTGCCAGCACAGTTGCCGCATCACTTGAGCCGCCACCGATACCGGAAGCAACGGGGAGCCTTTTTTCCAGATGGATGGCAACTGGTGTGCTATGTTGCGGGAAACGGGCACGCAGAAGGTCGCGTGCTCTTAAAACAAGATTATCGCTGTTAACAGGCAAACCAGCACCAAAGCGGCCGGAGAGTGTGAAACTGTCTTGCTCTGCGATTGAGACGCTGAGTTCATCACCGTAATCGGCAAAGGCCACCAATGTATCCAGAAGATGATAGCCGTCAGCACGTTGGCCGGTGACATGCAGCGCAAGGTTGAGCTTGGCATAGGCCGTGGCCGTCAGGACATCGTGCAAAATTGAAGTGTCGGGCATGCTCTGAAATCAGTCTTTATCAGCCGGACGATAAACACCGGTTTTCGGATCGCGTACCAGTGTTCCGCTCGCACCGGTGCGGGCTTCCTGCTCAGCCTGGCGAACCTTTTGTGAGACGCGGGCTGCCTCCCTTTTAAAGGAGCGATAGCCATAGATCGCAGCTGCAACCAGAAGGATCAGAAAAATCAGTTGTGGCATACCGGCTCCTTTCCGGAGTGAGTTCAGAGTCTTGCTGATTTAAGCAGGATGTTTCCGTGTTTCAAGATAACACAGCACCATGATGTAATTATGATTGTACCGGCTATCAAAGGCCGTAACGCGACCACAGGCTCTTTTCTTCAAGCACATTGATCAGGCTTTCGCCTGCCGAGCCAAGCAAATGGCCGTGAGAAATGCCGCCTGTATTCTTACGTCCCAGCAGCCCGCGGGATGGTTGTATAAGATTGAGCTTGGTTTTCTCGCCATAGACGGCGCGTAAATGCGATCGCATATCACCCAGTCCGTCAACCAGTCCCAGTTGCAAACCGGTGATCGCAGTCCAGAACTGGCCGGTGAACAGGTCGTCATTATCCTGTAATTTGGCGCCACGGCGCGCTTTTACCATATCAATAAAGGTCTGGTGAATTTCCAGCTGTAATGCTTTGATGTGGTCCACATCCGATGCTTTTTCCGGTTGAAACGGATCCATCGTCGCTTTGTTTTTGCCTGCCGTATGAACGCGGCGTTCCACGCCGATCTTCTTAATCAGTTCGGTGAAGCCGAAAGAAGCAGAGACAACGCCGATTGAGCCGACAATCGATGACGGGTCGGCGATGATTTCATCGCCGGCAACGGCAATCATGTAGCCGCCGGATGCTGCTACATCCTCAACGAAAACATGGACTTTCTTGTTGTTTTCCTCGGCAAGATCACGGATACGCTTATAGATCAGTCGCGACTGTACCGGTGAGCCGCCGGGAGAATTGATGCTCAGCGCCACCGCAGGACTGTGCTTTGCCGTGAAGGCTTTTTCCAGCTGGTTAGCAATACCCTCAAGAGACAGGTTTTGCCGTAACGGGCTGTTACCGGTCATAATGGCGCCACTGAGCCGGACAACCGGAATTTCAACTTGAGACGATTTGAAACGGCGCGGAATAACACGGCTGATAAGTGACGGCACAGATAATCTCCGGTGCGAAAAGCAGATGAAGAAGTGAGCTTCACCCGCTGTCATTATAACAGTGGGTGAAAACAGGGCTTGTTATTTGGCCGCGCGATTGCGCGTTGTCATACGTAGCAATGCATAACCAAAGACGGCAGAGGTGATGGATCCGAGCAGAACACCGATTTTGGTTTCGCTATGCAGCAGATCATTGTCAAAGGACAACAGACCGATAAACAGGCTCATGGTGAAACCGATGCCGCAGAGCAGTGCCACGCCGTAGAGCTGAGTCCAGCTGGCGCCCATCGGCTTTGTGGCAATGCCTGCGCGGATAGCCAGCCAAGCGGCACCAAAGACGCCGAACTGCTTGCCTAAGAAGAGACCAAGCGCGATGCCGAGTGTCAGCGTGTCACCAAGGATAGACGGGCTCATGCCAGCAAATGAAACACCGGCATTGGCAAAGCCGAAAATCGGCACGATCACAAAGCCAACCCATTTTGCCAGCGCATGTTCCAGTGTGTGCAGCGGTGAACTCATATCATCAGGACGGCCAAGCGCAGGCTTGATCGGGATAGTCAGAGCCGTCAGTACACCGGCAACAGTGGCGTGAACACCGGAACGCAGCACGAAGAACCACAGCACAAAGCCGAGGATCAGATAGGGGGTGAGACGCATCACGCCCATCTTGTTGAGGATGAACATCAGTGCAAAAACACCGGCTGCGCCTGCAAGATAGAGCGTGGAAATATCAGCGGTATAGAACACAGCGATAATGGCAACGGCCGCAAGGTCATCGAGAATGGCGAGTGTTGCCAGAAAAACTTTCAGGCTGGTCGGTACACGAGGTCCGAGCAGGGAGAGTACACCGAGTGCAAAAGCAATGTCGGTTGCAGAAGGAATAGCCCAGCCGCGAATGGTTTCCGGATTGGACCAGTTGAAACCGGCAAAAATCAGCGCCGGAACGATCACACCACCGGCGGCAGCAATGCCGGGCAGAGCGCGGTTTGACCAGCTGGCAAGCTGGCCATCGAGAAATTCGCGTTTGATTTCCAGCCCAACAAGCAGGAAGAACACGGCCATCAGCGCATCATTGATCCAATGCAATACGCTCAACGGGCCGAGTTTCGTTTCCAGTCCTTGGAAATAGAAGTTCGAGAGCGGCGAATTGGCAACGATGAGCGCAAGTGCTGCGGCAATCATCAGGGCAATACCGCTGGCGGATTCACTGTCGAGCCAATGGCGTAGCGTTGAAAAGGGGCGCTTGGTCTGGCTTTGTGTCATCCGGTATCGGCCTTTCTTTGCGGGCGGCATTGGCAAATGCACAACCCTTATCTGTCCGGCGGGCTTCGCGCAGTAATCAGTGCGCAGACCGGTTCAGACAGTCATTGTTTGCGGAAGAATGCGCTTCGGCCTCCTGAACGCCAGCTCTTATAAGCTGTCGCAACCATTAATGAGGTTTTCTGCGCGTGGCGTAAATTCATGCCCGGAACTTTTATGCAAAATTATTGCCGGTGCAAGGAAAACCGGAGCGCGGCTGCCTTTTATGCCCGTAATCACGACACGAATGGCCGGCTCGCTCGGTCTGGCATGGATTGGAGTGATGGCAATGCTGCCAAAACGGCGCTGCAGGGCGGTCAGCATTTCACTCAAATTTGCGGGGCGGGCGATAATTGCAATTTGCCCGCGCGGGCGCAAAATGCCGGAGGCGGTACGTATCCAGCTTTCAAACATGCCTTCATGCATTACATGCGCCTGCGCCTTCAAAGTATCTGGCGTGGCACGGTCATGGCTCTGGTTGAAGGGCGGATTCATAATCACATAGTCAAAGCTGTTATCGCTTAAGCCCGCTTCATGACGGGCAGGGCCTGACATCGTGACATCTGCCTGTAAGCAGGTGAGACGGCCATACATATGGGCGTTTTCAGGCAAAGAACAGGATTTGTTCGCATAGAGCAGCATTTCCGGTGAGCGCTCAATCAGTGTCACCTGTGCCGTTGCGCAGCGGGATGCGACGGCCAGACCTGCAGCACCGGCACCGGCACCGAGATCAGCCACATCCCCTTTAAAGTCTGCAGGAATTGCACTTGCCAAAATCATTGCATCAATTCCCGACCGGTGGCCTTTCATGGACGGCTGCACCAGATAGAACGCACCACGATGAAAAGCGTCCAGTGTTTCGCCGTAAGGCAGGGAATGAAGTGAGGAAGACATAGAGGCAGTGGTTTCCTGTCTGGCTGATATTGAGTTCATCAAACCGGCTTTAACCGATTCTGTATATGAGGTGCTAAAGGCACGAATTGGGTTACTGACAGTAATTTGACACCTTATATAAGCGGAATGTGCTTTATTGTGCTGTGTGGCAATAGGCAACTCTTGCCTTTGGCAGGGCTTTTGGTGCATTTGACTCTTGAGCATAAAGGCAGCGTTGAATAATGTGCTGCTATAAAAACGGGTCTCATTATCAGGCCGCGTGAACTGGAGATATGGCATTGGGTGTGGTTCTCAATCTCGATGAGAAAAAAAATCAGCAGGCGTCCATTCAGAAGCTGGTTGATCTGACGAAAGCGGATATGGGACGTGTCAATGCGCTTATCCTGTCCAAGGCCGGTTCTGATGTTGAGATGATACCGGAAGTGGCCAATCATCTGATTTCATCCGGTGGTAAACGTCTGCGTCCGATGATGACGCTCGCTGCCGCAGCCATGTTCGGCTATGAGGGTGAAGGTCATGTGCAGCTCGCAACAAGCGTCGAATTTATGCACACGGCTACTCTGCTGCATGATGATGTGGTGGATGAAAGTGACCTGCGTCGCGGCAAAAGCACGGCACGGATGATCTGGGGTAATCAGGCCAGCGTTCTGGTCGGTGATTTCCTGCTCGGTCAGGCGTTTAAAATGATGGTTGATGTTGGCTCGCTCGATGCGCTTGATGTGCTGGCAACTTCGGCTGCCGTGATTGCGGAAGGTGAAGTGATGCAGCTCGCCGCCGCTAAAAATATGGAAACCACGGAAGATGAATATCTGGCCGTGATCAAAGCCAAGACCGCAGCGCTGTTTTCTGCTGCTGCCGAAGTTGGCCCGATCATTGCCGATGCATCGCGCGCCCATCGTCTGGCACTGCGCTCCTATGGTCTCAATCTCGGTCTTGCTTTTCAGCTGATTGATGATGCGCTGGATTACGGCGGCACGGCTGCTGATCTTGGCAAGAATGTCGGTGATGATTTCCGTGAAGGGAAAATCACCATGCCATTGCTGCTCAGCTACCGCCGTGGCTCTGAAGACGAACGTGCTTTCTGGAAATCTTCCATCGAGCAGGGCAATAATGACGATGAGGCTTTGCAAAAAGCGATCGGCCTGATGACCAAACATGGTTCCATTGCTGATACCGTTCAGCGTGCCCGTCATTTTGGTGAAATCGCCCGTGATGCCTTGGCACCTTTGCCGCAGACACCGCAAAAAGATGCTCTGATTGATGTTATTGATTTCTGCATCAGCCGCGTAAACTGATTATCTATTACTACCGGAACATGCTTCCGGTAGTAATCTTTTGAAAATACCCTCTTTTCCGGTCACATAAAAACCATGCCAACGCCGGATAGTCTCTCTGTTTTAATAACAGGCCGGAAATTAATAATTTAAGGGGAAGTGCCGATGCGGCGGAAGACAGTTAAAGCCCGTGCTCTGGTTCTCGCACTGATGGCAGGAGTGGCTTTCGCTGCGGGCATGTCAGGAGCAGCTCAGGCTGCAACATCGGCAAAGGCACCGGAGCAAAATGAACCGGTGATTATATCGCGTGCGGGTTCTTTCCCTGGTGCTTATCTCGCCGGTCGTATTGCTGAGATCGACAATAATCTTCCTGTGGCAATTGCCTATTATCGTCAGGCGCTGGTGTTTGACCCTTCAAACCAGCCGATGAAACGCGACTTGCTGCTCTCTTACCTGACCGATGGTCAGCTGGATGAGGCACTGCCATTCGCGCGCGCGTTGAAAAATGAGCCGGAAGTTGAGCGTTTCTCCCGTGTTGTTCTGGCGATCAAGTCATTTAATGACAAACATTACCGCACAGCGCGTACCAACCTGAAGCTGACGCAGCAATCAGAAATGGATCGCTTAGCGACTGGTCTGATGACCGCATGGACCTTCTTCGGCGAAGGTCGTCCGAAAGATGCGCTGGCTGCCGTTACCAAGCTGGACGGGCCGGTCTGGTACGATCTTTTCAAGACATACACTTCGGCGCTGATTGCCGACAGTGCCGGTCAGACAAAAGAAGCCGACAAATTCTATGCACAGGCCGTTGCGGATAAAGAAGGCGGCAGTGCTGCGCCTGATACCTATGAGCGTATCATTTATTCCTATGCAGATTTCAAGCAGCGTCAGGGCGATAAAGCCGGTGCGATTAAGCTTGTAGAAGATGCAGAGCAGATCCTCAGCGGTCGTGTCATTCTGCGTGAAGTTCGCCAGAAGCTGGAAGCCGGTGAGAAGCTGGATCCGCAGGTGCGCACACCGCAGCAGGGTGCTGCCGAAGTGCTCTATTCTCTGGGCACTGCGATTAATCGCGGCGGGGCGGAAGCCTTTGCAACGATCTATCTGCAAATGTCGAATGAGCTTCGCGCCAATAATGACGCAACGCTGTTCCAGCTCGGCGATATTGCCGCCAAACTGCGCCAGCCGGAAAAAGCTATTCAATATTATGGCCGAGTTGCTGAAAAATCGCCTTACAAGCGCGATGCAGAAATGCAGCAGGCGCTTAATCTGGCCGATACCGGCAAGCCGGATGAGGCGATTGAGCATCTGAAAAACAATCTGCGCAGCAATGATAAGGATAACCGTTCGTATCTCGCACTGGGCGGTGTTTATGCGCAGAAAGAAGATTGGGCAAATGCTGCAAAGACCTATGATCAGGCTGTTGCAGAGCTGAAAGAGCCGTCCCGTCAGGACTGGCCGGTCTTCTATCAGCGCGGCATTGCCTATGAGCGTCTGAAAGAGTGGGATAAGGCCGAGCCGAATTTTCGCAAAGCACTGGAACTATTCCCGAACCAGCCGCAGGTGATGAATTATCTCGGTTATTCATGGATTGACCGTGGTGAAAATCTCGAAGAAGCCATGCTGATGATCCGCAAGGCTGTCGAGATGCGCCCGCAGGATGGCTATATCGTCGACTCACTCGGCTGGGCTTATTACAAGCTTGGTCGCTATAATGAGGCGGTTGTCGAGCTTGAGAAAGCTGTCAAACTGCGTCCTGAAGACCCGACGATCAACGATCATCTGGGCGATGCCTATTGGCAGGCAGGGCGCGGGCTGGAAGCGACTTTCCAGTGGAACCATGCCATTGCCGGTAAGCCGGAAGCAGCCGAACTTGCCAAGATCGAGAAGAAGCTAAAGCAGGGTTTGACGCAAACAGCGGAAGCGGATGAAAAGGACATTGTTCCTGCAAAGTCTGATGCTACGCCGGAGACCAAACCTGCCGATCCTGCAGCCGAGCCGTAATTCCGGTGACCTTTCAAAAAGGTCATAATTATTGAGATCAGGCTTTAAGCCTTGACCGTTTAACGCGGAATAATTAGGACAAACTATCTGTTTTTCGGCGGGGCTGAGCTGTTATGGCTCAGCTTTCACCGTTTTCACCACGCATGATTTGCAAGAAGATCAGTTTTGATAGCTGATCTCGCCAAGAATGCTCCAATGAGGCCTTCCGTGACCAGCACATTGCCTGAACACCTACATCCGACCCGCTCTTTTCAGGGCTTTATCATGGCGCTCCAGCACTACTGGGCGCAGCATGGCTGCACAATTTTGCAGCCTTACGATATGGAAGTAGGGGCGGGTACGCTGCATCCGTCCACCACTTTGCGCGCTCTGGGGCCAAAGCCGTGGAATGTTGCCTATGTGCAGCCATCGCGTCGCCCGAAAGACGGCCGCTATGGTGAAAACCCGAACCGTATGCAGCATTATTACCAGTATCAGGTATTACTGAAGCCAAGCCCGCCGAACCTGCAGGAGCTGTATCTCGGCTCGCTGAAAGCGATTGGCATTGATACCGACCTGCACGATATCCGCTTTGTTGAGGATGACTGGGAAAACCCGACCACCGGTTCATGGGGCTTGGGTTGGGAGTGCTGGTGCGATGGTATGGAAATCTCGCAGTTCACTTATTTCCAGCAGGTTTGCGGTATCGAATGTTCGCCGGTCGCCGGTGAGCTGACCTATGGTCTGGAACGCCTCGCTATGTATGTGCAGGGCGTAGACAATGTTTATGACCTGAACTTCAATGGTCTCGAAGGTGAGGACAAAGTTACTTACGGTGACGTGTTCCTTCAGACCGAGCAGGAATATTCACGCTACAATTTCGAAATCGCCAATACCGATATGCTGCACCAGCATTTCATTGATGCGGAAGCGGAATGTAAGGCTGTGTTGGCTGCTGGTGCCAAAGATATACAAGAGGCGGGGAGTGCCGGAGGCGCGACAGGGAAATTACATAAGTGTGTATTTCCGGCCTATGACCAAGCGATCAAAGCCTCGCATATTTTCAATCTGATGGATGCCCGTGGCGTTATCTCGGTAACCGAGCGCCAGAGCTATATCCTGCGTGTGCGCAATCTTGCGCGCCAGTGCGGTGAAGCCTTCCTTCAGACCGATGCCGGTGGCGTCAATTACAAACGTGAAGGTGTATAATGCCTGATTTGTTACTTGAACTCTTCTCCGAGGAAATCCCAGCCCGCATGCAGCGTAAAGCTGCCGGTGATCTTAAAAAGATGATCACGGATGGTCTGGTTGAAGCCGGTCTGACCTATGAGGCGGCTACGCCTTACTGGACACCGCGTCGTCTCACGCTGGATATTCGTGGTCTGACTGTGCGTTCAAAAGACGTGCACGAAGATATCAAAGGCCCGTCTGTTTCTGCGCCTGAGGCTGCAATTCAGGGCTTTCTGCGTAAAGCGGGCCTGAGTGATATTGCGCAGGCGCATGTGCATTCCGACCCGAAAAAGGGCGATTTCTACGTCGCGCATATCACCAAATCCGGACGCGCTGCGGAAGAAATTATCGCGGAACTGGTGCCGAACGTGGTGCAGAATTTCCCGTGGCCGAAATCCATGCGCTGGGGTAAGGCTTCGGCGCAGTCAGGTGCAATGCGCTGGGTGCGACCGCTGCAGTCGATCATTTGCCTGTTTGGTCCTGAAACCGAAGAAACTGTTGTGGTGGATTTTGAAGTCGGCGGCGTGCGCTCCGGCAACACCACACATGGTCACCGCTTCATGAGCGATGGTCAGCCGATCACTGTGCGCCGCTTTGACGACTATATTGAGAAGCTGGAAAAAGCGCATGTGGTGCTCGACGCAGAACGCCGCAAAGAAATCATTCTCACTGATGCCCGTAACTTAAGCTTTGCTTCCGGTCTGGAGCTGGTTGAGGACGAAGGCCTGCTGGAAGAAGTGTCCGGTCTGGTTGAATGGCCGGTGGTGCTGATGGGTGAATTTGAGGAGGAATTCCTCTCGATTCCGCCGGAAGTGATCCGTCTGACCATCCGTGCCAATCAGAAATGCTTTGTCACCCGTAAACAGGGCGAGACAGAGGCACTTTCCAACAAGTTCATTCTGATCTCCAATATTGCTGCCCGTGACGCCGGCAAGGAAATTGCTTTCGGTAACGGTAAGGTTGTTCGTGCCCGCTTGTCCGATGCTTTGTATTTCTGGCATACCGATCAGGCAGATATGCCGGATATGGACAAGCTGAAAGCTTCTGCTGCGAAATTCGCACTTGATCTGGCTAAGCCGCTTGATCAGCGCATGGCGCGTCTGGATGCGCTGAATGTGACCTTCCATGCCAAGCTCGGCACACAGGGTGCGCGCGTGTCGCGTATCAAGGCGCTTGCTGAGGCAATAGCACCGCTGGTCGGCGCAGATGTTGCTCTGATTGCCCGCGCAGCAGTGCTAGCAAAAGCAGATTTGCAGACTGAAGTTGTCGGCGAGTTCCCTGAACTACAGGGTGCAATGGGTCACAAATATGCGCTTCTTCAAGGTGAAGATGCTGCCGTCGCAACAGCGCTTGAAGATCATTACAAACCGCAGGGCCCGTCCGACCGTGTGCCGCGCGATCCGGTTTCGGTTGCCGTTGCACTGGCTGATAAGATCGACACGCTTGTCGGTTTCTGGGTGATTGATGAAAAGCCGACAGGTTCGAAAGACCCTTATGCGCTGCGTCGTGCAGCCCTTGGTGTGATCCGCCTGATCTTGGAAAATGATATCCGTTCGGAATTGAAAGCACTGATTGCACAGGCAGAAAAGCCGATGGCTTCGATTGAAGGTCTGGCATCAAAAGATGTTGGTGCCGACCTGCTGTCCTTCTTCCATGATCGTTTCAAGGTCTATCTGAAGGATGAAGGTGCACGTCACGATGCGATTGATGCAGTCCTTTCAGCCGATGCTGACAATCTGCTGCTGGTTGCCCGTCGTCTTGAAGCGCTGATCGTTTTCATCAATGAAGAAGACGGCAAGAACCTGCTGGCTGGTACCAAACGTGCAGCCAATATTCTTGGCGCGGAAGAGAAAAAAGGCACTGTCATTGCTGATAGTGTGGATGCCGCACTCTTCAACAATGAAGAGGAAAAGGCATTGTTTGCTGCGGTGCAGTCGGCAGAAACCAAAGCTGCTGCGGCAATTGCCAAGGAAGATTTCTCGGCGGCTATGTCGGCAATGGCCGAGCTACGTGCACCGGTTGATGCTTTCTTTGACAAGGTGATGGTCAATGACGAGAATGAGGCCATCCGCGCTAATCGCTTAGCGCTACTGGCTAAAATCCGCTCGGTAACCGGTCAGGTTGCTGACTTCTCTAAGATCAGTGGCTAATTTAAATAAATGATTAAGAAAAAGCCGGAGTGGTGAGAACCGCTCCGGCTTTTTTATATTCAGTTTTTAAAAAGATCAGGCCGGAATATCTTTGGCTGCCCAAGCCGCAGTTTCCATATCGCGCAGCTCGGAGATATTGGCGACGCCTGCCTGTTTCACCAATGCGGAAAGCTCTTTGACGATCTCTTTTGGCACGGTCGGGCCGCGATAGATCATACCGGTATAAAGCTGTACCAGATCGGCACCGGCTTTAATTTTGGTAAGTGCGGTTGCACCACTGTCCACACCGCCGACGCCAATAAGCGGCATGTCTTTACCGATACGCTGGCGCATTTTGGCGAGCACAATGGTTGAGCGTTCAAAGATCGGTGCGCCGGACAGGCCGCCGGCCTCTTTGGCTTCAGCCTGATTGAGCAGATTGGTGCGTGACAGCGTGGTGTTGGAGATAATCAGACCATCGAGCGGATGCGCAAGCGCCACTTCGGCAATATCATCCAGCCCTTCTTCGGTCAGGTCCGGTGCGATTTTCAGGAATACAGGGCGTTTCAGGGTGCATTTTTCAGCTTCCTGATCACGTGCTTCCAGCACTTTTTCCAAGAGAATATGCAGGCTGTCTTTGGCTTGCAGATCACGCAGACCCGGTGTGTTCGGGGAAGAAATATTTGCAGTGAAATATTTGGCAACGCTGTAGAAGCGATGAATGCCGGCCACATAATCAGCCACACGGTCTTCACTGTCTTTATTAGCGCCGATATTCACGCCGACAATACCGCAGGTGGTGCAGCTGTTGCGCTGGCTGAGGCGCTTATAAGCGGCTTCATGGCCTTCATTGTTGAAGCCGAGGCGATTGATCACTGCACGGTCTTCAACAAGACGAAAAATACGTGGCTTCGGATTGCCGGCCTGTGCACGCGGCGTGATGGTACCGACTTCTGCAAAACCAAAACCGAGTTTCAAAAGCGCATCCGGTACTTCGGCATTCTTGTCGAAACCCGCGGCCATACCCAGCGGATTGGTAAATTTAAGACCGGCGATCGTCTGCTGTAAAGCAGGATCAAGCGGGGCAGGGCTGGAGAGGACGCCGGTTTTTAATGCGGCAATAGACAGGCCGTGTGCCTGCTCTCCGTCCATCGCAAAAAGTGCGCGACGGGCAATGTTTTCAAAGAAACCGCTCATTGTTCAAGCTCCGGAAACTGATGCTTGCCGTCACTGTTGAGCGGCAGGTCTTTCACCCAGCGCACCGCAGTGAGCTGGAGATTGGCGTAAAGATGCGGGAAGGCTTTGCCGCCGCGGGAAATTTCATAGCGAAGTTCATCGCCCAGTGCAGAGGCATCAACTGCCACCAGCAGCAGATCATTCTGACCGGCAAAATGCTTGGCCGCAGTCTCGGCAACCGTGTCAGCGGTAGAAAAGTGAATATATCCATCCTGAAGATCGACAGGAGCGCCGGTAAAATATCCGGTCTGTTCTGCAGCTGCCCATTGGGCGCGCGTGGCTATCTTGTAGATGGTTGTATGTGACAGATCACTGTGTGACATGAAAAACGCTATTGTTGTGAACGGAAATGTTGTTCAGACATCGTTATATATCTGGCCGGTTTGGCGCATCCGGCAGCTTTTAGGACAAAATTAAGTCACAAGCTACCACTAAATTTTAATAAAGAGTTAATGCTGCTTTTGCAAATTTTCAAATGCGGATTGGGGGATGCTTGTTTTTTGCGCTTTTTGGTCTGGAAAACAGTGCCGCATCCTCCCATATTAAAACTATAGTTCCCAAAGGAGATGGCAGATGAAAAACCGTTCCGGTCGTGCGATTGCTGTGGCGAGAGAGAATAAATCGAAACTCATCCTGCGCAGTGCGATAATCTCTGCTTTTACCGGTTTAGCTTTGGTTTGGGGAATGAGCCCGTCTCCGGCGCAGGATATGCAGCGCTACTCGATGGAGAAAACTGATTCCGGTATTATCCGTCTGGATCGTCAGACCGGTGAATTTGCTTTGTGTAAAGAGCAGGCCGGTAAAGTTGAATGTGCTGAAACCAAACCGGCACAGCTGAGCAATGACGAGCGCACGCTTCTGCTGGAAAAGCAGGTTGCTGACCTGACCGCACGTATCGCCCAACTTGAAAAAACAGGCGTTGCGAGCAGCACATTGCCGAGTGAAGAAGAATTTGAAAAGGGATTGGGTTATATGGAGCGCTTCATGCGTTCTTTTATGGGCGTGGCCAAGAGCCTTGATGAGCCTGCCACAACACCAAACCGCACTTGATCCTTATAGCATCTTCGAGCGAAAAGTGGGAACCGGTTTTGGCAATGGATAATGCGTAAAAACAAATAGTTACAGCGGTTGCAACGATTCAGTCTTAACTGGAACCGCTGTAAATAAAAAAAGCGCCGGAAACGGCGCTTTTTTATAACTGTAAGCCGCGTTTAGCGAATATTCGCAAAGCGGCGTGTTGCTTCGATCAGCTCATGTGTAATGCCTGGTTCTGAAACCGCATGACCGCCATCTTCGACGATACGCAGATCAGCTTCCGGCCAGACCTTCTTCAAATGCCAGGCATTGATGAACGGTGTGCACATATCGTAGCGACCGTGAATGATAACGCCCGGAATATGCCGGATACGGTCAGCCAGCCGCAGCAGCTGATCATCGGTATCGAAGAAACCGCGATTCTGGAAATAGTGGCATTCGATACGCGCAAATGCGATGGCGAAATGATCCTGCCCGAAAGCGTTTTCACGTTCCGGATCCGGCAGCAGAGAAATCGCAGAACCTTCCCAGCGTGCCCAACGGCGTGCAGCCTCAAGCTGGATTTGCGGATTAGGATCGGTCAGACGGCGGTAATAAGCGGCGACCATATCACCACGCTCGGCTTCCGGAATATGCAGCTGATAGGCTTCAAAGCGATCCGGATAAATAATGCTGGCACCATTGCTGTAGAGCCAGTCAATCTCGAAGCGGCGAGCCATGAAGATACCTCGCAGAACCAGCTCGGACACGCGCTCCGGATGGGTCTGGGCATAAGCGAGGCCGAGTGTGGAGCCCCATGAGCCGCCGAAGACCTGCCATTTCTCAATGCCGAGATGGGTGCGCAGACGCTCCATATCCGCAACCAGATCCCATGTGGTATTTTCGCGTAATTCTGCATGCGGTGTTGAGCGGCCGCAACCACGCTGATCAAACAGGATAATGCGATAGGCTGACGGATCGTGCAGGCGACGCATGGTCGGCGAAATGCCGCCACCCGGACCACCGTGAATCATAATGACCGGCTTGCCGTTCGGATTCCCGCATTCCTCAAAATAAATCCGGTGCAGTGCTGAAACCTGCAACATCTCTTCCCGATAGGGTTTGATTTCCGGATAGAGGGTGTGGCGTGTCATGGGTCGTCCTTTTGTGTTATTTTATCTGCGATCAGATCCGGCTATTAGCTGGCCGGCTTTTCTTTTACCTGTAGAGCAGGCATCACCCTAGCGGACAATGCGGCACGATCACGGCAAAAGCCGAAAACAGACAGTAAAATCTTTATTTCTCAGACAATATAGACTGTGAAAATTAACAGGGTCTGCGAGAAAGACAAATTTATCGTAATTTACTGATCCCTATTTTATTTTTCGATGCGCGATACAGCGCGTACAAAACTAAAAGGCATTGAGATGGTTTCAAGTTGCGATAAGAACAATGAAATGTCATTTCGTGTGTAAAGCATGATGAATTCATGTAATTTCTAACTTTATCTTTGGTTGTATATAGAGATAAGGTGCATTCGGGAGAATAGTTGCGTGGACGCTGCTGAGGGGGCAGGCAAGGGGTAAGAAATTTATGAATTTGAATTTTATCATTGCAGATGACCATCCTTTATTTCGCGGCGCTCTGCGCCAGATATTGCAGGATAGCTTTCGTCCGGAAAGTGTGACCGAAGCAGAAAACTATCAACAATTGGAACTGGTTGCGGAAGAGGCGCAGGATGTTGATCTGCTGTTCCTTGATCTGACTATGCCCGGTGTCAGTGGCCTGTCCGGCCTGATTAATCTCAAAGCGCAATATCCGCAGCTGCCTGTGATGATTGTCTCTGCAACCGATGATGTGGCAACAATCCGTCGTGCCATGGATCTTGGAGCTTCCGGTTTTGTTTCAAAATCGGCAAGTCTGGAAGAGATCGGCGAAGCCGTGCGTACCGTGTTGGATGGCGGAGAGTGGGTCTCCGGTGACGTGGAACTTGGCGCAGAGAGTGATGCCGAAATTGCTGACCTGATTGCCCGTATCCGCGCATTGACCCCGCAGCAGACCCGTGTGCTTTCCATGCTCGGACAGGGGCTTTTAAACAAGCAGCTGGCCTATGAGCTGAATATTTCTGAAGCCACAGTTAAAGCGCATGTCTCCGCAGTTCTGCAAAAGCTGGGCGTGGACAGCCGCACACAGGCGGTGATTTTATTGTCCAAACTCGGTCCCGGTTTTACGCTTCTTGACTAACGTGCGTGGTAATGCGCCAGCAGAGCCCGTAAAGCCGCGGGTTTCAGCGGCTTGTTCAGCACATGAACATTCTCTTCTTTTGCCTGCAACTTGACTTCCTTGGAACGGTCTGCGGTCACCAATACCGCAGGGATGCTGTGCCCCAGCGTTTCACGGATATAGCCGATCATATCCAGCCCGTTCTCACGATTGAGGTGATAATCCGCGAGGATGATATCCGGCAAGATCCGCACCGTGTTTTGTTTGCGGGCGATCTGCTGGCACCAGTCTTTAAGTTGCGCACCGTCACGGATCAGTGTCATGTCGCAGCCCCAGCCACCGAGCAATGTATGCATTCCGTCAAGGATCAGTGGGTCATTATCGATGCACAACACGCGCATGCCTTGCAGTGCATTACTCCTGCGTCTGGCAGGCAGCTGATCATTTGCAGTTTCCGTTGCCGGTTCCTGTGATTTCGGAATGATAACGCTGAAACAGGTGCCTTTGCCGTGTTCCGAGCGTAAATGAATCGATAAATTCAGGACGCGAACAATACGGTCAACGATGGAGAGGCCAAGCCCCAATCCGTCAGCCTGAGACATGCCTTCATCCAGCCGGTAGAATTCACGGAAAACCAATTGTTGCTTGTCGGGTGCGATACCGATGCCGGTATCCGCCACTTTGATTTCAAGATTGTCGCCGCGACGACGAACACCAATCAGAATTTTGCCGGAGCGGCTGTATTTGATCGAGTTTGAGACAAGGTTCTGTAGCAGGCGGCGTAGCAGATTACGGTCGCTGTAAACGCTGAGTGAACAGGGAACAACCCGTAACTGCAGGTCTTTACTGGTCGCAAGCGGGGTAAAGTCGGTAACCACTTGCTGAAGCAACCTGTCCAGTCTGAACAATGACAGCTCCGGCTTGAGTGAACCGGTATCGAGACGGGAAATGTCCAGAAGCGCACTGAGAATACCCTCGACTGCTTCGAGTGAGGAATCAATATTGCGAGCCAGTTGCGCCTCGGTTTCCTGCAATCTTTCACTGAGTGCTGTGCTGTAGAGACGTGCGGCATTGAGCGGCTGCAGAATGTCATGGCCTGCTGCTGCCAGAAAGCGGGTTTTGCCGAAATTGGCTTCTTCTGCCAGTTTTTGTGCCTGTATGAGCTGTTTATTGACGTCCAGCAACTCGGTGGTGCGGTCGGCCACGCGTTGCTCCAGTGATTCATTGAGACGCTTCATGGCGTTATCCGCCTCAACCGAGGCAGTGATATCGGTATAGCTGGCAACAATTCCGCCATCGGGCATCGGATTGGCGGCAATCTCGATAATACGGCCGGTGGAACGCAACAAAATACGGCTTGGCTCGTGGACGCGCTCTAAGGTGCGCATCAGCATATTGGCATCGCTTTCGTGGATTTCTCCGTGATGCAGCAGCCGGTCGAGTACTTCTGAAATCGGTTTACCAACCTGTGCCAGACCTTCCGGCAATTGCAGCAGGTGCCGGAAACGCCGGTTCCAGCATGTCAGGCGAAAATCCTTATCGAGAACCGTTATGCCCTGTTCCATCTGATCCAGCGCTGTTTGCAGCAGGTCACGGTTGTGTTGCAGGGCTTCCGAAGCATCATCCAGTAGCCGCAGCGTATCAGGGGCAGTATTATCTTTGCGCTGTAGCAGTAATGACAGTACCAGCCGTGCAGAGGAAGAGCCGATGGCGCTACCCAGAATTTGTTCGGCAAAACGGATCAGCGGTACGTCGGCAACGGCTTTATCATTAAGAGGCAGATCACCGCCATGATCATAGCGGCTGAAAGCAAGGGCAACGCGGTCTTCACCCAGATAGCGGGCGATGGTGTTTTTAATCTCACCGACGGTAACGCTTGTGCGGAAGCGGCGCAAAACCGGTACGGTTTTCAGGTTGCGCGGCATGAATGTGCTGGCCTGTATCCGCTCCAGTGGCGTGGATTGGCGCGAAAGTGAGCCAATCACAAAGAACAGCGTATTAATTGCAAGGCTCCACAATGCACCATGGGTGAGGGGCAGAGCCTCAGTGTCGAACAGGGCTTGCGGGCGCAGATAAGACAGCCCCCATAAACCATTCTGCAAAATCGGCGCATCCGGATTGGCCAGTGTCGGTAACAGCAAGGTATAGGCCCAGACAGCAAAGCCGCTGATCATGCCCAAAACTGCACCACGGGCATTGGCATTCCGCCAGACCAGACCGCCGATCAGTGGTGGTGCAAATTGCGCAATAGCAGCAAAAGAAACGAGGCCGATGGAAGCCAGGCCGAAAGTGCTGGAGCTGGCACGGTAATAGCTGAAAGTGACCGCAAGAATAATCACAATGGTGGCACGGCGGGTATAGAGAATGAGCCGCGTCAGATCCCGCTGCTGGTATTTGTTGCGCCGGTAAACATAGCGGATCAGCAAGGGCAGCAGTAAGTGGTTGGAGATCATAATCGACAGAGCAACACAGGCCACAATAACCATCGCTGTGGCTGCTGAAAGCCCGCCGACAAAAGCCAGCAGGGTCAGAATATGCGAACCTGCAGCAAGTGGCAGAGCCAGCACATAGAGATCGGCATTGGTTGAAGCGTCGAGATTGATCAGTCCCTGCAAAGCAATCGGCAGTACAAACAGGTTGATCAGGATCAGATAGACAGGAAACAGCCATCGGGCAGTGCGCAATTCTTTTTCACTGCGATTTTCAACCACTGTGACATGAAACTGGCGGGGCAGCATCAATATTGCGGCAGCACTCAATAAGGCATGCACCAGCCATGTGCTGACACTGGTTTGCGAGAGCATACTGCCCAGATCAATATTTTTTTGCTGGAGTTGCTGCGATAATTCTAACGGCGAGCCGAACAGAAAGAAGGTAGAGGCAATGCCGACAATCAGAAATGCTGTAATCTTGATTGCAGATTCCAATGCTACAGCAAGGATCAGGCCGTCCTGATGTTCTGTAGCATCGGTATGTCTGGTGCCAAAGAGAATAGCGAAAATCGCAAGCAGTGCTGTGACGAACAGAGAAATATCGCCGAAGACATAGACAATCGGATCATAGGAAGCCTGATATTCAGCCAGCACCATGCCAACGCTGCCGGAAACTGCTTTGAGCTGCAGCGCGATATAGGGCATGGAGCCTACCACAGCAATACAGGTGCCGATGGTGGCAACGCTGGTGCTTTTTCCATAGCGGGCTGCGAGAAAGTCAGCGATAGAGGTAATGCGCTCTGCTTTTGCCAGCCGCACCACATGGCGTAAAAACTTATTGCCGAATGTAAAGACCAGTATCGGGCCTATATAAATACCTAAGAATTCAAGCCCGCGATCAGCGGCCAGCCCGACAGAGCCGAAAAATGTCCAGGAAGTACAATAGACTGCAAGGCTGAAAGCATAGATATAAGGTCGGGGCTTAGCCATCCTGCGAGATGCTTTGCGATCACCTATGCTCGCGACCGCAAATAAAAGAATCAGATAAAGAAATGCTATGCCGATAATGATCCAACCGTGCATTCTTTCCCCTTTCTGATCTGTTTATTACAGCGTTACAGACATAGCATGCTTACAGATACTGTATAGGGTTGCAAATCTTTGTCTTTTTGAGACGCAGAGGCTGTATTCTTGATGCCTATAGGCAAGAATTAACGATATTCAAGGGAATAGCAGCATTATTATCTTTAAAAGATAACAATATTCTTTATTTCTAGTATTCATAATATATTAGAAGAAGCCCCCGTATCGAAAAGGACAGTCTATGTTAAAAGAGTTTCGCGAGTTCGCCCTGAAGGGGAACATGGTTGATCTGGCTATCGGTGTTATCATCGGTGGTGCATTTGGTGGTCTGGTGAATTCCATTGTGAATGATATCATCATGCCAATTATCGGTTTGGTCACCGGTGGTATCGATTTCTCGAACATGTTTATCCAGCTGGCCGGTGAGCCAAAGGGTACTCTTGCTGCTGCGCGTGAAGCCGGTGCGACAATCGCTTATGGTAACTTCGTGACCTTGCTGATCAACTTCATGATCATCGCATGGGTTCTATTCCTTGTTGTTAAGGGCATGAACAAGATGAAGAAGAAGGAAGAAGCTGCACCGGTTGCTGAGGCAGAAATTCCTGCTGATCAGGTTCTGCTGACAGAAATCCGCGATCTTCTGGCGAAAAAAGCCTGATATCTGCGATGAAGTATAATAGGCCCGGCATCAGCGATGATGCCGGGCTTTATTTTTGGTGGCGTGTTTTGCGGTAAAGAAAAAGTGAGGCGCTTTACACCGCTTGCTTTGTGGCTAAAATGCGGCAGCGGATGTCTGTATATCCGTTCTATATGGCTCTTTCAGAATAAGAATAATCACATGCCCCGCCCGCTTTTGCTGAAGAATATCATTGCGCTGTTTCTGACATTTTTAATCGCAGGTGGCGGAGCCGGAATTGCATGGTTTATCGGGCTGCCAATTCCTTTTTTGCTAGGCTCCATGTGCAGCGTGATGATCGCTTCCTTGAGTGGTGTGCATATTTATTTGCCGGTTTGGCTGCGCAATCTGGTGTTCATTATGCTAGGCGTTCAGGCCGGCTCCGGTGTGCGTCCTGAAACACTGAACCAGATTGGTGAATGGCCGCTGAGTTTCATGCTGCTGTTTGTGATGCTGGTCTCGGTCACCGGCTTTACTTTTATGCTGTTGCGTTATGTATTTCGTTGGGATGCGCAAACGGCATTTTTTTCCTCATTGCCCGGTGCACTGTCTTTCGTGATGGCAGCGGCAAGCGAGACCCGTGCTGATCTGATCCGCATCAGTATGATCCAGACAGTACGCCTGTTGCTGCTGATCGGTCTGCTTGCGCCAGTGCTCAATGTTTTAGGGCAGTCCGCACCGCATGTTGATCTGACTGAACTGGCCGCAGCTGAGCCGCAGGAATGGCTTTGGTTGTTGATGGCAGGCGCTATCGGTGCTTTGCTCGGACATTACAGCCGTTTGCCCGGCGGGATGATGCTGGGCGCATTGCTGGCCAGTGCGCTGGTCTATGTAACGGGTTTTGTGACCGTGCGGGTGCCTCCGGAAATGGCCGATTTCGGTATGGTTATTCTTGGCGTGCTGATTGGCTCCCGCGTGAATAAGCAGCATCGTGGAATTATTGTTGAATTATTGCCGGTTGCTCTGATGGCGTTTCTGGTGGGGGCTGCGAGTGCCGGAGCGGTATGTGCGCTGGCATGGCTGGTTACCGGCCTGCATCCTGCACAGATTGCACTGGCCTTTGCACCGGGTGCGCTGGAGGCTTTGACGGTTATTGCCTTCTCTCTGGGTGTCGATCCGGCTTATGTGGCTTCGCATCATGTCGTGCGTTTTATGCTGATTGCTCTTGTTGTGCCGTTTCTCGCCAAGTCTTTGCGGCGGATGGATGAAAAACAAACAGCCGCTCAAGCAGAGACTTGAGCGGCTGTCAAAATTTCAATCTAAGTCTGATCAGGCGGTCTGTTTCAGCGGCTGACCTGTGAAATCTGTTGCATAAGGAATGTTCAGCGTCTGCCAAACTTCCAGCAACGCATCTTTCAGACGGATAATCAGGTCTTCACCGTGGGCTGGTGTCGCCGTAACGCGCAGTCGTTCTGTGCCGCGTGGTACTGTCGGGAAGTTGATCGGCTGGATGTAAATATTATGCACTTCCATCAGACGGTCAGACGCTTTCTTGCAAAGATCTGAATTGCCGACAAAAAGCGGAATAATATGTGTTTCTGTCGCCATAACCGGCAGACCTGCGCGTTTCAGGAGGTCTTTGGTCATATGCACGTTTTTCTGCTGCAGGTCGCGCTCATGATCGGATGATTTGAGATGGCGAATGGCTGCAACGGTAGCATTGGCAATTGCCGGTGGCAGTGCGGATGTGAAGATGAAGCCCGGTGCATAGGAGCGCACAGCGTCAACCACAACTTTTGAGCCGGTTATATAGCCGCCAAGTGTGCCAAAAGATTTGGCCAGTGTACCTTCGATAATATCAATGCGATGGCTCAGGCCTTCACGCTCGGAGATGCCGCCGCCGTGTGCGCCATACATGCCAACCGCATGGACTTCATCCAGATAGGTCATGGCATTGTATTTTTCTGCCAGCTCGACGATCTCTTTCAGCGGTGCCACATCGCCATCCATGGAATAAATGGATTCAAAAACAATCAGTTTAGCACGGTCTTTACCGGCGGCTTTCAGCAGTTCTTCCAGATGGCGCACATCATTATGACGGAAAATTTGCTTATCTGCACCGGAGTGGCGGATGCCGGCGATCATGGAGGCGTGATTAAGCTCATCCGAGAGGATCAGGCAATCCGGCAGTAATTTAGCAATGGTGGAAATCGAAGCATCATTGGACACGAAACCGGATGTGAAAACCAGACCGGCTTCCTTGCCATGAAGGTCAGCAAGCTCATGTTCCAGCTCAACCAGAGGGTGGTTATTGCCGGAGATGTTGCGGGTGCCTCCTGCACCGGTACCTTGGCTGGTCGCGGCGTCAGTCATGGCTTTCAGGACGTCCGGATGATGACCCATGCCGAGATAATCGTTGGAGCACCATACGGTGACCTCTTTGGTCTGACCGTTATGGCGCCAAAGAGCCTGCGGGAAGCGGCCAACAATACGCTCCAGATCAGCAAACACACGGTAACGATTTTCATTGTGAAGGCGGTCAATGGCCGCCTCAAAAACCCGGCTATAGTCCATGAGGCATCATCCTTTTCTTCACAGTTACCTAATCCTTTAGGCGCGCGCCGTCTACAACATGATGTGCGATAAATAGCCCTAGGCCGGTTTCATAGCATTGATTTCAGTCAATTCAGCCGGTGACGAAGTCTTTGATACAAAAAATCCGGTTGATAAGAAAAATCAGAAGCATGGAGTTAATTACAGGCTGTTGCAAAATCAAAATCAGAGCGCTAGAAGACTTTGCAACAGATTGTTTTATTTTGCAGTAAAAATGCAGGCGCAATACGGGTTGGGGCAGACATGAAAAAAGATCTGACGGCAAAAAAATGTATCACAGTGGGCGCCCGTATCGGTCGGCCTGCACGGATTTCTCTTGAGGAAATTGCCCGCATTGCGCTGAAAATCGGCCTTGATGATGTGACGATGATCGCGGTCGGGCAAGCACTGGGTGTCGATCATTCTTCGCTCTATCGTTATGTTAAAGGCCGCAAGGATTTGTTGCTGGCGGCCGCTGATCTGGCGATTGCAGAACTGGACTGGCGTGGCAACCCTGCCAACTGGTATGAATTTGCACAAAATGTTGCAAATTCCTCATGGGAGTTGTTTGATCGCTATCCGGGGCTGGCCGATGCTATGCGTGAGCTTGAGGTTTCACCACCGTCAGGCATCCGTGCTTTTGGTGAAATTGCCAATCGCTTTGTAGAATATGGCTTCTCGGCTGAAGAGGCGGTAGTGGTCCTCGATAGTATCTTTGATATGACTATGGATTGCTTCACCGGCTGGCGCAGGGCTTATAAACCGGCGCGCATAGGTGATTACAGCATCGAAAAGGTTGTGAAGTCATGGGAAGCTGAGGCTGCCCGCAATCCGGATACCGCGCGGCCGATCCTGATTATGAGCCGCATGATGACCGATCCGCCCAAAGAATGGTGGAGCAGAAAGCTGGGGCTGATTTTAGAAGGTGCAGAAGCTGTTTTCAATAAGCGTCAGCTGATCTATGAGGCAGCAGAATAAATCCTCGCCTCAGACAGGTGGTTATTGTTGAGCTGCCTGTCGGATGACTTCTGCTAGTGCCTGCGTATAGTGTGCGACCTCCGGTGCTCCCATTAATTCGCCGAAAGTGCCGCGTGCCAAAGGCCCCGCAATAAACAGATTATCGGTAATCGTGCCATCCTTGCTGATGGCGCGCATAGTTTCAGTTGCCTGCTCACTGCGACTGGTATGCAGACCAAGACCGGTCGGATCCATTTCAATCAGACCATGCTGATGCAGCATCGCTAATGGCGGACACTGGCCGATAATATCGCCATGTGCAGGGCCTGTGGTGATGATGATCGCATCGAAATGCTGCTCGATTGTTTCACTGCTGCCACGGGGACGGTAAGTAATCACAAAACCCTTGCCATTCTCGGTATAGCGGGCACCGGTAACATGGGCGCTGAGGTAATTGAGCGTGTCGGCCTGACTGCGCTGCTCAAGAACATCGTCTGTCTGGGTCGCAAGGCGGAAGCGATGGGCATCCCAATAGGTACGCAGATGCCGGACAATACGCTGGCGTTCACTTAACGGTAGAGCAAGCCAGATTTCACTGCCTTGATCGCGTAAAGCATCAATCACAGACTGCCATGGCACGGTTTGCTGAGCGGCCTCACGGATTGTCGTGCGGATTTTACGTAGCAATTGTGTTGCGGATATTTCCGGCGGGTTGAGGAAGTCGCCAAACAGACGCGGTGGTTTCGGCTCTCCCGCTTTTAGGCGCAGATTGGGACGAGAGCGCAGGCCGTGACGGGACAAAACAGTAATCTTGCCGCTGTGGCCATACTGGGATAATCCGGCAACCATGTCTGCGGAGGTTAGACCAGCACCGATAATCAGTACAGAACTATTCGTTCCGGTTTCTTCAATCAGCTGTTTCAGCGCGCCGCCTTGATAAGGATTGGCGATCAATCCTGCTATGTGGTTTTGTCCTGAAGGGACAAGTGCGCGCAAAGGTGCAGGCAGCGCGGGCAGGGGATGGGAGGCCGCGATCACCAGATAATCGGCCTCCAGTGTCGTGCCGTTATTCGTACTGACTGTGTAAGTGCCATCACTTTTGCGGCTGGCGCCGGTGGCGCTGGCAATCAGGTGCTGTACTTGTCCGCTGGTGAGCAAAGGCGCGATCTGATCCGCCATATAACTGCCAAACAAGCTGCGGCGGGCGTAAATCTGACCATTCGCCGTTGTCGCTTCCGGATCGCTGTTCAGACTGTGCGTTTCTTCCATCCAGCGGGCAAAATGCGGCTTGTCATCATAGAAAATGCTCATCCGGTCAGAGAGCACATTCAGGCGAAACGCTTCTTCTTCTGTTGAATAGGCCAATCCCGCACCGAGATGCTGGCGGGGTTCAATGATGGTGATTTTAAGCTGTGCCGGATCAGTGATTGCGGCCAGATGATAGGCCAGTGTAGCACCGGAAAAGCCCCCGCCGATAATGATAACGGATTTTTGCGGGGCATGGCCATGCAATTGGTCAGTGCTGGCAGAAGGCAATACAGTCAAAACATATATCCGGCTTCAGATAAGCGTGCCGTGATTGGGCACAAGACCGCACATGTATAGCAATAAAATCTTCGACTGCCAGCAATATGATAAAATAATTCTCTGTTCCGCCTATCGGATGAGGTGTTTTGTCAAAGGCTGATGAGTCTTTTCAGGAAGAGCAGGCCACCATCAGTCCGGCGGATATAGCGGCGTGGCAGGCCAAAAGGATCGTCTGTTGCTCTGGCATGGCCGCGTTTTGTGGTTGTTGCATGCGTATAACCGGCCTTGCGGGTTATATCACGAATAGCCTGCGTTTCGCCGCCGTAAGGGTAGCAGAAATTGGTCACTTCACTGCCCAGAATATCTTCCAGAACTTTCTTGGAGCCTGCAATCTGGCGCTCAGCTTCGGCTAAATCAGCGCCCGGCAAATAGATGTGGTCAAGCGTATGCGCGCCGACTTCATGCCCTTGTGCTGCCCAGTCGCGTAACTGTTCGGCATTCATGCACGGAATTTCAATCGCACCTTTAGGGATGTCCCATTCATTGCGGCCACCGATCTGATTGGCAACAAAATAATTGGTCGCTGTAAAGCCGAACTCTTTCAGCACCGGCATGGCATGCTGATAGACGTTGAGAAAACCGTCGTCGAAGGTAATGACCGCAACCTTGCCCTGCTTTTTGCCTTCCAGATAAGGCTGGGCATCACGCATCGACAATCCCTGATAGCCCAGTCTTTTCAGCCAGCGCATCTGACTGCGAAAGCGATCCGGATGCACATGCAGACTGCGGAACGGTTTGTCAGACGCAGGCGGCACATCGATCGAATGATAAAGCAGGATCGGAATGGCAGAAGATTTCATCAGTTTCGTCCGGATTGGCGGGCACAGAGCGGGTTTCTGCGCCACTGAGCGCAGAGACAAGGTTCTTTATGCCATAATTATTCAGAAGCCGAAGAGCTTTTTTATAAATAGCAGGCTGTTATCTGTTCTGCGGATAAACCGGCGCGGTAAGCCGAAAGGGTCATCACTTGGACGGGCAAAACCGCGTTGTGTGGTGGTCGCGTGAACAAAGCCGGCTTTCTGGGCGATTTTACGCAGTTCCGCACCTTCGCCACCATGAGGATAGCAGAAATTACTGACTTCTGTACCGGTAATGGCTTCCAGTGCAGTTTTTGAACCGGCAATCTGTCTCTCGGCTTCTGCAGGTGATGCATCAGGTAAGAAGATATGGTCGAGGGTATGGGCGCCGACCTCATGGCCATGGGCAGCCCAGTCCAGCAGTTGCTCTTTGTTCATGCATTTGATTTCGACCGAGCCTTTCGGCAGATCCCATGCATTGCAGCCGCCGATCTGGTTGGCCACAAAATAATTGGTAGCGGTAAAGCCTAATCTGTCGAGTACTGGCATGGCATATTGGTAGACATTGAGATAGCCGTCATCAAAAGTAATGACAGCAACTTTGCCTTGTTTTTTTCCCTCCAGATAAGGACGGGCATCGCGCATGGATAGTCCCTGATAGCCCAGTCGTTTCAGCCATTGCATTTGTTTTGCAAAGCGATCGGGATGGACATGCAGGCTGCGGAAAGGCTTATTGCGCGGTGGCGCAACATCAATCGAGTGATAGGTGAAAATGGGTATTGCGGGAGATTTCATCGACCAGTTTCACTTTTACGAGAATAAGCAACAACGCTGCGCCGGTATAGTGGGCGCATCAGTTCACGATGTAGCTTATGCCGCAAATTGCGTGGCGGTTTCAATGTGCTTCCGCCAAGGCTCGCGGAAATTTCATCAACGCCACCCGGAATAACAGCCAGCGGGGTGAGGCCCGTGACCCAGTTCATCTGTTCAAATGTGTCAACCGGACGGTCAAACTGAACGGTAATATCCAGCAGCATCTGCGCGGCTTCTTTGCTGATGAGCTGTCCGATAGTGCCAAGGCCAACCGGACACGGGCGGATCACCTTTGTGCCTTCGCATTCCATAACAACTGTCCCATGCTCTTTCTCAGGGCGAAACGGCAGGCGAATGAAGCTTTGTTTGCCAAGCACTTTGCAAGCCGCCGCAAAAGCTGCGGGGAAATCCGGCGTCAGAGCCACATCATCTTCCAGCACGAGTGCGGCATCCAGATTTTGCTCAATGATGGCCTGCCATGTTTTGCGATGCGACAGGAAGCAGGCAACTTCATTGCGGCTCAGACGAAACGGATAATAAGGTTTGTGCAGGCGCGGCTGGTATACCTGCGCAACCTGTTCATCGCTCAATTGCTTTGAATCGACCGCAACAATAATTTCAGCCGGTATCGGAAGCTGCGCCATCAGTTCAGCTACTTGCGCACGGCGCTCAGTTGCGCGTTCAAGATGAACGATGAAAGCTTTAATCTGCGGGTTTTCCATGAATAACCTTTGGCCGGAACGGTTCGTTTTACTGGCTGACTGCAGGCCGGTCACGGCTCTGTGATCGGATATAGTTGTTTCTATAGCAGCTGAAAGGTCATGCTGGAAACTGTTAAACATTTCGAGGCAAAAATTGATTGTTTATAATATTCCGGTGCGAAACGGACAGGACAATCACGGCATGCTGACCTTTTCAAAAGGAAAAGCAGAGGAGGGCAAATCTGCTGATCTGTCCGCCTCCGATAATGTATTTTAAAAGCTGTTTTAATTGTAAATTGTTGCGGTAACCGGTCGACGGACATAATTGTTTAATGCCTGACGCAGCAGACTCGAGGCATCTGCATAGGTCGCCGGAAAATCCGTCGGCTGATGTTGCATAATATGTGGTATTGCGGCTTTCAGGGATTCCAGTACATGCTCCGGAAGCTTGTCGGAACATTGTGTTAACCGGCGAAAAATCACGCTGATACGCACGGTTTTCCCATAAACCGCAACTTGCGGCTCCTGATCGGTCATGTCCCAGTCTTCATAGGCGTGAACAGCTTCATGAAAACCGTTCAATAAATAAATTGAAGCATGTCCGTTGTGGAGCGGCGGCAGCAAACTTGACATTCCTGTCTCCTTTTTCGGGCTGCTTACTGCGATCAGATCCTTGCATAGAGCTCGCAGTAATCTTTTAATATTATTTGTATTTCCGTGTATGCCTGCCAGTAGAGGGCAGGAATTGTGAGAACTGTGGTGAGGCAAGTATCGCCTGAATATGTGACAGTTCTATAATGCCGGATAATTTTGCCAATGTGTTTGGCAGCATTTTAATTCGTTGGTACAGCCATAAAGATAGAGCTGACGGTATAAGATTAACCAAAAAACAGTGCGGGTAAATCCCGATTTTATTGTACTTTCGGATAGGGCAGTAGAAAAAGAAATACTTTTCAAAATAAGAACAGGGAGAGGCTGTTCATCCTCTCCCTGTTTGTTGCAGAGGTAATCTGTTTCAGCTCTTACCAAGTTCCACAGAGCGTTTACGGGCGGCTTCAACCGCTTCTGTCAGCAGATTTTGCAGCCGGTTATCACCCATCAGAACATCAAGTGCGGCAGCTGTGGTGCCATTCGGGCTGGTGACATTGATGCGCAACTGTGACGGCGTATCCGTGCTGGCTGCTGCCAGCGCACCAGCTCCATAAACGGTTTGCATGGCCAGCATGCCGGCAATATCCTGCGGCAATCCGGCAGTGATACCTGCCTGTGTCAGACATTCGATAAAGTGGAAAATATACGCAGGGCCTGAACCAGAAACTGCGGTAACGGCATCCATGAGGCTTTCATCGCTGACCTGTGCAACCTGACCGCTGGTTGCCAGCAGATCTTCAGTAAAATGCACCATATCCGGCTGCACATTGTTATTGGCAAAAGTAACCATCATGCCTTTGCCAATGGCGGCTGGTGTATTCGGCATGCAGCGGATGACGGCACTCTGGTTGCCTAAAATCTGCTCAAACAATGCAACAGGTGTCCCTGCGGCAACGCTGAGAAAAGTTGCGGAGGCGGCATAAGGCTTATAATCAGGCAAAATATCCTGAATAACCTGCGGCTTCACAGCAATAATAACGAGGCGAGGTGCATCTGAAATCTCTGCGCTGCTTTTGACAGTTGTAACGCCGAGTTTTGCGGCACGTTCGCGTAAAGTGTCTGCCGGTTCGATAATGGTGACGTCGGAAGGCTGTAATTTTCCGCTGGCGAGCCAACCTTGCAGCATCGCGTAGCCCATATTTCCGCAGCCGACCAAAACAGTGTTCTTATTCGTCATCCTTGCCTCTCCCGCTTGATCATACATTTACGTATGCCGAATATTTTGGTGATTTGATTGATAGATAAACCATTCCGCGGGGGGAGGGAAATAGCTGTCCGGTGATAATATTCATCACAGGCTATTGCCTGCTTATGCGAGAGGCGAGAGACGTTGATGCCGCTAAAGATCGTAAAAATATGAAATTTATTTCTCTGAGTGGTTGCCAGAGACGTTAAGGTTTTGTTAACCATAGGGCAGAGTGATTTGCACCGGTCTCACCGCGCTGCAAAAGCGTAACGGGTATACGTGATTTACATCGTAAAATGCGTTGCTTCTGGCGTATTGCTTATCTGCGAACAGTTTTGAAGAATGAATGATCAGTCGGAGAATATCGATTGGTCAGTTTCAAACGAGTCTTTGTTTGAAATTGCGGATTTTTCACAATTTGTCTGCGGCTTATTATGAATTACTATGTGAAATAAATTTTAAAACGGGGCGGCATTATGGATCGTGATAATAAATTTTCCGGCACATTACCGCTATTGGCCTATGCCCCTCAGGATTTTGGCCTCAATGCGCAGCGTTCCCGTGCCTATCGTGCACGTGCAGCTATGGGGCGTACTGGTGTGCAGCCTGTGCGCAGCCATGCACAGGCTCCGGCAATGGCCGTTAAAGCACCAGTTGTAGAGCGCGTAGAGGAAGCTGCTCCTGCTTCAATGTTTAAAAAAATCTGGCAGCGCGTTGCAGAGCGTTTGAAGCCTGCAAAGAATACTGCAGAAAAGCCATCACAGGTTGTTGCTCCCGTTATCGAACAAACTGTTGAACAGCGACTGCCTGTTCGTCGTCCGGTTGCAGCCTCACAGCCTGCGGCCGTAGAGGACACACAGGTGGAAGTCGCTTCAGCAGCACTTGTAACAGAGGATGTGGTGATTGCTGAAGCCCGTCAGACTGTTTCAAAAACCTATGCTGCAATGCGCAAGGGTTCGCTCAGTAACGCTGCAGAAGATCAATCCATTCCGCAAGCGCCTGATCTTTCCCATGCACTGGCCGAAATCCGGCAGGCATTGAGCGAGCATGAAAAACTGGCCAATGCCAGACAAAACGGAAATTCGTCACGCTGATGCCGTTATTCAGATAGCGGAACCGTTTTTTGATTGTCATCATCCCTCAGGCAGATTATGCGAAGGCAGGATGTAAGCACGGCTTGTAATCTCAGGTCTCAGCGCTTGCATTAATTTTTGGTCTGACGGAGTTGTGAGATGACGACTGAAGCGAGCGGCGCAAAAGTAATCGACGGTAAATTACTGGCGGAAGATGTGGTGGCAGCGGTTAAAACCGCAACTAGCGAATTGGTATCCGCCACCGGCGTGCAGCCAGGGATTGCCGTGGTTATTGTCGGGGAAGATCCGGCCAGTCAGGTCTATGTCGCTTCCAAAGGTCGTAAAGCCCGTGAGTGCGGCTTTCACTCGGTTCAGCACACATTGACTGAAGATACATCCGAAGCGGATTTGCTGGCTGTTATCGATGGCCTCAATAATGATCCTGCTATTCACGGTATTCTCGTGCAGTTGCCGTTGCCAAAACATGTCGATGAAGGCCGCGTTATTCAGACTATCGCGCCGGACAAAGATGTGGACGGTTTCCATTATATCAATGTGGGCAAGCTCGGTACCGGTGCGGTGGACAGTGCTTTTGTGCCATGCACACCAGCTGGCAGCATGATTATGATTGAACGTCAGCTTGGCCGCGATCTGTCCGGTCTGAACGCTGTTGTAATCGGTCGCTCCAATATTGTTGGTAAACCGATGGCCAATCTGTTGCTTGCAGCCAATGCGACTGTCACTGTTGCCCATAGCCGTACTAAAGATTTGCCGGCATTGGCACGTACCGCTGACATTTTGGTGGCCGCGGTTGGTCGACCACAAATGGTGAAAGGCGACTGGATCAAACCGGGCGCGACAGTGATTGATGTGGGTATCAATCGCATTGATGCACCGGAAAAAGGCGAAGGTAAAACCCGTCTGGTCGGCGATGTGGATTATGAAGAAGCTGCAAAAGTGGCCGGTGCGATTACGCCGGTTCCGGGTGGTGTCGGCCCAATGACTATTGCCATGTTGATGGCTAATACGCTGGTCGCTGCTTGCCGTGCTGCCGGTGCGAAAGCACCAAAATTCTGATATTATGTGAAAGCACCAAAATTCTGAATTTGGGCGAAAGCACAAAAATTCTGATTAGTCACATGACTGAAGCGGGCGTAGCAAAATATTGTTGCGCCCGTAATCATGAGGAGCAGCGGGAATGCTGAAAATTTGCCTTTCACCCCGCTTCGTGATGATTACCCCGCTTTGCTCAATGAGAGCTTGGCACAAGGGCAGCGCATGCTGCAACGCCTGCATGATAACTGGGAAAGTGGCGCGAACAGGTTTGATCAGAATGGCGAAATCTTGATTGCCGGATTTATCAATGGTGAGCTGGCTGGGGTGTGCGGACGTAATATTGACCCCTATGGTGCTGATGCGGGGCAGGGACGCGTACGCCATCTTTATGTGGCGCAGCGTTTTCGCAGGAACGGTGTTGGTTCTGCGCTTGTCCGCTCTGTCATGGATGGCGCCTCAGAGTATTTTTCCTGCCTGAACACTAATGCACCGGAAAGTGCGTTCCTGTTTTATCAGGAGCTTGGTTTCGTGCGGGTCACAGATAATGCGACTGTGACCCATTGTTATCGCTTCGGTTAATCAGAAAACGGATGCGCCCTGATCCGCATGACCGGCGATGTGCCGGAAGGCGGTGAACAATTCACGTCCCATGCCAAATTGATTATGGCTGAGATCAGGTGTCTGAATGGTGCGGGATTGCAGTTCTGCGTCATTTACTAACACAGTCAATGTGCCTTGCGCCGCATCAAGGCGAATGATGTCGCCTTCCTGAATTTTCGCAATCATGCCGTTGTCCAGCGCTTCCGGCGTGACATGAATGGCAGAAGGTACTTTACCCGATGCACCGGAAAGGCGGCCATCGGTCACCAGCGCTACGCGTTGCCCGCGATCCTGCAAAATGCCGAGCACAGTCATTAGCTTGTGTAGTTCCGGCATGCCATTGGCCTTCGGGCCTTGATAGCGGACAACAGCAATGAAATCGCCTTCGAGCTTGCCTGCCTTGAAAGCATCCTGCATTTCCGCCTGATCATGGAAGATTTTTGCCGGTGCTTCAATCACATGGCGATCCGGCTTGACGGCAGACACTTTGATGATCGCACTGCCGATATTACCGCTAAGCACTTTGATGCCACCATCAGGTTGGAAAGGTGTTTCAGCTTTTGCCAGAACTTTGGCATCTGCGCTTATTTCAGGTGCAGGAGTACGGGTAATTGTGCCGTCTGCATTGAGCGCCGGTTCAATGGTATAATCGCGTAAGGTCTCACCCCAGACAGTGCGCACATCTTCATGGAGCAGTCCGGCATCCAGCAATTCGCGGATCAGATAGCCCATGCCGCCTGCGGCGTGGAAATGGTTCACATCGGCCAGCCCGTTCGGATAAACGCGGGCAAGCAGCGGCACTTCAGCGGAAATATCGGAAATATCCTGCCATGTCAGCTTGATACCTGCCGCTGCCGCCATAGCAATGAGGTGAATTGTGTGATTGGTCGAGCCACCGGTCGCATTCAGGCCGACAACACCATTGACGAAAGAGCGCTCATCCAGCATTGCGCCGACCGGCGTATAATCATTGCCGCAGGCGGTGATCTGCAAAGCGCGCTTGGCGGCTTCCTTCGTCATCGCATCGCGCAATGGCGTATTCGGATTGATGAAGGATGAACCCGGAATATGTAGTCCCATGATTTCCATCAGCATCTGATTGGAATTAGCTGTACCATAGAAAGTGCAGGTGCCTGGGCCGTGATAGGATTTGGACTCGGATTCCAAAAGCTCTGCGCGACCGACTTTACCTTCGGCATAGAGCTGTCGGATGCGGGCTTTCTCATCATTTGGCAGACCGGATGTCATTGGCCCCGCCGGAATAAAAATCGCCGGAAGATGGCCAAAGGTAAGGGCACCGATTACCAGTCCCGGAACAATCTTGTCGCAAACACCGAGATAAACAGTTGCATCAAACATATCATGGGACAGGCCGACGGCGGTCGCCATGGCAATCACATCGCGTGAAAACAGCGACAGTTCCATGCCCGCAAAACCTTGGGTCACACCATCACACATTGCCGGTACGCCACCGGCAACCTGTGCAACACCGCCTGCTTCGCGCGCTGCTTGTTTAATCAGTTGCGGAAAAGTTTCAAACGGCTGGTGGGCAGAAAGCATATCATTATAGGCGGTGATAATGCCGATATTGAGTAGTTCATCACCAGCGAGCCCCGCTTTATCGGATGGGCCGCAGGCAGCAAAACCATGAGCAAGATTGGCGCAGCCCAGCGCAGAGCGCATTGGCTTGCGACTGGCAGCTGCATTGATCCGTGCCAGATAGGCCTCGCGGGTCGGGCGCGAACGCTCGATAATCCGGTTGGTAATGGCCTGCAGGGTGTGGTTCACGGTCATCTCAGTCTCCCATGGCTGCAAATGCAGCGCATATCATGTATCTTTAAACCGATTTAATATACGGAAAAATACTCTAGCGAAAGAGTGGAAAACAGCTGATGCGTCTATAGAGCGCAGAGATTGTAAAGCCGGATAAAATATTGTTCTGCCTTGGTGTTTTATAACAGAGCCAAGGCAGAAAATGCGCAATGAAATTATGGTGCCCAGTACAGCTGCACTGGTTGTTTTGCATAAGCAAAAATGGCACGTACCGGCATCAGATTGATGTCTTCTTCATTGAAATCACTGGCCAGCGCTTCTTCGAGCACAGCGAGTTTTTTCTCGCCTTCAATATGCAGTATCAGCAGATCAGCATTGGTGAGAACCGGCAGGGTTAGTGTCAGGCGTGGTTCACCGGCGCCCTCAGCCTGCATCGGCACAACAACCGCACGTGTTTGCGGGTCGAGTGCCTGATCCAGCCTGCTGCCGCCACGGAAGAATGAAGCCGTATGACCATCATTGCCCATGCCCAGCACAACCACATCAAAAGGTTTTGGCAGGGCATCAATGCGATTTGCTGCTGTGACAGCGGCAACGCTTGCGGTTTGCGCAGGGCCATAGAGGCTGACAAATTGCGCATTGGCTGCTTTGTTTTGCAGCAGATGATCGCGCGCCAGCTTTTCATTGGAGCGCTCATTATCCGGCGCTACAAAACGTTCATCAACGAGAGTGATCGTAACCTGTTTCCATGCCACATCCTGCATGGAAAGCGCCTCAAACAATTGTACCGGCGTGGTGCCGCCGGATACAGCAAGCACGGCATGTCCTTTGGCCGTGACTGCTTTATTCAGTTGATCCGCGATTGTTCCGGCTAATTGCAGTACCAAAGCGGATGGCTCTGCAAAATCATGCCTTTCAATATTGGTTATGTCAGTCTCCATCAATGTTCCTGCGCTTGAGCGCTGTTATGAGCGCACTGCACAGGTCTTTATATCTTTTCACAGAATACCATATCAGATAGGTATTCTTGCCATGCCTTTTGAGGGGTGTTCAAACCTTTGTTTTGTCAGAGACTGTCATGCCATGTGCGGCCGTCGCGCTCGATCAGAGCGATAGAACCGGAAGGCCCCCATGTGCCGGAGGTATAGCCCTGAACTTTCTGTTCATTACTTTCCCAGCCCTCAAGGATCGGATCAACCCAGCGCCATGCGGCTTCCACTTCATCGCGGCGCATAAACAGGGTCTGATTACCGCGCACGACATCCATAATCAGGCGCTCATAGGCATCCGGATTACGCTCATCAAACGAAGCGGCAAAGCTCATATCCAGCGGAATCTGGCGCAGACGCATGCCGCCCGGACCCGGATCTTTGATCATGATCCATTGCTTCACACCTTCATCCGGTTGCAGGCGGATCACCAGCTGATTGGCTGTAATGTGACCGGCACTGCTCTCAAAAATTGAGTGGGGAATAGGTTTGAATGTCACCACAATTTCTGAAACACGCTCGGCAAGCCTTTTGCCGGTGCGTAGGTAGAAAGGTACATTTGCCCAGCGCCAGTTGCCGATTTCGGCTTTCAGAGCGACAAAAGTTTCTGTGTTGCTGGTATTGCTTTCCAGATCATCGAGATAGGATTTCACAGGGCCGCCCGCAGAGGCGCCGGCACGATATTGGCCGCGCACAGTATTTTCCTGCACATTGTCTGCGGTGATCGGGACGAGCGAGCGCAAGACTTTGACCTTTTCATCATGAACAGCATCGGCTTCCAGTGATGCCGGAGGTTCCATCGCCACCAAGCAGAGCAATTGCAGCATATGGTTTTGCACCATATCGCGCAGCGCACCGGCGGTGTCGTAATAGCCTGCACGACCTTCAAGGCCGACAGATTCCGCAACTGTAATCTGCACATGATCAATATGTGCGGAGTTCCACAGCGGTTCATATAGCGCATTGGCAAAGCGCAGAGCCATCAGGTTCTGCACGGTTTCTTTGCCGAGATAATGGTCGATGCGGAAAATTTGGTCTTCGCGGAAAACGCTGCCGATTGTGTCATTGAGAATTTGTGCGGAAGCCAGATCGCGGCCGATCGGTTTTTCAACGACAATGCGGGTCTGATCGGTAATCAGGTCATTGCTTTTCAGTTGCTTGGCAATATCACCGAACAGGCTCGGGCTGACGGCCAGATAGAAGGCACGAATATCAGCGGGCTTGTTTTTGATCAGCTTTTTGAGTTCCGGCCAGCCTTGATCAGACTTAGCATCAATTGCGACATAGGAAATGCGCTGCAAAAACTGTTCGATCTGCTCTTCGTCAATTTCGTCTTTTTTGACGTGTTCATGAATCGCATTGCGGGCAAAGGTTTTATAGTCGTCGACGCTCATTTCACTACGCGATGCACCGATAATGCGGGTCGGATCGCTAAATTGTCCGGCACGCTGACGCTGGTAAAGGGCAGGGATCAGTTTGCGCTCGGCAAGGTCGCCCGAGCCGCCGAAAACGATGCAGTCAAAGGGCTCTACCGGAATTGTCTGGCTGGTCATGAACCTGTCTCTTTATTCGCTTGTGTCTGGTCGCCTGCGAGGGCGTATTCAGGATATGGAGAGAAAGTGGTGGGATTGGGTCGGAGCGTGGTTTTCAACGAAGCAGTGATTTGCATTATAATCTAGCGAAATATCGCAGTTTACAATAGCGGTTTTTTAAATCGATTTAAAATTGATGTGAAATACTACTGCACAAAGACGCGTCAACGTATCTGTGAGCAGGCTCAAGATTCCCTTCCTCGCTGAAATGCTCTATGCATGGGAGTAACTGATTTGCAGAGCAGCCACAGCAGACCGAAAGCCGGTTCTTTCTGGGAACTATTTGATGAAAGCATGGAGAAGATTATGGCACGTTTGAAGGATAAGGTTGCAATTGTTACCGGCGCCGGTTCGGGCTTTGGTGAGGCGATTGCCCGCCGTTTTGCACAGGAAGGTGCAAAAGTAACTGTTGCCGACATCAATCCGAAACGCGCCAATGATGTTGCAAGCTCTATCGGCAAAAATGCAGTGCCGCTGGCCGTGGATGTGTCACGCAAAGACGATGTTGAGCGGCTGGTCGGCACGACTTTGCAGCAATTCGGCCGTCTGGACATTATGGTCAATAATGCCGGTTTTGCTTATAAAAATATGCTGCTGACTGATGTACCGGAAGACAGTTTCGATCTCATTACCGCAGTGAATATGAAGGCGCTATATCTCTCCACGTTGGCTGTAGTGCCGGTGATGCGTAAATTCGGCGGCGGTTCAATCATTAATACTGCGTCGATCACGGCGAAACATCCGCGCAAAGGTTTAACCTGGTACAATGCTTCAAAGGGCTGGGTACTGAGCGCGACCAAATCAATGGCACTTGAACTGGCTGAGTATAAAATCCGCGTCAATGCTATCTGCCCTGCAGAAAGTGAAACGGACACTCTGAAAATGATCCTCGGCATGGACAGTGATGAAGTGCGTGAGGAAATGAAGGCTTCAATCCCGCTTGGCCGTTTCTCCCTGCCGGAAGATATTGCCAATGCCGCATTGTGGTTGGGCAGTGATGAGGCTTCTTTTGTCACCGGCACATCTGTTGATGTGGATGGCGGTTATAGCCTGTAAAAACATTTTCTGAAATATAAAAGCCCCGCCGGTTACACTAACCGGCGGGGCTTTCTTATAAAACCGGATTATACCCGATCCATCATGGCGAACCATGAAAGCGCCAGAAACAACAGCGGCGCACGGAAGGTGCGGCCGCCCGGAAATGCCGGTACTTTCAGCATTTCAAACTGGCGCAAGCGCTCGCGATTACCGGTCACGGTTTCGGCATAGAGTTTGCCCATGAAATTGGCGAGCATAACGCCATGACCGGAATAGCCACCGGCGCTGATCACATTCGGCATTACTTCGCGCACAAATGGCTGACGCGGCATGGTAATGCCTACGGAACCGCCCCAACTATGGGTGATCTCGATATCTTTGAGCTGCGGATAGATTTCTGTGATCTGGCGGCGGATATGGGTGGTAATGTCGCGCGGATTATCTGCCGTATAGGCTTCACGCCCGCCGAAAAGCAGGCGGCCGTCTTTGGAGCGGCGGAAATAGCGCACGACAAAACGGGAGTCATCGACGGATTCTCCACCGCTTAAGACATTATAGGAAGCATCAAGCGGAACTGTTGCACCCATGAATGAGCGGATTGGCATGACATGCGCTGCGCTGATTGGCTCGAGATTGCCGCCATAGGCATTGACCGCAATCAGTGCTTTTTCCGCATTGATGATGCCACGTGCAGTTTTAACAATGACGCGGCCATTGGATGAGGTGATGCCGGTGGCCTTGCTGTTTTCATAGAGCTTTACACCCGCTTGTGCAGCGGTCTTCGCCAGTCCGATCAGCAATTTCATCGGGTGAATATGGCCGGTGCCCTTGTCATAGGTGCCGTCGAAATAACGATTGGAGCCAAGTTTTGCTGCAACTTCATCGCGCTCCATATAGCGCAGATGCGGATAGTTGAAACGCTCTGCCATAATTTCGCTATGGGCTTTATATTGCTTGTCATAGCGTTGTTTATGCGTCACAGACATGTGCCCCTGCACATATTCCATATCGATATTATGCTGCACAGCAAAGCTTAAAAGATGATGTTTGGCTTCTTCCGCCAGATCAAAAAGCGCTTTGGCATGGTCAAAACCGTACTGTTTTTCCAGATCTTCTGCGCTGCAGCGCTGGCCGGTATTCAACTGTCCGCCATTGCGGCCTGATGCGCCGTCACCAAAACGGGCTTCATCAAGCAGTATGACCTGAATACCCTGACTTGCCAGATGATAAGCAGCAGACAGGCCGGTATAACCGCCGCCGATAATGACGACATCGGTTTGTTGCGAGCCGTCAAATTGCGGATATTGCGGTCGCTCACTGATACTTGCCTCATACCATGACAGTCCGGGAGAAATCGGGCTCTGATATTGCTGTGACTGATGCATGGGGTATGCCTATACGTCGGAGGGCAAAATAATATAGTCCGGCAAAATATGCTCCGGCACATTGATTAAAAACAATATGCCGGAGCGTTATTTATACGTTGAGCAGCAGATATTCCCGCTCCCAAGGACTGATCACTTCCATGAAGGTCTCAAACTCTGCCCGCTTGATCGCTGCAAAAGTGGTGGCAAAACTCTCGCCGAGCAATGCTTTGAGTTCATTGTCCTGTTCAAACAGGCTGACGGCTTCAATCAGACCGCGCGGCAGTTCCACCTCGTTGCGGTTGACCGATGTGGCAACCGGTGCATCCGGCATGATCTTGTTTTTCAGGCCGATCAGACCACAGGCGAGCGATGCGGCAAGTGCCAGATAAGGATTGGCATCAGAAGACGGGATACGGTTTTCCACACGGCGCGCCTGCGGATCAGAGCGCGGTACACGCAAGGCGGTGGTGCGGTTATCGTAACCCCATTTCACATTGACCGGTGCCGATGCGTCCGGTGTCAGACGGCGATAGGAGTTCACATAAGGCGCGAACATCACCAGAGCATTCGGGATATGACGCTGCATACCGCCGATGAAGTGATAAAAAGCCTCACTCTCGGTGCCGTCTTCATTGCTGAAAATATTATGGCCGGTCTTTTTGTCGATAATCGACTGATGGATATGCATTGCCGATCCCGGCTGCCCCTGAATAGGCTTGGCCATGAAGGTTGCATACATATCGTGTTTCAGCGCAGCTTCACGGATGGTGCGTTTGAACATGAAAGCCTGATCGGCCAGTTCAATCGGGTCGCCGTGGCGCAAGTTGATTTCCAGCTGACCTGCACCTTCTTCGTGGATCAGTGTATCAATCTCCAGTCCCTGTGCTTCGGAGAAGTGGTAAATATCATCGATCAGTTCGTCGAACTCGTTGACGCCGGCAATGGAGTAACCCTGACCGCCGCCAATGGCGCGGCCTGAACGGCCGACCGGTGGTGTCAGCGGATAATCGGGATCGGGATTTTTGCGTACCAGATAGAATTCGATCTCAGGCGCGACAACCGGCTTGAGGCCGAGCTTGGCATATTCATCCACCACGCGCTTCAGCACATTGCGGGGGGTGAATTCTGCCACGCGCCCGTCCTGATAGACGAGATCGCACAGAACCTGTGCGGTCGGGTCAGATTCCCAAGGCACAACAGTTAATGTGGAAAGATCAGCGACAAGACGCAGATCGCCGTCATCTTCCGGATAGACAAAGCCGTGGCCGTCATCCGGATAATCACCGGAAATGGTGACCATGAAGACAGCGGATGGCAATGCCAGCGTGGAATTGGAAATGAATTTCTTGGATGGCATCATCTTGCCGCGTGCAACGCCCGCCTGATCGGGGGTAATGCATTCAATATCTTCGATATCGCGCCATGCCAGCCATTCAGAAGCTTCTTTCCAGTTTTTGACGCCGCGCAGCGACTTGACATAGGCTGGTGTACCGCGACGTACAGCTTTGCGCGGCTTTTTCTTCTCAGTAGGTGTGACAGGCATTGTTCACCGAATATCTGTTTACGATGTGGCCACCATAGCTTTTGCAGTGGCTTTTGACAAACAGAGTAGCATTTGTACGCAGAAGCGTAAGTCCTGCTCTTAAAAATATTTTTTGCTTGTGAGAGCGGTGCAGGACGCAGGCTGCCCGAAACTGTCCGGTATGATTTGAGGATAATACAAGACAATCAGTCATGATATCCGGACAGCCTGCGATTGTGCGGTTCCATTTGTGTCTGATCTAAAATCGTCTGACATGGCTGCAAATGGTAATTTTCTGTGCTTCGGTACTCACGTACTATTTGTACGCTCCGTTCCGATGCTCGCAAATCATCATTTTCGCTCACGCCAGCCGCTTTTGGATTGAGACACTCAGAAATAACAACCCCGAGAATGCGGGAGGGGAAGTTGGGGGGGGATGGAACCGGACCTGAGGAAATCGTGCTGTCCTGCGCTTTGAGAAATGGCAGGACAGCAGGGAGGATGCTTGGTGTTAGTTGCGGGTTAAAATGGCTGGTATCAGCCAATCACCCCTAGTTGTGTGGCCTAGTTTCGTGTCAGAACGACCGGTGTCAGCAGATCGCCCCACTGGCCTGCGCCACCATGATGGCGGGCGGAGCGCACCAGCTCAACGGATACGCCGGCTTCAACTGCTTTCATAACAGCGTGGTTGAGGCGGTGAAGATCATTGGCCAGCATACGGATCGCAGCCTTCTGGTCTTCTGTCATAGCCGAAGCTTGTTCTTCGGCTCGTTCTTTAACCTGTGGTTTGGTCATCATGGTCTTTGTCCTTGGGTTAGAGCGAGATGGTGAGCTGAAGTTGGGGTTGAGATAAAATCCGTAACCGGAAGAGAGCCATATGGCCGGGTGAAGGAGAGTATCCGGTTACGGATGGCTGTATGCAGAGTGTGACTGGAGTCCGGCTCTGCTGATCCGCCTTTTGCTTATTCGGCAGCAGGACGGAACTGGTCATGTTCGGTCGATTCACTCATGGCCGTTGTCGAAGACTGGCCGCCGGTGATCGCCATGGAGACGGCATCGAAATAGCCGGTGCCAACCTCGCGCTGGTGTTTGGTTGCTGTGTAGCCATTAACTTCGGCTGCAAATTCAGCCTCCTGCAATTCCGAATAGGCCGCCATCTGACGATCTTTGTAGCCGCGAGCCAGTTCGAACATGCCGAAATTGAGCTGGTGGAAACCGGCCAGCGTGATGAACTGGAACTTGTAGCCCATTGCCCCCAGCTCGCGCTGGAACTTGGCAATCGTGGCGTCGTCGAGGTTCTTCTTCCAGTTGAACGACGGTGAACAATTGTATGCCAGCAGTTTGCCCGGATGTGCTTTATGTACGCCTTCGGCAAATTTACGCGCCTGTTCCAGATCGGGTTTCGAAGTTTCGCACCAGATCAGATCGCAATGCGGAGCATAGGCCACAGCGCGGGCAATACATGGCTCAAGACCGTTCTTCACATGGTAGAAGCCTTCAACAGTGCGTCCCTTGTCATAGTCAACAAATGGCTGGTCGCGTTCATCAATATCCGAGGTCAGCAGCTTGGCGGCTTCCGCATCAGTACGGGCGATAACCAGTGTCGGCGTGCCCATAATGTCAGCGGCAAGGCGTGCGGCATTCAGGTTGCGGATATGGGCTGCCGTCGGGATCAGAACCTTGCCGCCGAGGTGGCCGCATTTCTTTTCCGAAGCCAGCTGGTCTTCAAAATGAACACCGGCAGCGCCAGCCTCAATGAAAGCCTTCATGATTTCAAAAGCATTCAGCGGGCCGCCGAAACCTGCTTCCGCATCGGCAACAATCGGCGCAAACCATGTATCTACAGAAAGGCCGTTTCCTTCAGCGGTTTCAATCTGGTCGGCGCGCTGCAAAGTGCGGTTGATGCGCTTAGCCAGTTCCGGTGCTGCATTGGCCGGATAGAGTGACTGGTCCGGATACATCGCAGAAGCCGTATTGGCATCGGCTGCAACCTGCCAGCCGGAGAGGTAAATGGCCTGCAACCCTGCGCGAACCATCTGCATCGCCTGATTGCCGGAGAGGGCGCCCAGTGCATTGACGAAATTTTCCTCATGAATGAGTTTCCACAGGCGGTTGGCACCCATTTCAGCCAGACTGTAGCGGATTTCAACCGAGCCGCGCAGGCGTTTTACATCTTCAGCAGTATGTGAGCGCTGTAAGCCGTCGAAGCGGCCTTTTGGTGCGGATGGTACCAGATTGTAAAAATCAGTCATGATCAGATATCCTGTAAAGCTATATCATCAGATTTTGTGTTGAGTGGTTGTTTTGTCTGTGACCAAATTTACAGACACTGAGCTCGTTGGCTAGAAAAATGCGTAATTTCAGTATTTTATTCGGGTTATGCTGTGTGTGTTGTGACAAGGTGAGTTTGTAAATTTGTAAGTTTTGTAAATTTGACAAATCGCAAGAATTAGTCACATTCTTTACAGATCGGATAAATCCGGTTGTTTCTTGGAGGGGTAGACTTGTGGCAGAACGTAAAATATTTGCCGGTGCACGCATCCGGCGTATCCGCAATGAGCGGGCGCTGACACAGGTTGCGATGGCTGAGGATTTGGGAATCTCGCCATCCTATCTCAATTTGATTGAGCGCAATCAGCGGCCGTTAACGGTACAGCTGCTGCTGAAACTGGCCTCGGTCTATAAAGTTGATCTGGATCAGTTGCAGGAAGAAACCGGCTCTGTACTGGCCGGATTAAAAGAAGTTTTTTCCGAGCCGCTTTTGGCCGGTGAATTGCCGGGCGATCAGGAGCTGATTGATATTTGCGAAGCGGCACCGAATGCGGCAGCAGGGGTGCTGAAATTATTCCGCGCCTATCGTGAGCAGCAAAAGCGCCTCACGGACCTGTCCGATATGATGGTACGTGAAGGGAAGGCTCTGACGCTTGCCCCGACGCGCCTGCCATTGGATGAAGTGCGCGAAGTGCTGGCGCGCAGACCTAATTATTTTGAACGCATTGAAGCTGAAGCGGACAGTTTCAGCCGCTTGCTGAAATCGGATGACGGTTTGGCTGTTGCATTGAAGCAATGGCTGAAACGTGAGCAGTCGATCACCGTGCGCACATTGCCTGCCGCAACTATGCCAAACTGGCGGCGGCGCTATGACCGCCACTCGTTGCGCTTGTTTATCTCTGAGCGCCTGTCGGTTTTCGATCAGTTGCGCGAAATCGCTATGGAGGCCGTTTCCATCCGTATGCAGGTGGTGATCGGAGCCGAGCTGGAAGACCTGAAGCTGAGTTCAGCGGAGGCAAAGCGCATCGCGCGGTTTGAACTGTTGCGCTATGCAGCCCATGCTTTGATGATGCCCTATACGCCTTTTCGCGAGGCGGCACAGCGTGCAAAATATGACATTGATGTGCTGCGCTCGCGTTTCAATGTGTCTTTCGAGCAGGTGGCTTGTCGTCTGACGACACTGCAAAAACAGGGTGCTTCCGGAATTCCGTTCTTTTTGCAGGAGATTGATCAGGCGGGTAATCGCTTGCGTCATTTCGGGGCACAAGGCTTTCCGCAGGCGCGATTTGGTGGTGCATGCCCGAAGCTGCAAATATATAACGCCTTTTCTCAACCACAGCATTATCTGGCTGAGCAGGTCGAGATGCCGGATAAACTGCAATATCTGACCATCAGCCGGACAGTTGAGGGGCCGATGACCGGTTTTGGCGAGCAGCCGCGCCGGACTGCACTGATGCTGGGCTGCGAGGCATCCTTTGCGCAGGAGACAGTCTATGCGACCTATCTGGCCGGAATGTCTTCCGGCAGTGCGGTCAGTCCGGTTGGAACCGCTTGCCGCCTGTGCGAAAGGCAGGCTTGTCTGGCGCGGGCTGAGCCGCCACTGACGCGCCCGCTGGCGCTGGACGAAATGGTCTCCGGTTTCTCTGCCTATGACTTTCAGTAAGGGTAGAGCATTTGCGAGCCAAAAGTGTGTAGCGCCTTCGCAGGAAAATCAGTTCGCCGGACTGATTTCTTTTCCCGCTACGATGCGTAGGATAATGCGTAAAATTAAAATTTAAAAGCGGAGAAGATTCGGGTGTTTTGCCTATCGTGGTTTCTGTGTGGCATATCTTTGAAAGATAAGGCTTATATCCCTGTTCTCTGGCACTCGTTTTCACCGGAGAAAACGCCTCTTTGTGCGCTCTTGAGGTCACACAAAGCTTAAAATTGTGTTTATTAAATTCAAATAACCGGCGCTGCGGGTTTTAAGTGTCATCTTCCCGTTGACGAAAGCGAATTAATCTCAAAAGGTAACGGAGAATGCACATTGAAGGGCAATGTGCGGGGGACATTTTTTGCCTGTCAGGCGGTTGGCCCCGTTAAGCTTTCTGGACGGAGTGACTGATGAAGATCAAAGCCCATTTGCTTTCCTATGTATCGGCCAGTTGCGTGGCGCTTGCTGCCCTGCTGCCGGCACTTCCTGCGGCAGCACAGGAGCGGGTGCTGAACATCTATAATTGGTCTGATTATATTGATGATTCCATCTTGAAAGACTTTACCAAGGAAACCGGCATCAAGATTGTTTACGACGTCTATGATTCCAACGAAATCCTTGAAACCAAACTGCTGGCAGGTGGTAGCGGTTACGATATCGTTGTGCCTTCCGCTGAATTTATGGGACGTCAGATCCCTGCAGGTGTTTTCCAGAAACTGGACAAAGACAAACTGCCAAATCTGAAAAATATGTGGGACGAGATTTCAACCCGCACCACAGTTTATGATCCGGGCAATGAATATTCGATCAACTATATGTGGGGCACCACAGGCATCGGCTTTAACAAAGCTAAGATCAAAGAAGCGCTCGGCACCGACGAGATCGACAGCTGGGATGTGCTGTTCAAACCGGAAAATTCTGCAAAGCTGAAAGACTGCGGTATTTACCTGCTGGATTCAGGCAGTGAAATGCTGCGTCCGGCGCTGCATTATCTGGGCTTCGATACCAATAATCCGACTGCTGAAAGCTTTGCTAAGGCAGAAGAGCTTTATCTGAGTATCCGCCCGAATATCCGCAAATTCCATTCTTCTGAATATATCAATGCGCTGGCCAATGGCGATATTTGTATGGCTGTCGGCTATTCCGGTGATATTTTTCAGGCACGTGACCGTGCTGAAGAAGCCAAGAATGGTGTAGAAATCGGTTATTCAATCCCGAAAGAAGGCGCTCTGATGTGGTTTGACCAGATGGTCATTCCGGCTGATGCCAAGCATGTGGAAGAAGCCCACGAATTCATCAATTACATCATGCGTCCGGAAGTGATCGCCAAGGCTTCGGACTATGTGTTCTATGCCAATGGTAACAAGGCGTCTCAGGAATTCATCGATAAAGAACTGCTGAATGACCCGGCCGTTTATCCGAGCGAAGAAGTGATGAAACAGCTCTTCGTGCCGATGCCTTACCCGCCAAAAATCAACCAGATGGCAACCCGTACCTGGACCAAGATTGTAACAGGGCATTAAAATTAAGGAACAAACGGGGCATTTGCCCCGTTTGTTTTATTATCTGAGAGACGGACTACGGATCGTTTCCGATACTTTCTTCTTGATATTTAAAATTAGCTTCGAGACCGGTAAGCCCCGCAATAAGAGGGAACAGCATGAAATCTTTTGGTAGTTTTCGCCGTAAGTTCGCACCATGGAACGATCCGGCTGCCAAGCCCTATATTTCCTTCGAGAATATCGTCAAAAAATTCGATGATGTGACAGTGATTGATGATTTGTCGCTGAATATTTTTAATCGCGAGTTTTTTGCACTGCTCGGGGCCTCCGGTAGCGGCAAGTCGACTTTGATGCGTATGCTGGCGGGTTTCGAGGAGCCGACCTCCGGACGTATCATGCTGGACGGGCAGGATTTGCGCGGTATTCCGCCTTATAAGCGCCCTGTGAATATGATGTTCCAGTCCTATGCTTTGTTTCCGCATATGACCGTTGAGCAGAATATTGCTTTCGGCTTGAAGCAGGATGGCATGGCCAAATCTGAAATGGCCGATCGTGTGAATGATATGCTGAAACTGGTAAAGCTGGAGAAGTTCTCCAAGCGCAAACCGCATCAGCTTTCCGGTGGTCAGCGCCAGCGTGTGGCTCTGGCACGCGCCGTTGCCAAGCGCCCGAAAGTCTTGTTGCTGGACGAGCCTTTGGGCGCGCTGGATAAGAAGCTGCGAGAAGAAACCCAGTTCGAGTTGATGGATTTGCAGATGAATCTCGGCCTGACCTTTTTGATCGTGACCCATGATCAGGAAGAGGCGATGACCATGGCAGACCGTATTGCTGTGCTCGATAAAGGCCAGATCATGCAGGTTGCAACACCGGCAGAAGTCTATGAAGCGCCAAGCAGCAAATTCGTTGCGGACTTCATCGGTAATATCAACATTATTGAGGGCGAAGTCAGCCATTTTGCTAATGGCGAAGCGGAAATTGAAAGCGCGGTGAATAGTGTGACGATCCGCACCAAAACCGCCAAACAGCTGAGTAAAGGGCAAAAGGTCTGGTATGCGATCCGCCCTGAGAAAATCACCCTCAGCCGTGAAAAGCCGGAAGATGCGTCCATCAATGCCTTGCAGGGTGAATTGTGGGATATCGCCTATTTCGGCGATATGAATGTGTTCCATGTGCGTCTTGCGAATGGCCGCACCATCAAAGCATCCAGCATGAACTCTGTGCGCCGCACCGATGATCCGCTGGGTTATGACGAGCAGGTCTGGGTGTCGTTTGAAGATGACGCCGGTATGGTTCTGGTTTCCTGATCACCTAAAGCGCATTCCGAAAAGTGTGAGCGGTTTTCGGATAAAATGCGCGTCATTAGAGCGCCGTGCGCCCGATAGGCGCACAAAGGTCGCTCTAACACTTTAAAACTAGAGCATAATTTCATCTAAAACTGTTTCAAGTTTAAGAAATTATGCTCTAAAGAATTGAGGAGTAGTCCATGCAAAAATTAATTGCAGCTATTGCTTCCAGAGCGGTGATCGCCGTGCCTTATATCTGGCTCGGTCTGTTTTTTCTGATCCCGTTCTTCATTGTCTTCAAGATTTCGCTGTCGCAGGTGGCTATGGCGATACCGGCCTATGATCCGCGCTTTTTCTGGAGCGATGGTCTGAGTGTCATCTGGCAGAAAATTCAGCAGTTTTCTTTCGAGAACTATATCTGGCTGACGCAGGATTCGCTGTATTACAAAGCTTATTTGTCGAGCGTAAAGATTGCTGCCGTTTCGACCTTTCTGGCGCTGCTGATCGGTTTTCCGCTGGCCTATGGCATGGCGCGTGCGCCGCTGACATTACGCCCGACATTGCTGATGCTGGTGATCCTGCCATTCTGGACATCCTTCCTGATCCGCGTTTACGCGTGGATTGCGATCCTCAAGCCGGAAGGTCTGCTCAATCAGTTTCTGATGTCGCTGAATATTATCGATACGCCGTTGACGATCCTGAATACGGATACGGCGATCTATATCGGTATTGTCTATTCCTATCTGCCTTTCATGGTGCTGCCGATTTATTCGGCACTGGAAAAGATGGATTATTCACTGATCGAGGCGGCGCAGGATTTGGGCTGCACACCGCTGAAAGCCTTCTGGAAAATTACATTCCCGCTGGCTTTGCCGGGGGTAATTGCCGGTTCGATGCTGGTTTTCATTCCGGCCATTGGTGAGTTCGTTATCCCTGATTTACTTGGTGGTTCCAGCACATTGATGATCGGTAAAACCCTGTGGAGCGAGTTCTTCTCCAATCGTGACTGGCCGGTATCGGCTGCTGTGGCGGTGGTGCTGCTGGTTATTCTGGTCATTCCGATTGTGCTGTTCCAGAAGATGCAGACCCGTGCCGATGGGAGTGGCAAATAATGAATACAACATCTTGGTCTCGTTTTAACATTGTTTCCGTGGTGCTGGGCTTTGCCTTTCTCTATCTGCCGATTGTATTGCTGGTGGTGTATTCCTTTAATGAATCGCGACTGGTGACCGTCTGGTCCGGTTTTTCGGTGAAGTGGTATGTCGAGCTTTTCAAAAATCAGGGTTTGAAAGATGCTGCGTGGGTAACGTTACGTGTTGGCGTCTTGTCAGCCACGATTGCCACGGTGCTTGGCACTCTGGGTGCGCTGGCTTTGACCCGCTATACGCGATTTCGCGGCCGCACTCTGTTCTCCGGCATGATTTATGCACCGCTGGTGATGCCGGAAGTGATTACCGGCCTGTCGCTGTTGCTGCTGTTTGTGGCTGTCGGTTTTGACCGCGGCTTCTGGACAGTGACACTGGCGCATATCACCTTTGCCATGTGTTTTGTGGCAGTGGTTGTGCAGTCGCGTCTGGTGAGTTTCGACCGCTCACTGGAAGAAGCGGCAATGGATCTCGGTGCGCCACCGGTGACAACTTTCATGAAAATCACTCTGCCGATTATCCTGCCGGCAGTGGTTTCCGGCTGGATGCTGGCTTTCACACTGTCGCTGGATGATCTGGTGATTGCGAGCTTTACCTCAGGGCCGGGTGCGACCACACTGCCGATGAAAATCTATAGTCAGGTGCGTCTGGGCGTAACACCGGAGATTAATGCGGTTTGTACTTTGCTGATCGGACTGGTGGCGACCGGCGTGATTATCGCTTCGGTCGTCAATAAGCGCCGCGTCGTACAGCGCCAGCGCGATGAGCAGGCAGCATTCCGTCTCGGTTGATGCTTTAAAAGTAGAACCAAAATTTAAAAAGCCGGTGTATCCTATGATGCACCGGCTTTTTTGCTTATTTCGATGGTGAAATAAACGGCCTGTCCCATGAGCCGCCAACAAAGAAATGCAGGTTTTCTGCCGGTGGGACGAGCGGCTCTGTTACCGTCAGCTCTGTGGGTTCCGGAGTAGTGACTGGAGCAGGCGGGGTTGCTTCACCACTATCTGTCTGTGTCTCCGTAGCTTCTTTTGCCGGTTGCGGCAGGGTCAATGTGCCGGACAGTGCCAGGCTGCGATCCGTCAGCGGAATAATACCGGTGAGCGACAAAGCGCCCTGTACGGTTTCGACTTTCGTGGTTTCCAGTGTGGCTACACCATCGCCAAGCGAGGCTTTGACATCAAGACGCTTGAAATCAAGGCTGACTTTGTCACGGCGTTGCAGCGCAAAGAAGCCTTCGCTTTTCATTCTGGCGATAAAATCATTGAGATCAAAGCCGAGCATCCGGCCATTATTCAGCGTAAAGCTGATCTGTCCGCGGGCATTTTGCAACATGCTGTGCAGGCTTTGCGGTGAGGTTTCAGCCGTTACCGAAAGATTGCCCTGACCGCTCAAAATAGGGTCGCTCAAGCCGAGAGCCGTCAGAAATGCAGCACTGTCAATATTGGCAGCATTGAGACGGATGCCGATATTATCCTGTCCAGTTTCGGTTTGCGACAGTTTGATGCTGGTCTGGATAGAGCCTTTGAATGCCTTGGCATCACCGATATCAAAAATGGCTTGCCCGTCACGGATTTGCAAGGCCGCGGCAAGTCCCGTCATCTGGGCTGCGCCGATTGTGGCGTTTTGTGAGGAAAGGCGGATATCCAGATCGGCACTGTTCAGCAGTCGCGTGTCAATCATGCGCGGCGGGGCATAATAGTACCGGTAGGTATCATAAAGTTTGCTCTGCTCATCTTCACTGACTTTGGTAACCAGTGTGGTCACCGTATGGAAGAACGAAACAGCATTGAGGGTCTGGAAAGCCAGTGTGCCGGTGACAGCCGGTCTTTGTTTGCCAAATCCGATTTCAGCAGCGCCTTTGGCAGGCATATTATTGAGGTTCAGCGCAATATCAGCGAGTTTGATGCGCAGCGGCGTGGCGCTGATATTGGTCTCAATGCTAAAGGCATCCTCCTCAGTCGTACGCAAAGTATAGCTGGCATCCGAGGACAGGCCGAGCCAGTGCAGGCTTTCACTTAGCGAAGGGCTGGTGAGACTGAAAGCACCTTCGGTAAAGATATTCTCTGAAATATTGCTGCGCCCGTCAAAGCTGACCGACAGCGGTTTGCTGGAAATCTGCGCTGTAATCTGGCTCATGCCGCGTGCCAGCAGTTGTAATGGCTGGGCAACACTCAGATTATAGTCAGCTGTTTCTTCTTGCCAGACCGCTTTGCCTTTGACTGTCGCAGCACTGGTGGTCTGCGGCCAGTTGATGGTGGCGTTGATTGCAGTGATTTCTTTTTGTTGCTCGGTATTGCGGGTGGTGAAACCAATACTGCTGTCTTCCAGAACCAAACGGCCGAAAGGCATGGTTTGCAACTGTTTATCAGTGGTCTGGTCACTATCCGTCTTTTTTGCAGCCAGACTGCGTGCCTGACGAATGGCAAGACCGAGGCGACCAGAGGATGAGGCGAGAATATTCACAAATTGCGGCAGGTCTTCTACCGGCTCGCTCAAGTTGAAATGTGCTTTGATCAGACGGGTTTCTGAAAATGCGACACGGCCGAACAGGGCATCCAGCGGCGACATTTCTACTTCAATACGCTCTGCGGTCATAAACGGTGCGTTGGTGTCACCCATCTTACTTAAGGTAACATCGCTCAAAGAAGCACGGAATACCGGAAAGAAACTCATGCGCGGCGGCTGACGGATCTCGACACTATAGCCGGTCCATGCGCTGATATTTTGTGCCAGATGTAAGCGGATTGCATCGGACGAGACAATATAAGGCAGGGCGGCCAGAGCGCCGACAACCAGCACTGCCAACAGGGTGATAACAGCCAGAACAGGGCGTATCAGTTTCATTGTGTTCCGATCATGTAACAAATTATATCAGGCTGTATCTGATTTAAACCAGGTGCAGCCTGTTGCAAAGAGCGGAGACGCAAGAAAGCACGGCAGCATGCGCACCGCTGCCGTTTCAAGGCCTATTCAGCCAGAACACGGGTTGGCGGAAAAGTGATTTCCACAGTTGTGCCCTGTTCCGGTGCAGATTCAATGGTGAATTGTGCACGGTTTGCCTCCACCATGGCTTTCGTCAGAGGCAGACCAAGGCCGGTGCCTTGCTGACGCCAGTCTTTGGTGTCAGGGTTTTTAACCTGTGTCTGGCTGTTGTGATTGCTGACCTGGCGGAAAGGTTTCAGTGCCTGCTCTAGTTCACTCTGGTTCATGCCGACGCCGGTATCACGGACGCGCATTACCACATGACCGTCAGGCTCGTAATTGGTCGAAACAATCACCTGACCACCCTGACCGGTAAAGCGGATCGCGTTGGACAGAAGATTGAGAGCGACCTGACGAATGGAACGCGCATCGGCGACAATATCCGGCAGGAAGGCTGAGAAACTGGAGCGGATGATCACGCGCTCACGGTTTGCCTGCGGCTGCATCAGCGCCACGGCTTCAGCCAATGCGTCATTGAGGGCAACTGCTTCAAATTCCAGATCAAGCGCACCGGCTTCAATCTTAGAAATATCCAGCAGATCATTCACAAGCGCCAGCACATGATTGCCGGAACGGTGAATGTCGCGCAGATATTCACGATAGCGGTCATTTCCGATCGGACCGAATTTTTCTTCGGCCATCAGTTCGGAGAAACCGATAATTGCATTGAGCGGCGTGCGGATTTCATGGCTGATCCGTGCCAGAAACTCAGTTTTATGGGTCGAAGCGCGCTCGGCTTCCTGACGCGCAGAGGTCAGTTCTTCTTCCGCGCGTTTCCATTGCGTAATATCGCGCATGACCGCGCAATAGCCTTTGGAGGCAGGCAGTTTACCAATGGTCATAAATAGCGGGATGAAACGTCCCTGCGCTTCACGACCGATCACTTCACGACCGTCATTGAGCAGGCTGGCAACGCCATCGCCGGACAGGCCGTGGATATAATCAATCGCAGCACGCTGGCTTTCAATCGCGAACAGAACAGCAAAAGACTTGCCGGAGAGTTCATTGATGTCATAGCCGAACAGCGCTGCCGCAGACTGGTTGAGCGAGCGGATTTTTCCATCCTGCCCGATGATGACCACGCCATCTGTTGCCGTATCCAGAATGGAGGTCAGTTCATCAACCTGCGTTTGCAGTGCCTGAAAATCAGGCTGGGCACGGTAGTCGGCAGGAGCTGTGGTTTCAGCCTTGGCTTCATCCTGTGATGATTGTTCAGCCGACTGCAAGGCCAGTTCGGATTGCAGCTGATGCACAGGGTTATCCTGTGGTGCAGCATCAATATCCGCGATGGTTACCAGTTTCGGGCGGTTAGGCTTTGTGTCGGCATGATCGTCATTGTCAGCTTTTAGTACCAATTCCGGCAATAGGCTGAGCATCAGCGCACGGGCACCTTGCCACGGAACAGATTGCAAATGCGCTTCTACAATTTTGTGACCGCCATCGGCAAGACACAGGATCATGCCGCTGAGATTGCTGTCATCAGCCTGTGCGAAGAGCGCATCAATGCCACCGGCATGACGCAAATCGTCCAGTGACTGGTAGCCGGTCATGGCGAAAAAGGCCTGATTGGCAAAATGCAACCGGTCAGCACTGTGGATCAGCACCGGAACAGGCAGGCCGCTTAGCACATGCAAATCTTCATCTTCCTGCGATGTGGTTTCAATCACAGGCGCAGGTTTTTCTGTATTCCGGTTTACATTGGCCGGCTCTACATCATGCGGATAAGGAATTTCTGTCGCTTTGACCGGTTCATCAGCAGGCACAACCTTCTCGGCAGGAGCGGAAGCCGGTTCATCCGCCTTGGCTTTCGGCGTCTTTTGTAAAACTTCACGGCGCAGGCGGTCTGCAATTTCACGGAATGCACTGCGTTCGGTCGGTGATAGGCCGTTTTCCGGACGGGCAGGGCGGATTTCCGTAATATTATTGGCTGTCTGTACTTCTGGCTCAGCGGGCTTTGTCTCTGCTTCACTGCCCGCAGGCTGCTTGCGCGCCTGCGTTGCCCGCAGCGCTTCCATCAGAATAATTTTTTCACTGCTCAGCGGTGCCGGTACAGCCTCACTTGCAGGGGCTTCCGGTGCGGTTTCCTGTTTGGCAACCGGGCCGGAAATCAGGGCAATGCCAATGGACTCTGGATCGTTTTCCGCCAAGGCCGGATATAGAACGCCAAAGCCGCTGAAACCGGAAAATGCTTTATCGCGGCCAAAGGCAGGCAGTGCTGCCAGATCAACCGGAATACGCTGGTCTGTGCCTTCTACCGGCCAGAAAATGCGCTTGCCTGACCATGTTTCCTGTTGCTTCAGCAGAGCCGTAATCACGCCGTCATTATCAAAGCCGAAGACTTGCCCGACATCCGAGAATTTACGGCCAATAATATCGGCAGCATTTTTGCCCACGATTTCAGCAAATTCCGGCGAGATTTCAGTGAAGACACTATCGGCGTCGACTTTCCAGATAAAACGTGCCGGTGCTGCTTCTTCAACCGCCGGTTCAGCAGTTGTGCTTTCCTGTGGCGAAGGCGCTTCAACGGCAGATTCAATAACAGGTGCAGTTTCTGTGACTGCAGCCGTATCAACCGCTTTCTGGACGATAAAGAGATAGGGTGCATCCTGCTCATCAAGACGGATCATCATCGCCGGCAATGTTGTTTGTCCGGCACGAACACGACGGCGCACAATGCCGTCAGCTTCATCTTGGGTTTCAATAATCAGATCGGCCAGCGTGTTGCTGTTAATCTGCAATGCATCAAATTGGGCATCACTGTTCAGCACTGTGCCGTCAGCCAGAAGCTGCACTGCATGATGATGCGGCAGAAAAAGTGCGGCATTGGTTGTCACAGATTGCTGCGGAGCCCTGATCAGAATAACCGGCTTGTCTGCCCCTTTGAGCAATAAGGATGTGACAGTGCAGTGTTGCAAAGCACTATGCAAACCACCACCCAGCCGCAACATAACCGGCTGCGCAATCGCTTGCTGCAAATCCAGAGCTAAAATCTGACGGCGTGTTTGCGGGCTGAGGCTGGTATCATGACCGATTGCGGAAACGGCATTCTGCTCACCGAGAAGCCGTGCGCCACTATCATTCGTCCAGAGGATTGTATGCAGATCATCGGACAGCACCAGCATTGCATCGCCCCTTGCGAGCGCCGCACGGATGCCGGAAAGAGGGATCAGCTCCATGAAATCCAGATGCTGTTGCATATATTTAGTTCCGTACTCGATCACTGACCAAAGTCTGATCTGTCTTAAGCTGTTGTCTGTTATCGGAAATTGCTGCTTCCGATATGAAATATCCAAATATTATCACCATAAAAGACACAGTGCTGACAAACACTTTCTTAACACTTAGTTAATGTCCCCAGCCTTGGGTGCTGATCTGTTCGCAGAGCAATAAAATTCAGAATCCGGTGCTGCAGAGTTTGTGGTCACTATGGTTAACTGCTGGTAAATACAGGCTTTCCATGGCATAATCATGTCAGGCAGATGGGTTCCCGCAATGGAATTCCGGCTTTTTCGGAGGCCGTGGCATAAATTTTGTAAATTAATCCGCTAAAGCATCATATTTTCACAAAGTTTTTTTGTTAGGTGCTTGCATTGTGCGGGGAATTTCCGTATCTGACCCCTATCGGCGGTTTGATTGATTCATCGCCGGATTGGTACGCGGTCGTAGCTCAGTTGGTTAGAGCGCAGGATTGTGGCTCCTGAGGTCAGTGGTTCAACTCCACTCGACCGTACCATTCTCTCTTCCCTCATTATAATATTGAATATTGTATGATTTCAGTTCTAATGTGCTGAAAACAATATGTTTTTTGTGCTTTTACGCGCAGGAATATGCGTGTGATTTAAGGGCAGCTATTCTCGCTTGCTGTCGGGATGCGTTTAAAACAGCGTGCCCTGATCGTCAGCTTTAGGCTTTGAGGGTTTGCTTTTCTTTTTAACTGATGGGGCTTGTATAGTCGCGCCGGTAGCAACCGCAGAAATATCGCCGTCCTGAAAGCGCACAGTCAGGTTTTCTCCGGAGTGTATTGCCGCTGCTGCCTTAACCGGCTGTCCCTGATCATTCATCACAATCGCAAAGCCGCGCTTGAGAACGCTGGTATGAGACAGCGTTTCCATCAGGCGCGATAACTCCTGACTGCGTGTACGATATTTCTCAAGCCTATGGCGCATTGCCTGATCACTGCGCTTTTGCAGGGCGGCAAGATTGAGCGCTGTCTGGGTGGTTCGACGCAAAATCAGATCGCCATTCAGTCGTGCTGCAATCTGTTGCAGCAGATTACGGCTGTGGCGGGCTTTGAGTGACAGGCCTCGCGGCAGGCGCTGATTAAGCTGCTGTAATCGCAGTTTGCGCTCGCGGATCTGCTGATTGAGCAGGCGCGGGGAGAGGTGGCGCTTGAGGCCGTCAAAATGAGCACGTTTTTGCGCAGTGCTTGCTAGCAAGGCACGCCCAAGCCGCGAACTGGCTTCATCAAAGCGTCGTCTTGGCAGTGCGAGCAGCTGATCAGTGGATGGTAGTGCTCGTTGCAATGCATGGTAGGATTCACGGCGTCTGTCGATCAGGCGTGTCATGGCTGCGGCCAGCCGTGCCCCATGCGAGGCAATATGGGCCTGCAAATCCGCCCGTACCGGCACAGCCATTTCTGCAGCGCCGGTCGGAGTTGGTGCGCGTATATCTGCAGCCAGATCGATCAGTGTCCAGTCGGTCTCATGGCCAACTGCCGAGATAACCGGAATATGAGAACTCGCTACAGCTCTGACGACACTTTCATCGTTAAAGCCCCAGAGGTCTTCCAGACTGCCACCGCCACGGGCAACTATAATGACATCAGGCTTTGGCAATTGCTGGCCGAAATAGTCCGAGTTAAATCCGTAGACTGCGCGGGAGACTTCTTCACCTGTTGTCTCGCCTTGCACCCGCACCGGCCAGACCAGCACATGCAGCGGAAAGCGATCCGTAATCCGGTGAATAATATCGCGGATAACCGCACCGGTAGGCGAGGTTACAACACCAATGGTGCGGGGCATAAACGGCAAGAGCTGTTTGCGGTCAGCATCAAACAGGCCTTCACGGCCAAGCCGTTGTTTGCGCTCCTCAAGCAAAGCCATCAGGGCACCTGCACCGGCAGGTTCCATTTGCTCAATCACGATCTGATATTTGGAAGAGCCCGGATAGGTCGTGAGCTTGCCGGTGGCAATCACCTCCATGCCTTCTTCAGGGCGGAATTTAATCCGGCTCATGGAGCCGCGCCAGATTACTGCTTCGATGCGTGCGCGTTCATCCTTGAGTGCAAAATAGGCGTGGCCAGAAGAGTGGGGCCCGCGATAGCCGGAGATTTCACCACGCACGCGCACATGGCTGAACGTATCTTCAACGGTACGTTTCAGCGCACCGGATATTTCCGAGACAGAATATTCCGCAACGTTGGATACGGTGTTTTCTGTCGGTTGTGCGGGCGAATCTACAAAAAAACTCATGGCTCTATTGGCCATTTTATCGGCTTAACGGTCAAGCCACTTTGCTTTCAGATCAGGTAAAGTGGCCGAAATGCAATAGATTCTTGCAAGTTATCGGCTCTTTATTTGGAAATGCGGATCGTCTTGCGAAAGCTCGCTTTAATCGATGCGGCGATCAGATCAATGGCCGGAGCATGGATACCCTGAGCGCGAATAAGTGTCAGACAGCAAGACGGTAGTTTTGGAAAGCCGTCTTCTTCTGTCAAAATACGCATTCCGCTTTCAACCATATTCTCAGGCAAAATGGTAATCGCGTTACCGGCGCGCACAGCCATTGCAGTTGAACGTGTTGAAGTTGTGGACAGAATGATGCGGTATTCGCGTTGTATCGTATTTAATGCATCGGTCAGTAATTGGCGCCAGCTGCAATTGGCACGGTTCATTGCCAGTGGCAAAATAGCTTGTTCATGTGGAGAATTCTCAGCAGACGTAACCCAGACAAAGCGGCTGGAGTTAAGCACTTCTGTGCGCTTCTGACCGGCTGGTTGCACAATGAGAGCCAAATCAAGCGAGCCGCGTCTGATATGTTCAATCAGTGCATCTGTAGGTTCACACTGGAGGATTGTTTCTACGGCCGGATAGTCGCGAAATATTGGCTGTAATGCATCCTCAATCATGTGCTCGAGATAAAGATCAGGGAGGCCAAGACGAATATTGGCTTGCACTTTATTGGTGCGGAATGAAACGATAGTTTCATGATTGAGTTCGAGCATACGACGGGCATAGGTGAGGAGTTTTTCACCATGTGGTGTAAGCTGCAGTGCACGCCCGTCTCGGGTAAATAGCGGCTTACCAATACGCTCTTCAAGGCGACGGATTTGCATGGAAATTGCAGACTGAGTTCTGAAAACACTGTCAGCAGTTTTGGTAAAGCTTCCGGTTTCCGCAATCAGCAAAAATGTGCGCAGTTGATCCAGGTCAAGAAGAGTCTGCATGCGTTACTCCGGTTATGTTCCGGTAACCATATGAATTCTCAAGGCGAAGGTAAATGATTTTATTGTATATATATAAATGTTTTTTCCGAAAGGAGTATAGCGGTGATGAGTGCTGGTATTAGCAGATATTCTTTATTGGAATTTTCTTATCTGTTATGCAGGCAGTGTTCTTCATTATAAGAAAAACGCCTCGCAATCATAAAGACAGCGAGGCGTATCAGTGGCGTATAACAGCGATGCAACTATTCCGGCTGGAATTGATGCATCATGCTGTTTGTTTATTTATAGGCATAAGCGTCAAAAACAGGCTCAACGGATTTATTCCAGTCACTGTTGAATTGTGACAACATAGTTTCCGCCAAGGGTTTGCCGGATTTCACAATGGCTTCCAGTGGTTCCAGATAGATGCTTTCATCGCGGCCGTTTTCATCGGTCTGTTTACGGTTTTTCAGTCCTTGAACTGCAATCTCTACCGCCTGTGCAGCAATATCCGCAACTTTGCCCTTGCCGAATGGCGTATTGAAACCTTGAGCCGGAACCGCGTTGCGCATATGTGTTACTTGTTCGAAACTCCAGTCTTTGGTCAGATCAAGCGCCGCATTCAATGCATCTTTGTCATAGAGCAGGCCGACCCAAAATGCGGAAAGCGCTGCGATATGTTCCAGCGGGCCGCCATCGGCGCCGCGCATTTCGAGGAAACGCTTGAGGCGAACTTCCGGAAACAGCGTGGAAATGTGGTTGGCCCAATCGCCCATATTCGGCTGTCCGGCAGACGGATGATCTTTCATCGCACCGTTCAGGAACTGGCGGAACGTAATATGGGTGCAGTCAATATAATGGCCATCGCGCATGATGAAATACATCGGCACATCCAGCGCCCAATCAACATAATCCGCAAAGCCGAAGCGTTCTGAGAATACGAATGGCAGCACACCGGCACGGCGGTTGTCCGTGTCGCGCCAGATATCCGAGCGCCATGATTGCAGGCCGTTTGGTTTGTTTTCTGTAAATGGAGAGGAAGCAAACAGCGCAGTTGCAACGGATTGCAGCTTCATGCTGACCTGCATCTTATGGCGCATATCGGTCTCTGAACCAAAATCTAGATTTACCTGAATAGTGGAGGTGCGATACATCATATCCAGCCCTTGGCTGCCAACCTTCGGCATATAGGCTGTCATGATTGCATAGCGGGATTTCGGCATCACCGGTGTCTCGGCGCGCGTCCATTTCGGGCTGCCACCCATACCAAGAAAGCGGATTCCCATTGGTGTGCTGATGGCCTGCACATCTTTGAGGTGCTGGCTTGCTTCCGCAAAAGTCTGGTGGATGGTCTGCAGTGGTGCGCCAGACAGTTCAAACTGACCGCCTGGTTCCAGAGAAATCGCGCCTTGACCTTGCGGGCTGACCAATCCGATCAGTTTGCCTTCGTCGATAATCGGGACCCAGCTCAGGCGCTGCTGCATCGCTTCCAGAATGGCGCGGATGCCGTGCGCACCTTCATAGGGCACAGGGCTGTTGTCTTTTGTGAAATAGGGAAATTTCTCATGCTCAGTGCCGATGCGCCACTGATCCTGCGGCTTACAGCCTTCTGCGAGATATTCAGCCAGTTCCTCAATGCCGGAAATGACTGTTTCGTCTGTTGTATCCCGAGCCATGCTCTGTATTACCTATTTTGTAGTTGTCACTATTCATATATGTGATTGGCGTTTTTTTATCCAACACGCAAGCAGAATTATTTCTCATCCATAACAGGTCAGTGCGGTCAGCCTTGTCCGGTTGCGAAGAACGACGCGAAAAATACGCTATAAGTGAAATTTTATGCAGTCTGTATGCAGACCAGTCAGTTATTGCCAATCGCCGATTGTTGCTTGAATAACAGCCATCGCTGCCACAGCTGCCGTATCCGCCCGCAAAATTCTTGGTCCTAACGGAATCACCGTTACAAAAGATTGCTGGCGCAGATACTGGCGCTCTTCTTCCGAGAAGCCTCCTTCGGGGCCGATAAAGACACCGGCGGATTTGCCTTTCAGAGGGGTAAGCAGTGGTAGCGGATTGTTGCTCTCGGCAGCCTCATCGCAGAATATCAATGCGCGGTTCGGATCCCATTGCTCCATGAATTTATCAAAGCGCAGCGGTTCTCTGTATTCTGGCAGAGACAGGATTCCACATTGTTCTGCGGCTTCACGCATATTGGCTTGCATTCGCTCGCTGTTGAGCTTTGGCATCTGACAATGCTGTGTGATGACCGGTTGTAAAACGGATGCGCCCATTTCAACGGCTTTTTGGATAATATAGTCCATGCGACCGGTTTTGAGCGGCGCAAAGCAATAATGAAAATCCGATGGTTCAGGTTGTGGTCTGACTTGTTCGACAGGATGAAGTGTGGCGCGTTTTTTGCCGTTCTGTTCGACCTTTGCCAGCCATTCACCATCAGTACCGTTGAAAAGCAAAATCTGATCACCATCCCGCATACGAAGGACATTGAGCAGATAATGTGCGGTATCAGCCGGAGCCTCGACGGGCTGATCCGGTTGTAATGGCAGGTCGGTAAGGAGTCTTTGCATTCTGTAATTTGCGCGCATGGGCAACGGATGGCAGAGAGCGGGGTGGCAGGTCAAGTAAAAAGCGGGTTAGAAGAGCACTGTGCAGGACGCGGTGCGTAAAGGCCTTGTATATCAGGGTTGAAACTGATCCGTGTGAAGGGCTGATGCTCTAGAGCATTTCACAGTCAATTTGAAACAACTTGATGTCGGGATAATACGACAAACTAAAGAATCTAGAGCAAGCGCTTGCGATCCAACATGAACGTAAACCGCGCTAGGCTCAATATCCGTTTCATTCATGGGGAGGCAAGGCATTACACAGGAGACTCACTGCGTCTTTAGAGAGAATAATTGAGGTGTTTTTGATCTTTTGACGGTATGCAGGCCGACTATGGTTAACATTTCGTTTATCTAATATGAAATTTATAACTGGACGGTTGGGATTCCGTTGCGCTTCTGCCACAGCAGGTTGCAAAGTGTATATTCTGTGTAATTTTCGCGGATAATTGCCCTATGTTTTATTGCTGTTAAGAACGCCTGCTTATATCTGAGGGCATCCTTTCAACTGAGCAGGTTCCGCGCTGATCATTCTATGATGTTGCGGTTCAGGCCGAATATAGTCTGTTCCCTGGAGACTTGATTTCATGTCCGCAAAGAGCGCCACGCTCCTGACCGTCCTTATGTTGTCTGCAATCCTGTTCACCGGACTTGGTCTGCTCTCGGTTGAGACGGGCGATAGTGCTGTCGCCAGTGATGGTTATGGAATTTCTGAGTTCCACCAACAGTAAACTCGATTTTACCGGCGACAGTGCCGGATGGATATCAATTTAAAGCCGCGCCGGTTCAGTCTGCGCGGCTTTTTTATGTATATAGTTAGTGAGGGATGCCCGCTTCGTCGCGGTATTCCAGAATGTCGCCTGGCTGACAATCAAGAACGCGGCATATTTTGGATAAAGTTTCAAAGCGAATGCCGCGAACCTTGCCCGATTTCAGCAGAGATACGTTGGGTTCTGTGATGCCGATATCAGCAGCCAGTTGACGGGAGCGGATTTTTTTACGTGCTAATACGACGTCGAGATTAACAACAATAGACATTTTTCACCTTAAAATTGAATAAAATATATTTATACTTGGCTTTATTTTTAAAATTTTAATTTATGGATTTTTTATCTCAGCAACAGGATGAATTGTAATTATTTAAAAAGAGGAATGAAATCGTCCTTTCTCTAATGGAAATTTATAACTCATCATATAAAAAAAACCATAAATGGATACTGCAATAAAATGCAGGTAATAAAAAGGGTGAAATATAAACATGAATAGAATGTCGGAGTTATAGTTAATTTAAATTTTATCGTTATTTGATTTTTTATTTATAAATTCAATATTATTTTTATGTTTTTTATATTTACTAAAATAATATTCAAAATTTATGTATTAATTGAAATATAAAATGTAAAGCACTCGCACAAGTTACGGTGCGAGTGTAATAGTTGCATGTCTTTTATGCTTTTGCACTTGTTTTGACAAATGTGCAGGAAGTCGTTCTGATCAGCCAAAAGTTGTCGGATCAGGGCCGATGCGGCCGTTCTGAGAATTCAGCTTATCAATTTCATCATGCTCAATGCCTAAGAGTTTGAAATCGGTGATTTCAAAGTTTTCTTTGATACGGGCAGGGGTGGTGGATTTCGGAATGACGACATTGCCGATATCAAGATGCCAGCGCAGAATGATTTGTGCGACAGTCTTACCGTGATTATTGGCAATTTCCTGCAGGACCGGATTGTCGAGGAATTTACCTTGTCCCAATGGGCTCCAGGCTTCCGTAGCAATATTATGCTGCTGATGAAACTGACGCAGATTGTCCTGCTGGAAATAAGGATGCAGCTCAATCTGATTGATGGCAGGCACAACATCTGTCTCACGCAGAATGCGCTGCAGATCGGCTGTGCGGAAATTGGAGACGCCGATCGACTTCACACGACCTTCTTCACGCAGTTTAATGAGCGCGCGCCATGTATCAATAAACTGATCTTTATTCGGCATCGGCCAGTGGATGAGATAAAGGTCAAAATAATCTGTGCCCAGCAGTTCGGACGAGGTGTCAAAGGCCTTCAGAGTTGCATCATAACCCTGATCATCATTCCATACTTTTGTTGTGAGGAAGATATCCTTGCGTGCAATACCGGATTCGCGGATTGCTTGGCCAACCCCGCGTTCATTCTTGTAAATTGCAGCGGTATCAATGTGACGATAACCGGTTTCAAGTGCTGTAGAAACGCTTGAGACGGCTTCTTCGTCGGTAATGCGCCATACACCGAAACCCAGTTGCGGAATGGAGTTGCCGTCGTTCAGTTTGATCGCAGCTACGGTCATGTCCTTATTCCTTTTCTGTTTTTGCGCCGGTTTTGCTATGCCCTTTGTTGAGCCCCTTATTGAGATTGTCCGGCGAAGCACTTTGCAGAATGTAATCTAGAATCGGTTCTTACTGTTTTTGCAAGACCGGCTTATGTCAAAAACGATAAATTATTCGGGAATTTAATCTGTTGCCTCATGGACGCTGTGGCAGAAGCGCAGTGCAAAAAGCCCCGCACCATTCTCATGATGCAGGGCTTTGGTCTTAAACAGGGCGGCTTTTAGATGACTACCACTTTTGTGCCGACGGGGATGCGCTCATAGAGTTCTTCCACGTCCTGATTTCGCATACGGATGCAGCCGGAAGAAACGGCTTTGCCAATCGTTGACGGGGCATTTGTCCCATGAATGCGGTATAGTGTATTGCCAAGATAGAGTGCGCGTGCACCGAGCGGATTGGCGAGGCCGCCTTCCATTCTGGTTGGTAAAATGCGGCCTTTTTTGCGCTCGCGGGCGATCATTTCTTTCGGCGGATGCCATGTCGGCCATTCAGCTTTGCGGCTCACGGTTTCTGTGCCTTTCCAGCTGAAACCTTCCTTGCCAACACCGACACCATAACGGCGGGCTTTGCCATTATCGCCGACGAGATATAAAAACTTGTTCTTTGTATCGATGATAATCGTGCCGGTTTTATGCTTGGTTGTATAATCCACTTCCTGCGGCAGGTAAATCGGGTTCATGCCGCCCGCTGTCTTTGCAGGATTTTGTGGGGCAGTTGCGCTGGCACGGATGAATGAGCCTTGTTGAGCAACCGTATTTTGGCGCAGGGTTTTGTCCTGCTTTTTGCGCGTTTGTTTTCCGTTTGCACTGCGTTGCGGTGTGGTTGCGCGCTGCTGTGACCGGTTGTTATTCTGGTAGATGCGCGGCGCAGTCGGCGCAAGCTGGCCGGCAGAGCGCTGCGGCTGCAACTGCGTAACCCAGGGGGCACTCAGATCAGGGCTGAGCACCAGTGGCGGCGGTGTGGCATAACGGTCATTGGCAAAAGCGCCGCCCGCTGAAACAGCAGACAGGGCAAAAGCAGCAATGGATGCGATCAGCAGCAGATGACGTGGTTTCATCAGACCGTCCTGTATTGAAGTTATGCCTTAAACTGCGATGCCTTATGCATCAGTCCGGGCATTGAGATTCCTTTGCCCTGACTGTGACCTCTGACCCTTTTGAAAAAGTGAATCCCTGCGTGTATCTTTCGGAAATGCAGTGAAAACTTTCTCTTGTGGTTATCAGCAGGTAAACATTTTTCACGGCGTTTGATGACTGCTGCTATTCACAGGATAAAACATATGTTCTTTTTTTGTTCCAAGTCAAATGAAATATGTTATAGAAAGTTTCATGATCAAAGCGCTGAGCGTATGGGTGAAATATGACGCAAGAGATACCGGTTCTGGAGGCAGGGCTGCATTGGGGTGAGGACGGTAAAGTGCGTTGCGGTTGGCATGGCGGCTTGCCGGATTATCTGCATTATCATGATACGGAATGGGGTTTTCCCGTTGAGAATGACCGCCGCCTTTTTGAGAAAATCTGTCTGGAGGGATTTCAGTCTGGTTTGTCATGGCTCACGATTTTGAGGAAGCGTGAAAATTTCCGTCGTGCTTTTGCTGATTTTGACTATCACAAAATGGTTTTGTTTAACGATGAAGATGTTGAGCGTCTGATGCAGGATAAAGGCATTGTGCGCCATCGCGGTAAAATCAAATCGGCTATTAATAATGCAGGGTGCGCTATTGATCTGATCAACGAGAAGGGCTCGCTGGCCGCTTATTTCTGGAGTTTCGAGCCGCAATCCAAAGACCGGCCGGCAAGATTTGATCTGACTGCCTATAAAGACAATCCTTTCACAGAAATCTCCACCCGCATCAGTAAAGATCTGAAGAAACGTGGCTGGTCATTTGTCGGGCCGACAACCGTTTACGCTTTCATGCAGGCGATGGGGCTGGTCAATGATCATCTGGAAGGTTGCTATTGCCGTCCTGTGATTGAGCATCTGCGTCAGGACTTTGTCCGCCCTAAATAATCGGTGCCAGCTGCAACTGTAGCAACAGAAATGTTTTAAGCGGTGTTTGTGCGCTGATCTTGCTCTTGCCGCACGCAAACTGATCAGTTAGGAAACATACGCGCCTTACAAGGATATTAAGGCATTTAATCTTTAAGATAACTCAAGTTTAGCGGATCAGGATCATGGCAAATAAAGCGGAGAAGATGAAAGCGCGGTTGCCGCGCGGCTTTGTGGACCGTGAGCCTCATGATCTGCGTGCAGCTGAGAAAATGCTCGCGACTATCCGCGAGGTTTATGAGCGTTACGGCTTTGACCCGATTGAAACACCGCTCGTTGAATATACTGATGCTTTGGGCAAGTTCTTGCCGGATCAGGATCGTCCGAATGAAGGCGTGTTCTCGCTGCAGGATGACGATGAACAATGGCTGTCACTGCGTTATGACCTGACAGCGCCGCTGGCGCGTCACGTTGCTGAGAATTTCAATGAAATTCAGTTGCCTTTCCGTACCTATCGCAATGGCTGGGTGTTCCGTAACGAAAAGCCGGGTCCTGGTCGTTTCCGTCAGTTCATGCAGTTTGATGCTGATACTGTTGGTGCGCCTGGTGTGTCTGCCGATGCGGAAATGTGCATGATGGCAGCAGATACGCTGGAACGCCTCGGCATTCAGCGCGGCGATTATATGATCCGTGTCAATAACCGTAAGGTTCTCGACGGCGTGCTGGAAGCGATCGGTCTGGCCGGTGATGACAATGCCGGACGTCGTTTGAATGTATTGCGTGCCATCGACAAGCTCGACAAATTTGGCGAGGAAGGCGTGAAGCTGCTGCTCGGTGAAGGTCGTCGCGATGAATCCGGCGATTTCACGAAAGGCGCAGGTCTGGACGCTGCGGCGATTACCAAAGTGCTCGACTTTACCGCTGCGGGTGCTGAAGACGGTCAGCAGACCATCGCGAACCTGCGTGCCGTTGTTGAAGGCAATGCACGCGGTATGGAGGGTGTTGAAGAACTCGCTCAGATGCAGACTTTGTTTGATGCCGGTGGTTATGCCGGTCGCGTCAAAATTGATCCGTCTGTTGTACGTGGTCTCGAATATTATACCGGCCCTGTTTATGAAGCCGAGCTGCAGTTCGACGTCACCAATGAAAAAGGTGAGAAAGTCGTTTTCGGTTCTGTTGGCGGTGGTGGCCGCTATGATGGTCTGGTGTCGCGCTTCCGTGGTCAGCCGGTTCCGGCAACAGGTTTCTCAATCGGTGTTTCCCGCCTGATGACGGCGCTGAAAAACCTTGGCAAACTTGGCACAGAAGAAACACTTGCGCCTGTTGTTATTACTGTCATGGACGGTGATGCTGAGAGCCTAGGTCACTATCAGAAATTCACGCAGGATCTGCGTGATGCCGGTATCCGTGCTGAAATGTATCAGGGCAACTGGAAGAAATTCGGTAACCAGCTGAAATATGCGGATCGCCGCAATGCGCCGCTGGCAATTATTCAGGGTGGTGATGAACGCTCCAATGGCGAAGTTCAGATCAAAGACCTAATTGAAGGCAAGCGTCTGTCCGGTGAAATCGAAAGCAATGAGGAATGGCGTGCCAGCCGTCCGGCGCAGGTCACTGTGAAAGAGGCTGATCTGGTTGCAGAAGTGAAGCGTATTCTTAGCCAGCAGGCCGAAGATCGCTTGCAGGAACAAAGCAGACAGGCAAAATAAAATGAGCACGCGTCAAACAGCAGATATAGCCGCTGATCTGGCGGCTTATTTTGCAACCACCTCGAGCGAGGCCGTTAATATTCCGATCCTGCAGCCTGCCGATCCGTTTCTGGATATGGCAGGGGAGGATCTGCGCAGCCGGATTTTCCTGACAGAAAATGAAAACGGTGACAGCCTGTGCCTGCGTCCGGAATTTACAATTCCGGTTTGCCGCAATCATATTGCGCTGAACGCCGCAACGCCAAAGCGTTATTCCTATGTTGGTGAGGTCTTCCGCCAGCGTCGTGAAGGCGGTACTAGCTTTCATCAGGCGGGTATTGAAGATCTTGGCGGCGATAATGAACCGGCTTCTGATGCACGATCGCTGAGCGATGCTCTGAACGCTGTGCGTCAGGCTGCACCAAATGCATCTTTTCAGGTGTTGCTCGGTGATCAGTCGGTGTTCGAAGCGGTGCTGGCGTCACTTGGCCTGCCACGTGGCTGGCAGAAAAAACTGGCACGCACGTTCGGTAATGCTGCTCAATTGGAACTGGCTTTGCAGGATCTGGCATCGCCGCGCACCGGTAATGCAGTGCCGGAATCTTTGCGCCAGTTGGTCAATGAACAGAATGAAGAAGCGCTGACTGCAGCGCTGGCACAGGAAATGCAGGCGGCAGGGATTTCTCCTGTTGCCGGTCGCACACCTGCGGAAATCGCACGGCGTCTGATGGAAAAGCAACTGCTGGCGGCCGTACAGCTGGCGGATCGTGTGTTGACGGCGCTGAAAACATTCTTGTCCATTCGCGTGCCGTTGGAGCAGGCGACTGCGCAACTCACTGAATTTGCATCGCAGAACGGGCTTAATCTTGGTTCTGCATTGCAGGGCTTCGGTAAGCGTGTTGAAGAAATGCGTGCGGCGGGTGTTGATCTCAGTATCATTACGTATGATGCCGGCTTTGGCCGTCCGCTCGACTACTATACCGGTCTTGTTTATGAGATTACCAGCAGCGATGCCGATTGCGGCGTTATCGTCGGTGGCGGCCGTTATGATCGCTTGCTGACAATGCTGGGTGCTAAAGAGCGTATCTCCGGTGTCGGTTTCTCGGTCTGGTTGGATCGTTTGCAAAAATGTGCAGATGCCACACGCACAGGAGCACAGTCATGACCATTACACTGGCACTGCCTTCTAAAGGACGTCTGAAAGAACAAACTATTGCAGTGATGGCTAAGGCCGGACTGAATGTTGTGTTGCCGGAAGATGATCGCAATTACCGCGCGACGATTGAAGGCGTGGATGATGTGGACATTCTGTTCCTGTCAGCTTCTGAAATCGCGCGTGAGCTTGGTTATGGTTCCGTTGATCTTGGTGTGACCGGTGAAGATCTGATCCGTGAAACATTGGCGCAAGCCGATGAGAAGGTGCAGATTGAAACGCAACTTGGCTTTGGCCATGCGGATGTGATCGTTGCCGTGCCGGAAGTCTGGCATGATGTTGCGACAATGGCTGATCTGGATGATGTGGCGGCAGATTTCCGCCAACGTCATGGTCGCCGTTTACGGATTGCCACCAAATATTGGCGGTTGACGCAGCAGTTTTTCTCGCAGAAGCACGGTATTCAGGTTTATCGTATTGTCGAAAGCTTGGGTGCGACTGAGGGGGCACCGGCTGCCGGTTCCGCAGATATTATCGTGGATATTACTTCGACCGGTTCAACACTGCGCGCCAATAAATTGAAGATTCTTGATGACGGTATCATGTTGAAGTCGCAGGCTTGTCTGGTCTCTGCGCGCCGTAGTCTGGATAATCCGCGGGTGGCAGAAATTATCAGCCGTATACGTAGCAGTCTGAAATAAGCTGCGTATACTAAAACCTGAATAAGAAAAGGCCGCAATTCTTGAGAATTGCGGCCTTTTTGCTAGGTCAAGAGCGTTTCGCTATTAGCGACCGCGACGGTCAACCGAATATGCACCGGCACCGGTAACAGTGAGCAGCAGCAGGCCACCTGCAATTGCGAGGTTCTTCTGTGCCATCAGTGCGTTCATGCCTTCAGCAAAATCCATATGGGCAACCAGTGTGGCACCGATGGTGAACAGGGCAACAACGACCGCTGCAATACGGGTCTGGAAACCGATCAGGATGGCGAGGCCGCCAACAAATTCAATCAGACCAACGAGAACTGCAGTTACGCTTGGCATTGGCAGGCCGATTGCGCCGAAATACTGCGCAGTACCTTCAAGGCCGGTCAGCTTGCCCCAACCTGCAAGAATGAAAAGAATTGCAAGAAAGATGCGGGAGATCAGGATAATAATGGAATTCTGGGAGGCGGAAACAGTGCTCATTATGAGGCTCCGTATGAGATATTGCTGGAGGGGTAAGAGGCTTCCAGGCAATAAAAGTTAACAATAGAAAAGTGATTTATGCTGCAGGCTCATTGTGCGCAGCATGAAGTGCTGTTGCGTAATGGATAACTAACAAGTGACTGTATTGTAAATATAGACAGATATTGACATATTGTTCATCAATAGTGAACCCTAAAATAGCATGTCAAAATATAAAATTGATCACCCTGCATTGATAGCAGGCTAAAGCTACGAGACGTTATAAAAGAAAACAGCCCGCAACCGTGAGCTGTTACGGGCTGCAATAAATGCATCATACAAAGCAACTTATGAGGGCTGCAACATCAGTTCCGGACGCACTAAAGCTTCATATTCTGCTTCACTGACAAGGCCGCTTTTGAGGGCTTCTTCGCGAAGCGTTGTGCCATTGTGATGGGCAGTCTTGGCAATCTTCGCTGCCGCGTCATAACCGATCTGCGGTGCGAGAGCCGTCACCAGCATCAGTGAGTTTTCCATTAGCTCATGAATACGGGCTTCATTGGCTTCAATCCCGTCAATACAATGATCGACAAAAGAATTCATACCGTCAGCCAGCAAACGGATAGATTGCAGCACATTGGCCGCAATAACCGGTTTGAAGACGTTGAGCTCAAAGTGCCCCTGACTGGAAGCAACGGTGACAGTCGTATGATTGCCGAAAACCTGCGTAGCCACCATGGTCAGAGCTTCTGCCTGAGTCGGATTGACTTTGCCCGGCATGATCGATGAGCCCGGCTCATTCTCCGGCAATTGCAATTCCCCGAGACCGGAGCGTGGGCCGGAGCCGAGGAAGCGAATGTCATTGGCAACTTTAAACAGGTCTGCCGCTAAAGCATTCAGGCTGCCATGCAGATTGAGCAGGGCGCCATGAGAGGCCAGCGCTTCAAACTTGTTCGGCGCTGTTTTAAACGGCAGGCCGGTAATATTGGCAACGGCTTCTGCGAAACCGGTATCAAAACCTTTAGCGGAGTTCAGGCCGGTGCCGACCGCTGTGCCGCCCTGTGCCAGCAAATAAACATCAGTGAGGCTCTGCACGATACGGTGCTTGCCATATTCAATGGCGGCGCGATAACCGGAGAACTCCTGCCCCAGCGTGACAGGTGTGGCATCCTGCGTATGGGTACGGCCGATCTTGATCAGATGTACGAATTTCTCTTCCTTGGCTTTGAGCGCATCAATCAGATGGTCAAGGGCAGGGAGCAGGCGGGATGTAACTTCAGTTGCCGTGGCAATATGCATGGCTGTCGGGAAGCTGTCGTTAGATGACTGTCCCATATTCACATGATCATTCGGGTGAACCGGCTTTTTACTGCCGATGGTGCCGCCAAGCATTTCAATAGCCCGGTTGGAAATCACCTCGTTGACATTCATATTCGACTGGGTGCCGGAGCCGGTCTGATAAATCACCAGCGGGAAATGGTCGTCGAGTTTGCCTTCAACAACCTCAGCGGCGGCCACAGTAATTGCACGTCCCAGTACAGGATCGAGTTTGCCGAGTGCGATATTGGTTTCAGCCGCGGCCTGTTTGACAATACCGAGTGCATGGATGAGCGGGAGCGGCTGACGATCCGTACCGATTTTGAAGTTTTGTAATGAGCGTTGGGTTTGTGCGCCCCAATAACGATCATTATCAACAGCGATAGGGCCGAAACTGTCGGTTTCGGTGCGTTGGTCGGACATAGTCAACTCCTGAAATTCTGTATTCTGGGAAGATGTCGGCAAGAGATGGTCTTGAGTGAAGTTCCGGTTCGGGGCGCGACGGTTTAATCGTCCTCGGCCTCATCATCCGGATTTTCGATCCATGCAGTCGGGGTAACTTTTTTCTGCGTTGTGCTGTCAAGGAAAACCCACCAGCCACTGTCATTCTCATCCCAATCGCCGCCGGCTTTTTGAAGCTGGGAAAGCTGGCGATAACGCGCCGGAGACTCATTAATCTGCCCGTCAAAGTCAGTCCAGAGAACTGTCACGGTGCGCCCGTCTTGCGGGGCTGTCGAAATCGGATGTTCTTTACGCATAGTGCTTCTCTCCCGTGCCGTGACAGATTTCTTCGTGTCAAAGCAGTATGAAGGTAACTTCACTAAACCTAAGCTGCTTCAGCAGAAATTCAAGCGGAGAAATGTAAAATATGTGTCACATTGTCGCGATGGGAAGGAGCGCAAGGTGGGAAGACGGGTTAAACCCGTCTTCCCTTTACTCTGGTCGGCAGTACCTTCAAGCGGGGGCAATAGGTTTGCCTGACCGGAGTAAGTTGGAATGCTTAAATATAAAACATCACTACATTAGGGAGATTCTAAAATAAATTATACTTGTTACGTGTATGCTAACTTAAATGTCACAACAATTTTTATAACGCGTTGTGAGATATGTGTTTGATCGGGTTTTGATGAAAAAGATATCCCTCATAATGGGTGGGTAATATGGATTATTCATTACCGCGATTTTCATATATCAATTATGTTTGTTATTTAATTTGATACAGAGCACATTGACTTCTTCGATTATATGTATGTGCAGATACTTGCAACATATGATGAATTGCTGAGGTTGATCATCCATATGCGACTGTTTTGTATTTTTAAATTATAAATTTTCTTTCTTAAATATTAAAAACACATTCCGGTCGATATGTTTAATATTAAGGTTAAATCCTGTTGTGCAAGCCTTAAGATTTTAAATTTCTGATTGGTTCAGAGCATAAAAAAACCTCCGGCTTATCACCGGAGGTTTCTTGGAATGAACTTGTATGGATTTCTTAGAAATCCATACCGCCCATGCCGCCCATGCCGCCACCTGGCATTGCTGGCATGCCGCCGTCTTTCTTCGGCAGTTCAGCAATCATAGCTTCAGTGGTGATCATCAGGCCAGCGATAGAAGCTGCATTCTGAAGAGCGGTACGAACAACTTTAACCGGATCAACAACACCAGCTTTGATCAGATCGCCATATTCGTTGGTTGCAGTGTTGTAACCAAAGGTTTCGGAAGCGTTTTCGAGGATCTTACCAACGATAACGGATGCTTCTTCACCGGCGTTTGTGGTGATCTGACGGGCAGGAGCCTGGATCGCACGACGGATGATGTTGATACCAGCTTCCTGGTCAGCATTGATGCCTTTTGCAGTGATGTTTGCAGAGGCGCGCAGCAGTGCAGTACCACCACCTGGTACGATACCTTCTTCAACAGCCGCACGGGTTGCGTTCAGAGCATCGTCAACGCGGTCTTTGCGTTCTTTAACTTCAACTTCAGTTGCACCGCCAACGCGGATAACTGCTACGCCGCCAGCAAGCTTAGCAAGACGTTCCTGCAGCTTTTCACGGTCGTAGTCGGAAGAAGTTTCGTCGATCTGCTGCTTGATCTGGCCAACGCGGGCTTCGATTTCAGCTTTCTGACCGGCACCGTCAACGATAGTTGTGTTTTCTTTGGAAATCGCAACTTTCTTCGCACGGCCGAGCATGTCGAGGGTCACGGATTCCAGCTTGATGCCGAGATCTTCGGAGATAACCTGACCACCGGTGAGGATAGCGATATCTTCGAGCATTGCCTTACGACGATCACCGAAGCCAGGAGCCTTAACAGCAGCAATTTTCAGACCGCCGCGCAGCTTGTTAACAACCAGAGTAGCCAGTGCTTCGCCTTCTACGTCTTCAGCAATGATAACGAGTGGCTTGGAAGTCTGAACAACAGCTTCGAGAACCGGCAGAAGAGCCTGCAGGTTGGAAAGCTTCTTTTCATGCAGAAGGATGTAAGCATCTTCCAGATCTGCAATCATTTTTTCCGGGTTGGTTACGAAGTAAGGGGACAGGTAACCGCGGTCAAACTGCATACCTTCAACAACTTCGAGCTCTGTTTCAGCAGTTTTAGCTTCTTCAACAGTGATAACGCCTTCGTTGCCGACTTTCTGCATAGCTTCAGCGATCATACGACCGATTTCTGCTTCGCCGTTAGCGGAGATGGTGCCAACCTGAGCAACTTCTTCAGAAGTGTTGATCTTCTTGGCTTTGCCGAGAAGGTTTGCAACAACTTCAGTTACTGCCAGATCAATACCACGCTTCAGATCCATCGGGTTCATGCCGGCAGCAACAGCTTTTGCGCCTTCCTGAACGATAGCCTGACCCAGAACGGTAGCGGTTGTTGTACCGTCACCAGCTGTGTCATTGGTCTTGGAAGCTACTTCGCGCAGCATCTGTGCGCCCATGTTTTCGAACTTGTCTTCAAGTTCTACTTCTTTAGCAACCGATACACCGTCTTTGGTGATGCGTGGAGCACCGAAAGATTTGTCGATAACAACGTTACGGCCTTTAGGGCCGAGTGTTACTTTTACAGCATCTGCAAGGATGTCGACGCCGCGCAGCATTTTTTCGCGCGCTGAACGACCGAATTTTACTTCTTTAGCAGCCATTTTTCTCTCCTGGAGCCTGAGGTTTGACCTTCAAGGCCTCCCGATTTGAACTGTTGAAAAGGAATTATGAGTAACCTGAGATAAGAACCGTCAGGTCAATTCAAGAATTAGGCAAGAATACCGAGAATGTCGGATTCTTTCATGATCAGCAGGTCTTCGCCGCCGATCTTCACTTCTGTACCGGACCATTTGCCGAACAGAACGCGGTCGCCTGCTTTAACATCCAAAGCAACCAGCTTGCCGCTTTCGTCGCGGGTGCCGGAACCAACGGCGATAACTTCGCCTTCAGACGGCTTTTCTTTGGCGGAATCAGGAATAATGATGCCACCGGCTGTCTTTGCTTCCGATTCTACACGACGAACGACAACGCGGTCATGAAGAGGGCGGAAATTGATCTCTGCCATGGTTATAACCCTTGAAAATACGCCTTGAAATAAGGCAGCAAAATGAACGATGGGATTGGTTACCCGTTGATTATTAGCACTCTCCTATGGTGAGTGCTAACGTGCCTTTGATATAGGAAATCATATTTTCGGAGTCAAGGTTTCGGGCGGGCAGAAAAGATAATATTGCCGGTGATAAGCCCTGTAAAAACGCGCCGGTTTGCTTTGAACCTTCAGCGAAAAGGTGCATGTAGGATGCACACAATGCCATTGTAAGTGTTTAGCAAAAACAATTTTATATCTGCCGGAATGAAGTGCCGGACGGCTTATTATGCAGAGCGAATGTGAAGCAGATATGAAATTTGTGCTGACGTAATTTGCACAACACCAGCCTGTTTTGCAGGCCGGTGTTTTCTGACAGGTTATTTAACAACGCGCAGATTGGACAATTCGTCAGCAATCTCTTTAAAAGTTTGCTCCAGTTTACTGCTTGTTGTGTTCCAGAACAGTTTTGCGCGCTGCGTAGGAAAATCTGTATCAAAACGTACGCGCGATTCAGATGCGCATTCTTTCATAATTTCCATTTGTTTACGATCAGCGGCATTATTGTTCTTAAGATCAAGCGCAACGGTCATAACCATAATGTTGTTATTCTTGGCGAGAGAGCACAATTTCGAAAAACGTGAGTTCAATGCATTGGTATAGTTGTCATTGTTTCTGGAATTGGTGTTAACGCCGGATGTTTCTTGAAAGATACGTGGTAAAGCGTAGCCCGGAGTATTGGTGCCAACATAGCCAAGACCAGAATAATAGGAGACGTTTCCGGCTCTGTCTGATGTTGCTCTGTTGTCGGGATTGCTCAAGCCATTATATTGATAATAAGTGTTTGCGCCGTCTGTCAGAACGATGACGACTTTATCATTGCCACGCTCTGATGAGGGTCTTCCGCCTCTGAAAGGCGCATTCTGCATCAATGTACGCCATCCCCAGACCATACCTTCGGAGACATTAGTACCTCCATGAGGAATCATGTTTTTAATGCCATCCTGAATTTTTTTCATCCCCACAGAGGTTGTGACGTCTGTAAGTTCAGTGATTGGCGTTGTTGTGCAGCTGTAGTTTGGGCCAATTTTTTTAGCTCCTGTTAATGTCAGATTTTCCACTGAAACTGCCGGTTTTGTATAGTAACGTGTAATATCTGCTTGTCGCGCCTGATGGCTGGAAACAGAAGTGCCTTTAATATCCGACTGTTCCGGCCACCAGTTATTCAATGCCTTTGGATTGTTTAAAAACTCACTTGGCGCAAACATTGGCACATACATAGTATCTGGTCGTGCTATTGTTGGTGCGTCTGCATTGATGCCGTAAATGCCTGGTCGTGTTTCAACGCAGCCCTGCCAAGTGGTGTAGGCTTTTCCACTTTGAGTTTTCATATCTTCGTAGAGGCTAAAACGTGTGAAATAATTACCGTTTTCGCCTCCCCAGCCGGAGCCTTCTTTGAAATATCCGTTGTTACGAAAAACAATATCTTTATTACGCCCGATATTGATCGCTCCGCTTCGGGTGGGCATTGTGAAATTTTCGTAGTGAACCGGAGAAGCGCCGGTTTGATCCATCCACAATTGATCTTTGTTGTGGGAGCCAATATTTACAGAACCAGCAAATGGTACGAGTGAAAATTGGATGGGATTTTCAAGGTGAGTAATGAGTTCAGCTTGTTTTGCCATGCTGGTGACAAGTTGGCTGGCTGCATCTTTCAATAGCTGCATACGTTGCTGGCCGGAGTCGGAGCCCCTTTCATCCATCGAGCCGGAATTATCCAGTACCAGAGCGACTTCCAGTGTATTTTTCAGGCGTACAGTTGCAGCCATGGAATAGGTGTATTTATCCCAGTCAGTCTCACCGTTTGTCATCGCTTTCACGGCTCTGCCAAAAAACGAAATATATCGGAATGAGGCACTCGCTACGATTTGCTGGTCAACGTTTGCGCCTTGAGGGAAGTTTAAATCAAATTCTGTTGCAGGTGGTTCAATAGCACGCAGGTTGGCATCAAATATTTTTCGACCAAAGACGCGCATTTCGTCTTCCGTTGAGGCGACCGTATAGCGTTTACCTACCGCCAGTGCTGCAGCATCAAGCGAATGTTGCACATTGCCGCGTACGCGCATCAGGTTGGCTGCGTCAATTGCCAGCATCATAGCGAACAGAGTTGGCGGCAGCATAAGGGCAAAAAGCGGAGCGATGGCACCATTCTGGTTCTTGCGGAAATGACGCAAAAATAACCGGATACGGCCGGATGAATTTCCGGAAGTGGGAACACAACGCATAATCTCTCCTGCCGGTCATGCCGGGGTAACATATTATTATTGTTTGCTGTTTTTCTAATGTTCTACATAATGTGCAATGCAGACAGATGAAAAACGGAAATCAATTCTCAGTTGCGGGAGAGGGTAGCGGATTGGTTCTAACAAGCCGTCACGAAACACGGTAAAGAAATTGTCTAATCCGCAAGGTTAATGAAGTCTGAGTGGCTTATTGGTACATAAACAGGGATGTGATGGTGCAGTTTACGCAAAACGGGTGACATATGCTGCGTGTTGGTTTAGAGCATTTATAAAAATCCGGCGGGTGAAGTTATGTCTTCAATCCTGTCATGAATTCAGACTGTTTGCGCATGGCGCAACGCTTACTTCGCAACTCGCGCGGTTAAATGATTTAAGGATAATGTTATGCTGCATCCGGCAAAGCTCGATGATCTTTTCGACAAATATGATGTGATCTTCAGTGATGTATGGGGTGTATTGCATAATGGTGTGGAAGCCTATCGTCCGGCTGCAGATGCTTTGAAACGTGCCCGCGAGGCTGGTGTGAAAGTGGTTTTGATTACCAATTCACCGCGCCCTTTTCCCGGTGTAGCCGCTCAGATGGAAATGATGGGTATTACCAGTGAGAGCTATGACCAGATCGTCACTTCCGGTGATGTGACCCGTGATCTGATTGCTGCGGGCCCGCGCAAAATCTATCATCTGGGACCTGAGCGTGAATTGGCAATTTATGACGGGCTCGACGTTGAGCTGGTCGAAGAATACGAAGCTTCCGCTGTTGTCTGCACCGGTCTGGTTGATGATGAAGTCGAAAAGCCGGAAGATTATGCAGAAATGCTGCAGCGTTTTCGTTCCCGCAATCTGCCATTTATCTGCGCCAATCCTGACCTTATCGTTGAGCGTGGCACGCGTCTGATCTGGTGTGCCGGTGCATTGGCGCGTGATTATGGCCAGCTCGGCGGTCGCACACTGATTGCCGGCAAGCCGCATAATCCGATTTATGCAGCTGCTATGCAGGCTGCTGAAAAGCTGAGTGGTAAGGAAGTTGATAAATCTCGTATTCTTGCAATCGGCGATGGTATGCTGACTGATGTGAAGGGTGCGCAGAATTACGGTGTTGATGTACTGTATATTTCTGGCGGTATTCATGCGGCAGAATATGTGGCTAAAGGTGAAGTCGATCACGATAAGCTACTGGCATTCCTTGGCCGTCATGGTGAAGCACCTGCATCGGTTATGCGCTACTTGGTATAAAAACGCATACGCCGTGTAATTACCCTGAAACAAGTATCCTGAAACAAATTCATGACCGCGATGCCTTCAGATTTTGCTACACAATCCGCTATCCTCCGTCTCACCTGTAGTGCAAACGGGAGCGAAACTTTGCCTGCGCACCTGCGAGGCGGTGTGGTGGCAATCGGTAATTTTGACGGTGTGCATCGCGGCCACCAGGCGGTGCTTGAGAAAACCCTGCAACTGGCAAAAGAGCGCAATTGTGCTGCCGTTGTGCTGACATTTGAACCGCATCCGCGCAGCTTCTTTAATCCGGAACAGCCGGTTGACCGCCTGACAGATCCGCAGGAAAAAGCAGCAATTCTTGGTCTGCTTGGTTTTGATGTGGTGGTAGAGCAGGGCTTTGACGCGGATTTCTCTTGTCTGTCAGCGCAGGAATTTATCGATCAGGTGCTGATTGAACGTCTGGGTGCATCGGAAGTGATTACCGGCGTCGATTTCCATTTTGGTAAAAAGCGCCAGGGTAATCCGGCGTTTTTACAACAGGCCGGTGAAGCGCATGGTTTCGGTGTTACGCTGATTGAGCCGTTTACCGATGAGGGCGGGGAGGTGGTTTCCTCTTCCCGTATTCGCACTTGTCTGGCGGAAGGCGATGTGGTTGGCGCGGCAGGATTGCTCGGTTATCGCTATACGCTGGCCAATACAGTTATTCACGGCAAACAACTGGGACGCACTCTTGGCTTTCCGACTGCAAATATGGCATTGCCTGAGCAAACCAGCTTGAAACATGGCATTTATGCCGTACGCTTCCGTCGTGCTGATGGTTCACTTTACGATGGTGTAGCCAGTTTCGGTCGTCGCCCGACGGTTGATAATGATGGTTGTGCGTTGCTGGAAACTTTTGTGTTTGATTTCTCCGCCGATCTCTACGGTGAATTCTGCTCGGTTTCCTTCTTTGCTTACTTGCGCGGAGAAGAGAAATTTGATTCGCTCGATGCACTGATGGTGCAGATGCGGCAGGATGAAGCCGAAGCCCGTGCGATTTTATCCGCTGTTCAGCCGCTTTCTCAGTTGGATTCTTATCTGACCTTTTCGAGAAGCTGAATAAACACATTTCTTTAGAATATCTTTACTGCTTTACTTGAAACATAAATGCCTGTTTATTTGCTCACCTGTATTTGGAGCATGAATATGCGTTTGCGTAATCACTTGCATGTCTTGCGGATGGCCGGTCTGGCATTTCTGCCTGTGTCTTTTTTCTTTGCCAATTCTGCCGCAGCTGAGAATGTTGAAAAGTCTTCAGGGCGTTATTTCTGGTCCGGCAACTGGTCTTTGACGGTTGGTGGTGATTTTTATCGTCAGCCGCGTTTTACCGGTTCAAGTAAATATATTCTGAGCGCACAGCCTTTGATTTCCTTCGGGCAAACGGGTGTTGCTGAACGTTTTTCGTCGCGCAATGATAATATTTCTTTTGCATTGCTCGATATGCAGGATTTTCGTGTCGGTGTGACCGGTGAATTTCTGATGTCGCGTGGCGGCAGTCAGGCCGACGGTCTGAAAGATGTGCCATGGGGCGGTGAGGTTGGCGGTTTTATGGAGTTCTATCCGACAGACTGGTTCCGTATGCGTGCGGAATTGCGTCACGGTATTCGGGCACATAAAGGTATTGTCGGTGAACTGGCGGGTGATGCATTTTACGATGTGACGCCGGCTATCCGCGTTTCCGGCGGGCCGCGGGTCTCTTTTGCGTCTAAAAAATACTTCGACACCTATTATGGCATCAATGCCGAAGAATCGGCTGCCAGCGGCTTGTCTGTTTATGATCCGGACGGCAGCGGTATTTCGTCTGTCGGCTTGGGCGGTGCGATTACATGGAAAACGACGGATAAAATTACCACGAGCCTTTATACAGAATATTCCAATTTGCAGGGGAAGGCGGCAGATTCCAGCCTTGTGAAGGAACGTGGCTCGCGTAATCAGCTGACAGTTGGCGTCTCTGCGACTTATCGCTTTGACTTCACTCTGGACTGATAGCCTGAGTAAAATTCCGGTAATTTTGTAAAAGTACCAGCTTATAAGCAGCGAAAATCTTCAGGGAGGGGAAAGTTTATTCGACTTACCCCTTTATTCTGTGTGCGGGCATTGGTAAAAGCAGCACCATGATGAGACGATATTCAATATTTGTGATGCCGCGCTATGCTGGCCGAATTATCGGCCCGGCCTTTTCTTAAGCCTGATCAGACGGTTCAGGGGGAAAGGTCCGGGAAGAATAGCTGACATCCTGAGTTGCCGGAAGCAAGGCTGCCGCCTCAGGGATTATTTTTCGAGACCGCCTGCCTGAGCGCAGCATAATGCCGTGACATGCTCCGGCGGTCCAACTGAATGCTTAAGATCATGACTGCTGAAAAAATCGACTATTCCAAGACGCTTAATCTGCCGCAGACCGATTTTCCTATGCGTGCGAGCCTGCCGCAGCGCGAACCGCTGCTGGTTGCCCGCTGGGAAGAGATGAACCTCTACAAAAAACTGCGTGAAGATGCCAAAGATCGTCCGCTTTGGGTGCTGCATGACGGTCCTCCTTATGCAAACGGCAACATCCATATCGGTCATGCGCTGAACAAGACGCTGAAAGATGTGATCACCCGCTCGTTCCAGATGCGCGGTTACAACTCGAATTATGTTCCGGGCTGGGACTGCCATGGTTTGCCGATTGAATGGAAGATCGAAGAAAAATACCGTGCGCAGGGTAAGAATAAAGACGAAGTGCCGGTCAATGAATTCCGCAAGGAATGCCGTGAATTTGCGGAAGGCTGGATCAAAGCGCAGACTGAAGAGTTCAAGCGTCTTGCGATCACCGGCGATTTCGAAAATCCATACACTACAATGAACTTCCATGCGGAAGCTCGTATTGCCGGTGAATTGCTGAAATTCGCCCGTACCGGTCAGCTGTATCGCGGTTCCAAGCCGGTAATGTGGTCGGTCGTTGAGCGCACTGCACTGGCCGAAGCCGAAGTTGAATATCACGATGTTGAGTCGGATATGATCTGGGTGAAGTTCCCTGTCACCAATGTGCCGGAACTGGCTGATGCGCATGTAGTGATCTGGACAACCACACCTTGGACAATTCCGGGCAACCGTGCGATCGCTTATTCGCCGAAAGTTTCTTACGGCCTGTATGAGGTGACCGGTGCGGAAAATGCATTTGGCCCGCAGGCTGGTGAAAAGCTGATCTTCGCTGATAATCTGGCGGAAGAATGCTTCAAAAAAGCTAAGCTGACATTCAAGCGTTTGCGCGATGTGTCCGTTGATCAGCTCAATGGCATGACGGCTGCGCATCCGCTGAAAGGCTTCGGCGGTGGTTATGAGTTTATAGTACCGCTGGTGTCGGGAGATCATGTTACGGATGATGCCGGTACAGGCTTTGTTCATACTGCGCCAAGCCATGGTCGTGAAGACTTTGAAGCATGGATGGATGCGGCTCGTGAACTTGAAGCGCGCGGTATCAATCCGGCAATTCCTTTCCCTGTTGATGATGCAGGCTTCTATACTGCTGATGCACCGGGCTTTGGCCCTGACCGTGAAGGTGGGGCAGCACGCGTTATTGACGATAACGGTAAGAAGGGCGATGCCAACGAAGCGGTGATCAAAGAGCTGATTGCCCGTGATCTGTTGTTTGCCCGTGGCCGCATGAAGCATTCATATCCGCATTCATGGCGCTCGAAAAAACCGATCATCTTCCGCAACACACCACAGTGGTTTGTCTATATGGACAAAGAACTTGGCGATGGCACAACCCTGCGCTCCCGTGCGCTGGGTGCTATTGATGATACACGCTTTGTACCGGCTGCCGGTCAGAACCGCTTGCGTTCGATGATCGAAAACCGTCCTGACTGGGTGCTGTCGCGTCAGCGCGCATGGGGCGTGCCGATCTGCGTTTTCGCTTCGGAAGATGGCACTGTACTGGTCGATGAAGCTGTGAATGAGCGCATTCTCGCAGCCTTTGAAGCAGAAGGTGCAGATGCATGGTTTGCAGAAGGTGCGCGCGAGCGCTTCCTCGGCAATCGCGCTAACGAGGCTTGGGAGCAGGTCTCCGACATTCTCGATGTGTGGTTTGATAGCGGTTGTACCCATGTGTTCACACTGGAAGACCGCCCGGATATGAAATGGCCTGCCGATCTGTATCTGGAAGGTTCCGATCAGCATCGCGGCTGGTTCCATTCATCCCTGCTGGAAAGTTGCGGAACCCGCGGCCGTGCGCCTTACAACGCAGTGCTGACCCATGGTTTCACTATGGATGAGCATGGTAAGAAAATGTCGAAATCGCTCGGCAATACGGTGCTGCCACAGGATATCATCAAAGATTCCGGTGCTGACATTCTACGCCTTTGGGTGATGACTTCGGATTATTGGGATGATCAGCGTCTGGGCAAAAGCATTATCCAGACCAATATCGATGCCTATCGCAAATTGCGTAACACGATCCGCTGGATGCTGGGTACATTGGCACATGATGAAGGCGAAGAAGTAGCCTATGCCGATTTGCCTGAACTCGAAAAGCTGATGTTGCATCGTTTGAGCGAGCTGAGCGAGCTGGTGAATTCAAGCTATGACGGCTTTGACTTCAAACGTATCACTCGTGCGCTGATCGATTTCACCAATATCGAATTGTCGGCTTTCTATTTCGATATCCGTAAAGATGCGCTGTATTGCGATGCGCCTTCGAGCCTTCGTCGTAAAGCTGCGTTGCAGACAGTGCGCCACCTGTTCGATAATATCGTAACATGGCTCGCACCAATGCTGCCTTTCACCACAGAAGAGGCATGGCTGGATCGTTATAAAGATGCCGTTTCTGTGCATCTGGAACAGTTCCGCACCATTCCGGCTGAGTGGAACAATCCGGTTCTCGCTGCCAAGTGGGACAAGGTGCGTGATGTTCGCCGCGTTGTAACCGGTGCTTTGGAACTGGAACGCGCAGATAAGCGTATCGGTTCGTCGCTGGAAGCAGCACCGGTTGTGCATATCACAGATGCATCGCTGATGTCGGCTGTCGAAGGGCTGGATCTTGCTGAAATCTGCATCACCAGTGATGTAACTATCAGTGATCAGCCGGTCGCCAGTGAAGCCTTTGTATTGGGCGATGTGAAGGGTGTTGCTGTTGTGCCTGCCAAGGCAACCGGTACAAAATGTGCCCGTTCATGGCGTTATACCAATGATGTTGGTAGTGATTCTGCCTATCCGGATGTATCTGCGCGTGATGCAGCCGCATTGCACGAGCTGAAGGCGCTTGGACGTCTGGATTAAGAATGAATTTGCGGCAATCACAGTTCACAAACAATTATCAGTGATTGCCGCATATTTTCTGCCGTGCTAAGGCACTGCATTGAAATATTTTGTCGGCAGTGAAAATCTGCGGTCATGCCTTGGAGTTGCCGGAAAGAACGGATAACGCCATAATGGTGTGAAATTTATTGTAGTGGTGGTTAGGTAATCTGGCCGAATACGGATAAAGTGGTGCTCATGAAGATTGAAGGACGCATTTTCGCTTTCGCAACAGTGCTGGCCAGTTTAGGGCTTGCCGGTTGCGTGTCCGATCCGACCTATGGAACAGGCAAGTCAGCCAGCTCGCAATTGCTGGATGACGTGTCATCAATTGCTACCATCGGCCCTAAACGTAATACCGGAATTGAATACAAACCACGTCCTGATCTGGTGAAGCCGGTCGCGGGGCAGAAAGAAAATCTGCCGCAGCCACAGGATAGTGTTGCCCGTGTTGGTGATCCTTCATGGCCGGAATCACCGGAACAACGCCGTAAGCGTCTTCGCGGAGAGATTGAAGCGAATCGTGATAATCCGAATTTCGTTTCACCGATTGCGCCGGACAGCCCAAGCGACTTCACGCCGCGCCGTCAGATTTTGCCTAGCGGCTCAAGCCGTCGTGAAGATTACGCATCGCGTGACTCTGTGCTGGATCCGCAAGCAATGGCTGCTGCAAAACAGGCACAGAAAGATCGTTCAGGCGGTACAGCCACACAGCGTAAATATCTGAGTGAGCCGCCAATCAGCTACCGTCAGCCTGCTGCTTCTGCAGCAACGGGTGATTTGGGTGAGGACGAGGCGAAAAAAGAACGTCGTCGTAAGGCTGAAGCCTCAGGTAAAAAGAGCTGGCGTGATACGCTCGGTCTCTGATTTTTGAATGTTTTGGAAAGCCGCAGTCTTAATCAGCTGCGGCTTTTTTATTTGCGCTTTTCTTTAAAGAAATCACGGAGCAGGGCTGTAGCCTCCGCTTCACCGATGCCGGAATAAACATCCGGTGCATGGTGGCATGTCGGCTGGCTGTAGAAGCGGGGGCCATATTCCACGCCGCCGCCTTTAGGATCGCTTGAGGCATAATAGAGCCTGCGGATACGGGCGAAGGAAATTGCTGCCGCGCACATCGCACAAGGTTCCAGCGTCACATAGAGATCGCACTCGCCCAGCCGCTCATTCTGCAACACTTCACAGGCCATACGGATGGCCAGCACCTCTGCATGAGCCGTTGGATCATTGATTTCACGGGTGCGGTTGCCGGCGCGGGCGATGATCTGATTTTTGCGGGTGATAACGGCACCAATCGGCACTTCACCGCGGGCTCCGGCAGCACGCGCTTCTTCCATGGCAATTTGCATGGGAGATTGTGATTTGCTCATAGAGCTTTTCTTTGTCTTTTCCGCAGCGGGTTTTTGCGGATTTTCGCTGTTCAGACCACCGGAAGCGCTGCCAGTTGCGTTTTTTTGCATAATGTGCGGCAGCCTTTCAGATATTTTGCTCGCAAGCTTGAAGATGATTTGTTAGAGCGTACCTTTAATAAGGTGTGTAGCATAAGAGCTGCGCTGCAATAATGTCAGCTTTATCCTAAATTTTGCCAAACCGGAATGGTTTAGCATCGCGCAAGTCCGTTAAAATCGCATGGCGGTTTTAGCGGAGGCAATGCAAAAGAGCAAAGAGATGGAGCAATTCGGGTGATACCGTTTTCAACGGAATTGCTCTGATTTTGCGGCAGGGCTTTCCGCAACCTGATTTTCACTATTTGATTGCCGGGCACAAATGCCGGTGAAAGGCTGATATTCTGATGACCCGTGATGATCACGATAATGAACGTGGCAAACGTCCTTTTGTAAAACGCGAAGGTTCACGCGACGACAGAGGTTCTGACCGTCCGCGCCGCTTTGACAGCGACAAACCGCGTAGTTTCGAACCTCGTGGTGACAAGCCGCGCGGTTTTGGTTCCCGTTCCGATAAGCCGCGTGGTTTTGATATGACCGCACAGGGCGATGAAGGCGAGCGCATTGCCAAGCGTCTGGCTCGCGTTGGTATTGCATCGCGCCGTGAAGCGGAAAGCATGATTGCTGCCGGTCGCGTTGCCGTAAACGGCAAAGTGCTGACCAGCCCTGCGGTTAATGTTCTGCGCTCAGACAGAATTACCGTTGATAATAAAGTTCTCCAGCAGGCAGAGCGCACCCGTTTGTGGCTCTACCATAAGCCTGCCGGTCTGGTGACAACCAACCGTGATCCGGAAGGCCGTCCGACAGTGTTCGATGCATTGCCGGAAGAACTGCCGCGCGTGCTCTCTGTTGGCCGTCTTGATATTAATACCGAAGGTCTGCTGCTGCTGACCAATGACGGCGGTCTTTCCCGTGTGCTGGAATTGCCTGCCACCGGTTGGCTGCGCCGCTACCGCGTGCGCGCACACGGTTCGGTAACACAGGCACAGCTCGATGAACTGAAAAATGGTATTGCCGTTGACGGCGTATTCTATGGTTCGGTTGAAGCAACACTTGAGCGCGAACAGGGCTCCAATGTCTGGCTGAATATCGGCCTGCGTGAAGGCAAAAACCGCGAAGTTAAAAACATTCTCGGCGCGCTTGGTCTGGCCGTATCCCGACTGATCCGTGTTTCTTTCGGTCCTTTCCAGTTGGGTGATCTCGAAGAAGGTGCTGTACGCGAAATTCGCGGCCGCACATTGCGTGATCAGCTGGGTGAAAAACTGGTTGAAGATTCCGGTGCGGATTTTGATGCGCCGATTTATAATGAATTCTCCAACGAAGCTGTGAAGGGTGAACTGCCGCATCGTATGGCACGTTTTGACGCTTACGAAGATCGCAGCTCTGATGATGCCGGTGAAGGCCGTTCGCGTTATAAATCCGACTGGATTTCCAGCAGCGGCGATGCCGGCGGCAAAGGACGCGGCGGCAAAGGCGGCTTCCGTGGAGGTTCGCGCGGCGCACCTCGGGACGAAGGTCGCGGTGCGTTTAGTGGTGAAGGTCGCGGTGCTCCGCGTGGTGAAAATGATCGCAGCGAGTCGCGTGGCGCTCCTCGTGAAGATGGCCGTGGTGAATTCCGCAGCGCACCGCGTGACGGTGAACGCAGGCCACCACGTGACCGCGATGGTAAAAGCTGGCGTGAAGACGGTCTTGCCCGTCTCAGCACATCGGCACCACGCTCCGGTGGTTTTGACAAGCCGCGCTTTGCCAAAGGCGGTCGCGGTGAAAAGGGTGATGATCAGTTTGGTTCGCAGCCACAGCGTCCGCGCGGTGTAAATGTGTGGATGGCGCCGGGTGCAAAAGCTTATAATTCGACATCTAAGCCGACACCTGGTGAAGACCGCCGTCGCGGTCGTAGTGGTGAAGACCGTCCGCAGCGTTCAGAAGAAGGCCGTGGTTTTAACCGTCGTCCGGATGATCGCAATGACAGCCGCGGTGATGACCGTTCCGGCTATAAGCGTCAGGGCTTCCGTCGCGACGATGAAGGCCGTGATGGTTTCAAGCGTGAAGGCTTCCGTTCAGACAATCGTCGTTCCCATGATGGTGATGAGCGCCCGGCACGTGAAGAACACCGTTTCTCCGGCGAGCGCAATTTTGACAAGAAACCATTTGGCGACAAGAAGCCGTTTGGCGAACGTACAGGCGGCGATAAACCATTCCGTGGCAAGCCTGAGGGCGGCCGTGGCAAACCTGAAGGTGGTCGCGGCGGTAAGCCTTTCGGCAAAGGTCCGCAGGGTGGCAGACCATCGGGCGGTCGTCCTTCTGCGCCTCGCGGTGCAGGCCCTCGTGGTAACGGACCGCGCGGAGATAAACGTTAATGCGCATTGTTGGCGGTAAATATCGCGGCCGCGCACTGGTAACGCCGGAGAGCTCAGCAATCCGGCCAACCAGTGACCGGACACGTGAAAGCCTGTTCAATATCATTACGCATGGGTTTCGTGAGAAACTAGACAATACACGGGTGCTGGATTTATTCGCGGGCACCGGTGCGCTTGGTCTTGAGGCAATGTCGCGGGGTTGCCGCTATACGGTTTTCGTCGAGGAATCTGTGGAAGGTCGCGGACTTCTGCGTCAAAATGTTGAGGCCTTTGGCCTTCAGGGACATACCAAAGTGTTCCGCCGCAATGCCACAGCCTTGGGGCCGACCGGCACTATGGGCGAGTTTGATCTGGTCTTCGCTGATCCGCCTTATGGCAAGGGTTTGGGCGAGCAGGCCTTTGTTTCCGCTCTTGAAGGCGGTTGGCTGAAGCCGGATGCGCTGCTGATTCTGGAAGAAGTCTCAGAAGCTGTCATTACGCTGGATGACCGTTTTATCCTTCGTGATGAACGGAGTTACGGGATTACCACAATACGAATGTATGAGCTGGCCTGAAAAAATTACCATAGAAAATAAATTGCCCGCTACACAGCGGGCAATTTGCGTTTTAGGCTAGCGCACCCAATTTCGCAGGGTCGATTATTAAATTATTGTCATTATAACATATTTTGGGCGTCAGGTTGCGAATTTGCCGCAATCTCGTTTAATTAAGGGTGTTTTGCAAAACAGGAAGGGACACTTTTCGTGCCATATCTATCCTTTTGCCGGCAACTGGTCAGCACTTCTATGCTGGCGCTGCTTGTCAGTTCTGCGGCTGTAGGCGCTTCTTATGCGCAAGCTGCCAAACCGGCTGCTCCACCTGTTGCCACCTCTGCGGACAAACCGGCCAATGATAATCAGCAGGCTGCATTGCCGGATATCAAAACCCAAAGCGGTGTCAGCAGCTTTCAGCTCGCGAATGGTCTGGATGTTGTGGTGATCCCTGATCATCGTGCACCTGTGGTGACGCAGATGGTGTGGTATCGCGTTGGTGCGGCTGATGAGCAAGAAGGTGTTTCCGGTATTGCCCATTTTCTTGAGCATCTGATGTTCAAAGGCACTAAAAATGTTCCGGCCGGTGAGTTCTCCGCAAAAGTTGCGGCGATCGGCGGTCAGGAAAACGCGTTCACATCTTCAGATTATACCGGCTATTACCAGCAGATTGCTCCCGATGCGCTGGAAATGGTGATGAAATATGAATCCGACCGTATGGCCAATCTGGTGCTGACGGATGAGGTTATCATACCGGAACGTGATGTTATTCTTGAAGAACGCCGCATGCGTGTGGACAGTAGTCCGGCTGCTATGCTGCGTGAAGAAGTCAGCGCTGCGACTTTCTACAATCATCCGTATCGCCGCCCGATTATCGGTTGGCAACAGGAAATGGAAAAGCTCAGCCTCAATGATGCGATAGGGTTTTACGAGCGTTATTACACGCCGAATAATGCCATTCTCGTCGTTGCGGGTGATGTAACGCCGGAGCGCGTGCGCGAGCTGGCATTGAGCACCTATGGCAAATTACCGAAGCGCTTTGATATTGCGCCTCGTATTCGCCCGCAGGAGCCTGAAAAGCACACATCGCGCACCGTTATTTTGCGTGATGCCCGCGTGAATCAACCATCCTATAATTCCACATGGGTGGTGCCGTCTTATATCAACGCCAAGGCTAAAGGTCGTGAGGGCGATGCCGAAGCGCTTGATCTGCTGGGTGAAATTCTTGGTGGTGGCATTCGCAGCCGTCTTTATCAGGAGCTGGTGGTTGAGCAGGGGCTTGCTGCCAGCGCCGGTGCTTATTATGCCGGTGACGCGCTCGATGACGGTACATTCATGATTTATGGCTCACCGCGCGGTGATGCCACTCTGGAAGATGTGCAGACAGCGGCAAATGTGGAAGTTGACCGTATTATTGCTGAAGGCGTAACGGAAACCGAACTTAATCAGGCGCGTAACCGTTTCCTCAAAGCAATGATTTTTGCCCGTGACAGCCAGACCGGTATGGCGCGGATTTATGGTTCTTCACTGGCGACTGGCCAGACGGTAGACGATGTTCTTGGCTGGCCGGATAAAATCCGTGCGGTTAAGCCGGAGCAGATCCGCGATGTGGCAGAACGTTATCTGAAACCTTCCCTTGAGGTGACCGGCTATTTGTTGCCGTCGGCTGAGCAGAAAACAACAGAAGCCCAGCCAGCGGTCAAACCGGCTGCAGGTGGCAAAGCCGAGGCAGGCGCTCCCGAAGGCAAGCCGAAAGATGCAAAATCAGAGGTGAAAAAATAATGGTATATTCTCTTCACTCTGGTGCAGGATTCAGCAAGGCTTCCCCTGTGCGTGGCAAGACGTTGCTCGGACTCAAAGCGGCTCTCGCCGGTGCTTTTGCGCTTTTAGCGACCCTGCCAGCCTTTGCGTTGGATATTCAGGAAGTAACCTCACCGAAAGGTATCAAAGCCTGGTTGGTGGAGGAGGACAGCGTTCCGTTGATTTCAGTACGCTTTTCTTTCAAAGGCGGCAGTGCGCAGGATCCTGCGGGCAAAGAAGGTCTGGCCAATCTGATGACCGGTCTGTTCGATGAAGGTGCGGGCGATATGCCGTCCGATGCCTATCAGGAACGACTGGATAATATCGGTGCGGAAATGAGCTTCAGTGCCAGTCAGGATAATATCTCCGGTGGTATGCGCATGCTGAAGGAAAACAGCCCTGCGGCTTTTGATATGCTGGCGCTGGCTATTCAGAAACCACGCTTTGATCAGGCTGCGATTGACCGTATCCGTGCACAGATTGTGACCGGCATTAAAGCATCCCAGAACGATCCGTCGACCATTGCATCGCAAAAATTTGCGGAAGTGCTCTATGGTAAGCATCCTTATGCGCGCCGTGATGAAGGGACAGTACAGTCACTGGAGGCAATCACCCGCGAAGATCTGCTGGATGCCCATAAGAAACTGTTCGGTAAAGATCAGCTGAAAATCGGTGTTGTCGGTGCAATCAGTGCCAAGGAACTGGCGCCATTGCTGGATAAATTATTCGGCGATTTGCAAGATAAAGCTGATCTCAAGCCGGTGGATATGGCCAAGCTGGCATTGGGTGCGACAACCTCTGTGACCTATGATCTGCCGCAGACAACAATCAGTCTGGTTTATCCGGGTGTGAAGCGCAGCGATAAAGATTTCTTCGCAGCCTATCTGATGAATCAGGTTCTGGGCGTTGGCTTCACATCACGCCTTTATAATGAAGTACGTGAAAAGCGTGGTCTGGCCTATACCGTTGGTTCCGGTCTTAGCGGACAGGATTATTCTAACACACTCAATATTTCGACCGGCACACGCCCTGATCGTGCAAAGCAGAGTCTGGATGTGATCCGCGCGGAAGTTGCCCGTATGGCTAAATCCGGCGTGACTGAGGAAGAACTGGCTGCTGCCAAGAGCTTTGCAATCGGTGCCTATGCGATCAACAATCTGGATTCGTCCGTTGCTGTTGCCCGCACACTGGTTGGCTTGCAGGAGCAGAATCTGGGACGTGACTATATTGATCGTCGTGGTGATCTCATCAATGCTGTGACGACAGATGATGTAAAGGCCGTGGCTGCAAAATTGCTCAAGGCTGATCCTGCCATTCTTGTGGTTGGTCCTAGCCTGAACTGATTAGCTCCTTTACTTGAATAAGAAAACGGCGCGGTGATTACTCACCGCGCCGTTTTTATTTAATCGGCGTTGCCATTCAGCTTGTCGCCGGTGCCGCAGGCAATTCTGCGGCAGGGTAATCTTCCGCAGGCGCAATGGTTTCTTCTGTAGCTTTGTCCAGCGGAACCGCAGAGCGTGTCGGCTTAATCAATGGTTCCGGTGTAACCGGTTTGTTGAACAACAGGTGACGACCGGCGAGAATACCTTCGGATGCCTGTACATGCAGACGGTCTTCATCGCGCTGGCGCACATCATCAGCAATCGCATGGGCTTCATCTTCTGCCATGCCAAGTGCTTCAAGTGTTTTACGGCCAAACAGCAAACCGGATTCGAAGGTTTCGCGCAGCTCATAATCCACGCCTTTGGCGCGCAATTGCAGTGTATGCTCACGGTCAAAAGAGCGGACATAGAGTTTTACTTCCGGAAACTCTGCCTGAATGAGATCGACAATACGGTCAGTGATTTCTTTCTTCTCAGTGCAGATCGCCACCAGTTTGGCTTTGCGGATACCAGCCATTTCCAGCACGTCTTTACGCTGTCCGTCACCGAAATAAATACGGAAACCGAAGCGACTGGCCGCACGGATTTTATTGGCGGAATTATCAATCACTGTCACATCCGAACCACCGGCCAGCAGGATCTGCGAAGCGATCTGCCCGTAACGGGAGAAGCCGATCATCAGGACATCAGAACCTGCGCCTTCAAAGTCTTCTTCCATGCCATCTTCCTGTTTTGCGGAGGAGAGCAGACGATTGCCAACAGCCACACAAAGCGGTGTGAGTGCCATAGAAATGGTGATGGCCGCAATCAGCTCGGAAGCCAGTGCATCGGTAATAACGGCAGCAGCACTGGCAGCGGAGAACAGAACGAAAGCGAACTCACCACCTTGCGGCAGCAGGAATGCTACTTTAATCGCATCATTGTGGCTGGTGCGGAAGAGACGGCAGAGCGTGTAAATGATCGCAATTTTGGTGACGATAATGACCGGAACGGAGAGCAGGATCATCAGCCAGTTGTCGAGAATAACGACCAGATTGAGTGACAGCCCAACCGCGACGAAAAACAGACCTAAGAAGATGCCGCGGAATGGCTCTACGTCAGCGGCCAGCTCATGACGGTAGGAGGAGTCGGCCAGCAGAACACCGGCAATAAAGGCGCCCATTGCCATGGAGAGGCCAGCTGCTTCCATCAAAGCGGCAGAACCAAGCACGATGAACAGCGCAGCGGCAATCATCACTTCACGTGCGCCGGTATTGCCAATAATGCGGAACATCGGATTGAGCAGGTAGCGACCGGCGATAATCAGAATGACAATCGCCCCGAGAGCCGCAGCGACATGGAAATTGGCGGCAGCTTGCGAGCCTTCACCCGGAGACAGGGCCGGTATCAAGGCCAGAATTGGCACGATGGCGAGATCCTGAAACAGTAGAATCGCAAAAGCTTTTTGTCCGTATTTCTGGCTGGTTTCACCTTTGTCTTCCAGAATTTGCATGGCAAAAGCGGTTGAAGACAGGGCAAAGCCACAGCCGACAATAATTGCTGCGGGTACAGGCAGACCGGCCACATAGACGCCTAAGAAGGCGAGAGCAACGGCACACAATGTAACCTGTGCAAGACCCAGACCGAAGATCGCATGGCGCAAAGACCAGAGGCGGGACGGTTTGAGGTCAAGGCCGATGATAAAGAGCAGAAAAACAACACCGAGTTCTGAAAAATGCAATAGTTCTTCCCCGCCGGTAATCAGGCGGGCAATCGGGCCGATAATCACACCGGCAGCGAGATAACCAAGAACTGTTCCCAGTCCCAGCCGTTTGAATAACGGGGCGGCAATGATCGCTCCGCCGAGGATCATCAGCGTTTGCAGATAAAGACTGCCGATGGAAATGTTGTTTTCCATAATCAAAACATCACATATTGAGAGCATATCCGGCAAAAACGTAGCAGTCTTGCATGGGATGATGCGATAAAACGAAGAGTAGAACAGTTTCCGTGTCTGTTAACCGAAACCGGTCTGGTTTGTCGGGGCGGGTACAAAACAAGCCATAGGCAGCACATCGTCAGACATGATGCTGCAGCAAATCATGCGGAACATAATACGGAATAAATCGCGCAGATAACGGTTTTTTAAAGAAAACTATCACGTTTGTGACCACATAGTTGCTAAATATGAAGTCATAAAGAGATTTAGCCCGTCAGAACAAGCCGGTTCTTTACTCTGTTTCATCACACAGGGTTGTTTTCTCCCGCGTAAACTGAAGGTCAGACTTAAAAAACACACTGCCTATCCGTATATAAAAGCTATATAAAGCGCATGCCGAAAAGCGGGAACCGCCTACACGGGGAAATCAGTCCACTGGACTGATTTCTTGTCCCGTTTCGATCGGAAAAGATGCGCGTAAAAACAAAAAGATAGAGTATTTTCTATTATTCAGGATAAACTGGAAATGCTCTGAACAGAATGAGTTGATATTCTACAATCTGCAGATCACGAAGCACGGAGCATTTTAATTTTTGCGATGCTCCGGAAATTATATATGACAGGAAGAATAATGGACGCACAAAGCTCTGCTCAAAAACTCGCCGATCAGGCTCGTTTTCTCGTCGCGGCGGCCAAAAAGGCTGGTGCAGATCATGCTGATGCAGTGGTTGTGCGCAGTCGTTCCAGTAATGTCAGCGTGCGTCTGGGCAAGGTTGAAGCGACAGAAGCTTCTGAGAGCGATGATTTTTCGTTGCGCGTTTTCGTAGGTAAACGCATTGCCAGTATTTCAGCGAGCGCCAATAAAGGCGCTGATCCGGTTGCGCTGGCAGAACGCGCTGTCGCGATGGCCAAAGTCTCGCCAGAAGATGCCTATGAGGGGCTGGCTGATCCTGCAAGACTGGCAAAACAAATTGCTGATCTTGATCTGTTCGATCCGACACAGATTGATGCCAAGCGCATGACAGCAGATGCGCTGGCAATGGAAGAAGCTGCGCGTGCGGTTTCGGGTGTTACCAATTCCGGCGGTGCAACTGCCTCTGCTGGTTTGGGCGGTATGGTACTAGTGACCTCCGGCGGTTTTGAAGGTTTTTATACGCTGAGCCGTTTTGGCCGTTCAGTCAGTGCCATTGCCGGTGAAGGCACCGGAATGGAGCGCGATTATGACATGCGCGTGCGTCTGCATTTCGCCGATCTGCCTGCGCTGGAAGATCTTGGCCGGACGGCCGGTGAACGCGCAGTACGTCGGCTCAATGCGCGGAAACTTAAAACCGGTGCAGTGAATGTGATGTTCGACCCGCGTGTGGCGCGCGGCATTGCCGGACATATCGCGGGAGCCATCAATGGTGCATCAGTTGCGCGGAAAAGCAGTTTCCTCAGAGATAAAATGGGGCAGCAGGTTCTGAGTAAAGGTATCAGCATCACCGATGATCCGCTGCGTTTGCGCGGTTCTTCCTCCCGCCCGTTCGATGGCGAAGGGATTGCCGGTGAAAAACTGACCATGATTGAAAATGGTGTGCTGAAACATTGGTTCCTGTCCGGCTCGACCGCCCGTGAATTGGGGCTGGAGACTAATGGTCGTGGCGTGCGCTCCGGTTCAACTGTCGTGCCGTCCTCAACTAATCTGGCCTTGGAAGCCGGTGAACGCACACCTGAAGAACTGATGAAAGAGCTCGGTACCGGTTTTTACGTGACTGAGGTTTTCGGACAGGGCGTGGATATGATCACCGGTCAATATAGCCGTGGTGCATCCGGTTTCTGGATTGAAAACGGTGAGCTGACCTATCCGGTGAGTGAAGTGACCATCGCTTCCAACCTCAAAGACATGTTTATGAATATGACTGCCGCGAGTGATCTGGATCGCTCTTACGGCACTGCCGCACCAACATTGGTAATTGAAGGAATGACGCTTGCCGGAGAGTAACACGGATAAACTGGCTGATATGGCTGACCTGCAACTCATCCGCGATGCTGCGGCGGAAGCTGGTAAAATTGCCCTGCATTATTATGGCAAAGATCCGGAAGTCTGGCTGAAAAACGGCCAGTCTCCGGTGAGTGAAGCAGATTTGGCAGTTGACCGTTTTCTGCAGCAGTCTTTGCTGCGGGCGCGGCCGGATTACGGCTGGATATCCGAAGAGACGGCAACTGATCAGCAACGCACGGGGCGTAAGCGGGCATTTGTGGTTGATCCGATTGACGGTACGCGTGCCTTTCTCGCCGGTGATAATCAGTGGTGTGTAAGTATCGCAGTAATCGAAGACGGTAAGCCGCGTTGTGGTGTGCTGGATGTGCCGGTGCGCAAAGAGGTTCTGACTGCGGTGCACGGGCAAGGTGCGTTTCAAAACGACAGGGCGATCAGCGCGCATTTGCCGGATGACGGGCGCAGCTATCCGGTGGCAATGTCGCGATCACATTTTAATGAACTGCCGGAGGGCTTTCGCAGCAAGGTCGCTTTTGCATCCTATGTGCCGTCGCTGGCCTATCGCATCGCCAAGGTCGGGCGGAGTGAGCTGGCAGGCACTTTTGTGCGTGGTGGTGCGCATGACTGGGATCTGGCGGCAGCGGATTTGCTGCTTTCAGAGGCTGGCGGAAAGCTTTTGACTCTTGAAGGTCAGGCACTTAGCTATGGTGGTGAACGGGGGATGATCGCAGGTCGCAAACCATTCAGCCATGATGTGCTGGTTGCGGCGGTTGCGAGCTTTGACGGTGAGATGCTGAGCGTTGTGCGCCAGTTGTTAACGGAGCAGGAAAAATCCTGACCGTCTCTTTTCTGTCGATCCCATAAAATGCGATAAATTAAAGACTGAGCAGCGCTTGCTCTGGTTGAACTTAAACGTAAAGCGCTCTAAAGAAGGCGCAACAGGGGCAGTGCTGCGATGGTGCTGCCTTTTCGGTAACGTAATCTCAGTGACAGGATTAGAACAATGACCGTATCCGGTGAAAACAAACAGCTGCTGCATTTGGTATTTGGTGGCGAATTGAAGACATTGAACTCGATGGAGTTCCGTGATCTCGAAAAGCTGGATATTGTCGGCATCTATCCGAATTACGAAACAGCTAAAATGGCTTGGAAGTCCAAGGCTCAGGCAACTGTTGATAATGCCCATATGCGTTATTTCATCGTTCACATGCATCGCCTGCTGGACCCAGCAAGTGCAATTTCTGAAGCTGTTAATTCTGCCAATAAAGCCTGATAGTGCATTTTGACTGTGGCAGGTGATAATGTGCAGCAAGACGGATTTCTGAAGCGCGTTTGGCAGCGTATTCGCGAGCCTTTGGCGCGCTCAGAAATGCTGAAGACGGTGCTGGTCAATTTGATTTCAGGCTATCTCCGGCTGGTTTATGCTACCAATAAACGCCTGCCCGGTTTTGATGAGACCATCGCATCGCAAAAAGAGCACACACCCTATATCGTCACTTTCTGGCATGGCCAGCATTTGATGGGCACATTTGTGCGTGAAAAATCTGTGCCGGTTGTGGCCATGTTTTCACGCAGTGCTGATGCGGAGCTGAATGCACGTGTGGCGGAAAAACTCGGCCTGCAAACGGTGCGTGGTTCCGGCGGTCGTGCAGACAGTAATAACAAGGATAAGGGCGGGGCGCGTGCTCTGATTACCCTGAAACGGGCTTTGGATCAGGGTGTCAGTACCGGCATGATTGCTGATGTAGCGCATAGTCCGGTGCGTGAGGCAGGGCAGGGGATTATCCTGTTGGCCAAATTGTCCGGCCGCCCGATCCTGCCGGTTGCCTATGCTTTTTCCCGTTGTATTGTCTTGCAGAGAAGCTGGGATAAAACATCCATTCCGCTGCCGTTTGGCCGCTCTGCTGCGGTGACAACAGAGCCGGTTTGGGTGCCTGTGGATGCGGACGAGAATCTGCTCGAAGAGAAGCGCGTGGAGCTGACCCGCAAGCTCGATGCAGCTACGGATGCGGCTTATAAACAATTGGGATTGCAAACACCTCCCGCGCGATGACAATAAATTGTGATGGCGTTCGGCATTCTTTTGTATAATGACGGGGTTATCAGTTATTGGTGCATAAGCTTAAGATGGGCTTGGTGTGTTGAGCATCTTGGTGCAAGATTTCAAACAGTTGCCTGTAAGCGCAACAGTTTCAGTATTCCGTGTTTTTCCGGCATTTCAAATTCAGACAAGGCAGCAATAAGCTTTTCTGATAGTGTTATCCGGTATGGAGATAAGAATGAGTGAAAAATGGGCCCGCACTGTTCTTAAGATTTACAAGGCTGCCGGTTGTGCGGCCTATCCGCTGATCGGGCCCTATATCAGCTATCGCGTTTCCAAAGGCAAAGAAGATCGCATCCGTCGTTCCGAGCGTTATGGTCGCAGTCAAATTGCTCGTCCTGAAGGGCCGCTGGTCTGGATGCATGCCGCAAGTGTCGGCGAATTTATCGCTATCCTGCCGCTGATTGAACATTTTCTTGCGCAGGATATTTGCATTCTTCTCACCACCGGCACACGCACCTCAGCGGCACTGGTCGCAGAGCGCTTAGGCGACCGTGTTATTCATCAATATGTACCGCTTGATCTGCTGCCTGCTGTGCGCCGTTTTCTCGATCACTGGCAGCCGGATGTGGCAATTAAATGCGAATCCGAAATCTGGCCGATGACCATTCTGGAACTGGGTAAACGGCATATTCCGCAGATTCTGATTAACGGTCGTATGTCCGATCGTTCTTATGCAAAGTGGAAAAAGCGTAGCTCCGTTGCTGAAGCTTTGTTCGAAAACTTCGCTCATGTGGTTGCACAATCCGATGCGGATGGTGAGCGGTTCCGCCAGCTGGGAGCACGTCCGGTAACAATTTCCGGCAATCTCAAAGTGGATACGGACGCACCACCGGTGGATGCACAAGAGCTGGAACGTCTGCAGAAACAGATCGGTAAGCGTAAAGTCTGGGCTGCCATTTCCACTCATGACGGTGAGGAAGAAATTGCCGCGACTGTACATACAATGCTCAGCACCCGCCATCCGGACTTGCTGACCATGATTGTACCGCGTCATCCGGATCGTGCAGAGACAATCCGTGCTGCAATTGAAGCTAAAGGGCTCACTGTGGCGCAACGCAGCCGCAATGAAGATATTACCCCGCAAACAGCGGTTTATCTTGGTGATACAATCGGCGAAATGGGGCTGTATCTGCGTCTGTCGCAGATTGCCTTTGTGGGCAAATCCCTGACCGGTGAGGGCGGGCAAAATCCGCTGGAGCCAGCCATGCTTGGCACAGCGGTTCTGTCCGGCCGTAATGTGCAGAACTTCCGTGAATCCTATCAGCGTCTGATTAAAAACGGCGGCGCGAAGCTGGTCAGCGATCATAATATGCTAGCCGGTGCAGTGAACTTCCTGTTCAATAATCCGGAAAAGCTGGCAGCTATGACCGAATCCGGAAAGCGCACGGTCGGCGATATGCGCGGTGCGCTGGATCGTACACTGACAGCACTTGAACCGTTTATCCGGCCTCTGGCGGTGAAATCACGCCTCTATACGACTGTCTCTGAGACCGCAGCGGAGACTGAAGCGCCGGAGCAGCAATAATGGCTGCCGGAAAATCACAGCGGGATGCTTCATCCTTCTGGTGGGATAAAGCCGGTTGGCAGTCCTGTATGCTGTCACCTTTGGCTGCGATCTATGGTTCAGTTGCAAAAAAACGCATGATCAATGCGGAGCCGCCGCAAATTGATCTGCCGGTTTTATGTATCGGCAATTTTACCGTTGGCGGTGCGGGTAAAACCCCGACCTGTATTGCTTTTGCAGAAGCTGCGAAAGCGGAAGGTTTTAAACCCGGTATTGTTTCGCGTGGCTATGGTGGTTCTTTCAAGGACGTACATATTGTTGATCCCGCGCGGGATACTGCAAAACTGACCGGTGATGAGCCGCTCTTGCTGGCGCGCCATGCAATGGTTGCCGTATGCGCTAATCGTCTGAACGCCGCGCAATTATTGCAGCAACAGGGCTGCGATTTTATCATCATGGATGATGGGTTCCAAAGTGCACGCTTGTTTTATGATTATGCGCTGGTGGTGATTGATGCGGCTCGCGGTATTGGTAATGGCCGGATCATTCCGGCAGGGCCGTTGCGTGCGCCATTGGCAGCACAGATGCAGCAGGCATCAGCACTTCTGCGTATCACGCCGAACCATCTGAAAGGCAATGATGCTTCGGAAAATGTAATCCGCATGGCGGCATGCAGCAATAAGCCGTTTTTTGATGCACGGCTGGTTTCAGTGGCAGAACAGCCGGCTGAAGGGAAAAAGTTCCTTGCCTTTGCCGGTATCGGCAATCCGCAGAAATTCTATGACAGTGTGACAGAGCTTGGCGGGGAAGTGGTGATCAGCCGGTCTTTCGGTGATCATTACAGCTACAGGCCGGAGGATATCCGCAAGCTTTTAGCGGAGGCGCGCGAAGCCAATCTGACTTTGGCAACAACAGCCAAAGATTACGTGCGCCTGCGTGAAATGCAGTTGTCGGTTGAGGGTGACTGGTTGAACGAGATTGCGGTTTTTGATGTGCGGCTTGATTTTGGCCGCGAGAAAATTTTGCAGCGCATTATAAAAACAACACGGCAAAATTTTCTCGAACGCAGTCTGGAAATTTGATCAGAGCGCGATGCGGTAAATATTGAGATCGTCAATATTTTCTTCAATCAGCACCCAATCGCGTGCTGCATAATATTCATGTTTATCGGCTTCAGCGCAGAGATAAACTTCCGGAAAACCCTGCTCACGGGCTTTTTCAATTGCCGCTTTAATCAGCGCACTGCCGATACCAAAGGAACGCTGCATTTCATCCACCCACAAAGCCGCTACCCATGGCGTATATTGCGGGCGGGCTTCCATGTCGCTGTCGATCAGCGATACGGTGCCGAGAAACTCCGCATTGTCATGGGCGACAAGAGCAACGGGCGTAGTCTCTGCGGTGAGGCCTTCCTCGAACAGACCTGTGATAAAGTCCAGTTCGTGGCCATCCTGCCGCCACCACGCATTCCAGACGCGGTCAGCTGCATCGCCGAGAAATTCCGGACGAGTTTTTAACTCGGATATTGTATATGACTTTGTCATTATAACTCAGATTAATTCTTGCTGCGTTGGCGCAGCTCGGGATTGCTTTCGAGCTCACGCTGATAAGAAACGAGGCCGTTTACATAGGCTTCCTGACGGGCAACGCTCCAGTAACGCAGGTCATCCAGCTCAATTTTCTCAGCTGTCACTGCACAAATCACATAGGAGCCTGGCTCAAGAACCTGATAGTCACCATCGAGGTAACGTAATTTGGCTTCACCGGTGCGATTGCTGGAAAACATAGTCATCACTCTTTCTTGTCGTCAGTGTCTTTGGGTAGTCTTTACCTGCGTCCGAACAGACGTTCAATATCACTGAGTTTTAATTCTATATAAGTCGGTCGCCCGTGATTGCAGGTGCCGGAGCCGGGGGTGGCTTCCATCTGGCGCAGAAGGGCGTTCATTTCTTCGCCTTTCATGCGGCGGCCGGAACGCACAGAACCATGACAGGCCATCGTCGCCGCCACATGATTGAGCATATCTTTCAGCCCGTTGGCGGTGTCATGTTCGGCAATTTCATCCGCCAGATCGCGGATCAGCTGCTGCACATCCATTTCGCCGAGCATGGCTGGCGTCTCACGCACAGCCACCGCGCCGGGGCCGAACTGTTCAACACTCAGACCAAAACGCTCCAGTGTTTGCGCATGGGCGACAACGCGCTCTGCATCTTCTTCCGGCAGGTCAACAATCTCGGGGATCAGCAACATCTGCGCAGGCATCGGCTTGGCTTCCAGAGCAGTTTTCAGCGCCTCATAAACCAGTCGCTCATGGGCGGCGTGCTGATCTACGATCACCAGACTATCCTCGGTCTGAGCGACAATATAATTGGCATGGATTTGCGCCCGTGCAGCACCGAGCGGTGCGCGCAGCAATTCTGCGGGGGCTTCAATCTCTGCTGCACGGCTGTCGGCACTGGGAGTCGTGAATTGCGAAATCGTTGCCTGCATCGCTTCGCCAAAGCCGGCCTGTTCATAACGTGGTGCCGGCTGGTTATCGAGATGCAGCGGGCGTTGAGCCGGATGGGCAGTTTGTGGTGACCATTCCTGTCGCGGTGCATCTGTCCGGTAATTCGAGGCAGATTGCCAGTTACGGGCAGGGGAGGATGTAAAGCTGCCGGATGAACGCTGCGGCATATCGAATTGTGAGGCATTCAAATTTTTGCTCTCAAATCCCTGTGCCTGAAAAGCTTTCAACATGGCTTCTGCACCGCTGGTGGCAGGGCGAATACCCGACTGCGCCAAAGCATGACGGATGGTGCCGACAATCAGACCGCGCACCAATCCCGGATCACGAAAGCGTACATCAGCCTTGGCCGGATGCACATTGACATCGACATGGGACGGATCAAGCTGGAGAAACAAGACGCCGACCGGATGGCGGTCGCGGGCAATCACATCGGAATAGGCACCGCGCAATGCGCCAAATACCTGTTTGTCGCGTACCGGACGGCCGTTAATATAGGCAAACTGGTGCAGGGAATTTGCGCGGTTGAACGATGGAATTGCAGTGAAACCGGTCAGACGCACACCTTCGCGCTCGCTGTCGAGTGCCAGTGCATTTTCAGAAAAATCAGTGCCGAGAACCTGCGAAATACGCTCGAGCATTGCCGCTTCACTGACCGTTTCTCCTGCGCTGCACGTCGCAGGCAGTTCCAGCGGGCTGCGATCTGTACCGGCGATGGAGAACCGGATTTGCGGGAAAGAAATCGCGATACGCTTAATCACTTCCGTAATCGCAGTGGATTCGGCGCGATCGGTTTTCATGAATTTCAGACGCGCCGGGGTGGCGTAAAACAGATCGCTGACTTCAACGATGGTTCCGCGATTGATCGCAGTCGGGCGCGGCCCTTCGAGATAGCCGCCACGTACAACAACCTCATATCCGGAATCAGCGTCAGCGGTGCGAGATTTAATGCTCAGACGCGCAACGGAGCCAATGGATGGCAGTGCTTCACCGCGAAAACCAAGGGCACGGATATCATGCACATCGTCTGTGAGTTTTGAAGTGCAGTGGCGCGAGACAGCTAGTGTCAGTTCATCCGCCGGTATACCGCCGCCATTATCTGTCACACGAATCAGGTTCTTGCCGCCACCGGCGGTCACCACTTCAATACGTGTGGCACCGGCGTCAATCGCATTTTCTACCAGTTCTTTCACCACGCTGGCAGGGCGTTCAATAACCTCACCGGCAGCAATCTGGTTGATAATGGTTTCGCTCAGGAGCCTGATAGACATATGAATGATCCGGTGGATTGATGGTGTGGCTTGTGCGCGGATTTTCTCCGCACACAATACTAGGTCGATCAGCGCTGTCTCTGTTGCTGGACAATGCCGTAAAGATTTGTGCAACGGGTGCCTGAGCGGCAATAGGCCAGAATTGGCGTTGGTGCATTTTCAACGGCTGTAGTCATTTCGTCCAGATTTTCCTGTGTGATCTGGCCGCCAGCCACAGGAATGAAATAAGTTTGCAGACCCGCAGCTGTTGCAGCCTGTGCAACGGCATCATAAAGCGGTTGGCCATCGGATTCATGATCCGGACGGTTACAGATCAGGGTTTTGAAACCCTGTGCCGCAACACCGGCAATATCTTCCGGTGACAACTGGCCGGTGACAGCAAAATTTTCATCAATCAGACGAATGTCCATAAGTCAGAACCTCTTTGGTGGATTTGTTGCAGAATATACCATCGCGATATGCTTACCACCCCGAAAGCACGGATTGCCTGTTGAAACTGTCACTCAAAGTCTGAATCCGCACCGGATAAGCGACATTTTTAGCGCTGGAATATGCTTTCAGTAAAAGCATATAGTTATGCTGCTATAGGGATGGAAGGGAACGCCATGGATAAAAGCTGCAGCCTTGAGAGGGATGACACGGATATTCCGCCAGCCACATCTGAAGTCGGTAATATTATCCGCCGCCAGGGCAGGCTGAAAGCCTCGCACCGGCAGGTTGCGGAAGAGGTGCCTGTAGCGTTCTCCTATGGCGGCACAACCCATGCGGTGATGATGGCCAGCCCGCAGGATGTTGAGGATTTTGCTGTTGGCTTCAGTCTTTGTGAGGGCATTATCGCACAGGCTTCGGAAATCGAAGCGATGGCTATTCAGAGCTTCTCCGCCGGTATTGATGTGCAGATGCAATTATCCGATCAGCAATGTGATGCCTTGACGGCGCGCCGCCGCCATATGGCAGGGCCGGTTGGTTGTGGGCTGTGCGGCATTGAATCCATTACCGAGGCTGTGCGGGAGTTTCCGCCGGTTGCGGATAGTGATTTCACGCTGCGCTCCGAGCAGATCGTGCAGGCGGCCGAGCAGATGTGGGATTTACAGCTCTTGCATCGGGCAACCGGAGCCGTTCATGCAGCCGGTTTTTATCAGGCGCATCAGAATGGTGGCGAAATACTGGCGGTGCGGGAAGATGTCGGGCGGCATAATGCGCTGGATAAGCTGGCAGGCTTTTTATTGCGTGGCGAAGGTAAGGCTGAAGGGGCTGATCCGGCGCGTGGTGCTGTAGTGGTGACCAGTCGTGTCTCACTGGAAATGGTGCAGAAAACAGCGGCTCTCCGCTCACCGGTCATAATGGCAATCTCTGCGCCGACGGCTCTGGCAATCCGCACCGCTGAAGCGCTGAATATTACGCTGGTTGCGCTGGTTCGCGGTGCGGAGTTTGATGTCTATACGCATCCGCATAGGATCGTGGAGTAAAAAGCGGCCTGCTGATGCAAGCCGCTTTCGTTAAATTACGCTTCGATTTTGCTGTAAGTGTCCAAAATCTGCACGGTTGCATGGGCAGCTTCACGGCCTTTGACCACAAAATGCGCATGGAAGAAATCATGATGCTCTTTGCTGTCATGATAATGATGCGGGGTCAGTACAACGCTCAAAACAGGCACATCGGTATCCATTTGTGCCTGCATCAGACCTTTGATCACGGCATCAGACACGAAGTCATGGCGATAAATACCGCCGTCAACCACAAAGCCTGCTGCAACAACAGCGGCATATTTATGGGTTGCGGCCAATGTGCGGGCAAGAAGCGGTGCTTCAAACACACCCGGCACGTCAAAGACTTCAACGTCAATGCCGCTATTGGTCAGTTTAGCCAGTTCTTCAATATAGGATTTGCGTGCTTCATCCACGATATCAGCGTGCCAGCGCGCCTGAATGAATGCAACTTTGAGGGAAGATGGGTTGGTCAAGCTCTGGTTCATAGTTTCATCTCTTGATACTAGAATCAGGGCGCAAATTCACAAATAGACAGACCACACCCGTAACAAGTGTGCTGTTTAACCGTGTCTTTGCTCTCTTTCATCCGGACTATACCGTCGGCTCCGGCATCTCACCGGATCTGCTGACTCTGAATATAAGGCTTATTCAGACGCTCGCGGGCTCAAAGAATTTCTTCTTCATACCGCCGGTGGGGAATCGCACCCCGCCCCGAGAACAACATCGCGCACTATTGCGCGACGCAATGTTCATACAGCCAGTTGTGTGTGAAGTCGAGTAGACAATGCGTTTCTGTTTCCGCACCAATCTTGTCCGGCAATCAGGCAAATGATAAGGTGAGAATAGTCCAATCAGGAGATTTATGCGCAGCAACTCAATGCAATTGTTTTCCGACAGTCTTTTTTTCAAAAAGGCTGATCGTTGAGTTGCGCCATTTTGTAAGTGGCATCGTGGCGCGTATTAAACGTCTCAATGGACAAAACTATCATGACACAAATACCAAATGAAATTCGCCCGATCCGTGTTGAAGATACGGAAGTACTGGTCAATATCTGGCTGGAAGCTTCACGCATATCGCATCATTTTTTAGGTGCAGAGCGCTTATTACTGCAAGCTGAGCAGGTACGGGATATCTATCTGAAACAGGCTGAAAACTGGGTGATTATCCATGACGGCAAACCGGCGGGCTTTATCGGTCTGGTCGGGCAGTTTATCGGCGGACTGTTTGTTGACCCGAATATTCAGGGCAAAGGTCTGGGACGCCAATTGCTTGATCATGCACTGGGCTTGAAAAAAGCTCTGGAACTGGAAGTTTATGCTCTGAACACGCAGGCGCATAATTTCTATCTGCGCAATGGTTTCGTTGAAATCGCACGTTTCGCTGAAGATGATGAAGGACTGCCTTTTGCTGTCATTCATATGCGCCGTGATCGATAAAGACTAAAAAGGTCTGCCGGAACACTTCCGGCAGACCTCTTATGAAATCTGTAGGTGATACGTCCTGTTCGAAACAGGACATGAGCAATTTTCGCGCCGCTCTTTCGGGGGTGCTCATTTGCAGAGATGATTACGGCAGGAAATCCAGACCAACCACACTCAGGGCAATGGCCGTATTGAGCGTAATAATCATCATTGTATAAAGTATTGCGCTTTTGGTGATCTCAGTCATCTCACACCTCTACGCATCGGCCCCTTATCGATGCTCTGCTGGTTACTGTTTACTCACCAAATGTAACAGCGTGTAACTGACCATGCAACCCGAAAGCGTCGATTTCTCTCTCAACTCGAGACAATTAAGAGCAATTCCCCCTTGTTTTGCGGGCTTTTAAAAGCTGTCGCATAGAGTGAATTTTTATATATGTACGATCACAATGCTTTGTTTTTTAAGCTGAAATTTACCATGCCTGCACACGCATTGTTGCGATTGTAAACTTTTGTGACAGCGTTCTTTGATGCCTTAAAAAACTTCACCGGCGTGGTCAATTCTGCGTGTAATCTGGTCGGGCTGAGTTATATAATGCTCCCAAAATAAGATGTCTGGCATGCAGGATTCGTATTGTGAATCGTATTATTCCGCTGGTTTTGGCTGTCGCGCTTTTCATGGAGCAGATGGATTCGAATGTGATTTCGACCTCTCTGGCCGCCATTGCACGAGATATCGGCACCAGCCCGATTGCCCTGAAACTGGCGCTGACTTCCTACCTGGTATCCTTGGCAGTGTTTATTCCGGTGAGCGGCTGGATGGCAGATCGCTATGGTGCGCGTAATGTGTTTCGTGCAGCCATCGCCGTTTTCGTGATCGGTTCTGTTACCTGCGCGGCATCCAATTCTCTGATGAGTTTCGTGGTTGCCCGTTTCCTGCAAGGCGCAGGCGGGGCAATGATGACACCGGTTGGACGTTTGGTGCTGCTGCGCTCAACACCGCGTAATCAGCTTGTCAATGCGATGGCATGGCTGGCAATCCCGAGCATGGTCGGCCCTCTGGTTGGTCCGCCGGTTGGTGGCTTTATAACGACTTATTTCAGCTGGCACTGGATCTTCCTGATCAATGTGCCGATTGGTCTGGCAGGGATCTGGTTTGCAACCAGATATCTGCCGGTGCTGGATGTGCCGATGCCGCGTAAACTGGATGTGACCGGCTTTATCCTATCGGGGCTGGCAATGTCCGGCGTGGTGTTTGGCCTGTCTGTGGTGAGCCTTCCGGCTCTGCCGCCTGCGGTAGGTATTATCACACTGGGAATTGGTGTGCTTTCAACCATCTTATATATTCAGCATGCAAAACGGGTGGAAAACCCGTTGCTGGATTTATCCCTGTTCAAAAACGATGTGTTTCGTATTTCTGTCGCCGGTGGCAGCCTGTTTCGCTTAGGTATTGGCGCGATTCCGTTTTTGTTGCCGCTGATGTTGCAGCTCGGCTTCGGGCTTGATCCGTTTCAGTCGGGGATGATCACCTTCGTGTCGGCAATCGGTGCCTTGCTGATGAAATTCGGTGCATCACGGATTTTTGCCCGCTTTGGTTTCCGCCGGTTGTTGATGTTCGGTTCACTGGCTTCTGCTTGTTTTATCATTTTGAATGGTTTCTTCACACCGCAAACGCCGATGATGTTCATCTTGGCGGCGCTGTTATTCGGCGGCTTTTTGCGCTCGATGTTCTTCACCGGTGTAAATGCGCTGGGCTTTGCCGAAATTCCGGATGATAAAACCAGTCAGGCGACACCGATCTCTGCGGTTGCGCAGCAGGTTTCGATTGCGATGGGTGTTGCGCTGGCCGGTGTTATTCTGGAGCTGAGCACAATCATTCGTGGCTCTGCATTGCAGATTGAGGATTTCCACATTGCTTTCTTTGTTGTCGGCGGAATTTCTGCGCTGGCTTTCTTCTCTTTTGTCAAACTGAAACCGGAAGCAGGGCAGGAGCTTTATGAGAAAAAAACTCGCGCCGAAACAGCGGAAAATCCATTAAATACCGGATGCCGTGAAAATTGAAAAAAGCGCGGTTTAGCCGCGCTTTTTTTATTGAAACATACTTGGTGAAGTTATTTTTCGCTGTCGTCTTCTTTGCGACCTTTGAAATCACGGGCAAGCAGATAAAGCTCAACAGATTCCGCACGTGACGCCGGTGGCTTGACGTGATGAACCGAACGGAAATTCTGTTTCAGCATGGTCAGCAGGTCATTCTCGGTGCCGCCCTGAAAGGTCTTGGTGAGGAAGTGACCGCCGGGCTTCAGCACGGAAACCGCAAAATGCGCCGCGACTTCGCACAAATGCGCGGTACGCAGATGGTCGGTACGACGGTGACCGGTGGTTGGAGCCGCCATATCGGAAATCACCAGATCCGGTTCGTCACCAAGTGCGCTCATAATCGCATTCGGTGCTTCATCATCCAGAAAGTCCATTTTCAGAAGCGCAACACCCGGCAACGGATCAACATCGAGATAGTCGATGCCAACGACATGCGGCTGTTCATCATTGGAGCCAACGATTTTCGCCGCAATCTGGCTCCAGCCGCCAGGGGCGGCACCGAGATCGATAATCTTCTGGCCTTTTTTCAGAATATTATAGCGCTCATTGATCTCGATCAGCTTGTAGGCCGCACGCGAACGATAGCCGTCCGCTTTGGACTGCTGCACATAAGGGTCGTTAAGGTGGCGTTCCAGCCAGCGGCGCGATGTTTCTTTAATCGTGCCGGCCTTTTTCTTAACGCGCACATGCATACCGCGTGTGCCTGCGCCGCCGCGGCCACCGGTGGTATTCCCGAATTTAGATTTACCGGATTTGCTTCCAGAGCCGCTCATATCGACTGTCTGCCTTTTGTCTGAGTGTCCCTGCCGGAACCGTTCTTCATATAAGTTTCTTTTGCCTGATGAGGGCGGCGGTGGCGCCATGCACCATCGCGGGACATCAATTCTGTCAGGATACCTTCGCGCAAACCGCGATCAGCAACCAGTAATCTTTCGCTTGGCCAGATCTGGCGGATGGCATCCAGAATAGCACAACCGGCCAGAACCAGATCGGCACGGTCTGCACCGATGCACGGATTGGCGACACGGGTTTTAAAATCCCATGACAAGAGCTTGGTTGTCATATCGGTAACATCCTGCGCACCCATCCACATACCGTCAACACGGCGGCGATCATAGCGCTCAAGGCCCAGATGAATACCAGCCAGCGTGGTCACTGTGCCGGATGTGCCAAGCAGATGGAAATGCGTACTCTGTGCCAGATCACCTAATTTGTGCCGTTCACTGAAATCATTCAGGAGACCGGCAACATAGGCAACCATTTCCGCATAGTTTTCCGGCGTTACATCGCGACCGCCGAATTTCTCTGCCAGTGTCACAACGCCCACCGGCAGGGAAGTCCATGCGGTAATGTGTTCTGCAAGCCGTGAAGACCGGCGGCAGGTCACATCAATCAGGGCAATTTCCGAGGAGCCGCCACCGATATCAAACAGCACAAGCGCGTCAGTCTCGCGATTGACCAGAGTGCCGCAACCGGAAACTGCCAGACTGGCTTCAGTCTGCCGGTCAACAATCTCCAGCTCCAGTCCGGCTTCTTCCCGAACGCGCTGCAAGAATTCGGCACCATTGCTGGCCGAGCGGCAGGCTTCGGTTGCGATCAGACGTCTGCGGCGGATGTTTTTGCTTTCCAGCTTATCGCGGCAGATTTTCAGTGCCTCAATCGCACGGCTCATAGCCTGATCGCTGAGACGGCCGCTGGTGCCGAAACCTTCGCCAAGGCGCACGATGCGTGAAAAGGAATCAACAACGCGGAACTGGCCGGGTCTGCTCGGTGTGGCAATCAACAGACGACAATTATTGGTGCCAAGATCAAGCGCTGCATAAAGCGGCGGCTCATAGGGGCGCGGCTGTGCAGCCGGCGCAGCGCGATGCTCAGCAGTGTTGTGTGAAGTATGCTCTGTTTTAGCCGCTACTGGGCGGTGATGATGCTTGTGTGCAGTTTGTGCTGTTGCATTGCTATGTTTGGCAGTTTGATTCTGCTGAGCCGGTGCAGAGGCTGCATTCTGAAGCACTGCAGGATTATCCTGCTGCTTTTTACGGCGCGAACGTCTGCGACGGTTAGAGAGCTTCTTACCGCTTTTCTGGCCGTTACGTGCGCTGTTTTGAGAGCCGTTGGCTGAGCTATTCTCACCACGTGCTGATCTGTGGCCTGTTGCCTTATCACTGCCCGCAGAATTACTTTGCACAGAAGGGGAGACCCCTTGCGCGCCGGATAAAACTGCTTCCGTGCCATTGTTTTTACCGGCTTTACGCCTGCGGGCACGTTTACGCTGTTTTTTATCGAAGCGTCCCGATTCATCTGCCACGGGCTTTGGTGACGATGAGCCGACAGGAGAACGGTTTTGCCGTTGCCCTGTTTTTGGCGGTTCAGGAGAAGCTTGTTTACTTTCCTTGCCGCCAGACGCCCCGCTGATTGACACCTTTGGGGTGTGCAGATCGGGGTTCTTCAAAGTTTTTGTCCTTTTGGCACCGCGCGAACCCGTAAGGGACGCAGGCATGGTGCAGACTATTTCACGTTGCCCTTAATGTAACAGTCCTTTGACGATTTACCAAGGGGCGCAAATTATTAAGCGGAAGGAGAAAATTGTGATTTTTGAAAAAATATATTGAAAACAGTGCAAAGAGGGTTTGCATTTGTGAAAATATCAATTATATGACCACCACGACGCCGCAAGCGTCACCGCTTCGCTCTCTCAGGGCAGCGTTGCTGGGGAATAGTTTAATGGTAGAACGACGGACTCTGACTCCGTTAGTCTTGGTTCGAATCCAGGTTCCCCAGCCAATCTCTCTTTTATCACTTCAAAATCGTCTGATATTGCAACGATTGCCACGCTGGCAGTCGATATAGTGCTTTGCGCACGGTGTAACAGCGCGTTCGCATGATTCTGTTTTGATATTTCCTGAGTTTTTATTCGCTCAAAGAATCAGCATTTATTTCTTTGATTCTCGGGCAGAAACAAAAAAGCTCCGGCTGGCCGGAGCTTTTTGCAGATAAAAATAGCAAATCACTTATTTCAGCAATTCTCTGGTGCGCTTCAGCGCGGCGGCAAAACCGTCGAGTGGTACATTAAGTTTGATCTGATTGCCATCCATAGCCTGTGCCAGCACAAAGAGATTCTTTCCCTTGCCAAGGGCATCAGCTTTAGCTGCATCTAAATTGACCGGAACAATGCAACCGGCAGGTAAGCAGGTTGTAAAGGCAAGAGGCTTATCGGCTGGTGTTTCATCCACTTGTAATGTAGCGCCGGAAGCGAGGTTCAAGCCAAATGGCAATACAAATGCACCACCCGCACCGTTTTTGTCGGTAGGGCTAAGCTCAATAGCGAGTGCCCGCTGTCTTTTATCATCCACTTGCTGTTGCGACATTGAGCAGAGAACTTTCTGGGCTTCTCCCTGCTTTTGAACAAGGCAAGATACTGTCCAGTTTTCATAAGTTTCTGAGAGGGAGGATGCGCCGCCAGGCAGACTGGTTGCTGACAGTGCAGCAGTGCTGCTGCCGAATGTGAGTATTATACCGGCCATAGCAAGAATATGTAGCCTTGTTTGATGCATCCGAATGAACTCCTATTTAAGCATTTACTGTATTGTAGGAAAGTTTACACAGCAATGACAAAATAGACATTTTCTTGTGGTGAGACACTGGCAAATATACGGTGTTTTGCTTTGCTTGGATGGAATTAAAGTGAAAATAAAACAGCCCCGCATGAACAGTCATGCGGGGCTGTTTGGTTTCTGATTATTCTCAGGCAGATTTCAGCAGGTCACCATGCGGATCAATGACGAATTTCTTTGCTGCACCCTGATCAAAGCTTTCATAGCCTTTTGGTGCATCATCCAGCGAGATCAGCTGTGCATTGACGATTTCCGCAATATTCAGCCGGTCATGGAGAATGGCCTGCATCAGCTGGCGGTTATATTTCAGCACAGGGGTCTGGCCGGTATGGAAGCTCTGTGCTTTTGCCCAGCCGAGGCCGAAGCGCAAGGAAAGGCTGCCAACTTTGGCGGCTTTGTCTACAGCGCCCGGATCTTCGGTCACATAGAGTCCGGGAATACCGATGTTACCGGCTGCGCGGGTGATTTCCATCATCTGATTAAGAACAATGGCCGGTTGCTCGCCGCCTGCATGGCCGCGTGCTTCAAAGCCCACAGCATCAATGGCACTGTCCACTTCATTGCTGCCGGTAATATCGGCAATCAGATCGCCGAGACGATCGGAAGCTGAGAGATCAACTGGTTCAAAGCCGACTCTCTTGGCATGGGCAAGGCGTTCTTTGTTGAAATCGCCAATCATCACCACAGCTGCGCCGAGAATACGGGCAGAGGCGGCTGCGGCCAAACCGACAGGACCTGCACCGGCCACATAAACGATGGAACCAACGCCGACACCGGCTTTAACCGCGCCATGGAAACCGGTTGGCAGAATATCGGATAGCATGGTCAGATCACGGATTTTGGCCAGCGCGCGGTCGCGATCCGGAATTTTCAACAGGTTAAAATCGGCATAAGGAATGGTGACATATTTGGCCTGACCGCCGATCCAGCCGCCCATATCGACATAACCATAGGCGCCACCTGCACGAGACGGATTAACGGTGAGGCACACGCCGGTATCTTGCGCGCGGCAGGTGCGGCAGCGACCGCAGGCCACGTTGAACGGAACGGAGACGATATCGCCCACTTCCAGCATTTCAACGTCTGAGCCTTTTTCAATCACTTCACCGGTGATTTCATGGCCGAGAACAAGACCTGCTTCCGCTGTGGTGCGTCCGCGCACCATATGCTGGTCAGAGCCGCAAATATTCGTTGTAATGACTTTGAGGATCACCGCATGTTCGATCTTGCGTCCCGTCGGGTCGGCAAAAACCGGATCTGCGATATTCTGTACTTCAACCTGTCCCGGACCCGTATAAACGACACCACGGTTACTGCTCATGGATTTTCCTCCCAGATAAATCACCAGATGAATAAATGTGCGAATAGTGGATGAAGATCTCTGCAATGCTGGTCAAAGTGTATGCCAAGTTTGATGAGATATCGTTCTGGACGCGACATCTAGTGTGGTGAATGGGCAGGCTGATGTTTTGCGGTCAGGCCAGTTCCCGCTCATGATGAAAGCTGCGGCTGTCCTGCGGTACCTGTGCGCGGCTGTTTAAGCCGTAATCGCGGGTAACATCTGCCACCCGCAGCCGGTAATCGGCAAAAACACCGCTGCGTCCTGCCGCTTGCGCCGAGCGATGGATGAAGCTTGAGCGCCAGCTTTTCACCGCATCTTCATCACGGAAGAAGGAGAGCGAGAGAATTTTATCCGGATCGCTCAGGCTCTGAAAACGCTCGACGGAGATAAAGCCGTCAATTTTTTGCAATTCATTTTTCAGGCCAGCGGCAATGTCCAGATAGGTGTTTTTCTGTCCGCTAGCGGGAAAAACTTCAAAGATAACGGCGATCATGGGGAGTCTCCTTATGCTGTGTCAGGGCAGTAAATAGGCTATTGTTGTGCATCGATGTTTCGGTTACCATCGAACTATGAAAGATGGTCCTGTTATAGCTTCTGTCGCCGCATTGATCGGCGACCCCGCCCGCGCAAATATCCTCACGGCGTTGATGGATGGCCGTGCTTTGACGGTGAGTGAATTGGCAGGCGTGGCTGGTGTCACGGTGCAGACAGCCAGCGGGCATCTCACCAAACTCAGTGATGCCGGTTTGCTCACAGCAGAGAAGCAGGGACGGCACCGCTATTTCCGCCTGTCGGGTGCAGATGTGGCGCAAGTGCTGGAAGCTCTGATGGGGCTGGCACAACGCACCGGCGCTGTGCGGGTGCGTACGAGCCCTAAGGATGCGGCCTTGCGGGAAGCGCGGATTTGCTACGATCATCTGGCGGGTGAGGCGGGTGTCACGCTGTTCAACGGCCTGACAGTGCGTAATTATCTTGAGGTTTCAGAACAGGAAGATTTGCAACTGACTTCTGAGGGACGAGAGTTTTTCAGTGGATTAGGGCTTGAGTTGAAACCGCTGGAAAGCAAACGCCGTCCGCTTTGTCTGCATTGTCTGGACTGGAGTGAGCGCCGCCATCATCTCGGTGGTGCGCTTGGCGCGGCAGTGCTGGATATGATGCTGGAGCGCAACTGGTTGCGCCGAGAACAGGGTCGTGCACTTTATTTTACGGCGCAAGGGCGGCAGGAATTTGATCGCCGCTTTAGCTGTGAATGATTCATATTACACAAGATCTGGTAAAATTTACGCGATTTTCACGAATAGTCTTTTCAAAAAGTCATATCCGTGTTACCAGCCGCTGCCAATTCAATTGAAACGATAAGAGTCGTTGCACCCTCTGCTCCCACAGGGTGTTTTACCTGTTTAAAGGAATTGGCCATGGCGAAAATTGTTGAATCATCCACCGGCGCATACGCGCTGACTTTTGATGATGTCCTGCTGCAACCCGGTCATTCCGAGGTTATGCCTGGTCAGGTCGATCTGCGCACCACCATTGCTGAAGGCATTGAACTGAACCTGCCGCTGCTTTCCGCAGCGATGGATACAGTGACTGAGTCCCGCTTGGCGATTGCTATGGCGCAGGCTGGTGGTATCGGCGTTATTCACCGCAATCTGATACCGGAATTACAGGCAGAAGCTGTTCTGCGCGTTAAGAAATTCGAATCCGGCATGGTTGTAAACCCTGTCACCATCGGCCCTGACGCAACCTTGGCTGATGCACAGGCGCTGATGCGCATGCATGGTATTTCCGGTATTCCGGTTGTTGAAAATGCCGGTAAAGGCCCGGGTCGTCTGGTTGGTATTCTGACCAACCGCGATGTGCGTTTTGCCTCTGACCCTGCACAGAAAATCTACGAACTGATGACCCGTGAAAATCTGGTCACCGTGCGTGAAAACGTTAATCAGGAAGAAGCCAAGCGTCTTCTCCACCAACATCGCATTGAAAAGCTGCTGGTTGTTGATGCGCAGGGTCGTTGCACCGGTCTGATCACTGTCAAGGATATGGAAAAGTCGCAGCTCAACCCGAATGCCGCTAAAGATGCGCAGGGTCGTCTGCGTGCTGCAGCTGCAACTTCCGTTGGCGATGATGGTTTTGAACGTGCGGAACGTCTGATCGAAGCTGGTGTTGACCTGCTGGTGGTTGATACTGCCCACGGTCATTCACAGCGTGTTCTGGATGCGGTTACCCGCATGAAAAAACTGTCTTCCGATGTACGTATTCTTGCCGGTAACGTGGCAACCGGTGCGGCAACACAGGCTCTGATTGATGCCGGTGCCGATGCGGTTAAAGTCGGTATCGGACCTGGTTCGATCTGCACCACACGTATTGTTGCTGGTGTTGGTGTACCACAGCTTTCCGCGATTATGGGCGCTGTTGAAGTGGCTCAGAAAGCCGGTATTCCGGTTATCGCTGACGGTGGTATCAAATTCTCCGGTGACTTCGCCAAGGCACTGGCTGCCGGTGCATCGGCTGCTATGGCTGGTTCGCTGCTGGCGGGTACAGAAGAAAGCCCGGGTGAAGTTTACCTGCATCAGGGACGTTCTTATAAGTCCTATCGCGGCATGGGTTCCGTTGGTGCGATGGCACGCGGTTCCGCTGACCGTTACTTCCAGGCGGAAGTGCGTGATGAGCTGAAACTGGTGCCGGAAGGTATTGAAGGTCAGGTTGCCTATAAAGGCCCTGTTGCCAATATCCTGCACCAGCTGGCTGGTGGTCTGCGTGCTTCGATGGGTTATGTCGGTGCCAAGACGCTGCCGGAATTTCGCGAAAAGGCAACATTTGTCCGCATCACCAATGCGGGTCTGCGTGAAAGCCATTCGCACGGCGTGACCATCACCCGTGAAAGCCCGAACTATCCGGGCAGCGTATAAGTCGAATACGAAAAGGCCGGTTTGACCGGCCTTTTTTATTGCTTAGGAAGCTCTGTAATTTCAGTTTCTGAGAGCAGTAAAGGCTGTGCTGCTTGTCTGGCCAGTTCAGCCAGCGCGTTAAAATCAGCTAAGCGCAGGCTCTGTTTGCGCCAGAACAGGCCGACCTGACGTCTCGGGCAATCATCCGAGAACGGTATAATGCGGATGGGTTTATGCGGAACCTCGGCGCGGATGGCGATTTCCGGTATCAGTGTCAGTCCCATATCATTGCTGACCATTTGCAGCAGCGTGGCCATGCTCGTTGCACCGAAATTCACCAAAGTTCTTTCGCGAGGAATGGCGCAGACCTCAAGTGCCTGATCGCGCAGGCAATGCCCTTCTTCCAATAACAATAGTTTTTCCAGTGCCGCATTGCCCTGCGTGAGCGGTGAGGGCAGCACATCATTATTATTGGCGGATGTGGCAATCAAAAACCGGTCGTCAAACAAATGCGCGCTGGTCAGGTGGGGATCATGCACCGGCATAGCGGCAATCACCGCATCGAGTTCACCATTACGCAATTCGTCCAGCAGCTTGTCGGTCAGAGCTTCGCGCAGTTCCAGCGTCAGAGCCGGATATTGCTGTTTCAGGGACTGAATGAGATCCGGCAGTAAATAGGGGGCAATGGTTGGGATGATGCCAAGCCGCAGCCGCGATTGTAAAATACCGCTCTTCTGCTCGGTCAGTTCTTCCAGCGCACGGATTTCCTGCAAAATCACTTTGATGCGCGGCCAGAGCGTTCGGCCAAGTTCTGTGAGCAGAACTGATTTATTGGCGCGCTCAAACAGCGGGCTACCGGCGAGATTTTCCATTTCCGCGATTTGCGCCGAAAGAGCAGGTTGTGAAACAAACACTGTTTCCGCAGCTTTGCGAAAATGCAGGTGGGTGGCGAGCGCATCAAAATAGCGCATTTGCTTGACTGTAAACATGATAAGAAAATCCTATCAACTATCTAAAAAAATGCAATTGGAGGTTATGATTAGAATAGTTCTATCTTGAGACAAGAGCATGAAATTACAGTTTCATCGAAACAGACGCTAGAGCATTTCACAGTCAAGTTGGATCAACTTGACGTCGGGATAATGCGACAAACTAAAGAATCTAGAGCGAGCATTGCGATTCAACATGAACGTAAACCGCTCTAGCGCATCATGTCGCAGTGTTTGACGGGAATTGTAACATAATCTCGTGTTATGGCTGATGCAGTTGCTTCAAAGCAAAACTGTATCCGTCATATTTTCATGCTGACTTTTTAAGAATGGCTCAGAACAGAGCCCGTAATTTAAAGGGAGTACATCAATGGCCGATCGTCCGATTATGACTACAAGCGCCGGTTCACCGATTCCGGACAACCAGAATTCCCTGACCGCCGGTGAACGCGGTCCGGTTTTGATGACTGATTACCAGCTGATTGAAAAACTGGCGCATCAGAATCGTGAGCGTATTCCGGAGCGTGCGGTGCATGCCAAGGGCTGGGGTGCCCATGGTACTCTGACCATTACCGGTGACATTTCCAAATATACCAAAGCCAAAGCCTTGCAGCTGGGTGCCAAGACCCCGATGATTGCACGCTTCTCCACTGTGGCCGGTGAGGCCGGTGCAGCAGATGCCGAGCGCGACGTGCGCGGTTTTGCATTGAAGTTCTATACCGCAGAAGGCAACTGGGATCTGGTTGGTAACAATACGCCGGTCTTCTTTGTGCGTGATCCGGTGAAATTCCCTGACTTCATTCATACCCAGAAGCGTCACCCGAAGACCAATATGCGCTCTGCCACAGCCATGTGGGATTTCTGGTCGCTGTCACCGGAAAGTCTGCATCAGGTGACAATCCTGATGTCTGATCGCGGTCTGCCGACAGATGTGCGTCACATTAATGGTTACGGCTCCCATACTTATTCTTTCTGGAATGATGCCGGTGAGCGTTACTGGGTGAAATTCCACTTCAAAACCATGCAGGGCCACAAACATTGGACCAATGGAGAAGCCGAAAAGGTTGTTGGTCAGACGCGCGAATCCACACAGGCTGACCTGTTCGGAGCGATTGAAAAAGGTGATTTCCCGCGCTGGAAGGTGCAGGTTCAGATTATGCCTGAGCTTGATGCCGATAAGACAGCTTATAACCCGTTCGATCTGACCAAGGTTTGGCCGCATGCGGATTATCCGGTGATGGATATCGGCATTATGGAGCTGAACCGTAACGCTGATAATTATTTTGCGGAAATCGAGCAGGCTGCTTTCTCACCGTCAAATATCGTGCCGGGTATCGGCTATTCGCCGGACAAGATGTTGCAGGCGCGCGTGTTCTCCTATGCGGATGCCCATCGTCATCGTCTTGGAACTCATTACGAGCAGATTCCGGTCAATAAGCCTGCTTGCCCTGTGCATCACTACCATCGCGATGGACAGATGAACACATTCGGCGGGATTGCAACGGGCAATTCTGATGCCTATTACGAGCCGAATTCGTTCAATGGTCCGGTTGAGCAGCCATCTGCAAAAGAACCGCCATTGCGTCTTTCCGGCAATGCTGACCGCTTCGACCACCGTATCGGCAATGACGATTATTCACAGCCACGCGCTTTGTTTAATTTGTTTGATGCTGGCCAGAAGAGCCGTCTGTTCTCGAATATTGCAGCGGCAATGGGCGGGGTTCCGGGCTTTATCATTGAGCGACAGCTCGGTCATTTCAAGCTGATCCATCCGGATTATGAAGCCGGTGTGCGTGCAGCCCTAAAAGAAGCGTATGGCTATGAAGCCAATACGATTTCCAACGAGGAAAAGCAGACTGCTGCTGAATAAGCATAGTTTGTGTTGACAGAAATAAGCCGGAGCAGCTCTGCTCCGGCTTTTTCTTTGTTTGAACCGTTTCACTCTCGTCTGTTTTAAGCTATGCGGTGAGAACAGATGAACAAGATACAGACAGGAAAGCAGTAAAGATGCGGGTTGGCGGACGGTTGCAGGCAGCAATAGAAGTGCTGGAAGATATTGAACGCCAGAGCCGTGCTGCTTCCGATGCGTTGAAAGACTGGGGCGCCGCACACCGTTTTGCAGGTGCCGGTGACCGCGCTGTGATCGGCAATCTTGTCTATGATGTTTTACGCCGTAAATTATCGCTTGGCTGGCGTATGGATGCACAGGATGCCCATGCGCTGGTTTATGGTTCTGTCCTGAGTGATCCGGATATGGGCGCGGAATGGCTGGAAACCAGTCTCGCCGGAGATAAATTCGCACCGGCACCGCTGAAACCTGAGCAGGTGCAGGCTTGGGAAAGCCGTGATCTTGCAGATGCGCCGGATTATATTCGTGCGGATATTTCTGAGAGCTGGGTATCCGAATTTTCAGCGCTGTTTGGTGAAAGCTGGGTTGAGCAGGCGGCAGCCCTTGCGACACGCTCGCCGGTTGATTTGCGCGTGAATACGCTGAAAACCAACCGCGATAAGGTGTTGGAGGCTCTCGAAGGTTTAAAAAATGCCGGTGCTGAAGCTGCGCCTTATCTGCCGGATGCCGTGCGTATTCCGCCTCTGCGGGCGCTTGGGCGTCATCCGAATGTGCAGACTGAGCAAGCCTTTCTCGATGGTTGGTATGAGGTGCAGGATTTAGGCTCGCAACTGGCTGCCAAGCTGGTCGGTGCGCAGCCTGGTCTTCAGGTGATGGATTATTGCGCCGGTGCCGGTGGTAAAACGCTGGCTCTGGCTGCCGCCATGCAGAATAAAGGCCAGATCCATGCCTATGATGCTGAGCGCTCACGCCTTAATCCGATCCATGATCGCTTGAGCCGCGCCGGTGTGCGCAATACACAGGTACATAACCGGCCGGAAAATCTGGAGCCTTACAAAGGTCTGATGGATATTGTGTTGACCGATGCGCCTTGCACCGGCTCCGGCACATGGCGTCGTCGTCCTGATGCCAAATGGCGTTTGACAGATGTGCAGCTTGAGCGCCGCGTTGCTGACCAGATGCAAGTGCTGGAAGCGGCAAAACATTATGTCAAACCGGGCGGTCGTCTGGTCTATGTGACCTGTTCGCTGTTTGCCTCTGAGAATAACCGGCAGGTTGCCCGTTTCTTAAGCGAGAATTCTGATTATACAGCTGTACCTATGGCAGAGCTGTGGAGTGATATAACCGATCAGGCGCAGCCGCATTATCCGGATTTCGGTGCCGTGTTCTCGCCGCTTTCCACCGATACGGACGGCTTCTATATTGCTGTCTTACAAAATCAGGCTACTTAAGCAGGCGCTGTTTTTCTGATTTCAATCACAATATCGAAAAATACCGGTTTTAAAAGTATTAAAGCTGGTATTTTTTTCTGTTTGCGCTATTAGCTGAGCTTGAAGAGCAGTATCCGATATAAATATATGTCTATGAGTATATATAGCCATCTGTCTGGTATAGCCCGCGCTTTATGCAGATCGATGGTTGGAATAGGTTCGTAAGACTGTTATGCAGGCGCCATAAAACTGACATTCAGTGTACAAGGCTGAGGGATATTATGGCAGTACCGAGAATAGCAGAGCCGGATTTCAAAGAACGGGTAGAGCAGAGTTTCGCACGACAGGCCGTGATGAAGCTGGTTGGTGCGCAGCTGACCCGCTGTGAGCCGGGTGTGGTTGAAGTGGAGCTGCCGTTTCGCGCAGATCTGACACAGCAGCATGGCTTTTTGCATGCGGGCATTGTGTCAACGGCGCTGGATTCGGTTTGTGCCTATTCCGCACTGACAATGATGCCGGCAGATGCCGCAGTTCTGACCATTGAGTTCAAGGTCAATCTGCTGGCGCCCGGCAAAGGTGACCATTTTCTGTTCCGCGGTAATGTGACCAAGCAGGGACGCACGATTATGGTCAGCGACGGACAGGCTTTTGCGGTTGGTGAGACCGAAGTGAAACTGATTGCCACGATGACAGCAACGCTGATGGTGGTGAAAGATCGCGAAGATTTGCAGGACTAGGTTATTTTCTGAGCACCTGTCCTGAACGCGCTGTTTACGGAACTTCGTCTGTAAACAGCTTTTTGATTTGAACCTCGTGCGGATTTATCCCAAAGCTCCGCGCAAGTCCGAATAAAAGGGTGTGCCGCAATCGTTCGTATTGATGGCCTCAGGTGTTAGAATGACCAAGATTATGTCTGTGCCGGTACAAGGCACTTCTGAAGATGCGATGTCGATGCTGCAATATGTGCATGATTTCGGTGGCAAAAAAGTGCTGTTTGTTATGGCTTCGCCTTCGGAATACGGCCCGCATTTGCAGGCAATGTTCAATCCGCTGATCACAGGCATCGGCCCTGTTGAAGCTGCTGTGGTTGTTTCTGCCGTTCTGGCCGATTTGTCCCTGCGCAGTGCTTTGCCGGATCTGGTCGTGTCGCTTGGTTCTGCCGGTTCAGCGAAACTGGTGCAGACAGAAATCTATCAGGCCGTGAGCGTCGGCTATCGTGATATGGATGCGTCTGCGCTGGGTTATGCCAAGGGGCAGACACCATCGGCAGATTTCCCGATCATCATTCCTCTGCCTTACCATGTGCCAGGCATTGCCAGCGCTTCTTTATCCACAGGCGCCAATATCGTTACCGGTTCAGCCTATGATGATATTGATGCGGATATGGTGGATATGGAGAGCTTTGCAATCCTGCGTACCTGTCAGCGTTTTGCCGTGCCGCTGATTGGTCTGCGTGGTATTTCCGACGGTGATGAAACCGTAAAGCAAGTGTCTGACTGGACGCGCTATCTGCATATTATTGATGAGAAACTTGCGCAGTCTGTTCGTCTGATTGAAGCCGCTTTGTTGCAGGGCAATCTGGTGAAAACCACGGGTCATCCGGATCCGGGTCTTTATAAGGCTGATCTGGAACGCACAGTGCCGCTGACGGTAAAATCCGGCGACTGATAGCGCTTCATCATTTTGTGCCCTAATATATTGTCGCGGGTTTCGATTCCGGCTTGCAACGATCAACATAATTCTTTAGATGCTGCCCATGAGCACCACCCATCCCGATACTATCCTTATCATTGACTTTGGCAGTCAGGTCACGCAGCTGATAGCGCGGCGTGTGCGTGAGGCCGGCGTCTATTCCGAAATCGTGCCGTTCCAGCTGGCGGATGAAGCGTTTAAGCGCATCAATCCAAAAGCTGTGATCTTGTCCGGCAGCCCGCATTCGACCACCGATATCGGTAGTCCGCGCGCACCACAGGCAGTGTTTGAAGCCGGTATTCCGGTTATGGGCATTTGCTACGGTCAGCAGACCATGTGCGAGCAGCTGGGCGGTAAGGTCGAGAGCGGCCATGACCGTGAATTCGGTCGTGCATTCCTCGAAGTGAATGAAGACAGCGCACTGTTCGCCGGTGTCTGGGCCAAAGGCACCCGCCATCAGGTCTGGATGAGCCACGGCGACCGCGTGACAGCTTTGCCGGAAGGCTTCAAAGTTGTCGGTACTTCACCGAATGCACCATATGCAGCCATTGCCGATGAAAAGCGCAAATATTTTGCGGTACAGTTTCATCCGGAAGTGGTGCACACACCGGATGGTGCAAAACTTCTGCAGAATTTCGTCCATAATATTGCCGGTATCAAGCCGGACTGGACAATGTCCGCTTACCGCGAACAGGCTGTTGAAGCGATCCGCAAACAGGTCGGCAAAGGCAAAGTTATCTGCGCGCTTTCCGGCGGTGTGGATTCTTCCGTTGCAGCATTGCTTATCCATGAAGCCGTTGGCGATCAGCTGACCTGTATTCTGGTTGATCACGGCCTGATGCGCAAAAACGAAGCCGCGGATGTGGTTGCAATGTTCAAAGAACATTACAATCTGCCACTGGTACTCGTGAATGCGCAGGATCGCTTTATCGGCGCTCTTGAAGGTGAAACTGATCCTGAGAAGAAGCGTAAGACCATTGGACGACTCTTCATCGAAGTGTTCGAAGAAGAAGCCGCGAAACTCGGTGGCGCAGACTTCCTCGCACAGGGTACACTCTATCCTGACGTGATTGAAAGCGTGTCTTTCACCGGTGGTCCGTCAGTTACAATTAAATCGCACCACAATGTGGGCGGTCTGCCTGAACGCATGAATATGCAGCTGGTGGAACCACTGCGCGAACTCTTCAAAGATGAAGTGCGCGTACTAGGTAAAGAACTCGGCTTGCCGGATTCATTCATTGGGCGTCATCCGTTTCCGGGGCCTGGTCTGGCAATTCGTTGCCCGGGCGGTATCACCCGTGAGAAACTGGAAATCCTGCGCGAAGCTGATGCCGTTTATCTGGACGAAATCCGCAAAGCCGGTCTCTATGATGTGATCTGGCAGGCATTCGCCGTATTGCTGCCGGTGCAGACCGTTGGTGTTATGGGGGATGGCCGTACTTACGAATTCGTATGTGCGCTGCGTGCGGTAACATCCGTTGACGGTATGACTGCTGATTTCTACCATTATGATATGGACTTCCTTGCCAAGGCAGCGACCCGTATTATCAATGAAGTGCGCGGTATCAACCGCGTGGTCTATGATATTACCTCGAAGCCTCCGGGCACCATCGAGTGGGAATAAGTTGAAACACAATGCGCCAATCGGCGCATTGTTGTTTTCTGGAGCATTTCACAGTCAAATTAGAATAATTTGACGTCGGGATAATGCGACAAATTAAAGAATCCAGAGCGAGCATTGCGATCCAACATGAACGTAAACCGCTCTGGAGCATTTCACAGTCAGGTTGGAAACACTTGGCGTCGGGATAATGCGACAAACTAAAGAAACCAGAGCGAGCACTGCGATCCTACATGAACGTAAACCGCTCTGGAGATATAATCAGCGCATCAGCTTTAGCGAGTAAACGAATGAACAGCAGCGAAAAGATCTATTCCGGTAAGACCAAAGACCTCTATGCCTTGGACAATGGTAACATTCTTCTCGTGTTTAAGGATGATGTTACCGGTGCGGATGGTGTGATCGATCCGGGTGCCAATACCGTTATCGGTCAGGTTGAAGGCAAAGGTCGCAAATCTCTTGGTATGACGGATTACTTCTTTAAGCGTCTTCACGCTGCCGGTGTTCCTACCCATCTGGTCAATCTTGATCTTGAAAAGGGCACGATGGAAGTTCGTCGCGGTGAACCGCTGGGCAAAGACATCAACGGCGCAGGCGGTTTTGAGTTTGTGTGCCGTACTCGTCCTTGGGGTAGTTTTATCCGCCGTTACCAGCAATACATTCGTGATACTGAGCAAAAGCTCGACTATCTCGTTGAAATCACCGTTAAAGACGATGAGCGCGGCGATCCGCTCATCAATGATGATAGCATCGTTACCCTTGGTCTGCTAAGTGCGGCTCACCTTGAACAGGCAAAGCAACTGACCCGTCATGTGTGCCGCATCGTTGAAGCTGATTTATCTGAGAAGGGTCTTATCCTGATCGACATGAAGATCGAAATCGGCCTTGTCGATGGTGAGATCGTCGTTATTGATGAGATCTCTGCTGATGCTATGCGTGTTATGGATGGCGCAGGAAAAGTGCTGGAACATGCCACTGTGTATGAAAGACTGGTCGGTTAATGCGATCGGGCAAAGCTTCGTAAAGCAGCCTTGGTACTTCCTAGGTTGTTAAGATAAAAAAGACCGCCGCAGTTTTGAAGACTGCGGCGGTCTTTTTATTTTGAATATTCAATGCAGCCCCGAAGATATTTGTTCTTCGGAGCTGAGTTACAGAAGCCTTATTTCACAACAATGCGTGCGCCCGGTTTAACGCGTGAGTGCAGGTCGATCACATCCTGATTGATCATGCGAATACAACCGGCAGAAACACCGCGTCCGATGGAGGACGGATTGTTTGTACCGTGAACGCGGTAATAGGTATCGATACCATCTTTATGCATATACAGAGCGCGGGCACCCATCGGGTTGCTTGGGCCGCCGTCAACGCCGTCTTTATAACGGCCATATTGCTGCGGATTACGTTTGATCATGCTTGGCGTTGGAGTCCAGCGCGGCCATGCTGCTTTGCGGGCAATAATAGCATCGCCACCGTTAAAGGCGCGCGCTACTGGGCCTACGCCAACGGCATAGCGAATGGCCTTGCCTTCCGGCTGTACAAGATAGAGATAGCGGGATGGCTGATCGACAACAATAGTTCCCGGCTTTTCGTTGGTCTTGTAATCAACAACTGTGCGGCGGTGTTGCGGTTTCAGCTTGTTCAGATCAATGGCCGGAATCTGGAAGTTCTGATCGGTCATGGCGCGATACATATAAGCTGCATCGCCATCAACAGCTGCGGTTTCTACAACAGCAGGTTCTGCTTTGACAACCGGCTCAGGGGCAGGGGCTGGTTCGGTAACAGTGGTATTGATAACCGGAACAGAATTTTGAACAGTCGTACAGGCTGAAAGGGCGAGAGCAAAACCTGCAAATAATGCTGATTTCAGTAGCGGGGCATATGGTGGGGGTAAGACAGACAAAGCCGGCTCCAGTTTCTGGCGGATAAAGTCTTCCTGCTTATCCGCTATGCTTAAGGTTTTCTTAAGCGTCTACAAAGAGTTTACCGTTTGATCAATTATCTTTACAGAGAGTGTCCAATTGTCAGAGTGATGGTGTCTTTTTGGCAACGGTTATGGTTAACGCGTCGACTTGGTGCTCAACCGGCCGTTTTTTGAAGTCACGCTAACACAGTGTGACCGGAATAGCCGGTCGCGCTGAGTTGCCTGTTATGTGTTAGCTTCGTTGATCTGTGTCTTGAATACGGCAATAGGTTGCGGCTTTGAAAAATAGTAGCCCTGCAAATATTCGACGCCTTTTTCCTGCAGGTAATTAGCTTGCTCAAGTGTCTCAATGCCTTCGGCGATAACTTTGAGCTTCAGCTGTCTGGAGAGGTCGATGATGCTCTGTAAGACATGGCAGGACAAATCATTACTGCCAATACCGGTGATGAAACCGCGGTCGATTTTGAGTATATCTGCCTGAAACTCTTTCAGGTAATTGAGGTTGGAATGGCCGACACCGAAATCATCCAGCGCGATTAATATACCTTCGGCACGAAGTGCACGAATTTGCGACTGCAATGCTTCTGTCGGCACAATCGCTTCACGCTCTGTCAGTTCCAGTACCAGCCTGATTTTACCTGTCCTGAATTGCTGATAAAATTGCTTGCAGGTTGCTATGAGTTCCGGATCCGCAAGAAAATTTGCCGAGATATTGATGCTGACGTGAAAATTCTCCGGCAAAGCGTCCTGCAATGGTGCAAGTTCTCTGGCAGTGCGCCGGATCAATGCCGTCGTCATCGGAATGATCAGGCCGGAACGCTCCATAAACGGGATAAAATTATCGGGCGGTATGATACCTTCCAGCGGATGTTCCCATCGGCTCAGAACTTCTGCACCGACATATTGATGGGTATCGGCGCGGACAATCGGCTGATAATAGGGTGCAAATTCGTCGTTTTTGATCGCGCGTCTGCTTTCGGCAGAAATATTGCGCGCAGTCATGGCCATGCGATGTGTTGCAAAAGCACTGATGCCGCCGAAGACCAGCAACAGGCCGAAGATCGGCGTATAGCGTGCAAAAACATAGTCGCGTAAGTCGCCCGGCTCAAAACCGGTCTCAACTGTGAACGGATATTTCGTTGATGTATCGACTGCGCAGACCTTGCCTTTTTCTTCTGTGTCATTAGCCCTGATCAGGCCATTCCGCCCGATGCGCTGATTGCCGATGACAACCGTTGATATAGGGGTCATTTCAATATTATTGAGCAGCTGCGTGATATATTCACCGTTGATGCTGGCCAGAATTGAAGCGGAGTCTTTCTCCGTGCGATACATGAGAACCGGACGATCAGGAATGATACTGTTGCCTTGCACAAGCGCCAGCTTGTCCTGATAAAAGTTTGGCACGTCCAGTGGTTTGGGGCTGTTCCCGTAAATGGTGCTGCAACGCACAATATCGCGGTCGGAAACCGACAATGACTGCACGAAAGAGGTGGATGCCGTTTGCAGGCGCAGTTTTTCAATAATCTCAGTGCATGGCCTGTCGACCATTGCCGCCGTTTCATCGGTCAATGTTTTTGCATCGTCGAGGATGGTATTGAGCTGGTCAATGATCGTGCGACTGGCAGCGTCAGATTTTTTATAAAGTGTTTTTTCCGCCTGCCAGAATATCAGTGGCGTCCCTAAAAGCAGGGGGGTAAAAAATGCCAGTACGACAATTGCAACATGACCTGCTGTATACTTCTTTTTTCGAAATTTAAATTTATGGTGCCACATCGCCGAGACAGGCTTTCACAAAAGAGTTTTTGTGTATTTCTTACATGTAAAGCTTGCATATGCAGTATAAAAATTGGTCTTTAAAATTAACAAATCAAGATAATCTTATTTTTATAAGGACATAGCCCCGTGTGGGGCGTTCAGTTTTACTGAGAGACATTGAATATTGCACTTAACAGGATGTTTCCGGTGCACCGAAAAATGACAAGAAACAAATGCGTATGAAGAAACTTGAGCGGCATTTCAACAGGTGAAAACAGCTTGAATATGGGCTCTTGACTTCAACTGAGGGTGCTGTCTTTATCAGGGCTGCGGCGATGCTGAAAAACAGATTCCGCCGCGCTTTTTCTACGTTACAGAGTTGAAATGACAGGGCCGAGATTGCTGACTTTTTTTGTCGTTAATCACATGATGGAACATTTCTCAGGACTCGACATCGGTTAGTCTTACCGATGCGGGGCTGACGCCCTTTCTGCACGCTTAAATCTCAATCATTCTGCTATGCCGTCTGAGCATTTCACATTCAAGTTGGATCAATTTGAATGGTATGCCATTGCGACAAACTAAAGAATATAGAGCGCCATGATCCGATCCGGATACAAACCGCTCTGGGTATTTTTTGGTCACAGGCGCATTGCGTTCTGATTTTATCCGGTTGTCCGTTTTGCTGACGGATTGCCGGACTGAATGGTTTTGATCCCGTGCTGACTGTCGCAGAGGCTTAGCCCGCAGTCATCGTTATTTTTCAAACAGGCTCACTGTATTCCTCACCGGTTTACCGTTGCATCGGTATGCCGTGCGATTTGCTGCGCCTGTGTTTTTCCCAAAATCAAAGGAGCAAACTTTGCATCTTACACCTCATGAAACTGACAAGCTGATGCTTGTAACCACCGGTCAGCTGGCGCAGCGCCGTCTCGCCCGCGGCCTGCGTCTGAATTATCCGGAAGCCGTGGCTCTGATCTCACTGGTGATGCTGGAGTTGATCCGCGATGGTCAGCATTCAGTCGCGCAACTGATGAGTCTTGGCAGCACAATTCTCGGCAGACGTGAAGTGATGTCCGGTGTGGCCGAGATGATTGAAGATGTGCAGATTGAGGGCACGTTCAGAGACGGCACCAAGCTGGTGGCCGTGCGCACGCCAATCAGCGCTGACAAAGGCGATATGAAACTGGCACTCTATGGCAGTTTCCTGCCGGTTCCGGAGAAAATGCAGGATGATGAAGAGATCGGTATTGCCGGTCAGGTTGTCTGCGCTGGGGATGATATTGCGCTCAATGAAGGGCGTGAAACTGTCACGATCAGCGTCACCAATACCGATAGCCGTCCGGTACAGATCGGCAGCCACTTCAACTTTGTTGAAACCAATCCGCGTTTGAAATTCGATCGTGAAGCAGCCTATGGTAAACGTTTGGATATTCCGGCGGGTCTGGCGGTGCGCTTTGAACCGGGTGAAACCAAGGACGTTACATTGGTCGCGATTTCCGGCAATCAGATCATTCGCGGTGGCAATAATCTGGTCGATGGCGCGGTGGATGCGGACAATAAAGCACGCACACTTTCCCGTGTGAATGAGCGGGCTTTTGCCGACAGCCGTCATGCTGAATGAGCACTTTCATCATAATTTCAAACAATAATTTAAGCTTGCAGAGTGCTGTAGATGCTGTTGCACCGCGCTCTGCCGATAAGGATATAACATGGTCTATAAAATAACCCGTGCAGATTACGCCAAATTTTTCGGTCCGACCAAGGGCGACAAAGTTCGTCTGGGCGATACTAATCTCTATGCGGAGGTCGAGCATGATTACACTGTCTATGGTGATGAGTGCATTTTCGGCTCCGGTAAAGTCATTCGTGATGGTATGGGGCAGGCCACCGGTGTCAGCAGTGACAAGGCTCTGGACTGCATCATTACCAATGCGCTGATCATTGATTATACCGGCATTGTTAAAGCCGATATTGGTATTAAGGACGGTAAAATCGCCGGTATCGGCAAAGCCGGTAATCCGGATATCATGGCCGGTGTGCATCCGGATCTGGTGATCGGGGTCAATACAGAAGTGATCTCGGGTGAGGGCTGTATCGTTACCGCCGGTGGTATTGATACCCATTTCCATTATATCACACCATCACAGCCAATCACCTCGATTGCCAGCGGGCTGACTACTGTGCTTGGCGGCGGTACCGGTCCTGCAACGGGCTCGATGGCGACCACTTGTACGCCAAATCCGAACTATCTGCATAATATGATGCAGGCGACCGATGATTTGCCGCTCAATGTGATCTTTACCGGTCGTGGCAGCTCATCCCGTCCTGAAGGTATGCGCGAGCAGGTTCTGGCCGGTGCAGCTGGTCTGAAGCTGCATGAGGACTGGGGCACAACACCGGCGGCAATCGCAACCTGTATGGATATGGCCGACGAATATGACATTCAGGTCACCATTCACATGGATTCCGTCAATGAAAGCTGCACGGTGGAAGATTCCATCAAGGCTTTTGGCGGTCGTTCGATCCATGCCTATCATGCGGAAGGTGCAGGCGGCGGTCATGCGCCGGATCTGATGCGTATCTGTGCGGAAGCCAATGTGCTGACCAGTTCTACCACACCGACTTTGCCTTACACTGTCAATACGGTGGAAGAGCATCTCGATATGCTGATGGTCTGCCATCATCTGGATAAGAATATTCCGGAAGATGTGGCTTTTGCGGCCAGCCGTATCCGTGCCAACACGATTGCTGCCGAAGGTGTGCTGCATGATATAGGTGCGATTTCCATGATGACCTCTGACAGTCAGGCGATGGGACGCGGCGGTGAGGTGATCATGCGGACATGGCAGGTCGCCGATCAGATGAAAGCGCAGCGCGGTAGCCTGCCGCAGGATGGTGCAGGCAATGATAATTTCCGTATCAAGCGCTATATCGCCAAATATACCATCAATCCGGCAATTGCTCATGGTATCAGCCATCTCATCGGTTCGGTTGAGGCAGGCAAAGTCGCTGATTTGGTGCTGTGGAAACCGGCGTTCTTCGGTCAGCGCCCAGAACTGGTGATGAAAAGCGGTTTCATCGCCTATGCGCAGATCGGCGATGCCAATGCATCAATTCCGACACCGCAGCCGGTGATTATGCGTCCGATGTTTGGTGCTTTGTCTTCCGGTATTGGCAAGACCTCCATCCTGTTCGTCAGTCAGGCATCAGTCAATGATGGCAATGTGCTGAATTTGGGCTTGAAAAAGCGCATTGAACCGGTTGTTAAATGCCGTGGCCTGACCAAGGCCGATATGAAGCTCAATGATGCATTGCCGAAAATCACAGTTGATCCGAAGACTTATAAAGTCAGCGTTGATGGTGCTGAAGTCGGTGCCGAACCGGTTTCTGTTGTGCCGCTCGCACAGCGCTACAACCTGTTCTGATCAATGTCAGGAAAGCACGCCGCATATATTGTGCGGCGTGTGCCTCCAATTATCTTGTGTGCCTTATTTGCCTGCTAGCAGTTATGGGCTGCGAGGTAAAAATAATTTTTTCAGCGAGATTCAGTGCATAAAACCTCCGGAATGTGGGAAAACCGGGCTGATGGATTTACGTCAGCCCGCTAATCTGATAATGGCAAAAATGTGGCAATGTTATGAATCGCCGGTAATGGCGGGCAATAACAGGTCGTCTCCCGCAGCCTGTCACCATGTGGTGTCCGGATTTTGTGAGGGGGCAAATCATCTGCAAGACGTCAGGACGCCTTCTCAAAAAAAGACTGACAGGGAGCAACCATGCTGGAAAAATTCTTCAAATTGCAGGAACACAAAACCAATGTGCGCACAGAAGTGCTCGCTGGTCTGACAACGTTCCTCACGATGTCCTACATCATTTTCGTTAATCCGGACATTCTGTCCACCACCGGTATGGACCGGAACGCGATTTTCGTCGCGACCTGTCTTGCTGCCGCGCTTGGTTCAATCGTCATGGCATTCGTTGCCAACTGGCCGATTGGTATGGCACCGGGCATGGGGCTGAATGCGTTCTTCGCTTTCACAGTTGTCGGCGTCATGGGCTTTTCCTGGCAGCAGGCGCTGGGTGCGGTTTTCATCTCCGGTGTGATCTTCTTCATCCTCACCATCTCCGGTATCCGCAGCTGGTTGGTTGACGGTATTCCGAAATCCCTGCGCAGTGCGATTGCTGTCGGTATCGGCATGTTCCTTGCGCTGGTTGGTATGAAAAGCTCCGGCATTATTGTCGGCAGCGAAGCAACCTTCATCACCCTCGGCGATCTGACCAAAACCGGCCCTCTGCTGGCGATCTTCGGTTTCTTCGTTATGGCTGTTCTGGATGCGCTGAAAGTACGCGGTTCGATCCTGATCGGTATTCTCGTCGTAACCGTTCTGTCGATCATGCTCGGTGTAAGCCAGTTTCAGGGCGTATTCTCTGCACCGCCAAGCCTGATGCCGACATTCCTGCAGCTTGATATTATGGGCGCACTGCATGTGGGCTTCCTGCAGGTTATTCTGGTTTTCGTTCTGGTTGAAGTTTTCGACGCAACCGGTACGCTGATCGGTGTGAGCAAGCGCGCAGGTCTCATTCCTGAAGGCAAGCCAAACCGTCTGAACCGCGCTTTGTTCGCAGACAGCACCGCAATTATCGGTGGTTCCATCATCGGTACCAGCTCGACAACTGCTTATGTTGAAAGCGCTTCGGGCGTACAGGCCGGTGGTCGTACAGGTCTGACAGCTCTGGTTGTTGCAATCCTGTTCCTCGCGGCTCTGTTCATTGCGCCGCTGGCCGGTTCCGTACCTGCCTATGCAACTGCACCGGCTCTGATTTACGTCGCCTGTCTGATGATGCGCGAAATGTCAGAAATCGAGTGGGATGATGTAACAGAAGCTGCACCGGCTGCTTTGACAGCTCTGGGCATTCCTTTCACCTATTCGATCGCAAATGGTCTGGCATTCGGCTTTATCAGCTATGTTATTCTGAAAGCGGGTTCGGGTAAGTGGCGCGTCATTCATCCGGCAACATGGATTGTTGCGGCTCTGTTTGTCATCCGCTTTGCTTATGTTCACTAAGAACTAGGTAGCGTTCAATAAATATCTGGTTGAGCCGCGAAGCAGAACAGCTTCGCGGCTCAACTCATTTTATTGTTACATGAGATCACACTCGATCTTCATCAATGGTCATGATACAGCATGGTATTGACCTACAGGCGCCGGCTTTATTCGTCCGGCTTTCGTCTGAACTTATACCACAACAAAATAAGAGTGTTTTCCTGAGGTGTCAGGCCGGAAAATACTTTGCACACGCCGGTTCACCGGAGAAAAGCTGTCGGGAGGCGGCTGATTATGACTGCAATGACGCAGACACAAACAGGCAGCCGCTGGGGCAGGGAGATCGTCTCTTCCTTTAAGCTCGGCTGGCCGCTGATCTTTACCAATCTTTCACAGGCTGCACTGACCGCTACGGACGTGATCCTGATCGGTCGCCTAGGTGCCGATACGCTGGCGGCTGCCGTACTGACCACCAGTTTTTATCATTCGATGATGATCTTCTGTATGGGGCTGGTTTCTGCGACACTGCCGATGATGGCAATGGCGCTTGGCCGCAATCGTCATTCGGTGCGTGATGTGCGCCGTACTGTGCGTCAGGGTTTCTGGACTGCGATTATTATCTGTGTTCCGTTCTGGATTTTGCTCTGGAATGCGGAATCCGTATTCCTGTTTATGGGACAACGGCCGGATATTGCCGCGCATTCTGTTCAGATGATGCACACGCTGCAATGGGCGATGCTGCCTTATCTCGGCTATATCGGTCTGCGTTCGTTTCTGGCGGCAATGGAGCGCCCGCTCTGGACATTGCTGATCGCGGCTTTTGCTATCGTGTTTAATGCGATTGCAGCCTATAGCCTGATTTTCGGCAAGTTTGGTATGCCGGAGCTGGGTATACGCGGTGCCGGTATTGCCACCACTGCATCAAGCTGGATGATGTTCTTTGGTCTGGTTGTGGTTGTCAGCACGCATAAAAAATTCCGTCGTTACCGTCTGTTCGGACGTTTCTGGCGCCCTGACTGGCCGCGCTTTATTGAGCTGTGGCGCATCGGGCTGCCAATGGCGCTGACTTTTGCCTTTGAAACCACGATCTTCTATGCGGCTGTGCTGATGATGGGTAAAATCAGCCCGACATCGCTGGCGGCTCATGCTGTCGCCATGCAGATCGCTTCGCTGAGTTTCATGGTGCCGCTTGGTTTCGGGCAGGTCGCAACGGTTCGTGTTGGTCGTGCCTATGGCGCGGGCAATCGTGAGGCAGTTGCCTATGCCGGTTGGAGTGCCTATGCACTGGGTGTCGGCTTTATGGGCTTTATGGGATTGATGATGATCCTGATGCCAAAGGTCTTTATCAGCGCGTTTCTGGATATTAATGATCCGGCCAATGCTGAGGTGATCAGGCTTTGCGTATCATTCCTCGCTTTTGCCGCACTGTTCCAGATCGTTGACGGAGCACAGGCTGTAGCTGCCGGTATGTTGCGTGGTTTGCGTGATACGCGCATTCCGATGTTTCTGGCACTGCTCGGCTATTGGGGCGTTGGTCTGCCGCTTGGTGCATTGCTTGCCTTTACCTTTAAGTTCGAAGGGATAGGCGTGTGGATCGGATTGGCAAGCGGTCTGGCGATTGTCGCGGTGCTGATGACACAACGCTGGATACGGCGGGATAAACTCAGTAATGTAGTTTACGTCTGATAAAAAAGGCCGCAGAACAGATCAGTTCCGCGGCCTTCTTCATTCCAGATCATGACTTATTTGCGCATTGAGTCCAGAGTTTCGTGATTGGTCACGACTTCCTGAGCTTTCGCATAGCTTTCCATCAGCAGCTGGTAGTGCGGGAAAATCAGGGTATAGACTTTCGCCCATTCAAGCGCATCTTCACGGTTCCATGTACGCTGGATTTCTGAAGCCACGGCTGCGGTATCCATAGGAATAACACCTGCCTGTGTGATACGGGCCAGAGTGATTTCCTGTGCCATTTTGGAATAGGTGCCGGAAGCATCAATCACAGCGAAAACCTTATAGCCGTCATAAACAGCGGAGATCGACGGGAAGGCCATGCAAACGCTGGTGATTGTGCCAGCGATAATCAGGGTTTTGCGGCCTGTCGCTTTTACAGCGGCAACGAAATCCGGATTGTCCCATGCATTGATCTCGCCTTTACGGGCAACATATTGTGCATGCGGGGCGCTTTCATGAATTTCCGGGATCAGCGGGCCGTTCGGGCCCTGCGGTACGGATGCGGTAGTGATTACCGGCATTTTGGCCAGAGTTGCAATTTTGGCCAGAGCTGTAGCGCGGGCGCGCAGTTCAGTCATCGGCATGTCGCCCACGGTCTGGAACAGGCCGCTCTGATGATCGATCAGCAGCATAACTGCATCTTCAGGATCAATAACCGGACGCTGGCCGCCAAAATTCGCAATCGTTGTTGGAAGGTTCATTTTAATTTCTCCTTGAGGTTAAGAGGGGCATGTTATCTTAGCTGCGGGTCTCATAAGGATGAGCAGTTTCAGGAAAAGTGGAAACCGGTTTTCCGTTCGAAACTGCGGTGGGACTAATCGGGTAGTGTGAGACCCGCAGCGCATGGCCGGTTATCCGGTCATGGAGCTGGTATGGTTCCGAACTTACCGCTCTGAAAGTCGCGCAGAGCGGCATTGATTTCCTGTGTGGTATTCATGACGAACGGGCCGTGCATAACCACGGGTTCATCAATGGGGGCGCCGCTGAGCAACAAAAATGAAGCATCGTTGATGGCTTCAATCCGGACATCCTCACCTTCACGGTTCAGCAGGACAATCTGAGCCTCAGTGGCCTGCTTGTCATTATTGATGGTGATTGTTCCATTGAGCACGACCAGCATGGCCGTATGGCCTTCCGGTATGTTCAGCGTTACATTGCCGTTTTGTTTGAGCCGCACATCCCAGAGATTAATGGGTGTGAAGGTGCGGGCAGGGCCTTTGATTTTGCCAAACTGACCGGCGATAACCCGTAAACTGCCTGCTTTGTCCGCCAGTTCAACGACAGGAATGTCTGATTTGAGCAGGCTTTGATAACCGGGCTCTGCATTCTTGTCTTTGGCGGGAAGATTGACCCAGAGCTGAACCATTTGCAGGGTTCCGCCGGATTGAGTGAAAGCACGGGAGTGAAATTCTTCGTGCAATATGCCTTTGGCAGCCGTCATCCACTGCACGTCACCGGCACCTATAATTCCGCCATTTCCTGTTGAATCGCGGTGTTCTACTTCACCCTGATAAACAATGGTGACGGTTTCAAAGCCACGATGCGGATGAATGCCGACGCCACGCCGGTGATCCGAGCCTTTTTCGGCCGGTGCGAATTCCGCAGAGCCTGCATAATCCAGCAGCAGAAACGGACTGACATGCTCGCCGTGGCTGGCATGGGAAAACATTGAGCGCACGGGAAAGCCGTCGCCAACCCAGTGCGGGCGGGGGCTGCTGTAAACGCCTAATACCTTTCTCATTGTCTGTCTCCTGTTGTCACTTGCAGCAAATGCTGTGCGTGTGTTGATGATAGGAAGATATGAGCGGGACAAAAAATGCGGTAGTCGGCAAAAATGCACTACAATGTCTGAAATATGAGACAATGGTATAGCGCTTTATGATAATACGATTATATTCCATTTCATGAATGGTGACACAGGGAGTTTCCATGCAGGATCTGAATGATCTGAGATTTTTTGTTGTTGTGGTCGAGCAGGGCGGTTTTGCTGCAGCCGCACGCAAGCTGAATATGCCGCGCTCCCGTCTCAGTCGCCGCATCGGCCTGCTGGAGGAAAGTCTCGGCGTAAGATTGATCCAGCGTACGACCCGTCATTTCGCGGTTACAGACATCGGACAGGAATATTACCGCCATTGCGTTGCTATGCTGGTGGAGGCCGAGGCTGCGCAGGAAGTTATCGACCGGATGCGCTCTGAACCACAGGGCGTGGTACGGGTGAGCTGCCCGTCATCGATGATCTATTTCCAGATCGGCGATCTGATTGCCCGTTTCATGAAAGAAAACCCGAAGGTTGATGTGCTGCTGGAAAGTACCAATCGTCGCGTGGATGTGTTGCGAGAGGGTTTTGATCTGGCAATCCGTGTCCGCTTTCCGCCGCTTGACGACAGTGATCTGGTGATCCGTAAATTGGCAGAAAGCCCGCAGCGGCTTGTTGCCAGCCCTTCCGTGATTGCTAATATCAGCCGGCCGCTGGTACCTGCCGATCTGGCAGAATTGCCAAGTATGGCATGGGATCCGCAACGTGCGGATCATGAATGGTGTCTGGAAAAGGCTGACGGTGCAACAGCGAGAGTGCATCACAAACCGCGCCTGATTACGGAAGATATGGTTGCATTGCGTATGGCTGCACTGCATGGCGTTGGTGTGTGCCAGTTGCCGACAATGGTCATTCGTGAGGATTTACGCGAGGGACGTCTGGTGGATGTGCTGCCGGAATGGGCGCCGCGCACCGGTATCCTGCATGCGGCTTTCCCGTCGCGTCGCGGTCTGTTGCCGTCAGTGCGTTCTTTGCTGGATTTTCTGGGGGCGGAATATGCGAAACTGGCACGGGAAGAAACCGATTACAGCCTGACTTAAGCTCTCCGCAAAGCCGGACTTCACAACCGATGCTGCCCGGCAAACTGCTGGGCAGCGATCATATAGAAAGCAGCTGCCGGGAGATGTAGATCAACACGATGGCGATCTGAATCTTTGGATGCTTAAAGAAGGCTGCCAGAGCACATAAACTCAGTGTGACCGATGCGTGAAGCAGCAGAGTGGAGCTGATATTACCTCCGGCAACAATGGCTTTGGAAATATCGATAACCCAGGTCAGAGCCAGAAGTGTAAAAAACCAATACCGGCGCTGAATGAAAAAATCCTGATAGCCTTTATATTCTGCAATATCGTCAGGAAATAACAGCGCAGTCATTAAAAACAGCGTAATTGCATAACCAATCTGGAATGCAAATGCGACGAAAGTCCATTCAACGTCTTTACCAAGACGGACACCCCACCACCAGAACAGAATAAGTTCAAGCAGCATGGAAAATACCCATAGCAGGTGCAGAACTGAAATTCGATTTCGCTTTGGGTGCTGCAGAAATCTGGCTACGCCGGATAAGATACGCGCTATTGAGAGACTTATGATCATCGCAATCAGAATACGGACATGCGTGAAGATCTCAATAAACTGCGTTGCTTCCATTAAAAGATATCTAACCTTCTGAGGCCATGTGAATGTATTTAAGCAGCCGTTTTTAATTCACTATTTAAAGTGTTGATCGGCAGAGTCTAAATCAAATGATTGCCAAACGCTAATACTGAATAACATTGTCCATAAAGTATTCTTTGAGGCAGAAACCACGCTGCCATGATGCAACTTACATAGGTTTATAATAAAAAGGGCACCATATGGTGCCCTTTTTCGTCTTGGGAGCTAGGCTGGTTTCCAGCGCAGCAAGCGCATGGCATTGGCTGTCACCAGAACCGTGGCACCGGTATCTGCCAGAATGGCTGGCCACAGACCGGTAATGCCGAGAATTGTGGTGATCAGGAATACGACCTTAAGGCCAATGGCGAGCGTAATATTCTGCTTGATATTCGCCATCGTGCTTTTCGACAGGTTAATCATATTGGCAACATCGCTGACGCGGCCATGCATGATCGCAGCATCGGCGGTCTCCAGCGCCACATCAGTGCCGCCGCCCATGGCGATACCAAGATCGGCTGCGGCCAGCGCCGGAGCATCATTGATACCGTCGCCGATCTTGGCAACGATCTGCTTATTGGCCTTCAGTTCGCCAACCACACGACGTTTGTCTTCCGGCATCATTTCCGCGTGGACTTCCATGCCGAGATCACGGCCGATTGCTTCAGCTGTGCGGCGGTTGTCACCGGTCAGCATGATGGTGCGGATACCCTGCGCTTGCAGAGCTTTGATGCCCTGACGTGCATCTTCACGCGGCTCATCACGCATGGCGATACCACCGGCAAGCTGATCGCCGATCATCAGCAGCGAGACAGTCTTGCCCTGATCATTCATGTCGGCAATGCGCTTCTGATCAGCATCCGAGATAGTGGTCTTCGCGGCAATTGCTTTAGGCGAGGCCAGCAGAATGGCTTTACCGTCAACGGTGCCGGATACGCCTTTACCACCAAGCGCTGCGCCGTCATGCATTTGTGGCAGAGTCAGCTTGCGATCTTCCGCAGCCTTGAGAATAGCAACGGCGAGCGGATGGCTTGAGCCCTGTTCAACAGCCGCCGCATAGCGCAGAACTTCTTCTTCCGAGCTGCCAAAGGCAACAATGTCAGTGACGACAGGCTTACCCTCTGTGAGTGTGCCGGTTTTGTCAAAGGCGGCTGCGGTTACGTGACCGGCACTTTCCAGCACTGCACCACCCTTCATCAGCAGGCCGCGGCGGGCACCGGAGGAGAGACTGGCAGCAATAGCCGCAGGGGTGGAAATAACCAGAGCACAAGGACAGCCGATCAGCAGAATGGCAAGACCTTTATAGACCCATTCATTCCAGTCGCCACCGGCAACAAGCGGCGGAACGATTGCCACCAAAGCAGCAAGAACCATGACTGCAGGGGTATACCAGACCGAGAACCGGTCGATAAAGCGTTCGGTCGGGGCTTTGGATTCCTGAGCTTCCTCAACCTGCGAGATAATGCGGGCAATGGTATTGTTCTGCGCAGTGGCAGTGACTTTAACGCGCAGCACAGCATCAGCATTGATCGTACCGGCAAAAACCTTATCGCCCGGTTCTTTATTCTTAGGCGTGCTTTCACCGGTTACAGGGGCTTCATCAACCGCACTGTTGCCGCTGATCACTTCTCCATCCGCTGCAATCCGGTCACCCGGACGCACCATAATAATCGCACCGAGGGCAACGCTTGCCGCATCCTGTTCGATAATCTGACCGTCTTTTTCGACGCGGGCAGTTTTTGGTACCAGATCGGCAAGACCGCGAATGGAATTGCGGGCACGTCGTGCCGCCACACCTTCGAGAAGCTCACCGATCAGGAACAGGAAGACAACCATTGCGGCTTCTTCCACAGCACCGATAAACAGCGCGCCGACAGCGGCAACGGTCATCAGTGTTTCAATAGAGAAGGGCGTGCCGAAACGGGCACCGGCCAAAGCACGGCGGGCAATCGGCACCAGCCCCACCAGCATCGCTGCGGAGAAAATATAGAGGTCATATTGCGGCACAAAATGGCCGATAATATAGGCTGCAACCAATGCAGCGCCTGCCGCAATGGTCAGCTTGGCTTTACCCTGCTGCCACCATGGCTTATTGTCTTCATCAGTGCCGTGGTCATGCATGTGCAGCGGTGAGGTCTCTTTGACCTTTTCCTGCTTCTGCCCATGTGCATGATTGTGACTATGGCTTTTATGATCATGTGCGCTGTGATCGTGTTCGCTGTGGTCATGTCCAGCGTGATCATGATTATGGTGGCTATGATCGTGGTCATGATCGCCGGAGCAGACATGCGTTTTGGTTTCCGGCTCTGCAACAGCAGCGCCCTGATTGGCACCCATATAGCTGGATTTATAGCCGAGTTTTTTCAGCTGGCCGGTAATGGCATCGGCTTCAACACCATTATGGGTTACAGTCATGGTGCCTTTGGTGACCGAAACATTGACGTCGCTGATCTGTTTGCCGAGGCGGCGCACAGCGGTGTCAATCTTCATGGCGCAGGAGGCGCAATCCATGCCTTCGACGCGGAATTTATCCTGACGGACGGGACCGGACATCTCCAATTTCCTTTTCTCTTGCATCTTTTGAGAAACACCCTAAATGCTCTAGTGGCTATAGGAGCAAGCGCAAAAATGGACAAAAAAGGCTATACGATCGGCAAAGTTGCGGCACGCAGCGGTGTGAAAGTGCCAACTATCCGTTTTTATGAGCAAATCGGCCTGATCCGTGAGCCGGAACGCACGGAGAATCAGCGGCGTGAATATGGCGCGGAAGATATCAAGCGCCTGTCATTTATCCGCCACGCGCGCGATCTTGGTTTTGAGATCAACGATATCCGCGAATTGCTGGCGATGACCGAGACGCCTAATGCCTCTTGTCATGAGGCAGATTCGATTGCGCGGCGTCACCTCGATGAGATTGAAGACCGTATTGAGCGCCTGTCAGCCTTGCGCGATGAATTGCGCCGCATGGTGACTGAGTGCGACCATGGACGATTATGTGAATGCAGGGTGATCCAGATTCTTGAAGATCACAGCCAGTGTGGACACGAGCATGATCATCCGGCGCAGACATTGAAATAGGCAATATACACCAGAGAGGAATGGACGTGACTGTAACCATTTACGGCATTAAAAATTGTGACACGATGCGTAAGGCGCAGGACTGGCTGAGCGCGCAGAATATCGCGTTCGATTTCCATGATTATAAGAAGGTTGGTCTGGATCGTGCCAAGCTGGAAAGCTGGTGCAAGACACTGGGCTGGGAAAGTGTGATCAATCGTGCAGGCCAGACATTCCGCAAACTTGATGATGCCCAGAAGCAGGATCTGACAGAAGCCAAAGCCATTGAACTGATGCTCGGCAATCTGTCGATGATCAAACGCCCAGTGCTGGACAAGGACGGCAAATTGCTGACCGGTTTCAAGCCAGAAATTTATACTGAGTTTTTTGCCTGAATTTTATTGAGCACAGGCGAAGGTCTGAAAGGAAAAGTCTCAGACTGTGGCGAAAATGGTGATTTCGAGAACCGGAACGCAGCGTACTTATTGGTACGTGAGTACCGGAAGCGCAGAAATTACCATTTGCAGCCCGGTATGTGGCTTTTAGTTCAGAGCCTAAAGTGCAGCTGGCCGTTTGTTCAGCTCAGGTTCTGCCAGATAATCATGATAGCTGACGCAGCGCACGTCATCGCGCTTGCAGACATCGCGGGCAAAGCGCTCCAGTGCATTCCAATAGGCGCCATTATTCATCAGGACAAAGTGGAAGCCCATTTGTAGCGGAATACGCTGGCCGTTATATTGCTTGTTGAAAGCATTCATAAAGGCATCATAGCTGCGCTGTTCAAATTGCGCTGCCTGTTCCGGTTTTTCTTTGCCGCCTGAATGACGCACATAGAGATTATAATCCATGGCAATGACCGGTCGTGCGGAAGGACCTTCCGGTATCAGCGGCAGGCCAAAGCTTTTTAATCCGGCGAAGTTTTTCGGCAGTTCAGGCCCTGACGTCACACCGCTGGCCTGATAGGCGTAGCCGCTGTCGCGCAACGCTGTCTGCACCGGCTTGTCATCAGAGAGATAGGGTGCACGAAAGCCGGTGATCTTGTTGTAAACGAGATCTTTCCAGCCTTCCGGTTCGCCGTCGATTTTATTGGCTTTCCAGGCATTGCCGACAATATTGCGGAATGCCTGAATTTCTTGCGCCCATTCTTTTGCTGTCCAGTCCTTCCCGTCGAAGTGGCCGCAGCCGTGGCTGGCAATTTCATGGCCTTCCAGATTGGCTTTCCATACCTGATCGAGACGGGTGGCAATTTCTGCTTTATCCTGCGCAAAGCCGACATTGGAACGGCCTGCTTTCATACGCGGCGGCTGATACTGTGTGCGGTCGGCACGTTCCAGATAAAACACGCAGGAGAGGAAATAGGTAAAACGTGCGCCGGTTTCCTGCCCCAGGGCGCGGCTGCGCTGCCACAGCTTGTTATCATGCGCACCGTCAAACGAGATGATCACTACCTGTTTCGGGCGACTGTCAGGTGTCTCTGTTTTTTGCGGCGGTGTTGCTGCCATATCCGGCATAGCCTGCGCTATTGTTGCAAAGCACAGGGAAGCGGCAAAACCGGCGGCAATAAGTTTTTGCATAAAGACAGGCTCATATCATGACAGCAAGAAGGTGAGAGCAGAATTGTTAAGGATGAAATGTGGCAAAGCACAGGCATATTACCTGAATAAATCTGCAGTTTTGGTACCGGATTAAGGAATTATGCAGGAAATCACAATCGGGGCTACCATCTGTCGCCGATTCCGACTAAAAGCCGGATAGGTGTTTTCAATAAATGGTCAGCATAGGCTGTCTGTTTGCTGATGCATAATCAATTTTGTTACAGGGTTTCACAGGGTATCCATGACAGACGACAGCTTTATCCGCGAAGTCAACGAAGAGCTCCGCTCGGAACAGATGCGCGCTGTATGGCGGCGTTTTGGTCCGATTTTGATCGGCGGCGCGGTGGCAATTGTTATCGGTACAGCGGGTTATGTCGGTTATGAATATTGGCGTGAAAGCAAAGCCGCCGTATCGGGTGACCAGTTTCTGGCAGCGCTTGAGCTGGCCGGTGAGAACAAAACTGACGAAGCCCTGAGCGCGCTGAAGACACTGGAAACCGAAGGTGCCGGTTCTTATCCGCTGCTGGCGCAGCTGCGCTCGGCCACTTTGCTGGAGCAGAAAAAAGATATGGCTGGTGCGGTCAGTGCTTTTGATGCTGTTGCGGCAGATAATAAAGCGCCTGTTGCATTGCGCGATGTTGCAAAGCTGCGTGCGGCCTATATTCTGGTTGATACCGGTTCTTATGACGATGTTGCCAAACGCGCTGAAACACTGAGCGCAGACGGCAATCCGATGCGCGGTTCTGCCCGTGAAGTGCTGGGTCTGGCTGCTTATAAAGCCGGTCGTACAGATGATGCGGTTAAACTGTTCCAGCAGAATGCAGACGATGCGGCAATTCCTGCCAATATTCGTCAGCGTGCTAATACAATGCTCGATCTGATGCGCAGCACTGAGGCTGCCGCAAAGAAATAAGACGTTTCATTCTGAAACGCATACAACAAAAAGATAGAGCAATCTTCGCTTTCAGGAGACTGCTCTATAAGACGGAAAAATAAGCTGAATGAGCTTTACACTCGCAATTATCGGACGTCCGAATGTCGGTAAGTCCACACTGTTTAACCGCATTGTCGGGCGCAAACTGGCGCTGGTCGATGATACGCCGGGTGTTACCCGTGACCGTCGTATTCACGACGGCAAGCTCTATGATCTGCATTTCAAAGTGATTGACACTGCTGGTCTGGAAATTGCCGAAGCCGGTACGCTGGAAGGTCGTATGCGCGCGCAGACTGAAGCCGCGATCGACGAGGCTGATGCGGTTCTGTTCGTTATTGATGCCAAAGCCGGTCTGACACCGACGGATATTGAATTCGCGCAGCTGGTGCGCAAGTTCAACAAACCGATTGTACTGGTGGCTAATAAATCCGAAGCCCGTGGCGCCGATGCCGGTCTCTATGATGCCTATCGTTTGGGTCTCGGCGAGCCTTGCCCGATCTCAGCTGAACATGGTCAGGGTCTGCCTGATCTGCGCGATGCGATTGTGGAAGTGATCGGCAAAGAAAAAGCCTTCGCGGAAGAAAAAGCCGAAGAAGAATTTACTCAGGAAAAAATCGGCGCACTGGTTGGTGAAGACGTCAGCGATGAGGATGAGGAAATCATTCCTGAATATGACGCGAGCAAGCCACTGCGCATTGCGATTGTCGGCCGTCCGAATGCCGGTAAATCCACGATGATTAATACCATGCTCGGTCAGGATCGCCTGCTGACAGGCCCTGAAGCCGGTATTACCCGCGACTCGATTTCCGTTGAATGGGAATGGCGTGGCCGTGAAGTGAAGCTGTTTGATACAGCCGGTCTGCGTCGCAAAGCACGTGTGCAGGAAAAGCTGGAAAAGCTCTCCGTTGCCGATGGTCTGCGTGCGATCCGTTTTGCGGAAGTCGTGATCATTGTTCTTGATGCAACCATTCCTTTTGAGAAGCAGGATCTGCAGATCATTGATCTGATTATCCGTGAAGGTCGTGCGCCGATTATTGCTTTCAATAAATGGGATCTGATCGAAGATCGTCAGGCTTTGCTGGCTGATCTGCGTGAAAAGACTGAGCGTTTGCTGCCGCAGGTACGTGGTATCCGCGCTGTACCGATCTCCGGTGAGACCGGCCACGGCATTGATAAGCTGATGGAAAATGTGGAAATGACGCACCGTATCTGGAATACGCGCATCTCCACAGGCCGTCTGAACCGCTGGCTCGAAGGCGTGATCACTCATCACCCGCCACCGGCAGTGGCTGGCCGTCGTCTTAAAGTCAAATATATGACACAGGTTAAGACTCGTCCGCCGGGTTTCATGGTGTCGTGCTCGCGCCCTGATGTGATGCCGCAATCCTATGTGCGTTATCTGATCAATGGTCTGCGTGATACATTCGAAATGCCGGGTGTGCCGATCCGCTTGTCACTGCGCACTTCGGACAATCCTTTTGCCAGCCGCGCAAAGAAAAAACGCTAAAGCGTATCCCGAAAAGTGCAAAGCGGTTTTCGGATAAGAGACGCGTTGAACAAAAGAGTTAGAGCGGTTTTACCCTTCTATATGAGTTGGAAGCGCTCTAATCATATGGCACTCAAAATAAAGCCCTGCCGCAGAAAAGACTTCGGCAGGGCTTTTTCGTAGAAATATGCAGGAGAGAAACGGAATGGCGCAAATTATCAGTACAGAGCCGTCCGATTTACAAATTGCTGCTGAGGTATTGGGCGCAGGCAAACTTGCAGCTTTGCCGACAGAGACTGTTTATGGTCTGGCGGCAGATGCCACCAATGGCAGTGCGGTTGCCGGTATTTTCTCTGCCAAAGGCCGCCCGCATTTCAACCCGTTGATTGCCCATATGGCGACGCTTGAGATGGCTGAGCGCTATGTGGTGTTTGATGATATCTCCCGCAAACTGGCAGAAAAATTCTGGCCGGGTCCGCTGACACTGGTATTACCTCTGCGTGAAGGCGCTGCAATTCATCCGCTGGTAACTGCGGGTTTGACAACGCTGGCCATTCGTATGCCACGCGGGCCGATTGCTGAAATCATTACCGCGCTTGATCGTCCGCTGGCGGCACCGAGCGCCAACAGCTCCGGCCGCATCAGCGCCACTTCGGCACAGGCCGTGCAGGATGATCTGGGCGCGAAGCTCGAGCTGATTGTTGATGGCGGTGCCTGTGTTGTCGGGTTGGAATCCACCATTGTTAAAATTGAAAATGGTCAGGCTTTCCTACTGCGTCCGGGCGGATTGGCGGCAGAAGAGATTGAGGCTTTTATTGGTGAGCCGCTGCATCGTCTGGATCAGCGTGCGGCTATTCAGGCACCGGGAATGATGGCGTCACATTATGCACCGGATGCCGCGATGCGGTTGAATATCTCGGAAGTTCGTGACGGGGAAGCACTGCTGGCTTTTGGAGCGCAGCGCGCATCGGGCGCGGATAAAGCCGTTGCGACGTTGAATTTAAGCCCTTCCGGTGATCTCCACGAGGCTGCCGTGCATTTGTTCGATTATATGAAGCGGCTGGATGCAGCAGGTGCAAAGACGATTGTCGTTGAACCGGTGCCGCATCATGGTCTGGGCGAGGCAATTAATGATCGCCTATCCCGCGCGGCTGCGCCGCGCGATTAGTTGAATTTGGGCTGCTGCACCGCGTGATTAACTGAGCTTGGGCGGAAACAGATGATGACAATGTCAGATGATTTGATTGCGCGTTTTACGGCAATTGTCGGCGAGAAAAACGCGCTGCGCGATCCGGCCGATCAAATTTCTTATTTGAGCGAACCGCGAGAGCTGTTTCATGGTCGCGCTGCTTTGGTTCTGCGCCCTGCAACGGTGGATGAAGTCTCGGCCATTATGAAGCTGGCCTATGAGACAGCAACACCTGTGGTGCCGCAGGGCGGCAATACCGGACTTGTCGGCGCACAACAGCCGGATACCAGCGGACGGGCGATCATTCTCTCACTGTCGCGGCTCAATCAAATCCGCAATATTGACACGACCGGCAATCTCGTCACGGTCGAAGCCGGTGTTATCCTGCAAAATTTGCAAGAAGCTGTGCAGGATGCAGGACGGCTGTTTCCGTTGTCTTTAGGGGCAGAGGGTTCCTGTCAGATTGGCGGCAATCTCTCTTCTAATGCGGGCGGCACGGCTGTGCTTGCCTATGGCAATATGCGCGAATTATGCCTTGGACTTGAAGTGGTTTTGCCCGACGGACAGGTGTTGAATGATCTGCGTCGCGTGAAAAAAGATAATACCGGCTATGATTTGCGTGATCTGTTTATCGGTGCGGAAGGCACGCTTGGTGTTATCACTGCGGCGGTGTTGAAAATTCATCCGCAGCCGAAAGGCAAGGCAGTCGCCTATGTCGGATTGCAGTCGCCGGAAAATGTGGTGCAGCTTTTCCGTTTGGCAACTGATCAGGCAGGGCAGGCGCTGACCGGCTTTGAACTCATGCCGCGCATCGGCATGGAATTTATTCTGCGCCATATTGCAGAAGCGCGTGACCCGCTGGAAAATACCTATCCTTGGTATGTGCTGGCCGAGATTTCCTCTGCCCGTTCCGAAACAGATGCGCAGGAAATGCTGGAAGCCATCCTGAGTGAAGGTTTCGAGAATGGACTGGTGCAGGATGCCGCCATTGCACAAAATGGTGCGCAGGCTGATCTGTTCTGGAAAATGCGTGAGGAGATGTCTCCGGCGCAGAAGCCGGAAGGTGGCTCTATCAAACACGATATCTCGGTGCCTGTTGCCTCCATCCCTGCTTTCATTGCAGAAGCGGCGATTGCAGTTGAAGAGATGATCCCGTCTGCACGTGTGGTTTGTTTCGGCCATATCGGCGACGGCAATCTGCATTATAATGTTTCGCAGCCGGTCGGTGCGGATAAACAGGCTTTTCTGGCGCGCTGGCACGAGTTGAACCATCGCATCCATACGATTGTCATGCGCTATAATGGCTCCATTTCCGCAGAACACGGTATCGGCGCGTTGAAGCGTGAAGAACTGCGTGCTTTTAAACAGCCGCTGGCGCTGGAACTGATGCGCCGGATTAAGCAGGCTTTTGATCCGAAGAATATTATGAACCCGGACAAGCTGCTTTGAGCTGAGCCTTGTTAAAATTTAAACATTGAGCCGCCGTTTCGTTAAGAAGCGGCGGCTCAATTGTTAAAAAGAGGCCGGGTTACACACCGCTCATCATAAACGAGCGGTAAATATCCACATTTTGAGCTGAAAAATTGCGGTTAGCAAAAGATTGATACGCAACAAGCGTGTTTAATGCGGATTTAATGTCCACAGGCGCAGCCTTAACAACTGGTTGCTGGGCTATAGTGAAATTCAGAGAATATTCAGAACTAAACGCCTTTAACTATGAAAAAAGGCGCTGAAAAGGTACAGCAGGCTCTGTTTATTTAGCTCTTGTTAAAAATCATAAATATTTACCGGTTTCACAGGGTTAAGCTGTGTTTACGGCCCTTGCTGAAGTCTTAACTGTGGTTGGAATCTGTAAACCATTTTGCCAAAGACAGAAGCATTAACCCTGTCATTTAAGCAGATTGGGAGCTCTGTACGCTATTCTTGCATCCAACGAGACCACAAAGGTCCGATAGAAAAAAGAACCGACAGTAAAACAATAACAGCGGTTCTCAGAAGGTACAGGGCAAGAAAACGATGAACCAGATGCTGGAAAAACAGGACAAACCAGTTTGGGCGAGCAGAGAGATTCGTCTCGATCCTTCGCAGTTCCCGCAGAGCATTTCTTATGCTTCAACGGGCGAGCAGGAAGATGTGACCTTCACGATCAATGAACGTGGCGCAGTGCTGCGACGTGTTCTGCCATCGAGCGGCCTGCCAATGTCTGTGGCGCTGCCTGCGCATGTATTTCTGGGCGTGACAGCACGTGCAGTTGAGGACGAGCACGGTCTGATTACTGTGACGCTGGAACTGATGCACGAAGATCCGCAAATGTCTGTGCCGCTGCTGGTTGCACATGATCTGGATGATGTGGCTGCGGATTGGCATGCATGGGCAAATGCCTACAAATTGCCGATGTTGCTGGTTGAAGCTGATGGTGTTGCGCGTCCTGTGCATGACACAATCGGTGGCGTAACTGCATCGGCCAGTACAGAGCGCCGTCAGGGACAGGAACAGCGCCGTCGTCGCCCGCGTTTTCTGGCGCGTCGTAAAACCGGTTCACTGGGCGTGACTTTGAAGATTTCCGGCCGTGAGATTATCTCACGTGTTTAATAAACCGGAGATCATTGTTCGCGTTTAAAAAGAAACCAGAGATCATTACTCGCGTGTGAAAAGACTGAAATTATTGCTCGCGGGAATGTGAATGGCCGTCATGGCGTTGCAGGTATAAAAATTAAGAATATTACGCGAAACTGCGAATTGAATATGTGATCTCCAGTCACAGAACATGCAAAGACCGTATATCCCGCCGGATATACGGTCTTTTTTATTCACTTCCTGCGGGAGAGGAATGCGCCGACAGCCTGTGCAGCTTCCGCAGATTTCAGACGGTCTGCGAAAATCTGTGCTTCACGGTCAATGCGGGCATTCAGCGGTTCAGGCTGGCTTTTCATGAGTTCGCGGGTCAGTTGCAGAGCCGTTGGCGGGCGTGCCGCCAGCTTTTGCGCAGCGTTCAGCACTTCTGATTCCAGCGCATCCTCCGCGACGATACGCCAGACAATACCAGCTTCAAGCGCCTGTTCAGCACTCATAGCTTCACCCATTGCCAGCAGAGCAAAGGCACGCTGATGCCCCATGATTCCGGGAGCAAGCAGTGTTGAACCTGCCTCCGGTACCAGCCCGAGATCGACAAACGGGGTGTGGAAAACGGAGCGCGGCGTGGCAAAGGTCAGGTCGCAATGCAGATTTAGCGTCGTGCCGACGCCAATCGCCAGACCATCAACGCCGGAAATCAGAGGTTTGCGGGATTGGGATAATGTGTGCAGGAAGTCGACAATTTCGCCACCGAGACTGCCTTGAGATACAGCCGCCGTCATGAAATCCTGCATATCATTACCGGCAGAGAAGGCGCCGGGCAGGCCGAGCAGCACATTGACGCGGATACTGTCATCATTGTCTGCCTGTCTCAAAGCCTCGGCAATGCCGTGATACATATCACGGGTGATGGCGTTCTTCTTATCCGGACGGTTCATACGGATAATCTGCACGGCATCGTGGCGTTCTGTTTTAATAAATTCGCTCATTGTCAAATATCCTGCAGAAGCTTGGTTGCCTGTGTCAGGCTGGTTGCACCATTGAGAATGCTCTGTTTCAGCCCTGCGGTTTCCTGCAAAGTATTTTGTGCGAAGAAGGCTGCCAGTGCGGCTGAATTCCCGTCATGCAATCCGGCTTTGGCCAGATAAAGCGCGCCAACTGTGAGAGACAGCAGACGCTGATAGGCGGTGGCACCGCAAAGTGCGGTCTCGCTGTCGCCTTTCACAATACAGTCTTGCAGAAAGCGGGTGGTTTCTTCCGCTGTGTCCAATGCGGTTTCAAACTGCGGTGTGATAGCCTTGAGTGTATCCGATGCCTTTGCCTGTTCGGCAATGTGCCGCAATTCCTGCAGCAAACCATGAATATGCCCGCCATTTTCCAATGGTAGTTTACGCATCACCAGATCTATGGCCTGAATACCGTTGGTGCCTTCATAAATTGGGAGAATGCGGGCATCGCGCAGCAATTGGGCAGCGCCGGTTTCTTCGATATAACCCATGCCGCCGTGTACCTGAACGCCGAGAGAGGCGACATCCACACCGCTATCGGTAGAGAAGGCCTTTGCGAGCGGGGTCAGCAGGCTGGCGCGGTTTGCCCAGAATGTGCCATTGACAGGATCGGCCTTTGCCATATCGAGTGCCTGCGCAGTCGCGTAGCATATCGAGCGCGAGGCTTGTGTCAGTCCCTTCATGGTCAGCAACATGCGCGCTACATCCGGATGCTCGATGATCGGGCTCATCTCGGTGCCCTTGGCCGCGCTTAAAGAGCGTCCCTGACGGCGCTCGGATGCATAGGCGCGGGCTTTTTGATAGGCGGCTTCCGCTACAGCCACACCCTGAATGCCGACCAGCAGGCGGGCATTGTTCATCATGGTGAACATGCAGGCGAGGCCCTTGTGCTCTTCACCGATCAGATAGCCGACAGCGCCTTTTTCACCTGTATCACCAAAGCCGTCACCATAAATCATGGTGCAGGTTGGTGAAGCGTGAAGACCGAGTTTTTCTTCCAGCCCTGCGCAGAACACATCATTGCGTGCGCCAAGCGAGCCGTCTTCATTGACCAGATATTTTGGCACCAGAAACAGTGAAATTCCCTTGGTGCCTGCCGGTGCATCGGGCAGACGTGCCAGTACCAGATGCACGATATTGTCGGTCAGATCATGTTCACCATAGGTGATGAAAATTTTCTGCCCGAAAATCCGGTAGCTGCCGTCATCTGCCCGTTCAGCGCGGCTGCGCAACGCACCAAGATCTGAACCGGCTTGCGGTTCGGTGAGGTTCATGGTGCCCGACCATTCGCCGGAAATCAGCTTTTGAAGATAGATATTTTTCAGCGCATCGCTGGCATGGTGCTCCAGTGCTTCCACTGACCCCATGGTCAGGGTGGAGGCAATGGCAAAACCGAGTGAACCGGAATTCCACATTTCCGCAACAGCAACCGAAAGTAAGGTTGGTAGTCCCTGACCACCATAGGCGGGATCACCGGTCAGAGCGTTCCAGCCGCCCTCCGTCCAGTCTTTATAGAGTGCCTTCCAACCCTCTGTCGTTGTGACCTGTGCATCTTTAAGGGTTGCGCCTTGCTGGTCGCCTTTGGTGCGTAGCGGTGTGATACGTGTCTCACTGAATTTGGCAGCTTCCTGCAAAATCGCATCGACTATATCCGGTGAAAGCTCAGAGAAAAGCTCTGTTTTCAAAAGCTCCGGCAGGCCTGCAACCTGATTGAGTGTCTGGCTGATCTGATTCAGTGGTGCGCGATACATCTGCTTCCTCCGTTTGGCGCATTCGCGTGAAAGAATGCAGCCACAGTTCTCCTTAACGATTATTGGTATCGGCTTATTACGTAAACGTCAATAAATTCTCTGAGCGTGCAAATAAGAAAAAACCCGCCAATGGGATGGGTTCTAAAGGCGGGCTCTAAAAAGGGATTATTGGGCTGTTTTCTCACGCTCAACGGCGCGCCAGCCGATGTCTTTACGGCAGAACCCTTCTGGCCAGTCGATTTTGGAAACCGCCTGATAGGCTTTTGCCTGTGCCTCGGAAACTGTCTTGCCGGTGGCAGTAACATTGAGAACGCGTCCGCCATTCGCCAGCAAATCGCCGTCCTTGTGCACGGTGCCAGCATGGAAAACTTTCACGTCCGGCAGAGCATCGGCGTCTTCCACACCTTTGATGACTGTGCCTTTGCGCGGAGATGCCGGATATCCCTCTGCTGCCATAACAACGGTGAGTGCAGCCTCATCACTCCAGCGGGTTGAAAGCTGGTTCAGCATATTATTGGCAGCTGCCAGCATAATCACCAGCAGGTCGTCTTTGAGGCGGGTCATCAGCACCTGACATTCAGGGTCGCCGAAGCGTGTATTATATTCGATGAGCTTCGGACCATCTTTGCTGATCATCAGACCTGCAAACAACACGCCGCTGAAAGGTGCGCCGATTTCAGCCATGCCGCGCATGGTTGGTTCAATCAGTTCCTTCATCACGCGTTCCGTCATGGCTTCATCCATGATCGGGGCAGGGGAATAAGCACCCATGCCGCCGGTATTGGCGCCGGTATCGCCGTCACCAACGCGCTTATGATCCTGCGCGCTGCCGAAAGGCAAAGCTGTTGTGCCGTCACAAATGCAGAAGAAGCTGGCTTCTTCACCGTCGAGAAACTCTTCAACCACAACCTCGGCACCGGCATCACCGAAATGGCCTTCAAAACAGGCATCTACCGCATCCAGCGCTTCTTCCAAAGTCATGGCAACAACCACGCCTTTGCCAGCAGCCAGACCGTCGGCTTTAACGACAATCGGCGCACCCTGTTCGCGGATATAGGCTTTGGCCTTCGGGGCATTGTTGAAGCGGCCATAGCTGCCGGTCGGAATATCAAAACGGGCGCAAAGGTCTTTGGTAAAGCCTTTGGAGCCTTCAAGCTGGGCGGCGGCCTGTGAAGGGCCGAATACTTTAATGCCTGCTTTCAGCAACGGGTCGGTAATACCGGCAACAAGTGGTGCTTCAGGGCCGACAACAACCAGATCGATCTCGAAGCTGTGGCAGAAGGCAATCACGGCATCATGATCATCAATGTCGAGATCAATCAGTGTGGCATGATCTGCAATGCCCGGATTGCCCGGTGTGCAGTAGAGTGTGCCGAGCAGCGGGGAGGCTGCCAGTTTCCAGCTAAGAGCGTGTTCGCGGCCACCGGAGCCGATGAGCAGAACTTTAAGAGCTTCTGAGGAAGACGTGGTCACAGGCATTTCTCCATGATGTACTTCAGGCTTGGATGTGCTTCAGGCTTGCTCCTCCTTTACGAAATCGTTAGAGAATTTGAAAGCATTTATAAGAATGCAACTGCGAAAGGTTTGCATAAAATGGTTCAGATTCAGGCGCGCGGCCAAACAGGCAAAGTTATGGACGCTCCGTCCGGCCATTGGGTCTATCGTTTGTTGCCGCCGAGCCTGTGGCCTTATGCGCAGCTCGCCCGTTGGGATCGCCCGATTGGCTGGCAATTGCTGCTCTGGCCATGCCTGTGGTCGGCGGCCATGATGGCGAGCGCTGGTGCCAAAGCAGGCGACGATGTCTGGACGGTTTTGCCATCGCTCTGGCATATGGCGCTGTTTCTGGTTGGTGCCATTGCCATGCGCGGTGCAGGCTGCACGCTAAACGATCTGGCTGATCAGGATATTGACGATAAAGTTGCGCGCACGCGTTCCCGCCCGCTGCCATCCGGTCAGGTCAGCCGCAAACAGGCATGGCTGTTTTTAGCTCTGCAATGTTTGGTCGGGCTTGCGGTGGTACTGCAATTCAACTGGTTTACCGTAGCTTTGAGCTTTGCTTCTCTGGTGATTGTTGCAGCCTATCCGTTCATGAAACGCATCACCGACTGGCCGCAGCTGGTGCTGGGTATGGCCTTTTCATGGGGCGCGCTGGTTGCATGGTCGGCACAGGCCGGTTCTTTATCACTGGCACCGGTGCTGCTCTATGTTGGTGCGATCATGTGGACGATTGGCTATGACACAATCTACGCACATCAGGATAAAGAAGATGATGCGCTGGTCGGCGTGCGCTCAACAGCACGTTTGTTCGGTGAGAAAACCAAGCTGGCACTGATGCTGCTCTATGGCGGTGCATTGATTTGTTTTGCATGGGCTTTTGCTTCGGCTGAAGTGCCGATGCCTGCACTCGCTGGCTTGCTGGCCGCCGGCGTGCATCTGTATCGCCAGATTATTGTACTGGATATTGATAATCCGGAGCAGTGCCTTCGTCTGTTCCGTTCCAACAATATTGTCGGCTGGCTGATTTTCGCCGGTTTGGTACTTGGCTCTTTGTGGGTTGTGATCAAGCCGGTGGTTTGAATCTGTTCATTGCTGTAAATAAAAAAGCCGCGTCTCAGACGCGGCTTTTTTGTTATTTACGGATAGAATTTCTGAGTTGTCCAATCGCCTTCCGGTGTGTCGCGCTTGAAGATCAAACGATCATGCAGGCGGAACGGACGGTCATGCCAGAACTCGATGTAAGTCGGCTTGATACGGAAGCCTGACCAATATTCAGGACGCGGAATTTCACCGATTGCAAATCGCGCGGTATATTCTGCAACTGCTTTTTCCAGTGCGAAGCGGCTTTCGAGCGGGCGGGACTGCTTTGATGCCCATGCGCCAATGCGGCTGCCGCGCGGACGCGACTGGTAATAGGCATCAGCTTCTTCGGCTGTTACCTGTTCGACAGGGCCGCGTACACGGATTTGGCGGCGCAGAGATTTCCAGTGAAAGCACATGGCTGCTTTGCCGGCGGACAGGATTTCCTGACCCTTTTGGCTTTCATAATTGGTATAGAAAACAAAGCCGTGTTCGTCGAAATCTTTCAGCAGAACCATACGGACATTCGGCAGACCACTTTCGTCCACTGTGGCAACAGCTACGGCATTCGGGTCGTTTGGTTCGGATTTGGTTGCATCCTGCATCCATTCTGCAAACAGGCGGAAAGGTTCGGTTGCAGTGGTGAAATCGTCAGCGGATGTTGTCATATCGGTCTGTTCACTTAAAGTATCAAAGCAGAAAGCTTTGGCGGTTCGGCGAAGGCGCTGCTAGAGCGGTTTACGTTCATGTTGAATCGCAGTGCTCGCTCTAGATTTTTTAATTGTCGCATGTTCGCTGTAGCTCAAATGAATTCATTTGAGCGCGACATGCTCTAGGCTGCGCCGTAATTATAACGCGCATACCTTACATGGCTGTCTGTACTTGTGAAGTCCCGTAAACTGAATATTTTTTCAAAAACCGGCCCAGAGCGGCAGTGAGTATGGGGTGCCAGATCAAGAAATAATCAGGAAAAATACAAGAAAGCGTTGTGCGGGAATAATCTTGTTATCAGCATTTTGAATTGCTGTGAAAACAGCAGGCCGGAGCCTTTGACGCCGGGTAATGATTTGTTTACCCTGCAAACTCACTGCTTGTTAACGCGGGTTGGTTCATAACAAATGTCTGATTTACATTAATAGGGGATCATCTTATACGATAATCCCGCTCCCATCCGGTCAGGACGATCATTTGCCAGTCACAAAGACGACAACAGAATTATGGAAAAATCACTTCTTGCAGTCCATGCAAGGTGTTTCACGCCGATTTCTGGTGGTTTTTGGAGCTGTTGCGCTGCTTTCCGGTTGTGCCATGTCCGGTTTTGATCTTGAAAAAGCGGTCCCTGATAAAAGCACGATTACCGGTTCAGTGAATAAACAGCCTGTCACAGAAGTGACGGACAGTAGCAAAATGTCGGATCAGAATACGATCCGGAATGTCGTATCCGCACTGAATTTTACCCAATGGGGCAAGACGCCTATTCCTTGGGCTAATCCCGATACCGGCAGTCAGGGTACCATCACCACTGTTGCCGAGAAAAAGACTGAAGCCGGTCTGTGTCGTGAGTTTGAAACCTCGCGTGAGGCTTTCGACGGTGCCGCACTTTATCGCGGACAGGCCTGCATGGCGCAGGGCGGTGCATGGGCGCTGACCTCTTTTGCGCCACTCTGAGTCAGCAAAATGCGCTGAACTCTCTGTTTTCATAAAGTATAGCATTTCCAGCAAAAGTGCGAAGCGGTTTTGCGTCGGATAATGCGCAAAAACAAACAATTACAGCGGTTCCAACGATTTAATTTTAACTGGAACCGCTGTAATTACAATATTTCGTTGCGTGTCTCTGGAAAATTTGCGCACTGATGCGCATATTGCATTGTAAAAGCATGCCGGAGCTTATCCCAGATCGCTGCCGATTTTCATAAAGCAGATCAGCTATTTAATCTTTGCGGACAAGTGCGCCGGATGCGCTATGATTTGGAACAATTTACTGGTGATTCCGTTTGTGCAGTCACCGCAACGATAAAGGAATACTATGCGCGATCCCTATAGCGTATTGGGCGTCGCTAAAACGGCGAAGCCTGAAGAAATAAAATCTGCTTTTCGTAAACTGGCCAAGAAATATCACCCCGATCAAAATCAGGATGATCCGAAGGCACAGGAGAAATTTGCCGAAATTAATCAGGCCTATGAAATCGTCGGTGACAAAGATAAACGCGGCCAGTTCGATCGTGGTGAGATAGATGCGGAAGGCAAGCCTGCCGGTTTTGCCGGTCATGGTTTCGGTGGACAGGGCTATGGCGGCCAGCAGGGCGATCCTTTCGCCGGTTTTCGTCGCGGCGGACAAGGTGGCGGCTTTCAGCAGGGTGGCTTTGACGGCGCAGAGGATATTCTGAGCAGCATTTTTGGCGGCGGCTTTGCCGGTGGCGGTCGTACCCGTAGCCGCGCTCCGTCCAAAGCACCTGATCTGAAAGCATCTATTTCTGTGACGCTTGAGCAGGCTGCTGGTGCTGAAAAAGTTGAAGCTGTTTTTCCGAATGGCAAAAAACTGTCAATCAAGCTGCCGGCCTATGTTGAGGACGGTCAGACCATTCGCCTCAAAGGGCAGGGGGAAACAATCCCTGGTGCCGTTGACGGTGATGCGCTGGTGACAATCAATTTCAGGAAACATCCGCGTTTCCGGTTGGATGGCCGAGATCTGCATCTCGATCTGCCGGTGCAGCTAAGCGATGCCGTGCTGGGTTCACGCGCGGAAATTGAAACTTTGAATGGCCGTGTGGCTGTGCGTATTCCTGCCTGGTCAAGCTCGGACAAGATCCTGCGTTTGAAAGGCAAAGGTTTGCCGAACAAAACCGGCGATACGGCGGATCTGTTCGTGCATATCCAGATTATGCTGCCGGAAAACGGTGATGAAGAGCTCGAATCATTGTTGCGGTCGCGTGCCGGTTAAGGTGCTGAGCGGTCGCACTGATTGAGGTGTTACCGTCATTTTCAGTCGGAAATGAACTGGTTTGAGGCAAAATAAAGTGATTTGCGGGTGGAAACCTGCCCGCAAATACTGCTTTCTATTCTTGGACAGAACCGTTACATAATAGAAACAATCAGCTGATATCTGCATTGAAACAGCCGCTTTCAAGGGGACGGAGGACAAAAATCACCGTCCTTGCTTGAAGCCGCTGCTGTGCTATGCGATAGGCAGCTATTCAGATGATATTTTTATGAGGTATGGTGCATGACCACCAAATCCGGTTTGTTGCAAGGAAAACGCGGGCTGATCTTGGGTCTGGCCAACAACCGCTCTATCGCCTGGGGTATTGCCAAAGCTGCCCGGGATGCCGGTGCTGAGATTGCTTTGACCTATCAGGGCGATGCAATGAAGAAGCGTGTTGAGCCGCTCGCTGCTGAGTTGGACGCACTGCTTTGCGGCCATTGCGATGTGACTGACGATGCATCCATGGATGCAGTTTTTGCTTTGATCGAAAAAGAATGGGGCAAGCTGGACTTCCTCGTTCACGCCATTGGTTTCTCCGATAAGGATGAGCTGACCGGTCGTTATGTCGATACATCGGCAGAAAACTTTACCAACACTATGCTGATCTCGGTTTATTCCTTCACAGCGCTGGCTAAGCGCGCGGAAAAACTGATGGCTGACGGCGGTTCCATGCTGACACTCACCTATTATGGTGCAGAAAAAGTTATGCCGAACTACAACGTCATGGGTGTTGCCAAGGCAGCGCTTGAAGCCAGCGTTAAATATCTCGCTGTTGATCTTGGTCCGCAGAACATCCGCGTTAATGCGATTTCCGCTGGTCCTATCAAGACACTGGCTGCTTCAGGTATCGGCGATTTCCGCTATATTCTGAAATGGAACGAGTATAACGCACCGCTGCGTCGTACTGTGACCATCGATGAAGTTGGTGACTCCGGCCTGTATTTCCTCTCCGACCTGTCCCGTTCTGTGACCGGTGAAGTGCATCACGTTGACAGCGGCTATCATACCATTGGTATGAAGGCTGTGGATGCGCCGGATATTTCGGTCGTTAAAGACTAAGGTGAACACTATGGCACGGGAAATCATTTACTTCTCGCGTCATGGCGAGACAGATTGGAATGTCTCGCAGCGTGTGCAGGGGCAGATGGACATTGACATCAATGACCATGGCCGCTCACAGGCTGACCGCAATGGCGATATGCTGAAATCACTGATCGGAACAGCAGAAGGATTTGACTTTGTTGCAAGTCCTCTGCGCCGTACCCGTGAAACGATGGAGCGTATCCGTACCCGTATGGGGCTTGACCCGCTGGCCTACCGCACTGATCCTCTGTTGATGGAAGTACATTTCGGTGACTGGCAGGGGCATATGATGGAAGAGTTCGCAGCTGCCGGTGTCGGTAATGCGGGGCTTTTGCAACAGCGTGAACGTGATAAGTGGAACTTCGTGCCACCGGGAGAGCAGGCTGAAAGCTATATGGGCCTTTCAAAGCGTATTGCTCAATGGCTTGAAACTGTTCAGGGCAAGACGGTTTGCGTCACCCATGGTGGTTGTATCCGTACGCTGTTTTATCTGGTTGAGGGTATGAGCGGTCAGGATGCAGCGCATCTGCCGGTACCGCAGGATAAAATCCTGAAGCTAGAGAATAATCACCTTGAGTGGATCTGAATAAATAAAAAGCGCCGGAAACGGCGCTTTTTTTATGCCTTGATGATGGAGTGATTAGAGCGTCGTGTGCCAGATTTGGCACACAAAGGTCGCTCTAACACTTTAAAAATAGAGCATAATTTTAGCGTAAACTGATCCAAATTTAAGGAATTATGCTCTAGCCGTCGGCTTCATCAATGTTGCTGATATAACGTACATTGTCGACGAGATCATAAGTGACAATAACCTTCATGCCTTTTTCAATCGCGCTATAGTCGAACTCTCCGGGCAGGCGGTAATCTTTGCCATTATCCAGCGTGATGGTTTCTGCATCTTCATTGATTGTCGTGATTTTGCCTTCGGCATCATCGGCCAGAGCGGTGCCGGCAAAAAAAGGAGCGAGTAGCAATGTAAGAATGGCAAAAATACGCATGAGATATCCTTGTGCCTGATGAAATCGTGAACGCAAAATTGCAAGCCAATTATGGCATTTGAACGGCTTGCGTGCCGAAAGTCGCTTTTATCGGAGACTAAAACATATCCGCGGATTTATGCAACTGTTTCAGCTGACGGGTTTTAGTAATGCATAGTAACCTTAATCGGCCCGTTTTTTGTTTTCCGACCTATCTGCTGTTTGACCGCTGCTTAAAAGATGAATAGAAACAGATCACCAAACTGAAATTAAAATGAACCGCACAGAACCGGTTCAATCTTGGGGTTTTCTATGTCGCATAACAGCTTTGGCCATCTTTTCCGCGTGACGACCTGGGGCGAAAGCCACGGGCTGGCGCTTGGCTGTGTTATTGATGGCTGCCCTCCGGGCATTCAATTCACCGAAGCTGAAATTCAGACCTATCTTGATAAGCGCAAGCCGGGTCAATCAAAATATACCACGCAGCGCCGCGAGCCGGATCAGGTGCGTGTATTGTCAGGTGTGCTGACCAGTGAAGATGGTGTGATGACCACCACCGGCACACCGATTTCCATGATGATTGAAAATGTCGATCAGCGTTCTAAAGACTACGGCGAAATTGCTCGTCAATATCGTCCGGGTCATGCGGATTATGCTTACGACGTGAAATATGGCCTGCGTGATTATCGCGGTGGCGGCCGTTCTTCTGCGCGTGAGACTGCAGCCCGTGTAGCAGCTGGTGCGATTGCCCGTAAAGTTGTACCGGGTCTGACCGTGCGTGCAGCACTGGTTGGTATGGGTATTCACAAAATTGACCGCTCCCGCTGGGATTGGGCAGAAGTGGATAATAATCCGTTCTTCACGCCGGATGCAGGCTCGGTCGAGCTGTTTGCAGACTATCTGGATGGTATCCGCAAAAGCGGTTCATCTATCGGCGCGGTGATTGAAGTTGTCGCTGAAGGTGTGCCTGCCGGTATCGGTGCGCCGCTCTATGCCAAGCTGGATCAGGATATTGCCTCGCATCTGATGTCGATCCCTGCCGTTAAGGGCGTTGAAATCGGTAATGGTTTTGAAGCTGCAACGCTGACCGGTGAGCAGAATGCGGATGAAATGCGCGTTGATGCGGATGGTAATCCGGTATTCCTGTCGAATAATGCCGGTGGTATTCTCGGCGGTATCGCAACCGGTGCGCCGATTGTTGCACGCTTTGCTGTGAAGCCGACTTCGTCCATTCTCACCACACGCCGCTCTATTGATGTGGATAAAAACGAGGTGGATGTGATGACCAAAGGCCGTCATGACCCTTGTGTAGGCATCCGTGCCGTGCCGATCGGCGAAGCGATGCTGGCTTGCGCCATTGCAGACCATTATCTGCGTCATCGCGGTCAGACTGGCCGCGTTTAATAACCTTTGTGCCAGACCACCGCGTCTGAGAGCTATCATCTAAGCTGGCCGCATTTGAGAATGATGCGGCCAGAGCAGTTATATGTGATGTCCATTCGGTAATATTATGGAGTGAAGCATGAGCTATAATCAGAAGCAGGTTGTTGATGCACTGCGCGCTTTCGAGCGTGGCGAAATCGTTGTTGTTATGGACGATGACGGGCGTGAAAACGAAGGCGATCTGATTGTAGCAGCGGTGCATTGCACAGCGGAGAAAATGGCATTCATCGTGCGCCATACATCCGGCATTGTCTGCACACCGATGCCGAAGGAAGAAGCTAAGCGCCTTAACCTGACAGCAATGGTGGCGGAAAATGATGCGCCACATTCTACTGCCTTCACCATTACCGTTGATTACAAACACGGTACAACAACCGGTATTTCGGCCGATGATCGCACACTGACCGTACGTAATCTCGCAAACCCGAATGCAGGGCCTGCCGATTTTGTGCGTCCGGGGCATATTTTCCCGCTTGTAGCGCGTGAAGGCGGTGTGCTGATGCGTTCCGGTCATACGGAAGCGGCTGTCGATCTGTGCAAGCTGGCCAATTTGCCGCCGGTTGGGGTGATCTGCGAGCTGGTCAATGATGACGGCACGGTTATGCGCGGGCCTCAGGTCACTGAATTCGCCGAGAAGCATGGCCTGCATCGTATCACAGTCGCCGATCTGATTGCCTATCGTCAGCGCAAGGAAACGCTGATTGTACGCATGGGAGAGGCTGAGGTGGAGACACTCGCCGGTCAGGCTCAGGCTTTCACCTATCAGCTGCCATGGGAGCCGATGCAGCATGTCGCTTTGGTATTCGGCGATATCCGTGATGGCGAGGATGTGCCGGTGCGTCTGCATCGTGAAGATGTGCTGACGGATGCTTTCAGCACCAAGTCAGGCCTTGATAAGGTTTTGCAGCGTATGGCTGCGGAGAAACGTGGTGTGCTGGTTTATCTGCGTGAAGGTTCTGTCGGCGTTGGTAAAAATGAGCAATCCCGCCGCCATGCGGAGCATCACGACAGGGAAGACCATAAAGAAGCACAGGCGCGTGATGAAGAATGGCGCCAGATTGGTCTGGGCGCGCAGATTTTGAAAGATCTGGGGATTAGTTCGATCCGCTTGCTGGCTTCCAAAGAGCGCCATTATGTCGGTTTGGAAGGTTTCGGTATTACTATTCTTAAAACTGAAATCTTGTAACTTTATTCTGCCCGAAATAGCAGGCAGATATAGGGCATTATGGCAACCAGACTTTATTCGCATCCGGTTTTTCTTGAACATCTCACACCAGCAGGGCACCCCGAGCGTCCGGATCGCTTGCGCGCTTTATTCAGTGTGCTGGAAGGCTATGATTATTACGCGCTGGATCAGGTGGAGGCACCATTTGCCGATGAGGGCGCTTTAGGTCTCGTGCATCCGGCTTCGTATCTGAAGAAAATCAAAGCACAAATTCCCGATCCGCTTGATGAAGAGCAATTAGCCTTAGGCATGGCGCAGCCAATCGTGAATGTCGGACAGGATACTTATGTCAGCCCGCAAAGCTGGCATGCCGTGTTGGCGGCAACCGGCTCTGCTCTTGCAGCGGTGGAAGATGTATTTAACGGGCAGGCGGATAATGTTTTCATCGCTGCCCGTCCGCCCGGGCACCATGCAACGGCTGATACTGCGATGGGTTTTTGCATTACCAATACGGCTGCGATAGCTGCCCGCTATGCGCAGAGCCATTTTGGTGCGGAACGCGTGGCGATTATTGATTGGGATGTGCATCATGGTAACGGCACGCAGGATATTTTTGAGACGGACAAGGATGTGTTGTTTTGTTCAACGCACCAGTCGCAACTTTATCCCGGCACGGGCTTGGTCAAGGAAACCGGTGTCGGTAATATCGTCAATGCACCTTTGCTGGCCGATAGCGGCAGCCGTGAATTTCGTGAAGCGTTTTCTTCGCGTATTTTACCGGCTCTGGATAATTTTCGCCCCGACCTGATCTTGATTTCAGCGGGCTTTGATGGTCATTATCTTGACCCGTTAGCTCAACTTAATTTGACCGAAGCCGACTATGATTGGGCAACGGGGCAGGTGATGGAGCGTGCCGACCGGTTCTGCAATAACCGGCTGATCAGTTTTCTTGAAGGCGGATATGATTTACAGGGCTTGTCCTTTTCCGCCGCAGCGCATATTACGCGTTTGATGAAAGGATAAATTATGACCGAGCCGAACACCACCGGACCAGCTTCCAATGACGATATTGCTGTCATGAGCTTCGAACAGGCGCTCAAGCAGCTGGAAACAATTGTTGATGATCTGGAACGCGGTGATGTGCCTCTGGAAAAATCGATCCTGATTTATGAGCGCGGTGAAGCGTTGAAAAATCATTGCGAGAAATTGCTGCAATCGGCAGAGGATAAGGTTGAGAAAATCAAACTCAACCGCGATGGTCAGCCAACCGGCACCGAGCCGTTGGATCCGGAATAAATCTTTTCAAAATGGTTTCATTTGCATGCCTCATCCTCACAGATGAGGCATTGTTGTATTATGAGAGATTTTTAAGCGGTACCCAGCCTTCTTTGCCATCTTCTGAGCGGCACCATGCCCAGCCATGGGTGATATCAAAACTCTCCAGCATTTGTCCTGTCACACAGGTCAGCTCCATTGCTGAATAATCTTTCTTTGCAAAACAACTGTCCGCTGTGCGGCTGGCCAATGTATCAGGAATCCAGCCGGCTTTGCCCTGTTCATTGATTGCCCACAGCCATAAGTGCCCGTCCCAGTTATAGAGCATTTCCAGCAAAAGTGCGAAGCGGTTTTGCGTCGGATAATGCGAAAAACAAACAGTACAGCGGTTCCAACGTTTCAGTCTTAACTGGAACCGCTGTAATCTTCACCTGTGAGCTTTAGGACATCGCCTTGCTTGACACTGATCGGATCGGGATAGCTGGCTTCGTGGTCTGCGGTAACGGTTCTGCGGATCATGATTATTTACTTATAAAAGAGAACGGAAAAAAGCGCTGAAATAATAAGGGCCTGCACCCCAAACCAGTGTCCAGAGTGCTGCGCCAATAATATTGGCCGCTACAAATTTGAGCCAGTGCATTTTTAAAGCGCCAGCCATAATACCGTTCAATTGCCGGAGAATAGCGAAAAACCGTGCGGTGATAACAATGCCGCTGCCATATTTTTCAAACAGCGCTTCAAACTTCTCCAGCCTTTCCGGCGTCAGCTTTACATAAGGGCCGAAACGCAACAGCACTTTGCGCCCGCCGAAATGGCCGATCAGGTAGCCTGTGCTGTCACCGAGAATAGCAGCCAGAAAAACGGCCATAAGCATCACAGGCAAAGACAATGTGCCTTGCTGTGCCAGCAGGGAAGCGGCAATCAGGATAGATTCTCCGGGTACAGGCGCACCGAAGCTCTCACAATAGATGATAATAAACAGCGCAATCGAGCCATAGGTGGCGATATATGGCTCAATCCAATGCATGATAGTGTCCGTTTATGTTTATCGCAGCTGCTTTTGCCCGCTGATGGCATGATACAGGAACAGTACGACAACAGCCCCGATAACCGAAACAATCAGGCTGTAAATATTGAGGCCGGTAACACCGGCCGCGCCGAAGAAGTTGAAGATAACACCGCCGATAACTGCGCCGACAATGCCGAGGACAATATCCATCAGCATGCCTTGGCCGCTTTTATTGACAATTTTGCTGCCGATAAAACCGGCAATGAGACCGAGAATAATCCAACTGATCACTGACATTGTTGTTTCTCCGTGTCGCAAAAGCATTTTACAGTCAGATGCAGATTTATAACTGCAAACATGCTAAAATGATAAAGTACAGAGCAAAAACTGCCGGTAAATATGTGACGTTTCGCTCTGGAAACTCGGTAAAACGCTCCCATATCAATGCATATTTGGCAAGGTACAATCTTGCCAAGATAATCTTTTTACGTAAAGCTGAGTATTATCCGGCATTTCGCAGGTTTGGAGGAAGTATAGAATGGGCCTTTTTGGTGGTGACTCTTCAAATAATGAACCGGTACCGGGCGGCAGCCTGACCAAACCGGTTCTGATTGCATTGGGTGCATTGCTCGTTGGGCGTATGTTTAGCGGCAAATCTGACGAGAATGAGCAGGCACAGGCGCAGGTGCCCGATCAGGCACCATCCGGTGGTGGTCTTGGTGATCTGCTGGGCGGGCTGCTTGGTGGCGGACAGGCCGCAAACCATCAGCAGGATAATGCACAGGCCGGTGGCCTTGGTGGCTTAGGCGGTGTTCTGGGTGGCTTGCTGGGCGGAGTTCTGGGCGGCAGTTCGGCCGGACAAGCTGCGCCAAATGCGGGCAGCGGCGGTTTGGGTGGTCTGCTTGACCAGCTGAAACAGGCAGGCCTTGGTGACAAAGTTGAAAGCTGGGTTGGCGGTGGCAATAATGCAGCCATTGAGCCGGATCAGCTTGGCAATGCGCTTGGTCAAAACACAATTTCTGACATTGCGCGTCAGGCTGGCGTCAATGAACAGGATTTGCTGGCAGAGCTTTCTGCTGCGCTTCCGGGTATCGTAGACAAGCTGACTGCCAATGGTCAGGTGCCGGATATGCAGCAATTGCTGAAAATGCTCAGCCAGAAATAAGCACTCTTTGTTGCTGACTGATTTGTGATGAGATGTCCGGAAGCAAATTTCCGAACATCTCTTTTTTATGTTATGGTGATTGAAGTTTTTAATGTCGGATTTTGCTGAAAGGATTGCTTGGTGAGTTTTTTTCCTGGTCAGGATCCGGTTCCCGGTGACCTTCAGTCAATTGATGCTATTGAGACATTAATTATTCCGCGTACCAGTGAGGTGGGCGGCCTGCAGGTGCGTCGTGCGTTGCCGACCGCCAAGCGTCGTCTCGTCGGGCCATTTATCTTTTTCGACCGGATGGGGCCTGCTATATTACGGGCAGGGCAAGCGCTGGATGTGGCACCGCATCCGCATATCGGCCTTTCAACTGTTACTTATCTTCTGGACGGCAATATCCGTCATCGTGACAGTCTGGGCACCGAGCAGGTGATTAATCCCGGTGAAGTCAATTTGATGACTGCGGGACGCGGCATTGTGCACTCAGAACGCACGCCGGAAGAAATGCGCGGATCGCCGCTGGCTATCTCTGGTGTGCAGACATGGGTTGCTTTACCTGAACGCTCTGAAAATATGGCGCCGGAATTTAGTAATCATACGGTGCAGCAATTGCCGTGGCTGGCGGAAAAAGAATTCCGCATGCGTCTGATGATTGGCGATATGCACGGATTGAAGTCCAATGTGCCGACTTATAGCGAAACACTTTATGCCGATGTGTTTATTGAGGCGGGCGGTAAATTCCACCTGCCTGCGGTGCAGGAAGAGCGGGCGATTTATATCCTGAGCGGTGCAGTTCGTATCGCCGGAGAAATATTTACCGATAATCAGCTGCTGGCCTTCCGGCAGGGCGATGATATTGTGATTGAAGCCGTGCCGCAAAATTTTGCGACTGAAGGTGCACAGATCATGGTCTTCGGTGGTGAGGCGATGGATAGCCGCCGCTATATCTGGTGGAACTTCGTTTCATCATCAAAAGAACGTATTGAGCAGGCAAAAGAAGAGTGGCGTAGCCGCCGCTTTGATATTGTTCCGGGGGATGCTGAGGAATTTATTCCGCTTCCTGAATAACTATTTGAAATAGTTGATTGCAAAAGACCGGCAGATGGGAAACAAAGCCTTTTAAATATGTTTCCGTCTGCCCTGAACTGTCCATAGAATAATAAGGTTTTCCAGATGACCGGTTTTAATAACAAGCTGCACACACCGTTGCTGGATCAGGTGCATTTACCGGAAGATTTGCGAAAGCTTGCGCCTGCACAATTGCCGCAACTGGCGGATGAATTGCGCGCTGATCTGATTGATGTTGTGTCGCGCACCGGTGGCCATCTTGGTTCGAGTCTTGGTGTGGTCGAACTGACCGTGGCGCTGCATTATCTGTTTGATACGCCGAATGATCGGCTGATTTGGGATGTTGGGCACCAAACCTATCCGCATAAAATTCTGACCGGCCGCCGTGAGCGTATGCCTACCATCCGTCAGGAGGGCGGTCTATCCGGTTTCACAAAGCGGGCTGAAAGTGAATATGATGATTTTGGCACCGGCCATGCGTCCACTTCGATTTCGGCTGGTCTTGGCATGTCTGTGGCAAGTGAGCTCAAAGGCGAAAAACGCAATGTCATTGCTGTGATCGGTGACGGTTCCATGTCCGCCGGTATGGCCTATGAGGCGATGAATAATGCCGGTGCGTTGGATGCTCGTCTGATCGTTATTCTCAATGATAATGATATGTCGATTGCGCCGCCGACCGGTGCAATGAGCGCCTATCTGGCGCGTCTGGTTTCCGGCACAACCTATCGAAACTTGCGTGAAGTTGCCAAGCAGATCAGCCAGAAACTGCCAAAATTCTTTCAGGATAAAGCCCGTAAAACGGAAGAGTTTGCCCGTGGTTTCTGGGCTGGCGGCACAATGTTTGAAGAACTGGGTATGTATTATGTCGGTCCTGTGGACGGTCATAATCTCGACCATCTTTTGCCTGTGCTGACCAATATCCGTGATAATGTTGATGGCCCTGTTTTGGTGCATGTGGTGACCAAAAAAGGTAAAGGCTATGCGCCAGCCGAAGCCGCAGCCGATAAATATCACGGCGTCAATAAATTCGATGTCATTACCGGTCAGCAGTCAAAGCCGCCTGCAAATGCGCCGAGTTATACAAAAGTATTTGCCAATGCGCTGATCGAAGAAGCGCGGCATGACGAAAAAGTTGTAGCAGTCACTGCTGCAATGCCGGACGGGACGGGGCTTAATCTTTTCGGGCAGGCATTTCCGAAACGGACTTTCGATGTCGGCATGGCCGAGCAACATGCAGTGACTTTCGCAGCTGGTCTGGCTGCTGAAGGGCTGAAGCCATTTGCAGCGATTTACTCCACCTTCCTGCAACGCGCTTATGATCAGGTGGTGCATGATGTGGCGATCCAGCATCTGCCGGTGCGCTTTGCGATTGACCGTGCTGGTGTGGTTGGCGCGGATGGTGCCACTCATGCGGGCAGTTTTGATACTGCCTTCCTGAGCAATTTACCGGGCTTTGTGGTGATGGCCGCATCGGATGAAGCCGAGCTGGTGCATATGGTGCGCACCGCTGCGGAATATGAAGAAGGGCCGATCTCCTTCCGCTATCCGCGCGGAGATGGTGTGGGGGTGGATTTGCCGGAACGTGGTACTGTTCTGGAGATCGGTAAAGGCCGCATTGTTCGTGAAGGCAGCAAGATCGCAATTTTGAGTTTTGGCACGCGTTTGCAGGAATGCTTAGCTGCTGCTGATGAGCTGGATGCAGCAGGTCTTTCCACTACTGTTGCGGATGCGCGTTTTGCCAAACCGCTGGATCATGATCTGATCCGCCGCCTTGCTAAAGAGCATCAGGTGCTGCTGACAATTGAAGAAGGCGCAGCCGGTGGCTTTGGCGCGCATGTATTGCATTATCTCAGCAATGAAGGCGCACTGGATCACGGTCTGCGTGTTCGCACGCTGACTTTGCCGGATGCATTTCTGGATCATGCCAAGCCTGAGGCGATGTATGCCGGTGCAGGCTTGGATAGTGCAGGTATTGTACGCGCAGCCTTCGCAGCCCTTGGCCGTGATGTGTTGACCGGTGAGGCGGGCGGCGGATTGCGTGCCTGATACCATCCGACAGGATTGTTTTAAAAATATCAGAGCGCATATGTCATTATGGATATGTGCGCTCTAATTACATCTTGCGCTCAGGCGTTGTCTCCTTCATTGAGGCAGCATGAGTGAAAATAAAGATAAGATACGCCTTGATCAGGCGCTGGTGGAGCGCGGGCTGTTTGCCTCGCGTTCTCGTGCCCGCGATGCGGTGGCGCGTGGCACCGTGCGCGTGAATGGTCAGGTGGTCACGAAAGCCGGTCAGATCGTGACGGCTCAGGCCGAACTGGCAGTGGATGATCCGGCGAGCCGTTTTGTCTCCCGTGCGGCGCTGAAACTGACGGCTGCGCTCGATCATTTTGGTTTTGAGATTGAGGGTAAGACAGCACTGGATATCGGTGCATCCACCGGTGGTTTCACACAAGTGCTGCTGGAGCGCGGTGCAGAGCATGTGATCTGCGTCGATGTCGGTCATGATCAGTTGCATGAGACATTGCGTGGTGACAAGCGCGTTACTAATCTCGAAGGGCTGAATGCCCGTGTGCTGGATGTGAGCCATCTGCAAGAACGCAAGATTGAGATTGTTGTCTCGGATGTCAGCTTTATCTCATTGAAACTGGCACTGCCCAATGCGCTTGACCTTTGTGCCGATGGCGGCTGGTGTCTGCTATTGGTGAAGCCGCAATTCGAGGCAGGACGTGAGGCAATCGGCAAAGGCGGCATTCTCAAAGACCCGTCGCAGGGTGAAAAGATTGCGCAGGATTTGCAGGCTTGGCTCAACGAGCAGTCCGGCTGGCAGGCTTTAGGATTTTGTGCCTCACCGATTACCGGTGGTGACGGCAATCAGGAATATATTTTGGCAGGCAAAAAGAACCATATTGCCGCCGTAAAGGACGATGTTTGATGAGTTTGCGTGTTACAATCAATGCGATGGGTGCCGGTGGTGATGGTATTGCTCAGCTGCCGGATGGTCAGGTTTTTGTGCCTTTTACCTTGCCAGGTGAGGTTGCCAATGTTGCGCGGGATAAGAACCGTGCCAGCCTGATGGCCTTGCTGGAAACATCGGAACAGCGTGTAGAACCATCCTGCCGTCATTTCGAAGACTGCGGCGGTTGCGCCTTGCAGCATTGGGAAATGTCTGCCTATCAGGCATGGAAGCGCTCACTGGTGGCAGCCAGCCTTGACGGGCGTGGTTTGAAATATGAGCTGGCACCATTGGTGCCATGCGCACAGCAGAGCCGCCGTCGTGCGACTTTCGCTATCCGCAAAACTGAAGCCGGTTTACTGCTCGGCTTTAACCGCCACCAGAGCCACGAGCTGATCAATATTTCTGAATGTGCGGTGACAGTTCCGGCAATTATCTCCCGTCTGGATGATCTGCGCAAAGTCGCTATTCATCTGGCCGATGGTGCAAAGCCGTTTAAACTGACGGTTACGGATACGGAATCCGGCCTTGATCTGGCTGCAAGCGGCTGTCCGACACCGGATGATGCAGCGCGCCGTATTCTTACACCTTTGATGATGGAACTGGGCTTTGCCCGTCTCAGTGTTGACGGTGAGATTATTCTGGAACCGAAAAAGCCGCTGATTACCTTCGGCAAGGTGCCGGTGAATATTCCGTCCGGCAGTTTCCTTCAGGCAACAATCGAAGCTGAAGAAGCTATGGTTGCGCTGGTGATCGGCCATTTCAAAAAGGTCAAAAAAGCTGCGGACTTGTTCTGCGGTGTCGGTACTTTTGCTCTGCGTATTGCTGAGACGATGGCGGTTCATGCGGTGGAAAATGATGCACCGGCACTGGCCGCACTGGATCGCGGTATTCGTCATGTGCAGGGGCTAAAGCCGGTCACGCATGAGCGCCGCGATCTGTTCCGCCGTCCGATCCTGCATAAGGATCTCAATGCTTATCAGGGTGTGGTCTTCGATCCGCCGCGTGCCGGTGCTGAAGAGCAGGCAATGCAGATTGCCAAATCATCCGTGCCTAAAGTGGCGGCTGTTTCCTGTAATCCGGTGACACTGGCGCGCGACCTCGCCATTCTGGTGAAGGGCGGCTACAAGATCGACAAGATCATTCCTGTCGATCAGTTCCTGTGGTCATCCCATGTGGAGACTGTGGCGCTGCTCTCGAAAAAGTAAAGCGCTTTGAAACAATAACGGGCTCGTTGTTAGCGCAACGAGCCCGTTTTGTATTCAGATAATGGGGTTAACCGAACAACCCGCCTTCATCTGTATCAATGGTGATTGAAGACAGCGTGATATGGCGCGGTCGGGTGATCGCAAACATCACAGCTTCACAAACATCGCGATTGGTTGCGCGCTCACCTTTGGTGCGTTCCGGAATAGTATCCCATTCCGCATCTGCCGGTGAAATATCATCGAGATAGGGCGGATGCACGCAGAGTGAGCGCACCGGCGTACCGCGCAGCATTTGCTGCAAGCCTGTTGCTATCGCTGTCTGTGCATGTTTTGCAGCATAAAACGGTACAGCTACACTATGCAGCGGGGCGTTTGGCAATGCGCTGATAGAACCGATGGTCACTATATCGGGTCTTGCAGAGCGTTTCAGCAGTGGCAGTATGCCTTGCGTGAACAGAAAGCTGCCGGTTACAGCAGCATTGATGGTGCCGAAGACTTCTTGCTCGCTATGCGGTTCATCGCTGGCTTCCAGCCACATCGCACCATTATTAATCAGCAGATCAATCGTGCTATATTTTTCTGTGATCTGGGCAATTGCGCGGCCGATACTGGTATTGTCCGCCAGATCAACCACAATCTGATCAGGACGCAGTCCTGTCCGTTGTTCAATCTGACTGGCAATATCATTGAGCGCAGACTGATTGCGGGCGCAGAGCACAATCTTGCAACCGTCATCGGCCAGCATCATTGCCATTGCAGCGCCAAGACCACGACCGGAGCCGGTGATAACGGCGGTTAAACCATTTAAGTTTTTCATATTTATACAGCCGTTCCGCCAACAGTCATCTGATCCATACGCAGATGCGGCTGGCCAACGCCAACCGGCACCCATTGGCCGCCTTTACCGCAATTGCCGGAACCGTTGTCGAGCTTGCTGTCATTGCCGATCATCGACACGCGATGCATGGCATCAGGGCCATTGCCGATCAGCATCGCACCTTTAACCGGTGCGCCGACTTTGCCGTCTTCGATCATATAGGCTTCGGTGCAACCAAACACGAATTTACCGGAGGTGATGTCCACCTGACCACCGCCGAAAGACACCGCATAGATGCCTTTTTTAACGGAAGCGATAATTTCTTCCGGTGTTTTGTCACCGGAGAGCATTATCGTATTGGTCATGCGCGGCATCGGAGCATGGGCATAGGATTCACGGCGGCCATTGCCGGTCGGCTGCATGCCCATCAGACGGGCATTCTGACGATCCTGCATATAATTGACCAGCTTGCCGTCGTCGATCAGTACAGTGCTGTTGGTCGGTGTGCCTTCATCATCAATGGTTAGGGAACCACGACGGTCAGCGATGGTGCCGTCATCAACTACGGTCACGCCTTTGGCGGCTACCTGCTGTCCCATGAGGCCTGCAAAGGCCGAGAGCTTCTTGCGGTTGAAGTCACCTTCAAGACCATGGCCAACAGCTTCATGCAGCATTACACCCGGCCAGCCATTGGACAAGACGATGTCAAAAGTACCGGCAGGGGCAGGGATGGCCTCAAGATTAACCAAAGCCTGACGCAGAGCTTCATCTGCCGCGTGCTGCCATGAGCCGGTTGCGATAAAATCCTCAAACAGGCGGCGGCCACCCATGGAATAGGAGCCGGATTCCTGACGGTCGCCTTGACCGGCCATGACGGAAATCGACAGGCGTACCATCGGACGGATATCCCGGACAAAATGACCGTCAGCGCGCAAAATTTCTACCTGCTGCCATGAGCCGCCAATGCTGACGCTGACCTGACGCACTTTGCTATCCTTGGCGCGTAAATATCCGTCAATCTGCTGGAGCAGCACGACTTTTTCATCGAAAGTCGGCGAGCCCAACGGGTTCACATCGGTATAGAGATGGCGGTTGGTGCCATTCGGCGCCGCGCTATAGCTGCCTGTTGCGTTGCGCGAAATTGCGGAGGCCGCATCGGCTGCACGGAGCAGGGCGCTATGGGTTAACTCGCCGGAATGGGCATAACCGATCGTCTCACCAGAAACGCAGCGCAGACCAAAACCCTGTCCCTGATTGAAAGCGCCGTTTTTCAGGCGGCCGTCATCGAAAACCAGAGATTCAGATTCTGCATATTCCAGATAAAGTTCACCGTCTTCACTACCGTGGAGCGATTGCGAGACCAGTTTTTCAACCTGATCACGGCTGATATCAAATTCATCAATCAGGCTTCGGGAAGTCATGGAACTCATAAAATTACTCCGGAACAGCGGCGGCGTCCTGTATCAGGACGATTATTGTTCTTTGTATATGGCGAGTTTGCGGCTTTGGAACAAGCCGCGGAACGGGATAAAATAAAAACGCCGCCGTCAAATATGAGCGGCGGCGTTTTAATCAGATGAAACAGTTTATGGCAGTTTGTTGAAACCGTCGCTGAAGCCCTGCAGCTCAACCGGAATACCAACGCCTTCTTCCGGGGTCTGGAAGACGATGAAGGTTGCAGCTTTACCCTTGCGCAATGTGTCGATCAGCGCATCATCAAGGATAACCTCTGCGTAGCAGCCATCTTCAAAGCAGCGTACGAAATATGCGCGACCGATATCTTTGCCGTCTACATTGAGACCAAGACCGTTTGGCAGCAGCACACCGAGTGGTGCAAGAACACGCAGAATGCGGGCTTTGTTGTCAGCGGTTTTCAGCACCACAACGGAAAGACCGAGTTCCGGACGATCAGCAGCGATCACATTCTGGATCAGCGCGCATTGTTCAGTTTTTGCACCGGCAGGCTTGTCGCACAGGATAGACCATGCACCATGCTGTGAGCGTAATGTACCGTTCTTCTGGGATGCACCCGAGGCGGCAGGCTGCGGAGCAGATTGGGCAAAACCGGCAGAGGCGGTTACAGCCATAAGGCCTGCACCGAGCAGAGCAGCGGCAATTTTACGGCTGACAGAGGAGAAATGGCGCATATTTATGGTACCTTTGGCGGCTCGGCAAACACTTCCGGCACCCGCCGTAAATGTTCTTTGAAAGCAATGATAAAGAGAAGACTTCACTGAAATTCCGGCATGCGGCAAATCAGAAAGCCATGCTTCGCAATCTGTGTACATGGAAAATGGCGGAATTTGAACCGCATAAGGTAAAGTTTTAGTACAAATCAAATTGTAAACAGCATTCTTCGTTACCGGCCTGCGCACAATGAGGTGTTTTTCAAGGTGCCCTGCGAACGACTTTCAAAGGATGAATTCACATATGCAAGTGCTCTGTGTTGCAACGGCGGGCAGAACGGGGCTGTAAAATTGCTGGTTGGTTTATTTGATCATGATCAATGCAAATATGATGGAGGCATGAACTGATTCTCTTTTGCACCGTAAAAACAGGCAACTAGCTGCATATTTTAAATCTGATCCGGCATTGATGAATTTCAGTCATTTTTGAAGCTTCAAAAATGACTGTTAAGGGTGTTTAAATGACAGATTTTCAACTCTTTGATTTCAAAGAATTATCTCAAGATCTGTTTTGAAAATAAGTAATTCTCGCTGTTTCGGCTGTAAAAAACAGTGGTCATTTGTGGTTGAATTACGCGCAAAAATGCCGCACGGGAAATCCTTCGCCTTCTTGGTTTGGTATTATACTGTTGTGGTCGTGCGGTGGGGGAACCGGGCATTGGCTGGGGAAGAGCAATGTCTGAAATGAACCGGCAAGGCTATAATCGGGAGAAGATGCTGGTGGATAGGGTTATTGCCACAAATAAAGCCGTTGCAGGCAAGGATTCTGCGATGAAAAAACATGTTCTGACCAGCAGCGCGGTGGTATTCGGCGCAATGTCTGGTCTTTTGGCGTCTGCAATGGGCGCTTTGGCTGATAAGCCGGTCGACTGGCAGTTGAGCTGGCAAGATTCCGCAACAAAGATTGCTGATCAGATTCACTGGTTTGAACGATATTCTCTGATGTTTATCATTCCGGTGACTGCGCTGGTTATGCTGCTCTTGTTGTGGTGTATCGTTCGTTTTCGCAGAGGCGCCAATCCGGTTGCCTCGAAAACCAGCCATAATACAACAATTGAAGTGATCTGGACGCTGGGTCCGGTTATTATTCTGCTGTTTCTGGCAATCCCGTCTTTCCAGCTGCTGACTGCGCAATATTCGCCGGATGAGCCGAAGCTGACCGTGAAAGCGACAGGCTATCAGTGGTACTGGGGATATGAATATCAGACCGATGATCCGCTCTCTTTTGATGCGCTGCTACTGAAAGATGAAGACCGTGCGAGCGCCGGTAAAGAAGATCTGGCTGCTTATCCACGTCTGCTGGCTGTTGATAATGAAGTTGTGGTGCCGGTCGATACCACTGTGCGCCTGCTGGTCACTGCCGCAGATGTTATTCATTCATGGGCAATGCCTGCATTCGGCGTTAAGATGGACGGTATTCCGGGACGCAACAATGAGACATGGTTCAAAGCTGCCCGTGAAGGGCTGTATTACGGCCAGTGCTCTGAATTGTGCGGTAAGGATCATGCTTTCATGCCGATAGCCGTGCGCGTTGTCTCTCAGGAGCGCTACGATGCATGGTTCGCCGCGGCGAAGTCTGATGTGACCGGTGCGAATAAAGCGCTGATGGCGGCCATTGAAAATGACAGTAAAACCGTGACTGTTGCCGGAAACTGATTATAAGCCTGACGCAGGCAATGAATCTTCGTCAGGCGCTAAAGTTTTTGCAGGTCATGCATCGCAGGGTCTCTTAAAAATCAAAGATGATTTAAGATGATGTTCATGCGGTAATTTAATGTTTCAGAATACCCGTTTGGGTTCCCGATAAGGAACATCCGGTATTCATTGAGAACGGGAGCAATCTTATGGCTGGTACTTCAGCTCACGATACCCGAAAGGGCGCCTCTCACAGCGAGGCAGACCACGATGACCACAAGCCACGGGGCTGGGTTCGTTGGGTATATTCGACCAATCACAAAGATATCGGTACTCTTTACCTGATCTTCGCGATTATTTCCGGTATTATCGGCGGTGCATTGTCCATTGCGATGCGTGCCGAGCTGCAAGAGCCTGGCATTCAGATTTTCCACGGTCTGGCGGCAATGGTTTATGGCGTTGAAGGCGATGCGGCACTAGATGCCGGTAAGCATATGTTCAACGTGTTTACCTCCATGCATGCGCTGATCATGATCTTCTTCATGGTGATGCCGGCGCTGATCGGCGGTTTCGCTAACTGGATGATCCCGCTGATGATCGGTGCTCCGGATATGGCGTTCCCGCGTATGAACAATATTTCATTCTGGCTGTTGCCTCCGGCGTTGCTGCTGCTCCTGATCTCCTTCTTTGTGCCGGGTCCGGCCGGTGGCTGGGGCGCAGGTGGCGGCTGGACGCTTTATCCGCCGCTGTCCACATCCGGTCAGCCGGGGCCTGCGGTCGATTTCGCGATCCTGTCGATCCATATTTCTGGTGCATCATCCATTCTCGGTGCAATCAACTTCATCACCACTATTCTGAATATGCGTGCGCCGGGCATGACCCTGCATAAAATGCCGCTTTTCGCATGGTCGGTACTGGTGACTGCATTCCTGCTGCTGTTGTCGCTGCCGGTTCTGGCTGGTGCAATCACCATGCTGCTGACAGACCGTAACTTTGCAACAGCATTCTTCGCGCCGGAAGGCGGCGGTGATCCGATCCTCTACCAGCATCTGTTCTGGTTCTTCGGTCATCCTGAAGTGTATATTCTGATCCTGCCGGGCTTCGGTATTGTCAGCCACGTCATTTCGACATTCTCGAAGAAACCGATCTTTGGCTATCTCGGTATGGCCTATGCGATGGTTGCTATCGGTGTGGTCGGTTTTGTGGTCTGGGCGCACCATATGTATACGGTGGGTCTGTCGCTTGATACACAGCGCTACTTCGTGTTCGCAACCATGGTGATTGCGGTGCCGACCGGCATTAAGATCTTCTCATGGATTGCAACAATGTGGGGCGGTTCGATTGATTTCCGCACGCCAATGCTGTGGTCGATCGGCTTCATCTTCATGTTCACCATCGGTGGCATGACCGGTGTGCAGCTTGCCAATGCGGGTCTCGACCGTGCATTGCACGACACCTATTATGTGGTTGCGCACTTCCATTACGTGCTGTCGCTGGGTGCTGTATTCGCGATTTTTGCGGGCTGGTATTACTGGTTCCCGAAAATGTTCGGCTACATGTACAATGAGACAATCGGTAAGATTCACTTCTGGCTCACATTTATCGGTGTGAATCTGGTGTTCTTCCCGCAGCATTTCCTCGGTCTTGCCGGTATGCCACGTCGCTATATCGACTATCCGGATGCCTATACAGGCTGGAACATGGTGTCGTCTTACGGCTCGTATATTTCCGGTTTCGCGGTTCTGGTTTTCCTCTATGGCGTGTTTGAAGCTTTTGCGAAAAAACGCGTTGCCAGTGCCAACCCGTGGGGTGATGGTGCAACAACACTGGAATGGCAGCTGTCATCACCGCCGCCTTATCACCAGTGGGAACAGCTTCCGCATGTGAAATAATATTCTCTGCGGGCGGCGCAACAAGCCGCCGCCCGCAAAGCCTGCCAAGCATGGCTTATGAAATTGATAGGGCTGTTCACTTTTCAGCTATTTATGAATTTCCTAAACTATGGCTGATGTGCATCAGAGGATTTGGGTGTATAGAGGCGGCATGAGCGCCTCTCACATCAGAGGTGTTGCAAAAGTTGCGCGGCCAGATAGGCCGCGTTGCAGGGATATCAGGCAGGCGTGCCTGTCCGTGCAATCTCTGAAACAGAGTGCGACATTCGTTTTGAAAGAATTACCGGTCCTGAGGCCGGTACCGGTTTGAACCGGAATAATTGAATAAGGGCAGATACAGATAATGTCTCTGGTTGAGAAAAATAACATTTCCGGTTCGTCCGGCCAGCAAATACACCTGTCGGAAGCCAGCGCGGCTGATTATATCGCGCTGCTGAAACCGCGTGTGATGTCGCTGGTGGTGTTTACCGGTTTTGTCGGGTTGATTGTGGCACCAGGTCATATGAACCCGATTTTGGCGGCAATTGCTATTCTTTGTATTGCAATCGGCGGCGGTGCGTCCGGCGCACTGAATATGTGGTATGATGCGGATATCGACCGTATTATGAAGCGCACAAAAAACCGGCCGATCCCTGCGGGTCTGGTACGTGAAGAAACAGTACTTGCCTATGGTATTACACTGTCGGTTTTCTCGGTGATGACGCTTGGCCTGCTGGTTAACTGGCTCTCAGCCGCAATACTGGCCTTTACGATTTTCTTCTACAGTGTCGTTTACACAATGTGGCTGAAACGCTCGACACCGCAGAATATTGTGATCGGTGGTGCTGCCGGTGCATTCCCGCCGATGATTGGCTGGGCTGCGGCAACCGGTTCGGTTTCGATCGAAAGTGTTGTGCTGTTTCTGATCATCTTCCTGTGGACACCACCGCATTTCTGGGCGCTGTCATTGTTCATGTCCGGCGATTATGAAGCCGCTAATGTGCCGATGATGCCGAATGTGAAGGGTGAAAAATCCACCCGTCTGCAGATTGTCGTTTACTCGCTGATCGTGGCACCTGTTGGCGTGTTGCCTTGGTTTTTGGGCTTCGGTGGCCATGTTTATGGCGTGCTGTCGACTTTGCTTGGCGCAATCTTTATCTGGCGCGCTGTACAATTATGGATGGCGCCGCAGCATGAAGAGCAGATGCGGGCTGCCCGTGCGCTGTTTAAGTTTTCGCTGGTATATCTTTCTGCCCTGTTCTGCGTGTTGCTTGCAGAGGCATTGGTTGCCAAATTACTGCCTGTGATCGGGGGATAATAATGGCGGAAAAATTGCCGAATACCGAAATCGAACTGATTACGCCGACAGATAAGCAGAAAAAAGCGCAGCGTAGCCGCTCGGTTGCTTTGGCGCTTGCTCTGACGGCATTTGTGGTAATTGTGTATATCGCGACATGGGTTAAACTTGGACCCGGAGTGTTGGTTCGTCCGATGTAATCGGAAGAATATCAGCGTTTTAAGCTGCGGGGAGGCGGCATAGGCAATGATAGAGAAACCGGAGAAGACAGAAACAATACAGGAAAACGCTGCTGCGGATACTGCCGTTGAGCAGACGTATAATCAGCGCTCTAATCGTATTGTTGCTATATCCTGTGTGAGTTTCTTTGTTGCAATGATCGGTATGGCCTATGCGGCCGTACCGCTTTATCAGATGTTTTGTCAGGTGACCGGCTATGGCGGCACAACGCAGCGCGTTGAGCAGATGTCGGACACTATCCTCGATCAGACGGTTAAAGTCCGCTTTGATGCGAATGTCTCCGGCGGTTTGCCGTGGGACTTCAAACCGGTGCAGCGCGAAGTCACTGTGCGCATCGGTGAGACCACCATCATTAATTATGAAGCGAAGAATATTTCAGACCGTCCGACTTCTGGGCGGGCGACTTTCAATGTCTCGCCGGATTTGACGGGTTCTTACTTCAATAAAGTCCAGTGTTTCTGTTTTACAGATACAACGCTTGCTGCCGGTGAGACGATGGAAATGCCGGTCATGTTCTTTGTCGATCCGGATATTGTGAAAGAAAAAGACCTCAAAGGTCTGACGACGATTACTTTGTCCTATACATTTTTCCCGCTGGATAAAGAGCCTGCCAATGCTGCGGTTCAGCCGGCAGGTAATTTGAAGAAAGCAGAGTTAGCGGCAGCAACAAAGCCGCAGGGATAATATCCCGCGACAACGTGTTGCGGTGCGCTGAAAAGTGAACTGCATCAAGATTATGAGTACAGGAATTATGCTTCCGGCTCAGCAATGCATGGTCAGAGATGAACAAAGCATTTTGTGGGCTGAATAAAACAAGGCGGGGTGTTTGCCGGAGCTGTCTCCGGTTGCAAACCGGACAAAAATAAACAGAGGAGCCTTGGGGCATAAACCTTAAGGGGGAATGACATGGCAGATACTCATCAGAAGAACCACGACTACCATATTATAGCGCCCAGTCCGTGGCCGTTTCTGAGTTCAGTTGGTGCATTTGTACTGGCGATTGGCGGTATTGCTTATATGCGCTACCTCAATGCCGGTGAATTACACCTGTTTGGGATTAATTTTGTAACGCCATGGCTGTTTTTCATCGGCATCGCGATCATCCTGTATTGTATGTATGGCTGGTGGTCAGACACGATCCGTGAAGGCAAGGAAGGACACCATACGCGCGTGGTCTCCATTCATCTGCGCTATGGCATGATCATGTTCATCGCCTCTGAGGTGATGTTCTTCGTGGCATGGTTCTGGGCATTCTTCGATGCCAGCCTGTTCCCGAATGAAGTGCATCAGGTGATGCGTGCGGAATTCACCGGTGGTCAGTGGCCTCCGAAGGGTATGGAAGTGCTCGATCCGTTGCATTTGCCGCTGTATAATACAGTAATCTTGCTGCTCTCCGGTACAACCCTGACATGGGCGCATCACGCTTTGCTGCACAATGACCGTAAAGGTCTGGTGACAGGACTGGCATTTACCGTTGTTCTTGGCGTGTTGTTCTCGTTTGTGCAGGCTTATGAATATATTCATGCGCCATTTGCATTCAAAGATTCCGTCTATGGTGCAACCTTTTTCATGGCGACCGGTTTCCACGGATTCCACGTTCTGGTTGGTACGATTTTCCTTGCCGTCTGTCTGATCCGCTCCATTCGCGGCGATTTCACACCGAAGAACCATTTCGGTCTGGAAGCAGCAGCATGGTACTGGCATTTCGTGGACGTTGTCTGGTTGTTCCTGTTCTTCAGCATTTATGTCTGGGGCTCATGGGGCGCACCGATTGCCGTGCATTGATTGCTCTTCGGGAGAGCCACGATGTGGCGGTGATCCGTTGAGGTAAGATTGAAAGCGCCGTGGGAACGAAAACCAACGGCGCTTTTTTTATCCGGATAGTGTCACATCAGAGCGAGCAGAAAGGATATCCTATGCATAATGACGACAGTTTGTATCCTCCTGTGGAGCCGATCGCCACCGGTATTAAAGCCCGTTGTCCACGATGCGGGCAGGGTGCCTTGTTCAACGGCTATCTGAAACTGGCAAAGCGCTGCGAAGTTTGCGAACTGGATTATGGTTTTGCAGATTCCGGCGATGGGCCGGTCGTATTTGTGTTGTTGCTGGATGGTTTCCTTGTCACAGCTTTGGCGCTGTGGGCTGAAGTATCCTATCAACTGCCGCTCTGGTTACATTTTATTATCTGGATACCACTGGCTATTCTGATTGGTCTGGTGCTGACGCGCTGGATGAAAGGTATTCTGATCACATTGCAATATAAGCATAAGGCAGCCTCAGGGCAGCTTGATAAACGGGGACGGGAATGACGATGACGCATGAGGTTTCACCGCAGGCTGTGAAACGCTTCCCGTGGGTTTTGTTGCTGTGCAGCGGCATTGCTTTCGCTGTTTTAGTAACATTAGGCATCTGGCAGACACAGCGTCTGTTCTGGAAAGAGCAACTGATTGCGCAGATCGAAGCACGCACGCATGCTGCGCCGCGGCCATTGTCGGAAGTAGAAACAGAGTTCGCACAGGGCAATAGTGTAGATTATTTGCCGGTGAAACTGAGCGGCACATTCCGTAACGATGAGGAACAGTATTTTTTCACCACCTTTAAAGGTGCATCCGGCTATGCGGTCTATACGCCGCTGCTGCTCAATGATGGTCGGGCTATTTTAGTCAATCGCGGTTTTGTACCCTATGAGAAGCAAAATCCATCGACGCGCACCGAGGGGCAAGTGACTGGTGAAGTCACAATCATCGGTCTGGCGCGAGATCCGCTGCTTGCCAAGCCTTCTTTTTATCTGCCGGATAATGAGCCAGCGAAAAAGCTCTATTACTGGAAGGACTGGGGCATGATGATGGAGAATAGCCCGCTTTCCAAAGAGCATGATTTTGTCGGCTTTTTTGTGGATGCAGATGCTGCACCCAATGCCGGTGGTTTGCCGGTTGGCGGCATAACCATTCTGGAGCAGCCGAACAATCATCTGCAATATGCGGGAACATGGTTCGGGCTGGCAGCGGTTTTGCTGGTGGTGACCTTTATTTATATTTTCCGTCAACGACGCGGCGGAGTTGCGCAATAGCTGTTGACATTGCACGGCACGAAGCCCAATTGCTAATGCAGCATTGTTTTATAGCGCATTGCCGGTTTATGGTCGCGATGCTGCTTTGAAGACAGGATAATTCATAGTTCAATGACTGATAAACCTAAGCTGACCATCCGCCTGTGCGGTCCACGTGGATTTTGTGCCGGTGTTGATCGCGCCATTCAGATCGTTGTGCTGGCGCTGAAGAAATACGGCGCTCCGGTTTATGTCCGTCATGAGATCGTGCATAACCGCTATGTCGTTGAAGGCCTGCAGGCGCGCGGCGCGATTTTCGTTGAAGAGCTTGACGAAATTCCGATGGAGCATCGTGATCAGCCGGTGGTGTTCTCCGCTCATGGCGTGCCGAAGTCTGTGCCGGAAGATGCAGATGCGAAAAATCTGTTTTATCTGGATGCAACATGCCCGCTGGTGTCAAAAGTTCACAAGCAGGCCATGCGCCATCAGCGCCTTGGACGTCATGTTATTCTGATCGGTCATTCCGGCCATCCGGAAGTGATCGGTACGATGGGGCAGTTGCCGGAAGGCACAGTCTCACTCATTGAGACCGTTGAAGATGCCGAGAAATATCAGCCGGAAGACGCTGACAACCTCGGTTTCGTAACCCAGACAACACTGTCGGTTGATGATACTGCCGGTATTATTGCCAAGCTTCAGGAACGTTTTCCGCAGCTGACAGCACCAGCGGCGGAATCCATCTGTTATGCCACGACCAATCGTCAGGAAGCTGTGAAAGAAGCCGCCCCCGGTTGTGATCTGTTCCTGATCGTCGGTGCGCCAAACTCTTCCAACTCCAAACGTTTGGTTGAAGTTGCCGAGCGTTCCGGCGCACGTCATTCACTGCTTGTGCAGCGCGCGGAAGAAATCGACTGGGATAATCTCGGCGACCTTTCGGTGCTTGGTATTTCTGCAGGCGCATCCGCACCGGAAATCATTGTTGATGAAATCATTGATGCATTTTCGCAGCGCTTTGATGTCACCATTGATCTGGCAATTACGACCGTTGAAACAGAAAACTTCCTCGTCAATCGTCAGATCCGTGATGTGGAATTGACGGCGCAGGATATGGCTTTTGTAAACGGCAATCACTAAAAACAAAAAAATATACTGCCGCGATTTCCGTTCAGGCAACGGCAGGGGGAGACCAGCATGGCTGTCTATACAGATATTAATGAAATTGAACTGGCAGCCTATCTGGAACATTACGATATAGGCACTCTGCTGTCTTTCAAAGGCATTGCCGAGGGTGTTGAAAATTCTAATTTTCTGCTGCGCACAACCGCCGGTACATTCATTCTGACGCTATATGAAAAGCGCGTTGACCGTGATGATCTGCCGTTCTTTATCAATCTGATGCAGCATCTGGCTGCCAATGGCATTGAGTGCCCGCAGCCTGTGGTGCAGAAAAACGGTGAGGCGATTGGCGAACTGGCCGGACGACCTTCCGCAATTGTCACTTTTCTGGAAGGCATGTGGCTGCGCAAACCGGCAGCAGAGCATTGCTATGCGCTTGGTGTGGCTATGGCGCAGATGCATGTTGCGGGGCAGAGCTTTGCCATGCAGCGTGAAAACAGTCTGACTATGAAAGACTGGCGACCGCTTTGGGAAAAATGCATGGCAGATGCCGATGCAGTCGAAGCAGGTTTGCGTGTGCAGGCTGAAACGGATCTGGCTTATCTGGAAAAAAACTGGCCGTCCGATTTGCCGCGCGGTGTGATCCATGCGGATATGTTTCCCGACAATGTGTTTTTTATTGGCCAGAATCTGTCAGGGATTATCGACTTCTATTTTGCCTGCACGGATATGCTGGCCTATGATCTGGCAATCTGCCTGAATGCATGGTGTTTTGAGCGCGACTTCTCGTATAATCTGACCAAAGGCACAGCATTGCTGCGCGGGTATAATTCTGTTCGCCCGCTTGAACCGGCAGAACAGCAGGCTTTGCCGGTATTGTGCCATGGTTCAGCCATGCGTTTTATGCTGACAAGGCTTTATGACTGGATCAATACACCGGCAGATAGTTTTGTGACCAAGAAAGATCCGATGGAGTATTTACGTCGTATGCGTTTCCACCGTGAAGTGCGCTCGGCCAGTGAATACGGGCAATAAGTCTGCCTCAGCTACTAAATTTATATGAAATGATGTGAGTAATCCGCTTGAAGACAATTACAGCCTATACGGATGGTGCCTGTTCAGGAAATCCGGGTCCCGGGGGGTGGGGGGCTATTCTCGAATATAATGGTAACCGTAAAGAACTGAACGGCGGTGAGGCGGACACCACCAATAACCGCATGGAACTGATGGCGGCGATCTCTGCATTGCAAGCGCTGAAAGAGCCATGTCAGGTTGATCTCTATACGGACTCTGTTTATGTGCGCGACGGCATCTCTAAATGGATTGAGGGCTGGAAGCGCAATGGCTGGAAAACAGCTGCTAAAGCTCCGGTTAAAAATGCGGAACTGTGGCAGATACTGGATGCCGCCCGCAAAAATCACAAGGTGACCTGGCATTGGGTAAAAGGCCATGCGGGGCATCCGGAGAATGAGCGTGCGGATGAGCTGGCCCGTGAAGGTATGGCACCGTATAAAAAGCGCTGATAGAATAATCTCAGTGTAATATTGCGGCTCAGAAACCGCTGAAAGCAGCCTCAATGATCTATCTTGCTCTGCTCCTGACCACGATTTTTCTTATTCTGTCTGCAATCCATATTTATTGGGCATTGGGTGGGGAAGCAGGCAAGGCCGCTGCCATTCCGGTCAAAGATGACGGGCAGAGATCATTCTCACCATCCAAAACCGGTACATTGGCGGTGGCTATAGCATTGTTTTGCTTTGCCGTGCTGGTTCTTTGCATCGGTGTGCAATCTGTCACCGTGCTGCGCCCGCTGGGCTGGCTGCTGGCACTGGTGTTGTTTTTGCGCGCAATCGGTGATTTCAAACTGGTCGGCTTTTTCAAGCGACCTTCCGCATCTGCTTTTGCAAAAAATGATAACAGGTTCTATTCACCACTTTGCCTGTTTCTGTCGGCAGGTGTTTTATATATTTCTCTCTGAATGAGAGCATAAAAAAGCCCGCAGGAAGCGGGCTTTTTCTTTGTTATTATCAGAACTTTTCAAGCATGGCTTCTGCGGAAGAAACCGTGGCAACACCCGGATTTTCTTCAATGTCGAGGCTTTTCACAACGCCGTCTTCGACCAGCGCGGAATAGCGCTTGGAGCGAACGCCGAGACCGCCGCCGGACAGGTCGATATCAAGGCCGGCTGCTTTGGTGAATGCACCGATGCCATCGGACAAATAGACGATCTTGCCTTCGCCTTCAGTGGCTTTCGCCCATGCGCCCATAACATGCACGTCATTAACGGAAACGACAGCAACAGTGTCTACGCCTTTGGCGATCAGGGCGTCGTAATTGGCCAGATAGCCTGGCAGATGGTTCAGTGTGCATGTCGGGGTAAAGGCACCCGGAACTGCGAAGAGAACAACTTTTTTACCCTTGAAAACGTCATCGGTGGAGACGTCTTTAACGCCGTCAGCAGTTTTAACTTTGAAGCTTGCTGCTGGCAGTTTATCGCCGATCTGAATAGCCATGTCTGTTCTCCTTCATACAGATTATCAGTATTCGATAGTCGCATTATACATAGCCTCAGTGCAGCTTTTACGAAAGCGCTATTTGCTGCAACTGAGGTCGCTGTTTAGGACATTTTTCTTATGATAGTACGTGGTGTGGTTTTTATATGTGTTTTTTCTTAAATAAAGTTTTGCCATAATATTTTGAAATTATTGTCTAATTTATATTGCACTTTTCGGACAGGTCAAAAACTTACCATTTGCAGCTTGGCTGATGTAGTCACTGTGCTATCTTATTTTTTACAGTGCCGTGAATATATAAAAATAAAGAGCACATTCTTCTGCAATGAACTGCCAAATGCGTATCTGTTCCTGATCAGCTTAATTGTATTGAAAGAGGTGCATGGTGAAGAACGGTTTCCTCAACGGACGATTTCTGCTTGCAATGCCCGGTATGACAGATGAACGGTTTGCCCGTACTGTCATTTATATCTGCGCGCATTCCGAGCAGGGCACCATGGGCTTTATTATCAATCAGGCTCAACCACTTGGCTTTTCTGATTTGCTGGTACGGCTTGGTATAATTACGCAGGCACAGAGCATTTTGATGCCGGAGAAAAACCGCTCCCTTGTTGTGCGCCATGGCGGGCCTGTGGAAACGGGGCGCGGATTTGTTTTGCACAGCGATGACTTTATGGTCAAAACCAGCATGCCCGTGACAGATGATATCTGCATGACTGCGACACTGGATATTCTGCATGCAATTTCCGAAGGCACAGGGCCTGAAAAAACACTGATGACGCTGGGCTATGCAGGCTGGGATGCCGGACAGATCGAGCGGGAAATCGCCAATAATGACTGGCTGATCTGCGAGGTAACACCGGAATTGTTATTCGACGGCGATCTTTTAGGAAAATATGATCGGGTTATGGCGCAGATGGGTGTCGATCCTGCACGCCTTGTTGTGCAGGCAGGGCATGCCTGAACATTATCTGTGAGTGAAGATAAAACACCGGCTTCTCTTTTGATCAGGGAAGCCGGTGTTTTTATTTATTCGACGGAATGACCGTTCAATAATTGTGCGGCGCTGTCGGCGCTCATTGGCTGGCCGAACAGGAAGCTCTGCACATATTCACAGCCCATTTCGCGCAGCTGCATGGCATCCTGTTCGCTCTCCACACCTTCTGCAACAACCTTGAGCTCAAGATCCTGCGCCATACGGATAATAGAGCGCAGCAGCGTGGTTTTCTGCGGCTTGTCGCCCTTTACGAAAGAGCGGTCAATTTTGATCATGTCAATTGGGAAGCGTGTCAAATAGGAGAGGGACGAATAACCGGTGCCGAAATCATCCAGAGACAGACCCACCCCCATGGAACGCAGCTCATTGAGCATATGTGCGGATTGTTCCGGATTTTCCATCAACACGGATTCAGTCAGTTCCAGTTTCAGCGTGCCTTTGGTGACATGGGTGCGCGACAGGATTGCGCGCACGTCGCTGAGCAGATCCTGACGGATCAGCTGGGTGCTGGACAGATTGACCGAAACAAAAAGGTTCGGTCGTGACAGATTTTCCTGCCAGTTGAACAGATCATTGGCAGACTGCTGCATGGCGAACAGGCCGAGCGGTACAATCAGACCGGAATTTTCCGCAATCGGAATAAATTCAGACGGTGAGATAGGGCCGCGGCGCGGATGTTCCCAGCGCATCAAGGCTTCAAAACCGGCAATGGTGCCGTCCTGCAGGTTCACAATCGGCTGATAGGCAATTGTGATTTCCTTACGCTCAATGGCACGACGCAGATCGGATTCAAGCTGCAGCTTGTCGCTGCCGATGGCGCGGAAAGACGGGCGGAACGGCTCAATACGATCACCGCCAAAGCGCTTAGCCTGATACATAGCAAGTTCTGCATCTTTGATCATATCTTCCGCATTGGCGGCATTGGCTGTCCATGTCAGCAGGCCAACCGATGCTGTCAGCACAATCTCGCGCTTGGCATAGGAGATCGGCGCACGGATGGCCTGACGCAGAGCTTCTGCAAAAGCAGCCACTTTGGCCGGATCAGACTCGGAGGCCAGTATCAGACCAAATTGGTCGGAAGACAGTCTGGAGAGCGTATCCTGCGGTTTCATCAGGCGGAACAGGCGGCGCGAAATGGTCAGCAGGATGGTATCACCTGCCGACATGCCGAGGCTGTCATTAACCTGTTTGAACCGGTCAATATCAATCACAAAAACAGTCGGTTTGAGCCTGCTCTCATTGTAGGACATGCTCATAACATTAGCGAGACGGTCGAGGAACAGCTCGCGGTTCGGCAATCCGGTGAGATTGTCATGAACGGCATCATGCAGCAGGCGTTCTTCCGCTTTCTTCTGCTCGGTCACATTATTCAGCGTACCAACGCAGCGAACGATTTCGCCGTCAGAACCAATAACAGGCCGCGCCCGTAAGTGATACCAGTGATAATGACCGTCATTGGCACGCAGACGGAAAGTCTGATGAATGCGACCCCGACGGTTTTCCAGAATAGCATCAAGCGTTGTACGGAAACGATCACGATCATCACCATGCATTACCGGCAGCCAGTTCCGCACAGGGCCGAGAAGGCTGGAAGCGGCTGTACCGAGATAGGTGGAAATATCCGGTGTGGTTACCACACGGTCACGCGGCACATCCCAGTCCCAGACGATATCGCCGGAGCCAATAACTGCCAGCGCCTGACGTTCCATGTCAGAGAACAGACCAACACGTAAAACACCACCCGCAAATGCGTGTTGCATGACTGTGAAGCCGATAAGCAAAACAATCAGAACCAACCCGCCACCAAGTGCCGGCTGCACAATATCATTATCCAGGCGGCCGGAGACTGTGAGCCATGCGCCGGTCATCCATATGGCAATAATCAGCCACGTCGGGATCAGCATGATCGCCCTGTCATAACTGCGCAGTGACAGAATACCGATAATCACAATGCCGCAGATAACTGTAAGAGCAAAAGAAATGCGGGCAATACCGGCTGCAACCGGCGGATCAAAAATAGCAACGCCGCTCAGCATCATCAGACCGAGAACCCATGCCACCGCGCCATAGGAAAAGTGGTCATGCCAGCGGTTGAGATTGAGATAGGTAAACAGGAAAATCAGGAAGCTGGCAGCCAGCGCCACCTCCGTGCCTGCCCGCCACATCTGCTCATTGCCGGGGGTGATGGCGATCAGCTTGTTCCAGAAGCCGAAATCCACGCAGATATAGGCGAGTACCGCCCATGCCAGTGCCGCAGCAGCAGGGAACAGCGAGGTTCCGCGCACGACAAAGAGAATGGTTAGGAACAGCGCCAACAGGCCGGAGATGCCGAGCAGAATACCGCGATAAAGCGTATAGGCGTTGATGGTGTCTTTATAGGCATCCGGCTCCCACAGATAAAGCTGTGGCAGGTTCGGCGACGCCATTTCCGCAACCAGTGTAATAACCGAACCCGGATTGATGGTAATCAGAAACACATCCGCATCGGGGCTGACCTGACGGTCAAGAGCAAAGCCCTCACTCGGGGTAATAGAAGAAATACGCTGAGACCCCAGATCCGGCCAGACAAAACCTGATTTTACAAGGCGGTAATGCGGGGCAACAATCAGACGATCAATTTGCTCATCAGTTGGGTTGGCGATCGCAAAAGCTGCCCAGTTACCGCTGGAACGTTTGTTTTTATCCGCTTGCACTTCAATACGGCGGACAATGCCATCAGCGCCCGGTGCAGTTGAAACCTGCACACTGTCGCCCTGATCATGCATGATTTGTACTGCGCCGGTGAGGTCGAGGGCGGTGTCTTCTTTAGAAATTTTAATCGGCTCGACTGCGGATGCAGGAGCCGTGAATTGGAATAAGGCAGCCAGAAAGGCAAACACACAGAAAAACGTTTTCAATCGGTTCTGAAAGTTTTCTGTCACTGTCTTTACCTTTTTGTCATTTGTAGTCAGCAGGCTGCGCTTAGCGGGCAACCGGTTTATGGAAACTGCTTTCCATTGTGACCGGCTGAGCTCTTTGCTGCTCTTCCCCTTCAATCAGACTATACAGCAGATGATCCTGCCAGATGCCGTTTATTTTGAGATAGGAGCGCAAAGTGCCTTCCCGTAAAAATCCGGCTTTTTCAAGAAGCCTGACTGAACGCAGATTAGATGGAATACAGGCAGCTTCAAGTCTGTGCAACCGCAGTTCATGGAATGCGAAGGGGATAACCAGTTTCAGAGCGTCATACATGTAGCCCTGACCGGCATGAGGCGCACCGCACCAGTATCCTATTTGCCCGGATTGAGTGACGCCGCGGCGAATATTACCGAGAGTGATTCCCCCCAGTAAAACATTGTCGGATTTGCGAAACAGAAACAAAGACCACGCATTGCCGCTGCGTGCTTCTTCGGAATAGTGACGTAATCGCAGGCGAAAACTGGACTTTTCCAGTTCATCATCGCGCCATGTCGGCTCCCATGGTGTCAGAAATGCACGGCTTTTTTCGCGTAAATTTGCCCATTGGCGATAATCCGACCATTGCGGCTCACGCAAAGACAAACGCTCTCCCCTCAGATACACGGATGGTGTTTTGCTGAAGGGAAAGCTGATCATGATACCCTGCCTGTCTGGAGAGCCACGGATAGATTTATACAGCCAGTGCCGGACGCTTATTCGCTGCGAAGCCGCGCAATGTGCCGTGAATGTCGTCATAACCCATCATCTGACTGACAGGGCCGACAGCGGCGATGGTTGGTTTGCTGTCGAGGAACATGCGTCCTGAAAGATCAGTCAGCCGCTCCGGTGTAATCAGGCTCAGGCGTTCCATCAATTCTTCATTCGGAACCGGGCGACCGTAAAGCAGCATCTGGCGGGCAATCTGGCCCGCACGGCTGGCAGCGCTTTCCTGCGACATCAAGAGACCTGCACGATATTGCGCACGGGCACGGTCAACTTCCTGAATATTGATATTGGTGGAGGCCTCATAAAGCTCGTTGAGGACAACCGGAACCAGCTCTTCAAGATTTTCACGACCGGTTGCAGCATGGATGCCGAACAGGCCGGTATCGGAAAAGCCCCAATGGAAAGCATAAACGGAATAGCAAAGCCCGCGTTTTTCACGCACCTGCTGGAACAGGCGGGAGGACATGCCTCCGCCAAGAACGGTTGCCAGCAATTGTGAGGCGTAGAAATCGCGTACATGATAGGCGCGACCTTCAAAGCCGATCAGTACCTGCGCATCCATCAGATCGCGTTCTTCGCGATAGTCACCGCCGACGTAAGCTGCTTTGACGGGCGCGGTAGCGCTGGTTGTGGAACGGAAACCACCAAGACGGCTTTCAACTTCACGTACAAAAGAAGCGTGATCAACAGCACCGGTAGCGACAACAACCATACGGTCGGCGCTATATTGTTCGTTGATATAGGTACGCAAATCATCTGGTGTGAAGGATTGTACCGTTTCAGGCGTGCCGAGAATAGAACGACCAAGCTGCTGGTTGAGATATGCGGTTTCGGAGAAACGGTCGAAAACAATATCGTCGGGCGTATCATGTGCCGCGCCGATTTCCTGCATGATCACGTTTTTCTCGCGCTCAAGCTCATCTTCGTCAAATTTTGAACTGGTCAGAATGTCGGCCAGAATATCAATCGCCAGCGGCAGGTCGTTGCGCAGCACGCGGGCATAATAAGAGGTGGTTTCGACGCTGGTCGCGGCATTGATTTCACCGCCGACATTTTCAATGTCAGCCGCAATCTGCCATGCGCTGCGGTTGTCCGTACCTTTAAAAGCCATATGCTCGAGAAAATGTGCAATGCCGTGGCGGTTATGCGCTTCATTGCGGGAGCCTGCCTTAACCCAGATGCCCAGTGCCACGCTTTCAATAAGCGGCATGGTTTCGGTGGCAATCGTCAGTCCGTTGGACAGAACACTTACTTCTACACCCATTCTAGGCATACTCCCCTGAGTATTTCACCGTCAGTTTCTTGGATGCTGACGGGTATGATAATGCGACAATAAAAGAACCTGAAACAAAAATCGGATGTTCCGGATTACCCCGCCTGCCTCTTATGTTTTTTGCAGCATATAAAGGCAGAGTGAAAACTATGCAAATTTGCAGCCATAATACAACATATGGCTGCAACTGCGGTTTAATTATTTCGCTGCTCTTGAATGGCTGCGTATATGATCTTCAACCACTTTCAGGTCATTCTGCAGGCGTGTGAAGTGCTCTTCACGCTCCATCAGGTCGCTGAGCCATGCAGGGAGAGCCGGAGAAACGCCGCAGGCATCTTTCACCGCATCCGGGAATTTTGCCGGATGGGCAGTGGCCAGCACTACCATCGGCGAGGCTGTGTCTGCGTGTTCGCGGGCAACCTTAACACCGATTGCTGAATGCGGATCGAGCAGGTAGCCATCCTGTTTCAGCACAGAGTCAATGGTTGCAGCTGTTTCCGCAACGGTTGAACGACCGGCAGCAAACTGCTCACGGATGGTTTTCAGCGGAGCATCGGCGATCGTGAATTCACCGGACTGGCCAAGGCTGCGCATCAGACCACGCACAGCGGCTGCATCACGACCATAGGATTCAAACAACAAGCGTTCAAAATTCGAGGAAATCTGGATATCCATCGACGGGGATGAGGTTTGCTCAACACCGCGCATGGCATAAGAACCTGTGGCAACTGTGCGTGACAGAATATCATTGTCATTGGTGGCGATGATCAGGCGGTCAATCGGTAGCCCCATTTGCTTGGCAACAAAGCCTGCAAAAATATCACCGAAATTACCGGTCGGCACAGTGAAGGACACTTTGCGATCCGGTGCGCCGAGGCTGATAGCCGATGTGAAATAATAGACGATCTGCGGCATGATCCGTGCCCAGTTGATCGAATTCACACCGGAGAGCGAAAGTGTGTCACGGAAGTTCAGATCATTGAACATGCCTTTGACGAGGTTCTGACAGTCGTCAAAATTACCGTCGATAGACAGGGCATGAACATTGCTGGCTGCAGATGAGGTCATCTGACGCTGCTGTACCGGAGAGACACGGCCATGCGGGAACAGGATGAAAATATCGGTATTATCGCGACCGGCAAAAGCTTCAATCGCCGCACCGCCGGTATCGCCGGAAGTTGCGCCGACGATGGTTGCACGCTGACCGCGCTGCGCCAGCGTATAGTCCATCATGCGTGAAAGCAGCTGCATCGCTACGTCTTTAAACGCCAGTGTCGGGCCGTGGAAAAGCTCCAGCACATATTCGTTTGCGCCGGTTTGTACGAGCGGGCAGACGGCATCATGGCGGAATGAGCCATAAGATTCGCGCACCATTTTCTCGAATTCGGCAGCCGGAATCTCACCATTCACGAATGGAGAGAGGACGGCAAGGGCGATTTCCACATAGGATTTGCCGCGCAGATTACGGATGTCTTCAGCAGAAAACTGCGGGTAGCTTTCCGGCAGATAAAGACCGCCATCACGCGCCAGACCTGCCAAAAGTGCATCAGAAAAGCCTAAAACCGGCGCTTCGCCACGGGTGCTGACATATTTCATAGGGTTTCAGGCCTCATTTATTCAATGCAATTTTGTTCCGGCAATGCGCCGGTTTTGGTTGATCAGGGTGTGTGTTTTCTGTTCGCATCCCTTGTGTCATTTGCAAGTCTGTCGGGATAGAGCTTGCCCTATGCACAAAAAACGTGAAAATATTGTCTCATAATGCATGTTAAGCGCTGTGCGTCCATATGGAAACGCATTCTGAAAGTGAGAAACAGTTTGGCTGAAACTGTGAAACAGCTTTTGGACAAAATGTGCAACAAGAATTAAAGCTGCATAGCTGAGACTGCAAAAGAATTGCAGCACATATGCAGGATAACAGGACAGAGCGGCTACGGTGATGATTTGCCGGAGTGGTTCGAAAACAGGTTCAATATTCAGGAAGACCGGTTTATGCAGAATTCTACCTTCGGACGTTTAAATCCTCTCTCAACGCGGTTTGCCCGTCTGGGTGGTGCTGCTTTGCTTGGCCTGATCGTGGCCGGTTGCTCAACCAGCAATCAGCAGCCGACAGTGTCGACATCCGGCGAGCCGCGGGTGACACAGGCCGACTTGCAGGCTTTCTGCCCGCGTATCAGTCTGCGTGAAGGTACTTCATATTTCAGCACCTATGAAAAAGGTGGTAACGGCGACAGCAATCGCGTGATCTATCAGGCATCGATCAGCGATGTGACCCGTGATTGCCGCAGAGATAGTGGTAACCTGATCATTACTGCCGCAGCTGCAGGTCGTGTTGTGCCGGGCCCTAAATTCCGCAATGGCACAATCACCATGCCAATCCGTGTCGTGGTGATGGAAGGGGACAAGGTTGTGTCAAGCAATCTGCATAAGCAGGCTGTGTCCATGACAAATTCTGACTCTGCAACGCAGTTTGTCTTTACGGCGCCACCGGTGACTGTATCAGAAGCAACCTCGCGTCAGGTGCAGATTTATATCGGCTTTGATGAAGGTCCGCAGAAGAAATAATGACATAGTGCACGTATCTTTGTGCTGTTTATTAATAAGAATACCGCAGCGGAGGGAAAATCGCTGCGGTATTTTCGTTTATGCTTGCGCGTATTTGCAAATAATCGAAAATTATTGCATAAAACATTAACTATAGCTTCATCTAACCGTGAATTTTAACCGCTGTTTCAGATGGTTCAATTCAGGGTAAATAAAGATTTTATTGTAAAAAATTATTTATTTTCAATTGCTTATGAGATTTTAATTTGTAGTTTTGCCTGGTTTCAGGTTTATTGACTGTGGAATGCCGCATATTCATTACTAAAACGATGAAACAATGAAACTATTTGTAATCTCTAACGTTTAGACTGTTGCCATGATGACAGCTTATGAACTCATACAGGAACCAACCGACACCTGGGCCATTTTTGAAATGGATTCCGGTGAGCCGGTTATGATTGAAGGTCGCCCGATGATTGGTCTGAGCGAGACAGAAGCGCAGCAGGTCTATGCTGCACTGACGGCTCCCGTGAAAGACGCCAAGAAATCAGCAGCCTGATATCAGGCATTTGGCTTAAGCCATAATGCATCAATCAAGGGTGATGGTATTCAAGTAATATCAATACCTTAAGCAAAAGGGCGTGCCATGGCACGCCCTTTTGCTTTTCTGGTCACAGCAGTTGGCTCAGAAACCTTCGTCCCATTCGGCCATTGCTTCGATCACGGCTGGCAGGTCACGATGGCGGTTAATTACGGTTTCTGCACCGGCCTCGGTCAGCTTGTCTGCGTGACCCGGATAAGTATGGGCACCGCCGGTAAAGCCGATAACACGCATGCCTGCAGCGCGTGCTGCATGGACACCGTGGCTTGAATCCTCAATCACAAAGCAATGTTTCGGATCGGCGTTAAACTGCTGCGCTGCATAGGTGTAAACATTCGGAGCCGGTTTCGGTTCTTTATTGCCAACTTCACGGGCAGCATAAATATGCGGGGCGAATGCATCATAAAGCGTTGAACGCTTGAGCATCAGTTGCAGGGAGTCCGAATTGGAATTCGAGCAGATCGCTTTCGGATATTTCAGCTGGCTCACCACATCTTCGATGCCGTCAACGGTCAGCAGCTCTTTGGTAATCCGCTCTTTCATGATCTTGCGCGATTTTTCAATCAGTGATGCTGAGATCGGCATAGAGGATTCCCGCTCAATTTCCATCAGAATGCTCGGCCATGTCAGACCGGCAAAACGCTCGGCAATTTCCTCCGGTGAAATCGGGTAACCCGCATCGGTCAGAAGTTCGGATTCGACCTGTGCGGCAATATACTCGGAGTCGACCAGAACACCGTCACAGTCGAAGAGGATCAGCTGGGGTTTTGACATGAAAAATCCGTAAATGTTCAGAAGCTGCAAAAGCCGGAACAAGGCCTGCAACAAAGGGGAGGGAGGACGGGCTTTGTGTACACTTAAAACGATTGAGGGTCAAAATGATAAAAGAAATTGCCCGCTTTAACATTTGCACACAGGGCAAATCAGTTGGCACGAAACAGGTGATTTGCCGGTGCCATATTTTAAGCTTTTAACCGGTAAAATCGGGCAATCGTTAAAATATGTAAACATTTACAGTAGCTTGCGACCGTGTTTTTGCGGTGATTTTAAAGAAATATGACGATTTTTGACATTCAAAACACTTTTTAACAATTCAGTTAACCCCATGTTTACCCTGTTCGGTAACCATAAGGACAGTAAAGCGTTCCTATGTTTAGCGAGTATCAGATGTCCGTTGTTCGTCTTGTGAAAGATCTGCCAGAAGCTGCACCACGTTCGGTCTGGCTCGATACAATTCTTAAGGGTGACTGCGTAGCTGCGCTTGATCGCTTGCCGGACCATTCGGTAGATGTGATCTTTGCTGATCCCCCTTACAATCTCCAGCTTGAAGGTGCTTTGCACCGCCCTGATCAAACCAAGGTCAATGCCGTTGATGATCATTGGGACCAGTTCGACAGCTTTCAGGCTTATGATGCTTTTACCCGTGCCTGGCTGATGGCTTGCCGTCGCGTGCTGAAGCCAAATGGTACAATCTGGGTTATCGGTTCCTACCACAATATCTTCCGTGTTGGTGCGTCCTTGCAGGATCTGGGTTTCTGGATGCTGAATGATGTGATCTGGCGCAAAACCAACCCGATGCCGAACTTCCGCGGTCGTCGTTTCCAGAATGCGCATGAAACACTGATCTGGGCATCCCGCGATCAGAAGAGCAAAGGCTATACGTTTAACTACGAAGCCATGAAAGCCGCCAATGATGATGTGCAGATGCGCTCTGACTGGCTGTTTCCGATTTGCACTGGTAGCGAGCGTCTGAAAGACGACAATGGTGACAAGGTTCATCCGACCCAGAAGCCGGAAGCTCTGCTTGCCCGTATTCTGATGTCCTCATCCAAGCCGGGTGATGTGATCCTCGATCCTTTCTTCGGTTCCGGCACAACCGGTGCAGTTGCCAAGCGTCTCGGCCGTCATTTTGTCGGTATCGAACGTGAGCAGACCTATATCGATGCGGCAACGAAGCGTATCGCTGCAGTTGATCCGTTGGGTAAGACTGAGCTGAAAGTGATGAGCGGCAAGCGTGCAGAACCACGCGTGGCATTCATCAGTGTGATTGAAGCCGGTCTGCTGCGTCCGGGTACAGTTCTGAGCGATGCCAAGCGTCGTTATGCTGCGATCGTGCGTGCAGACGGAACTCTGGCCGTTAATGGCGATGCCGGTTCCATTCACCGCATGGGTGCCAGCGTACAGGGCTTTGATGCCTGCAATGGCTGGACATTCTGGCATTATGAAGAAGAAGGCACCTTGAAGCCGATTGATGCGCTGCGCACAGAAATTCGTGCCAATATGGCTCAGGCCGGTTCATAAAATGATGAAATCAGCAGTGTTTTCATACTGCTAGTTTCGACAGCATTCTGCGCTGATTTGATGTGTTAATCACAACGGCACATAACTATCGGACTGACCTCCAGAGATGTCTGAGCCTTAAAGCGCCGGTGTTGAGCCGGCGCTTTTTTTGTAACTGCCTCAGGAGGTTTTACGGCAGAGCCATATTGTGTGATTGCCGCAACGGGGATCATTTTCGACATACTGCACAACATCAAAACCGTTCTCGGACAAAAGAGAGCGATATTCTTCCGGTGCGAGGCTGGAGTGATACAGCGGCTGGCCTTCAAATGTGCCGATGGCTTCGCCATTTGAAGTGCCGCTGGTAAACATCAAGATAGCATTCTCTTGAGCGTGTGCTGCAAAGCGGGGGAACATCCGGCGCTGGTCATCGCGTTGCAGATGGAAGAAACTGTCCCATGCGAGAATACCGTTAAATTGCTGCGGCAGTGTGAGCGCACGCATATCGGTAACAAGCCATTGATGTTGCGGGAACCGCTCACGACAAATATTGATCATACTGGAGGAGCTGTCGATGCCAGTGACCTGAAAGCCTTCGCGGATCAGATGTCCGGCCATAGGTTCTCCGGCGCCGCAGCCACAATCCAGTACTGTGCCCTGTTGGGGCAGTAATCCGGTAAAACGCTTTAACCAGTCTGCTTCCATCAGCCCTTTGGCCGTATTACTGCGGCGGATATGATCCCATCTCTGCGCATGGGTTTCATAGAGAGAAATGATGTTCTCGGCATCTTTTGACATGTGTATTTTCCGCGTAACTATTTAAAAGCATCCGGCAGGGCTGCACTGATTGCCTTTTTCATGACTGTCGGCAGTGCTTCCCCGCTGAGGCTGCTTTGAGCAACCCACCAGCTGTTATTGCTTGGCGGGGCTGAAGTCACATCTGCTTTGTAAACATTGAGACACAGTTCAAAATGTGTGAAGATATGAGTAATACTGCCGCTTGGCTGCCACTGTGCCGTAAAGGGGGCGAGGTCTGCACTGGTGAGTTGCGCGATATGCTCAGGCGTTGCATTCTCATCAGCAACGATCCAGTCACTGTTCGGTACTTCGCTCATATTGGCAAGCAGGCCTTTGTCAGCACGTTTGCGCAAATAGACCTCCCCTTGCGGGGACACAATAATAAAGGCGGCACCATAGCGGACGGGTCTGGCTTTTTTGGGGGCTTTTACAGGGTAAAGCTCCGGCTCTCCTTCCAGCAAAGCCGCACAATTATCATTCAACGGGCAGAGAATACAGGCCGGTTTTTTCGGTGTGCAGATGGTGGCGCCGAGATCCATCATCGCTTGCGCAAAATCGCCGGGGCGGGTTTGCGGTGTAAGCTGTTCTGTAAATTTGCGGATTTCAACCTTAGCCTGCGGCATCACGGTTTTAATAGCAAACAAGCGGCTGACAACGCGCTCGACATTGCCGTCAACGACAGCAGCAGGAATATCAAAGGCAATGGCGGCAATGGCAGCAGAGGTATAATCGCCGATGCCCGGCAATTGTTTGAGGCCTTCCACGCTTTGCGGAAACTGTCCGCCATATTGCGTGGCAACCATGTCCGCGCACTTCTTTAAATTGCGGGCGCGTGAATAATAGCCAAGTCCTGCCCAGCCACGCAGCACATCATCCTCAGTGGCATCGGCAAGCGCCTGCACATTGGGCCAGAGGCCGGTAAATTTCAGAAAATAAGCTTTAACTGCCTCAACTGTGGTTTGTTGCAGCATGACTTCTGACAGCCAGATACGATAGGGATCAGGCAACACACCTTGTCGGTGATCATCCGGTGTCACACGCCACGGCAGTACACGGTGATGACGGTCATACCATGCCAGCAATTTTTCTGCGGGTGTGTGGCTGGTTTCGGAGGAGAGGGGGAGCTGTTTCGTCATAGTGTTTTCCATAAAGGATATACGGATGGAATGCACCGGAATTTACTGAGTTTTACCAGCAGTCTTCGCATGACATAAAGCGCTGCGGTAAAATAATCGGCATCTTGTTGCTAACTGCCGCTGTTTCCAATATTTCATAGACATCGTAAAATACTACGCAGGATTTTATATTGCTGAACGAACAAAGTTTTCCCGTTTATGCTCTTAACCTTGACCGTTCCAAAGATCGTTGGGACAGTTTGCTGGCGCATGCGCAGGAAGTTGGCGTGGCGGTTCAGCGTGTACCTGCGGTGGATGGCAAATTACTTCGGCCGGAAGATAAAAAGAATTTTGATGATGCGGGATTTCGCAGGGATCACGGTAAGATCGCTTCTGTCGCGGAGATCGGCTGTTATCTCAGCCATATGAAGGCGCTGCAAATGATCGCTGACGGTGATGCTGTTGGCGGCGTGATTATCGAAGATGACATTCGTTTCTCCGATGAATTCATGCCTGTGGTTGAGGCTGCAATGGCCCTGAAGGGCTGGGATGTGATCAAACTGATCCACAATCGCCTCGTTGGTTTCCGGCCTGTTGAGCAACTAACGCCAAATGTGGCTATCGGACGGACAACACACGGACCACTGGGCAATGCCGGTGCTTATATCGTGTCGAAGGAAGGGGCTGCGAAACTTTTGCAAGCCTTGCAGATCATGCATCTGCCTTATGATGTGGCGTTGGAGCGTGGCTGGACAGGCTCTTATAATTTCTTCACTGCCAGCAAAGCCGTGGTGAGCAACCCGAATGAAAGCGCCTCCACAATTTCGGAAGCAGGTGCGAGCAGTTACGCTAAAGCCAAGCTGCCGACCCATAAGCGCATCAGTACGCTGTTCTTCCGTGTTAAAGATTATCTGAACAGGGTGTTTTATAGTTTTAAAAAGGCTAATCTTCGCCACAGATAACAGGCAGACTGTGTTTGTGCTGCATGTGATGATGCGTTTTTCAGTGTTTAAAGGAATAAAATGAGCAGAGAGGAAAAATCGGGTTTTAAACCTCTGGCGGATACAGCCGGTAGTGTGCTCGATCCTGTCTTGCGCAAACGAGCGGGTATCAATCTCTCGCTGATACAGGCATGGGAAGATGTGGTCGGGCCGCAGATCGGTGCGCAATCACGTCCCTTGCGGATTGTCTGGCCAAGGCGTGCTCATGAGGACGATCCGTTCCAGCCGGCCACGCTGATTATCGGCTGTGAAGGCATGGCAGCGATGCGTATCCAGCACTCCACCGGTGAGATCATCAATCGCGTGAATTCCTTTCTGGGCTTTGCGGCCATTGCCCGTATCCGCATCGAGCAAAAATCCGTTGCACCGGTAGCTCAGCGTAAAATGAAGTCATTGATGCCGGTTGGCGCGCCTGCCGAGAAGAAGCTGGCGCAGGCAACAAGCGGTATTGAAGATGAGGCACTGCGTGCTTCACTGATGCAGCTCGGGCGCAATATTATCGCAGAAAAAGCGAGCAAAAAGCCGCGCTGACAGCTGTGTTTGCTGGCAAGTTATTGCCTGTTAAGTCTCTGGAGACGCACTGTTTATTAAAAACTCTTAAGCTGCCTGACAAAATTCGGGCATTTTGCTCTACTATCGAAAATTAATAGCAACGTGAATAAACGGGTGATTCGTATGGTATCTCAACTGAACCGCAGACAGCTTCTGGGTAGTGCAGCACTTGCAACTGCAGTATTGTCGGTCTCTGCGGCTGGAAGTGCTATGGCACAGTCCGGTGTTCCGAAATCAGACGGCACCGTGGATATGAAAAAGCTGCTCGAAAAAGGCGCGCTTGAAGATAAAGTGCTTGGTCAGGCTGATGCGCCGGTGACAATCGTTGAATATGCTTCAATGACCTGCTCGCATTGCGCGACCTTTACTGTGAATACACTGCCGGCAATTGAAGAAAAATACATCAAGACCGGCAAAGCCCGTCTGATTTTCCGTGAATTCCCGTTCGATCCGCGTGCAACAGCTGCATTCATGCTGGCACGTTGCGCTCCGGATGACCGTTATTTCCCGATGGTTGATGTGCTGTTCAAACAACAGATGCAGTGGGCTGCGGCCGATGATGCACAGGCTGCATTGCTGCAAATCTCGAAATTGGCCGGTTTTACACAGGAGTCATTCAATGCCTGCTTGACGAACCAGCAGCTTCTCGATGATGTGAATGCTGTTCGTGAACGTGGCGCTGAGTTCGGTGTGAATGCAACACCTACGTTCTTTATCAACGGTCAGAAATACTCCGGAGCTCTTTCGGTTGAACAGATGTCGGCAGTTATCGACTCTATGCTCTGAACCTGATGCATATTCATGCAGCGGGCGCTTTGTTGTGCCCGCTGCATTTTTATATTTTCAAAAAATAGTGTCTGATTTTATTCCGCTCTATATCGCTTTGTTCTTGCCGCGTCCGGTTGCACGGAGTGACGGCTGATGCGTTTTACCAAGCTGCGCCTTCTCGGATTTAAATCTTTCGTCGAACCAATGGAATTCGTCATTGAAGGCGGATTGACCGGTGTCGTCGGGCCGAATGGTTGCGGCAAGTCCAATCTCGTTGAAGCCCTGCGCTGGGTTATGGGAGAAAACTCCTATAAGAATATGCGCGCTTCCGGCATGGATGATGTTATTTTTTCCGGCTCCGGAACACGCCCTGCACGTAACAGTGCAGAGGTCACCCTTTTTCTCGACAATAGCGACCGCTCTGCACCGCCATCCTATAATGATGTTGATGAGTTGCAGGTTTCGCGCCGTATCGAGCGTGAATCCGGTTCGGTCTATCGCATCAATGGCAAGGAAGTCCGTGCCAAAGATGTGCAATTGCTGTTTGCCGATCAGTCTACCGGTGCACGCTCACCGTCTATGGTCGGGCAGGGGCGTATTGGTGAGTTGATTCAAGCTAAACCACAGGCACGGCGTGCGCTGCTGGAAGAGGCTGCCGGTATTTCCGGCCTGCATTCCCGCCGCCATGAAGCCGAGCTACGTTTACGTGCTGCTGAAACCAATCTTGAGCGTCTGGAAGATGTGGTTGGCGAACTTGGCACACAGATCGAAAGCCTGAAACGCCAGTCGCGCCAAGCCAATCGTTTTCGTTCTCTGTCGGCAGATATCCGTGCGGCAGAAGCGATTTTGCTGCATCTGCGCTGGTCGCAGGCCAAGCAACACGAGGGGGAGGCACAAAGCGCGCTGTCTACGGCAACATCTCATGTCGGCGCGATGGCGCAGGCGCAGATGATTGCTGCCAAGGAGCAGGCCATTGCTGCGCAGCATCTGCCGGAATTGCGCGATCAGCAGGCATCTGCCGCCGCAGCTTTGCAGCGTCTGACCATTGCTGTTTCACAGCTCGATGAAGAAGCGACACGTCTGACCCAACGCCGCTCCGAGCTGTTAAAGCGGCTTGAACAATTGAGTTCGGATATCGCCCGTGAAGAGCAGATGTTGCAGGAACATGCTGCTGTGCTTGAGCGTCTGGACGATGAAGAGCAGGATTTGCGAGAGCAGAATGAGTCTTCCGGCGACCGCGCGATTGAAGCAGAAGAACTCTTGTCTGCCGCACAGGAGCAATTGCAGGGGCATGAAGCCGAACTGGCGCAGATTACCTCGGTTCGTGCGGAAGCCGCAGCAGAACGCACGCAGTCTGAGCGACTGGTACGTGATATTGCCGAGCGCAGTGAGAAGCTCTCCGCGCAGTTGCGTACAGTTGAGCAGGATATTGCTGCGCTGGAAAACCAGCTGAAACTTCTGGCTGGTACTGAAAAAAAAGCCGCCAAAGTAGCGCTGGCTGAAGAAGCCGTGCAGGCTGCGGAAGAACAGGCGCTGGCTTGCGAAGAAATGGTGGAGCAGGCGCGGGAAGCTGAAACCGGCCACCGTCAGCCATTGGCGCATGCACGCGAAGAGCTGAACCGGATTGAAACCGAAGCCCGCACTCTGGCCAGTATTCTCAATAGCGGTCAGTCCTCCACCTATATCGCTGTTGTTGAGCAGATGCAGGTGAAAAAGGGCTATGAGACTGCGCTTGGTGCAGCTCTTGGCGATGATCTCGAAGCGCCGGTTAATCCGCAAGCGCCGGTTTTCTGGACAGATATTGATAGCCAGAATAACCGCGATTTTGGTCAGTTGCCGCAAGGAGCGGTGCCGCTCAGCACTGTAGTGGACGCACCTCCGGCATTGCAGTCCCGTTTGTCCCAGATCGGTCTGGTGGATGATAGCGATGGCGCAAACCTTCAGACGCAATTGCAAAGCGGTCAACGTTTGGTGAGCCGAGAGGGGAGTCTCTGGCGCTGGGATGGTTTTACGGCACGTTCCGATGCACCGACTGCCGCCGCACAACGACTGGCACAGAAGAATCGCTTAACTGAGCTTGAGGCGTCGGCTGTCACTGCCCGCAATCGTGTGGCGCAAGCAGAAACGGCTTTGCGTCAGGCCGAGGCAGCTTTGCGTGAGGCGGTGGAACGTGAGCGCAGTCTGCGAGATCATTGGCGTACTGCCCAGCGTGAACTGGCACAGGCGCGTGATGCCTTGGCTGAGGCCGAGCGTGCAGCGGGGCAATTATCCAGTAAACGTGCTGCGCTGGATGAGGCGAAAACCCGCCTCAGTGATAGTCTGGAAGAAAACACCATTCAGTTGGAAGAGGCACAGATCAGGCTGGATGATCTGCCGGATCTGGCTGCATTGAATTTACAGCTCACAACCCTGACAACGCAGGTCATGGCCGACCGTGCCGCTATGACAGAAGCCCGTGCAGCTCATGATAATCTGCGTCGTGATGCAGAGAACCGTCTGCGTCGCTTGGAAATGATTGTCCATGAGCGCAAAAGCTGGCAGTCGCGGGCGGAAAATGCCCGCCGACAGATTACCGCGCTGATAGAACGCAGGGCTGAAACCAGCGATGAAGCGGAAGATCTGGCAGAAGCGCCGGCGGATATTGAAGAGCGCCGCCGCGAGTTGCAAAGCGCAGTAGAAGATGCCGATACGCAGCGCAAGGAAACGTCCGACCGCTTGAGTATTGCTGAAACCGAGCAGGCCAAGCTGGATAAACGTGCGACACTGGCCATTCAGGAGCTGGCTTCGTCACGGGAAATGCGGGCGCGTGCAGAAGAGCGTCTGGCGGCTGCAGAAGAGCGCCGTAAGGATGCCGAGGCACGTATTGTCGAGGTGCTGAATTGTGCGCCGCATGAAGCCTTCCGACATACAGGGCTTAATACCGGTGATCCGCTGCCGGATATGGATCAGACGGATCGCCAACTTGATCGCTTGAAGATTGAGCGCGAGCGCCTTGGTGCGGTGAACTTGCGTGCTGAAGAAGAACAGCGTGAATTGTCCGAGCGACAGGATGCAATCATCAATGAACGCGAAGACGTTATCGAAGCGATTAAAAAACTGCGTCAGGCCATTCAGAGCCTGAACAAAGAAGGGCGCGAGCGCCTTTTGGCTGCATTTGATGTGGTCAATGAGCAGTTCCAGCGTCTGTTCACGCATCTTTTTGGCGGTGGTACGGCAGAGCTGCAATTGATTGAATCGGAAGACCCGCTTGATGCAGGGCTGGAAATTCTGGCGCGTCCTCCGGGTAAGAAGCCGCAGACCATGACATTGCTTTCCGGTGGCGAACAGGCATTAACAGCGATGGCGCTGATCTTTGCAGTATTCCTCACCAATCCGGCGCCGATTTGCGTGCTGGACGAGGTAGATGCACCGCTCGACGACCACAATGTGGAACGCTATTGCAATCTGATGGATGAAATGGCCGCTTCTACACAGACGCGTTTTGTCATTATTACCCACAACCCGATTACCATGGCACGCATGGATCGTTTGTTTGGTGTGACTATGGGTGAGCAGGGCGTGAGCCAGCTGGTCTCTGTTGACCTGCAAACCGCTGCGGCTATGCGCGAGGCTGTTTAAAGGCCGCTCCAACAGCTTGTTTGATATAATATGACTGCTGTTGAATTCAGTAGACACCCCATCTGAATGTTGAAATAGTCATGTATATTAGAGGTGTGTAAGCTTCTTTGAAGCAAAGGGTTGGCAATGAGCGGTGATCATAATCATGCGGATGTGAGTGCAACGCCTATCCCCAGGCTTTGGCTGGCTTTAGGCCTGACCGGTAGTTTCATGATTGCCGAGATTATCGGCAGTTATATTACCGGAAGTCTTGCGCTGCTGTCTGATGCCATGCATATGGCGACGGATACTTTCGCTCTGGCACTTGCGCTAATCGCGATTTATCTGGGACGGCGTGCGGCGGATATTTTCCGTACCTATGGCTATTCCCGTTTTGAAATTCTGGCGGCAGCAATCAATGCCGTGCTCTTGCTGCTTGTGGCATTTTACATCCTTTACGAGGCCTATATACGACTGTCAGAACCGGCAGAAGTACAGTCTGTCGGCATGATGGTTGTTGCCGTTTTTGGGCTGATAGTGAACCTCATTTCGATGCGATTGCTCAGCGGCAAAAAGGATGAGAGCCTGAATGTGAAGGGTGCTTATCTCGAGGTATGGGCGGATATGCTCGGCTCTGTCGGTGTGATTGTCGGTGCCGTGATTATTTACTTCACCGCATGGGAGTGGGTGGACTCGGTGATTGCTGTTGGTATCGGCTTCATGGTCTTCCCGCGCACATGGGTGTTGCTCAAGGAATGTATCAATATTCTGCTGGAGGGCGTGCCGGTCGGACTGGATTTGCGCAAGCTGGAACAATCTGTATTGGGCGTTTCAGGCGTTGCGGAACTGCATGATCTGCATGTCTGGTCGCTGACGAAAAGCCAGCATTCTCTGACTGCACATATTGTGCTGCAACCTCAGGCGAACGGCGAAACCGTACGCCGCGCAGTGGAGCAGGTGTTGCAGGAGCAATATGATTTGCATCATACGACGCTTCAAATGGAAGCGGAAAACTGCGCCCGTGAGGAAGATATTCACTAAGCGAGCATGGCATCATTTCTGGTGCCATGCCTGTTATTAATACGGTATCTGATAAGGCTTAATTCTCGCTCCATACAGCCAGTTCATTGCCGGACGGGTCAGTGAAGTGGAACCGGCGGCCACCGGGAAAGCTGAAAACCGGTTTGACGATTTTGCCGCCGGCTTTTTCAACATCAATCAGTGTCTGTTCCAGATTGTCAGAATAAAGCACCGGCAGTGGCTTGGCCTGTTTTGCTTCATCACCCTGATAAAAGCCGCCGTCCAGCCCTTCGGAATGAGCCGCATAATCGGGGCCGTAATCGGTAAATTTCCAGCCGAAAGCACTGCTGTAAAATGCTTTGACCTCATTCAGACCGCTCTGACCGGCGGGCATTTCCAGATAGTCGAGTTTTCCGGTTTTATGCATGATAGCCTCAATATAAGGTTGGTTTATCCGGCTGTATTGGCCTGTAGGTGATCCGATTGGCACAAGCGGAATCAAATTATCAGCTGATTCCGTTAAGCTATGGAAATGCAGATGAAATCGCTTTCATCTTTTGCGAAACAATCAATGCGCCGGATAATAGACTGAAATCGAATTCCGCAAAATCGATTTAAACAAATATACAGCCATTGCGTTGCGCTTTGTTACCGTTTTTCTGCATTTTTCAGTAGCCCGCATCCGAGCTATCGCTTAAGCAGGAGATGTGTATCCGGTATCGGCTATCATTACGTGCATTGGGGCCCGAACCGGTCATAATCAGGAGGACGGAATGGATAAGTGGGTATATCACTTCGGTGACGGCAAAGCTGATGGCGCTGCAAGTGATCGTAATCTTCTGGGCGGCAAAGGTGCGAACCTTGCTGAAATGAGCAGCCTCGGGCTTCCGGTTCCGCCGGGCTTTACCATTACCACCGATGTCTGCACCTATTATTACGACCATGACCGTACTTATCCGGAAATTCTGAAAGCACAGGTTGCTCAGGCGCTGGAAAATATTGCTGCGCTGACCGGCCGTCGTCTGGGTGATAAAACACGTCCGCTGCTGGTTTCCGTGCGTTCCGGCTCCCGTGCATCCATGCCGGGCATGATGGATACTGTGCTCAATCTCGGCCTTAATGATGAAACAGTTGCGGCAATCGCAGCAGAGGCTAATGACGAGCGCTTTGCCTATGACAGCTACCGTCGTTTCATTCAGATGTATTCTGATGTGGTGCTGGGCGTTGACCATTCCTTCTTTGAAGAAATTCTTGATGATACCAAAGCCAGCCTTGATCTGGATGTTGATACCGATCTGAGCGCCGATGACTGGCGCGGTGTGATCGACCAGTATAAGGCCAAAGTTGAAGAAGAACTGGGCGAACCTTTCCCACAGGATCCTGAAGCGCAGCTTTGGGGTGCGATTTCTGCGGTGTTCTCCTCATGGATGAATGCCCGCGCGATTACTTATCGCCGCCTGCATAATATTCCGGAAAACTGGGGTACTGCCGTTAATGTTCAGGCCATGGTCTTCGGCAATATGGGCGATACATCGGCAACCGGTGTGGCCTTTACCCGTAACCCTTCCACCGGTGAGCGCAAGCTTTATGGCGAATTCCTTGTTAATGCACAGGGTGAGGATGTGGTGGCCGGTATCCGCACGCCACAGAATATTACCGAAGAAGCCCGAATTGAAGCAGGTTCTGAGCGTCCGTCGCTTGAGAAAATTATGCCGGAAGCTTTTGCTGAATTCCTGAAAATTGCTGATCGTCTGGAGCAGCATTACCGCGATATGCAGGATCTGGAATTCACTATTGAGCGTGGCAAACTCTGGATGCTGCAAACCCGATCGGGCAAGCGCACAGCCAAAGCCGCGCTGAAAATGGCTGTGGAAATGGTTGAAGAAGGCCTGATCGGTAAGCAGGAAGCGGTAAACCGCATTGATCCGGCATCGCTGGATCAATTGCTGCATCCGACCATTGATCCGAAAGCTGAACGTCATGTGATCGGTATCGGCCTGCCTGCATCACCGGGCGCTGCAACAGGTGAGATCGTTTTCACCTCGGAAGATGCGGAACAGCTGAAATCGGAAGGCCGCAAAGCCATTCTGGTGCGCATTGAAACCAGCCCTGAAGATATTCATGGCATGCATGCCTCGGAAGGTATTCTGACATCGCGCGGCGGTATGACCAGCCATGCGGCGGTTGTTGCCCGTGGTATGGGTAAACCTTGTGTTTCCGGTGCCGGTACGCTGCGTATTGATTACCGCAATGGTACGATGCTGACCGCCGGTGGCACATTCAAAAAAGGCGATATCATCACCATTGATGGCGGCAGCGGGCAGGTGCTGAAAGGCACTGTAGCGATGCAGCAGCCGGAGCTTTCCGGCGATTTCGCTCAGCTGATGCAATGGGCCGATGAAGCCCGCCGGATGAAGGTGCGTACCAATGCTGAAACACCGGCTGATGCCCGTGCAGCGCGTTCTTTCGGTGCGGAAGGGATTGGTCTGTGCCGTACTGAGCATATGTTCTTCGAAGGATCGCGTATTCTCGCGATGCGTGAGATGATTTTGGCATCGGATGAAAAAGGCCGCCGCGTTGCGCTGGATAAACTCCTGCCGATGCAGCGTGATGACTTCACCGAGTTGTTTGAAATCATGCAGGGGCTGCCGGTTACCATTCGTCTGCTTGATCCGCCATTGCATGAATTCCTGCCAAAAACTGCGGAAGAAATCGCCGAAGTTGCCAATGTGATGGGCGTCGATGCGGATAAGCTGCGTGAACGCGCAGAGAGCCTGCATGAGTTTAACCCGATGCTCGGTCATCGTGGTTGCCGCTTGGCGATTTCCTATCCGGAGATCGCGGAAATGCAGACTCGCGCGATTATCGAAGCGGCGATTGCTGCTGCCAAAGATACCGGTGAAGCTGTTATTCCGGAAATTATGGTGCCGCTGGTTGGTATCAAAGCTGAGCTGGATTTTGTGAAAGCACGCATTGATAAAGTTGCAGCACAGATCATTGCTGAAAGCGGTGTGCAGGTTGATTATATGGTTGGCACCATGATCGAACTGCCTCGTGCCGCGCTGCGGGCAGGGGAATTGGCAGAGACTGCCGAATTCTTTTCCTTCGGTACCAATGACCTGACACAGACCACTTTTGGTGTCTCGCGCGATGATGCTTCATCCTTCCTGACGCAATATCAGGCGCTTGGCATTATCGAGCAGGATCCGTTTGTAACGGTGGATTTCGACGGTGTCGGCGAGTTGGTGCAGCTGGCCGCTGAGCGCGGTCGTAAACAGCGGGCGAATATCAAACTCGGTGTTTGCGGTGAACATGGCGGTGATCCGGCATCGATCGGCTTCTATGAAAAGACCGGTCTGGATTATGTGTCTTGCTCGCCATTCCGCGTGCCGATTGCACGACTGGCTGCGGCGCAAGCAGCTATTGCTGCAACGAAGTAATTTTTATAAATAATCATGACGATGCGCCGGATGCTTCATCCGGCGCATTTGTAGTTTATGATGCTATAAGTTCATCATTGAATCATGAGCCGGTACGAAATGACTGTCATTAAATCTTTGTTGTTGGGCTTGAGTCTGAGCATTGCTGCTACCCATGCTTTTGCAGCGGATGAGGCTTTGCTTTCGCCTAAAATTTCGCAGCGCCATTTGATTATCGAACCGCAGCTTAATCTGGCAGGAAAATCAAATCCGATACAGGTGGCACTGACACTCGATGCCTGTTCCGGTGATATTGATCACCGTATTCTTGATGTGCTGGTACAGGAGAAAATCCCGGCGACTTTGTTTGTGACTGCGCGCTGGCTGCGCCGCAATCAGACGGCGATTGAAGTGCTCAAAGTGCATCCGGATTTATTCGCAATTGAAAATCACGGGGCGGAGCATGTGCCTGCCATCACGGTTCTCAAGACCATGTATGGTATTCCGACAGCGGGAACACCTGCTGCAATTGAAGCCGAAGTAAAAGGTGGTGCGGACAAAATCACTGAAATTTTCGGTAAGCAACCGCAATGGTATCGCGATGCGACAGCCCGTTATTCCACTGATGCGGTGCGTCAGATCGAGGGGATGGGGTATAAGATTGCCGGTTACTCTCTGAATGGCGATCGCGGTGCTTCCTTGCCGGCGGCAACGGTTGCCAGACGGATCTCCTATGCCAAAGACGGTGATGTGATCATCTCTCACATTAATCAGCCGAAACGGGCTTCAGGTGCCGGTGTTGCTGAGGGTATTATTGCATTGAAGAAAAAGGGCGTGCAGTTTCGCCTGCTGAAAGATATGCCTGCCCGTGCTGCGCCGAATGTTGTGAGCGAAACAATGCCGCATCATGAATCTATATTGCAGAAAAATAATAAAACGCCTTCAAAAATAAGCACAAAAACAAATGAGCCGGAAACTGTAACAGCTCCGGCTCAGTGATAAATTTGTTTGTGCGGGGGGGGGGGGCTTAGAAGTCGTTTTTGAGTTTGCCCATCACGGCTGCATAGTTGCGGCCGAGGCTCTCAAACAGCACATTATTGCCTGAGAGCGGTTCGTGCGACAGCGTCAGGCCATCATTGAGCAATGTGACAAAGACCACCTGCTCCTGATTGCCTGAAGGCACAAGAATAGCCCCGATACGCTGTGCAAGGGTTGTATCAAGCGCAGGCATATTGAACAGGACTTCACCGCCGACAATCTGGGCGGCCTTGGCCAATGATAAGTCAAAACCGTCAGTCAAAACATCTTGCGCTCCCAGCGCAAATTCGACTTCAACAGCTTCTAACGACGCACTCTCCTCAGATGCGGCTATAAGATTATCTGACGGGGAAGAGGGCGTTTGCCTCATCTATGGGCTTCTCCGGTGTATAATTGTCGTAACGCTTGAGCCGATGATGCCAGCTTAAGAGCCCAATGCAATTTCATTTTGGTGATTTGTGATAATATCATGATAAATAAAAATGTTTCCCTTTTATCTATCGTTAATCACAGATCTTTAACCATTTGTCGCCTGATAAACCTGACAGTTATGCGGTACTCGCATAAGTTTAGACCCTGAATGGGTTGCAATTGCCTTTAAGGGTAATTCGCTATATTTTTCAATTAATACATATTGTATCTTAAAGCCCTTCACATAGAGCAGAATGCGCTCTAGGCTTTGCTAAATAGTTTTCGTAGATCAAAAGGCAAGTGCGGTTTTTGGCTAAAACGTAACCGGTAGTGCAGCCCTTCATGCTTGATAATTATTACATCCGGCGCAAAACAAGCCGCCGTCATTCGCGCACAGCCCGTTATGCACCGGCTTGCGCAAGTGTTGGCTTTGTTCTGTTGATTGCGGCGCTTGCCTTGCATCGCTTCAATCTGATTCAGCAGCCGGATCTGGTGTTTCTCGTCACTTTGTCTGTGGGGTTTGCTGCGCTGGCTTTACTGCTCTCAGCCAAGTCATTTTATAATCTGTGGCGCAGTGGTGATGCCGGCGGACGACGGGCTCTGCGCGCCAGTTTTATCGCCGTCCTGACTTTGGTGCCGCCGGCGCTGGTTCTTGTGCAGATCAGTGCTGCACCGCGTATTCATGATATTTCGACGGATTTAGAAAATTCGGTGGAATTCAATACGGTTATGGAGAATGTGCCGGATTTGCTGCAGGCGCATGAACCAAATTTTCGTATCAGAACGCTGTTCTATTTAGGGCTGGATGATCTGACCGCACAGAACAGCCTCAGCACAGATGCGGTGCCGGATATGTTGCAGCAAATTTCGGCCTATCCGGAAGTGAGCGGCAGACAATATGATAGTGCGCAGGATCATGTTCTGAAAGCTGTGCTGAAGGTGATGAAAGAGCAGGGCATCACGGTCACGGGTAGCGCAGCTGTTGCCGGTGAGGACATTGATGTCAGTGTTGAAGGTGTGGCGAAGACTTTGATTCTGGGGCTGCGTAGTGATCTCGCCGTGCGGTTGCGTGATGAGGCAGAACAGACAACAGTCGATATGCGCGCAGTATCGCGCTACGGGCGCTATGATTTAGGTTTCAACGCCGCATTGATTGAGAATTTCTTCAATGCGCTTGATCTGGAAATGCGTAATGCTGTGCCGGATGCACCCGAGGAATAACGGCTAGGCTGGACGATAGAGACTATCCGGCATCGGGTCGCCATCTGTTGCAACCAGCCCGCGAGATACCAGATCTTCCAGATGGGCAAAGACCGAAAGTCCCGCAGCGCCAAACAAGCGCGGATCGGTGTCACGATAGATTGCGGCAACCATCTGCGCGATAGTCTCATCGCCCTGCATAATGCGCTCAAGCACTGCTCGTTCACGCATCTTGCGATGTGTTTTTAAACCGCGTAGAAAACGATGCGGCTTGGCAATCGGTGCGCCATGCCCCGGAAAATACAGCACATCCTTGCGCTTAAGCAGCTTTTCCAGCGATTGCATATAAGCACTCATCGAGCCATCCGGCGGGGCGACAATGGTGGTTGCCCATGCCATGACATGATCAGCAGAAAACAGAATGCCACGATCATTCAGGGCAAAACAGGCGTGATTAGCCATGTGACCCGGCGTATGGATTACCTCTAATGCCCAGTCAGAATTGGTGAAAATCTCACCGTCTTTGGCGCAAATATCAGGTGCAAAATCTGTGTCCACACTGGCATCCAGTGCATTGCTCTCGCCGTCAAACAACGGGCGGGCAGACTGATGCGGGCCCTGTGCAACAATGGTCGCATCGGTTTCGCGCTTCAGCCTCATGCTAAGTGGTGAATGATCGCGATGGGTGTGGCTGACAAAAATATGGCTGACCGGCCTGCCTGCAATGGTACGCAGTAAGGTTTCGAGATGTGCTTCATCTTCAGGCCCCGGATCAATAATACCGAGCTGCTCTTTGCCGATTATATAGCTGTTGGTGCCAAAACCGGTAAAAGCATTGGCATTGTTCACGGTAATCCGCAGAATGTCCGGTGCAACCTCTATCGCTTCACCATAGGCCGGATCAAATTGCGTATCGAACTTCAGAGACATCAAAGGGGCTTTCCGGCAGGCAACAGGGAATAACAGAATGTCTATAAAGGCTTTTCGGTGACTTGTCCCGTTTGTCAGTATATTTTATATTATTGACAATTATTGTTAAAATTGTCGACAATTTAACATTGACAAAAGCACAGTTGTTTCATCAATCTGCGCAAAGACAATTGGGGAGCAGAACATGCAAAAATGTGGTGATCGGGAATTTATCGGTTATGGCCGTCATACGCCGGATCCGCGCTGGCCGAACGGCGCACAGATCGCGGTGCAGTTTGTGGTCAATTATGAAGAGGGCGGCGAAAGCTGCATTCTCGACGGGGATGCCGGTTCCGAATGCCTGCTCTCCGAAATTGTCGGCGCGCAAAGCTGGCCGAAACAGCGCAACCAGAATATGGAATCGATTTACGAATATGGTGCCCGTGCCGGTTTCTGGCGGTTGTGGCGCATGTTCACCAAGCGCAATATGGATGTGACAGTCTATGGTGTAACCAAGGCTATGGAGCGTAATCCGGAAGCCGTAGCAGCAATGAAAGAGGCGGGCTGGGAAGTCGCCAGTCATGGTCTGCGCTGGCTGGAATATAAAGATTTCACAGAAGAAGAAGAACGCCGTCACATTCAGGAAGCCGTACGCCTGCACACAGAACTGACCGGCGAGCGCCCTTACGGTATCTATCAGGGCAAACCTTCCGACAATACGCTGCAGCTGGTGATGGAAGAGGGTGGTTTTGTCTATTCCGCTGATTCCTATGCCGATGAACTGCCTTACTGGATTGAAGGGCCAAAAGGGCCGCATCTGATCGTGCCATATACGCTCGATACCAATGATATGCGCTTTGCCACGCCGCAGGGCTTTAATGCCGGTGACCAGTTTTTCAACTATCTGAAAGACACTTTTGATGTGCTTTACCGCGAAGGCGGGGAAGGCGCGCCGAAGATGATGTCTGTCGGTCTTCACTGCCGCCTTGTCGGCCGTCCGGGTCGCGCCGCAGCACTGGAGCGCTTTTTGGATTATGTGCAGTCCCATGACAAAGTCTGGGTCGCCAAGCGTATTGATATTGCCCGCCATTGGCACGAAAATCACAAACCGGCAGGGCAATAAAATGGAACTGATCAATTTGCCGGTACAGGCTTTGACGCCGGAAAATTTCGCACCTTTCGGGGATATTATCGAAACGGGTTTGGGCGAGGTTAAACTCATCAACTGGGACATTACCGAGCGTCACCACGCGTTGGCGAAAGCCGATGTTATCGGTGAGGGTGCTCATGTTTTGATTAATATCTTCCGCAGCAAGCCTTGGGAGCTGCCGCTGATCATTAAGATGGTTGAACGGCATCCGCTGGGCTCGCAGGCCTTTATGCCGCTGAACGGGCGCGATTATCTGGTGGTGGTTGCCGAAGATAAGAACGGTGTTCCGCAGGCGCCGGTGGCTTTTCTGGCGCGGGGCAATCAGGGCGTCAATTATCACCGTAATGTCTGGCATCACCCGCTGCTGGCGCTGGATGCAACCTCAGATTTTCTGGTGGTTGATCGTGGCGGTGCAGGCAATAATCTGGAGGAATATTACTTCCCGCAGCAAAATTTCACGATTTCTGACAGGAGTATTTGACCATCCGGTCAGATGCTTCGAAACCGCATAGTTTAAAAGCGGCATGGAAAGTGCCGGAAATGTCGCTTTAAAACGCAACTCAAAGCTAATTTGCCGCATTTGTCACGCCACATCTTGACGAGTATTCAGAGGCGTAACAATCTGGTCTTATGACACAGATGATCCGTTTCTTTCTGAATGGTCACCGGCAGGATGTTCAGATCCGGCCAGATACAACGGTTCTGGAATGGCTGCGCGGGGAGGCGCGGCTCAAGGGTACGAAAGAAGGCTGTGCCGAGGGGGATTGCGGGGCGTGCTCCGTTTTAATCGGCACAGATATGGACGCGATTGCGCAGGCTGACACTGCGGCGGGTGAACCACAATCAAACAAGGATGACGGAGCGTTTCGCTACCGCGCTGTTAACAGCTGCATCCTAACAATGGGGCAGCTGGACGGCAAAGCTTTGGTCACGGTTGAAGGGTTGAAAACCACACAGCTTCATCCGGTGCAGGCAGCAATGGCCGAAAACGGCTCGTCGCAATGTGGTTTCTGCACACCCGGTATTGTGATGTCGCTGAGCGGACTGGCTGCGGATTGTGCCAGTACCGGTGCCAAAGCCGACGATCAGCTGATCCATGATACGCTGGCGGGTAATCTCTGTCGCTGCACCGGCTATCGCCCGATTGTCGAAGCCGCACGCAAGGTGATTGCAGAAGGTGGCGCACCGGTAGCACAACTGCTTTCCGGTTCTTTGCAGGACATCCGCCCGCAAGCGGGTTTCAGCCATAATGGCTCAACCTATCATCAGCCGCAGACACTCAAAGAATTGGTGGAGCTGCGCGCGCAATATCCGCAGAGCCTGCTGCTGGCTGGCGGGACTGACCTTGGTGTGGCGCTGGCCGATTATCACAGCGACTGGAATGAGGTTATCTCGACAGCGCATGTGCGTGAGTTGCGCGATATCCGTGAGGATGCAGCATCTTTCCGTTTCGGCGCGGCAGTGACATGGGCAGAGGTGCTACGCGCTATCGGCAATCATTACCCGTCACTCACTATTTTGCTGCGCCGTTTCGGCTCTGTGCAAATCCGCAATCAGGGTACGATTGGCGGTAATATCGGCACGGCCAGCCCGATCGGGGACGGGCCGCCAGCGCTGATTGGTCTTGGCGCTGAGATTGAACTGGCTGGTGCTCATGGCAGGCGCACATTGCCGCTGGAAGATTTCTTCCTCGATTACCGTAAAACAGAATTACGTAGCAATGAGGTGATTGCCTCAGTCACGCTTCCGAAGCTGACTGCCACACAGGATTACCGCGTTTATAAAATTTCCAAACGCTACGATCAGGATATTTCTACTGTTTGCGGTGCATTCCACCTAACACGGGAGAACGGGATTGTAACGGATGCGCGTATCGCTTTTGGCGGTATGGCAGCGATACCGAAGCGGGTGAAAAGTGCTGAACAGGCGCTGACCGGCAAGACGCTGGATGGAGCTGCAGTTGCGGCCTGTGCACAGGCTATTGCCACAGAGCTTGCGCCTTTAAGTGACTGGCGCGGCAGTGCCAAATACCGGCTAATGGTGGCACAAAATCTGGTTGAGCGCCTGCGCCATGATCTGGCCGGTGAAGTGGTGGAGGTGATGGCATTATGATCGCACTTAATCAGCCATTTCCAACACCGGATAATATCGGAAAAGTCGAGCGCAGCATTGTCGGACATGGTGTTGTGCATGATTCCGCAAGCCGCCATGTGGCGGGTGCCGCGACTTATATCGATGATATGCCGGAATTGCCGGATACGCTTCATGCGGCTTTTATCTTATCACCGGTTGCCCATGGCCGGTTGAAAAGCATGGATGCTAGTGAGGCTTTGGCGCAGGCCGGTGTTATCGGTATCTGGGATGTGCATGATATTCCGGGCATCAATGATGTTTCGCCTGGATTGCCCGGTGAACCACTTTTTGCTGAGGAACTGCTCGACCATCAGGGGCGGGCAATTGCGGTGATTGCCGCGACCAGTTTTGAGGCTGCCTATAAGGCTGCCAAGCTGGTGAAGCTGGATATTGAAGAACTGCCGCCGGTGCTGGATGTGGAGGAAGCACACCGGAAAAAGAGCTATGTGATCCCGCAACAGGTGGTGCAACAGGGCGATGCCAAAACCGCCATTGCTAATGCGGAACATCAGTTTTCCGGCCGTCTTTCGATGGGCGGGCAGGATCACTTCTATCTTGAAACCCATATTGCCTATGCCATTCCTGGTGAAAACTGGCCGCAGGAAAACGGCGATATGCTGGTGCATTCCTCGACCCAGCATCCGAGCGAAGTGCAGCATCATGTGGCGCATGTGCTGGGGCTTCATGCCCATGCGGTGGAATGTCAGGTGCGGCGAATGGGTGGCGGTTTCGGCGGCAAGGAAAGTCAGGCGACGATTATTGCCTGTGCGGCCGCGCTGGTAGCAGCTAAAACCGGACGGCCGTGCAAAATGCGCCTCAAACGCCGTGATGATATGATTGCGACTGGCAAGCGCCATGATTTTGTTGTGCATTGGCAGGCAGGAACAGACAGTCGCGGGCGCATCAAAGGGCTGGATATCGAGTTTCTAGCCCGCGCCGGAAACCTGCCGGATCTCACAGGGCCGGTGATTGCCCGTGCGCTGACGCATGCGGATAATTCCTATTTTATCGAGCATGCACATTTTATTGGCCATGCTTGTAAAACCAATACCGTGTCCAACACAGCATTCCGCGGCTTTGGTGGGCCGCAGGGCATTATCGCGATTGAAACGATTGTCGATACGATTGCCCGTGAGTTGAAGCTTGATCCCAATCAGCTGCGCGCCATCAATTATTACGGCGATGAGACCGGTGATGAAACGCCTTATGGCCAGAAGGTTGAAGATAACCGGCTGGTACAGGTAACCGAAACTCTGCTGAACAGCAGCGAATGGCAAAAACGACGTGCGGAGATTGATGCCTATAATGCGGGTAATCCGCTTATCCGTCGCGGATTGGCGATGATGCCGGTGAAGTTTGGTATTTCGTTCAATCTCACAGCACTCAATCAGGCCGGTGCGCTGGTGCATGTCTATCAGGATGGTTCGGTTTTCCTGAACCATGGCGGCACGGAGATGGGGCAGGGACTGTTTGTCAAAGTCGCGCAGGTTGTTGCTGAAGTGTTCCAGATTGATCTGGACATGGTGCGTATCTCGGCGACAGCGACCGGCAAAGTACCGAACACGTCTGCAACGGCTGCTTCAACCGGCTCTGATCTCAACGGTATGGCAGCCTTTAAAGCAGCAACGGCAATCAAAAGCCGCATGACTAAGGTTGCTGCAGAACATTACGGCGCAGAAGAGAGCGAGATTATTTTCCGTGGTAGCCGTGTCTATGCGGGCAATGAATCCATGTCCTTTGGCGAACTTGCTAAGCTGACATGGTCAAAACGTGTGCAGCTCTCCGAGGCTGCCCATTATGCGACACCGAAAATCCATTGGGACGGCAAGACGATGCGCGGCCGTCCGTTCTTCTATTTCACCTATGGTGCGGCTGTTGCCGAAGTGGCAGTGGATACTCTGACGGGTGAAACGCGCTGCCTGCGGGCGGATATTTTGCAGGATGTCGGCTTTCCGCTTAATCCGGCAATTGATCTCGGCCAGATTGAAGGTGCTTTCGTGCAGGGTATGGGTTGGGTCACTTGCGAAGAACTTTGGTGGGATAAAGCCGGACGGTTACGCACGGCAGGGCCTTCGACCTATAAAATTCCGGGTTCGCGCGATGTGCCGGAAATCTTCAATGTGCGGATATTGGAAAATGCACCAAACCGTGAGGAAACGGTGTTCCGTTCCAAAGCCATTGGCGAACCACCGCTAATGCTTGGCATTTCCGTCTGGCTGGCAATTCGTGATGCTATTGCTTCGATTGCGGATCACCAGTTTTCGCCGGAACTGGAGGCACCGGCCACACCGGAAACCGTGCTGAAATCGATTATCAAATTGCGTCAGCGCCGGAGTGGAAATAACAAGCAGGTTTGAGATGAATTTGCAGGATTTAAATTCGCTGCCTGAAACGGAATTTGTTTCGGCTCTGGGCAGTATTTTCGAGCATTCCTCTTGGGTGGCAGAAGCCGTGGCGGGAGACAGGCCGTTCGCTTCTGTTTCTGCCTTGCATGAGGCGATGGTGCAGGCAGTTGAAAAGGCAGGTGTGACCAGGCAATTGACGCTGATCCGTGCGCATCCTGATCTGGCAGGGAAAGCAGCGCGTGCAGGTAACCTGACTGATGCCTCAACCAGTGAGCAAAAAGGTGCAGGCCTCGACCGACTGGATGATGCGGAATATGAGCGGTTTCATCGCCTGAATGATGCCTATAAGCAGCGCTTTGACTTTCCCTTTATTCTCGCAGTGCGTGGTTTTGATGGTAAAGGACATGACAAACATTCCATCCTGGCCAGTTTTGAAACACGTCTGAAAAATACGCCGGAGCAGGAAATTTCTGAAGCACTGCGGCAGATTGCGCGTATCGCTGAGCTGCGGCTGGGGGATATGCTCGGTTAGTAGAATATAGATGCAGCAGAAAAGGTATGGTTATGGCAAAACTCTCAACCCATGTTCTCGATACTGCGCATGGCAAACCTGCTGCCGCAATGCGCCTTGAATTCTATCGGGTTAAAGGCAGTGGTGAGTTGGAGCTGTTAAAACGTACAACCACCAATCTGGACGGGCGCACCGATGAGCCGTTGCTGAGTGAAGCGGATATGCAAATCGGCACCTATGAAATTCAATTTCATGTGGCCGAGTATTTTGATTCACAAGGGGCTTATTTGGCCAAGCCGCCGTTTCTGGATCTGATCCCGATCCGCTTTTCTATCGCGGATGAGAGTGCCAATTACCATGTGCCATTGCTTGTCAGCCCGTGGTCGTATTCGACCTATCGCGGCAGTTAAGTGCAAACGGGGAAAATCTATCCCCGTCCTTGATTCCATCAATAGACTTTTCCCGTTCATGAACAACGGGAAAAACACGCTATGGAAACAACACCTAATCTGAAAATGCCTTATATCCTGCCCAGTCAGGCGCAGAAACATGTAACGCATAATGAGGCGCTGCGCTATCTGGATGCGCTTCTGCATCTCTCAATCACAAGCAGGCAATATACATCACCACCAGTAAATACACAGGAAGGCGAGCGCTATCTGGTGCCCGCTGGCGCTGCGGATTCATGGCACGGGCAGGATGGAAATCTTGCGGCTTTCATGGATGCAGAGTGGTTTTTCTTCACGCCTTTGCGTGGCTGGACGATGTATGTCGCGGATGAAAATCTGTTGCTGGTCTATACTGGGACGCAGTGGCAATCTTTAGTCAATCCGCAGCCGATGGTTGGCGTGAACACAGAGGCTGACAGCTATAATCGTTTTGCTGTGGCATCTGACGCAGTGTTGCTGACCCATAGCGGTGCGGGACACCAGCTGAAAATCAATAAAAATCAGAGCGACAATACTGCCTCTTTGCTGTTTCAAAGCGGTTGGACAGGTTATGCGGAGATGGGGCTGACAGGGGAAAACAACTTTAGCGTCAAAGTCGCAGATGATGCCGGGCAATGGCGGCAGGCATTACGCATTGACCGTGCGAATGGAAATATCGCAATAGGCTCAGTCTGGCCGACAGCCGCTTTGCACGTTGATGGTGCATTGCGGCTCAAAGATTATGAAATTACAGCGCTGCCTGATGCCGTGCAAAGCGGAGCAGGGGCAATGGTTTTTGTTAAAGCGGGGCAGGGTATTAAACCGGCTTTTAGTGACGGAGCGCAATGGCGTTGGATACAGGATAGTCAGCCCGTTGGAACGTAATCCTGTTCGCTTTGGTCTTTTCGCTGCAATAGGTTGATTGTTACCATGCAGCGAAAAGAAACTGCGTAATAAGTGAGCAGAATTCTGCATATAAATGTGTTTTTCAGTGCCGTAATCAGTGCTCTTCCGAGAAAATACGAGATTGAGTGCCTTAGCTTTGATTTAAAATGTGAAAATCTGATTTCGGTGGATTGCACAATGAAATTCTTGAGGCTATAAGCCGATCACCGCCACGGAATCTCTCCGTGATTTGTTTTGGGGCGTAGCCAAGCGGTAAGGCACCGGTTTTTGGTACCGGCATTCCCTGGTTCGAATCCAGGCGCCCCAGCCACATATCTTCCCCAAGGTTATTTCCTTCTTTATAAAAATTAATATTGAAATTAAGCATATTATTGTTTTGCTGATATGTAATTTTTAAAATCAAGAAAGATTCAAAATATCGCTTTTTGAATAGAGCTGTGATACAGCAACGTAGCTTTCATGATGCTTAGCGGCATAAAAATACACATTGAAAATCTGCTTTATATAATTTGGCTGATTAGCTGATTGGTTTAACTATATTTTTCTCCGATGTTAACGGAGGGCAATATCGTTCATTCCAAGGGGGATAGTGTTTGCCAATACAAGGGCTTTGTCGTCGATGATTATTCAATATATTACAAATATTGAGCCAAATTCATTGTTTATTGTGAACGCAATTTCATTATCGGCGTTTGCGACTGCCTTTTTTTGTATCTGGCTGAAGCAGCGCGACAGAGATTATTGGCTATATTGGGTTGCAGCAAATGTTGTGATGGCTATTGGCTTTACCGCATTTGTGGTGATTGATCGTACACAAATGATGCAGCTGATCATCGTCAATGGTTTTATGGTCATGGGGATTGCCCTGCGGTGGCAGGCTTTGAGAAGTTTTTTCCATCGTAAAAACTACATTGAGATTAACTTATTAATTTTGCTCGTTTTACTGCTGCCTTATATATTCTCCTCCTATGTAACGAACAGATTTATATTTGGCTTTGTAAATCTGCTGTTCTTTTTCGAAATTATTTTGGTGGTACGAGAATTGATCCGGCCAAATGGTGAGACTTTGCCATCGCGGTGGGGCTTGGTCATTGCGTATGGCATTGTTGGTGTCGCATTTATTGCACGCGTGGTGCAGGGCTGGGTTACCGGCCCGAATAATATGACATTGTTGCCTAATGATGCGCTTTTGACAGTTCTGCTTTTAACAATTTCCGTTCATATTGTTGCCAGTGGTGCCTTTGCGATTTCAATTGCATATGAGCGCGGTATTTCTGAACTCAAGCAAATGGCTTTGCTCGATCCGTTGACCGATTTATATAACAGGCGTGCATTCGAGCTTGCTTTGACAGATCGTAAATTAGATTCAGCAGTGTTGACTTTAATTCTTCTCGATATTGATCATTTCAAGCGTGTAAATGATGATTATGGGCATGAGGCAGGCGATATTGCACTGAAGCGCTGTGCCAATATTCTGACGACAATATTCCGGAAGAAAGATGTGGTGGCTCGTATTGGCGGAGAAGAGTTCGCTGTGATTCTGCCGGATACAACCCTGAATGAAGCTTATGACTATGCGGAACGTGTTCGCAAAGCTGTTGAAGATGATGCTTTTGAACATGAGAGTGATATTGTGCGCCTGACAATCAGTGCAGGGGTATGTCAGACTGTAGCAGGTGTTACTTCTTTAGCTGATATTGCAAAGAAGGCAGATAGCAGTTTGTATATGGCCAAAAATAGAGGTCGCAACCGGGTTGAAATATTCGCTGTGTAAAGGTGAATATTATGTGGTCTATTATATATTTTTCTTTTGTTTTTATTTTTTGCCTCTAAATTAGCGTGAGTAAAATTGTGGAGGAAAGAGTGCGTAGTGCAGTGGTAGTGGAGAGCCGAAAAATGTATTTCCTGCGTATGAAGCTGCAGGAAATGATAGCTTTTCCTGTGAGATGGCTATCTTTTTCATTGCTTTTTCTATTGGCGTTTCTGCTGACTTCGCCGGCTTTGGCAGCTCTTTGTGCGGATAGCTCTTTAATTTCACAAGATCAGGCTCTGAAACGGCAACTGACCGCTGTAAAAAACTTGGAGCGGAGCCGAAAATGTACTGCAGAAAGCGCGCAGGGCGGTTTTTTTAATGCTTGTCGTGATTTGGCGCAGCGACGCGGGGATATCCAGTCAAAATTGCAGGCCAATGCTGCAGCTTTGGCAAGATGCAGCGGTAGTAATGCTACATCAGCAGCTGCGACACAAAAACGAACAGTAAAAACACCACCTCCTGTCAGTATTAAGAAAACTGAGATGGCTACCGGTACATCGAACCAGTTTCTGGGTAAATATTCAGGTACGCCGTTGCTGTTTTGTGTGCGCCTTTCCGACGGATATTATTTTCCCGCGCCGCATTCTCAGTTTGCGAGAAGTGATCAGGTTAAAGAGACGCTCGCACAGTGTAGCTTTATTTGCGAAACACCGGATGTGAACCTGTATGTTTTGAGTGATCCTGCAGCAGAAACGTCAGGTATGTTGTCTGTTGATAAGCGCGAAACCTACGCAAATTTACCTACCGCTTATCGTTACCAGTCTGACCGCAATTTCAATAAATGTAACTGGGACAGGTATAATTCCTATATCAAGCAGGTGAAACTGGGGCGGGATAAGACAAAGAAGAATAAAGCACCTGCGCAGCAGAAAGCTGTTCCGACACTTGCTGAAATTGAAGCTGAAATTGAGCCTGCGCCGCTCAGAGATCTGGCAGAAGAAAGTGCTGATCGTACAATCCGTATTGTCGGGCCTGAATTTTTGCAGGGAGGCAATGATGAATTTATTAGTTTTGATGCTGATAAACAGCACACAGATGCCGGACTTAAAACGGATAAAAGTATAGAATAAAGACGCAGATACAGTTTGCGACATAACGGCCGTCCTGTTCAATACAGTGACGGCCGTAATTTTTTTGTAAATGTAAGTTTTGTTACATTTTGACCAAATGCGCTGTTTTTTGGCGCAAACGGACATGCGCCTGATAAAATCCACAGGCAAGATTTTCAAGCTATGTTGATGAAGACGGCTTTTGATCCGTCTCTGTTTTTACATACTATCTCTGCGTTTTTGCGGATGGCTTGCCTTTCAGGCGCCCTGAAAATGCGGGGTATTACAGAAAATATAGCGCTCTGCCTGATCTGTTCAGGGATGCAGATTGCGTAATATAATGACCGCAATACCGGTGCAGAAATTGCTTTCTGCGGCTGCGGGTTCTGACATGCTTTCAAAAATTTGCATTGATATCTGCTGTTAATTCATCATTATGTGTGGGAACTTTATAAAAACTCAAACAAAATTCACAGGATGGGGGCTTACATATGCGCAAAACTTATCTGAAGACCTTGGGTGCTCTGGCCGCGACATTGATGGCTGGTTCAGCGCTCGCTGAAACACTGACCGTTTATACCGTATACGAAGAAGACGAAGCGGCTGCGTTTCTGGCAGAAGCGAAGAAGGCACTGCCTGATCTCGATATTAATATGTTGCGCCTCTCCAATGGTGATCTTGTTGCACGTATTATTGCTGAACAGGCAAACCCTCAGCACGATGTTCTCTGGGGCGTTGCGGTAACATCGCTGTTTAATCCTGATATTATCAAAACACTTGAGCCTTATAAGCCTGCGAATATTGATGCCGTTCCCGCACAGTTCCGCGATAAGGAAGATCGCTGGTTCGCTGTGACCGGTTACATGGCTGCCTTCTGCGTGAATAATGAGCGCCTGAAAGCCAAAGGCCTGACCATGCCGAAATCGTGGGCTGATCTGACCGATCCGTCTTTCAAGGGTGAAGTGGTTATGCCGAACCCTGCGTCTTCCGGCACCGGCTATATCCAGATTGACTCGCTGATTCAGCAAATGGGCAACGAGAAGGGCTGGGCTTTCCTCGATAGTCTCGACAAAAACGTCGCGCAATATATCAAGTCCGGTTCAAAGCCATGTAATGTCGCTTCGATGGGCGAATATACTGTTGGTGCGTCTTTTGAACTGCGCGCTATCAAAAATATCGCCGAAGGTTACCCGATCACGATGGTGATCCCGTCTGAAGGTGCCGGTAACGAGCTGGAAGCCAATGCGCTGGTTTCAACATCCAAGAACAAAGATGCCGCCAAGCGTTTTCTGGACTGGACTGTGAGCAAGCAGGCTGCTGACGAATATTACAAGTGGAAAGCGATTGTAACAATACCGGGTGGTGAAATGCCGGAGAAGTTCAAAGCTGCCGGTCTGCCTGAAGACGTGTCTAAAGTTATGTATCCGCTTGATTTCAAGGCGGCTGCGGATGAGCGTTCAACGATCATCGATACATGGCAAAAGAAATACGAGCGTTAAAATGACTGAGACCGGATTGCTGGGAAGCCAATCCGGTCTCGCTTTATGTGCTTAAATTTATTGCAGTCTGAAACGGGACTGCCAAAAATGAATAATAATAGGGAACGCACAGTGTTGTGACACCGTGCATACAAAACAGCAGTCGGAGCAAGACGATAACCACTATGCGAGTCTTTCGCAGGCGATTTTTGTTGTCGTCCGGTTTGCACAGAACTGCATGAAATCAAAGAAGTGAGAATGATCGGCCTGTCGCTTGCGGGGCGGACTATATTCTCATCAAAACAAAATACCAAAGGATGTATACCAATGGATTTGAATATTCAGAACGTCGTCAAGAAATATGGCTCAGTCAAAGCTCTCGATAATGTCTCTCTGAATATTCCGCACGGCTCTCTGGTGTGTTTTCTCGGACCTTCCGGCTGCGGAAAAACCACCTTGCTGCGCTCAGTCGCAGGGCTTGAAGACATTGATTCCGGCAAGATCATGCTCGGCGACGCTGATCTGTCCCATACACCGGCGCGGTCACGTAATTTCGGCGTGGTGTTTCAGTCCTATTCGCTGTTTCCGCATATGACTGCGTCTCGTAATATTGCCTATGGTCTGGAATGCCGGAACTGGACAAAAGCGCAGATCGCAACACGCGTGCGTGAAATGCTGAATCTGGTGCATCTGGACAGTCAGGCCGAGAAACTGCCGGCACAAATGTCCGGTGGCCAGCAGCAACGTATTGCGATTGCACGTGCCTTGGCACCTAATCCGTCGCTGCTATTGTTGGATGAGCCGCTTTCAGCGCTGGACGCAAAAGTGCGTGAAGAACTGCGTAATGAAATCCGTGCGCTGCAAAAGCGCGTTGGCATTACCACCATCATGGTGACGCATGATCAGGAAGAAGCGCTGGCTATGGCGGATGTGATTGTGGTGATGAAGGACGGTCATATTGAACAGACCGGAACACCGCAAATGCTGTATCAGCAGCCGCAAACCAGCTTCGTAGCCGACTTCATTGGACGTATGAATATTCTGCCGGTTGATAAAGTCGCCGATGGTGAGCTGCATTTTGCCGATAAGGTTCTGAAGCTCGATCAGCTGAATAATAGCCATACAGGGCAGATCAGCAAAGTAGGCATCCGGCCGGAATCCATCAATCTGTTACCGGCATCTCAGTCTGTGGCAGATGATAATTATTTCCCTGCCACCATTCGCAGCCAGATCTATCTCGGGCATATATCGCGACTGGAAGTGGTGCCGGATAAAAGGCCGGATATTAAAATCCATGTAGAGATGCATGGAGCCGCAAATAAAAACGGTGCGCTGCCGCAGACCGGCGAAGCAGTAACCGTTCATCTGCCTGCCGAAGCGCTGCGGGTGCTGTCATGAGTAGCACCGGTATCTCCGTGTCCGCAACGACCGGCGCCGGATTGAAGCGCGGTCTGTTCAGCGATAATTTCATGTCATGGGCTGTCACTATTGGTGTCACGGCACTGATCCTGATCTTTCTGGTTATGCCGCTCTGGGCTATTTTGGTGCTTGGCTTCAGTACACCGGCAGGTTTTGGTCTCGGCAATTTTATCAGCACATTCACTGCCGCCCGCTTTTGGACATTGGTGCTCAACAGTCTGGGCATGGCGCTGACTTGTACAATCCTCGTCACCAGCATGGCTTATGCCTATGCCTATACGCTGCAACGGGCGCATGTACCGTTCAAATCCCTGTTGCGTATGGCAGCGCTGATCCCGCTTTTTGCGCCATCACTTGTGCAGGCGCAGGGACTGGTTTTGCTGCTCGGACGCAATGGTATCCTCAATCGCTGGATGGGGATGGATATTGATATTTACGGCTTCTGGGGCGTGGTGATTGCCAATGCGCTCTATGCTTTCCCTTATGCCTTTCTGATCCTTTCTGCAGCTTTAGCGGTAAGTGATGCACGTCTGCATGAAAGTGCGGAAGTCTTGGGCGCAGGACCTTGGCGCATTTTCCGTACGCAGACATTGCCTGCCACGCGCTATGGTCTGGCTGCAGCCTGTTTCGTGGTGTTCAATCTGGTGCTAACCGATTTCGGTAATCCGATGGTTATCGGCGGCGATTTCAACGTACTGGCGACCGAGGTGTATAATCAGGTTATCGGGCAGGCGCAGTTTGGTCTTGGCGCGGTTATCGGGATTGTGCTGTTGCTGCCAGCTATTTTTGCTAAGATTGTTGAGAAACGCCTGACCAAACAGCAACAGGCGCTGCTTACCTCGCAAGCGCGACCGATGGTTGTCCGTCCGTCCCGCAAGCGTGATTTGTTCTTGGGTATCTACGCCTATGTTATTCTGGCTTTGATCCTGAGTGTTATTCTGGTTGTGGTTCTGGCCAGTTTCGTCAAGCTGTGGCCATATAATATGACGTTCACCTTGCAGCACTATCAGTTTGATGTGCAGAACGGTACCGCACCTTTGTGGAACAGTGTGAAGATCAGTCTGGCAACAGCTGTGCTGGGTGTCACAATTGCCGGTATGACAGCGATTGCGGTGCAGAAGTTCAAAAATCCGCTTACCGGCCCGCTGGCATTTCTGGCTATTCTGCCATCGGCTGTGCCTGGGATGGTGCTGGGGCTTGGCTATGTACTGGCTTTCAATAATCCGTCCAACCCGCTGCATTTCCTCTATGGCAGTTTTGCGCTGATTATTATTCTCAGCGTTTATTATAATCATGCCCATGCATTCCTGATTTCCTCAACCAGCCTGAAACAGATCAGTGGTTCTTTTGATGAGGCATCGACCATGCTTGGCGGCAGTGTGGTGACGACCTTGCGCAAAGTGACACTGCCATTGCTCTGGCCGACATTGCTGGGTGTAGGGGTGTTGTTCTTCATGCGCACGATGGTGTCGCTGTCAGCAGTGATCTTTCTCACCACACCGTCAACACAGGTTGCGTCAATCTCCGTGCTGCAATTGTCGGATCGCGGAGCGGTTAATCAGGCGGCGGCATTCTCTGTCTGTATCATGCTGATTGTGATCGCAGCCTTGCTGATCGTGCGCGGTATTCTCTGGGCATTCGGAGCCAAACACGTGACACTGATCCGCTAAGTCAAAGCAACGTAAACAAAAAGCCCGCCTCATCACTGAGGCGGGCTTTTAAAATTATGGGCAACCAATCAGGCCGCTTTTTCCAGCGTAATGCGCTGCGCAAGCCACACCATACCGGCACAGGCATCATCAATCTGATGATCTGCCACGCTGAGGCTGAGGCGCAGGAAGCCGACGAGATTACTGCCAAAGGAATCGCCGGGCATCGTGGCGATCTTCTCTTCTTCCAGCAGTCGCATAGCGAATTCCGCACCGGTCAGGCCAGTGGCGCGGATATCAGCGAGAATGAACATACCGGCCTGAGGGATTTTGCAGGCAATACCTGCCTGACCATCCAGTCTCTCGGAAATCATCTGTGCACGGCGATAGAAGTTTTCCAGCATTTGTTTAGCGGCTGTTGCCGGACGGTTCAGTGCATAGGCTGTCATATCAGCGGTAAAAGGCTGCACCCCAAACAAAATATGCTCCGATAAAGGCAGCAACCGGTCTGTAAATTCCTCAGGGCCGATGCACCAACCGCTGCGGAAGCCCGGAGCAGCGTGAGATTTGGAAATGGACGCAACCACAACAGTGCGCTCAGCCAGTTCTGGTATATCCAGTGGCGAAGAAAACTCACCGCTGAAGACCAGCAGTTCATAAACCTCATCGGAAATGATCCAGAGATTATGCTTGCGGCAAACCTCGCCGATTGCCGCAATTTCTTCGCGGCTCAGCATGGCACCTGTCGGATTGTGAGGGCTGTTGAGCAGTAACACGCGCGAACGTGGCGTAATGGCTTTTTCCAAATCCGCAGCCTGCAGACGGAAGCCATTTTCTTCGCTGACCGGCACATAAACCGGTGTGGCGCCGGTTGCTTTAATTACACCTTCATAAGTGGCGTAGCACGGGTTTGTGGTGATGACTTCATCGCCTTCTTCGGCGAGGCCGAACATGGCAATGGCCAGCGCACTCTGGGTGCCGGGGAAACAAAGGATTTGCTTGCTGGTGATCTTGCGGCCGGTACGCTTTGAATACTTGTCAGAGAGCGCAGCAAGAATGGAGGCCTCTCCGCGCCCACCGGTATAGCGGGTACGGCCTGCACGCATAGAGCGTGCGGCTTCATCAATCATATCCGCCGGTGTCGGAATATCCGGCTCACCGATGGTCAGTTCGATAATTTCTTCGCCAGCGGCTTTCATTTCGCGGGCGCGTATATGAACGGCCCATTTGTGTGAACCTTCACTGCTCAGACGCTCGGTAATTCGTGCGTAACGCATCTTGAGCGCTCCTCCGTATTTTTATTCATGCTTGCTGCATCTTGTAGCGCATAATTCCTTAAACTTGGATTGGTTAAGTGAAATTATGCTCTAATTTTAAAATGTTAGAGCGTCCTTTATGTGCCAAGTCTGGCACATGGCGCTCTAGTAATCTCTGCGTTGTATCGCATGAACCGAAGTTAACACCAGTGATGTTTCTGCATAATGTCAGAAAAACGCACTAATAATGACGAGGGATTATGTTTTACATTATGTATTATTGAAAGGTTCAGGCTTGTCATTCGCGGACAGAGTTTATAACCATCCATGATAATTCTGTAATGTGTCCGGTGAGGCTTTTATGACCAATACAAATTTGATGCTTTTTATCTGCGATCTGCTGAGTGCAGCCGGTTCATTCATTGTCCTGATCGGCTTGTTGCTTGTTCTGTTTACAACGTCACTGGAAAAAGATGAGAGCAAGGGCGAAAGCAAATATTACCTCGTTAAAGCATCAAAGCATTTCAGAACCGGATTGATCTTTGCAATTGTAGGTTTTTTGCTGCTGTCGATGTCGGCATCATTCGAGCTGCTGATTTATTGATCGCAGAATAGGCAGGCGAGGTTTCTATATTGGTAATGTGTTGAACAGGGGGGAATAAATGGCTGTTGATACTGTTGTCAGTCAGGCGGATATTTTCTCACATATGCGCATTATCAACGGCATGGGCATCAGCCTGTGCCTGTCGCGACTGTTGATTTTTATTTCGAAATTCATTCAGCATCCGTCGAAGAATAAAATATCCTATATCCATTCCGGCTGGATGCTGATCGTATTTCTATGGATTATCCAGTTTTGGTGGGATTATCTTCTCGAGAGTGGTGACAAAACCTACGATATTTACCTTTATCTGCTCGAGCTTTTTTATGTTTTTGGGCTGTTTTTCATCTGCGTTACCCTGACGCCGGACGATGTTACCGAATACGGAGATTACGAGGCCTATTTCTTCTCGAGGAAAAAATGGCTGTTTTCACTGTTCATTTTTACCATTGTCATACAGGGCATTGAGGGGATCAGAGAAGCGTATCTGCAAAGCGATTTCAGTGACATGAAAATCGAACTCGGGCTGTTGCTGTTAACAGTCAGCGTTATTCTGGTTGCGATGAATATCAAGCGCAGACGATTTCAGTATTTTCTGATCGGCCTGTTAATTTCTCTGATTTTGCTGGATTTTGTTATTATACCTGATCCGATACCCAGCTGATTATGTGAGTTTTCACGCAGCTATTGCCGCAGTCTCCGGTTTTTGTGTGTTTCATAAATTTGATTCATAAGCGTTAATGCACTGTCATATCCACCCTCTATTGCGGAACCAGTTTTTCAACAAACAGGATCTGCAATGTTCAGAAAACTTTCAATCGCTGCTTTGACACTCACCGTCTCTGCTACATCGTCAATGGCTGCAACCAATATCAGCTGGTGGCATGGCATGGGCGGCGCGAATGCTGACGTGATTAATGAGATCTCCAAGCGCTTCAATGAATCCCAGCAGTCCTGCGCGCTGACACCGGTTTCCAAAGGCTCTTATGAAGAAGCTCTGGCCTCCGGCATTGCTGCATTCCGCTCCGGCGAACAACCGAATATTCTTCAGGTTTTTGATGCCGGTGCAGCCACTATCATCAATGCAAAAGGCGCAACCGTGCCTGCTGAAGACCTGATCAACAATGCCGGTTACAAGTTTGATCGTGAAGCCTTTATCGAAGGCGTACGTTACTTCTACGCTGCGCCGGATGGCAAATTTGTTGGTATGCCGTTCAACTCCTCCGCGCCGATCATGTATATCAACACGGATGCACTGAAAAAGGCCGGGGTTGAAGCGCCGAAGACCTGGGAAGAGTTTGAAGCCATTGCGCCAAAGCTTAAAGAAGCAGGCTATATCCCGCTCACTGCTTCGCAACTGACATGGCAGTTCACCGAGAACTTCTTCTCCCGTCAGAACATCCAGTTTGCCACCAATAATAACGGTTATGACAGCGTTCAGGACACCAAACTCAATGTGACTGATCCGAACCTCATCATGATGTTCGACAAGCTGAAAGACTGGGCTGATAAAGGCTATTTCGGCTTCTACGGTGCAGGCTGGGCAGACAATCAGAAGCCGTTTGATGAAGGGAAAGTTGCCTTCTGGATCGGTTCTTCCGGTTCTTTCGGTGGTTTGCAGAAAACTGCAAAAATGGAATTCTCCGCGGATTTCCTGCCATACTGGAAAGCCGTTGACGGTGCAGGCACCAACACGTTTATCGGTGGTGCGGCTCTGTTCGCTATGGCCGGTAAGCCGGATGCAGAAAATAAATGTGTTGCTGACTTCTTCCAGTTCCTGACTTCGCCGGAAGTGCAGAAATATTACCATCAGGCAACCGGTTATGTAGCAATCACCAAAGCTGCATATGAACTGGCTAAATCTGAAGGCTATTACGAAAAGACACCGGTTGCCGAAGTTGGCATCAAGCAGCTGATGCTGCCATCGGGTGAATGGTCGAAGGGCTACCGCCTCGGTTTCTATCCGCAGATCCGTACAATTATGGAACGCGAATATAACCGTATTTTCTCCGGTGAAACCACTGTCAAACAGGCTTTCGAAACGATCGAAAAAGAAGGCAACGACCTGCTGACCCGTTTCGCAAAGACCGCGAACTAACAACTGAGAGATTTCTCTCAAAGTGATGAACGGGGTCGGAGCATACTGTGCCTGACCCCGTTTTTAATAGATGCTTCTCAAAAAGACGGGGATTTGCCGCGTGGCATATATCCAGACTTCTAAACCATCAAAACTGGCAGGGCTATTTGCACGTTTGCCACTATTCGGTAATGCAAAACAGGCAGAATCTGCCAAGCGCGTGCAGTTTAATTCACGTTTGCTGCCTTATCTGCTGCTGGCACCGCAGCTGGCTGTTGTTTTGATTTTCTTTTACTGGCCGTCTGTTCAGGCCATCCAGTCGTCCTTCTATATTGAAGACCCGTTCGGCTTCGGCTCAACCTTTGTCGGGCTGGAAAACTATACGGATGTGCTGGTCAGCCCTGAATATCGCGGCATTGCCGGTTTTACGGCGATCTTTACGATTATTGTGACAGCCCTGTCGCTGGGCATTGGTATGTTGCTGGCGGTAAAAGCCGATGCAGTTATCCGTGGCAATGCTGCTTATAAAACTGTGCTGATCTCGGTCTATGCCATTGCGCCGCCGGTTGCCGGTCTCATCGGGATGATGATCTTCGACCAGCATATCGGTCCGTTTGTAAAAATGGCGGCATGGTTCGGTTGGGATATGAAAGTCGGGCTGAACTATTTCGATACTGCTTTTGCGATGATCGTCGTCTCAGTCTGGAAACAGATCCCTTATAATTTCATTTTCATCTTGTCCGGTTTGCAGGCGGTTCCCGCCTCAGTGCGTGAAGCTGCGGTGATGGATTGCCGTTCAGGCGCCCGTCGTTTCCGCACGGTTATTCTGCCTTTGCTGGCACCGACTGTGTTCTTTCTGCTGATTATCAATATCACCTATTCGCTGTTCGATACCTTCGGGGTGATCGACGTAATGGTGAGGGATAAAGCCGCCAATAACCCGATTACGCTGGTCTATAAAGTGTTCATGGACGGCTTCCGCGGCAATGATATCGGCAGCTCTTCGGCGCAATCCGTTATTCTGATGCTGGTCGTGTTTACCCTGACCATCGTGCAGTTCCGCTTCGTCGAGCGGCGTATCCACTATAACTAAGCAGGCTATAAAGATGCATAAAGTTAAAATTACCGATCATCTGATCCTGCTTGCCGGAGCGCTGTTTCTGATTATGCCGGTGGTCGTGGCTTTCACCACTTCCAGCCATACGGCGGCGGATATTCACTCAAATGGTCTGTCTTTAAGTTGGGGTGATAATTTCACGGAGACCTATGAAAAGGTACTGACCCGCGAGGGTGGTTTCACCGGCCAGATCACCGGCTCGCGGATGCTGATGAATTCGCTGATCCTTGGCCTCGGTTTTGCGATCGGTAAGATCGTACTGTCGATGCTGGCGGCCTATGCGATTGTCTATTTCCGCTTCCGCTTCGCCACGCTGGCATTCTGGCTGATTTTCACCACGCTGCTGTTGCCGTTGGAAGTACGCATCGTGCCTTCCTATCAGGTGGTGTCGTCCTTCGGCATGCTTAATAGCTATTCAGGGCTGATTGTACCGCTACTGGCTTCTGCCACGGGTACTTTCTATTTCCGGCAGTTCTTTAAATCGGTGCCAGATGAATTGCTGGAGGCCTCCCGTATTGACGGGGCAGGGCCGGTGAAATTCTTCATCGATGTGCTGCTGCCACTGTCACGCACCATGATCGCCGCGATGTTCATCATCATGTTTGTCTATGGCTGGAACCAATATCTCTGGCCGATGCTGGTGACGACCGATGAGAGCTTCTTCACGCTGATGCGTGGCATCAAACAGATTTTGCAGGTGTGGGTCGGGGCGCAAATTCCGGATTATAACGAGGCTTTTGCTCTTGCCGTGCTGGCCATGGTGCCGCCGGTGCTGGTGGTTGTGGTGTTCCAGCGCTGGTTCATCAAAGGCCTGACCGAGAGCGACAAGTAAGAGATTTTAGGAGCCTTCAATGGCACAGGTTAAAATTGAAAATGTATCGAAAATCTATGCGGGCGGCACTAAAGCTGTCAGCGCGGTGAATATCGATATTAAAGACGGTGAGTTTATTGTTCTGGTCGGCCCTTCCGGCTGCGGAAAGTCTACACTGCTGCGTATGGTGGCAGGGCTGGAAACCATCTCGGAAGGTGAGGTGGCAATCGGCAACCGTACCGTGAATGAGGTGGAACCGGCAGATCGTGACATTGCCATGGTGTTTCAGAACTATGCGCTTTATCCGCATATGACGGTCTATGATAATATGGCTTATGGTCTGCGTAACCGTAAAACGCCAAAGGCTGAGATTGAAGCGCGTGTGGCAGAAGCTGCACGGATGCTCGAACTGGAACCTTATCTGCAACGCAAGCCGCGTGCGCTTTCTGGTGGTCAGCGCCAGCGTGTGGCGATGGGGCGTGCGATTGTGCGTAAGCCTGCGGTGTTTCTGTTTGACGAGCCTTTGTCCAACCTCGATGCCAAATTGCGCGTTTCCATGCGCGGAGAAATCCGCCAGTTGCAGCGCCGTCTTGGTACGACCTCGATTTATGTGACCCATGATCAGCTGGAGGCGATGACACTGGCTGATCGTCTGGTGGTGCTGAATGGTGGTGAGATCGAGCAGATCGGCGCGCCGCTGGAGATTTATCACAAGCCTGCATCGACCTTTGTTGCGAGCTTTATCGGTTCACCGGCAATGAATCTTGCTGACGGCACTGTGCATCAGGCACAAGTAATGCTGGGCGAAGATATTCTGAAACTCGGCGCAGAACCATCTGTACAGGGCGAGTTGACAATCGGTATCCGTGCGGAAGATTTGCATATCGCTGAAGCGCATGAGCAGGCCATACAATTCCGCACCGATTATGTGGAAGAACTGGGCGCACAACGCATCGTGCATGGCTATGCGGGCAATCAGAAACTGGTCGCGGCACTGCCTCCAAAAGCTGAAATCCGCGATCAGATGCGTCTGGCAGTATCCCCTGACAAACTGCATTTCTTCAATAAACAAACTGGCAAGCGCATTGAATTATCGCAAATAGCCGCAACTGCTGTAAAAGCAGCCCAAGCTGTTTCTGCCTGAAATATTGCACAAGACTGAGAAATGACATGACTGAAGTAATGACTGTTGAAACCATGATCCGCACACAAGTTGCAGTTCTGGATGTGCCATCCCATGAGGAGCTCCAGAGCATCACACAGCTGGATAAAACCATGGCTGCCCATGATGCAAAGCTGGTTTCCATGGAGTGTATGACCCGTGTGGAAACCGGTGGTCAGGCTGCTTCAACCGCACCGCTGGCGTTTCCGTTCAATGTCACTGCATGGAATCTGGAACGTTGTCTTTTTCCTGAGGAAAGCGCTGCGAAAATGCTGGCAGAAAAACCGGCCGTGGCACTGCTGACCGAGATGGACAATGGCATGGCGCGCACTGCGCAGAAGAACATGACAGCGGAAGTCGCCCGTCATATGTCTATGGAATATGCCTATGGCGTGGAGTTCATCGAGCTTGGCCTTGGCTCTGAAATCGAGCATTCCTTTTGTAAAGACGATTTCAACGAAAAAGGTTTCCACGGTAATGCGCTGATGTCGACTGTGCCGATGCAGCGGATATTTGTGCAGCGTCTGGCCGGTGAGCGCCTGTGGTTCTTCAATGGCGGCGATCAGCCACGTTTGGGGGAGCGTAATGCAATCGGCGCAGTGATTGAAACTGTTGACGGGCCATTTCTGGCGGTATCTGTGCATCTGGAAAGCGCGTCACCGGCCGCCTATCGCGAAAAACAGGTGGCACAGCTGATTGATGCGCTGGAAGCAGAATTTGGCGACATGCCAATGCTGATCGGCGGCGATCTCAATACCGGCAATCATGCGGAAGGGGATTTCGAGGCAGAAGGTTTGTTCCGTGTTGCTGCCGAGCGTGGCTTTACCCGCCACAGCGGTTCGCTGGATCAGATGACCACACGTCCGAGCCTGATCACCCGCTGGCCTGATCGCGCTATGAAACTGGATTGGTTCCTGAGCCGTGGACTGGATATCACCGAGAGCCGCATCATCTCATCGCTGGATGATAATCAGCGCCCGCTTTCCGATCATGATCTGATTGTTTGCCGTGTTGATGGTTTCAGCGCTGCATAATCAGTTGAACTATGCCAGAGGGAAGCCTGTCTTCCTTCCGGTTTTGTAAAGAGCTTGATTGTCTCTTTATTGGGACGTTGTGGTTCCAAATAGCTATCTTTTGGAGTTTTCGTCTTACGGGTAGGTTCATTTTCATCAACTTGAAACTATGGAGTTTTGAAAATGTCCAAGCCTTATAACCGCCTCGATAAAGACAATGCAGCCGTTCTGCTCGTAGACCATCAGACAGGTCTGCTGTCGCTGGTTCGTGACATTGATCCTGATAAATTCAAAAACAATGTGCTGGCACTTGCCGATCTGGCAAAATATTTCAACCTGCCGACCATTCTCACCACATCTTTCGAAGATGGCCCGAACGGCCCGCTGGTGCCTGAGCTGAAAGAGCTTTTCCCGAATGCGCCTTATATTGCCCGTCCTGGTCAGATCAATGCCTGGGATAACGAAGATTTCGTGAAAGCCGTTAAGGCAACTGGCAAGAAGCAGCTGATTATCGCTGGTGTTGTGACTGAAGTTTGTGTGGCTTTCCCTGCGCTGTCGGCTCTGACTGAAGATTTCGAAGTGTTCGTGGTGACCGATGCGTCCGGCACCTTCAACGAAATCACCCGTCATTCCGCATGGGATCGTATGAGTGCTAACGGTGCACAGCTGATGACATGGTTCGGTCTTGCCTGTGAGTTGCACCGCGACTGGCGCAACGATGTGGAAGGTCTGGGCACACTATTCGCAAACCACATTCCGGATTACCGCAACCTGATTAACAGCTACAACACTGTTAAAGCTTCGAAGTAATCTTCTGAGCTTATAACTTAAGGATAAGGCCGGGTAATTGATTACGCGGCCTTATCTTTTTTGAGCGTGTAGTTTCATTTCCCGCCGTCGTTTTGCGGAGGAGGGGATGCCTAATTCTTCGCGATATTTGGCAACCGTGCGGCGGGCGATCACAATGCCATCCGCATCTAGCTTTTGCACAATGGCCTCATCAGACAAAATGCTGGTGATGTTTTCCTGCGCAATCAGCGTGCGGATTTTGATACGCACAGCTTCCGAGGCAATGTCATCGCCGGTTTTGCCCCTGATCGCCGAATTGAAAAAATAGCGGTATTCAAACAGACCTTGCGGGGTCATCATATATTTCTGATTGGCAACGCGGCTGATGGTGCTTTCATGCATCTCAATAGCATCGGCCACGATCTGCATTGTCAATGGTTTGAGCGCAACCGCACCGCTTTCCAGAAAACCTTGCTGGTGGGTGATGATCTGCTCACCGACATTGAGCACTGTCTGTGCACGCTGATCGAGAATACGCGTCAGCCAACCGGCCTTCTGTTTGCATGCGCGCAGAAACTGTTTTTCTTCTTTAGAAAGGCTGTTGTCACTGAGCTTACGGCTATAATCTTCATTCATCAGCACACGGGGCAGAGCCTGCGGATTAAGCGTGATGCTCCATTCGCCGCTTGGTGTTTTGGTGACCAGTAAATCAGGAATGATGGTCAGGGCAGGAGTGCTGTCAAAAATCAGGCCGGGTTTGGGGTTTAGACTGCGGAGTTCGCCGAGCATTTCGCTCAGTTCTTCATCATCCGCATCGCAGAGTTTTTTGAGGGCTGTGAAATCACGTTTTGCCACCAGATCAAGATGTTTGAGCAGAATGGTCATTTCCGCAGTCAGGCGATCATCGGCAATGAGTTGCAGACGCAGACACTCCGCCAGATTGCGGGCGAAAAGTCCTGCCGGTTCAAATGTCTGACATTGGTGCAGAACACGCATTACCTGTTCTGGTGTCACATTCAGGCGCTTGGCGATCTGCGCCAAGTCTGCATGAAGATACCCGGATTCATCCAAAGTCTCGGCAAGCAGCTCGGCAATATGCCGTTCGGTTTTATCCCTGATGCTGAGATTGATCTGCTCGGCCACATGATCTTGCAGGGAATGTTGCACGGTGCCGAAATCTTCAACAGAATAATCCGAAGTGCTGAAAGAGGGCAGCGCACCGCTTGGCGCTCTTTGCAAAAGCGGATTGGCTTCTATTTCACTTTGTACAAAGTCTTCCAGCTCAGCACGGCTCATTTGCAGCACTTTGAGCGATTGCTGCATTTGCGGTGTCATGGTCAGTGATTGGGTCTGCCGCAGAGCGGGCTTGGAAGAGAGAGCCATTGATCTGTTTATAGCATCACTTTCAGTGTTAGAGCGGTTCAATTTAAAAAAATGTTGGAACCGCTCGATGTCTTTGCGTGTCGCATTGTCCTTAAGTAAAACCGCTGCGCACTTTTACGGGAAATGCTCTATTGATACGTCATAAAATTATTGTAAGCACGGAATCAGAGTTTTCTTCCGTGCATGAGGATTGATGATGCGCCACTATATTGGAATTGATGTCGGAACCGGCAGCGCCAGAGCAGGGATTTTTGACAGCAAAGGCCGGTTACTGGGCACTGCAGCCTGTGCCATTGAAACCTTTCGCCCGCAGGCGGATTTTGCACAGCAGAGCTCGGCGCATATCTGGGCATCGATCTGCAAGGCTGTAAAACACGCAATGACTGAAGCCGCAATCGCTGCTGACAGTGTTGCCGGTATCGGCTTTGATGCCACCTGTTCGCTGGTTGTTGCGGATGCGGAGGGCAAGCCGGTCACTGTCAGCCCGAAAGGCGAAGCGGATCAGGATGTGATCTTGTGGATGGATCACCGCGCGATTAATGATGCCGAAGAGATCACTGAAATCGGCGGCAAAGTGCTGAACCATGTCGGCGGTCGTATGTCGCCGGAAATGGAGTTGCCGAAAATTCGCTGGTTCAGGCGTGAACTGCCGCAAAGCTGGACGCAGACAGCCGCTTTTTGGGATTTGCCGGACTGGCTGGTGCATCGCGCGACCGGCACCGATATGCGCTCGCTTTGCTCGCCGGTTTGCAAATGGACTTATCTCGGCGATCGGGGTAACGCCGGAGAAGGCTGGGACAGCGCGTTTCTTGAGAATATCGGCCTTGAAGAACTGGGTGACGACAATTTTGCGGCCATTGGCAACCGCTTTGGTGCGGCTGGTGAACTAGCCGGAAAATTGTCGGAACAGGCCGCAACGGAGCTTGGTCTTAAAGCTGGTATCGCCGTTTCAACCGGCCTGATTGATGCTTATTCCGGTGCGCTCGGCACACTGGCCGTTGAGGACAATGCCGGTGTGAGTGCAACAGAACAGCGTCTGGCGCTGATCGCCGGTACCTCAACCTGCCATATTGCTCTGAGCAAAGAGCCGGTTTTTGTCTCGGGTGTCTGGGGGCCATATTATTCGGCTCTGCTGCCTGATCTCTGGGCAAATGAAGGTGGGCAGTCGGCCGCTGGTGCTTTGATTGATGCGGTGATCGCGCGTCATGCGGTCTCCGTTAAACTAGTAGCAGAAAATCCGGGTAAGCGTATTGCCGATCTGCTGGATGCGCATCTGGCTAAAATGGCTGAAGAAACGGCAACTCTGACCCGCCACCGGCATGTGCAGCCGGATTTTCACGGCAACCGTTCACCACTGGCGGAAAGCTGGCGCAAAGGCGCGATTGTCGGTCTGACACTGGATCACGAGCTTGATGATCTGGCATTGGACTATCTCGCCACCATTCAGGCGCTGGCCTATGGCACAAGGCATATTCTTGAAGAAATGCGCCATGAAGGCATGGAGATTGATACGTTGGTGGTCTCCGGCGGTCTGGCGCGCAATCAGCTGTATTTGCGTGAACATGCAGATGCTACCGGTTGCCGTGTGCTGGTGCCGGAACAGGCCGAGCCGGTGCTGCTGGGTTCAGCGATGCTTGGTGCTGTTGCCAGCGGTGATTTCACGAACTTGCCGGAAGCAATGGCGGCGATGAGTGGCAAGGGTGAAGTGCTGGAGCCACGTAGTGGCGAAATCGCTGGCTATCACGATGCGAAATATCTGGTCTATCGCCGTATGCAGATGGATTATGCCGATTACGCAGAACTGATGGATGAAAATCCGGCGGTTGATGATGAAGATGATACTGAGTCTGATTTAACCGCTTGACCTTACTATTGTAGGAACCTTTATCCTGCTTATCGGTTGATAAGCAGGAGAGGTTTTATGGCACAGACTGCATCGCATACAGCCCATGCGCATGTTGCACATCACGGGCATCATCATGGAGGACATGAAAGCGGCAATCGGGTTAAAGACCCTGTTTGCGGGATGATGGTTGATCCGGCTGCAGGCAAGCCGCACATGGCCTATAAGGGGCATGAATATCATTTCTGCTCGGATAGTTGTCACAGTAAATTCAAAGCTGATCCTGAGAAATATCTCACTGCACAATCTGCCGCCGCCCCTGCAATCAAAGGGGCGCAATATACCTGTCCGATGCATCCGGAGATTATCCGTGATGAACCGGGCTCTTGCCCGATTTGCGGTATGGCGCTGGAGCCGGTTATGCCGTCGCTTGATGACGGGCCTAATCGTGAATTAGTGGATTTTACACGTCGCTTCTGGGTGAGCGCGATCTGTTCCGTTCCCTTGTTGATTATCACTATGGGGCCGATGGTCGGTCTTTCTGTGCGTGAGTGGATTGGCGAGCAAACGGCTTTATGGCTGGAGTTTTTGCTGGCGACGCCGGTGGTGCTCTGGGCAGCGCTGCCGTTTTTCAAACGCGGGGTCGACTCGTTTAAAAACCGCAGCCCGAATATGTGGACGCTGATTATGATCGGTGTCGGAGCCGCCTATCTTTACAGCGTGGTTGCAATTCTGTTTCCGGAAATGTTCCCGCAATCTTTCCGTGGGCATGGCGGCTCGGTTCCGGTTTATTTCGAGGCCGCTGCCGTTATTGTCACGCTGGTCTTTCTCGGTCAGGTGCTGGAACTGCGTGCCCGCGAGCGTACCGGCTCGGCGATCCGCGCTTTGCTTGATCTGGCGCCGAAAACTGCACGCCGTATTGCGGCTGATGGCAGTGAAGCCGATGTGCCTCTGGATGAAGTGCAGGCCGGTGACAAGTTACGTATCCGCCCCGGTGACAGCGTGCCGGTAGACGGTATCGTAGTGGAGGGCCGCTCCTCCGTTGATGAGGCGATGATTACCGGTGAACCGGTGCCGGTTGAAAAGACCGAAGGCGATAAAGTGATCGGTGGCACCGTAAATAAAAACGGCTCGCTGGTCATGCAGGCAGAGAAAATCGGCGCAGAAACCATGCTGTCGCAGATTGTGGATATGGTTGCCAAAGCCCAGCGTTCCCGTGCGCCCATTCAGGGGTTGGCTGACCGAATTTCATTCTATTTTGTGCCGATGGTTATTGTCGTTGCACTCTTGTCCTTTATCGGCTGGGCGCTGTGGGGGCCGGAGCCGAGCATGATCTATGCCATTGTAGCGGCGGTTTCGGTGCTGATTATCGCTTGTCCCTGTGCGCTGGGACTGGCAACGCCGATGTCGATTATGACGGCAACAGGACGCGGTGCGCAAGCTGGTGTGCTTATCAAAGATGCCGAGGCACTGGAGCGTATGGCAAAAGTGGATACGCTGATCGTTGATAAAACAGGCACACTCACAGAAGGCCGACCGAAACTGACGGATGTGGTGGCAGTTTCCGGTATCGACGACAACACTCTGTTGCAACTGGCCGCAAGCCTTGAGAAAGGCTCGGAACATCCGCTGGCGGAAGCCATTGTTGCCGGAGCCGAAGCAAAAAGGTTGAAGACCGATAATGTGGATGCCTTTGAAGCGATTACCGGTAAAGGTGTTGCCGGTACAGTGAAGGGGCGGGCAGTTGCACTAGGTAACCCTGCAATGATGCAGGATATGGGGCTGGATATTGCCGCCATTCAGGTGCAGGCCGATACATTGCGGGCAGAAGGTAAGACCGCAATGTTTGTTGCCGTTGATAACAAGCTGGCAGGTCTGGTTGCTGTGGCTGATCCGATTAAGGATACAGCGGCAGAGGCTATCCGCACGCTCCATGCGCGCGGCTTGAAAATCATTATGGCAACTGGTGATAATGAACGCACGGCGCGAGCTGTGGCGGCTAAACTTGGCCTTGATGATGTGCGTGCCGATGTGCTGCCGGAAGATAAAAAGGCGCTGGTTGATGAGTTGCACAAACAGGGCAAGAAAGTTGCTATGGCGGGAGATGGTGTGAATGATGCACCGGCACTGGCCGCCGCTGATGTGGGTATTGCTATGGGCACCGGTGCTGATGTTGCGGTGGAAAGTGCGGGGATTACGTTGCTCAAAGGCGATCTCACCGGCATAGCCCGCGCGCATCATCTGGCAGAGGCGACAATTCGTAATATCAAAGAAAACCTGTTCTTTGCCTTTGTCTATAATGCGCTTGGTATTCCGGTGGCCGCGGGGCTGCTCTATCCGTTTACCGGTACTTTATTGTCGCCAATGATTGCAGCAGCGGCAATGAGCCTGTCCTCGGTCTCGGTGATTGCCAATTCATTACGATTGAGGGCTCTAAAACTTTAAACAAAAAAGCGGGCAAATTGCCCGCTTTTTATTTGGCTCGAAACGGAAATCAGTAAGGGCTGTCGACTTTGCCGGTTTCTACATAGACCGTTTTGATCTGGCTGTAGTGGGAAAGTGCGGCAAGGCCATTCTCACGGCCGATACCGGAGTTTTTATAGCCGCCGAACGGCACTTCTACCGGTGTCAGATTATAGGCATTGATCCAGCAGGTACCTGCCTTGAGTGCTGCAATCACACGATGGCCGCGTGCACTGTCAGCGGTGAATACACCGGCAGCAAGGCCAAATTCCGTATCATTGGCGCGGGCAATGACTTCATCCTCATCGCTGAAGGTCAGAATGCTCATCACAGGGCCGAAGATTTCTTCCCGTGCAATGGTCATATCATCGCTGACATTGGTGAAAATTGTCGGTTCGATATAGAAGCCGTTTTCCAGACCCTGCAAGGCAGGCACAGCGCCGCCGCAAACCAGATTGGCACCTTCAGCTTTGCCCTTTTCAATATAGGACAAAACTTTGTCGCGCTGGGCAAGGCTCACCATTGGCCCCATCTGGGTGTTCGGATCAAGCGGATCACCGATCTGAATAGCGCGGGTGCGCTCAACCAGACGGCTCACAAAGCGCTCGGCAACAGCCTCATGCACGAAAACGCGGGTGCCGTTGGAGCAGACCTGACCGGTGGAATAGAAATTGCCGAGCATCGCGCCGCCAATAGCATTTTCCAGATCGGCATCGTCAAACACGATCAGCGGGGATTTTCCGCCGAGTTCCATGGTGACCTGTTTCATCTCGCTACCGGCCTGAGCCATGATTTTCTTGCCTGTTGGCACGGAGCCGGTGAGCGAAACTTTGGCAACCTTAGGGTGGTTGATCAGTGCGCTACCTGCATCACCAAAGCCCTGAATCACGTTGAAAAGCCCGTCGGGCAGACCGGCATCCTTGTAGAGTTGTGCGAGTGCTAAAGCTGATAGCGGTGTGTTCTCGGATGGTTTGAACACCACAGCATTGCCCATGGCCAGAGCAGGGGCAGATTTCCACGAGGCGATCTGGATCGGGTAATTCCATGCGCCGATACCGACGCAAACGCCCAGTGCCTCACGGCGAGTATAGGCAAAAGGTCCGCCAAGTTCGACAAACTCGCCATTGAAACCGGAAATCACACTGCCGAAATATTCCATCGCATCGGCACCGGAGGCTGCATCGGCCACCAGAGTTTCCTGAATGGCTTTACCGGTGTCCAGTGTTTCCAGTTCCGACAATTCCTGATTGCGTTCGCGCATCAGGTCTGCGGCACGGCGCAGGATGCGGCCACGCTCAACAGGCTTGAGTTTTGCCCATTCAACCTGCGCTTTGGCAGCGGCTTCAATAGCCTGATCGACAATAGCCTGTGTTGCGCCATGCAGGCGGGCAATCACTTCGCCGGTGGCAGGATAGATCACATCAAAAGCACGGCCTGCTGTATCTTCAACAAACTGACCATTGATAAAATGTGAGGCTTGCGGCTGTGCGCGCATGGGAAATTCCTTCAAATTCTTAGAACTTTATGAATGAGAGCATAGCTCAAAAATTGTCAGGCCGTGGCGAAAATGCCATTTGCAGACCGGCATGGCGGTTTTTAACATGCTCTTAGCGGTCGGAGACTTGCCAACGCGGACTAATCCAAGGTTCTTGGTTCGAGCGCGGCAGCGGTGTTTTTCCTAAGATATGATCAGCAGCCTTCTCGCCGGTCATGATCGACGGGCCGTTAAGATTGCCGTAAGGCACACGCGGGAAAATCGAGCTGTCAGCCACACGCAGACCTTCAACACCAATCACGCGGCATTCCGGATCAACCACGGCCATAGGGTCATTGACTGAACCCATTTTACAGGTACCGCATGGATGGAACGCGCTCTCCGCATGATCGCGAATGAAATTATCCAGCTGTTCGTCTGTGACCTGATCATCACCCGGTTGAATCTCCCGTCCGCGATAAGCATCAAAAGCCTGCTGGCCAAAAATCTCGCGGGTGAGGCGGATGCAATGACGGAAGTCGCGCCAGTCATCCGGATGCGACATGTAGTTGAACAGGATTTTCGGTTTCTCTTTTGGATCATTGGAGCGCAGTGTGACTGAGCCGCGCGACTTGGAGCGCATCGGCCCCACATGTGCCTGAAAACCGTGGCCGCCTGCTGCTGCTTTACCGTCATAGCGGATTGCAACCGGCAGGAAGTGGAACTGAATATCCGGATATTCCACACCGGCAGCCGAGCGCACAAAAGCCGCGCCTTCAAAATGGTTGGTTGCGCCAAGGCCTGATTTGAAGAACAGCCATTCCGCACCGATACGCGCTTTGGAAAACAGGTTGAGGCTGGAATAGAGTGTAATCGGCTGCAGGCATTCCTGCTGCACATAGACTTCCATGTGATCCTGCAAATTCGCGCCGACACCGGCACGGTCTGCTACAACTTCAATACCGTGTTCGCGCAGATGTTCCGCAGGACCAATACCGGAAAGCATCAGCAGTTTTGGCGAATTGATGCTGGAAGCGGCGATAATCACTTCACGCTTGGCTTTGATAACGCTGACTGTGCCGGATTTTTCGATCTCAACGCCGGTCGCGCGGCCATTCTCGATCACAACCTTGCGCGCAAATGCATTGACTAGTGTCACATTACGGCGTTTGAGGGCAGGGCGCAGATAGGCATTGGCAGTTGACCAGCGGCGGCCGTGATGGATGGTTTGTTCCATCGGGCCAAAACCTTCCTGTTTCGAACCGTTATAGTCATCTGTTGTTTCAAAACCTGCTTGTTTGCCGGCGTCGTTGAAAGCTTTAAATAACGGATTGCTGCGCTTGCCGCGCTGCACATGCATCGGGCCATTGGTGCCGCGCCAGCCTTCTTCACCGCCATGGGAGTGCTCCATGCGCTTGAAGTAAGGCAGCACATCCGCATAGGACCAGCCGCTGGCACCGCTCTCCGCCCAATGATCAAAATCCTTGGCGTGTCCGCGCACATAAACCATGCCATTGACGGAGGAAGAACCACCAATAACCTTGCCGCGCGGGGTAACCAGACGGCGACCATTGAGATGCGGCTCCGGTTCGGTGTTAAACCCCCAGTCATAGGTGGACATATTCATCGGGAACGACAGGGCGGCAGGCATCTGGATCAGCGGTCCCATATCGGTGCCGCCATATTCGATGACGATTACAGAATGCTTGCCGTTTTCCGACAGGCGGTAGGCCATGGCAGAACCGGCAGAACCGGAGCCGATAATAACGAAATCTGCTTCCATATTGGTTTCCTTAATGCTGGTTGCTGACGGTTTTCGACCGGTTTTGTGCCAGTTGCACGGTGATGTAATCCTCAACCAGTGCAATGGCTTTTGGTGCTTCTGGTGCGTCGGCACCGAGCGCATGGCGGATATAAAGGCCGTCGATCAGAGCGCCGGTGCCTTCAGCAATATGTTGAGCGGTCTGTTTGTCTGTGAGTTGCTCCAGTGCGAAGCACAGATTGGAGTGCAGACGACGGGCATAGACCCGCAGCAGACGGCGCATCTCTAATGATTGCTGGGCATGGGCATAAAAGGTGAGCCATGCGGCAATCGTTTCATGGGCAAACTGTGAGGCAGAAAAATTCACGCTGATAATTGCAGAAAGCCTTGCACGCGGGCTGTCTGCTGCCTGTAAGGCATGGCGCAGATCAGAGCCGAGTTCGCTCAGCAAATGGCGCATAGTGGCTAAAAGGAGCTGATCTTTGCCGCCGAAATAGTGATGCGCCAGCGCTGCCGATACACCGGCCTTGCGTGCGATTTGCGCAACAGTCACATCAAGCGAGCCGCGCTCACCGATTGTCTGAATGGCGGCCGAGATCAGGTCTTTCCGGCGCAACTCCTCCATTCCTATCTTAGGCATGTCTGTCTCACAAAATTGTTTGGATTGGACTGATTATCGTTTTTATTGATTGATCAGTCAATCAAGAGTTTATTATCGTTTTATATCAATACTATGACGTGATTTTAAAATGAGAAAATCCGCCACCTGATGAGATCGATGCGTTTTGACGGCATAAGACTATTTTGCTAGAGCATCGGCAGTGAATGATGCGGAGTTTTAAAATGGCAAATCCGGTTTTGGTTGAAGTTGTGCGCGGTAAAGTGGTGGAAAGCCGCCACAGCGGTGCGCTGGCGCTGTTCGATGGTGACGGTAAGACCGTTCTGAACATCGGCGATGTAACGCGCCCGACCTATCCCCGTTCGGCAATCAAGGCTATTCAGGCGCTGCCATTTGTGGAAAGCGGTGCTGCTGATGCCTATGGTTTCGGCAATGAAGAACTGGCCATGGCTTGTGCTTCCCATTCCGGTGAGACGGAGCATGTGGCGCGCGCCGCTTCGATGCTGGCGAAAGCCGGTTTGTCCTGTGAAGATCTGGAATGCGGTGCCCATTGGCCGTCTGACCAGAAAGTGCTGATCGAAGTTGCTCGCAGCGGCAAGGAGCCGACTGCGCTCAATAATAACTGCTCCGGTAAACATGCCGGGTTTCTCTGCACCTGCGCGCATATGGGTTTGAAGGTCAAAGGTTATGTGCAGGCCAGCTCGCAGATCCAGACCATTGTGCGTGAAACCATGCAGGAAGTAACCGGCGCGGTGCATAATGCTGATGAATATGGCACCGATGGTTGCTCCATTCCGACCTATGCCATTGGTCTGGATGCTATGGCGCGTGGCTTTGCCCGCATGGCAACCGGCACAGGTCTGGCACCGGTTCGTGCGCAAGCTGCCAAGCGTCTGCTGGATGCCTGTATGGCTGCGCCGTTTTATGTGGCCGGTAGCCGTCGCGCCTGTACTGAGCTGATGGAACTCGCACCGGGTCGTATTTTCGTGAAAACCGGTGCGGAAGGCGTGTTCTGCGGTGCGGTGCCTGAACTTGGCGTCGGTTTTGCCATGAAATGCGATGATGGCACCACCCGTGCGGCAGAAGTTATGGTGACACGTTTGCTGGCACAGCTTTTTGCCAAAGATGCAGAACTGTCCGGCAAGCTGGAAGTGCGTGCAACGCGCCGTATGAGTAACTGGAACGGTATTGATTTCGGCTATATTGCACCATCAGCTGCTCTGGTTGATGAATTGAAAGCCGTTTCTTTCTGAGAATAAAAAATACTATAAGTATTTGATAATTAAGCCGCGCATTATAAAGAGGTGCGGCTTAATTGTTTTGCCGCATGGCTTGCTTTTATTTCGGTTCCTTCCTAGGCTCTGAGAATGAGCAGAGCTTTTACAAAAGAACAGGACGATGTTCCTGCCGGTCTGGTGGAGCGTCCGGTCAGTCCCCACCGTAATCTTGTCACTCAAAACGGTCTCAGACTGATTGAGGCTGAACTGGCACGTCTGCAGACGGAGCTGGGGCAGGCAACTGCAAACGGGGATAAGGCCTCAATTGCCCATGTCTCACGGGATTTGCGCTATTGGACAGCGCGACGTGAGACCGCAGAGCTCAATCTGGCTCACAAAGACGGCGATGTAATCCGCTTTGGTATGCAGGTCACTGTTGAGAATGAGGACGGCCGTCAGCAGAGCTGGATGATTGTCGGTGAGGACGAGGCAGAGCCGTCCAAAGGTACGATTTCCCATATCTCACCGCTTGCTGTTGCTCTGTTTGGCAAGAGCAAGGGTGATCTGGTAACTGTAAATGGCCGCGAGCTGGAAATTATCAGCTTTAAAGCCATTAACTAAAGCATGTCGCAGCTAAATGTATTCATTTAGCGTTCGCGAACATGCGATAATTAAAAGAATCTAGAGCGATCGCAGTGGGTACGATTAAACGCAACACGCTCTGGATCATTGCCGACTCTGTTCAGAGCCAGCCTTTTCTGCGGAAAAAATAAAGTGGGATTAGCGCAGAGATGACCATCAGGCCGAGTGCTGCGGGATAGCCCCATTGCTCGGTCAATTCCGGCATGAAGCTGAAATTCATCCCGTAGATCGAGGCAATCAGTGTCGGCGGCATGAAGCCGACCGCGGCCACTGAGAAAATTTTGATAATCGCATTTTGCTCAACTGAAATCAGGCCGACAATTGTGTCGAGCAGGAAGTTGATTTTATTATTGAGAAAATCGACGTAATTTTCCAGCGACTGCGCATCACGCTCCAGCGTTTTCAGCCATGAACGGGTGTCTTTGGCCTGCGTTTTCGGTGAGCTGTTGGCGGTAATATAAACCAGCAGGCGCCGGACGCCGGCAAGACTTTCACGCATTCTCGACAGAAAAGTACCATGTGCACCAATCTCATTGAGAATCTCGCGGAAATTCTGGGTCGACATTGGCCGTGTATTGTCCGGACGGCGATATATCCGGTGTGAAGCGGTGTCGATTTTTTCACTGACACCTTCGATGAAATCGGCGAGCCTGTTGGTATTGGCTTCGATGATGCCAAGCAGGATGCACAGGCTGTTGGTGCGGTTGTTGATTAGGCCGTTACCGCCTTTGGCTGTGCGGCTGGCATAAATCACGAAGGATTTAGGCTCGGCATAACGCACGCTGATAAGTACTTTATCTGTCATGATAAAGGTGATCGGGCTGACAATACGATGGTCGTCAGTGGTGAGATGCAGAAAAGGTGCAGTCAGATATTGTGCGCCGTTTTCGCTATAAAATCGGTTGGATTCTTCAATTTCACCCATGTCCTCACGTGTCGGAATGGGAATGCTTGCCCATTGTTCAACCTGTGCTTCCTCTTCCGGCGTCGGGTTTACAAGGTCGATCCATAACGCATTTTGCGGCAGGTCTGCCGGTGCATGTGTGGCCGGATCAGTATCGGCGCGGTCGTAGGGAGTGAGAATGTCACCATTGCGGTAATATACTGTCAGCATCTTTGGGTATAACCCCTGTCATGAAAGCATGTGCCCCTCTGTGTGAGGGCAGATATGCATAAAACAAAAATAAGCAGGCGCAACTGGCCGGAACTATAACTATAGCGTCATTATAAATATAGAAGTGTAAACAGCGCATGTCATTGCTTGCAGGGACATCATGGTTGTGTATCTGCTTCACAGAGCATGATTGTGTTCGATAGACAGGATTGTCGGATATAGATATATCAATACTGATTGAATGATCAGCGCAGTAACAGAAGGTTTGATTTTATGTCTGTAATGAATGAGCCATTGCGGGCAGAGGGGCATGCGACTGCGGAGATGCAAGCCGCAGTCGGGGCGCAGAAAATATCGGTTAAGCAACCGGCCATGAGCCCTGCCTATCGCCTTCTGGCAGGCATTTTTCTGGTGCTGATTGCACTGAACCTGCGTCCGATATTCTCCAGCTTTGCGGCTTTGCTGCCGGAGATTGTTGGCTCAACCGGCATCAGTTCTTTAACTGCTGGATTGCTGACGACATTGCCGGTCTTTTGTCTGGGATTTTTTGCGCCGTTGGCACCGAAATTCGGCGAGCGCATCGGTATCGAACGGACATTGCTGATCGCGGCTCTGTTGCTGGCTTTGGGGACATTTTTACGCGGTGTCGGCCCCGTGAGCATGATGTTTGCCGGTACTATGCTGGCCGGTGCCTGTATTGCGGTGTGTAATGTGTTGTTGCCGGGGATCGTGAAGCGGGACTTTCCTGATAAGGCCGCTTTACTGACCGGATTTTACACCATGGCGCTGAGCGGCGGCGCGGCATTGGCCGCAGCTTTTACCGTTCCGCTTTACGAAGCACTTGATCATTCTTGGCAGCAGGCATTGGCTCTCTGGGCGTTTCCGGCACTTGTTGCGGCTTTGCTATGGGGTGGTCTGACATGGCGTATCAAACATCAGCCCGCAGCGACCAAAGGCAAAGTGACTGGTCTGTGGCGGGATAAGATCGCATGGCAGCTTACATTCTTCATGGGACTGCAATCATCGCTGGCTTATACGGTTTTCGGCTGGCTGTCGCCGATCCTGCGTGAGCGCGGACTGGATGGCCATACCGCAGGTGTGGTTGTTTCTGTTGCAATCGGGATGCAGCTTTTTGCCTGTCTGATCGTGCCGACAATCGCAGTGCGTTCGCGTAATCAGAGCCTGCTCAATGTTGTGCTGATTGCCTGTGCCTCTGTTTCCATGCTGGCGATGTTATTTATGCCGCTCTGGTCGGTTTGGTATTGGGCGGTTCTTCAGGGTATCGGCTTGGGCGGGTTGATTGCAGCCGCTATGACCGAGATTGTGCTGCGTTCGCCTAACCCGCGTGTGGCGGCACATTTGTCCGGTATGGTGCAGTTTGTCGGTTATATGATTGCGTCCATCGTACCTTTGCTAATCGGTATTATCCGTGACTGGACGGGCTCTTATGATGCGACTGCTTTCTTGTTTGTGATTATCGGTATTGTCGCGGCTTGGAATGGCTGGGGCGCAGGCCGCGCTATCTATGTTAAAGCGCAGAGTGAATAAACAAAAAGCAACGGTGTTACACGTCAAGCACCGTTGCGTTTATTTCTCGCATTCTTGCGTTTAGAATGATGATCATTTTGCGCATGACAGCAACAAGGGCGACCT
>JAHREI010000002.1 GCA_021733665.1 Bacillus subtilis
GCGCGGAGCTCTCTCAACGGTGCGACGATGCCTCTAAGGTGTAAAGGGTTATGCTTTTTTACGAACGAAAGTTCTTGCCCCGATGGGCTCAACCGCTTTGCACTCGTCATTGCTGTGTATGCTGACAACAATGACAAAGAGGCTGGGCATCATAACAGATGCTCCAGCCTCTCAATGTATAAGCCCCGCAGTATTTAACGCTGCGGGGCTTTTTTATTAGTGATTATGATACTTATCCGCGGCGACCGCTGATCAGATCTTTCTGAATGTTAGCATTGCCGTAGAGGCGAGATTTATAAACTGCGTAGTTTTCCATAACGCGCTGCACATAATTGCGGGTTTCTGTGTATGGAATCCGCTCAATCCAGTCGACTACGCTGTCAATATTTTGTCCGCGGGGGTCGCCATAACGTGCCACCCACTCACTTGCTCGCCTCGGTCCTGCATTGTATCCGGCAAAAGTCAGAATGTAAGAGCCGTTGAAGCGCTCAATCTGTTCGCCCAGATAATGAGCACCAAGCGTTGCATTATAGGCAGCATCAGTTGTCAAACGCTTGTCGGAATAGGCAAGACCAGCACGCTGTGCGACGCCCTTGGCAGTTCCTGGCAATAATTGCAGCAAGCCACGTGCGCCTGCACTGGAAACCGCAGAAATATTGAATTCACTTTCCTGGCGGGCAATTGCATAGGCGAGGGCGGCACCTGAGCCTTTAATATTGGCATTGGCCGGAATCGCACCCGTCGGGTGTGACATGGCGCCAACATCCAACCCGCGACCAGCTGCAATTTTGCCGACACGCAAAGACAGGTAGTGATTGCTGTTGCGTTCGGCCATCACCGCCAGCAATGCAAGTTCGCCGACACTGCTGAGTTCCTGAGCCATGTTGATATAAAGGCTCTGGGCACGATTACCATAACCGATTGATTCCAGACGGCGAATTGCACGTACCGGCTCACGGCTGTCAAAGCGCGAACGATCTTCAGCGCTAGGCTTCGGATAAGGCAACGACAGAACATTATTGCCGAGTTTGGCTGCAGCAAGCTGACCATAGAACGATGTGCCGTAATAAGATGCACGCTGATAAAGCTGCTTCGCATTGCCGCCACCGCCGGCTTCTGCAGCACGTCCCATCCAATAATAGGCTCGGGATGCAGACATCGGGCGGGAAGAAATTTCAGCAATACGGCTAAAGTGTCTTTGCGCCGTTGCGGCATCATTGAGTGCACGCAGGGCATACCAACCGGCATGAAACTCGGCATCGACAGCCATTGTCGAGGATTCTGCACTATGAGCGGCAGCCAGACGATAGGCAATTTGTGGTTTGCCGATATCCAGAAGCTCACGTGATAATACGCGGCGTTCAATCCACCATGCATCCGGATCAACCAGAGATTTGGCATCTCGCGGCGCTTTCAGCATCAGATTTGCAGCTTCTGTATAGCGCTCAGAGCGGCGCAAATGTTGAATATTTGCATAAAGGAATGCCGGGTTCGACTGCCATGAACTATGAACAGCTTTGAGCTTTTGCGCGGCATCCGGTGCGCGTTTACTGACTGCGACAAACGCTGCGTAAAGCGATTCTGCATTGGCCGGTGCAGCTAAGCGGGCTGCTGATTGCAGTTTGCTGTCATAGAGCATACGCAGAAAGCGTGCCTGATGATCATCTTTAGTCAGGACGCCGGAAAACTCACGCAAAACCTGCGTTTCATCTTTGGCATCAAGCTTGGCCGTTGCCCACCATGGTGCAAGTAACTGGCGTGCCTGATTGCGGTTTCCGCTGGCAAGATAGGCACGTCCCAACAGGATCATGCCTTCTGTTGTCTGTGGTTTGCGGCTGCCGAGATAAGAAATAACAGTGCCCGCAGGCGCGTTCTCACGATACAGCGCGCGTTCAGTATTACGCTGAACCGTGGTCATGCCTGGCCAGCCGCGTAATTCAGAGGCGGCAGCAACATAATCCGAACTTGAAAGACCATCCAAGCCGGAGAGCGCCAGTGCCCATGTCAGAATATGACGGTCGAGATCATTCACAGACATGCCATTGCGGATGGCCAGAGCACGACGAGGGTCTTTAGCTGAAAGTGCATCCAGAGCAGTTTTCAGGCTACCATTCATGGCCGCCGGTGCCTGTGTTCTTGGAATGGTTGCTGTAGTCGTCGGATCCGGCCGCATCATCGGGGCAGGCATATTGCGCATGGCTGTTGGTGCGAAGGGACGCAGCAACGGTGTCGGCACATTTTCAGCTTCCTGAGCGTAAGCAGACAGGCCATTTGTCGTCACGCTTGCACATAAAAGGGCAAGGGCTAAAATTTTCTGATCTGCTCGCTGTCCGAAAAGTGCAAATTTACGCATGACCGTTCCGTATAACTTTGTTGAAGCAAATTTAAGGCAGAATTTTCAGATGTTCGAGTAAAAACTGAATGTTAAAGACATAATGATCTTTATGGTCAGAGGCTCATAACGGGCTTTCTGATCCTGCCGCTCTTCTTTGTGCGGGACTATAATTCATATCTGTGAAAGCATTGTTAATGAAGCCTTACCTTAAATGCTCATTAAGGAAATGAAGTGAATTATGCACTGCGCATTCATGCTGATCCGGCATGGTGCATGCCCAAATTTTGCCTGTATTGGTTGGTGTTGTCAGACATATTCTTCACCCGTGGATGGTGATATTGATTCACAATTTTCGTCTTAATGCTCAATCATTGTCGTCTAAATGACGATAATGATCGTTAGATGTAGCATATCGATGAAATTGCTATGAATATGTATAAAATTACTTGCTGCCAGAGTTTTGCGGGACTATGGTGCAGCACTTTTCACAAACAGGTGGTCAGGGTATCATTCTGTATGCGGCTTAACGGCCTGTATGGAATGTAATGCTATGACCTTTTGTCGAATATAATGAAATTCGCATGCGCTGTATAATTGAGGTGGTCATTTATACGGTTTTTAATATCTGGCATTTTTGTCTTGTCTCATGATGACGAGCCGGAACACCAGAGTGTAATAAGCAGATTCTAATAAACGATGTGTCGGCAAAGCTCCTCACAGGGTTTCGCAGACATATTATTCATTTAAAACTCAGACATATTTTTTTGGGAGTACCCGATGCTGAAGGGCTCAATCACGGCTATCGTCACACCTTTTACTGAACAGGGTGCATTTGACGAAAAAGCGTTCCGTGGCCTTGTAAATTGGCAGATAGAAGAGGGGACGCACGGTTTTGTACCAGTTGGCACAACCGGCGAAACACCGACCCTATCCCATGATGAGCATAAACGGGTGATTGAGGTTTGCGTTGAGGAAGCAAAAGACCGTGCGCAGATTATTGCCGGTGCCGGTTCCAATAATACCGTTGAAGCAATTGAGCTGGCGCAGCACGCAGAAAGTGCGGGCGCTGATGCCGTTCTGGTTGTGACACCTTATTATAATAAGCCAAATCAGCGCGGCCTTTATGCGCATTTCTCTGCTGTTGCCAAAGCGATTTCCATTCCTCTGGTGATCTATAATATTCCGGGTCGTTCAATCATTGATATGACACCGGAAACAATGGGTGCGCTTGTACGTGACCATAAGAATATTGTCGGTGTGAAAGATGCCACCGGTAAAATCGAGCGTGTATCCGAGCAGCGCGCAACTTGCGGTACGGATTTCATTCAGCTTTCCGGTGAGGATGCAACAGCGCTTGGTTTTAATGCGCATGGCGGTCGCGGCTGTATTTCTGTAACATCCAATATTGCGCCGCGTTTGTGCTCGCAGTTTCAGGAGGCTTGTCTGGCCGGTGATTATGCGACGGCGCTGACAATTCAGGATCGGTTGATGCCGCTGCATAAAGCATTGTTTATGGAGCCGAATCCATCAGGCGTTAAATATGCTTTGGCTCGCACAGGTCGTATTACCAATCATCTGCGTTTGCCGTTAATGCCGGTTGAAGCAGAGACCGCAGAGAAAATTGATGCAGCACTGCGTCATGCCGGTTTGCTCGCTGCCTGATATGCGGGCTTACTGAACAGAAAAGCAGTTTAAGCTGTTTATTTTACTGCAAATCCTTTAAAGCCTGCCGGTACATTGATTTATGAACCGGCAGGCTTTTTTGCGCTCAAGCTATAGTCTTTTGAGTGCATTGTGCTCTGGTTTTTATGATAGTTGCATGTTCAGGGACTTAAATGAATCCATTTGAGCATGAGATGCTCTAGTAAAGTTGCGGATCAGATATATATTGCTGCCATGAACACGAAAAAAAATGCACCTGCACGCAAAATCATCGCTGAAAACCGTAAGGCACGTTATAACTTCGAGATCCTCGAAGTTATCGAGGCCGGTTTGGTCTTGTCCGGAACAGAGGTGAAATCCCTGCGTTCCAATCAGGCTAATATTGCTGAAAGCTATGCCAGCTTCGAGAATGATGCGTTTTGGCTGATTAATTCCTATGTGCCGGAATATACACAAGGTAATCGCTTTAATCATGAGCCACGCCGGATGCGTAAGCTACTGCTTAGCCAGCGTGAGATTGTACGTCTGGCAAATTCTATCGCGCGAGAGGGTATGACTGTTGTGCCGCTGAAGCTCTATTTTAATGAGCGGGGCAGGGCTAAGCTGGAAATCGCATTGGCTCGCGGTAAAAAATTGCATGATAAGCGCGAGACTGAAAAGAACCGTGACTGGAACCGCGAAAAATCGCGTCTGTTGCGTGATCGCGGGTGATGCCTGAAATATTAAAGCCCTGTCTGAGACAGGGCTTTTTTAATGAGATCAATTTTGATGATTGTCGTTCAGATAATCACGCACATTTTTGAAGACCTCACGGAACATGGCTTCTGTGAGCACACCGGTATTGGTGTTATAGCGCGAACAGTGATAGCTGGAGAAAATTCGCAGCTTGCCGATTTCTGTTTGCACATTATGGCCGAATTTATGCTTCGATACCGGCTGGCCGAGTGCGCGGATTGTCGACTGATGGGCGATTGTTCCCAGTGTGACAATTGCTTGCAGATTAGGCAGGCCGGTAATGAACGGCGATAAAAACTGACGGCAGGTGTTGATTTCGGCGCCGGTAGGTTTGTTTTCCGGCGGTACGCAGCGCACGGCATTGACAATGGCGCAGTCATTCAGCGTCAGCGTATCATCAGGCCGCGCTTCAAATGTGCCTTGTGCAAAATCATATTCTTTAAGTGTGGAATAGAGCAGGTCGCCGGCATAGTCGCCGGTAAAAGGACGGCCGGTGCGATTGGCTCCGCGTAAACCCGGTGCAAGACCGATAATCAGCAAGCGCACCCGTTCGGGATAAGCGGCAAGGCTGAGTGTATGCACGGATTTGGCACTGTTTTGCGGGTCGGTTGGCAGAAAAGCAGGAACCGGTGCGTTATGCCATGTTGGTTCATTGCCCCGCCAGACCTGAATAAAGTCATGAAGGCGGGGGCAAAAATCGCAATCTCGGGATGGTTCCGGATACAGCAAAAGCGATCAGAAGAGCTTAGTACAGCTCTTCTTCCTCTTCCATACGGCGTGCAGGACGCTCAGTAACTTCACGGCTGATTTCCGGCTTCAATGTCATCAGATCAAGGAAATGATCTGCCTGACGACGAAGTTCATCAGAAATCATCGGTGGCTGTGTTGTAAGCGTTGAAACAACGCTGACTTTGCGGCCACGGCGTTGCAGTGCTTCTACGAGGCAGCGGAAATCGCCGTCACCGGAGAAGATCACAAAATGATCAACGGTCTCGGTCAGCTGCATAGCATCGACGGCAAGTTCGATATCCATATTGCCTTTGACTTTGCGACGACCGGTTGCATCAGTAAATTCTTTTGCAGCTTTGGTGATTACTTTATAGCCGTTGTAGTCGAGCCAGTCGATCAGCGGGCGAATAGATGAATATTCCTGATCTTCTACAAGTGCAGTATAGTAATAGGCACGCAGTAAGTAGCCGCGTTTTTGAAAGGCTTTTAGCAACTTGCGGTAATCAATATCAAAGCCGAGCGTCTTCGATGCAGCGTAAAGATTGGCGCCATCGATAAAAAGCGCGATTTTTTCGCGTGAATCAAACATTTTGATAATTATCCATTCTTCAGCAAATAATATTTCGCTGATTAATTCTCTGCACTTTTCAATTTCTATTTTTGAAAAAAGCCTCTCCTATCTTGCGTTCTAAGGCGCATATCCAGAAAGGCAAGCAATCACAGGTTGTTTTTATTGCTTCATTGGTAAAAGACAGGGGAAATGTGTGATTAAGATATCACAAATATCAAATAAATGAAAACTATTCATTTGGGAGCAAGAGTATAAACGGTTTAAGGGCGGTTTCATTGTGCTTTAGCCGGAGGTAAAATGCACTGCGAATTTTTAAAGTGGCGGCCGATTCTTGTTTTTATTCATAGCGAATGAGTATCCGGTTGTTTTGTCGGGTTCGCATGTTTCAGTGTGATTTTAGCAGGCATTGTCGTTTTTTATGCCTTTTCCGCTCTTGAAAGATGTTGTGCCATTTCCTGCTGTTGTGTATTTTGGGTGATTGATCGCAGGTTTTGTGCGCTTTTACTTGTTTTTTGCGTCAAGTGACGCTATGGAAGCCGAGAATTCCTGAATTAATTTGAGAGATGAAAGGGGCGATCTATGGCCCGCGTTACCGTTGAGGATTGCGTTGACAAGGTAGACAACCGCTTTGAGCTGGTTCTGCTTGCCAGCCATCGTGCACGTCAGATCTCACAGGGCGGTCAGATTACCATTGATCGCGACAACGATAAAAACCCGGTTGTTGCGCTGCGTGAAATCGCTGACGAGACCCTGTCGCCGGGTGATCTGAAAGAAGACCTGATCCATTCGCTGCAGAAGCATGTGGAAATCGACGAACCGGAAGCACCGGCACCATTGCAGATCAGCGGTTCTATTGATGAACTGACCGGTGAAGCAATTGTTGGCGCTGAAGACCTCGTAACATTCGATAGCATGAGCGAAGAAGATCTGCTTGCTGGTATTGAAGGTCTGGTTGCACCGGAGAAAAGCGACGATTATTGATTTTTGTTGAAGCGCTTTAAGCTGTTTCAACAGATTGCCGGTTATACTTACGAAGTGCCGGTGTCAGTAAAGATCGGATTATTAAAGCGCTGCAGATCACTCTGCGGCGCTTTATTTGTGCGAAAATGGCTGTTTTAAAATTCAGCTGATAAAAAGCCGCACAAAAAATGCCGGAACTTGTTGAATTAATGCAGAGTTTTAAACCAGTGCCGCTTTGTGCCGGTTGCATTTTACAGTAACTTCCTGTGTTGCGATAAATGACTTGAGTGATGTGTAGCGAACTTTACTGTAATAAGAGGAGTGCAGGCTGATGATGCGCCAATATGAGCTGGTTGAGCGGGTGCAACACTATAAGCCTGATGTAAACGAGGCGCTGCTGAATAAGGCTTATGTTTATGCAATGCAGAAACATGGCAGTCAGAAACGTGCGTCCGGCGATCCTTATTTTTCTCACCCATTAGAAGTTGCAGCCATTCTCACCGATATGCGTCTTGATGAGGCAACGATTGCGATTGCGCTGCTGCACGACACAATTGAAGATACTGATGCAACCCGAGCCGAGATTGACCAGCTGTTTGGTCCCGAAATCGGCAAGCTGGTTGAAGGTCTGACCAAGCTTAAAAAACTCGATCTGGTTTCCAAGAAAGCTGTACAGGCAGAAAATCTGCGCAAGCTGTTGCTGGCAATTTCTGACGATGTGCGCGTGTTGCTGGTAAAGCTGGCCGACCGCCTGCACAATATGCGCACGCTCGGCGTGATGCGTGAAGATAAACGTCTGCGTATTGCTGAAGAAACCATGGATATTTATGCGCCGCTGGCTGGCCGCATGGGTATGCAGGATATGCGTGAAGAGCTGGAAGAACTGGCTTTCCGTTATATCAATCCGGAAGCTTGGCGCGCAGTAACAGACCGTCTTGCCGAACTGATGGAAAAGAACCGCGGCCTTCTCAGCAAGATTGAAGCAGATCTGGCGCTGTTGTTTCAGGAAAAGGGGCTGCAGGCAGATGTTTCCAGCCGGCAGAAAAAGCCATGGTCGGTTTTTCGTAAAATGGAAACCAAAGGTCTGTCGTTCGAGCAGCTCTCCGATATTTTTGGCTTCCGCGTTATCGTTGATAATGTTGATAATTGTTACAAGGCGCTGGGTATTATTCACCGCACATGGTCAATGGTGCCTGGGCGTTTTAAAGATTATATTTCAACGCCGAAACAGAATGATTACCGTTCAATCCATACCACGATTATCGGGCCGTCCCGTCAGCGTGTAGAGCTGCAAATCCGTACCCGTGCGATGGATGATGTGGCAGAATATGGTGTGGCTGCCCATTCGATCTATAAAGATGGTCGCAGCAATACTGTGCCAACCGCGATTTCCACGGAATCCAACGCTTATGCATGGCTGCGCCGGACGATTGAAGCGCTGTCGGAAGGTGACAATCCGGAAGAGTTTCTGGAACATACCAAGCTGGAACTGTTTCAGGATCAGGTCTTCTGCTTTACGCCTAAAGGCCGCCTGATTGCACTGCCGCGTGGTGCGACGCCGATTGATTTTGCTTATGCCGTGCATACAGATATCGGGGATTCTACCGTTGGTGTGAAAATTAACGGCCGCATGATGCCGCTGATGACTGAGCTGAAAAACGGTGATGAAGTCGATATTATTCGCTCGAAATCGCAGGTGCCGCCAACCGCTTGGGAATCTATTGTTGTTACCGGTAAGGCACGTTCTGCTATTCGCCGCGCAACCCGTGCAGCAGTGCGTAAGCAATATTCGGGTCTCGGAATGCGCATTCTCGAACGTGCTTTTGAGCGCAGCGGCAAGACCTTCACTAAGGATTTGCTGAAACCGGCACTGTCACGTCTGGCGCGTAAGGATATTGAAGATGTGTTTGCGGCAGTTGGTCGTGGTGAGTTATCTTCAAGTGATGTTTTGAAGGCTGTTTATCCTGATTATCAGGATACACGCGTTACGGCTGGCAGCCCTGCCAAAACCGGCGAGAAGGGCTGGTTCAACCTGCAAAATGCGGCGGGTATGATCTTTAAAGTGCCGGAAGGCGCCAATGCTGAGGAAGCACAAAAACAGGCTGCGGCACAAAATCATGCAGTGCCGATCCGTGGTGCAAATTCCGATCTGCCGGTACGTTTTGCACCGGAAGGTGCAGTGCCGGGTGACCGTATCGTCGGGATTTTGCAACCGGGGGTAGGGATTACCATTTATCCGATCCAGTCTTCCGCATTGACCGCTTATGACGATCAGCCGGAGCGCTGGATTGATGTGCGCTGGGATATCGACAGTGAAATGCATGAGCGTTTTCCTGCCCGTGTATCGGTCTCCGCAATCAACTCACCGGGTTCATTGGCTGAAATTGCGCAGGTAGTTTCTGCCAATGATACGAATATTCACAATCTTTCCATGGTGCGCACTGCGCCGGACTTTACGGAAATGATTATTGATCTTGAGGTTTGGGATCTCAAACATCTCAACCGCATTATTACGCAATTGAAAGAAAGCGCCTGTGTCAGCGATGCGCAGCGCGTTAACGGATAAGAGGCTATTATGAATACTGAAGATGTGCTGGGCGTGTTTCGTGAGGCAGGTGCCATTCTTGAAGGGCATTTTATCCTGACCTCCGGTCGTCGCAGTCCTGTTTTCTTGCAAAAAGCACGGGTGTTCATGCATGCCGACAAGACAGAAAAACTGTGCAAGGCACTGGCTGAAAAGATCAAAGCCGCTGATCTGGGGCCGATCGACTATGTTGTCGGCCCAGCAATCGGCGGTCTGATTCCGTCCTATGAAACATCACGCCATCTCGGCGTGCCGTCGATCTGGGTGGAGCGCGAAAATGGTGTGTTCAAGCTGCGCCGTTTTGAGTTGCCGGAAGGCTCCCGTGTTGTGATCGTGGAAGATATCGTCACAACCGGCCTGTCGATCCGCGAAACCATTGAGACCCTGCGCGATCTGAAAGCTGAAGTTGTTGCAGCGGCCTGTATCGTTGACCGCTCTGCCGGTAAGGCCGATGTCGGCACCAAGCTGATCGCCTTAGCTGAATATGAAGTGCCATCCTATGATAAGGATAATCTGCCGCCGGAATTGGCTGCTCTTCCTGCTGTTAAGCCAGGCAGCCGCAATATCTGATTGCAAATATGGCTTTGCACTATGGGGTGCAAAGCCATAGCATAGCGCGTTTTTTGACGCAGGCTTGTTCGTGATATAGAAATTGCTACCTATTCATGGCATGAGGGGCGCATCCTGCATGACATGAAGCGCCATTTGGCTCTTCGCTTTTTATTGTTTTTATGCGCTAACCCCGTCGGGGCACTTACAAGGCATCATCGTGGTTTCAGTATTATCAGCTCAGACAAAACAAACTCAGCGTCATCGTGAACCTTGCGGTGCCTGTGCTGATTGCGAAGTGCGTAAAATGGCAATTTGTGCAGCATTGCAGGATGATGCACTGGATGCGCTTGAATCTATTATGACGTCGCGCAAACTGGAAACCGGTGAAATGCTGGTGGAAGAGGGCGCGCCGAAGCTGAAAGTCTTCAGCCTGACCGCTGGTCTTCTGCGCCTTTTCACATTGCTGCCGGATGGGCGCCGCCAGATTTCCGGCTTCTTATACCCCGGTGATTATCTTGGTCTTGCTGATGACGGGACCTATTCGCAAACGGCGGAAGCTGTTGTGCCGTCTACATTGTGCAGTTTCGCCGTGAGCGAAATGGATAATCTGATGGATGCGCATCCGGCTCTGAAAGACCGGCTCTATGTGATGACCCGTGAGGCACTGCGTCAGTCGCGGGATAACCAGCTGGTGCTTGGTCGTCTTGCACCGGTTGAGAAACTGGCATCTTTCCTGCTGGTGCTGTCGGCACAGGCAGAGCGGATCGGGCAGCCTGCCAATCCGGTACATTTGGCAATGAACCGCACAGATATTGCTGATTATCTCGGCCTGACAATCGAAACTGTCAGCCGCTGTTTTACAAAAATGCGCACGCAAGGGCTTATTCAGCTGCCCGATGCCAATACAGTCAGCATTCTTTCGCATCGCTCGCTTGCAGCGGTCGCCGGCGCTGAATTTAAAAGCTGATTTTTCATTTATTTTTAAAATTAGGGCGCGCTGCATTTTGTGGCGCGTTTTGTGCTTCTATACTTTGTTGGGATTTTATTGATCTGGCATGCACGTATGATCAATGGCTGAGCGGGAGATACTTTAAGTTATTTTATTCTCGGAGGGAGCATGTTCCGGCCATTCTTATTTTCAGGCATATTATTATCCTTTTTTCCTGGTTTTACGCATGCGGAAACGGTTTTAAATCGCGGTAATGACGGCGATCCGTCCTCTTTAAATCAGCAATTGACAGTGACGGTTGGCGAGGCGCGGCTTTTTTCTGATCTTTATCAGGGATTAGTTATGGAGAATGAGAAAGGGGATCTCATTCCAGGTGTTGCAAAGTCATGGGAAATTTCACCTGATGGCATAACTTATGTTTTTCATTTGCGCGATAATGCAAAATGGTCGAATGGCGACCCAGTAACTGCACAAGATTTTCTGTTTGCATTCAGGCGCATTATGGATCCGCTGACGGCTGCCCCTTATGCGAATGTGCTGTTTCCGATTAAAAACGCCGAGGCAATCTCTACGGGTAAGCTGCCGAAGGAGCAGTTGGGTGTGGAAGCACCGGATGACTGGACAGTTAAGTTCACTCTGAAGGCGGAAACGCCTTATTTTCTGCAACTTATGACCCATCATACGGCACTGCCATTGCACCGTAGAACGGTTGAAAAATACGGTGATAAATTTACTGTGCCAGGCAATCTGGTAACAAATGGTGCTTACCAGTTAGTCAGCTTTATACCGAATGACAAAATTATCATGAAGAAAAATCCGTATTATTATAATGCGGATCAGGTGAAAATTGATGTTGTGAACTGGTTTCCGTTTGAAAGTAGTTCCAGTTGTATGCGCCGTTTTGAGGCCAAGGAAATTCAGGTTTGTTCCAGTGTCTCTGCTGATCAGATGGATTATGTCCGTAAAACTTTTGGTAATCAGTTACATATAGCGCCGCAGTTGGGGAGTTATTTTCTCGATGTTAAAGGTAAGAACGGCAGCCCTTTGAAAGATGCGCGGGTACGCCGTGCGATCTCTATGGCACTGGATCGTGATTTCATCGCCAGTGAGGTTTGGCGGGGAACGATGCTGCCATCTTATTCTTTGGTGCCGCCCGGAATTGATAATTACATTCGTGCTGGTGTACGCCAAGATTATGCTGATGAAGATATTCTTGATCGTGAGGATAAAGCAAAGGCATTGTTAAAAGAGGCGGGCGTTGAACCGGACAGCCTGACGCTTGAGCTTTATTATAACACGTCAGAGAATCATAAAAATGTTATGGCCGCCATTGCAGATATGCTGAAAAACATCGGTATAAAAGCGAAGCTGAATGAAATGGAAGGTACAACCTATTTCAATTACCTGCGGGAAGATGGCGAGTTTAATCTGGCACGGGATGGCTGGATTGCCGACTATAGTGATCCGCAAAGTTTTTTGTTTCTTTATAAAGGCGACAGCCACTTCAACTATCCGAAATGGTCGAACAAAACCTATGATGCATTGCTTGAAAAGGCCGCAGTAACCGCGGATTTGAAGGTGCGTGCCGAAATTCTGGCCGATGCCGAACGCTTATTGCTTAAAGAACAGATGATTATTCCGTTATTGACTTATGCGTCCCGCGCACTGGTTTCTGACCAGATTGAGGGCTGGCATGATAATCTCAAGGATGTGCATGCCACGCAGTGGCTGTCTCTGAAATAATGGTCAGGTTGGTGGCATCGGGCAGGCGGGGTACTCTCCGCCTGTTTCTGTTTTTTTGGGCATTGATCAAAATCAATGCGGCTATTTCGCGGCCTGTTACAAATGCCTCTAAGGGGAGGCGGAGTCGCCTGTAAAGGGGCGAATTCGGCAAGGTTTAGATTGTTTACTAATTTAGCATCGCCTTTTTTAATAAAGAGTGCATAAATAAGCGACGTCACAGAATAGCGTGGCAGGTCTGCATGTAAACCGTCGGTCTACCTTAGGATAAAAGGCTGAAACTATGATTGACTTTACTGTCGTTGATTTATCAAGATTGCAGTTCGCTGCAACAGCTATGTATCATTTTATCTTCGTTCCCCTGACACTCGGTCTGTCTTTGCTTATGGCAATTATGGAAACCGTTTATGTTATGACCGGTCGCGATATCTGGCGCCGGATGACAATGTTCTGGGGCGTGCTGTTTGGCATTAACTTTGCCATGGGCGTCGCCACAGGGATCGTGATGGAATTTCAGTTCGGTATGAACTGGAGTTACTATAGCCATTATGTAGGCGATATTTTTGGTGCACCGCTGGCAATTGAAGGTCTGATGGCTTTCTTCCTCGAAGCAACCTTTATCGGCCTGTTCTTTTTCGGCTGGGCGCGTATGTCGCGTGTGGCGCATCTGATCGTTACATGGCTGATGGCGCTGGGCGCCAATTTCTCTGCATTGTGGATTCTGATCGCTAATGGCTGGATGCAAAATCCGGTCGGTGCGGTTTTCAATCCCGATACAATGCGTATGGAAGTCACAGACTTTATGGCTGTGCTGTTCAATCCAGTTGCGCAGGCTAAATTCGTTCACACTGTCAGTGCCGGTTATGTAACGGGCGCCATGTTTATTGTTGCGATCAGCAGTCTTTACCTGCTGCGTGGCAAGCATGTGGAAATGGCACGACGCTCGATCACTGTTGCTGCTTCTTTCGGTCTGGCTGCTGCTTTGTCGGTGGTCGTATTGGGTGACGAAAGCGGTTACGTGGCAACAGAACAGCAGAAGATGAAAATCGCTGCTATGGAAGCCATGTGGGAAACAGAACCTGCACCTGCCGGCTTCAACCTGTTTGCAATTCCGGGTGATGGCCAGAACAGCTATGAAGTTCATATTCCATATGTTTTGGGTCTGATCACAACACGCAGTCTGAGCACAGAGCTGCCTGGTATCAATGATCTGGTTGATATGGCTGAAAGACGTATCGAAAACGGTATCAAAGCTTCTGTTGACCTCGATCGTGTCCGTGCCAACCCAAATGATGCTGAAGCCCGTGAAGCCTTCAACGCCAATTGGCAGGATCTCGGTTATGGTCTGTTGCTGAAGCGCTATCGCGATGATATCCAGAACGCTACGCGGGAAGAAATCCGTATGGCTGCCAAGGATACAATTCCGAGCGTCGGCACCTTGTTCTGGTCGTTCCGTCTGATGGTGGCACTGGGCTTCTACTTTATCGCATTCTTTGCCGTAGCCTTTGTTCTGGCCAGCATGCACCGCATCCACCAATATACCAATCGTACCCTGCTTAAGATTGCGGTGATCTCCTTGCCGCTGCCTTGGATCGCGATTGAGGCTGGCTGGATTGTTGCTGAATATGGCCGTCAGCCATGGGCAATTGAAGGTGTGCTGCCGACATTCTATGCGGCTTCCAATCTGACTATGACTGATCTGGTGATCAGCCTTGGTTTCTTCCTGACTGTCTATACCGCTTTGTTGGTTGTGATGATCTGGCTGATGGTTCGTACCGTCAAAGCCGGGCCAAAGGAACCGGTGCGCCCTGATGTCGATATGGCACAGGATCCCGCACTCCTGAAAATGCAGAACAACGGTTAATCAGGCGAAAGGAACAAGATAATGACAAGTATTCCTTTAGACTACGAAACAATGCGCCTGATCTGGTGGCTGTTACTTGGCGTGCTGCTGATCGGTTTCGCGATCATGGACGGTTTCGATTTGGGTGTTGGCGCACTATTGCCTTTCGCAGCCAAGACGGATGAAGAGCGTCGTATGCTGATCAACCTGATCGGCCCGACATGGGAAGGCAATCAGGTCTGGCTCATCCTCGGCGGTGGTGCGATTTTCGCGGCATGGCCTGCACTCTATGCGGTCTCATTCTCCGGTTTCTATCTGGCGATGATTGCTATTCTGCTGGCGCTGATCCTGCGTCCGGTCGGTTTTAAATTCCGCAGTAAAGTGGAAAACACCACATGGCGCTCCACTTGGGATTGGGCACTGTTCATCGGCGGTTTCGTACCGGCTCTGATTTTCGGTGTTGCTGTTGGTAATGTTCTGCTCGGTGTGCCGTTCCGTTTCGATAGTGCCATGCGCATTTATTATGACGGCAACTTCTTCGGTCTGCTGACACCTTTTGCACTGCTCTGCGGTCTGGTCAGCCTGACTATGCTGGTGGCTCATGGTGCAACAGTTATCGTTGCCCGTGTTCCGGGTGTGGTTGGTGAGCGTGCCCGCAGCTTCGGCAAAATCGCCGCTCTGCTCAGCGTCGTCTTGTTTGCACTTGCAGGCGTCTGGCTGGCTTTCGGTATCAATGGTTATGTCGTGACATCTGTTCAGGATGTGGCCGGACCATCAAACCCGATGCTCAAGACAGTCACAACCGGCTCCGGCGTATGGATGGAAAATTACACCAAACATAGTTGGATGCTGATTGCGCCTGTGCTCGGCTTTGCCGGTATGGCTCTGAGCTTCATTGCTCTGCATTGCCGCAAAGGTACGCTGGCCTTCTTGTGCAGCAGTGCCGGTATCTTCGGGATTATCAGCACAGCGGGCGTGTCTCTGTTCCCGTTCCTGCTGCCAAGCTCGGTAATGCCGAATGCAAGCCTGACTGTGTGGGATGCATCTTCCAGCCATCTGACACTGTTCATCATGCTCATCGCGACGGTGATCTTTCTGCCGCTCATTCTTCTCTATACCAGCTGGGTCTATAGCGTGATGCGCGGACCGATTACGAAAGACAGTGTCGATAATACGCCTAATGCTTACTAACCCTTTGAAGAGACAAGAAAAAGGAACAATGAAATGTGGTACTTTTCCTGGATACTTGGATTGGGACTTGCCGCTTCCTTCGCAATTTTCAATGCCATGTGGTTTGAGTTGCGCAACGACGTGTTGGTGCGCGCCAAAGCGGCTACGCCGGAAATGAAACAGAAAGAACAGGCAGCTGCTGCCGGTAAAGGACAAACAGTATGACGGAGATTGCGGCAAGACATTATGCTTCTCTTGCCGTACCCCGCTATACATCTTATCCGACTGCCGCGGATTTCTCTCCGGCAGTCGGGAAAGATCAGTATGAGGCGTGGTTACGGCGATTAAGGCAGGGGGAGCTGGTTTCTCTCTATCTTCATGTGCCTTATTGTCGTGACCTCTGCCACTATTGCGGTTGTCATGCCAAGATTGCACGGCGTGATACAGTGATTGAGGCCTATGCCGATATACTGATCCGTGAAATTCGCCAGACAGGACAATATCTGACCGAGCGTCCGAAAGCAGTTCATCTGCATTGGGGCGGTGGTACGCCGAGTATTCTTGGTGGCGAGGGCATCGCCCGTATTACGCAAGTGCTGCGTGAGCAGTTCGATTTTGCTGATGATATGGAACATGCGATTGAGCTTGATCCGCGCAAGGTTGACAAGAAACTGTGCCGCGATCTGGCTGAAGTTGGTGTGAATCGCGCCAGCCTTGGTGTGCAGGATCTCAATCCGGAAGTGCAGGAGGCTATTGGCCGCGTGCAGCCGATTGAACAGGTTGAGGCTGCTGTCAATTCGCTTTGGCAGGTTGGCATTACCAGTCTGAACTTCGATCTGATTTATGGTCTGCCGCTACAGACGGTTGCAACATTGCGCGAGACTTGCAAGCGCGTGGCGGCATTCCGTCCGAGCCGTATTGCCTGCTACGGTTACGCGCATTTGCCTGCGCGCCGTGCCAATCAGCGCCTGATCGACACCAGTCTGTTGCCAGATGCCGATGCCCGTTATGAACAGGCACAGATCGTCGGTGAGGCATTTATGGCTATGGGCTATGAGGCCGTAGGTATCGACCATTATGCGCTGCCAGAAGATGCGCTGGCCGTGGCCGCCAAAGCCGGTCAGTTACGCCGCAACTTTCAGGGCTATACGGATGATGATTGCCCGACACTACTTGGTTTCGGTGCATCCTCGATCTCGCAGTTCCGCGAAGGCTATACGCAGAATATTGCTGATATTGGTCAGTATAAGGCTGCGGTGCTGTCTGAGCGTGCGCCGGTTATCCGTGGTTATGCATTTAATGATTCAGACCGCTTGCGGGCGCAGATCATTGAAAAACTGATGTGTGATTTCCGTGTTGATCTGAATGCGGTTGCACCGGGCGTTAACTTCTCAGACGAACTGGCATTACTGCGGCCGTTGAGCGTGGACGGCATCGTCAATGTTCAGGATGCGGTGATCACCATGGCACCGGAGCATCATTCTCTGGTGCGGCTGGTTGCTGCTGTCTTTGATGAGTTCCGCCGAGAATGTGCGCATAGTTTTAGTATGGCCGTCTAAGGACGGCCGGGGTTTAACATGACCATTTATACCGGTCATGCTACAGAGCTTCGCATTCGCCGCGGGGGCGCGGGCAGATGCGGAGAAGGGGCAGGGACTGCAAGCTGAAGGGGTAAGCTTTAGCGCGGGAATTGCCTGCAAAGGGCATCGCCTGATCGGCCACGGGGGCGCGGCGGATCAGTGCGATGCTTACTTTGTTTTCGGAGGGGAAAACAGACTGCAATATTGCGTTGTTTACCAAGTTTCCATGTGTTGCGGCACTTTCACGCTCTGTGCTTGCAAGAAATGACTGTTAAAAAAGCCTTAATATCGTATTATGTCAGTAGCTTCATGAGGCTTTCCAGCCTATGAAGCCTTGATTATGGCAGTCGGGAGCAGAATTATCTGCGGATAATAATGCAGGACGCAGCCGCTATATGAAACAGGATGGTAACAGAGAGTAATGTTGTTCAGACGCAGAGAACCCTTGAGCTACAGGGAGCGCCTTCGCACAATGATCTGGCCGCGCCGTTCTTTTTCACGCTCATTGCGCTATATGGGCAAGCGGATTACCCGCATAACGGCCAGCCCGCATGCAGTTGCAGCCGGACTTGCTGTTGGTGTTTTTGCAGCTTTTACGCCGTTCTTCGGCTTTCATCTTATTCTCGCGATTATCCTCGCTTATCTGATTGCCGGTAATATTGCTGCTGCGGCGATTGGTACGGCTTTGGCCAATCCGCTGACCATTCCGTTCATCTGGGGCGGAACTTACGAAGTCGGCCGTATGATCGTTGATGAAAACGGGCAGTCGCAGGCGCTGCCGCTAACCCGTATTCTGGAAAGCGAAATCTTCAAGCAAATGAGTTTTGAAGAACTTTGGCAGCCGATTTTGAAACCGATGCTGTTTGGCTCGCTGGTACTGGGTCTCGGTTGTGCGCTGGCTGTTTATGTTGCTGCGCGCTGGGCGACGATTAATTATCGTCATAAGCGCTTGCAGCGCATTGTGGTTAAGAAGACACTGGCCGGACAGCAGGGTATATCCCGATGATTATTGGTATCGGCAGCGATCTGATTGATATCCGCCGCATTGAAAAGACGCTTGCCCGTCATGGCAGTCGTTTCACTGAGCGGGTGTTTACAGAACGCGAACGTGCCAAGGCTGAAAGCCGTAAACGTCAGGCTGATACCTATGCCAAGCGGTTTGCAGCCAAAGAAGCCTGTTCCAAAGCTCTGGGGACAGGTCTGTCGCATGGCGTATTCTGGCGGGATATGGAAGTGATCAATCTGCCTTCTGGCAAGCCGACCATGAGCCTGACCAATGGTGCTGATGTGCGGCTGCAATCAATGATGCCGGAAGGTATGAAAGCCGTGGTGCATCTGAGCATCACAGATGAATATCCGATGGCGCAGGCCTTTGTGATTATTGAAGCCGTGCCGGCTTAAGTATTTCTGTATTCTTGTATTAAAGTGTAGCGCCCACATGATGTCGGGCGCTTTTTTGTTTCACCTAAAGTTTGGGTGCATAGCGCTCTAAAGCATTTTACGATATTGGATAAAGCCGGATTTATCAGCGACACGGTCATAGAGCGCTATTGCATCGGTATTGGTCTCATGGGTTAGCCAATAGACACGCGAGCAACCAGCCTCTGCTGCAACTTTATAGACATGCTCAATGAGTGCGCGTCCGATGCCTTTGCCGCGAATTTCCGGATTAACGTAGAGATCTTGCAAATAGCAGTAATCACCTGTCGCCCATGTGGAGCGATGGCGGATGTAATGGACTAGGCCGACGGCCTGACCGTCAACAAAAGCCAATGCGCCATTCATCGGTTCTGCGCTATCCAGTAATCTTTCCCAACTTTTATCCGTAACATCATCGGCAATGCTGGTTTTGTAAAAATCCTGATAGGCTTTCCATAATGGCAGCCATGCCGCTTTGTCCTGTGCGGTGAAGAGGCGGATTTCGACCGGTTGTGTCATGATATTTATATTCCCCTGCGTTTTATTCAGTACCTGACGTTCTTTTCATGAGATCGGTTGAACACTGTTTTTCAATATTGCGGCACAGAATACATCATGGAATTTTCGTGATAACCAGAATGAAAATGCCAGTCTGTGCAATAATTTGAACAATTTTCAGGATCAGAACGGTTCGTCTTTTAGTCATGAATCGCGGGACATAAAAGCAAGAGCCGGTATGGTGTTTTTTATTGAAAAACCGGCCTGCAGCATGTCGCGGAAAAGTGGGAACCGGTTTTCCGGTAACGACATGCGTCAAACCAAAACCATGTCGCGGAAAAGTGGAAGCCGGTTTTCCGGTAACGACATGCGTAAAAGCAACCAGATAGAGCGAGCGCAGTGGATAGAACCAAACGCGACACGCTCTAAATGCGGGTTTTATGCAACGCAGGCAGGGTGCTGTCCTTTGATCAGTGAGTTCCTGATTGCTTCATGGCTTTGTAGAGGTTAAGAGTCGCACAATAAACGCGCGCAAAAGCGGAGAAGGTCGAGCTTGTCTAACAAGAGTGAAGTGAAAAAATCCGGCGGTGCCGGTGAACTCGTCAGTATTATTGTGCAGGCTCTGCTGCTGGCGCTTGTCATCCGTACTTTGCTGTTCCAACCATTTAGCATTCCGTCCGGTTCCATGCGTCCGACGCTTTTGGAAGGCGATTATCTGTTCGTTTCCAAATACGCTTATGGCTATTCGAAATATTCTCTGCCGTTCTCGCCGGATCTGTTCGAAGGCCGCATCTGGGGTGCCGAGCCGAAGCGTGGTGATGTTGCAGTTTTCAAACTGCCGAGCGATACAAATATTGATTATATCAAGCGCGTGATCGGCTTGCCGGGCGATAAAATTCAGGTGCGTGACAGCATTCTCTACATTAATGATGTCGCCGTACCGCGTGAAAAAGTCGGCGAAATTTCCAATCCGGATGTGACTGACGAAAATCGTCCGATTGAAGTCTATCGCGAGACATTGCCGAACGGCGTTTCCTATGAAACTCTGGATGTTAGCCCGAATGCAATGGGTGACAATACGCGGGTGTTTGAAGTGCCTGCCGGTCACTATTTCATGATGGGTGATAACCGTGACAATTCGCTGGATAGCCGTTATTCTGTTGGCTATGTGCCATATGAGAATTTCGTTGGCCGCGCGAATGTCATCTTCTTCTCCATCTCCGGAAAATACAGCCCGCTGGAACTGTGGCGCTGGCCGACCAATCTGCGGTTTGACCGCTTGCTGAACTGGGTCGGTGCAACGGAAAATCCAAAATCCGTTGTAACGACAAATAACTGATGTGTGTTTTGACTAATTTAAATAAGAATAATGTTGCCGGTCAGGAGCCTGACAATGGTTTCTGATCGCCAGCGTATAAAAATACTGCAAGAAAAAACCGGCCATACTTTTATTGATCATGCGCGCCTTGAGCGCGCATTGACACATTCCAGTGCGCGGCCGCAATCCGGCTCCAATTACGAGCGGCTGGAATTTCTCGGTGACCGTGTTCTGGGACTGATTATTGCGGAAATGCTGTTTGCGGCTTTTCCCGATGCGCCGGAAGGCGAGTTGTCCGTGCGCCTGAATGCGCTGGTGAGTGCTGAGGGCTGTGCATCTGTTGCCGATGAAATCGGTCTGGGCGACCTGATCGAGACGGGTTCCGACATCAAAAGCCTCAATGACAAGCGCCTGCTCAATGTGCGCGCCGATGTGATTGAAGCGCTGATTGCTACGATCTATCTCGATGGCGGTATAGAGGCTGCACGCGGTTTTGTGCTGAAATACTGGGAGCCACGCTCCAGAGTGAGCGATGCTGCGCGTCGCGATGCCAAGACAGAGTTACAGGAATGGGCGCATCAGCAGGGCAAGCAGCAAGGCAAATTGCAACCTGTTTACCGCATTGTCAGCCGCACTGGTCCCGACCATGAGCCTGTTTTTGTGGTGGAAGTGGCGATTTCCGGTTTCCAGCCGGCAACCGGAACAGGACGTTCCAAACGTATTGCCGAACAAGATGCTGCTGAAAACCTGCTGCACCGCCAAGGCGTCTGGCAGAAATAACTAATCTTATAAAATTTCCGTATTTGCGCTAAACTTAAGCACATCCCGAAAAGTGGAAACCGGTTTTCGGAATAAGATGTGCGGTAAACTTAAATAAAGCTCGTTAAACCTGCGCAGGTTCTTCAGAGCATTTCCGATACAGCGCTTGGCTTAAAAGAGATAAAAATGACTGAAATCAACCATCCGCAGGGTGACAGCATAACCACAGCAGAGGCACAGACCCGTTCGGGTTTTGTGACGCTGATTGGTGCTCCGAATGCGGGCAAATCCACTTTGGTGAACCGCTTGGTCGGCACTAAAGTGTCGATTGTGACCCACAAGGTACAGACGACGCGCGCTCTGGTGCGTGGTATTATTACTGAAGATCAGACACAGATCGTACTGGTTGACACACCGGGTATCTTCAAGCCGAAGCGCCGTCTTGATCGCGCTATGGTCACAACCGCATGGGGCGGTGCCCGTGATGCCGATCTCGTGCTGATCCTGCTCGATGCACAGGGCGGTCTGAATGAGTCAGCTGAGGCTCTGCTGACCAGCCTTGAAAACACGCATCAGAAGAAAATTCTGATCCTCAACAAGGTCGATCGTGTTGATCCGCCAAAGCTGCTGGAACTGGCGCAGGCTGCCAATGAGAAAGTGAAATTTGAAAGCACTTTCATGATTTCGGCGCTAAACGGTTCGGGCTGTAAAGACCTGCTGAAATATCTGGTTGCCCAAATGCCTTACGGCCCTTGGTATTATCCGGAAGATCAGATTTCTGATATGCCGATGCGCCAGCTTGCAGCGGAAGTAACTCGTGAGAAGCTCTATCTGCGCTTGCACGAAGAATTGCCTTATTCCTCAACGGTAGAAACCGAAAAGTGGGAAGAGCGCAAAGACGGTTCGGTGCGTATCGAACAGGTTGTTTATGTTGAGCGCGACAGCCAGAAGAAGATTGTTCTCGGCCATAAAGGCGAGACGATCAAGGCAATCGGTCAGGCATCCCGCAAGGAAATGTCTGCTATTCTCGAGCAGCCGGTTCACCTGTTCCTGTTTGTGAAGGTGCGTGACAACTGGGGCAATGACCCTGAGCGTTACCGTGAAATGGGTCTGGAATTCCCGAATTCCTGAGGATAGCTGATTATGGAGTGGCGCGACGAGGGCATCATTCTCGGCACAAGACGGCACGGCGAGAGCAGTGCCATTGTGGAGGTGATGACCCGTGCCCATGGTCGCCATATGGGCGTGGTGCGCGGCGGCCGCTCCAAGCGTATGCAGCCGATGTTGCAGGTCGGCAATCATGTTTCGCTACATTGGTGGGCGCGGCTCGATGAACATCTGGGGTCTTACCAGATTGAACCTCTGAGCTTTTCTGCAGCGCGGTTGATTGATTTGCCGGTGGCGCTGTTTGCTATTCAGCTGGCCGCAGCCCATTTGCGTTTGCTGCCGGAGCGCGACCCGCACGAAAATCTCTATGAGACATTGCAGCTCTTGCTGGAGCATTGTGACACGCCGGTTGCTGCCGGTGAGCTGCTGTTGCGTTTTGAACTGATGTTGCTGGAAGAGCTGGGCTTCGGCCTTGATCTCAAAAGCTGTGCCGCAACCGGCGGTACGACTGATCTGATTTATGTCTCGCCGAAAAGTGGTCGAGCCGTGTCCCGCGATGCCGGTGCGCCTTGGGCAGACCGGTTGCTGGCGATGCCGGAATTTGTTTGTAATTCCCGCGTCAGAGCCGAGACTGTACCGGATATTTGTACGGCATTTAAACTGACGGGCTTTTTCTTTACCCGCCATGTGTGGGAGCCGCGCGGGCAGCAACAGCCGGAGTCGCGCTCCGGCTTTATTTCTGCTTTAAACCGCACCGCTTGATTTACGCTGCCGAGAGAGCAGGGCGCTGTACTGCTGTTTCGCGGATCGGCAAATGAATGAAAGCCGCAAACAATCCGAGAATAATGCTCAGCCACCAAACAGCATCATAGCTGTTGTAAATCTGGTAGAGCGTGCCACCGAGCCAGACGCCGATGAATGAGCCGATCTGGTGGGAGAAGAACACCATACCGCCCAGCAGGCCGAGATGGCGTGTACCGAACATCGTCGCGACAAGGCCATTGGTTGGTGGCACGGTTGAGAGCCAGAGCAGGCCCATGACGCCTGAGAAGATCAGTACACTGGTGCCCGACTGTGGCAGCAAAATAAAGCAGGCCACCAATATTGAGCGCAGCAGATAGATCAGTGCCAGCATTTTCGGTTTGGAATAGGTCTGGCCGAGGAAGCCGGCACCCAGTGAACCGATAACATTGAAAAAGCCGATCAGCGCCAGTCCCCAGACTGCATAATGTTTATCCACGCCGATATCAGAGATATAGGCCGGAAAATGCGTGGTGATAAAGGCAACCTGAAAGCCGCAGACAAAAAATCCTGCAGTCAAATACAGATAACTTTTATGTCCAAGTGCCTCTTTGAGGGCTTCAGATACAGTTTGCTTGGCATTTGTGTCCGGCATCCGTGCGTTGGAAGCATTGCCGCGCAACGGAATGGCAAGCAGTGGCACCAATAGCATGGCAACACCCAGCCAGACCAGCGCATCCGACCAGCCAAAACGCTCAATCAGACCCAGTGAAATCGGTGCAAAAGCGAACATACCGGCAGAACCGGCAGCAGTACCGAGACCGAAGACCAGACTGCGCTGTTGTGCGCTGACGTGACGGGCAAAGGCCGAGAGAATAATTCCGTAAGAGCCGGCGGCAACACCAAGGCCAACCAGCACACCGCCACCAATATGCAGAGCAATAGGGGCATCTGCATGCGCCATTAAAAGCAGGCCGGATGCATAGAAAATACCGGACATAAGCAGTACACGCCATGAACCGTATTTATCGGCAATCATACCAAAGATTGGCTGACCGGCACCCCAGAACAGGTTTTGCAATGCCATAGCCAGACCATAGGTGCTGCGATCCCAGCCTTTGTCACCGATGATCGGCAGCTGGAAAAAGCCCATGGCCGAGCGCGGGCCAAAGGTCAGAAAGGTGATGAGACAACCGGCTATAATGATCAGCCAGGGCATGGAAGGGCTTCGATAGTCTTGGGAGGGAGTGGACATGCTGTGCGTTCTTTCAGCGGAGATGCTGGTAAATCTATTGTGTAATAGTGATTACATTATTTTTTTTAGGCTTGAAAGAGGTTTGAGTGAGAATGCTTCATCCGCTTGGCTTGTTAATTGATTTTGCAGTGTTTTCAAAAGGTCGGGTACTTGGGTTTTGCACTGTCAGCATAAGTTGATGATTAATTTTACTCACTTTGAGCAAAATAATTCCTTGTCATGAAACTGTAATAAGCATAAAGATTCGCGCCACGGCATTGAGCAGTTTCAGGAAAAGTGGGTACCGGTTTTCCGTCCGAAACTGCGTTTAGGAAATGACCGTCTTTTTCTTTCTGATTATTATGCTCGAATTGAGTATAAATAGCAAAAGACGGTTAAGGGGAAAAGGAGAGGGCAGCTTTAGTGCTGCTTTATGAGGCAGATTATGACCACAGCCACCACAAAAGAAAACCTGAATAAAGGTGAGATTCGCAGCGCGGCAGAACGGTTCGGCGTTTTGGAAATGCCGTCTCTGGACTATACACCGGAGATCGCAGCAGAAACCGAGCATCTCTATCAGCGCGTGGCGCATCATATTCCGCGCATCGAGTGGCCTGCCTATGCGCCTTATGTTGCGGCGATCAACCGTATCAAAAAACAGCGTAATGCTGTTATCCTTGCCCATAATTATCAGACACCGGAAATCTTCCATTGCGTGGCGGATATTGTCGGCGACAGCTTGCAGCTGGCACGTGAAGCTGCCCGTGTCGATGCCGATATTATCGTGCAATGCGGCGTGCATTTCATGGCAGAAACCTCAAAACTGCTCAGCCCTGAAAAGACCGTGCTGATACCGGATATGAAGGCAGGCTGTTCACTGGCAGAATCCATCACCGGTGCGGACGTGCGTCTGCTGCGCGAGACCTATCCGGGCGTGCCGATTGTCACCTATGTCAACACCTCTGCTGATGTGAAGGCCGAGAGCGATATTTGCTGTACTTCTGCCAATGCTGTGCAGGTGGTGGAGAGCTTCGGCGTTGATCGTGTGCTGTGCATTCCTGATGAGTTTCTGGCGCAGAATGTGGCGGCTCAGACTTCCGTGAAAGTGCTGACATGGAAAGGCCGCTGCGAAGTGCATGAGCGCTTTACGGCGGATGAGTTGCTGGCGTACCGTGCCGCTGATCCGTCGGTACAGATTGTTGCCCATCCGGAGTGCCCGCCTGAAGTGGTGGCGGTGGCTGATTTTGCCGGTTCCACCAAAGGTATGATTGACTATGTGCGCGACAATCGTCCGGCCAAGGTGATGCTGGTAACCGAATGCTCGATGGCCTCCAATATTGCTGCGGAAGTGCCGGAAGTGGAATTCGTCAAACCGTGCAATCTCTGCCCGCATATGAAGCGCATTACTCTGCCGAAAATCCTCGACACGCTGGTGAATATGAGCGGCGAGGTTTTTGTTGATGCAACAATGGCTGTCAAAGCACGGCAGGCTGTTGAACGTATGATTAATCTGAAAAACTGACGGCGTGACGATGAGCACGAAACCTAATCAGATTATACCCGGTCAGATTATAATTGTCGGCGGCGGGTTGGCAGGACTGTTTTGCGCCCTGCAGCTCAGCCCTTTGCCGGTCACTGTGATAGCGGCTGCTCCTATAGGGCAGGGTGCATCTTCCGCATGGGCACAGGCCGGTATTGCTGCGGCTGTGTCATCCGATGATACAGTGGAAAGCCATGTAACCGATACGCTGATCGCCGGTGATGGTATTGTGGACGAGGATGTCATTCGCATGATGGCCTCTTCGGCCTCAGATCGTGTGCATGATCTTCTCGAACTCGGTGTGCCGTTTGACCGCGATCTGGCCGGGCATTTGCAGGTGTCACGAGAGGCCGCGCACAGCCATAATCGTATTGTACGCGTGCGTGGCGATATGGCTGGTCGTGCAATCATGCAGGCACTGGTAGCCAAAGTGCGGGAAACGCCATCCATCACGCTGATCGAAAATGCTTCGGCTTATCAACTGATTTCGGATGCTGATGGCATTAGCGGGCTGATCATCCGCCGTACTGATGGCTCAGATCAGATTTTGCCTGCCCGTCAGGTGGTAATTGCCAGTGGCGGTATCGGCCATCTCTATCAGGTGACCACCAATCCGGCTGAGGCCAGCGGTTCCGGCATCGGCATGGCGGCACAGGCCGGAGCGCTTTTGGCGGATATGGAATTTGTGCAGTTTCACCCGACAGCGCTGGATGTGAAGGCCGATCCGTCACCTTTGGCTACCGAGGCTCTGCGTGGCCACGGTGCACATCTGGTCAATAAAGCCGGTGAACGTTTTATGCTGCGCCATGATCCAGCGGCGGAAATGGCACCGCGCGATGTCGTGGCACGCGGTATTTATGAAGAGGTGATGAGCGGGCGCGGTGCTTATCTCGATTGCACTAAGGCAATTGGTGAGAGTTTTGCGCAGGAATTTCCGACCGTTTATGCCTATTGTCAGGCAGTTGGTATTGATCCGGCGCGTGATCTCATCCCCGTTGTGCCTGCCGCGCACTATTTTATGGGTGGTATTCTCACGGATATGGATGGCCGCACAACGGTTAAAGGGCTGTGGGCTTGCGGCGAGGCTGCCTCCACCGGTGCGCATGGGGCCAATCGCTTGGCGTCTAATTCTCTGCTTGAAGCGGTGGTGTTTGGTGCGCGGGTAGCTGAGGCGATCAGGCAATTGCCGCAGGAGGAATGTGCATCACAATCTGTCGTGCAGGTTCTGCCAGCTGCAAATAAACAGGATTGCACTGAGGCCATGCAGCAGTTGCGGGCAGTGATGAGTCGTAGTTTCGGCGTTATCCGCAGGCAGGATCAGATGTTGCAGGGGCTGCAACAAATCCGGCAACTGGCACAGGATAATCATGATCCGCTATTCACCAATTGCTTGGTGACTGCCGAAGTCCTGGCCGTATCGGCTTTGGCTCGCAAGGAAAGCCGTGGCGGTCATTATCGCAGCGACTATCCTGAAAGCTCGGTCATCTGGCAACATCGCTCAATGATGACTTTGCAAGACGCCCAAGAGACCTATCAAAAATTAGCGGAAACTGCCTGATGAAAACTGCTTATCCTTCTGTTCTGCCACGCCCGCTGGTTGATGAGGCTGTGCGCAATGCCTTGCTCGAAGATCTGGGACGTGCCGGAGATATTACCAGCCATGCCACAATTGCTCCTGAGAAACAGGCAACAGCGATACTGACCAGCCGTGAGGACGGCGTACTTGCCGGTCTGGATTTTGTGCGTGCCGCTTTCGCGCAGATTGATCCGTCTTTGGAGGTTTCAATCGCTGTTACTGATGCGACCCGCATCAAAGCCAGACAGGAGATTGCCCGTATCAGCGGCAATGCCCGATCCATTTTGTCGGCTGAACGTGTGGCGCTCAATTATCTGATGGTTCTGTCCGGCATTGCGACTTACACGGCACGTTTCGCGGACAAGATTGCGCATACGCAGGCGAAAATCTGTGACACCCGCAAAACCATGCCCGGCATGCGCGCATTTGCCAAATATGCAGTGCGCTGCGGCGGCGGTGCCAATCACCGTTTCGGTCTTGATGATGCAGTGTTGATTAAAGACAACCACATTGCCGTTGCCGGCGGGGTTAAACAGGCGATTGAAGCCGCCCGCAACTTTGTCGGTCATCTGGTGAAGATCGAAGTTGAGGTTGATACGCTGGAGCAGATGATTGAAGCGCTGTCTGTGCAAGCCGATGTGATTCTTCTTGATAATATGCCACCGGAAACCCTTGTTAAAGCAGTGGAAATTAATGCCGGGTGCGCAAAGCTTGAGGCATCAGGCAATATTAATTTCGATACGGTAAAAGCGGTTGCTGAGACAGGCGTTGATTATATTTCAACATCAAAAATCACAATGTCTGCACCAACCTTGGATGTTGGTCTGGATATTGTTGTTGAATGATGAGACAGAGCCGTCATAGAGCGGTTCCGGTTCATATTGAATCGTTGGAACCGCTCTATCTAACTGTTTTTGTGCGCATCTTATTCCGAAAATCGTTTTACACTTTTCGGGATGCGCTCTAATTATCAGGAAATGAGCATATGCAGCTGATACGCACGATTTCAGATTTACGGACGACTCTTAAGGCTGAGCGCAGCCGTGGCAAGAGCATCGGCTTTGTGCCGACGATGGGCTATCTGCATATCGGGCATCTCACATTGGTGAAAAACAGCCAGCGGCATTGCGATGTGTCTGTGGTGTCGATTTTCGTCAATCCCACGCAATTCGCGCCTAATGAAGATCTGGCGCAATATCCGCGTGATCTGCCTCGTGATCTGAAATTGCTGGAAGAGCAGGGCTGTGATTATGTTTTCGCACCCGATGTGAATGAGATGTATCCGGATGGCAGCGGCAAAACATCGACCTATGTTGACGCTGGAGAGCTTTCTACCATTCTGATGGGAGCATTGCGCCCGCATCATTTCCGTGGTGTGGCTACGGTCGTGAGCAAGCTGTTTAATATCGTGCAGCCGGACAAAGCCTTTTTCGGCGAAAAAGATTATCAGCAACTGGCGGTTATCAAACGCATGGTAGCTGACCTCAATCAGCCGGTGGATGTTGTGGGTGTGCCAACCGTACGTGAAGCAGATGGTCTAGCCTGTTCATCCCGCAATAGTCTTTTGAGTGCTGAAGACCGTGCTGCTGCTGTTATCCTGCCGCAGGCAATGCAACTGGCTCAGACACTTGTAGATCAGGGCGAGCGTTCAGTTGTGGCATTGCGCCAAGCTGTTGTTGATAAATTGCAGCACGAACCGCGTGGTGAGATCGAAGCCGTGGATATCCGTGATGCAGAAACACTGGCTGAAACAGCGGAGCAGCTCACTGCGCCGGCGGTACTATTGCTCACTGTGCGTTTTGGTAAAACCCGTCTGATCGACCAGCATGTGCTGCGTTTTTAACGTCTAATCAAAGGAAACGGCCATGAGTGTTCAGAAACAAATTCGCCGTATCACGGTGCCGGAAATCCGTGCCCGCAAAGGTGGTGTGCCACTGGTATCTCTCACGGCTTATCATGCCCATACAGCTGCAATTGTTGACCGCTATGCGGATTTTATGCTGGTTGGCGATAGTGTCGGCATGGTGATGCATGGCATGGATTCGACCATCGGTGTATCTCTGGAAATGATGATCATGCACGGGCAGGCGGTCATGCGTGGTTCATCCCGCGCGCTGGTCGTGGTAGATATGCCGTTCGGCTCCTATGAGGAAAGTCCGCAGATCGCTTTTCGCAATGCTGCGCGGATCATGGCAGAAACCGGTTGCGGTGCGGTTAAGCTCGAGGGCGGTGTGCAGATGGCTGAGACGATTAGTTTTTTGACCAAACGCGGCATTCCGGTGCTGGCACATATCGGCCTGACACCGCAGGCTGTGCATGTCATGGGTGGTTATAAGGTGCAGGGGCGCGATCAGGCGCTGTGGGATTTGATCAAGCAAGATGCGCAGGCCGTTGCTGATGCCGGTGCATTCGGCATTGTGTTGGAAGGCATTGTCGAGCCGCTGGCGCGTGAGATTACGGCGCAAGTTGCGGTGCCGACCATTGGCATCGGCGCATCAGCGGAATGTGACGGGCAAATTCTGGTGCTGGAAGATATGCTCGGTCTCAACGACAAGCCTGCGAAATTTGTCCGTCAATATGGTGCCATTGGTGCAGCTATTGACGAGGCGGTGAAAGCCTATGCAGAAGATGTGAAAAGCCGCAGCTTTCCTGATGAGCGGCATATCTATCGCTAAAGCATTGCCAGCAAAAGTGCGTAGCGGTTTTGCGTAGGATAATGCGAAATACTAAAATTTATCTTTGCGAGAGTGTTACTTTTAAGCCCGGTGCTGGGCGCTCCTCCAGAACCGCACGGCGGAAACGGTAGAGCGCTGCCGGACGTCCGCGTTGTTGGCTGAGGCTGGCACCGGTCGGCTCCACCAATTCGGCATTTTCCACCAGACGTCGGAAATTCTGCTTATGCAGATGACGGCCGGAGATCGCTTCAACAGTTTCCTGCAAGGCTGTGAGGGTGAAACAATCGGGCATCAGCTCAAAGATCACCGGGCGGTATTTCAGCTTGGCACGCAGACGGGCAATTGCGGTTGCGAGAATGCGGCGATGGTCAAACACCATAGCTTTGCCGGTATGGCGCTGCAATTCGTCCAGCTGTGCGCTCGGGCTGACAGTGCCGTCAATGGTTGCTTCACGTACCAGACCGGCTTCATAAAGCAGCTCATAACGCTCGAGTACACGTTCCTCATCCCATTGAATGCCATCAGTGCCGAAGGCAAGGCGCAAACGGGTCAGGCGTGGTAGCTGATGCAGATCATAGGCCGGATGGCTGCGTTTGTCGCTCTGCGCCCAGTCACGTAAAGCGGGGATAATAAGCTGATCGATGAGTGGCGGCTTGCCGCTGCGCCAGTCTTCCCAAGGCAGAAAATCATACCAATATTGCCAGTCATTTTCCGGCTGTTCACCGCTTTGGCGGGTCAGCGCCAGATAGCCGACAGAAATCACATGGGTATCATCGGTGGGCGTTGAAGACTTGGCACGACCACGGTCGCCGAATGTATAGAGCTGTTCCACATAGCCGAGACGCAAAGCGGTCTGCGCTTCCACCCATAGCCGCAAACCCATTTCCAGTGTGCGGTGTTTCAGCGGGTCAAACCGCCCGTAAGGCAGCGAAAGCGCGCCGGAAACCTCATGAGCTGCGGGCATTTCATGGTCATCTGAACAGAGAATAACCGGACGGTTATTGCTGATTGTAACAACTGCAGCACTCAAACCCACCTCAACGACAGCGGAAACATCATCCATGAATTTGTGTCTCCAATGTGTTGAATCGGTTGATAAAAGCCTGTTCTATTTCTGCGGTCGGTCGTGGTGATAAATCAAAGTGACCGGCATGAAAACCACGCGGACGGCCGAAAAATTCTGCGGCCTCTGCTGTGCTGAAACCAGCCAGTTCTGTTGCCTCAAAATAAGCGGAAACAATGTCCGCTTTCTTAATCGCTTTTTTTAAAACTGCAGGCACGGTCGCTGGCAGAGAAAAGCGCAGATGAATAGCTGTTTCCAGTCGAGCTTCAATCTGTTTATAGGCACCGCCCATCACCGCCTTGAAGGGCGAGATCATATCGCCGATCACATATTCCGGCGCGTCATGCAGTAAGGCCAGCAGCTGATGCTGCAAGGGAGCATCCGGATTTTGCTCACGGAAAATCTGTTCCACCAGCAGCGAATGCTGCGCCACGGAATAGGCATAATCACCACGGGTCTGGCCGTTCCAGCGGGCGACGCGCGCCAGCCCGTGGGCAATATCACTGATTTCGATGTCCAGCGGTGAAGGGTCAAGCAAATCCAGCCTGCGGCCTGACAACATACGCTGCCATGCCCGAACCGGTTTTGTTTTGGAACCGCCGGATACTGCCATTAGTCTGCTGCTCCTTCAGGAAATGTGAATTTAGCATAGGCAGGGATTGTCAGGCTCACTTCCGTTTCACCGGCGAGCAACGGAATATTTTTATCCATTGCGTCTTTCACACGGTCAATACGCACCAGAGCGAGTGCATTGTTGCCGTTGACACTACGCAAGGTTCCGACTTCTTTGCCGCCAGCAGTAATGGGCGTGTCGGAAGCGGGCAGATCGGCCTGCGCCGTTACCTGCAAAATCCGGCGTCTTGCAGTGCCGCGATGCTGCATGCGGGACACAACTTCCTGTCCGACGAAACAACCCTTTTTGAAGGACACGCCGCTGAATTGTTCGAAATTAATATCATGCGGGAAAACATCATTCATGATGAAATCCGCACCGCCTTCGGCAATGCCATAGTGAATACGCAAAGCTGCCCATGCATTGCGTTCTTCTGGCGTAGCAGGTGAGGAGCTGCCGCTTTCAGCATAAAGACGCAGGACTTGTGCTTCTTCCGGGAAGCGCTCATCGCGCACAGACTGGTAATCGCCGCCGGCAATTGAATCACTTTCTGAACTGCCTGAATCAGTTTTCCAGCTCAGTCTGATAATTGATTCATTTAAAACAATAATTTCCGCTTTGGCACGCAGGCGATAGAGTGTGAGGCGCTTAGCAAAAACCTCTGATCCTTCTTTCGCAATATCAATGCGGAAGCCGTCTTCAACGCGCGAGATCAAAAAATCGAACTGGATTTTGCCCTGAGGGCTCAGCAGCGCTGATGCGCGCAGGATGCCGGTTTCGAGGGAGGTCAGGTCAGCCGTAAAAATGGATTGCAGAAAAGCTTCCGCATCGGGACCGCGTACAAGAATCTGTGTACGGTCATCGAGATTTCCGGTTGATCCGGTAAACAGAGTTAAAGGTTCTGTCGTTGTCATATCAACTTTCCGGTTTATAAAGCAGTGCAGATGCAATTATCTTGATATTCATCGCTTTGTTACGTAAGCCGCATTGCGAGTAATCGCAAGTCAGGAACAGCGAGTTATCGCAAGACAGGAGAGCCGCGAATGACCACAACATTCGATACGATTTTCAAAGGTGCAACGGTAGTCAATCATGACGGCAGTGCCGTTCGTGATATCGGTGTTAAAAACGGACGTATTACCGCTATCGGCTCCCTGTCAGAGAATGCCGCAGGCGAGGTTGTCAACTGTACCGGCCTGCATATTCTGCCAGGTGTTGTGGACAGTCAGGTGCATTTCCGTGAGCCGGGTTTGGAGCATAAAGAAGATTTACAGACCGGATCGCTCGCAGCCGTACTCGGCGGTGTGACCTCTGTTTTCGAAATGCCAAACACTAAGCCGCTGACCACTTCGCCGGAAGCGCTCGCTGATAAAGTCAAGCGCGGTACGCATCGCATGCATTGCGATTTCGCTTTCTGGGTTGGCGGTACACGTGACAATGCCAAAGACGTAGCTGAGCTGGAGCGTCTGCCGGGTGCTGCGGGTATCAAAGTATTTATGGGCTCTTCAACCGGTGACCTGCTGGTGGAAGATGATGAAGGCGTTGCCTCCATTCTGCGCAATACACGCCGTCGTGCGGCATTCCATTCGGAAGATGAATTCCGTCTGCGTGAGCGCGAAGGTCTGCGTGTTGAAAATGATCCGTCCAGCCATCCGGTCTGGCGCGATGAGATTGCAGCACTGACATGCACTCAGCGTCTGGTGCGCATTGCCCGCGAAACCGGTGCGCGTATCCATGTGCTGCATATTTCGACCGCGGAAGAAATTGAATTCCTGAAAGACTACAAAGATGTGGCAACCTGTGAGGCGACACCGCATCACCTGACACTGTCTTCGGAAGATTATAAGACACTCGGCAATCTTATTCAGATGAACCCGCCGGTGCGCGATGCACGTCACCGCGATGGTATCTGGCATGGCATCGGACAGGGCGTTGTTGATGTGCTGGGCTCCGACCATGCGCCACATACGCTGGAAGAAAAGCAGAAGCCCTATCCGGCATCACCATCCGGCATGACCGGTGTGCAGACGCTGGTGCCGATCATGCTCGATCATGTGAATGCCGGTCGTTTGTCGCTGGAACGCTTTGTTGATTTGTCGTCACATGGTCCGAACCGTATTTTCGGCATGTCCCGTAAAGGCCGTATTGCAGTCGGTTATGATGCGGATCTGACAATTGTTGATATGAAACGCAGCGTGACGATCACGCATGAACAAGCTGGCTCAAAAGCTGGCTGGACACCATATCACGGCAAAACCGTCACCGGTTGGCCGGTCGGCACAATCGTACGCGGCCATAAAGTGATGTGGGAAGGCGAGATCGTTAATCCTGCGCTTGGTGAGCCTGTGGAGTTTGTCGAGGCTTTGCCGAGACATTAAGAGAAGCAGCTTTGCTGAGAAGCTACACTGAGAAATAAAAAAAGCCGCCTGATAAGGCGGCTTTTTCATTAAAGATTTTGAGATGCTCAGTCGCCTGCTACAAAAAACTTCCACGAGCCATCCGGTGTAATACCGAGACGGTAGAAAATATAGGCGCCGACGCCTTTCATTTCTTCGAAATCGCCGGCGGTTATCAGCTGATAAAGCTCTACCATCTGCCGGTCATCCAGCTTATCCAGCGGATAGGCGAAGAAATAAGGCCAGACATAAACTTCGCTTGGTGTTCCCGCATCGAGATGTGCGTAACCGGATTCAAGCAAGTCTACCAGAATGGCAAGCAGTTCCTGACCATTGCTATCACCGGAAAGGCTTTTCAAAAATTCCAGCGGTGTACCGTCATACTCGCCGAGCGAAAGCAGCGGACTGTTTTCACCACCGTCACCGAGCAATGGCTTCAGCGCATCAATTTTACCGGCCTTGGCAATGTCGAGAATTTTTTTGCGGGTGTCCTGCACAGGCTGCGGAAGTTTGGAATAATCGTAGGAAACTTCCGGAATCTTACCGTCTGACGATACATGCGGACGGGTTATGTCACGCTCAACCGTACCATTATCTGCGGGGGCTTCAGCACCTGGCGCACGATAGGTTTCAGTTGGAACCTGACGCAGCGGCCCCGGCAATGGTACCTGTGCCGGATTGATTTCTTCTTCCTCACTGGCCGGTGTCTCGCTGAGCGCAAGAATCTGAGGTTTCACATTGAGCGAACCTGCAGATGCCGGAACAGAGGCTGAGGCAGCGATCATAGCAAGCGCCAGTCCGGCGAGAAAAGACTTGCTCAGAATTGTGTCTGAACTCAGCTTGCTCAGCCGGCGGCGAAATGAAAGCAACATCGAAAACTCCGGAAGAGAAATATTATTCAAAATATGTGCTTAAAGTGTTCAGGCGTACAAATTATGGCAAGCGCTGCCGGTTGCAGAAAATTACTGCAAAATTCGGTTTGGCAGAAACTCACCGGCAATAATCTGTTCACGCAACTTGTCGAGCAGGCTGAGAGCCGCATCTTCACCGGTGCTGCGCAATAATTCAGTCAGCGCATTGGCAAAAGCTGCTTCTGCGAGAATTTCCGGTTCAATACCTTCTGAGATTCCGTCTGCCCATGCTTCATGCTGATATTCAATTGCGGCTTGCTTCTTCTCATGGGCAATGAGTTCATCAAGTTCTGACAGAGAATGATTCATTAAAATATCACCTTGGCTTAAAGCCGTTGGACACTGCATTGCAGAAGACGGACAGGACTAACAGGAAGCGCTGTCATAGAGCCATTTAGAGCAGAAACGACTATCCGAAGACCGTTTCTTACACCATCAGACGAAGCATCTCCACCCATAATTTAATCTCTTGTTAACAGATTGCGAGGGTTTGTGAATGATTGTTTGCGGGTTTATCGTGATGAATGAAGTTTTGGTTAATTGCCGTAATGGGCAACCAGCGCTTCAGTGAGTTTTTCGCCTTGTTGTTTAAACCGTTCAATCGCTTTGATCGCCTGATCGGTACATTGGCTGTAATTATCGGAATAGGTCCGGTAGCTGTTATTAAAGGCTGAGATCAGCACTTTGCGTCTGTTCGCATCGGCTTTTTCTGCGGCGAGCAGTTCGTTCATCTGGTCGCGCCAAAGATTGTTTTTGTCACTGCACAAATTGCTCAGATAATGCAGGGAGCCAAGTGTTTCGGCGAGCCTGATCATCTGGCTTTCATAGGGCGGGCCACTGACATCTTGCGCTTTTGCGGAACTGTTGCTGACAATAATGCCTGCCAGAAACAGCAAGGAACCGAAAAATCTGATCATTATACACTCCGCACCTGTACTATAAATTGTGGAGTAATCAGGCCGTTTCAAGGCGATATCAGCCTTCTTCCTGTAAAATACGACGCACAAAGGCCAGCGTGCTGACAGTGACAGGATAATTCAGCATATCTTCAATGGTGAGCCAGTGCAGGGAAACGGCATCGTCACCGGCTTGCTCCTGTCCGCTCAGATCAATAGCGCGGTAGATGCTGAGATTGTAGGTTTTGCCATAGAGGCCTTCTTTAGAAAGGTCGATGGTATCCACCAGTCGTAGTGTATTGCAGCGCAGTCCGGTTTCTTCCATGAGTTCGCGATGGGCTGCTTTTTCGGCACCTTCACCCGCTTCCACACCACCACCGGGGAAGGCAAAAGAGCCTTTGAGCGGTTCTTTACCGCGCTTCACCAGCAGAAAGCGGTCTTCATTACGGCAGATCATTGAAACGCCGTGAGCGATAATCGGGAGAGGGGAAATGTCCTGTGTCATAAAATGAGTGGTAAAAACCTGCCCGCTGATTTGCAAGCTTTGTTTATCAGACACCTTGACCTTTGCGGCAAAACTCGCGACACCTCAGCCTATGTGTGGACGTTTTGCTTTACTGGCGACAATTGATGATGTGGAGGCGCATTTCGGCGTGATTGTCGATGAAGCCTTTCCGCCGCGTTATAATATTTCGCCGACGCAACCGATAATGATTGTGCTGAATGGTGAAACACCGGCACCCGGCAGCAACAGACCGGATCGTATCACAATGCTTGTGCGCTGGGGTTTCGTGCCGTCATGGACAAAAGACCCGCTGAACTTTCCGCTGATGATCAATGCCCGCTCTGAGACAGCGCATGAAAAGCCGTCTTTTCGTACAGCTATGGAGCATCGTCGTAGTTTGCTGCCGGTCAGCGGCTTTTATGAATGGCGCAAGCTGGGTGATGGCAGAAAGCAGGCCTATTGGATCAGGCCCCGCAAAGGCGGCATGATTGCCTTTGGCACGCTGATGGAAACATGGATGAGTGGTGACGGCTCACAGATGGACACGGCTGCAATCCTGACGACGGCTTCCAATAATGCATTATCGCATATTCATGATCGTCTGCCGTTGGTAATCCATCCTGAGGATTATCAGGAATGGCTGGATTGCAAGCGCAACCGTGCCAAAGATGTGCAGCATTTGCTTAAGCCTGTGCAGGAAGATTTTTTCGAAGCGATTCCTGTTTCAGACAAAATCAACAATGCCCGTTATTTCGGCACAGATGTGCATGAGCAGGTACAAGAGCCGGTTCTTCATCAAGAGCATCTGAAAGCTAAGCCGGTTAAGCCTAAAAAAACTGCTGTAAAGAAGAAAACTGATGACAATGATGATCAGTTCAGTATGTTTTGACTAACTCTTTCAAAAATATACAGCGCATCCCGAAAAGTGGAGGCCGGTTTTCGGACGAGATGCGCGTTGAGATAATGTTGTATCCCGAAAAGCGGTCGCGATTTTCGAATAAGATGCGCGTTAAATCTAAGAGAACAGGTCAATCGTGGGAACAGCAGCAATTTCGGGCTTTCTGCTCGGACTATCACTCATTGTCGCCATCGGGGCGCAAAATGCATATATTCTGAGACAGGGACTGCTACGCCAGCATGTATTTATCCTCAGTCTGATTTGCGCTCTGTCAGATGCGGTGCTGATTGCAGCAGGTGTCGCAGGGCTTGGTACCTTAATTTCGCAATCACCAACGCTGATTACAGTAGTGACCATCGGTGGTGCGGCGTTTCTTTTCTGGTACGGTTTTTCTGCATTTCGTCGTGCCATGCATCCGGATGGCATGCATGCGGCTAATACCGGTGCGGTTAGCCTCAAGGCAGCAATCGGTACTTGCTTGGCGCTGACGTTCCTCAATCCGCATGTTTATCTTGATACGGTAGTGCTGGTCGGCAGTCTGTCTGCCCGCTTTGAAGGTGAGGCACGTCTTGCCTATGGTATCGGTGCTATCACCGCATCTTTTGTTTGGTTCTTCTCACTTGGTTATGGTGCCCGTCTGTTGCAGCCGTTTTTCGCCAAGCCATCGGCATGGCGCATTCTCGACTGCCTGATCGGTATCATCATGTGGGCGATTGCGTTCAGTTTACTTAGCCGTCTGCTGTGGCCGTAAGGCTTTGTCAGAAGGCAGATAGGAAACATGCAGCCGCTTGCTATCTTCACGGCGGCTGCGCGGAGCGGCCATTAAAGCCGCAACCAGTGAGGCAGGACCGATTGCACGGTACTGTTCTGTAAGCTGATCTTTTTTGTATGAGCTGAATGTCTTTTTCATAATGTTTCCTTCCCTTTTTGCAACCTAATATTAGCTTGAAAATTGGGACTGAAGCATGGCTGCATAATGCGGAAATCGGGGTATTGTCGCGGCAGTGTATTTTGCCTCATCCGCGATACAGCCCGATACAGATTGTAAAAATCTGTGGTTGCTCTCTTGACGCGAAGCAGGATCAGAGAGATAAGTGCTGTCATGAAAACACCATTCGCAAACACCATTTGTATTATTGCGACCATTATTCGCTAGCAGATTGCTGGCTCGGATGTTTTCGTCTTTCCTTTACTTTTGAAGCAGACAAATGCACCGGCCAGCAGGCTGCGCAAATGTTGTTTTGCGTTCTTAAGAGGGAAACCCGATGTCTGCCACAGAATTGCGTTTATATAATACGCTGACCCGCAGGAAAGAGGACTTTGTTCCGATCAATCCTGATCATGTGCGCATGTATGTCTGCGGTCCCACCGTTTATGATTTTGCTCATATCGGCAATGCACGTCCGGTGATCGTGTTTGATGTGCTGTTCCGTCTGCTGCGCCATGTCTATGGCGAGAGCCAAGTGACTTATGCGCGTAACCTCACTGATGTGGACGACAAGATCAATGCGCGTGCAGTGCGCGATTATCCTGATCTGCCGCTCAATGAAGCGATCCGTAAAGTGACTGAAAGCACAGCAGCGCAGTTCCAGAGTGATGTGACAGCGCTTGGTAATCTGGAACCAACCAGCCAGCCGCGTGCAACCGAACATCTGGAAGAAATGCGCCAATTAATCGAGCGCCTGATCGAACGCGGTCATGCCTATGTGGCGGATGATCATGTGCTTTTTGCGGTTAAAACCATGACAGGCGAGCATGGCCCGCGTTATGGTGCACTTGCACGTCGTTCACTGGATGAGATGATCGCCGGTGCGCGTGTGGATGTTGCTTCCTACAAACGTGACGAGATGGATTTCGTATTGTGGAAACCATCCAAGCAGGGTGAGCCAGGTTGGCCGTCTCCGGCAGGTATTGCAGTGAATGGTCGTCCTGGCTGGCATATTGAGTGCTCCGCCATGTCGATGGCGAAACTGCTGGAGCCGTTTGGCGGCGGTCTGAAATGTGATGATCCGCTGAAGAATACTTTTGATATTCATGCTGGTGGTATTGATCTGGTATTTCCGCATCATGAAAATGAGATCGCCCAGTCATGCTGCGCCTTTGGCTCAGAGCGCATGGCCAATATCTGGATGCATAACGGTTTTCTGCAGGTTGAAGGTCAGAAAATGTCCAAATCTCTGGGCAATTTCATCACCATTGACGATGTGCTGAAATCGGAACTTCCGCAATTGGCCGGTCTTGATGTTCCGGAAGACTTCCGACGTCGCTGGACAGGGATGGCTGCGCGTCTCTCGATGTTGCAGACCCATTACCGTGAGCCGATCAACTGGACGCAGCAGCGTCTGAATGAATCCGGTGAAGAACTGGCCAAGTGGTATCAGTTGGTTGCAGAGCAGTCTGCCAAGCCTGATGCTGCAAAGGCATCGGTGTTTGCGTATGCCGTAGGCGATGATCTGAATACATGGGCAGCGCTCACCGAATTGCGCAAAGCCTATAAGCAGGGTGATGTGGAGGCACTGGTTTCCGGTCTCAATCTGCTTGGCCTTTATGATGCACAATTGCTGGCTGAAGCTGCGCAATATTTGTTCAGCAATGCGGCAGATGTCGACACTGCGGATGTTGAAAGACAGATCGCTGAGCGTCTGGCATTCATCAACGGGAAAAATTGGGCGGAAGCTGACCGTATTCGTGACTCATTGCTGGCACAGAATATTCAGCTGAAGGACGGCAAAGATCCGGCTACGGGAGAACGGGTGACAACATGGGAAGTGAAACGCTGAGTGAAAATCCGGGCGCCAGCGGGGGCTGCCAGTGTGGTGCTGTGCGTTTTCGTGTGAAAGGGCAGTTGGGCAGTGCATCCATCTGTCATTGTCGCATGTGCCAGAAAGCATTCGGCAATTATTACGCGCCGCTGGTTTCCGTTAAGGAAGGCACATTGGAATGGACGCGCGGAACACGAAAACTGTTCCGCTCTTCCAACCATGTCGAGCGCGGTTTTTGTGCCGGTTGCGGCACACCACTGACCTATGAGGCGCCGGACGGACTGGCGCTTTCAATCGCTGCCTTTGATAAACCGCAAGACATTGTGCCGACGGTAGCGTGGGGGCTGGAGGGCAAATTGCCTTATCTGGATCAGCTCAGCGAATTGCCCGCCTATACCACGGAGCGCGATCCGGAAAGTATCGAGTTTGTACGCACGCTGGTGTCTTTCCAGCATCCTGATCACGATACGGACACATGGCCGCAATAAGCAGCAAGCAAGGCACATAAATACGGATATGGAGGAAAGACCGACAATGAAAAAAGAGCGTATCTATATTTATGATACTACCCTGCGCGACGGCCAGCAGACACCGGGAATTGACTTCTCCGTTTCTGACAAGAAAGCCATTGCCGCCATGCTGGATGAGTTCGGTGTGGATTATGTTGAAGGTGGTTATCCGGGGGCGAACCCGACAGATACGAGCTTTTTTCAGCGCAAACATACCTCTCGGGCAAAGTTTGTTGCCTTTGGTATGACCAAACGTCCGGGCGTTTCCACCTCCAATGATCCGGGCATGTCTGTGCTGTTACAGGCTTCGAGTGATGTTATCACCTATGTTGCCAAAAGCTGGGATTATCATGTGCATCTGGCGCTGGGCTGCACGCTGGAAGAAAATCTGGAATCGATCACATCTTCGGTCACTGCTGCCCGCATGGCAGGCAAAGAATGTATCGTTGATTGCGAGCATTTCTTCGACGGTTTCAAAGCCAACCCGCAATATGCCTTGGCCTGTGCCAAGGCGGCCTATAGTGCCGGTGCCCGCTGGGTTGTGTTGTGTGATACCAATGGTGGCACGCAGCCAAGCGAAGTCGGTGATATCGTCAATGCCGTTAAAACTGTTGTACCGGGGGAGTGTCTCGGTATTCACGCGCATAATGATACCGAACAGGCCGTTGCCGTATCCTTGGCGGCAATTGATGCCGGTGTGCGGCAGGTACAGGGCACACTCAATGGGATTGGCGAGCGCTGCGGCAATGCCAATCTTGTCACGCTTATCCCGACATTGATGCTGAAACCATACTGGGCAGACCGGTTTGAAATTGGCATCAGCATGGATGCGCTGACAGGTATCACAAAACTTTCCCGTACTTTTGACGATGTTCTCAACCGCGCGCCGAATGAACAGGCGGCATTTGCCGGTAGTTCTGCTTTTGCCACTAAAGCCGGTATCCACGCGTCGGCTCTTTTGAAAGAGCCGCAGACCTATGAGCATGTGCCGCCGGAAACAGTTGGCAATCATCGCCGCGTGATGGTGTCCGATCAGGGCGGTAAGTCCAATTTTATCGCAGAGCTTAAAAAGCGCGGTATTCAGGTGGCGAAAGACGACCGTCATCTTGATACGCTGATCGCACTGGTTAAAGAACGTGAAGCGCAGGGCTATGCCTATGAAAGTGCCGATGCGAGCTTTGAATTGCTGGCACGTCAGCAACTCGGTGCGGTGCCGCAGTTTTTCCGTGTTGAAGCCTTCCGTTGTATGGTCGAGCGCCGCTATGACAGCAATGGCTGCCTGAAAACCGTGTCGGAAGCGATTGTAAAAATCATCATCGATGGTGAGGAGCACTTGTCTGTTGCGGAAGGTCATGGCCCGGTTAACGCGCTTGACCTTGCATTGCGCAAGGATCTTGGCCGCTATCAGGAAGAACTGGCCGATCTGGAACTGGTCGATTTTAAAGTGCGTATCCTCAATGGCGGTACGGAAGCGATCACCCGTGTTCTGATCGAGTCGCATGATGCCAGCGGCCAGCGCTGGCGCACAGTCGGCGTGTCCGACAATATTATCGACGCATCCTTTCAGGCACTGATGGATTCGGTCGTTTATAAGCTGATGAAAAACCGTGAACTTGCGGGACATATTGCAGCAGAATAAAATTTGCCGTTTGCGGATGAGGCAAAACGGGAGTACCGGTTGTTACTGATGTGAATGTAATGAACGGCTCCCGCTGTATGATAAAGCCCGAGACCGGAAATCTGAGGACAACTTGTTATGAATGACCGGTCTCAACAGGCGATGCCGGAAGCAACGCGCGGGTTTATCTTCGCGATGCTGGCCTATTTGTTTTGGGGACTTTTCCCGTTTTACATGAAGGCCGTCGCCCATATTCCGGTTGTGGAGGTGCTGGCGCACCGCGTGATCTGGTCTTTGCCTGTAGCGGCTGTCATTTTGGTTTTTATGGGACGTACCAAGGATGTCGGTGCCGCATTGCGTAATCCGCGCACATTGGCAATGGCTTGTCTGACAGCCTCCCTGATCACACTGAACTGGGGCGTTTATGTCTGGGCGATTTTCAATGATCATGCGCTGGATGCCGCACTTGGTTATTATATCAACCCGCTGGTCAATGTGCTGCTCGGCGCAATTTTCCTTAAAGAGCGTCTGACAAGAGTACAGCTGGTTGCTGTATTCCTTGCCGCTGCTGCGGTGGTGTTGCTGACAGTAGAGCAGGGTGGATTGCCTTGGGTATCTATCATTCTGCCGCTGTCATTCGGCTTTTATGGTTTCTTCCGTAAATCCTTGCCGATTGGTCCGTCACAGGGCTTTATGCTGGAAGTGATCATTCTGTTCATTCCGGCCAGCGCCTATGCAATCTGGCTGTATACACAAGGGCAGGATCATTTTGTTGCCGGTACGCCAGCGGATATTTCTCTGCTGATGCTGGCCGGTGTGGTGACTGCTGTACCGCTGATTATGTATGCCACCGGTGCGAAACTGCTGCGCTACACCACACTGGGGCTGATGCAGTATATTACGCCGACCATGCTGTTCCTGATCGCTGTTTTCGCTTTCAAAGAACCATTCAACACAACGCAACTCTATGCATTCGCACTGATCTGGGCAGGTTTGATCCTCTACACATGGTCGATCCTCAAAGAGGCACGGGCTGATAAGGCGATTGCCGCGAAATCTTAATCAGACATACAAAAAAGCCCCTCAGTGAGGGGCTTTTTCATTGCTTAATGCATTTTGCTTACATGCGGGCGATGATCTCTTCATCACCGGATGCATCGCCTTTAGCAGCTGCATCAAAGATGTAAGGAATGATCTCTGCGACAGTATCAAGCATTTTCGGCTGTACACGATGGCCGGTATGGATAAAGCCTTCGGTACGCATATGATCGAGCATAGCGATCATCGGTTCCCAGAAATGATTGATATTGGCAAAAACCATCGGCTTTTTATGATGGCCGAGCTGTGCCCAGGTCATCATTTCCACGATTTCTTCAACAGAACCAATGCCGCCCGGCAGCGTGACAAAGGCATCGGAACGTTCAAACATCAGCTGTTTGCGCTGATGCATGTTTTCCGTAATGATCTGCTCATCAAGCATTTCATTCGTTTTGCCGTCGGCTTCTTTGTTCAGAAGGAAAGTCGGGATGATGCCGGTGACTTTACCACCTGCTTTGTAAGCGCCCTCTGCAACGGCGCCCATAATTCCTTTTGTACCGCCGCCATAAATCAGGCGAAGGTCGTTTTCTGCGATGGAGCGGCCGAGAGCCAGCCCTGCTTCCCGATAAAGGGGATTATTGCCGGTTGAAGAACCGCAATAGACACATATTGATCGAATCTTGCTCATTTTTTCTTTTTCGCGCGCGGGCTGTTGTTGGTCAAGTTTTCTGCGAGGTGAAGCGTAATAAATTATCAGAAATCCAGACTTTCAATTTCAGATGCAGAATGCTTTTGGAATCATCGGCTTCTGCAAAGGATTGACAATCTTGTGCATCTTATCGGGTAATGCATGACAAGAATTACAGTGCCGATATGTGATATTCTTGCTGTGACAATAAAAAAGCGCTAGTTGTTGGATCAGTGCTGATTATCCGTTTGGATTTATAAGCAGACACAACATGTTATAATATTTTTTTAAGCTCGGTGTTAAAAGGGGCGACCCCGAATGCAGAATAGTCGTTATGCGCTTGCCGGTTTTGCTGCTGTTGTTATCATCGGCGGTCTGCTTGCTTATTGTAATATGGCGCCGAAAAAATCGGAGCAGCCACAACAGGCACCTGTCGCCGAGCCGGCACCCGCTGAGAAGCCGGAGGCTAAAACAGAGGCCGCACCTGAGGTTAAAGCCCAAGCACCTGCTGAAATCAAACCAGCCGAACCGGAAAAGCAGGTCGCTGCTCAGACCGTGACAGTGCCGGTTTTTGATGTGTTGCGCCTTGAAGGTGATGGTTCTCTGGTCATTGCCGGTAAGGCAGCGCCAAATTCTCAGGTCGATCTGCTTTCTAAAACTCGTGTGCTTGGTTCAACCAAGGCCAGTGAAAATGGCGATTTTGCAATTGTTCTGGATCAGGCGCTGAAGAGCGGTGATTACCAGCTGGTATTGCGTGCAACCAGCGGAGAGAGTTCCGTTGCTACATCCCAGCAAACTGCGATTCTTTCGGTTCCGGCAACACCGGAAGGGCAGGTTCTGGCGCTGGTTGAAGAGCCGGGACAAGCTAGCCGTATGATTACCACGCCGCAGGCAACCCCGGCTGCACCTCAGCCGGAAGGCTCGGATGTGCCTGTTGCGCAGCATGGTAGCAGTGCGCCATATTCCGTTTTACCGCCTCAGAATGTACAGGGTGGTTCCGCCGGACAAGATGCGAAAAGCGATATCAACATTGCAGTCGAAGCCGTTGAGATAGAAGGCGCTTCGGTCTTCATCGCAGGGCATGCACGCGGTGGTCAGACTGTGAATATTTCCGCCAATGAGCTTCTGCTTGGCACTGCAATCATCACGCCGGAAGGCCGCTATCTGGTACAGACCCAGCAGCCGCTTGCTGTCGGTGATTATATCATCCGCGCAGATCTGATGGATAAAGGCGGCAAGGTACTGGCTACAGCGCGTGTACCTTTCCGTCGTGTTGAAGGTGAAAAGATTGCAGCCGTTGCACCAAGCGCACCAGTGCAAGAGGAAGTGCAGGCAGCTGAACCACAGCCGCTGGAAGAAGCAGAAGGTTCGGTGATTATCCGTAAAGGCGATAATCTCTGGACAATTTCCAAGCGTACCTACGGCAGTGGTCTGCGTTACACAACCATCTATCTGAGCAACAGAGACCAGATTAAAAATCCGGATATGATCTGGCCGGGGCAGGTTTTCGTGATGCCAAAAGAGCCTCTGAAAGATCAGGATGTGCAGCAGAAGCTGCCATAAAGCGATAAGCCAAAGAAAGCGCAGCACAGGGGATTAAATGTGTTGCGCTTATTTGTTTGAGAGTTTCACAACATTGTGCAGCAGTTTTGTTCGTATCATGGCTACAGACATGGTACGAACAGGCAGGAAACCGCAGGCAGCATTGCGGAAAAAGAAATGCTTAAAAATGAGGGCGACGGCAGCGGGTCGTCCGTGGCGTTAAAAGAAATTATGAAAAAGCAAAAAACAGTCTCAGCAGAATCCGGCCAGACCTTGAAAACACTGGCAAAACTCTGGCCTTATATGTGGCCGAGTGAGCGTCATGACCTCAAAATGCGGGTCGTCTGGGCAACATTCTATCTGGTTATTGCCAAATTCGTACTGATGCTGGTGCCTTATTTCTTTAAATGGGCAACGGATGCGCTGGATGGCTCTTTTACACCGCAAAGCTGGGTGCCGCAGATTTTTGTAGGCGCTCTGATGTTGGTCGTAGCCTATAATCTGGCACGTATCATTCAGGCCGGTTTCAACCAGTTGCGCGATGCGCTGTTTGCCAGCGTCGGGCAATATGCCGTACGTCAGCTGGCCTACCGTACCTTTGTGCATATGCACAAACTGTCTCTGCGCTTTCATCTGGAACGGCGCACCGGTGGTCTCTCCCGTGTTATTGAGCGTGGTGTCAAAGGTATTGAAACCATTGTGCGTTTTACAATTCTCAGCTCGGTGCCAACCCTGCTGGAATTTGCACTGACTGCCGCAATTTTCGGTTTCGCCTACGGGGTCAGCTATCTGATCGTTGTTGCTGCAACCGTCTGGCTCTATATGTGGTTCACCGTTAAAGCGAGTGACTGGCGTATCAGCATCCGCCGCGAGATGAATGAATCCGACACGGATGCCAATACCAAGGCCATCGACTCGCTGCTGAACTTTGAAACAGTTAAATATTTCGGCAATGAGGCCATGGAAGCCGAGCGTTATGATCGCTCAATGGCACGCTATGAAAAAGCAGCTACCCAGACATGGACATCGCTTGGCTGGCTGAACTTTGGTCAGGCTGTGATTTTTGGCGTCGGCATGATGATCCTGATGGTGATGTCTGCCCGTGAAGTTCAGGCCGGAACGCATACACTCGGCGATTTTGTTTTCATTAATGCGCTGTTGATGCAGTTGTCGCTGCCACTGAATATGATCGGCTTCATTTATCGTGAAATACGTCAGGGACTGACCGATATCGAGCAGATGTTTGATCTGCTGGAAGTGGAAGAAGAGGTCAAAGACAAGCCTGAAGCGCAGGCACTATCTGTCTCTCAAGGCGCAATTCGCTTTGATAATGTCAGCTTTGCTTATGATCCGTCCCGTCCGATCCTGCGTAATGTCAGCTTTGAGGTGCCGTCAGGTAAAACAATTGCGATTGTCGGACCATCTGGTGCGGGTAAATCGACAATTTCGCGTCTGCTCTATCGTTTCTATGATGTACAGCAAGGCTCTGTAACGATTGACGGTCAGGATATCCGCGATGTGACACAGGTCAGTCTGCGCCATGCGATTGGTATGGTGCCGCAGGATACGGTGCTGTTTAACGATACCATCGCCTATAATATTCGCTATGGCCGCCCGAGCGCGTCAGAAGAAGAAGTGGAACAGGCGGCCAAGCTGGCGCAGATCGACCGCTTTATTCAGCTGTTGCCGGAAGGCTATCAGTCGATGGTTGGCGAACGCGGCTTGAAACTCTCCGGCGGTGAAAAGCAGCGCGTGGCGATTGCCCGTACAATCCTGAAAGCGCCTCCGATCCTCATTCTCGATGAAGCAACCTCGGCGCTGGATACGGCAACGGAACAGGATATTCAGCAGTCGCTGGATCTGGTCAGCCGTGACCGCACAACACTGGTCATTGCGCACCGTCTGTCCACAGTGATCAGTGCCGATGAAATCATTGTGCTGAAAGACGGGCAGATAGCCGAGCGCGGTACCCATCGTGATCTGCTGTTGCAAGGCGGACTTTATGCGTCGATGTGGGATCGCCAGCGTGAAGCTGATGAGGCCGAAGCACGGCTGCGTCAGGTGCGTGAAAATGATGAGATGGGCATTGTTATCCGCGGTGCGCCGGCAGGCGAATGACAGGGGCGTAATGATCCTCTATGATATTGGCAGATATTCGCAACTGCAGCGAATATCTGCTAACTACAAAGCCGGTTTCGCTGTATTTAGTTTCAGCTGAACCACTTTGATTCCGGCCATATTCAGCGCATAAATAATAAAAACAACGCTTCCGGTAACTTTCTGTCCGGATTTTGTCAGCAGAAAGCATGAATATTATCAAATTTAGTGCGCTGATTGCGCTTAATCATTTTAAACGCTGTAACTTTGCGTTATTGATGCGGAAAATCTGAGGAAAACCGATGAGCCTGTCCGATACTATTCGCAATACTTTTGTCCCTATTCACCGTGAGGGCTATCCCTTCATTGCGGCATTCTTTGTTGTGTCGCTGCTGCTGGGCTGGTTGTGGGGGCCTTTGTTCTGGGTAGGGATGGTGCTGACCATCTGGTGCATTTATTTCTATCGTGATCCGTTGCGTATCACACCGCTGGACGATGATCTCGTCATCAGCTCGGCCGATGGCAAGATTTCTTCCGTTGGCATGTGCGTGCCGCCGGCAGAACTCGATCTCGGTACCGAGCCGATGTTGCGCATTTGCGTTTTCATGAACGTGTTCTCAGTGCATATTAACCGTGCACCGGTGCGTGGTAAAATTATCAGCGTTATGCATCGTCCGGGCAAGTTCCTGAATGCAGAGCTGGATAAAGCCAGCTCTGAGAATGAACGTAGCAGCGTATTGATCGATAGCGCACATGGTACTGTTGCGGTCGTTCAGATCGCCGGTCTTGTTGCCCGCCGTATCGTTTGCTGGTCGAAAGCCGGTGAAGATCTTACAACCGGCGAGCGCTTTGGTCTGATCCGTTTTGGTTCCCGTAATGATATTTACTTGCCAAAAGGTGCGGTTGCGCGCGTTGCTGTCGGCCAGACGGCTGTAGCAGGTGAAACCGTTCTGGCAGAATTCAACGATGCGCGCACTGCGCCAACCGTGCGGATTGCCTGATGCTTGAAGCACCTTTTCCGCCGCTGGATCCGAATGGCAATACAGAGGGGCGCGGTCCGCGCCTTTCTGAAATTCCGATGCGGATTGTGATCCCTAATCTGATTACCGTCCTTGCCATTTGTGCGGGGTTAAGCGGTATTCGTCTTGCTATAGAGCACCGTTTTGAACATGCCGTAGCGATGGTGCTGCTGGCTGCTTTTCTTGACGGTATTGACGGGCGGATTGCACGGCTTCTGAAAGGTTCTTCTAAATTCGGCGCCCAGATGGATTCTCTGGCCGATATCGTCAATTTCGGTGTTGCACCGGCATTGGTGCTGTATCTGTTTATGCTGGATCAGGCGGGCTCTTTCGGATGGATCGCAGCATTGATCTATACGATTGCCTGCTGCCTGCGCTTAGCGCGCTTTAACGTTATGCTGGAAGATCCGAACCAGCCGGCATGGCAGGGTAATTACTTTGTCGGTGTTCCGGCGCCTGCCGGCGCAATGCTGGTGCTGCTGCCTGTTTATTCCGGCTTTCTCGGCGTGCTGCCAAGCAAAGCTCTGGCTTACGGAACAGCTGGCTTTACGATTGTCATTGCGTTTTTGCTGGTCAGCCGTCTGCCGGTCTATAACGGCAAAACTGCAGGTAGCTTTATCCGCCGTGATTTTGTTGTACCGCTGATCCTCGGTGTGGTGATCTATGCCGGTTTTCTGATGAGCTTCACATGGCAGACACTGACACTGACCGCGCTGGGTTACCTGTTGTTCTTGCCATTCAGTGCATTAGCGTGGAAGCGTCGCTTCGCAGCTGAGGCATTACATACCAAGGCTGACTAAATTGAAAAAGCCCCTCAGTGAGGGGCTTTTTTTATTACGCTATTATTTCTCTATTTGACCGAGCACAAAGGCAACGCGGGTTTCTACATCTGCTTTGGGAAGCTCACAGAGTGTAAAGCCATAAGCCTGATAGGTTTGTACCATCGCATCAAAAGTGCGCTCAGCTTCATCTGGCGATTGTTTGCGCTCTTCATCACTCTGATAAATCTCCGGCCAATGCGGAGCAATAAAGACGGTTTTGTTATAGGCATATTGCTGTACGGCCTGATTTACATGATCGGGGACAGAGAGACCTGAGAGCGTGAGGTAGCCAGCAATATCAGCCATACCGCGGTCAAAGAAATAAGGTCGCTCAGAGGTGATCTCTGAGGCTAACAAATGCGAACGCATTTCCCACGACAGCATCATTTCTGCAAAGAATGACGGATCAAGCCATGGCAGTGCTTTGCCGCCGATTTTAACCTGATCCTGAATGATATGGCGTCCGGCCTCCTGACTATGCTGAAAACCATGCGCTTTGAGACAGTTGAGCAGGGTAGTTTTGCCGGAGCCCGGACCACCGGTAAGAATATAAAAATGATTCATCACAGATCCTTCTGTGTTCAGAGATTGAAAGGTTCAGATCGTCACGAGGGGGAGAGGAGCGGCGAAAATAAAAGCCATGCTGTGGCGCAGGCTAAAAAAGAGCGGGCCGCGAGATAGAATGAATATTGAAAAAGTGCGTTGAAAAATCTGGAAGCAGACATCCGGCCGCTAAAATATAATCGGCCGGATGTATTAAAAGCTAACGCTTATGACGGCATATGATAGTGCAGGAACTTATCCTGACGCACATCATAGAGCTGTCCGGTAATGGTCAGTGCGGGATCGGCAAGTTGCACGATTTTTGCAGCCACATCTGCCGGATGCGGCAGGGTTTCCGGATCTTCACCCGGCATTGCCTTTGCACGCATAGCTGTACGTGTTGCACCCGGATTGACGGAGTTCACACGCAGCGGCATTTGTTTGGTTTCTTCCGCCCAGGAGCGCCCCATAACTTCCAGTGCAGCTTTTGAAGCGGCATAGGGAGCCCAGAATGCGCGTGCTGTGTGAGCGACGCCGGAGGACATCAGAATCGCACGTCCTGCATCAGAGCGGCGCAGCAGCGGATCAACCGAGCGGATCAGGCGCCAGATACTGGTCAGATTGGTGCTGATAACATTGTCAAAGACTTTGGCTTCAACATGGCCAACCGGAGAAATTGTGCCAAGTACTCCGGCATTGGCAACCAGGATATCCAGTTTGCCCCAGCGGTCATTGATTGATGAACCGAGCAGATCAAGAGCAGGCATATCTTTAAGATCAAGCGGGACGAGCGTCGCTGTATTACCCATCGCCTGAATTTCATCATCCAGTTCTTCAAGGCCGCCGACAGTACGGGCAACGGCAATCACATGGGCGCCGCGCTTTGCCAGTTCCAATGCCAAAAAATAGCCGATGCCGCGGGATGCGCCGGTAACAAGCGCAGTACGTCCGCTCAGATCAAAACTCATTAAATCCACCCATTGCAGTCTATATGATTTTAAGGCGGTTACGTTGCCATAGTCGCCTTATCTGATCTTAACCGTTGCTGGATAGCAATGCAAAGTTATGAATATTCGACAATTCTTCCTGATCAACCAGACGGGTCGGATAGTCCCCCGTAAAGTAATGATCGGTGAACTGCGGCGCCTTCGGATTGCGTTTTTCGCCGCCGACAGCCTCATAAAGTCCGTCGATGGAGAGGAATTCCAGCGAATCCGCACCGATATAATCGCACATGGCCTTTAAGTCCGGATATTGGTTGGCCAGCAATTTGTCTGCGTCCGGCGTATCAATTCCGTAAAAATCCGGATGATGGATCATCGGGGAAGCAACGCGGATGTGCACTTCTTTTGCACCGGCATCGCGGATCATGCGCACGATCTTCATTGAAGTAGTGCCGCGCACGATGGAATCATCCACCAGTACAACGCGTTTACCTTCGATAATCGCACGGTTGGCCGAATGTTTCAGCTTAACACCAAGGGCGCGAATCTGCTGGGTCGGCTCAATAAAGGTACGGCCAACATAATGGTTGCGGATGATGCCATATTCAAACGGAATACCGCTTGCCTGCGCATAACCCAATGCTGCCGGCGTACCGCCATCCGGCACAGGTACTACAACATCGGCTTCAACCGGAGATTCTTTTGCGAGATTGATACCGGAGTTTTTGCGCACTGTGTAAACATTGCGGCCACCGACGACAGAGTCAGGACGGGCAAAATACACATATTCAAACATGCACAGGCGTTCCGGCTTACGGTTTGGTGCCTTGATAGAGGTGGTGCTGATGGAGCCATCTGCTTGTGTTTCACAAACAATGACTTCGCCGTTTTCTACATCGCGGATATATTTTGCGCCGATAATGTCGAGTGCACAGGTCTCGGAGCAGAAAATCGGTTTACCGTCGAGTTCACCCATCACCAGTGGGCGGATACCAATCGGATCACGCGCTGCAATCAGCTTGGTGCGGGTCATTGCGAGGATGGCATAGCCACCTTCGAGCTGACGAACAGCATCAACAAAGCGATCGCTGGAGGAGGCCAGACGGGAACGGGCGATGAGATGCAGTACCACTTCTGAATCAGAAGTGGACTGGCAGATTGCGCCGGAAGCAATGAGATGGCGACGCAGGCTTAAACCATTGGTGAAATTGCCGTTATGGGCGATCGCAATGCCGCCGACTTCCAGCTCCGCAAACAGTGGCTGTACGTTGCGCAGCACAGTTTCACCGGTGGTGGAGTAGCGCACATGACCAATCGAAAGATTGCCCGGAAGCTGCTTCAGAGTTGCCGGATTGGTGAAATGGTCACCGACCAGTCCCATATGGCGTTCAGAGTAGAAACGACCTTCGTGGAAGGAAACGATACCGGCTGCTTCCTGTCCGCGATGTTGCAAAGCATGCAGGCCGAGTGCCGTCAGTGTTGCGGCATCCTCATGCCCCAGAATGCCAAAGACGCCGCATTCTTCATGCAAGGCGTCTTCATCAAAGGAAAATCTCGAAGAGTTTTCAGGCGCTTCTGTGCTGTTATGCACGCCATGCGTGGTGGCGGAGATCATTTGAGTATGATCTGAAGAAGCGGGGGCGGTTTCACCGGAATGACTGATCATAGCCGCTGGGCCTTTCGATTGCAGAGCAATTAAAAATGCTCTCTATCATAAGAGTGCTTTTGCTGCATAGTCCCAAAAAAATCTTAGATTTTTAAGGCAGGAATTATGGAGCTGTAACAATTCAGAGTGCAGAACAGGTCTGACACACCTGCATCAGATGGAAAGTCGAATTAAGCGTCATATTGGAACAGCTATTTGTGGCGGATTAATATGCACCACTTGCCGGTAACGACCGGAATTTTGCAGACACTGCTCCCCCTGTCTGCTTTTACCTCTTTTATTTTCAGCTTCATATATGGCGATTGGGATTAAGACACAACTGTCTGGCGCACATTTTCAACAATCACACAATTAAGTCGCAGCTTTGCTCAATAAATATTCTCTTGCGTAAAAACAGAACGTAATTTATTAAACCGAGCGCTCAGTCTAATTTAGAGGTGCGCTATGCGCGTAACAGATCCTGAAAAACATCAGGCGAAGAAACAGATGATACTCGAGGCTGCAAAAATCTGTTTTGCAGAGCAGGGGTTTCATCAAACCAGTACGGCACAAATCTGCACTGCGGCGCAGATCAGTACTGGCAGTTTGTTTCATTATTTTCCAAGCAAGAAATCCATCATTGCCGCCATCGTTGAAGAAGACCGTCAACAAACGCAGGAACTCGTGGCCACACTGCGCGAGCAGGATGATCTGTATGCCGCTTTGAATGTTTTTTTCGATGTGGTGCTGGATGTTGCCGCTGACAGAATACTCTCCGCACTGGCACTAGAAATAGCTGCAGAGGCAGGACGCGATGCTGAGATCGGTGCTTTATACCAGTTAAGCGATAAAGTAATGCGGCAAGAGCTGGAATATCTTGTCAGTCTTGGTGTTGAACGCGGACAAATCGGCAAGCAGTTTTCTGCATCTGCTGCTGTTCATTGCCTGATGATTATTGTGGACGGGATTTTCAACCGTGTAGCGATCGATCCGGAGTTTAAACCTCAGGAGCACAAAGCAGCATTCAGAGCTATGCTCTGGGGTGTGCTTGGCAATAGAGCAGATGCAGGAGCAAAATTATGACTTCAGCATCTCAGAAAACTATGCGTATCGCAGATGTCGATGCGCTGCGTGGCTTTGCATTGCTGGGCATTTTGCAGGTCAATATTATGGTCTTCGCCTCTGCATTCTATGGTCTCCCTACAGGAGAGCCGGAGCAGGGCTTCAGATTTAATGATTGGGTAGATCTGATCATTACAACAATCTTTGCGATGAAATTCTATCTGCTGTTTTCATTTCTGTTCGGATACAGCGTGACATTGCAAATGCAATCGGCGGTGCGTGCCGGAGAAGCTTTTGTTCCGCGCTTTTTACGGCGTCAGGCCGGACTTTGGGTTATCGGTTTGCTCCATGCCGTTTTGTTGTTCCACGGTGATATTCTTTCAACCTATGCGATACTCGGCATATTGCTGCTGCTCTGGCGCAATAGTACGGATCGAACATTGATTAAAAGTGCCGTATGGCTGATCAGCATAACCGCATTTTTGTGGGCATCGCTTGGTGTGTTGCAATGGATGGCAGGTGAGGTGCAGGATCCGGCACAGGATATGTTGAATGCACAACAGGCCTATATCGCTTACACTGGTAGTTTAGGCAGTGTGATTATGCAGCATATCAACGAATTGAAAATTATGTGGTTGGTTTTGCTGCTGATACAGGCACCTTGTGCGTTGGCTATGTTCTTGCTTGGCTTTTTAGCTGGTCGGCATCAGTTTCTGGCGCAGCCGGAACAATACCGGCCTTATCTGAAACCGGCAATCAAGGCGGGGTTATTTATCGGCCTTCCGGCAGCTTTGATAACTGCACTGACAACTGCATTTGGTACTGGTTCACAATGGGAGATTTGGGGACTGGCGCTGACACTCGTTACAGCTCCGCTGATGACTTTTGGTATTATCGCACTCATGCTGACTTTTTTTGGCACGAAGCGCGGTTTGTTTTGGCGCGATGCTCTGGCACCGGCAGGTCGCATGGCTCTGTCAAATTATCTGCTGCAATCGCTGATCTGTGGTTTTGTCTATTACGGTTATGGTTTGGTCCTGATTGATAAGACAACTGTCTTTACGAATTTTCTGATTGCTGTGATGATCTTTATATTCCAGCTGTTTCTTAGCCACTGGTGGATGAAGCATTATTATTACGGGCCATTGGAATGGCTGTTGAGGGCTTTGACGATAGGTCGCTGGCCTGATCTGAAACGCAAGGCTTGAAAAGAGTTCCTTTCCAAATGAAAAACCCGCCGCAGATCATTCTGCGGCGGGTTTTTAAATGGGAAGAATATCAGCTTAGTTTGCTGGCGCCGGAGCTTCATTTTCAGGCGCAGACTGTGAGCCGATATGCGGCTTGATACGGTCATTGAAGGTTTTTTCCGGATCTTCCGGCAGCATTTCAACCAGTTGTTGGCCAAGAGAATCCAGCATCGGTTTGGATTTAGCATTGATGACCCAGCTTGGCTGATCTGTTGCAACCAGCCAGTTGAAAAACAACATGGCAATTACAACCAGCAGAACGCCGCGTGCCGCACCGAAGAGAAAGCCGAGTGTGCGGTCAAGCGCACCAATGCGGCTGTCGATAATGAAGTCAGCGATCTTCATGGTGATGATCGATACGATGATCAATGTTACCAGAAATACCGAGCCAGCTGCTGCAATATTCAGAATGGTTTCATTGCTGATATATGGCGCAAGGTATGGAGCAACAGGCTTGTAGAAGAAGTAAGCAGCCAATGCGGCCGCTGCCCAGGATGCAACCGAAAGCACTTCACGCGAAAATCCGCGTACCATGGCGAGAATTGCTGATACGAGAGTGACCCCGATAAGAATTCCGTCTAGCAATGTAATCGGCATCCTGCCTTGTTCCTCTGTGTCCGGTATGCCTTAACGGCATATAATTTCGTGCGGATATTGCCCCGCAACTTTGTTCATAGCAGCACTTACTGGCTGACCGATAGGATCATGATAATTCTATCAAGGCAGGGTAACCCGAAATTTTTCACAAATCACTAATTCGGGAGCTGTGTTTATAAAAAAACAGCCATACCCCGTAAAATCAGTTAGGTAAATGCAGTGATGTATATTTTGCCACATGAATTATTCAGGCAAACTTCCGGTTTAATCACGGTTTTGCGCATTCTTTCCGGGGCCGGAAGCAGCAATGCGAGCCACAAGATCCGGCAGTGAACCGGTTTCAGACAGCGTAAAATTCTGCGGGCGTGATAATTCACCACCGCCGACTGGCAGAACAGCTTGCTTGAAGCCCAGTTTTTCTGCCTCTTTAATGCGTTGTGCCGCATGGGCAACCGCACGTACTGCGCCTGAGAGACTGACTTCACCAAAATAAACGCTGTTTGCAGGCAGCGGAATACCGGCAAGCGACGAGACAAGCGCTGCCGCTACAGCCATATCGGCGGCAGGCTCGGAAATACGATAACCACCGGCCACATTAAGATAAACATCGTGTTGACCAAAGCGCACACCACAATGGGCTTCCAGCACGGCAAGCGTCATGGAAAGACGGCTGTTATCCCAGCCGACAACGGCGCGGCGCGGTGTGCCGAGTGTAGACGGGGCGACTAGTGCCTGAATTTCCACGAGAACGGGGCGGGTACCTTCCATACCGGCAAAGACCGCAGCTCCCGGTGCCTTTTCATTGCGTTCGCCGAGAAAGAGTTCGGAAGGGTTGGAGACTTCGCGCAAGCCTTTATCGGACATTTCAAACACGCCGATCTCATCAGTCGGGCCAAAACGGTTTTTGACAGTACGCAAGATGCGGTAATGGTGTCCGCCTTCGCCTTCAAAATACAACACGCCGTCAACCATATGCTCAACCACGCGCGGGCCTGCGATCTGACCTTCTTTGGTGACATGGCCGACCAGTACCACGGCAGCACCGGTAGATTTGGCATATCGGATCATCGCCTGCGCACCGGCACGAACCTGCGTCACCGAACCCGGTGCGCTGTCAGCCGCATCTGTCCACAGGGTCTGGATGGAGTCGATAATCACCAGATCAGGGCGCGGCTTGGTATCAATAGTCGCGAGAATATCCTCTACATTGGTTTCCGCTGCCAGCTCCACTGATGTATCTGCCGCATGCAGACGCTGTGCGCGCAAACGAATCTGCGCCACAGCTTCTTCACCGGATACATAGATGATGCGGTTGCCGCGACGTGCCAATGCGGCCGCAGCCTGTGTGAGCAAGGTTGATTTACCGATGCCCGGATCGCCGCCGACCAGCAGAGCAGAGCCACGGACAAAGCCGCCGCCTGTCACACGATCCAGCTCACCGATACCGGACTGGATGCGTGGTGCATCTTCAATCTCGCCGGAAAGGGTTGTGAGCGCAACGGCACGGCCTTTGCGCATCGCCATTTTGCCCGGACCTGAGCCGATGCCGCCGGATGTACCTTCTTCGACAAGTGTGTTCCACTCGCCGCAGCCGTCGCATTTGCCTGCCCAGCGCGAATGCGTCGAGCCGCAATTCTGGCAGATGAACTGAATCCGGTTTTTAGCCAAGCTCTTATCTTTCAGTGATCGTCATATTGTTCAGGTAGATAAGTGCCTTCGGCCAGATCGGTAAAGCGCGTAAATTCCGACTGGAAGGCGAGCTTAACAGTACCGGTAGGACCGTGACGCTGTTTGGCAATGATTACATCAGCCGTGCCTTTGACTTTCTCAAAGTGCATTTTCCATTCGTCATATTTCGGATCAAATTCGTCACGTGGTTCAAGGTTTTTGACGTAATATTCTTCACGATACACGAAGAGCACAACGTCCGCGTCCTGCTCGATGGAGCCCGATTCACGAAGATCGGAGAGCTGCGGACGTTTGTCTTCACGGTTTTCCACCTGACGGGAGAGCTGTGACAGAGCAATAATCGGCACGTTCAGCTCTTTACCAAGGGCTTTAAGACCCGTGGTAATTTCGGTGATTTCCTGCACACGGTTTTGTGCCGAGGCTTTGGACGAACCGGTCATCAGCTGAATATAGTCGATCACCAGACAATCAAGGCCGCGCTGGCGCTTGAGGCGGCGGGCACGCGCAGACAACTGCGCGATGGAGATACCACCGGTCTGGTCAATATAGAGCGGAATACGCTGCATTGTCTGGGTACAGGCGATCAGCTTTTCAAAATCGGTCTCAGAGATTTCACCGCGGCGGATTTTGGATGAGGAAACTTCTGTTTGCTCGGAAATAATACGGGTTGCCAGCTGTTCGGCGGACATTTCGAGCGAGAAGAAGCCAACCACACCACCATTGATGGCTTTCATTGAGCCGTCAGCCAACTGTTCACCTTGATAGGCGGCAGCAATATTGAAGGCGATATTGGTGGCAAGCGAGGTCTTACCCATACCCGGACGTCCCGCCAATACGATCAAGTCGGAAGACTGCAGGCCACCCATTTTACCATCCAGCATGTGGATGCCGGTGGAAACACCGGAGAGATGTCCGTCACGCTGGAAGGCAACGCCCGCCAGATCAATCGCGGTTTTAACGGCTTCGTTGAAAGGCTGGAAACCGCCGTCGTAACGACCGGTTTCCGCCAGTTCAAACAGGCGGCGCTCGGCATCTTCAATTTGGGAGCGCGGTGCCATATCAACCGGCGCATCATAGGCGACATTGACCATTTCTTCACCGATGCCGATCAGCGAACGGCGTGTGGCAAGGTCATAGATCGCGCGGCCATAATCTTCCGCATTGATAACCGTTACCGCTTCGGCGGCAAGACGCACTACATATTGAAACACTGTCATGTCGCCGACTTTATCATCAGCAGGCAGGAAGGTTTTCATGGTCACAGGGTTGGCCATTTTGCCAACACGGATCAGCTCGGACGCCAGTTCATAAATACGGCGGTGCAGAGGATCGTAAAAATGCGGCGGTTTCAGAAAGTCCGAAACACGATAAAAAGCATCATTGTTGATCAGGATTGCGCCGAGAAGTGCCTGTTCCGCTTCGATATTATTCGGTGCTTCGCGATAAAGCGAATTCTGGGTATCCCGTGTATCGTCAAGTTTGTGAACCGTCGCGTCAGCCATAAAGTTCTGGATCCTTATTCCGCAATAGAGCGGGAATATCCGGCGAAAAGCCGGACATCAGAGTCTGTTAAAATATGAGTGTAAACAATCTGTCAGTGCAGTTGAAGCGCCTATACCATGATTCACAATGATTCACAGGCTCAACACTGTGGAGAGCCTGCGCACCTTTAGAAGCAGTGTTCTGAATTGATATAAGGATCAGTTACCGGACATCAAGGCCGACTGATGATAACGGATACGCAGCTGGCCGGTCAGCAGGAAAATATAGGCGGCAAGCTCACTCAGTTCTTCCAGATTTTGTGCAGCAGCACCGGTCAGGCCTGTTGTGAGGCCAAGATGCTCTTCTGCTGCGGTGGAGATCATCATGCCAAGAGTTGCCAGTAAAAACTCTGCCCAAGGTAGTCCGCCGGAGCGCTGCAACGGATTGAGCAATTTCTGTGAGCCGTTTTTCAGCATAAAGACGGCCAGAAGCAGAATAGAACCGATCAGCGCCGGCATAACTGCCGGTTTATACCAAAGCTGACGGGACGAGAAAAACGGGCCTTCCTCGGACATGCCGAGCGGCTCCATAAAAACGGCACCCCAGCTTAATTCACGCATCGCGCAGATGAACCAGATCAGTGCCGCGCCGCGCCATAGCCATTTCCAGTCCGCTGAGCCGTATTTCTGATAAACCAGCGCCTGCACCATGCCCAGAAGGAGAACAGCAACCTGCGCATTTTCAACCGGACCATTTTCCCAAGAAACCCATGAAGGCAATACAAGCGCCAGAGGGTAAGATACTATCAGAACCAAAAGGCCGATTGATAAAGAAATCAGCGTCGTTTTGTTCAGGCGTGGCTGTAGCTTGGTGATTGCGCTGGGCATTAAACTCTTATCCTGTCAGATATTTCTAATAAGAGAAATGTCCGATGCAGGATGACAGCACAAGCATGGAAGCTTCACAAACTCTTGATAAAACCTTCATGAGTTGTGATGTGTTATTAATTTATCACAAAAACACATCTTGATTGGTTGCATTTCAACAAAAGAGCCTTTCCGAAGTGTTTTCATTCGCAGGCTGTTTGGCTGCAAATTTGTAGCGTCTGGTTTCCAGCTTTTTCAGCCGTTTTTCTTCCTGCTCAATGTAATTTCGGGTGAGGGGTATAGCCTCCTGCCGATGTGCGAGTTGTATTTGAAACACCATCATATTTTGCCAGCGGAAGGCTGATTCAGAGCCTGCCAGATAGAATTCCCACATCCGGCAGAAGCGCTCATCATAGAGGGCTTTGGCTTTGTCGCGGTTTGCCATGAAAGCTTCACGCCAAGCTTTCAGGGTTTCCGCATAATGCAGGCGTAAAATCTCAATATCTGTAATCACCAGACCCGCTTGTTCAATATGCGGTAAAACCTCAGACAGAGCCGGTATATAGCCGCCGGGAAAGATGTATTTACGGATAAAAGGATTGGTGGAAGAGGGCTTATCACTGCGGCCTATCGAATGCAGTACCATGGAGCCGTCCGGTTTCAGGAGCCGTGCAACCTGCTGGAAAAACTCGGCATAATGGGTGACGCCGACATGCTCGAACATACCGACTGAACTTATACGGTCGAATTGCTGATCAAGTTGCCGGTAATCTTGTAATAAAAACCGTGCCTGATGATGCAGACCTTGTGCCAGCGCCCGTTGATTGGCGATCTGAAATTGTTCCTGTGACAGCGTAACACCGGTGACATCGGCATCAAGCAGTTCTGCGAAATAAAGCCCGAGACCACCCCAGCCACAACCAATATCCAGCAGCTTGTCATCAGGATGAATTTGCAGCTTGGCCGCAATATGCCGCTTTTTTGCCAGTTGCGCTTCAGCAAGGCTGCTTTGCGATGTCTCAAAATAGGCGCAGGAATATTGCTTGTCCGGATCGAGAAACAGATCATAGAGATCGCCGCTCAGATCATAGTGACGTTGCACATTCCTGGAGGAGCGGGACAGGGTATTCATTTGTTGCAGAGGGCGAAAGATTTTACGCAGTTTTGCCAGTGCGCGCATCCATGGCTCTTTAGCCGCCGTTGCACCGGTATTTTCAAAAACCAGTTGCAGAAAACTGTAAATGTCACCGACCGGAAAGCTGATTTCGCCATCCATAAAGCATTCACCAAGCTTTAACTCCGGATCAAGCGCAATGGCTCGTTCAGCGGCTTTTGTATGAAAAGCCAGCACAACATGCGGCGGAGCGCCATTGCCATAGCTCTCAACGCGATTATTCGTATAGTGTACTTTAAGATCGCCGCTCAGGATCAGCTTATTCAGAACTGAATGCAGCATGCCACTCATTGCTCATCCTCCTCCGTTTGCCGTACCGGTGGATATGCGGATGAACGCGAAAGTCGGGCGCTTGTATCCGCTCAAAGAGAGTGCCGTTTTATGCGGCAATCGATGCAATTGGCTTACAAATTCAGAGCGGGCGCCGTGTAACAATATTTATGAGGCACGCTCTGCAAACACGGTACGCCCTAAAAGAATAGCGGGTTTTCCTGTTCTGGAAAGAGCGTAGAATAAATATTTATCGGCGGGCTGATCATTTCCCTGTGATGAAAAGCACAAATATCGGTCAATAAAAAAAGCTGCACCGGAAATCCGGTGCAGCTTTTCAGATACGAGATCTGTATGAAACGCTAATTATGCGTTTTCTTCACCGTCGAAGTCTTCGTCGAAAACTTCTTCAGCCAGAGGCTCTTCTTCGATGCCGTAGATTGCAGCAGCAGTCGACAGATCTTCACCTTTTTCCTGACGCAGAGCTTCATCAGCTGTACGTGCAATGTTGATGGTGATTGTTGCCGATACTTCCGGATGCAGAACGATCGAGATTGTGTGAATGCCGATTGTTTTGATCGCGTGGTTCAGGTCAACCTGGTTGCGGTTCAGAGAGAAGCCTTCTGCAGTTACAACATCAGCGATATCGCGTGTGGAAACCGAACCGTACAGCTGACCGGTTTCACCAGCCGAGCGAACAACGATAAAGCTTTTGCCGTCCAGCTTGTCAGCAACAGCCTGAGCTTCGGTTTTACGTTCCAGATCACGTGCTTCGAGCTGAGCGCGCTGGGATTCAAAACGAGCCATGTTAGCTTCGTTGGCACGCAGTGCCTTGCCCTGCGGGAGCAGGAAGTTACGGGCAAAGCCGTCTTTAACAGTAACAGTATCACCCATCTGGCCGAGGCGGGCGATGCGTTCAAGCAGGATAACTTTCATAGGTCTATTCCTTAAGTGTTAAGTTCTGAATGTGTGGTTATGTTATGAATTCTGCGAAGGATCTTTGGAGAGCGGGGCACCGCGCGATGTATCGAGCAGGCCTAAAACCAAAAATACTAATGCAAAGAATGCGAAAATGATGAGCAGGAAATAGGCAAGCCACAGGGCAAACGGACGCCATGTGGCACCACGTGTACGCCAGTGGATAATCGCCAGACCTGCCATAATGAAGCCGGATGCCAGTGCACCGGCAAAAGTTGTGGCGATCATGCTGGCAGGGCCTGACAGAAACATCGAACCGGCAAAAGTCAGCGCAAAAACCAGCAGAGCAGGGCGCGGCATACGCAATGTTGCAGGCCAGTTGTCGCGCGGGCGACGCAGTACGCCGGAGCGCTCAGTGATGCGCAGTGCCAGATAGAAATTGGCAGTCAGGAACATCAGGCTGGTTGCTGCCTGAATGGCAGGCAGACCAAACAACAAGAACTGCTGCAGCATTTCACGGAAGTCGTCGCTCGCATTGAACTGCGGATCGGAAGCCAGAAGGCTGGCGATCATCGCGCCTGTCAGTTCACGCACCATCTCTTCGCCATAGCCAATGATGGAGCCGACAATAACAAAGCTGACAGAAATAAGCAAAGCAAGACGGAACATGATGTCCGGCAGCGGATACCAGACCAGTGCATCTTTAGGGCCGCCCAGTTCCTGAGCGGGCCGCGCAAGACCGGCAAGATAAGCGCCGGTTGCAGCAGGGATGAAACTGGTGAGGGCAATCAGAATCGCAACCATAGGCGCGGCGAAGATAGCAACGGCAATGCTCGCTGTAGCAGCGGCAATCAGACCTGCGACAGTGCCCCAGCCAAGTGCGGCGATAAAAATAGGAAGAGGGGTGAGGACATAGAGAACCATAGCAAGGCCGCTTTGAACCAGCACACCAGAAGCCAGCAGCGCGGCTGCAAGGCCCGCCAAAACTCCGGTTCCGATATGTTTGCTATTGTAATTCATCTTAATCCTGCTGTCCTGCCCGGAGTTTTCCGGTTGCAGTTAGAGAACGATCGCTTCTGCGCTCTGTTCCCAACCTGACCTTGCGGTCACTAAATCATTTATTCCGAAGAACGATTCGGGATGTGAGAACACACCCCGAATCAGAAGTCTTATTTCACTACATATGGCAGCAGGCCGAGGAAACGTGCACGCTTGATCGCTTTTGCGAGTTCGCGCTGTTTCTTCTGGCTTACAGCTGTAATGCGGGAAGGAACAATCTTGCCGCGTTCAGAAATGTAACGCTGCAGGAGTTTGATGTCCTTGTAATCGATCTTTGGTGCGTTAGGACCTGTGAATGGGCAGGTCTTACGACGGCGATGGAACGGACGACGGGTCGGGATCTGATTGATATCAACCATTATTCTTCTCCTTCACCGGCAGATTCGTTATCGCGGGAACGACGCGGACGGCGTGGACGATCATCGTCACGGCCGAAACGATCTTCGCGTTCACGACGGTCATCACGACGGCTCAGCATTGCTGACTGGCCTTCTTCGTGTTCTTCAACGCGAACGGTCATGAAACGGAGAACGTCTTCGTTAATACGCATCTGGCGTTCCATTTCAGCAACTGCAGCAGCAGGAGCATCGATGTTTACCAGTGTGTAATAAGCTTTACGGTTCTTTTTGATACGATAAGTCAGAGGACGCAGTCCCCAGCTTTCGATTTTCCCGACTTTACCACCGTTAGCTTCAAGAACGCCCTTGTACTGTTCTACCAGTGCGTCAACCTGCTGCTGCGAGATATCCTGTCGGGCAAGGATCACATGTTCATAAAGAGCCATTGTCTTTGCCTTTCTTCAAACAACCACCATCCGGATCAACGGCTAAGCCTCTGCGACTTGTCTATTCCGTCTGAAAACGGAGAAGAAAGGACGCGGGTCGAGACGATCGAGAGCGGAGACACGGGAGGCAGAAATAATACTATTTCTCCGGATCTTTAAATCCGGCCTCCGTTCAGCCCCCAGCTGATGCCGGACAATGACGAGTGCCTAATAGTGTCTTTTGGGACAAGTTGCAACCTTTAAAGTCGCTTGAACAGATATGTATCAGTTGTCTGAAAAATGCCTCATAGCTGGTTCACGAAGCCGTTTAACAGCATATTGTCATAGTAATATGCCGGTTTTACCGGTGGATACTTGACTTGAAACGCGCTGAAAGGCACATGCCTTCGCAATTATAGATAGTTTTTTGTCGTAACGCGCATGGCATTCTTATATACAAGCGATAAGTTGTGACATCAGAACGTATATTTAAGAGAGAGGCTTTCATGACTGTAGCATTTACATTTCCGGGACAGGGCAGTCAGGCTGTCGGTATGGGGAAGGCATTGGCCGAGACCTATCCGGAAGCACGCGCTGTTTTCGAAGAAGTTGATGATGCGCTTGGTGAAAAACTCTCAACTCTGATGTTCGAGGGGCCGGAAGATCAGTTGACGCTGACAGCGAATGCCCAGCCTGCACTGATGGCTGTATCCATGGCGGTTATGCGCGTGCTGGAATCACAGGGCTTCAAGCTGCAGGATAAAGTGGCTTATGTGGCTGGTCATTCGCTTGGTGAATATTCGGCGCTGTGTGCTGCCGGTACATTCTCTATTTCTGACACTGCCCGTTTGCTGCGTATTCGCGGTAATGCAATGCAGGCTGCTGTTCCTGTTGGTCAGGGTGCTATGGCTGCGATCATCGGCCTTGAACATGCTGATGTTTTTGCAATTTGCGAAAAGGCTTCCGCTGAAGGCTCCTGCCAGATCGCCAATGATAATGGCGGCGGCCAGCTGGTGATTTCCGGCTCTAAAGCTGCTGTTGAACTCGCTGCAAAACTGGCATCAGAAGCCGGTGCAAAACGTGCCATCATGCTGCCGGTATCTGCCCCGTTCCATTCCAGCCTGATGGCGCCTGCTGCCAATGCAATGCGTGAAGCACTGGCGACAGTCAACAAACATGCTCCTGTTGTACCGGTCATCGCAAACGTACGCGTGGAGCCAGTTAAGGATCCGGCAGAAAGTGCTGATCTGCTGGTTGAGCAGGTGACAGGTCAGGTGCGCTGGCGCGAAACTGTTGAATGGTTTGCCGCACATGACGTGACAACACTTTATGAAATCGGCTCCGGCAAGGTGCTGACTGGTTTGGCTCGCCGCATCTCCAAGGATGTGAGCGGTGTGACTGTCGGTACTGCTGAAGAGATTGATGCAGCCCTTCAGGTGCTGCTGGGTTAAGCGTACAGATTTTGCTGCGCAGAGAATAATGTTATAAAAGGCGGACTACATAGATTTGTCCGCATATCAGATTCAAGAGGATTTCATGTTTGATCTGACTGGCCGCAAGGCTCTCGTTACCGGTGCAACCGGCGGAATTGGTGAAGAAGTTGCGCGCGCCCTGCATGCTCAGGGTGCAATCGTTGCTCTGCACGGTACCCGCATTGAAAAGCTGGAAGCGCTGGCCAATGAGCTGGGCGACCGCGTTCATATCTTTCCTGCCAACTTGTCTGACCGTGAAGAAGTGAAGGCACTTGGTCAGGCTGTGGAAAAGCAACTCGAAGGCGTCGATATTCTCGTTAACAATGCCGGTATCACCCGTGATGGTCTGTTCGTTCGTATGAGCGATGCTGACTGGGATGCAGTTATTGAGGTTAACCTGACGTCCGTGTTCGGTCTGACTCGTGAGCTGACCCATCCGATGATGCGCCGTCGTTTTGGCCGCATCATCAATATTACATCGATTGTCGGTGTAACCGGCAATCCGGGACAGGCAAACTATTGCGCTTCCAAAGCCGGCATTATCGGCTTCTCCAAGTCGCTCGCACAGGAAATTGCTTCGCGCAATGTGACTGTAAACTGCGTGGCTCCGGGCTTTATTGAGTCGGCAATGACCGATAAACTCAATGAGAAGCAGAAAGAGACAATCATGTCTGCTATCCCGATGAAGCGCATGGGGCAGGGCTCGGAAATTGCTTCGGCAGTTGTTTATCTGGCCAGCAATGAAGCTGCTTACGTGACAGGTCAGACCCTGCATGTAAACGGCGGCATGGCGATGATCTGATACCAAATCAGCCGGAATTATGTATAATCCGGTTGATGATCTCTAATTTAAAAGGGCATAAAAAGCTGATAATGCAGTCATATTGCCCTTTTTCTGTTGTTTTGTAAGGATTGGCACAGTTTCAGTGTGGCTGATTGTCGAATTGGACTTTGCCAAATTGCAGAACCGTGATAATGCCCCGCATATTGCTGTGCTGCATATTTTGTGCATCGCGGCGGGGGTGGCGATAAATAGCATTGCGCTTCATCGGCGCAGCAGGTAAATCGCTGCAACTGAAATATATTGTATAGTCTGTCTGAAACACATTTCTGTTTGAGGCATTATGCAGTAGGAATATCCACGGGATAGTTTCGTTGTGACAAATGTCATAATGTCAGGCTATCTTAAAACTTGATTACAATCAGCCATGCCGCTACCAAGGCTATGGTATTAACAGGTCGAGGTCCGACATGAGCGACACCGCAGAACGCGTCAAGAAAATCGTTGTTGAACATCTGGGCGTAGATGCCGAAAAAGTAACTGAAGGCGCAAGCTTCATTGATGATTTGGGCGCAGACAGCCTGGACACCGTTGAGCTGGTAATGGCTTTCGAAGAAGAATTCGGTGTAGAAATTCCTGATGATGCAGCTGAAACCATCCTGACCGTTGGCGATGCTGTTAAGTTCATCGATAAAGCAGCTGCTTGATTATTGCTATAATCGGCAGGCAGATATCGGGCCGGAAGATCATATCTTCCGGCCCTTATCGTTTGAGCAAAGATATATATTTGAATTTGAATAAGGCTTGAGCGTTATTTAAACAGTTCGTAAGCCTGACATGCAGTTCTATTTGCGGATCTGTAATTAACTACTCCACAAAAGCGCTGTAACAATCTATTAATTCTGCGTAATTTGAACGCTTGATCGATTCCGGTCGGGATATTACGCAGTTGATTAATCTGCGCTGCCTGCAACTGACACAAGATCAGTGAGAGACAGGATCAGCCGCGGGGAAGGATACATATGAGAAGAGTCGTCGTAACCGGTCTTGGCCTGGTGTCACCTTTGGCAAATGGCGTTGAAGAAACCTGGAAGCGTTTGCTCGCTGGTCAAAGCGCTGCGCGCCGCGTCACCGAATTCGAAGTTGACGACCTTGCCTGTCAGATTGCCTGCCGTATTCCCGTCGGCGACGGCACAGACGGTACATTTAATCCTGATGTCTACATGGAACAGAAGGAACAGCGTAAAGTTGATCCTTTCATCGTTTATGCAGTCGGCGCTGCCGATCAGGCACTGGACGATGCTAACTGGCATCCGGAAAGCGATGAAGACCAGATTCGCACCGGCGTGCTGATCGGTTCCGGTATCGGTGGTATCGAAGGTATTGTTGAAGCCGGTTACACGCTGCGCGACAAAGGTCCGCGTCGCGTTTCGCCTTTCTTCATTCCTGGTCGTCTGATCAATCTGGCTTCCGGCCATGTATCCATCAAACACAAGCTGCGCGGCCCTAACCACTCTGTGGTCACAGCCTGTGCAACCGGCACACACGCTATTGGCGATGCAGCCCGCATGATCGCTTTCGGCGATGCGGATGTTATGGTTGCCGGCGGTACAGAATCACCGGTCAGCCGTATTTCTCTGGCGGGCTTTGCGGCCTGTAAGGCGCTGTCTACCAAGCGCAATGATGATCCGACAGCGGCATCGCGTCCTTATGACGATGACCGCGACGGTTTCGTTATGGGTGAAGGTGCAGGCGTTGTAGTTCTGGAAGAGCTGGAACATGCGCTGGCACGTGGTGCGAAAATCTATGCGGAAGTCATCGGCTACGGCATGTCCGGCGATGCGTACCACATCACCGCACCAAGCGAAAACGGTGAGGGCGCACAGCGCTGCATGGAAGCTGCCCTGCGCAGTGCGAAAATCACACCGGATGCGATTGATTACATCAATGCGCACGGTACTTCGACCATGGCGGATACGCTGGAACTGGCCGCTGTTGAGCGTGTTGTTGGTGAATCGGCTTCCAAGGTTTCGATGTCCTCGACCAAATCCTCGATCGGTCACCTGTTGGGTGCAGCCGGTGCGGCAGAAGCGATTTTCTCGACATTGGCTATCCGCGATAATATCGCGCCTGCAACACTCAACCTCGACAATCCGTCGGTCAGCACCAAGATTGATCTGGTGCCGCATAAGCCGCGTGCCCGTCAGATTGATGTTGCTGTGTCGAACTCTTTTGGTTTCGGTGGCACCAATGCTTCGCTGATCCTGCGTCGCTATCAGGCTTAATAGGTCGAAACTGTCAATTTTATAAAAGGCCGCTTTCTGAGAAGGCGGCCTTTTGTTGAAAAATCATTATTCTGTTTCATTCAGACAGAGCTAGAGCGCATTCCGAAAAGTGTGAAGCGGTTTTCGGTATAAAATACGCGTAAAAACAAAAAACTAGAGCGGTTTTAATGGTTTAACATTAACTAAAACCGCTCTAGCTCTGAAATATGAGTTCTTTCTGTCGAAAGCTGTGTTCATGGGTTGCGATATTCGTGCTTTTGCCGCAATTATTGTGCCCACTGAATAGGAAAGACTGATTGCTGCATGTAGCATGTAAAAGCTGAGATATGAAACAGTTTCAGTCAATTGGTACTCAGGCTTCTTTAAGAGCTGTACCAATCAAAAAAATAAAGAATTCGGAACAGCACTGTCGTTAGATCCGGTGTGAGTGTTCTGGTTAAACCGGAGTGAAAGTGTGACGTCAGACCAATCATCTGAAAAAAAATCTGCTGGCCAGCCTGCTGTATCTGATGGTGCTGTGCAGGATAATGCGTCACCGTCTTCGGCAGAAAATGTATCCAAGCCCGTTACATCTGATGAAGCGGCGATTGTAGCGCCGGTTTCGCAGGAAATCGCAGAAGCTCCGGCAGCGCCTGTGGCTGCAGCCGTACCTGCTCCCGAAGCTGAGCCGGTTGTTAATATTGAAAACACACCGGCACAGCCGGAATCGGAAGTTACTGCAGCACCTGCACAGAGCGCAGCGGAGACTGCAACCGGACCTATTGTTCTGAAATCGGCCAGCGAAGCTCTGCGCCCAGAACCAGGCACACCGCCGCCATTGCCAAAGAAGCGCAAGCGCTCGCGTCATGCCCGCAGCCAGATTGTGGTCTTTGCGAATTTTATGCTGTCTCTGCTGGTATTTATGGTTATCGGTGTGGGCGCATTGTTCTATTTCGGTAAAGTGCAGTTCACTTCTGAAGGCCCGCTGACGCAGGATTCTACCTTCTTCGTGAAGCGCGGCAGCGGTATTGTCGAAATCTCAGATCAGCTGGAACGCGCTGATCTGATTACTGATGCGCGTGTTTTCCGTTATGGCGCCCGTATGTCGGGTATGGAAAAGAGCATGAAGGCCGGTGAATATGCTATTCCTGCCCGTGCTTCGATGCGTGACATTATGAATATTTTTGCCGAAGGTAAGTCACTGATGCATCAGGTGACTATTCCTGAAGGTCTGACAGTTCAGCAGATTTTTGATCGCATTTCCAACAGTGAACTGCTCTCCGGCGATCTGCCGAAAGAATTGCCGCCGGAAGGTAGTCTGATTGCGGATACACTGAGTTTTACACGTGGTACAACACGTGAGGAAGTGGTGACACGTCTGAAAACTGCACAGGCCAAACTGGTTGATGAGGTTTGGGCAAAGCGTCGTGATGGTCTTCCGGTGAAAGACAAGAATGAATTTGTTACGCTGGCTTCGATCGTCGAAAAAGAAACCGGTGTCGCATCCGAGCGTCCGCATGTGGCTTCGGTTTTCGTGAACCGTTTGAATACGGGCATGCGCCTGCAGTCTGATCCGACGATTATTTATGGTATTTTTGGTGGTCGCGGTAAGCCGTCAGATCGTCCGATTTATAAATCGGATATCGAAAAAGAAACGCCTTATAATACCTATGTTATTAAAGGCCTGCCGCCGACACCGATTGCCAATCCGGGTCGTGATGCACTGGAAGCTGTTGCTAATCCATTGGATACAAAAGACCTCTACTTCGTTGCAGATGGTACCGGTGGTCACATCTTCGCAGCAACGCTGAAAGACCATAATGACAATGTGCGTAAATGGCGTGAGATTGAACGCCAGCGTAAAGAAGGTGCCGCTGGCACACCGGCAGCTCAGTAAGAACATTCGTGTTATGTGTTCTCTGCTTTAAGAAAAAAACACTATCATGCCGTCCGGTGCTCCGGACGGCATTTTTGCAAAAGCCGATATTCAATTGATATGGCTTGGAAACGGACTTGAAGATGACAGTACAGAGCATGACAGGATTTGCCCGCCATATTGCAGTGTTTACGCCTGAAAATGGTGTGGAAACACGCATTAGCTGGGAAATTCGCTGTGTTAACGGTAAGGGGCTTGATGCACGTTTTCGCACACCTAACGGCTTTGATGATCTGGAGCAATTATTACGTGCGGCACTGGGACGTGTATTCTCGCGCGGTTCTTTTCAGGTCAATGTGACAATTGAAGAGCCGGAAGCACAGGTCAAACTGGTGATCAATGAGGCCTTGCTGAGCAAGGTCATGCAAACGGCACTGCAATTGCAGAACCAATATGGTTTAGCACCTGCCAGTGTTGATGCCGTACTCAATCTTAAAGGCATTCTGGAGCCGCCGCAGACAGAGGCAGATGAAGCCGCCAAGGCAGCTTTAAAGGCTGCGTTGCTGTCATCCTTTGATGACGCGCTGGAAGCGCTGAAGCAGATGCGTCTACAGGAAGGCAAGCGCTTGTCTGATCTGCTTGGCAGTCATGTTGACCGGATCGCAGAACTGGCAGTGCAGGCGCGTCAGGACGGTTCGCGTAGTGCTGATGCCATTCGTGAGCGTCTTGCGGGGCAGGTGTCTCTGTTGCTTGAGGCCGTCAACAGCAACCGCAGTTCCGCGATTGTGCTGGATGAACAGCGCCTGCATATGGAAGCTGCATTTCTGGCCACCAAAGCGGACATTCAGGAAGAGCTGGACCGTTTGGATATGCATGTGGCGGCAGCTCAGAAATTGCTGGCAGATGGTGGGCCGGTTGGCCGCAAACTCGATTTCCTGTCGCAGGAGTTTAACCGCGAGACCAATACGCTGTGCTCGAAATCCAACGCTGCATCAATTACGGCGATTGGTCTGGAGTTGAAAGCGGTTGTGGATCAGTTCCGTGAGCAGGTGCAGAACCTCGAATAGATGTGATTAAGAAATGAAAAAAGCCCTGCTACAAGCAGGGCTTTTTATTTGAATGGTACAAAAAAATTAGCGACCCCAGCGGCCTTCATATTTAAACTCAGGCGCGGTTTTCAGCTGATCCTTGGTAATGGTCATTGTCGCCAGCCATTTCTTATCGGCTTCCATATAGTCGATTTTAACGGCAGAAGGATCAACGATCACATAGCGCTCTCCCATGCCTAGAAAGCCACCGACAGAAATAATATAACCGGTGAGCTTACCGTCAGAGATAATCATATCTTTAATCTCACCAACTGTCTCATCTTCAGCATTGGTAATATTCAGTCCGACAAGATTATAGCTCAACACATCGGTCGGCTGCGCGGTAACGAATAGCTCAGGTGTCGTTGTTACTGCGGTCTGGGCGTAAGCTGCACCCATAAGAGTGCCGGATGCGACAAGTGCGATAATAAGACGACGCATGATCTTCTCCAATTTTTTTATTGCAAACTACTAAAATAGAACACGCGGCTTTTATAATTGTTCCGAATTTTTTAGAAAAAACTTATACTCGCAATGCTGTGTCAGCTATTTTTGAGCCTTAATTATATGGCAAAAGAGCTGCGGCAAATTGGTTTTCGGTAAAGCTTTAATAACTAAAAATGATAGACATTTGCCGGATTATAGATAACAACGCGACATCAGCGTGGCGGAGTGATATCAGTCACCTGAGGTGCATCCTGAGAAGTGCTAAACGGCTTTCGAAAAGATGCGCAACATAGAAATAACAGGGCATTTCCAAAGTGTATTAAGATTTTGGAGTGTTCCGGTGAGTTCAGAATCTGGAGCAGAGTAGATTATGGCCATCTCCTTCGTGGAAAATGCTGTTGCACGGCGCGGTCTAATGTTGGTCATTTCTTCACCGTCAGGCGCAGGCAAATCAACGATTGCGCGACTGTTGCTTGAAGATCGCGAGATGGATCTCTCTCTGTCTGTCAGTGTGACTACCCGTCAGCGCCGTCCAAGCGAAATTGAAGGTGTACATTATCATTTTGAAAGTGTGCGCGAGTTTGAACGCCTGCGTGACAGCGATGCACTGATTGAATGGGCTGAAGTCCATAGCAATTATTACGGTACGCTGCGTGAGACTGCCGAAAATGCTTTGGCAGACGGTCGCGATATGCTGTTTGATATTGACTGGCAGGGGGCGGAACAGTTGCAGGCTAAAATGCCTGCCGATGTGGTTTCGATCTTCATTCTGCCGCCGACGATGAAAGAGCTGCAGATGCGTCTGAATCGCCGTGCGGAAGACACTGCGGAAGTTATTGAAACCCGTTTGAACAATGCCCGTTTTGAAATCCAAAAATGGAGCAAATACGATTACATTGTCATCAATGAGGATCTGAACCAGTCCTATGCGGCGGTCAAATCCATTGTTATGGCTGAGCGTCTGCGCCGTGATCGCCGTCCGGGTCTGTTTGAATTCGTCAACGGATTGCTGGAAGAGCAACCTTCCTGATTTTCATTGAGAGCATAAAGAAAAACCGCCGTGAGGCGGTTTTTTATATCTCAGATCTGATTGGCGAGGTGCACAAATTCCTCAACGCTGAGCGTTTCAGCGCGGCGTGTCGGGTCTATGCCTGCTTTATTGAGCAGGGCTTCACCGCCAAGCGGCTTGAGGCTCTGACGCAGCATTTTGCGGCGCTGACCAAAGGCCGCCTGCGTCACGCGCTCCAGCAGATGTGGCGGGCATTCCAGCGGCTGCTCACGCGGGACCATATGCACCACAGCGGAGGTGACTTTCGGCGGCGGTGTGAAAGCCTGTGGGGGCAGATCAAAGGCGATCTTCGACTGGGTGCGCCATCCGGCCAATACGCCAAGGCGTCCATAGGCATCATCACCGGCATGAGCCACAATACGCTCGGCCACTTCTTTCTGGAACATCAGTGTCATGGAGCTATAAAACGGCGGCCATGGATCGCTGAGCAGCCAGCCGATCAGCAATTGTGTTCCGACATTGTAAGGCAGGTTGGCAATGATCTTCGGCTTTTTCGCCGTATCAGGAAACAGAGTGGTGAAATCCTGTTGCAAGGCATCACCGGAGATCACCCGTAAGCGTCCCGGATATTCCGCTGCAATTTCCTCCAAAGCGGGCAGGCAACGCTCATCGCGTTCAATAGCCGTAACAATACCGCCCTGAGCCAGAATTGCGCGTGTGAGGCCACCTGGGCCCGGACCAACCTCAATCACCGGCTGATCCTGCAAATCTCCGGCCTGACGGGCAATTTTGGAAGTCAGATTAAGATCGAGCAAAAAATTCTGGCCGAGTGATTTCTTGGCATTCAGTTCGTGACGTTCGATCACGTCACGCAGGGGCGGCAGATTATCAATGCTCATAGAGGGTCTCTGTTGATGATTTATCAGTCAGGCTGTCGGAAACGGGTAGGCTGTTTATTTTGAAAGTTTTTGATTATTGGTGGCCAGTTCTGCTGCCAGTTTGAGTGCGGCGATCAGACTGTCGGGTCTGGCAATGCCACGCCCTGCAATGTCGAAAGCGGTGCCATGATCAGGTGACGTACGAATGAATGGCAGGCCGAGCGTAACATTGACGGTCTCGTCAAAAGCCAGCGCTTTGGCCGGAATAAGCGCCTGATCATGATACATGCAAATGGCTGTGTCATAGGTGGTCAGTGCCTGTTTGTGAAACATTGTGTCGGCAGGCAAGGGGCCGCGGATATTCATGCCTTCCGCTTTCAATAGCTCAATCGCAGGGCGGATTACAGCATCATCTTCATGACCGAGCGTACCGCCTTCACCGGCATGCGGGTTCAGGCCGGAAACAACAATACGCGGGTTTTTGATGCCGAAGCGTGAACGTAAATCATGTGCAGTAATGCGGATCGTTTCCAGAATGGCATCAGTGGTGAGTTGCTCCGGCACCTTATGCAGAGGAATGTGAATAGTTATCGGCACGGCGCGCAATTGCGGGCCTGCAAGCATCATCACGGGGCGGACTTCAGTGCCGAGATGACGCGATGCGAGATGGGCAAGAAATTCCGTGTGGCCGGGGAAAGCGAAGCCTGCTTCATAAAGCGGTTTTTTAGCAATAGGGCAGGTTGTAACGGCGCTGGCCTGACCATTAAGAACATAGGTGGTTGCCCGCTCAATCGCCTCAATAATACCGGCAGCATTGGCCGATTGTGGCACGCCCGGTTTGTCTGTCAGACGATTGTTAAGTGGTACGACAGGCAAATAATGGCAAAACCGCTGAATGGCTTCAGCTGGTTGGCAAGTGCTTAAGGGGATGTCGAGATTGAGCTGTCTGGCTCTGGCTGCGAGAAGTTCGGGATCTGCCAATATGAAAAACGGCGGCAGAGAGAATTTTTCGCGCAAAGACCATGCTACAAGAGCGATATCAGGGCCGATACCGGACGGATCACCGATGCTCAGAGCAATCGGAGCGATGGAAGCCTCTCCAGGATACGGAAAAACCATTATATGTTCCGGTCTTGTTGTTAAAAAGGCTGTCAAATTCAGGTATGCGCGCAAGACTAAACTTGCGCGCATTTATTGTTAGCGATTAACGATTTTCGCTTTTTCACGTAATTCTTTGAGATATTTTTTGCTGATTGCTTCAGCTTTTTTCTCCTGATCGGCATCGCTGCCAGTACCTTCCATGGAGAAAGTCAGCTGAGCAACACGGTCATCAGAGACATTGCGTTTCGCACACACAGCAAGAAACTCAACGCCCTTATCCGTGTCCTGCACACCTGTTGCCTGACCAACAGCGGTAGTCTTCAGCTGTTTTGACCACTCCGGCGGCAATTGCAGCTCAAGATGCTTGCCAAGGTCACGTACGGTTACGTCCATCATGCCTTTGGTTTGTGCGCGGGTATTCTCACAGCTGGAGAAGCGGTTGCGTAAAGCTGTCGCTTCTTGGCGACGCTTTGCCATGCTGCCTGCAGAACGATTGGCAGCGGGAACAACGAAAATCACCTGTTGCAGTGTATATTCATTGGTTGACGGTTTTTTGCCGCCTTCTTTCAGCATACGCTGAACAGCATCCTGCTCACTCATCATACCTTCAGAACGGAAACGGGCGCCGATTGCACGATTCCAGCCCATTTGTACCATCACAAAGGTTTTGAAGTGTTTAGGCGTAATACCGGCCTGGTTCATCAGCTGGTTAAGCTGTGCAATGCTCATTTTATTACGCGTTGCAAAGCCAGCATAGGCCGTTTCAACTTCCTGATCGGAAACAACAATGCCGCGGGATTTCATTTCCACACGCTTGAGCATTTCTTCAACAAGTTCGTCTTGCGCAATCTTGTTCAGATTGCCGCTGCGACGCTGCAGTTTGAGGAAAGCAACACGGTTTGCGATATCAACATTGGTGATCGGGTTATTGTTCACGATCACTTTAATTTCGGCTGCATGAGCTGCGTCGCTGAATCCGGTGATGCTGAGTGCAGAGAATGCAACTGTACCGGCAATCAATGCAGCCAGAATGCGTTTATTCAAATTCATGCTCATGGTGGTAAGTTTCATACCTGGTTTCCCGTTACGCTTTTCAGGACGCAGATTTTTCCGAATATGGAAGAAATGCTAGATAATACAATATTCCAACACTGCACCCTGTCAGGATTTCACTCTTGTATAGATGAGCAGATGCAGTGAAACAATCACCCATATGGTTATGAATGCATGAAAATTGTAGTTTTAAAGGCAGTTTTGCCTCAACATCTGCACTAATCGCTCAAAATAAACAGTTGTCCTGTTTTACAGAACAGTACGTATTTTATCTGTTTCATATCGTCGACAATTTACAACGCCCCTCTTATTCAAGAAAGCACTATAAAAGAAATCGTACGATTTTATGATGCAGATATGGCAATGTTGCTGGTGGTTTGATGTTTTATCATCAATAAATTACGGCCCGCAAAAGCGAGCCGTAATTTGAAAACTCTTTTGTTGATCAGAATGAACTGCCAATATCACCCAATGTGCGGAAGGAAATATTGAAGCCAACCGAATGGGAGATCTTATCCTGCCCAGGACTACGTGTCTGAATGTAGGCCATTGAGTAGGTGAAGCATTCATCATCATAGGCCAGACCAGATTGAGCCTTGACCAGTGTTTCTGAAACGAGGTCATAGGTGCCGGATCCGAATACACGCCAGTTTTCTTTGAAACGGGTTGAGCCGCTCAGGCTGACTTCCTGACGATCTTCTGCGTAACCATAGTCAGGCTGCTTGGTAATATAGGCATATTTGACTGACGCCTGAACAAGTTTGCCTGTGTGACTGGCTTCAACTTCACCGCGACGAATATCGAAGTTATCTTTGTCAAAGCGACCACGTGCTGCAAAGGCCAGACCGGTATTGTTGGACAGACCAAGCATTGCAACGTAATCGGAGCGCTTGCCTTCAAGGCCAGAATCCGCACCTGCGCCTACAAAGTCGCTTTCAGCGAAGGAGTTCAGACCGCCCAACTGGAAGGATTGACCGCCGAGGCCGTGAATCGACCAGCCATTATTCATATTGCCGGAATAACGGAGACCAAGATTGGCACGTGTGCCACCTTCAACGCGGTCGTAACCGGAGAATTTATCGCGTGCAAACAAGCTGGTCGCATCAAAAACAAAGCTTTGCGCGTCTTCATTCGGCAGACGTCCTGCATAAGGTTCATCATTACGAACAAAAATCTGGGCTGTTGGTTCCAGAACTTGCGTCATGCTGGTTGTTGAGAACAGGATCGGCCAGCGCACTTCAAGTCCAGCTGTTGCCATGCCGCGGAAAGCCTGTGAGCGGACTTCACCCGCTGTTCCAAACGTATCATTGGTATCAATACCAATCGCATCGCCGCGAAGAGCAAGCAGAGGGGTGATAACCAGACCCTGCTCTGAGATGAAAGTACGTTTCCACTCTGCTTCGGTTGTCAGACGTGCACTGGTGCCTTTCATGCCGCGAAGCAAATCAACAGCGTTGCTACCTGAGAATCTGCTGGAGTCGGAAGATTCGCGATAAATGCCCTGCAGATTGCTGGTGATGGTCAGTTCGCCACCATAGACCGAACCCGGAACGGTATACAGATAATCAACACTCGGAAGTACCCAAGGCTGTTTTTTATCAACGGCTCTGCTGTCACTGTTCCGGAGATCTTCCTGAACATTGAATCTATACAGGTTAATATCCAGATGGTTGCGGCCCGAAATGCCGCGCAAATAGATATTGGACGTCTGAGTTTCAGCGCTATATCCGCTAATTTTATAAGTACGGCTAAAGTTTTTATCAGTCTGCGCTATGACATCCCAGCCAAAGCTCCAGCGTGGGTTGATCTTAAAGTCACCCTTTGTGGCAATCATCGCACGTGTGCGCTCTTGGGTGTCGACGGTAGTCGAGCCAAACTCACCCGGCTTTGCCTGATAAATAGCTGCTGCGCGAATATTATAAGTACCGTTTTCAAGGCGATGACGCCATTCGGTCTCGCTCAGGAAGCCTTGTTTGCTCAGTGCCGTACCATAAGTCGTAATGTCGTAATTCGGAGCCAGATTCCAGAAGTAGCCTGACCTTACGCCAAAACCGAGTTCATCCTTATACATAAAGCTCGGGAACAAAAAACCGCTCTTACGCTTTGTGGATGGATCTGCAATTTCGAAAGCGGGAAGGGCAAACAGTGATTTGCCGAACATTTCAAAACGGCCGCCTTCAAAACGGACTGTTTTCTTGGTGCCGTTCCAGATAATTTTCTTGGCTTTTACCTGCCAGAGAACCGGTTTGTTCGGATCTGTCGCACAGGCGCGGCAAGCTGTGTATACGCCGTTATTAAAGGTCGTAATTTCACCGAGGCTACGTTCTGCGCTTTCAGCGGCAAAACGGGTATCATCGACAGTTTCAACGCGAAGGCCGTTTACAAAGCCATCACGGAAGTCGTCTGTGACATCCATTTCATCAGAATAAATACGGTTGCCATCTTTTTCGACAATTTCAACATTGCCTTTTGCGACCATGCGTTTTGTTGCCTGATTATAAACAACCTCACGCGCAACCAGTCGGTTACCGTCATATTCAATCTGAACATTACCGGCAGCTGTAACTGTTTTTGCGTCGCGATCCATAATCAGATTATCGGCCTGCAACAGCATCTTAGCATCAGGGTTCGTCTGATACTGGCTGCCAAATTCGGCAGAAGAATCCAGTCCCTGACTATGAGCTACAGAGGGCAGGGCAATAAAAACAGAGGTGGAAAAAATGCACGCCAGTGCCGTCCCGCGTGCAAGACGCGAGAAATACGCTGAAACTACCGTGCGGGAGCTACTCAATCCCACTAACCATCCTCCTTATGGAGTAAAAAGGAGATTCCAAAAAATGTTGCAATCAGAACCGGAACCCATGCCGCTACAAAAGGTGGCACGAATCCTGCCGTGCCAAAAGCTTTGGCAAGAACTGTGACGACATAAAGCACGAACCCGGCAAGGATGCCACCCAGAATCAGTGCTCCGGACTGGCCGGAACGAACAAATTTTAATGATACTGTTGCAGCAATCAGCGTCATGGCCATCAAAAGAGCAGGCAGTGCCAGCAAAGACTGGAATTGCATGTCAAATGCAGTGGCGGAAAAGCCGAAAGAGCGGGCGACTTCAATTTTGCGCGGGAGTTGCACAAATGGAATCGTATCCGGTGATGAAAGTTTTTCTTCAAGGAATTCCGGTTTTAATTGTGTCGGAATTTTTGTGGATAAAAGTTCTTTCGGTTCCTGACCTTCGACAATATGCGTCACGTTGGTCAGGTTCCAATAACCGTCTTCTAATTGAGCATCGCGGGCATCAAAACGTTCTTTGATTGTCTTGTCGTCATTGAAGACGAAAAAACTTACATCGGTAAGATGAGTACCCTGAGCCAAAACGCCTTTGGCGCCGATAATTGTATCTTGTCCGTCATACTTTTGGCGCAGCCACGGATCGCTCAGTGCGGTGACCTGATTAACATTGCCATTTTGCCATTGTGTGCTGATTTCCAACGATTTTTCAAAACCGTAGGCTGCCAGTGGATTAATAATAAAAATGGTAATCAGACCGAACAGAAAAGCGCCAAAACAAGCTGGTAACAGAAATTGCCATGCGGAGACACCGACAGAACGCGCAACCACCAGCTCATAACGACGGTTCAGCGAGATGAGGGTGGCCATAGCCGAAAACAATGCAACAAACGGTATGATCTGCTGCATGATGAATGGAATACGCATGGCTGAAAGCCCCAGCGCCGCCCATACTGAATAATCGGGCAGGTTAGCAAGTTTGCTGGCATTTTCAGTGAAATCAAGCAGCAGCGACAGTGCGAAAATACCCATCAGGAAATACAGGGTCGTTTTCACATAGCGCATGAAGAAATAGCGTCCGAGCGTCCAGCCGATCATGATTGACCTCCGGAAGTCTTATTACGACCGGTAATGCGCTCAGTAATGCCTCGGAAACGGGATGCCATGTGTTCTGAGATATCCTGTATTTTATCTGACCATGAGGCAGGCAGGCTGAGCGAGCGCCCGCTAAACAATACGTAGAGACAGAGAGCAATTACACCAAACGGGATCAAATACATGACGGGTATGAGGGCTGCATTTTTCTCCGCACGATCTGACACGAAATAACCTGCCCAATAAACAACGAGTGACAGTGAAATTGCTGAAAAGGATGCAGATACACGCGCTTCACGATGGGAACGTGCATCACCGGCCAGAACCAGTGCAATCATAGCGAAGACAAAAGGATAGAGCCAGTTTGACAGACGTTTGTGCAATTCAGCGCGATATTGCAAGGGTTTGGTCTGAAACGTCGGGTCATTTTTATCAGGATTCATCAGGTAAGACAGATGACGGTCTTTTGCATAGAGAACCATATCGCCACCGACATCTGTGAACTGGCTGAGATCAAAAGCATATTGATCGAATTTGATGATGGAAACGCTGCCGGTTTTGACGTCACGGCGCTGTATCTCTCCATTGTTCATCAGCAGCACATCACTGCCGTTATTATTGGCGATAGCCCCGTTTAAAGCATAATAAACGAGATCAATGTTCGGATCGCGCGAGTCGGAAATAAACATGCCCCCGATACTGCCATCAGTCGTACGTTCGGCAATTTGTATATAGATGTTGTCAGAAAATTTACGGAAATTGCCCTCCTGAATGACAACATTCAGCAGATCGGCGCTCGCATTGGCGAGCATGGAACGCATATTATAACGTGCGTAAGGATCGACAAAATTCGCAACTAAAAAGGAAGCAACAGAAAGGACTGCTGCAAACATCAGAATCGGACGGATAACAGCGGTGCGCGGGCTGCCGGATGCATTGATTACAACCAGCTCAGAGTCCTGATTCATGGTTGAAAGCGTTTGGGTAATCGCAATAACCAGCGCAAAAGGCATAACCAGCGGAATAACTGACGGAATAAACAGCGAGAAAAACTGGATAGCCGTTGCAAGCGACTGACCGCTGGAAGTTAGGAAGTTGATGCGCTGCAATACCTGAACAGTCCACGTAATGCCGATGGCCGCGCAGAACACGGCCAGAAACATAATCCCTACGCGGCGCAGGATGTATCGCTCAATCAGTTTCATGCGCTGAATTTACATCCTGAACCTTAGGGGCTGAACCTGTTATTATTTGCAAGATATGCAGAGTTGATGTCGCTTTATAATGAAATAATTCTAACGCGCAAACTCTTGTCATAATCTCAGTATCTATCATAGATCTGTCTTGGCTAAAAATAGACGAAGAAACTAGGTTAACAAAACACTTATTCGTTAGAGATAGTAATTTATGGCTTGTGGTTTAGGCGGGATAGCGCCACACAATGAGTGAGTTATGCGACTCTGTTTTTATCTGTTGGAGTTATTATGTCCAAAAATCCAGTCATCAAGTTCTCGAATTTTTCAGAAAAGCTGAAAGATGTCGTGATTGTTCCTGTCAGCAAAGACGGTTCGGTTGCCGCTCAGGCTGCCCATGTCGGCGGTGAAGGCTTTGTCTCCGGTCTGATTACGAAAGCCGGTTTCAAGGGCAAGCTTGGTGCAACGCTTGAAACTTACCTCGCGGAAGGTGCGGGCGCGGAGCGTCTGGTGCTTGTTGGTATCGGTGATCCGGCTAAGCTCAAAAACGACGACTGGCTGAAAATCGGTGGCGCTGCGTTTGCTAAAATCGGCAAGTCGGCTGAAGCTAATGCGATTCTCGCTGTTGAAGGTCTGGAAATTTCCGCAGAAGCGTCTGCAGACTTTGCGCTTGGTGCACAGTTGCGCGCCTATCGCTTTGATAAATACAAGACCAAGAAAAATGAAGATAAAGCAGACGATAAAGACGTTAAGCTGACCATTCAGGTTGCTGATGCTGCCGGCGCTGAAAAAGCCTATGAAGCAGCCGCAGAAATTGGTGAAGGCGTTTTGCTGGCACGTGACCTCGTCAATGAGCCAGCCAATGTTCTCGGGCCTGTTGAGTTTGCTGCGGAAGCTGAGAAGCTTGAAAAACTCGGTGTGAAAATCACCATCCTTACCGAAAAAGAAATGAAGAAGCTCGGCATGGGTTCGCTGCTCGGCGTAGCTCAGGGTTCCGTTCGTCCGCCGCGTCTGGTGGTCATGGAATGGAATGGCGGCAAGGCTAAAGACAAGCCGGTTGCTTTTGTCGGTAAGGGCGTTGTGTTTGATACCGGCGGTATCTCCATCAAGCCTGCACTTGGCATGGAAGATATGAAAGGCGATATGGGCGGTGCGGCTGCCGTTACCGGTTTGATGCGCGCACTGGCCGGACGTAAAGCCAAGGTCAATGTGGTTGGCGTGATCGGTCTGGTAGAGAATATGCCTGACGGTAATGCACAGCGTCCGGGCGATATTGTTACCAGCATGTCCGGTCAGACAATCGAAGTGATCAATACGGATGCAGAAGGTCGTCTGGTTCTGGCAGATGCACTGTATTATACTGCAAAAAACCACAAGCCACGCTTCATGATCAATCTGGCGACACTGACTGGTGCGATTGTTGTTGCTCTGGGTACACAGCATGCCGGCCTGTTCTCCAATGATGATGAACTGGCAGAGCAACTGTTTGCAGCAGGTCAAACAAGTGGTGAAAAACTGTGGCGCATGCCCCTGACCAAGGAATACGATAAGATTATCGATTCCAAGTTTGCAGATATGCGTAACTCTTCCGGCCGTCCTGCTGGTTCGATCACCGCTGCACAATTCCTCAAGCGTTTTGTTGGCGATACATCTTGGGCGCATCTGGATATTGCCGGCACCGCAATGGATTCACCTGCAAGCGATTACAATGAATCCTGGGGCTCAGGCTTTGGTGTTCGCGTTCTGGATCGTCTGGTTCGCGACCATTACGAAGCGTAAGTACATTCCAATCACGAGAAAAGCCGGTGCGTCGCACCGGCTTTTTTTATGCTAATCTTTCCGTGCTCAACATTAATTGAATTCGCCGTGTGGATTTTCGATATGTTTTGCGGCAAGTTTTTGTTAAGATGTCACAAATAATTCATTAAGCCGCTTTGTCACCCGCAGTCATTTTACACGGGTAGAGCCTTCTTTATCCGGATAATTCTGTGTTTCCATCCTATTCTTCACGTGGCTTTATTGGCCTGACAATTGTGCTGCTTTTGCTGAATGCAGTGTTCTTTTATCTCGTTACCGACCTGAACAATCTGGCAGTTGAGATGGGAGAAGAGGGGCTGCTGGAAAATCTGCAACTGGTTTATCTTGGTCTTGCCGCAGTTGCATTTCTGATCGGCGGCTTACGCAGTGAAGGGCCGGCACGTATGTTTGCTATCGGCATGTGTCTTTTGATGCTGATTTTTTTCTTTCGAGAATTCGAAATTGAACCGACAGGGCCTGTCAGTAGTTATATCAAATCCCGTGCATTTCGCTGGCATGAAGCCATCGTTGTCATTGGTTTTGCCGCGATTTATATTTTCCGTCATACGGATTATGTGCGTCCTGCATTAAAGTTTGTGTTTAGCAGCAAGGCATGGCCGTTTTATATGGCTGCCGGGCTTATCCTCTTTGGTGAAGTTTTTGAAAAAATGGACAGTTTTGCCTATCATGAATTTCTTGAAGAGGTTTTCGAAAGCCTGAGCTATTTTATGTTGCTCTGCCTTGGTGTGCGCAGCTTCCTTGCTGCACCTGCTCAAAAACAAAGTGCTAAAGCTGTATAATTCACAGCTTAGATAGTTTTTATGTATGAAACGGCCTGTCTGATCGACAGGCCGTTTTGTTTCTGGTTTAAGCTTTTATCCGGTATAGTTGAGATGTGAGAGGTAAGGGGAATTCTCCCTGTATTGGTCGATGGCTGAAATTCTGTTTTATCATCTGACTGAATCCGTTCTGGATGAGGCTTTGCCGGGTCTGGTTGACCGCTCGCTGGAGCGCGGCTGGCGCGTGGTGATTCAGATGACCTCGGAAGAGCGACGGGAAGAACTCGACCGGCTTCTATGGACATGGAACAATACGTCCTTTCTGGCGCATGGCACGGATGTGCAGCCGAATGCAGAACATCAGCCGGCACTGCTCACGACCACCACAGACACTCTGAACGGTGCGACTGTACGCTTTGTGGTTGAGGGGGCTGATATTGTCGGTGCTGAGAATTACGATCGTCTGGTCGTGATGTTCGACGGTCATGATGCAGCTCAGCTGACCAAAGCGCGTGAGCAGTGGAAGAGCCTGAAAGCGGCCGGTCATCAGTTGACCTATTGGCAGCAGAATGCGGATCGCCGCTGGGAGAAAAAAGCATGACGCGCATTTTCTGTATTTTGCTGTTTCTGGGCGGTCTGGCGACCGGTGTGATCTGGCCGTGGGCGCAGCGTCATTTTGGTGGCGAAGAAATCGGCACATGGCCTCTCTATCAGCGTGAAACAGGCTATCAGACTGCAAAGGTGCAATTAAAGCCTGAAGATGCACCGCTGCGGATCTTTGTTGATGCCAGGCCGATGCAGGGCGCTATCAGCGGTCAAAGACCGTCTGTGCTCAATCTCGCAGTCTCACGCGATGGCGTGCCGGTTCTGGCTGAGCGCCTCAGCTACAGTCCGAAAAGCGGTAATGAACAGCGTGATCTTCCGCAAAGTGGTGCAGTAATCCGTCAGGACGCGAAGGATATGGAGACACTGCAAGCCGGGACTTACGAGTTCAGTGTGCGGGCAGTGGAAGATGGTTTGTCGCTGACACGCGCTGATCTGGTTTTACGCCGTGGTGCGCCACCGGTTGATGAGAACTACGTCACGCTGGGTGTAGTCGTCATGGTGGCAGGTCTTTACGGATTTATGCGTTTTCGCAGACGTCCGAAAGCTTAAAATCCTTCAATAAATTAAGCCCGCCGGTTCACTGAAACGGCGGGCTTAAATTTTAACAGAACGGGTATTGTTTTACTCGGCCATAGCCTCTTCATATTCCGCAGAATAGGTCAGCCATTTTTCTTCCGCGTCAGCCAGTTTGGTTTCTGCGGCCTTCAGATCAATGTTGAACTGCACAGCTTTCTGGGCATCCTTGGTATAAAGCTCTGGATCTTCCAGTTTGCTTTTCAGCCCTTGAATCTCTTTCTGCAGTTTTTGCATTAAAGATTCGGAATCATTAATCTTTTTCTGCAGTGGCTTAAGCTGATCGCGCTTCTGTGCAGCCAGTTTACGTTGCTCAACTTTGCTGAGTTTCGGCCCTTCATCAACGAGAGCGACCTCCTGAACAACCTCAGTTGTGCTGTTCGGAGTGCTTTTATCGCTGAGTACCAGTGAGCGGTAATCATCAAGATCGCCGTCATAAGGTTTGACTGTACCGTTACGCACCAGCCAGAGACGATCCATGGTCGCTTCGATCAGGTGGCGATCATGGGCGATGAGGATAACAGCACCTTTGAAATCATTCAGCGCGTGAACGAGTTCTTCACGGCTGTCGATATCCAGATGGTTGGTCGGCTCATCGAGGATCAGCAGGTTCGGGCCGTGGAATGTGGCCAGCCCCATCAGCAAACGTGCTTTTTCACCACCGGAAAGCTCTTTGGCTTTGGTGAGCATTTTTTCCGTTGCCAGCCCCATCTGGGCGACGCGGGCGCGCACTTTTGCTTCCGGCGCATCCGGCATTAGTTTGCGTACATGCTCGATGGCATTATCTTCCGGCACCAGATCATCAAGCTGGTGCTGCGCAAAGAAAGCCACTTTCAACGCCGGTGATAGGGTCAGAGTGCCACCCTCAGGTTTCAGCCGTCCGGAGATCAGCTTGGCCAGCGTCGACTTACCGTTACCATTGGAACCGAGCAGCGCAATGCGGTCGTCATTATCAATACGCAATGAGAGATTGCGCAGGATTGGCTTGCCGGTTTCATAACCGACATCGGCATTTTCCAGTGCGATGATTGGCGAAGCTGCCGCTTTTTCCGCTTCAGGAAATTTGAACGGCTGCACATGCTCATCATAATGCGCGGCAATCGGCTTTAGCTTTTGCAGGGCTTTCAGGCGGGACTGTGCCTGACGTGCCTTGGAAGCCTTGGCGCGGAACCGCTCCACGAAAGTTTCCATGTGCTTGCGATGGGCTTCCTGCTTTACACGCTGCTTCTGCTGCAATTCCAGCATTTCGGCGCGCTGGCGCTCGAACTGGTCATAATTGCCTTTCCAGAAGGTCAGCTTTTTATTTTCCAGATGCAGAATGGAATTGGTAGCCGAATTCAGCAGATCGCGATCATGGCTGATGATGATGACCGTGTAAGGGTAGCGCTTGATATAATCGATCAGCCACAACACGCCTTCAAGGTCGAGGTAGTTGGTCGGCTCATCCAGCAGCAGCAGATCAGGCTGGGCGAACAGTACAGCCGCCAGAGCCACACGCATACGCCAGCCACCGGAGAATGACGAGGCAGGGCGCAACTGTGCTTCCGCATCAAAACCAAGGCCGGAAAGAATAGCACTGGCGCGGGCTTCTGCTGAATGAGATTCAATATCGGCAAGGCGGATATGAATTTCAGAAATACGTGCCGGATCAGTCGCTGTTTCTGCTTCTTGCAACAGAGCCAGTCGTTCTTTATCGGCTTTGAGTACAATCTCGATCAGCGATTCCTCTGTACCAGGTGCTTCCTGCGCAACCTGACCGATGCGGGTGTTTTTCGGAATGGAGATATCGCCGGTATCCGACGATAATTCACCGGTAATCACCTTGAACAGTGTTGATTTGCCCGTACCGTTGCGGCCGACAAAACCGGTCTTTGAACCAGATGGCAGTGTTGCACTGCCATGGTCGATGAGGACGCGTCCGACCATGCGGACGGTTATATCATTAAGGATCAACATAGAGCGGTTTTGCACGGGATATTGCATTTGTGCAAGAGGCAAAAACGCCCGAAAGAGACAGCAAATGAACGGAAAATATCAGACGAAGCGGCGACCGCTTTCCGATTTCTGGAAAATCATCATGTCCAGATCCGGTGCGGGATGTTTCAGCATGGTGAGTGCAGCGTGAACCTGTCCGCGATAATGAGTCTGATGGTTGAACATATGGGCAAGGGCAGGGGCAAGGCGCTGGCTGATGGTGCGCATATCGCTCATATTAAGAAACACGAAGCGGCCGGATACCTCTGCGGGAGAGAGGCCTTCCAGCCACTCCAGAATACGCGCATCTTCCTGCATACGTGCTGCACGCAGATCAGCTAAGGCCAGATAGAGAATAGCATCCGGTGTTTTCGGATGGTCACCTTCACCGGTAAAGCGCTTCATCCATAGCCGGTCATTGCCCAGCAGATGATTGAGTGTGGCGTGGATGGATTTGTAAAACAGGCCGGCATCCTGCCGGTATTCGCTTTCGCTTAAAACTGAGACACCATCAAACAGCTGTTTATTCGCCCAGCCATTATAGGCAGCAAGCATTTGAAAATGTTGCTTCATCATTCAGCTTTCTTCAAAGTTTAAAGTAGCTTTATCCCGCCTGAAAAAGCAGAATCGCGGCTATTCCGTTCATACCCGTTAACTATAACCTGTCCTGGCCGTTATAGCAGGCTAAATCGCTGTATTATCAGTGCTTTGTCATTTCATTGTATTATGTAGAAGTTATGTATGGTGGTGCAGATAAAATGATGCTCAGAACGGCGCGGCCGGATTGAGCTGTCAGAAACAGAACAGGGCGCGTATTTATAGCGTTTTCAGTCGCATTTTACGGCAGATTTAATGATCTTATTTGACTGTAAATGGCTGTGAGGGTATAGAACGGCACCTTTCCTCAAAATATATACAGGACAACCAATGGCCATCGAACGTACCTTTTCCATGATCAAGCCAGATGCAACCAAGCGCAACCTGACCGGTGCAATCACCGCCAAGCTCGAAGAAGCTGGTCTGCGTGTTGTTGCTTCCAAGCGCGTATGGATGAGCAAGCGCGAAGCTGAAGGCTTCTACGCTGTGCATGCTGCACGTCCTTTCTTCGGTGAACTGGTTGAAACCATGACTTCCGGCCCGACAATCGTTCAGGTTCTGGAAGGCGAAAACGCCATCCTGAAAAACCGCGAAGTTATGGGCGCAACAAACCCGGCAGATGCTGCTGAAGGCACAATCCGTAAAACCTTCGCTCTGTCGATCGGTGAAAACTCAGTACACGGTTCCGATGCTCCTGAAACAGCTGCACAGGAAATCACCTACTGGTTCTCTTCAACAGAAATCGTTGGCTAATCTGATTAGCTGCTGATTTAAAGCATTTCCGCAAAAGTGGGTACCGGTTTTGCGTTAGATAATGCGTCAAAGAAAATGAAAAGAAGCACCGCAGCGATGCGGTGCTTTTTTTATGCGGTAAAATATAAAAAAAGGGCGCTTATTTTGAATAAGCGCCCGTTCTCATAAAATTATAGGGTGGATCAGCCGTTGCTGGCGAGCCGTGCGAGTTCCTGTCCGTTTTCACCCAGCAGATAGAGCTTGCCATTGCTGATGTTGAACTGACGGGTCTGTTTCAGAACATCCAGAAATTTAGTTTCCTGATCCATCAGTGCCGGTGGGCACTGCATGAATGTGGAGCCGATTGTGCCAAAGCTCAATGCTTCACCGGTAATGGTTGCTTTGCCAAAATAGCCGTTGCAACCGCCGGAGCCGGAAACTTCACCGGTTGGCGAAATTGACAATGTGGTTTGCGCCGTATCAATTACGCCTGCACCGCGAATGTCTTCAGTCAGCCATTGGTGATTTTCCAGTGTGAGCGGCGCTTGTACGGCAGCATTATTGCGCACATTGACAACACGGATTTCATACGGATTTTTGAACTGTTCCGGATTGAATTCATGCCGTGTATCATTAATGAACCAGAGGGTATCACCGGCACTGATACGTGCCTGCAGCGCATAAGTATGTCCGGCTTCCAGCTTGGAAATGTTAAACTTCAGTTCAAACGGAATAGGAGCCGAAGGAATAGTGGTGAGTTGCTGCTCGGCAATAATCTTCGCAGGCGCATCTGCCAGAGAGACATCCTGCAACTGTACAGTCAATGTTGCTTCCGGCGGCAGGGCAATGCGCTCGCGATACATAACTGTGCCACGAATGCTCTTCTCAGATGCGATGCTTTGCGTTGGCATGGCCGAGGACAGGATCATAGCGCTGCCACCCAGTACGGCAAGACCGACCAGAGATGCTGCAATAATCCGCGCTTTACCAATCAACATAGTTCGTCCTGTTTGTTGTTTAGTCTGTCAGAGCACTTCTTTTGCGGAAATGATCAAGACAAACATATTAGCCGGTAATCTATTAACGGCGAATGATTAAACACAACATTGTGGTTAAGATTTAACCTTAACCGGTTTTAGTCAATATTTTTCTACGGCTTTATGCTTGGAAAAATCTTTAGTGCTATTTTTAAAAATTGAATTTCTATTGCGGCATCAGTGCTGAAATCAGCAAGCTGATCACAAATCAGAAAGGCAATGATTCATGCTGGCATGATTGTACAGATTTTATGGTTTACTTATGGCAATGCAAGCTGCTGTAAATAATTTCATATGATTGTTAAAATCATCTAACCGCTTGTAAAAGTTTATTCTTTTTTATGAGGGAGATCAGTGTGAGCATCCCCGCGGTATGATTACCGGTCTTGCCAGCGTTTTTTCAGATTCGCATCACTGGCTTTGGCTTTCACCCAGGCCGATTGTGGATCGGTATCTGTGCGGGCAGGGGCTGCTAAATGCTCTTTTTTCCAGAATGGGGCATCGCTTTTCAGATAATCCATCAGAAACTCTGCCGCTTCAAACGCCACCTGACGATGTTTGCTGGCGGTAGCGACAAAAACAATCTGTTCGCCTGCCTTAATCATACCGCTGCGATGCACAATGGTAACGGCCTGTAGCGGCCAGCGTTGCAGGGCATTTTCCGCAATACGTGTGAGTTGCGCTTCGGCCATACCCGGATAATGTTCGAGTTCTAGTGCCAGTAGTGTTTTATTTTCATCGCGGCAATAGCCGGTAAAGCTGACAACGGCGCCGATATCGGTGCGCCCGTCAGTCATGCGCGAGGTCAGTGCAGCCGCATCAAAATCATCCGTTGAGACGAGGACATACGGCTGCATGTTGTTAGCCTCCGGTCATCGGAGGGAAGAGAGCGATCTCATGAGCACCGGCAAGAGGTGTGTCATGCTCTACATGCTCCTGATTGATCGCAACACGGATGACATCGGCGAAACGTAAGGCTTGTGCATAGTTTTCGCCGAGACCGGTCAGATGTTTCAGGAGGTCAGACACAGTTATAACACTGACCGGCAGGCTCAGTGTTTCTTCCTGCTTGCCGATCTGCTCCCGAACCCATGCAAAATAAACCAGTTTGACTGTCATGGCTTTGATCAGATCATGTGTTTGATGCCGGCACGGAAATAATCCCAGCCGGTATAAAGTGTCAGAATAGCCGATACCCACAACAGGATCAGACCTGTTTCAGTGGTGTAAGGCAGGATTTTGTCACCGGCAGGACCCGCGAGCAGAAATGCCAGCGCAATCATCTGCACCGTGGTTTTCCATTTGGCGAGCTGTGAAACCGGTACACTGACTTTGAGATCAGCAAGATATTCACGCAGGCCTGAAACCAGAATTTCTCGGCAGAGAATGATGATTGCAGCCCAGAGTGTCCAGCCGGCAATCGTACCGTCAGCGGCCAGCAGCAGCAGAATGGCGGAGACCAGCAGCTTATCGGCTATCGGATCAAGCATACGTCCGATATTCGATGTCTGTTTCCACATACGGGCAAGATAGCCGTCAAAGAAATCGGTAATGCTGGCTGCCGCAAACAGACCAAGCGCCCACCATCTCGCAGTGTCGCTGCTCTTTAAATGGCCTTCCAGAAAAAAGCACAGAACCACAAGTGGCACAGCAACGATACGTGCATATGTAAGGATGTTGGGCAGTGATAATGTGTGTTTACTCATAGTCCTCTGAAATCCGCCTGAAATTCGCTCGAAATCCGCATTCCGGAAAGACACCGGCCAAGGCCATTGTCGGGAGAAATCGAACCCTGAGGTTCATATTAGTGCAATTATTCAGAGACTGCCTTCGCTCAGAGAGCCAAGGCCGTACTCTCAGATTTATGCTATACGACAAATCATTGTCAGCTGGTTACCATCAATCCCGCTATAGGCTAAAAAGCAACCGCCTGACTGTATTTAAAAGCCTTATTATGTGTATATTGCGTCAGATAACCCATTATTGATCACGGAAGTGGTCATAAATGGTTTGCGCCAGCGCTTCCGAGATACCTTCCACTTTACGCAGATCAGCTAATGCAGCACCAGCAACGGCTTTTGCCGTGCCGAATTCATGCAGCAAAGCACGCTTGCGTGAAGGGCCTATACCACCGATCTCATCCAGCGGACTTTTGATCATTTCTTTCTTGCGCTTTGCCCGATGGGTGCCGATGGCAAAGCGGTGTGCCTCATCGCGCATGCGCTGAATGAAATATAAAACCGGATCACGCGGCGGCAGCGTAAAGGACGGTTTGCCACTGACAAAGAACCGCTCACGTCCTGCTTCACGGTCAACGCCCTTGGCGATACCAATGGAGATAACCTTGTCATTAATGCCGAGCTGGGTGAGGATATCGCGTACGGCACCAACCTGTCCCTGACCACCATCAATCAAAATAACATCCGGCCATGCAGGGAAACTGTCATCCGTAATCTCCTCAGCATCTGCTTCACCTTCAGTGAGCACTTTGGGAACCTGTACTTCCAGTTCATTCATATGATCTTTAATCAGGCGGCCAAAGCGGCGCTCGATCACTTCACGCATCATACCAAAGTCATCGCCCGGTGTAATATCGGTCGAGCGGATGTTGAATTTGCGATACTGGTTTTTAACGAAGCCTTCCTGTCCGGCAACGATCATACCGCCGACCGCATTGGTACCCATAATATGGGAGTTATCGTAAACCTCGATGCGACGCGGAACAAATGGCAGTTCAAAGGTCTCTGCCATGGCTTTGAGCAACCGTGCCTGAGAAGAGGTTTCAGCAAGTCGCCGTCCCAATGTTTCGCGCGCATTGGTCATGGCGTGATCGACAAGATCTTTCTTTTCACCACGCTGCGGTACATTGATTGTCACACGGCGACCGGCAGAGGCCGACAGCGCTTCACCAAGCAATTCCTGCTCTTCGACATTCTCTGAGAGCAGGATCAGCTGCGGGCAGGGTTTGTTATCGTAAAACTGGGTGATGAAGGCACCAAGCACTTCTGCAGCCGACAGCGACGGATCCGCTTTCGGGAAATAAGCACGGTTGCCCCAGTTCTGGCCGGTACGGAAGAAGAAGACCTGAATACAGGCCAGCCCGCCTTCCTGATGAATTGCAAACACATCAGCCTCATCCACGGTCTGCGGATTGATGCCCTGATGGGACTGAATATGCGACAGCGCAGAGAGGCGGTCGCGGAATATTGCCGCGCGCTCAAAATCCAGCTCTTCCGAGGCTGCCGTCATGGCATCGCGCATTTGTTGCTGCACGGCCTTGCTGCGGCCGGAGAGAAAGGCTTTAGCCTCACGCACCAGACCAGCATAATCCTCATCGCTGATTTCCTGCGTGCAGGGGCCTGAACAGCGTTTGATCTGGTGCAGCAGGCAAGGGCGCGTGCGGCTTTCAAACATGGAATCGGTGCAGCTGCGCAGCAAGAAGGCGCGTTCAAGCACGCTGATGGTGCGTGTTACCGCCCCAGCTGATGCAAAAGGGCCGTAATATTCGCCTTTGCGCGAGCGGGCACCGCGATGTTTGAAAATGCCGGGTGCGCGGGTATCGCCGGAAATCAAAATATAGGGAAAAGACTTATCATCGCGAAGCAACACGTTAAAACGCGGGCGTAAGCGCTTGATCAGATTCGCTTCCAGCAGCAGCGCTTCTGTTTCGGTACGGGTGACAACAAATTCCATTGTTGTCGTTTCGCGGATCATACGGGCGATGCGGTTGCTGTGTCCCTGACCGCGCGCATAATTGCTGACGCGTTTTTTCAGGCTCTTGGCCTTACCGACATACAACACATCGCCTTCGCCATTGAACATGCGATAGACACCGGGGCTGTTCGGCAGTTTTTTCACAAAAGCATTGATGACATCAGGACCACTCAGATTCTGTGTGGAGGCATCAAATTCATCCAGCGCAGAATCCCAGCGGATATTGCTGGCCAGCTCTGCGGCCGAACTGGTTTCCTCGGTAAAACTTTCTTCGTCGTCACCACTATCATCGCTCAGCAGGATATCTTCTTCCGTGTCATTCTCAGGAAGTGCAATATCCGTACTGTTTATGCTGTTTGTCATTCCGAAATACCTGCAATATCCGGCGTTTCCCATGCCAGATGCTGTCCGCCGTCCAGTGCAATCATTTGTCCGGTGACGGAGCGCGTTCTCCACAGATAGTCAATCGTGGTGGCAAATTCATCCAGCAATGGCGCTTTTTTTAACAGCACGGCATCAACCTGTTTTTCAAAATCACCTGGCTGCTGTCTTTCACTTGGCAAGGTCGGCCCCGGCGCAATGGCATTCACGCGGATAGCGGGGGCGAGTGCCTGAGCCAGCGTGCGTGTTGCAGTCCAGAGTGCGGTTTTCGACAGGGTATAGGAGATGAATTGCGGGTTGAGCTTTTGTACGCGCTGGTCGGTGACATTGATGATCAGCCCTTGCTTATCTTCCGGCAGAGCTTCTGCCATGGCCTGCGCCAGAAAGACCGGCGCTTTGACATGCACTGCAAAATGGCGATCCCAGAGATCATGGGTGAGGGAGCCGATGCGGTCATCCTCAAAGACAGAAGCATTATTGACCAGCAACTCCACAGGGCCGAACGGCAGTGCAGCTTGATCCATCAGGCTTGCGACTTGTTCATCGTCCGAGAGGTCTGCAGATACGACAGCTGCTTTGCCGCCATTATCGCGGATGCGCTGCGCCAGTGCCTCTGCCTGTGTGGTTGACCGGTTGCAGTGAATAATAACCGGATAGCCGAGTGCGGCCAGATCCTGCGCAATATGGCTGCCAATACGCTTTGCACCACCGGTAATCAGGGTGACAGGTAAGACCTCAGACACAGTCCGCATGGCAGTCATTGGGGGCAGGCTCCTCGATGAGTGTACTCTATAATTGTTATGTATCTACGATTGCGGCGATTGCAAATCAGCAGGTATGAATAAGTCTATCACGGTTCATATTATTTTGTCGCAGCCACAGAGCCTGTGCACAGCATTGCCTTTTGTGACCGGGAATCACCTTCCACAGAAGTTGAGGCAATTGTTAGCTGGTCTGAGCATTCTCCGGATCTTGGGTAATAATAATCGGAGCGCAATGTTTGAAAGGTTTTTTGCTGGCAGCCGATAAAGTTAAATGATTATTTTGGAGTAAAATTAAATTCATATTTCATGATAACTATTTGATATTAAATGAAATGTTGTAAATTTACATCGTCAGATTTTTCTCGTTTTTCAGCCGTATTTTCATCTTGTTTCTGAATATTAGACAGTGTTGATCTGCATTGCTCGTGTTTAAATGCATAGCGTAGTGCAGGAATAATCTGCGCCAAATTAGAGAGACATTTTCTGTTTCGTGCGCTGTTTTAAAAAATAGAATATTGTTAGGAAATATTATGAATTATTTTAAATCACTTGTCTTGGCCGCAGCCATTGTTGCGCCTGTAACTGTTCCTGCTTTTGCTGCTGATGCAATCCGTTCTCAGCCGATTGTGCCGGAGCCTGTGGTAGAGACAACGCCGGTTAATACTTGGGAGGGTGGTTACACTGGTATTTATCTTGGTGGTGCAAGCAATAGTCTTAAAAATGATGCACTTGGTGGTTCGGCTCGCAATAACAATGTGAAGCTCGGCGCTTATGCCGGCTGGAATTTTCAGAATGATAATTTTGTCTACGGTGTTGAGGGTGATGCCGGTCTTAATAATATGAAGTTTCGTGATGGTGATCTCAAAGCACGAGGTGGTTTTGATGGCTCGCTGCGTGCCCGTCTTGGTTATGACATGGGAACATTCATGCCCTATGTGACCGGTGGTCTTGCAGGAACACAGCTAAAGTTCACTGATGGTGTAAATTCTGACAAGAAATTCCGCGTCGGTTATACGCTGGGTGCCGGTGCGGAAACCATGCTGACTGAAAATATCAGTGCCCGACTAGAATATCGTTTCTCGGACTTTGGTAAAAAGAACATCACTTTGGGTAATCTTGAAGCCCGTGATGTGAAACTGCGGAGCCACGATATCCGTATCGGTATCGGTTACAAATTCTGAAGAAAGCTTTTACACCGCAGATTCGTTTGATGTGATTGCAGAGAGACAAGGCTCCGACGGAATCTTCTTCTCTCATCCTAGTAAAAACGAATGTTGAGGCTTGGTTAAGAGATCATGAAGAAGGCCGGGTTATTCCGGCCTTCTTTTTTGATGGTCGTTTTAAATTTATATTTAATTTCAAATATTTGGTTGTATTTAATCGAGAATTTCCACAGTAAGCCGTGTCACTTTTCAGACATAATAAGGCCGGTTTTTTTCCATGGTGCTGCATTTCTGCTGCCGCAATCAGGAGTCATCTTTTGCTGTGTCAGGCAAACTTCTTTCTCTGAAACGAAAATGAGGAAAGTGAGTGCCTGGAGTATTCAGTTTTATCTGCGGCTTTAGAGAGCGGAGGTAAGCTGAAAGACAGTTTTATAAATTTATAAGGACAACCTGTATGCGTATTATCAAATCTATGGCACTTGCATCTGTTGCGCTGTTGCCGCTCTCGGCCACAGCTTTTGCCGCTGATGCGATTCAACCGCAGACATATGAACCAGTTGCACCAGTTGTTGATGTTGCTCCTCAGAGCAGCTGGGCAGGCGGTTATACCGGTCTTTATCTCGGCTATGGTATCAATAAATATAAAACCGATACCGGCCTTGGCGATCTGAAAGACAATAATGCCAAATTCGGCGGTTATGCCGGTTGGAACTTCCAGAACGACAATATTGTCTACGGTCTTGAAGGTGATGCCGGTTATAACTGGGCGAAAAAAGAAAAGCTCGGCGTAACAGCGAAAAGCGGTTTTGACGGCTCGCTGCGTGCCCGTCTTGGTGTCGATATGGGACCGGTTATGCCATATGTCACCGCCGGTGTGGCCGGTACACAGGTTAAGTTCTCTGATGCAACCTCGTCGGAAGATAAGTTCCGTGTGGGCTGGACAGCCGGTGCCGGTGCTGAAACCTTCCTGACACAGAATGTAACAGCGCGTCTGGAATATCGTTACACCGATTTCGGTAAGAAAGACTTCCAGCTGAACAGCGGTACAGTCAGCGATGGTGGTCTCCAGAGCCACGATATCCGTCTGGGTGTTGGCTACAAGTTCTAATAAAAAAGCCGGGAAGAAATTCCCGGCTTTTTCTTTATGCTGTAACTATTTGTTTTTACGCATTATCCGACGCAAAATCGGTTCCCACTTTTGCTGGAAATGCTATAACTCAGGCTGCTTTCGGCAATTGTGCAGCCAGTTCCGGATGCAGTTCTGCAAAGCGCTTGAACCAGCGTTTCAGTTTCGGACGACCGCGTTCCCAGCCATTACCAAAGCGCAGATTGAGATAGCCGAGCGTTGAAGCAATCGCGATATGGCCGGTGTGAATTTTAGCACCGATACGCGGCGCTGTTTCATTGAGCAGGTCAAGCGTGCGTTCTGCTTTTCTCCAATGCCAGTCGAGGATCGGCTGATGCACGATTTCTTCCGGACGTTTGATACGCTCATAAACATGAGCAACCAGTGCATCTGCCAGACCATCAGCAAGTGATTCAAATTTTTCCGCATCCAGACGCTTCTCAGCATTGCGCGGAAACAGCTTGTTGCCGGAGATACGGTTGAGGTACTGAGTGATAACGCGGCTGTCAAAAACCGCTTTGCCTTCCGGCGTAACCAGCGTCGGGATTTTACCCAGCGGATTAGCGGCAAGCAGCTCTGCCGGTTCGTCGCTGGTGACAACGATATGTTTTTCCAGTTCAATACCGGCATAAAGCGCCGCAAGACGCACTTTGGCACTGAAAGGTGAGGCAGGCGAAGTATAAAGCTTGTGCATGGGGTTGAGCCTAATTTAAATCATCAGCGATTAGGAAGCAGGTTGACAGAACGGCTGCGGCAGGAGTTGCGGTCAACTTCCCCGCAGGTACGGAATTTCAAATTTTTATCCATACAGATGCGTACTTCCTGCAAGCGTCTGCGGTTGCAGGTGACGGCAATTGCATCGGCGGGCAGTCCCGGATTGGCAGCTATAAATGCCTTTTCAACAAGCTGCGGATCGACACTGCGCGGACTGCTGACAGCGCGCAGGGCAGGCGGGATCGTTACAGCCTGATAGGCATTGCGCATTGTCATGAAGTAGTCGCGCTGGCTGATCCCTGCACATGTACCATGTTTGCGCCATTGATAGCGCATCAGTCCGGCTGCAGGCATAATATCGGACAGCGATGAAACCAGATCACGCGGCACCTGATTATTGGCCTGGTCATGTCTGCAATTTTCAGGAAAACCCTGCTCAAATTGCGGCCACAGGCCATGGACAACAAAGCCGTAATCGCGACCGATGCCGCATTGTTGACGGGCATCAGAACGGTTGCCGTTATCAGCGCAATAGCTTGGCGACCAGCTCAGTGCCAGCACATAGAAATCAAAATTCGCAGAGGATGGTGCAGCGGGCACGTTTTGCGGATGAGCCGGTATGCGTTGCGGAATTTTGTTTTCCGGCCTGAGAGAAGGACGTTCGGGACTAGTCTGCGGTGTGAGTTTGCGCAGATCATTGCCCATGCTTTGCATCAGCTTGTCGGACAGCGATTGGGCAGATACCGGTGCGGCAAAGAGCATTGCACCGGCAAGCGCAAGACTGACCACAGAAAAACAGCCCGGTTTGCTGCGTGCAAACGGGCTGTGTGATTTCAATCCCTGAACGGACATAGCGGAAATATCAGCGAAGAACGCGGCAGCGGCCGTCATAGACGAACCACTTGTCAAAACCGTCGACGCAGGATTCCACATTGCTGCCCATCGAGGCGAAGCCCTGTGTTTTCTCAACCATGTACCACATATTGCGATTTTCGCCATTGGAGAGCACTGCCGTTGCACGGCAATAATGACGCTCAATACCTGACGGATAGGTTTTCGGATCAAAGCGGGTCGCGCTGACATTGCTCACAGCGTTGATTTTAACCGCAGGCATTTCCGGAACGCCGCGAACAAGGCGGTCAAACTGGGCTACAGCGCGGTTGATGACGCCCTGTTCCTGACAAACAGGGGAAATTGCAGCAGGAGAGGTTGCCAAATAATCAGCAGCCTGTGCCTGCGAAAAAGATGCTGCTGACAGACCTGCAAACAGTGCGAAAGCAAAAGCGGTGCGTAATGACATGAATCTGTCCTTATTGAAAAACTGTTAACCAGAGTTTTTGCCATATTCCTGTGTCGGGTCAAGCCTCAACCGTGCACAAGACAGTGATCACGAAGAAATGAGCTGTTATTTTTCTGCCCGTTCTTCGCCGGTGATCCATTCAATCTTGTAACTGCCCTGATTGTTTTCGCCAAATAGCGAAGCCAGCCATGGCGAAATTTTGGTCATTTCTTCCTGCAACAGATAAGGCGGATTGACGATAATCATACCGGTGCCGTCAAAACGCGGTTCCTTTGAGGGTGCACGGACAGCCAGTTCCAGACGCAGAATTTTCGGCAGGCCGCTTTCTTTCAAATTCGCGATGAAACGGTTGACCTCACGGCGGTCTTTAACCGGATACCACAAAGCATAGGTACCGGTCGCAAAGCGCCGGTGCGCTTTCACCAGTCCTTCAACGAGACGATCAAATTCTCCGGCAATTTCAAAAGGCGGGTCAACCAGCACAAGGCCGCGCTTTTCTTTTGGCGGCAGATGGGCACCCAGTGCCAGCCAGCCATTGAGTTCGGTTACACGTGTCTGATAGTCGCCTTCAAACAAGGCGGCCAGTGTCTTGTAATCCTGCGGATGCAATTCCAATGCCGAAAGGCGATCCTGCTCACGCATCAGATAGCGGGTCAGGAGTGGAGATCCCGGATAATAACGCAGATTGTTTTCTTTAGCTGCGCTGTTTTCCTGCTCAATCACATCAAGATAAGGTGCAATCAACTCCAGCACTGCGGCAGGAATGCTGCCCGCAGCTTTGGCATCGAAAACCTGTTCAATACCACTGCGCCATTCCAGCGTTTTACCGGCTTCCACACCACCCAGATCATAGCGACCAATACCGGCATGAGTGTCGATCACGCGCAAGGCGGCTTCCTTGCGCTGCATATAAAGCAGCACGCGGGTCAGCACGATATGTTTGAACACATCGGCAAAGTTTCCGGCATGATAGGCGTGACGATAATTCATATTCAGTTCAATCCGGCTCTAGTCTTTGCAAGCATGATCCTGAGAATTCAGAGCATCATGTTTTGTAATATCTCATGGCATATATCTGTTCGGGCATGATTATGCCATAACCAGCATACCGGATATGCAGTGAATAGATTCTGCTTTTTCATCCGGCTTTATAATAATCCGGTGATATCATGTCTGGTTTTGTCGTTCTGATCGTTCTCTTCGGTGCTTTGCTGCATGCGAGCTGGAATGTGATTGTCAAATCCGGGACGGATAAATATCTCAGCGCTGTCATGGTGAGTGGTTCGGCAGGACTGATTGCGCTGGTTTTTTTGCCCTTTGTGCCGCTGCCACTCTCCGCCAGCTGGCCCTATATGTTCACCTCTACGGTGTTTCAGATCATCTATATGTTTCTGGTCGCTGCGGCCTATAGCAATGGTGATATGAGCCTTGCCTACCCATTGATGCGCGGTACACCGCCTTTGCTGGTAGCAATGATATCAGGACCGTTGATCGGCGAAGTGCTTGGCTCAATGCAATGGTTGTCTGTCGGCCTGATTTCCGGCGGCGTGCTGGTAATGGCACTTGGCCGCTCTCAGGCACTTGCCGCTGGTCGTAACAGCCGCACAGTTATCATTGCGCTGATCAATGCGCTGTTTATCGCCGGCTATACGCTGGTTGATGCGGTTGGTGTGCGTTTATCCGGTAATGCGGTGTCCTATGTGCTCTGGGCATTTTTGTTTAATGCGATACCGGTGGTAAGCTGGGGTATCTGGCATTATTGCGGGCATCTGCTCACACATATCAAAAAGCGCGGACACCTGACGATTATTGGTGGTGTAGGTACGCTTGGTTCCTACGGGCTGGCACTTTGGGCGATGACCATGGCGCCGGTGGCGATGGTGGCCGCCTTGCGGGAGACTTCAATCTTGTTTGGTGTGATCCTGTCGCTGGTTCTGTTGCGTGAGAAAATCAGTATTCAGCGCTTGCTGGGGGCGGTTCTGATTGTCGGCGGCACAATGATGATGCGGCTGAGTTAGAGCATTTGTGAGCCAAAGTGCGAGGCGGTTTGGCGTTGGATAATGCGTAAAATAAATAGTTACAGCGGTTCCGACGATTCAGTCTTAACGGGACCGCTGTAAAACCTGATTGTAACTGTGCGGAATTGGCTTATATCGTCGCAAACCATTTTTGCTATTCTGTTGCAATATGACTTTTCAGGAATACGTCCATGACGCTGCGCGCAACGCCCCAAATCGGCCATTCGGCCTGTCCGCATGACTGCCCGTCCACCTGTGCACTCGATGTGGAAATTCTCGACAGCCATACGATCGGGCGTATTCGCGGAGCGAAGGACAATAGCTATACAGCAGGGGTTATCTGCGCCAAAGTTGCCCGTTATGCCGAGCGTGTGCATCATCCTCACAGGTTGCTGAAACCGCTGATCCGTAAAGGTGCTAAAGGCGGCGGCGAATGGCAGGAGATTTCCTGGGCGGATGCACTGGATCTGACCGCAGAGAAGTTTCTCAAAGCTGAGGAAACATACGGCTCTGAGACTGTCTGGCCTTATTATTACGCGGGGACGATGGGGCTGGCACAGCGCGATTCTATCAACCGGCTGCGTTATGCCAAAAAATACTCGAACATGTTTTCCAGCTTCTGCACCAATCTGGCATGGACCGGTTATATGGCCGGTACCGGTGCCTTGCGTGGCCCCGATCCGCGCGAGATTGCCAAATCGGATTGTGTAGTAATTTGGGGCACCAATGCTGCGGCCACGCAGGTCAATGTGATGACCCATGCGGCGCGCGCCCGCAAAGAGCGCGGTGCAAAGATTGTTGCGATTGATGTTTATGAGACGGCAACTGTCCGTCAGGCCGATATCGGCATTGTTCTGAAACCCGGCACAGATGGCGCTTTCGCCTGCGCTGTGATGCATGTGCTGTTCCGTGACGGGCTGGCCGACTGGGATTATCTCAACCGCTATACTGATGCGCCCAAAGAGCTGGAGCAACATCTGCAAAACCGCACACCGCAATGGGCAGAGGCGATTACCGGTGTTTGCGTTGAGGATATCGAAGCTTTTGCGCGACTGGTGGGGACGACAAAGCGCACATATTTCCGTTTAGGCTATGGTTTTTCCCGTCAACGGAATGGCGCGGTGAATATGCATGCGGCGTCCTGTATTGCTGCGGTTACCGGCGCATGGGCGCTTGAAGGCGGTGGCGCTTTCCATTCCAATTCCGGTATTTTCGGCATGGACAAATCCGAGATTGAAGGTTCTGCTTTCGCTGATCCGTCAATCCGTGCGCTGGATCAGTCCAAGATCGGCCGTGTACTGACCGGTGATAGTGAAGCGCTTTATGGCGGCGTGCCGGTCACTGCGATGCTGATCCAGAACACCAATCCGGCCAATGTGGCACCGGAGCAGCGTCTGGTGCATCAGGGCTTTATGCGTGATGATCTGTTTACTGTCGTGCATGAGCAATTCATGACTGATACGGCGAAAATGGCTGATCTGGTTTTGCCTGCCACTATGTTTCTGGAACATGACGATATTTATCGTGGCGGTGGCCAGCAGCATGTGTTGTTGGGTGCCAAACTGATTGAGGCCGCAGGTGAAGCACGGGAAAATCTCTATGTGCTCAATGAGTTGGCCAATCGCTTAGGTGTTGGCCATATGGCCGGTTTCAACCTGTCTGCACGCCAGCTAGTGGATAATCTGCTGACCAAAAGCAATATGCCGGATTTTGAAACCATGCGGCAGCAACGCTGGCTGGACAAGCAGCCGGATTTTGAGACATCGCATTATCTCAATGGTTTTGCATGGCCTGATGGTAAGTTCCGTTTCCGTGTTGACTGGCAGAAGCAGACTTCGCCGGATCGTCCGCCGCAAGCTATGGGATTGCAGGGACCGTTTGCGGACATGCCGGAATTTCCGGATTATTGGGAAGTCAATGAACAGGCTGATCCGCAGCATCCGTTCAAGCTGACCACATCACCGGCTCATAATTTCCTGAATTCCAGTTTCAGTGAAACACCGACATCGCTTGCTAAAGAAGTGCGCCCGCAATTGCTGATCCGCGATGACGATGCCGCAGAACTGGGTCTTGCTGACGGCGCACGGGTCGAGATCGGCAATGAACGCGGTGCGCTGGTTCTGCATGTGAAAATACAACTCGCTGGCGGCGCCAAGAAACTGCGCCGTGGTGTTGTCGTCTCGGAAGGTCTGTTCCCGAATTCTTCCTTTGAAGGCGGTGAGGGGATCAATATTCTCACAGGCGCAGATGCGGCGGCACCCCATGGCGGCACGGCTTTCCACGATATCAAAGTCTGGATCCGGCCTTGCGAGGATCAAGCGGCACAAGCAGCTTAAAGCGCATTTCGAAAAGTGTGAAGCGGTTTTCGGAACAAAATGCGCGTAATCATAAAAAGATAGAGCGGTTTCAACGGTTCAATATTAACTGAAATCGCTCTAGATTGCGGGAGTATTCTGATGCTTGTCAGAACCTTGACTGAAAGTGATATGCCGCATTTGCAGAGGCTTTATCGCTATCTGGATGCGGATAATACCGAGATACCGCTAAGCGAGGCTTTGCAACACTGGGAAATGTTAAAGCGCTATCCGTACAGCGATATTTTCGTTGCTTGTAAAGGTGAGGTGCCTGTTGCGACTTGCAGTTTGATTGTGATTCCGAATTTGACGCGTATTGGTGCGCCTTATGCTCTGATTGAGAATGTTGTGACGCATCCTGATTATCGTAAACAAGGTTTGGGAACGGCAGTGCTGCATGCTGCGGTTGAGGCGGCATGGTTGGCTGGTTGTTATAAGGTCATGTTGATGACAGGTTCTAATCAAGCGTCTACACTGAAATTCTATCAGGATGTAGGCTTCGAGCAAAGTAAGACCGGATTTCAGATCAGAAGGCCGTAAGCAGCTTAAGTTTTTTCTAAACAAAAAAGCCCGCGCTGGTGACAGCGCGGGCTTTTTAAATTCGAGAGCTAAAACTTAGCCTTCGTATTTCAGGCGGAAGTTCGACAGGCCAACAGCAGCATTCAGGCCCTTCTGACCCTGAATGGAGATCGGCTGCAGGGAAATGTTTTTCCATGTGCCGCCGGTCAGAACATTGGTGCCTGCACCGATACCGATTGTGGCATTGGCAGATGCGCCGACATAGCTGCCGCGCAGAGCGCCTTCAGGGCGAACTGTTGGTGCCCATACAGCCCATGCGAGCTGGCCACCATTGTAGAAACCGACATCAACACCGATTTTGGTGATCTGGCCGGAATAACGCTCAGCAGGTGCGCCGCGCTTTGAAGGCTGGAACACGCAATCCATTTCCTGACGGCTGCCGATGATGACGCCGATCGATGGCTGGAAATCGCAGGTCAGAACGCCGACTTCCGAGCGAGGCTGGGTAACGGCGCTGCGGGAGGAGACCATGTCGGCAGCTGATGCGGAAACAGCAAAAGTACCGGCGGCAAAAGCAGCCATAAGAGCAACTGAGTTACGGAGAGACATGATATCTTCCTTTTCTTATTCTTTAAGTGTGCATCGGGAGGATGAAAACCATCTTCGGAAAATGCACATCGTTACAAGGTTTAAAAGCGTTAGATCGCTTGAAAATATGCTGCCTGAAAATCATCACTGACGGGAATCATATGATTGTCGCCAAACAGCAAGAACGTGATATTCGTTCATTTAGGGCAATATCGTGGCACGTTAAGGGAAATTTAACAATTTGTCATTTTGTCAAACACTAATCAGCACCTGTGTTGCCAAATTGTCATGTTTTTCCGGTGCCGTACCGGCTGCGAAATGACGTAAAGCCTGCGGATAAAGCTGATGTTCTGCGATCAGAACGCGTGCCGCAAGTGAGTCTGCTGTGTCATCATTGTGAACAGCTACTGCACCCTGTGCCAGTATCGGGCCCTCATCCATACCTTCGGTCACCAGATGCACGGTGCATCCGGCTAGTTTCATGCCGGCTTCAAGCGCACGCTGATGTGTGTGCAGACCCGGAAACAGCGGCAGCAGCGATGGATGGATATTGAGAATACGTCCCGCAAACGGCGCAATAAACCGGCGGGAAAGCAGGCGCATATAGCCTGCAAGACAAATAATATCCGGTGCGATCTGTGCCAGTTGCTCAAGAATGGCATCTTCATGCGCTTCTTTAGAGTTGTAGTCTTTGCGGGCGTGAACATAGGTGGTGATACCTGCGGCCTGAGCTTTCGCAAGGCCGCCTGCATCGTGCTTGTCTGAAAATACAGCAACAATCTCTGCCGGATAATCCGGAGCCTGTGCCGCACGGATCAGCGTCTCCATATTGGAGCCGCCGCCCGAGATAAAAATAACGACCCGTTTACGCGGAGCTACAGGGGCAGGGCTCATAGGGAGAGTGTACCCTGATAGACAACACCCTGCTGATCTGCATCACGTGCAATCATACGGCCGAGCGTGACAACAGTTTCACCTTCAGCCTTCAGTGTTTCGGCAACGAGTTCTGCCTTGTCAGCCGGTACAACAACAATCATGCCGACGCCGCAGTTGAAAGTGCGCAGCATTTCATGTGCTTCAACGCCGCCGGTTTTGGCCAGCCATGAGAAAACAGCCGGAACCGAAATGGCGGAAAGATTGATTTCTGCTGCCAGTGTTTCAGGTAGAACGCGCGGAATATTGTCAGGGAAACCACCGCCGGTAATATGTGCCAGCGCCTTGATCGCACCGGTTGAGCGGATAGCGGAGAGCAGGGATTTTACATAAATGCGGGTCGGGGTGAGCAGAGCTTCACCAAGTGTCTGACCGGCTGCGAAAGGTGCAGCATCCTGCCAGCCAAGGCCGGACATTTCGACAATGCGGCGCACCAGCGAGAAGCCGTTGGAGTGAACACCGGAAGAACCAAGGCCGAGAATAACATCACCGGCTTCCAGATCACCGGCAGGCAGCAATTGACCACGCTCAGCCGCCCCAACGGCAAAACCGGCCAGATCATAGTCGCCGTCACGATACATGCCCGGCATTTCAGCAGTTTCGCCGCCGATCAGTGCACAACCGGATTGCAGGCAGCCTTCGGCAATACCTTTAACAATCGCCGCACCCTGTTCTGGGTTAAGTTTGCCGGTAGCAAAATAATCGAGGAAGAACAGCGGCTCTGCGCCCTGTACTACGAGATCGTTGACGCACATTGCAACGAGGTCGATACCAACAGTGTCATGGCGGTCTGCATCAATAGCGATTTTCAGCTTGGTGCCAACGCCGTCATTGGCAGCAACCAGAACCGGATCTTTAAAACCGGCTGCTTTAAGATCGAACAAGCCGCCAAAACCGCCGATTTCACCATCTGCGCCCGGACGGCGCGTGGAGCGTACCAGTGGCTTGATCTTATCGACCATGCTGTTGCCTGCATCAATATCCACACCGGCATCGGCATAGGTCAGGCCATTTTTCGCGTCAGCGGTTGAATTGGATGGGGTTTTCGACTGTGGCATTGGTAGCTCCCGATACACAGCGCAGAGCCGTAAGGCCGATGGAAGAACGGCAGGGCAGGCTGCGGTTAATGCTTCAAGCAGGCGCAATGACACGAGATTACTTTATCCGCAAGCATCTTTCGTCATTTTTAACTGATAAACACCGTGTTATGAGTGGAGCAGAGCAAATGTCGCAGCCGGTTGGTCTGTCCGGCGATCTGTTGGTTCTCAAAATTGAGTGATCGCTAAGCATCTTGACCAGTTGTGATGGCGCGACATATTCAAAATTTTTAATCCATTGGCGGTTTTATATGAGCAAATCAGCGAGCACTCCCCCTAAGGCGCCGTCATCACGTACAGCGCATACGAAAGGTGAGGCGTTAGTGTCGACAACAGAACAACAGGTTGTTGTTCCTGCGGGCGAGCATGAGGTGCGGCTGGATGTTCAGGTCACCGCGATCGGGGCGAGCATGCGTAAACAGGCATTTTTCTGGCTGTTTGCGACGATTATATTCGTGTTGTTCCTGACTGTTTTCAGTTCAATTTTGCTGCCTTTTGTGGCTGGTTTGGCTCTGGCTTACTTTCTGGATCCGGTGGCAGACTGGCTTGAGCGCTTTGGTATGTCGCGTTTGCTGGCAACCTGCGTCATTCTGATTACCTTTGTCGTTGTGTTGGTTCTGGGGCTGATCATCATCGTGCCTGTGCTGGTTACGCAGATGGCTGAGTTCATTTCCAAATTCCCGGGCTATTTTACCCAGCTTCAGGCTTTGATCGCGCATCAGGATTCGGAATGGCTGAAAAAATATCTCGGCATGAACAGCACAGTCATTCAGGATAACTTAAGCAGCTTCCTCAAGCAGGGCGCGAGCTTCCTCACCACATTGCTGCAATCATTGTGGAATTCCGGCAAATCGCTGATCGATCTTGCAGGTCTGTTTGTGGTGACACCGGTGGTGGCTTTCTACATGCTGCTCGATTGGGATCGTATGGTTGATACGATTGATTCATGGGTGCCGCGCGATCACGTAAAAACCGTGCGCCAGATTGCTCGTGAGATGAACGAGGCGATTGCCGGCTTTATCCGCGGGCAGGGTACTTTGTGCCTTATCCTCGGTACTTATTATGCGATTGGCCTGACACTGACCGGACTGAATTTCGGCCTGTTGATCGGTTTATTCGCCGGTCTGATCAGCTTCATCCCTTATATCGGGTCTATCGTCGGTCTGGTGCTGGCAATTGGCGTGGCGTTGGTGCAGTTCTGGCCGGACTGGATCATGGTTGTTATTGTAGCTTGTGTGTTCTTCACAGGGCAGTTTATCGAAGGCAATATCCTGCAGCCAAAACTGGTTGGTAAATCCGTTGGCTTGCATCCGGTCTGGCTGATGTTCGCGCTTTTCGCGTTTGGTTCGCTGCTCGGCTTTACGGGAATGCTGATCGCCGTTCCTGCCGCCGCTGCTGTCGGAGTGTTGGTACGCTTTGTAATCAGCCGTTATCTGGAGTCTCCGCTCTATAAGAGCAGTAACGGCGGGAACTGAGATAAAGTTTTCAACAGGTCTATCCACAGGCATGTGTGTCACGGGGATAAGGTTGAACAACCGGCGCAAACGCGCCGGTTGTGCTTTTCTAACTGCAGCAAAGCAGCTACTGCTGTTATCTGGCCGCGCATATGCGAATATCGCGCAAGAGGCACAAAATTGAGTACAGCTTAAACACCGTCCTGAAAGCAAATAATGTGGGACGGAACTTTGGGTAATTATGTCTGCAGAGCACCGACAAATTCCGCTCATTCTTCAGCATGAGCCGGGCTTCACACGCGATGATCTGGTTGTCACCGGATCGAACCGTGCGGCAGTTGATCTGATTGATCGCTGGCCGGACTGGCCGTCGCCTGTGGCATTGCTTGTCGGCCCTGCCGGTGCCGGAAAAACCCATCTGGCCGCCATCTGGCGCAGTCAGAATGATGCTGCCATTCTCGATCCCCACAATATTGATGCGCAGTCACTGGAAATTGCAGCACAGCGTCCGGTGCTGATTGACGATATCGGTGCGGAAGATTTTGACGAAACCGGCCTGTTTCATCTGATTAACACTATCCGTCAGACTGCGGGAAGTTGTGAGAAGGGGCAGTCGCAGGCATCATTGCTGATGACCTCGCAATTGCAGCCGTCGCAGTGGAACGTCTCGCTGCCCGATCTGATTTCCCGTCTGAAAGCAGTGACGATTGTCGATATTTCCGAGCCGGATGATTATCTGCTGAGTACTGTGATTTATAAGCTGTTTGCGGATCGTCAGGTCAGTGTTGATCCGGCCGTGATCAGCTATATTGTCAGCCGTGTTGAGCGCTCGCTGGACAGTGTGATTGTGCTGGTGGATTTGCTTGACCATATGGCATTGCAGCAGAAAAGCCGTATTACCAAAGCGCTGGCGACGCAGGCTTTTCAGGCAATGGCAAATGCACTACCTGAAAGCTCTTCTGAAGACTGATTTTCCGTATAGATTATTTGCCAACCGGCTGCTGCGGATAGACCGGAGCGATTAAGCCGGTATTTTGCGGCTTGTCGCTGGTGGTCTTTGAGCTCGGCGCAGGACGGATTGAGCCTGTGGTAATCGCCGATTGCTGCGGTGCTACAGCACGGGAAGCGGCGGCCTGCCTTGGCTGATTTTTGAAGATCAGCTGATCTTCCTGCACCCAGCCGATAATATTGGTGGATGGCACAACCACACGATGCCAGCGTCCGACTTTGGCATAGGAGCGCATTTCACGCCCTTTTTCCACGCGACCGACAGTTTTGGCCTGATCCCATGCTTTTTCACGGATTGTCAGAGCTTGTTTGGCAACAATGGCTTTAGGAATTTTGAAGGCACCGCTGGCATGGCGGCTGTTATCATCCGGTGTGGTTCTGCCGACCGGTGGCAAAGCGGGCATAGCGGATTGCGCGGCAGGTTTTGGCGGAATGATCTGTGGTGCCGGTTTGCTTTCAACACGTGGTGCGAGCATGGCAACTTGTTTTTGCTCGCCGACATTCACCTGTGGCCTGCGGATTGGTGCAGGTGCTGTGACTTCCGGCGTACGAGCCTGAGCCTGAGCGGTTTTACGCTCTGATGATGGCGTGCTGGTCTTAGGCGCAGGCGGATTTGTACGTGCTACAGAGCTGCCGCTGTTTGAGCGAAATAAGCCGGAAACGCTTGCTGTCGGGCTGCGGCTTTGTGAAGTTGCCCAAAGAGCTGCCGCACCAAGTGCAACAATTGCGCCGACTGTAACAACCGCAGCGGCCGACTGGCCGGAGCTTTTGCCACGGACGGGGCGTTTCTTGCGGGAGGTAGACTTTCTCGGAGCCATATGTCTGCGCCTTTATACCGGTCAGCATTCAGATGCACTGAACCAAGCTGAATATTTCGAATCTGCTTGTACTCAAGCTACCGCCTGAATCTTCGTATTTGGTTACTATGCTCACCTTTTGTTCCGGGTGTCGCGGATAAAATAACTTATTTTCGGCACAAATTCGGCCAGAAACTGTCCCGAAGCAGGCGCAGCATTTTTGCTGCGACCAATGCTGGCCGCTCCCAATTTAACCAGTCCTCTATCGCTGTGATTTACATAAGAAAGAAGCGCTGAGGACATTATGGAGCGAATGAGACAAAATGAAAAAGCTTGTTTTGGCATTAAGTGTTCTGGGACTTTCAGCTGCGCCGGTTTTGGCAGCGCAAAGCTCTGCAACGAAGAGTGAAGCAAAAATAGAGCAAGTGGCCGAGGCTTTGGCTGGCGGCCATGGAAAAATGACAGAGACTCCCAGTGGTAAAATCCTCACCACTGCGGCAGGCCATACGCTTTATACTTTTGATAAAGATAAAAACGGCACGTCCAGCTGTGATGCCGCTTGTTTGAAAATCTGGCCGGCTTATCACGCCTCTGCCAAGGTGAAAGCGGCCGCCCCATGGTCGAAGGTAAAAGCCACTGACGGTAAGGATATGTGGGCTTATAACGGCAAGCCGGTTTACACCTATATTAAAGATAAAAAGGCCGGTGACACGGAAGGCGATGGTGTCGGCGGTAACTGGCACATCATCAAATGATTTGACGCTGAAGAGCGCACAGGCAGCATATTTGCTGTGCGCTCTTCACGCTTTTGGCTCGCAAATGTTATAGACAGGCAGATATCTGACAAATGGAGGGGAAGATATGCAACCTGTTTTCCGGCGTGCTGAGGCGCGCGATCTCACCGCGATTATCGCAATGCTGGCTGATGATGTTCTGGGCGCAAGTCGCGAAGATCCGTCGCTTCCTCTGAATAATGCCTATCTTGACGCTTTCGCTGCAATTGAGCGCGACGAGAACCAGTTTCTGCTGGTGGTGGAGTGTGATGGTGAAATCGCCGGTTGTTTGCAGCTAAGTTTCATTCCGGGGCTGTCGAGGCTCGGCATGTGGCGCGGGCAGGTGGAGAGTGTGCGCATTGCTGCGGCTTTCCGTGGGCAGGGACTTGGCGAGAAAATGCTGCAATGGGTAATTGCAGCCTGCAGGGAAAAGGGCTGCGGTCTGGTTCAGCTGCATACGGATGTAACACGCTATGATGCGATCCGTTTTTATGAAAAACTCGGCTTTAAGGCCAGCCATGCAGGCATGAAGCTGGCTTTATAAAATTATTTCCAAAAACCTGCATCGAATATAGGATTGCTGCGTTACTTTAAAACAGAGTTCCTCTGAACAGCTTTGAAACAGGAGATACAGCAATGGTTGATACTGCCAAGATCAAAGAACATTTTGAAGTTATCGGTGCAGATGGTGTTCATGTCGGCACGGTAGATCATATCGACGGTGACCGGATTAAACTGACCAAAAAGGACAGCGGAGCAGGCGCGCATCACAAGCACCATCACTATATTTCACTGGGGTTGGTTGCTGATGTTGAGGGCAACAAAGTCCGCCTGTCTGCCAATGCCGATGTTGCTATTACCTTTGAAGAAGAGAAAGACGGCAAGGCGACGATGTAATGCCATGTCGCTCTGATCATGATCAACCCGCCATGCGAATGGCGGGTTTTATTTTATCCGGATTAGTAGGTGTAAAACAGGATCGGAATGAAACCGGCAGTTTGCAGATGCTCAATTGTTTCAAAAAATGGGAAGGCGACAAAAAACACCAGACCATCAAAGAACGTATTGTAGAGCATTTTAGGGCGAACGGTCAGGCTTTCAACATCCTGATAGCCAGAAAAACGAGGGAAAAAGCGTGGTACATCACGTTTATAATCGCGGTACGGCTGTCCGAAATTATTCTCGAGGTAGCCTTCCTCTGCCAGAATAACGAACAGGAAGGTAACATAGCAGGCAATAGCAAGCAGGACTGCCACGCCCAGGCTGCCGGTCAGACAACCAATGCCAAATGCGCCGATGGAACTGAAAACATAAAGCGGATTGCGGCTCAGAGAATAGGGGCCGGTGCGGATAATTTGAGCGCCTTTGTGCCCGCCAATATAGAGGGTGCACCACATACGTCCGAGAATAGCGACAACAATAAAGCCGAGGCCGAAGGCTTCAATATATTCGTGAATGCCGCTCGACCAGGCCGAACGCACAAATAGTAATGCAAGGAAGAGCAGGGCAATAATAACGGCTACTGCAACACGGCGACGTGCCTGATACCGGCTCATTTCTTTCATGGATTGCATAAGACAGAACCTGTTAAGCTGGATTATGAAATGCTTACTAAGTTTCTTAAAACTGATCGCTTTAAGAAATGATCTGTTTCCGTATTTCCTCAAAAGAAGCTTAATTTATGTTCGTAATATTAAGGGATCATAATATTGAGGTTAACTGCGTGGTCCGAATATAATAATACCCGCTCCTGCAAGTGCCAGTAATCCGCCTGCAATGTCCCATTTATCGGGAGAGAAATCTTCTGCCAGTTTCAGCCATAACAGTGAGGCGATGATGTAAATACCGCCATAGGCTGCATAGGCACGCCCCGCTGCTTCTGCATCAATGAAGGTGAGTAAAACGGCAAACAGGATCAGTGAAACAATGCCAGGTAACAACCACCAGACGGACTTGTCCAGACGCAACCATGCCCAGAATGCAAAACAACCTGCAATTTCGGCAAGTGCTGCGAGGGAATAAATCAGGATATGGGACGTTAGTTTCATGAGGGAGGGCATTCCTGCGGACTGATATTCTGATCTGCATCATAATCATCGCGGATTAATAAATTTTATTATCATTTCATACGGGAACAGAGAGTGATGAGATTGTTCATTTCCCGTTCAAATTCCGTATTCTAGAAACAGTGCCAAGAGCATATATTGCTGCACAGATTTTGGTGATTTGGCCTGGCTTTTTTTTGATGTCGGGACGCACCTGACCTGATTAATTAAGCTTCATCATGAGCAAGGCTCATACAAGAAGGGAACTAAAATGAACACAGCGTCGATTGCGACAGGATTGTCCCGCATTATGCTGTTTCTGGCTTTCGCAGCCGGAATTTATACGCTTGATACCGGTTCTGCTTCGGCTCAGGAGGTTCAGGTATGTGCCAAAGAAGGCGGTGTGTGCCGTATTCCTTATCCGACAGAAGTTATCTACGGTAACGGAAGACGTGTAACATCCCGTTTTATTAATCAGCCGGAAGTACGCTGTTCGAACTCTGTATTCGGTGATCCTGCGCGCGGTTCCGCTAAAGCCTGCTCTTACGTTGTGCGTTATGACGGACGTGACCGTGGCGGTTATCGTGACCGCGATGACCGCAGACGCGATGATTATGGTCGCGGACGTCATGATTATGGCAATGGCGGTTATGGTCGCGGCCGTGATGATCGTCGTCAGTGGCAGCGTTGCGCCCGTGAAGGCCAATATTGTGATTTCGGAGGCCGTAAGCGTGTACGTTATGGTACAACAGACCGTTATGTAGAGCGCGAATTCCGCAATGGTGTGCGTTGTGATAATCGCACATTCGGTGATCCGGATCGCGGTAAAGCTAAAAGCTGCTATGTTTTGGATTGATAAATGAAATAAAGTGATAAAAACCGGAGCCTTAAAGCTCCGGTTTTTTATTGTTTACTTGGCAAATTCAACTGCCGGTGCTTCCAGTTTTGTTGCTAGAACAGCCTTTTTCAAATCTTTGGCGTTCAGGTCAAATTTTTTAATATCGATCTCGCGTAACACCTGATCGTCATACATTTTGACATAGTATTTCTGGTTTTTCAGATCTGCAATTGTTGACCATTGCGTATATTCCAATGGCATAGGAGAGTCTTTGCCTGTCTGAATCCAGCCTTTTGGCATATCAAAATTGTTGAGAATATGCTCGGTCAGGCGAACACTGTCTGTGCCGCTTGCTTCTTTTGCGACTGTCTGCACATAGGCCGTGGCTCGGACAAAGCGGGACGGCGGTGTTGAATCACCGGGAACACCCATAAGTCCGGAACCTTGTCCCAACTGGGTGAATTTTTCACCGCCGATTGTGATAGGAGTTGCATTTATGGCAGACATTTTCAGATAGTTGCGCAAATTGGTCAGGTGCCAATCAAAGGATGGCGAGTTGGTCATGACGCCAACCGGATTGTCATAAATTTTGAGCTTGCCATCAACCGGTTCAATAACCAGTGACTTACCCGATGCATCGTGAATTGTATAATGTACCGGCGGGGCAATTCCCATTTCCGGATGTACCAGATTAATAACGCTGATGTCGCCGATTGCCGCTTTTACTTCTTCAATCGTGGCAAAATTCGTCAAAATCCAGCTCAGTACATCCCACGGAGCCAGAGACTTTTCCGGATCAGTTTTCGTACCGTCCGCATAACCGGCAAATTCAGGGAAGTACAGAATTCCGCCTGCAAGACCCTTTTCATTCATGCCATCAACAAGTGTGGCTTCCCCAAGAGCGTTCATACCGATCGCGCCGTATTTGCCTTTCCAGCTTTTGCCTGGCTTGCCATCCGCCCCGGTACTGCGCAGCGTGAAGCCGCGTGGAATAACCAGCGCATTGGATTTCAGCTCCATACCGAATTCCATGGTGCGGGCATAAACGCCGCTGCCATCGGTGGTCGGCAACAGGAAACTTGTGCAAGCAGCAGCCGCATACGGAGCGGAAACTGCGGCGATTACTGTTAGCGCTGTCGCAGATTTAAAAAACTTATTCTTGAGGAAGTTCGGGAGACACGAGTTCAAAAGGATACTCCTTCTAAGGAAATGACACGATTCTCTAACATGCAGTTTGTAATTCAGAGATGAAAATTCTCTTGATGGTTTAGATTTAATCTTGATTTTATTTACTTAAGTTTACAAGATGTAAATATATTTATTCTGGATTTATCGTTTAATAGTAAATACTTATTGAGGGATGGCAAAAGTATGACGTTTTTGTCAGTAAATGATTTGAAAAGTATAGTTTTCGTTTCGTTGTTCAGTGCAGCAACCCTTGTGAGTGGGCATGTACTATCTGCCGATATTATTGTTTCGCAGAATATTCCTAAATTTGATGAGCGGCGCTGGAGGGTGATAGTCAGTCCTTATATTTGGGCGGCATCCCTAAACGGACATGCGAATATTCTTGGGCGCCGTACAGATATTGATGTCCCTTTTTCAGATATTTTCAAAAATCTGGATTTCAGTGCTATGGGTAATGTTGAGGTTACCAATGGTCAGTGGGGTGTTTACTTCGACGGGCAATATACCAAAACCAGCCAGTCTATGTCGTTTCACAGCCAGACTTTGGGGGCCGATATCATCTCGACCAGCCTGTCAGCGGGCGCTTTCTGGCGGCTTTATGAAATGCCGTTGAGTGGGGAGACGGTTTTTGGCGGGCAGCAGCTCTTTGCATTCGAACCGACTGTCGGCCTGCGCTGGACGCAGCTGAAGGTTGATTTTATGTTTGATCGCTGGTCTGAAAGCCGGAAGCTGCAATGGACATATCCCTTTGTTGGCGCACGTATGCAAACGGATTTGAATGACCGGTGGAACTTTTTTGCCGAAGCAGATATTGGCGGTTTTGGTGCAGGTACTGATTTGAGTGCGCAGGGGCAGGCCTATCTCGGTTATCGTACACACATTTTAAATCAGCCGGCATTGCTGCGTTTCGGTTACAGGGCGCTGTATCAGAATTATGATGGTGGTGATGTACTCGATCATAGATTTAAATGGAATGTCACACAGCATGGCCCTGTTGCAGGCATCTCACTGGTTTTCTGAGGTGCTTGATGCTGAGAGAGAGTGCTTGCCGGAAAATATCAGGCAGGCAGTTTAATATTCTGATTTAGAACGTAATGTCAGCTGCGGGCTTTACGGTGATCATTGCTGCACCAGCATTAAAACCGTTAAGTGTTTCATTATGATGTTTGATAATATCTGAATAAGTTAAATGTTCAGAATCTGCAGTCATATGGCCGTCTGCGATGAGGGTGACGTCATATCCGAGGGAAGCAGCTCGTCTGACTGTTGTATCCACGCAGAATTGCGTCATGCAGCCGCCGATGATCAGATGAGTGATCCCGTTCTGCCTGAGATGATCGTCGAGGTTTGTTTCAAAGAATGAGTCTGAACTGTTTTTATGGATAATGACATCATTGCCTTGAGCCGCAATTTCGGCACGAAGTTCCCAACCGGTTGTACCTTTCTCAAGCCGGTAACCGCTCGGGCCATCATGTTGGATAAGGATAACACTATGGCCGGTTTCACGGGCTTTTCTCTGAAGATCCTGTAAACGCAGCACTGTATCATCAAGCGCTGCATCCAGCTCTGCTTGCCTTGGTGCTTGTGCTTTTCCGGCAAGAATTGCATTTTGAACATCAATAATCAGGAGAGCTGTAGCCATAGGATTGGACATTCTGTTGTGATTTGCATTCAGTATTTCTGAGCTGAAATGATCATATCTGCAATAGGTTTCTGATGCGAGTAGGGCATTATTGCCAATGGCAGGCTTGGGAAATTTTATCGGTCAGGGCTTCTACATTTGCCAGATCAAAGGCGGCCTCAACAGGCGGATTGTCAATTTTGACTGTTAAGATGCTATTGTTTTTCAATTGCTTGATAAATGGAATGGCTTCATCAGCAGCCCATAAGCCAACAGACAGGAAATTCGCTGAGCGCTCCCAATAGGCGTGCTGTGCTGAATTGTTATTGAGGGTGTAAGAAATCTTTGCCGTTTCAGACGTTGCCGATGTCCCGGTCATGATGATGATTGAAGTGATGTTATTATGGCAACGTAGCCCTAAGGCAATTGTATCAAGGGTGACGATTTTCTTTTCACTGCCTTTTGGTAGCAAAACACCAGCTATTTTCGGACTGTCATCTATGGGGGAAGATGTTTCTTCGATATGCCAGCTTTGCTCAGAGGCCGCTGCCTGAACTTCAGGGGAAAACGTATCGAAACAAGCCAGTCTTTGTAGTGGTGCCTTGATTGTTGCGCAGGATTGCGGGGAATCCTGTGCTGTGGCCGCTAGCGGCCACAGAGCTGAGCAGGACATGCCGAGCAGTAAAAAACACATTTGTACTCCGGTAAAACGCTTGGGATTTATCCGGAGATACAAAAGGTAATGGGCTCGTCGGCCTGACACGGCAGGTTTATTTCTTACGACGCAGCAGACTGCCGATACCGCCCAGCAGAAGGCCGATACCTGCACCGATCAAGCCGAAATTCAGCGCATTAGAGCCGATATCAGATTGGTTGGCGGAAGCAATGGATTGTGCAGCACTGGCTGCGCTTGAATTGTTGGCCTTGGCATCCATCATCGCAACCATGCCCGGTTCATTGCATTTTGGCAGCAATGCGTTTTTTGCTTCTTCGCTATTGCCGTAGGTGTCGAGTACGATTTTCTCACAGCGCTGCTGATCTGCGGATGACACTGCACTTGTGCCTAATTGCAGATACAGACCGCTTGCCAGAGCGAGGGCACCAACAACAGTCAAAACCAAAGAGCGGGAAGAGGAGTTTTTCTGAGCCATGAGGGGCCTCTTTTGATATTATTGCGCTGTATAAAATATGTTGCTCTCGATTGCGGAGACATATTTACGGAAAAGTGATGTAAGCAACTAATGATTTTTACGCAATAATTAGATTGCGTCCCTGACGCTTTGCCAAATACATTTTTTCATCGGCCTCAAGGAGGGAGCGTTCTGGGTCAAAGCCGGCTTTGCAAATTGTAATGCCAATACTGGCTGTAATCCGGATGTTTTTATTGTCCGTTGCAACAATACGTAAAAGGCTGATTTTTTCACGTATTTCTTCTGCATATTGATAAATGTATTTTGCCTCAACGTTTTTAATGAACACACAGAATTCCTCACCACCCAATCGGCCGGTAATAGCTTTATCAGTCGTGAGTCGTTTTAAGAGTGTTCCGAGGCGTCGCAGAGCCGCATCACCGGTTGCGTGACCATAATTGTCATTAATGGTTTTAAAATAATCCAGATCAATAAAGAGCAGACCGCCTGAATGGCCTTTTTTACTGAGCAGAAACAGTTCATCAAGAAAAGTAGCGCGATTTAAAACGCCCGTCAGGCTGTCTTCCCGGGCAAGTTTTCGCAATAATGTATTGGCCTTTTCCAGAGCCGTTTGTGCTCTGAGTGCTTCATCTTTAGCAATACGAAGACGTTCTGTGTTCAGGTAATGGAGCGAAGACATCGGAATTGCGGTAGCCAACGGGCAGACAATTGTCATGACCAATCCGGCGCCTGCAAGCTGGCCTCCCATCATTGGGACGAAAATACTGGTAATTATGAGTGTGAATGCCAAAGCCAGCGCACCAGTAAGGAATGCTTTAAAGAAAATGCGCCTGTAGCTGATCATAATAAATGCTTTAGATGTTAAATTTTTTCAATCTTTGTGAAGACGTTACTTTATCACGACGTGCTGAGTTACCATAGTGAAACTACAGTCATAAAAGCATAATCAGTATTATAGGAATGCGGGCAGGGCGGCTTATGACAGGGTAAATGTCATTTTACGGCACAGCTTTGTATCAATTAGATTGCAGAACGTAATTAAAAAAACACTGCAATAGATGGCGATCCCGACTGGATTCGAACCAGTGACCGTCGGCTTAGAAGGCCGGTGCTCTATCCAGCTGAGCTACGGGACCGCAAATTTTCGATGTAATTTTTAATTAGTGTGTCCAAGGCTGCTGACGGTCGTAACGGAAGTTATCCGTATAAGAGACCTTGCGGCGATTGGCTTCTTTAGGTTCTTGAATGCGGTATGGAATGCCGTATTTTTGTGCATAAGCGAGTGCCTCTTCAAGGCTCTCAAAGCTCATGCGAATCTGGCTCTTCATGTCGCGTGATGAGGTGTATCCCATCAGCGGTTCAATTTTACGGGCAACTTCAGGCTCATATTCAAGCAGCCAGGCGTCGGTTTTAGCTTTACCGGATTGCATGGCAGTCTTGGCTGGACGATAAATACGGGCAACCATATTCATATACCTCAGGGCACAAAAGCGACCGTCAAATTTCAGATTTGCTGGTCTGTTAAACGAGAGACAAAAATTACTATAAAAATCAGTATTTGTCATGGTCGGAGCGAGAGGATTCGAACCTCCGACCCCCTGATCCCAAATCAGGTGCGCTACCAGGCTGCGCTACGCTCCGTTATCCTCGAGGGACAATGTGTGTCTAGAATTTTAAGTGCCGAAGTGCAAGAGGCAAAACAACGGTTTTGATCGAAAATGCATGAATGTCACACTATAAAAGAGGAGACAAAAGCATTGTTTTGTCTCCTCTTTTGATGGATTACGGTTTTTGCGGATGATTACACCGTGTTTTTAAACAAAAACCATTTCACTGAGGCAGGGCAAGAGTGAGTCCCTGTTTCAGGTCGTTGATCAGATCCTGAGTATCTTCAAGACCGATTTGCAGGCGGATCACCGGGCCTTCAAAGCTCTGTGCTGCAACAGTGCGATCGCCGAGATAAACGTGCACGGCCAGACTTTCATAGCCGCCCCATGAGTAACCGAGGCCAAACAACTGCAAACTGTCGAGTAATTTATGGGCTTCTGCGGCGCCGCCGGAAGCAAGAACGATAGAGAATACACCGCTGGCGCCTTTGAAATCACGTTTCCACAAAGCATGATCGGGATGACTTTCCAGCGCCGGATGCAGAACGCGGGCAACCTGTGGCTGCTGTTCCAGCCAGCGGGCAATGGTCAATGCACTTTGCTGGTGATGGTCGAGGCGTAGCCCCATAGTCCGCAAGCCGCGCAGAATTTGATAAGCATCATCGGAATTAACGCACATACCAAGGGCGGTGTAGGATTCTTCCAGACGCTTCCAGCATTTTTCATTGGAAGAAATCATGCCGAACAGCACATCGGAATGGCCGGAAGGATATTTGGTGCCTGCATGGATACTGATATCCATGCCGAAATCCAGCGCTTTGAGGTATAGCGGTGTCGCCCAAGTATTATCCATCATGGTAATGATGTCATGTTCACGGGCAACCGCGACAATGGCCGGAATGTCCTGAATTTCAAATGTGTTGGAGCCCGGTGATTCTGTGAAAATAACACGGGTATTAGGACGGATCAGGCCAGCAATATCACCACCGATATGTGGTGGATAATATTCAACTTCAATACCGAGGCGCTTCAGCATTGAGTCAGCAAAGCGGCGTGTCGGATTGTAAATGGTATCCACCAGCAGGACGTGGTCGCCGGATTCAAGGAAGGCAAGCAAAGGCACTGTCACAGCAGCAAGGCCGGATGGTACGAGCAATGTACCGGCGGAGCCTTCCAGCTGATCAATGGCCTGGCATAAAGCATCTGTCGTCGGTGTGCCGTGAGTACCATAGGTATATTTCTGGTTCTGGGATGCCATGGTCTCAGCATCTTTGAACAGCACGGTGGAAGCGCGTACGACAGGCGGATTTACAAAGCCGTGAAATTCATAGGGATCATTGCCGCAATGCGCGAGCATTGTGTTGATTCCAAAATCTCCTGCCGGTTTTCCTGATTTGACCATAAAAACGCCTCCTGCTGCTTGTTAGTCTGCACTTTCATAAATGAGTCTCATATTTGCAGGCAGAAATACGGAAGCCTTTTGTTGAAAAACATATATTTTTCAACATATTGTTTGATTCTGTATGCCTGTCTGATTGGATATAAGACCGGATAGCTGGACTAGAGCATAATCCTTGTTTTTTGCCGAGGGCTTTATTCTCCCTAAAGCACAAATCTGAGGCAGTAATTTCTAAGGTACAGAAATTACTGCCTCAGATTTGTATTCAAACCGACATCTTTGTTGTGACTGTGAGTGGTTGATGAGTTTAAAAAGCGAAATTTCAGAACTGAAAATGGCATGGCTGGCAGGTATGAAGCGCCGGAATTCTGAACAGAAAACAAGCGCTGAAATCAAGTTATGGCCATCGGTTCTGACCGTTTTAGTGCTCATTGCCATTATAGGCGCGGTCGTCTTACTGCCCTTTGATGCTACGCTGTCGCGACAGGCTGTTGCATCGGACTGGCCTCCTTTCCTGATGCTGCGGGAAGTGACAAATCTTGTTTTGGCCGCTCCGTATGTTGTTGTTGCTGTGCTGGCAATTGCCGTAATGTTCGTTATGCGCAGCAGAGTACGGACACAGGAGGGGTTTCGCCTTAAAGTTCCGGAAATTCAGCACTATTATTGCCGCTTGGGTGCAATAGCGCATCATGCGATGTTTACCATTACGGCAATCCTGAGCGCGGGAATCATCGTCAATATTGCTAAATATATTGTCGGGCGCCCGCGTCCGCATCTTGTTGATACGGTTGGTCCTTTCGGTTTCAAGCCTTTTGATTTCAGCTATCATTATGTGAGCTTTCCGTCGGGGCATGCATGTACAGCCGCGGTACTGGCTACTCTGATTGGTTTATGGTTCCCGCGTTTGCGGATCCCGGCTTATGCGGCTCTGGCATTAATCGCTGTCAGTCGGGTTTTTGTTCGTGCACATTATCCGAGTGATGTCCTGATCGGTTTTATGGTCGGCACCGTGACAACTTTGATTCTGGCTCGTTTTCTGGCGCAGATGGGGATACTTTTTTCTTTGCAGGAAGGGCAGTTGTTTCCGGAGCTCAAAAGCAAAATCAGAAGAAAAATCAAACAGGTCGCTATATAAGCAGGTCGATTTTCAAGCGCAGACCGTAGGACTATAGTCGGGGCTGAACACTTTTCCGTGTTTGTGCTCTTGACCTGTCGAAAATAATAGCTTTCGATAGACGGAGTTTATAGGCATCCGTTGCTGTCAGTACGGATAGCGACCTGATAAGTCCGGTAAAAACCGGATACAGGCTGCTAAGGCAGTTGAATTATTTGGCGTAATAATCTTGCGTGCAGATAAGACTGAATGCGCAAATTGATTTTTGAATGCTGATTATAAGTTTAACGATAAAGAGGGTGAGCATCATATGAGAAAGTCAACTTTCCTCAAACTGGCCGGTCTGGCTGCTTTGACTTTTACAACCTCTGCGGCAGTTGCTGGCACATTGGACGATGTGAAGAAAAAAGGCTTTGTACAATGTGGTACAAATACAGGCCTTCCGGGGTTTGCTGCGCCGAATGATAAAGGCGAATGGTCCGGTTTTGACGTGGATTATTGCCGCGCTGTGGCTTCTGCTATTTTCGGGGACAAAACGAAAGCCAAATTCACGCCGTTGAATGCCAAGGAGCGTTTTACAGCTCTGCAATCCGGTGAAATTGACATTCTTATTCGCAACACCACCTGGACGATCAGCCGTGATACATCGCTCGGCTTGGAATTCGCCGGTGTGAACTACTATGATGGCCAGGGTTTTATGGTCAATAGTAAGAAGCTTCCGGATATTAAATCAGCATTGCAGCTCTCCGGTGCATCAATTTGTGTACAGGCGGGCACAACAACTGAAATGAATATGGCCGATTATTTCAAGGCCAATAAGATGGAATATAATCCGGTGGTCTTCGAGAAAATCGAGGAAGCGAATGCCGCTTATGATAGTGGTCGTTGCGATGCCTACACCACGGATCAGTCCAGCCTTTATGGCGTACGTTTGTCGCTTTCCAATCCGGACGACCATATGGTTCTGCCGGAAATCATTTCCAAAGAGCCGTTTGGCGTCGTTGTCCGGCAGGGTGATGCCCAGTGGGCAGATGTCGCGCGTTGGGTACATAATGCTCTTCTGAATGCTGAAGAAGCAGGTATTACGCAGGCAAATGTTGAGGAAATGAAGAAGTCGGATTCTCCGGAAATTAAACGCCTTCTGGGAACTGAACCGGAAACCAAAATCGGGGTTGATCTTGGTCTGGAAAACGATTGGGTTGTAAAGATCATCAAAAATGTCGGTAATTACGGTGAGATTTTTGAACGTAATATCGGTACCGGCAGCCCGTTGAAAATTGCTCGCGGTATAAATGCATTGTGGACCAAAGGTGGTCTGCAATACGGTATTCCGATCCGCTGATTTTAAATCTTTATCCGGAAATGCGCCTGCATCACTTATGTGATGCAGGTTAGCTTTCTGTACCTGATTTTATGAATTTAATCGGTTTATTTTAATGGTTGGTCAAAAGAACCGCCATCAAGCAAAAACAAAATCTATCCGCCTGTGATTGCACTGCAGTTTCAGGAGCAGGGTATGTATCAAATTATAGCTGTAAGATTGTGTCTCATATTGGCACCAGCCGCATAGCCGAGCCCCCTGTTCAATAATTATAATTTTTTGTCCGGCCAAAAGAGGAAAACTACAGGGGGCATTTCAAATATCTGGTCAATATCTGACAGCAGAGAATGGGGTGCGCATGGCAGATCAAAGTACCGTAACCGGCAAACGACAAGAAACGCAGGTTTCTCTCCTTAATAATCCGAAAATACGCGGATTGTTTTATCAGGCAGTTGTTTTTATTTCAGTTTTTGCTCTTGTTTATTGGATTATAGGAAATACGGCTGCCAATTTGCAGCGGCTGAATATTGCTTCCGGTTATGATTTTTTGAGGAGCCGTGCGGGTTTTGACGTGAGTCAGACACTCATCAGTTATGATGCGGATTCAAATTATGCGCGTGCCTTTCTGATTGGTCTGCTCAATACGCTTTATGTCGCGATTTTAGGGATTATTACGGCTTCGGTTATTGGATTCCTCGTCGGGATCGGACGGTTGTCGGGCAATTGGCTGATCGCTAAAATCTGCACGATCTATGTTGAAATTTTCCGTAATATTCCGCCATTGCTGGTGATTTTCTTCTGGTACTTCGGTGTCCTGTCGGTTTTACCGGAGGTGCGCGGAAGCTATGCTTTGCCATTCGATACTTATCTGAATAAGCGGGGCTTCTTCTTTCCATCCATGATTTGGGAAGAAAAATCATGGCTCATTCTGGTAAGCCTGATTGTGGCGATAATTGCTGCTTTTATTCTTCATCGCTGGGCGAAAATGCGGCAGGTAAAAACAGGGCAGATTTTTCCGTTTTGGCGCGTTGCTTTTGCTTTGATCGTGGGATTGCCTGTTTTGACATTTTTTATCACCGGCATGCCGGTGAGTTTTGACGTACCCAAATTGGGAGCTTTTAATCTTTCCGGTGGTTCTCAGGTGAAACCGGAGTTTCTGGCACTCTATCTGGCACTGTCCTTTTATACAGCTTCGTTTATTGCAGAAACGGTACGCGGCGGTATCAAAGGTGTGAACAAGGGGCAATCGGAAGCTGCAGCTGCACTCGGTTTGCGCAGAGCACAGGCAATGCGCTTTGTTGTGGTGCCTCAGGCAATGCGAATTATCATTCCGCCGCTTTCCAGCCAGTATCTGAACCTGACAAAAAACTCCTCTCTGGCGATTGCTATCGGCTATCCGGATTTGATGGCCGTTGGCGGAACCGTGCTCAATCAGACAGGGCAGGCGGTTGAAGTCGTGGCAATCTGGATGGTTGTTTATCTCGGCATCAGCCTGATTACGTCAGGTTTTATGAACTGGTTTAATGCGAAAATGGCATTGGTGGAGCGGTAAGATGACAAACTCAGACTACCATTATGTACGCTCGCAAATGGCTGAAGCAATGCCGGCACCAGCCAACCAAAAGGGTGTTGTCTCATGGTTGAGAGAGAATTTGTTCTCAGGGCCTAAAGACACTATCTTAACGGTGCTGGGAATCTCGCTGATTGTCTGGTTCTTGCCGGGGCTGATAAACTGGCTTTTTGTGAATGCCGTCTGGGTCGGGACAGACCGAACATTCTGTACCACAACAGTGCAGGGTGGTTTGCAACCGGAGGGGTGGTCCGGTGCCTGTTGGGCATTCGTTGATTCTAAACTGCAGCAATTCCTTTACGGACGTTATCCGGTTGATGAACGTTGGCGTGTGCAATTGGTTACGCTGGTTTTTGTAATCTTGCTGGTGCCGATGCTGATTGGAAAGCTACCTTATAAAAAGCTGAATGCGGTTTTGCTGTTTATCGCTTTTCCGGTCTTTACCTATATTTTGCTGGTCGGCGGTTCTTTCGGCCTTCGTTATGTTGAAACGTCGCTTTGGGGCGGCTTGCTGGTGACAATGATCCTGTCATTGGTTGGTATCAGTGTGTCCCTACCTATGGGAATTTTACTTGCCTTGGGACGACGCTCTAATATGCCGGTTATTAAGGCGCTATGTGTCATCTTTATTGAGGTTGTAAGAGGCGTTCCTCTGGTCGCATTGCTGTTTATGGCCAGTGTGATGCTGCCGCTGTTTATGCCGCCCGGCACAAGCTTTGATAAGTTTTTACGAGCGCTGGTCGGGGTGTCATTATTTGCTTCTGCCTATATGGCCGAGGTTATTCGTGGCGGCCTGCAGGCTATTCCGTCAGGGCAATATGAGGGTGCGGATTCGCTTGGGCTGAGCTATTGGCAGAAAACACTGTTCATTATTATGCCTCAGGCGCTGAAACTTGCACTTCCGGGCATTGTGAATACGTTTATCGGCTTGTTCAAAGACACAAGTCTTGTTTACATTATCGGCATGTTCGACTTGCTTGGAATCGTCAGGCAGAATTTTTCGGATGCCACTTGGGCAACGCCACAGACACCGGCCACGGGTCTTGTTTTTGCCGGATTTGTGTTTTGGATTTTCTGTTTCTGTATGTCGCGATATTCGCTATATATGGAACGAAGGTTGGATAAGGGGCATCGCTAAGCAGTTGCAGAAAACGAGGAGAGTTTTTTGCGGGACTGTACAGATACGGAGATGGTTGTGCTTGCAAGAGCAAAACCGGAAAATTGGGAAATCATCCGCTAATTACAGGCAGATGATCAGTGAGGAAATAAAGCATGAGCATGCAATCGGGCGCTTTACTGAAGCCGACGATGGAAGAAACGGGAGCAATCATGGAAGTATCCAAAACCGATGTAGCAGTCGATATTGTCGGAATGCATAAATGGTATGGTGAATTCCATGTGTTGCGCGATGTTAATCTGCGCGTGATGCGCGGTGAGCGTATTGTTGTTGCTGGTCCATCCGGTTCCGGCAAATCCACTATGATCCGCTGCATTAACCGCCTTGAAGAACATCAGAAAGGCCAGATCATTGTCGATGGCAAAGAGCTGACCAATGATCTGAAAAAGATTGATGAAGTGCGCCGCGAAGTCGGCATGGTGTTCCAGCATTTCAATCTGTTCCCGCATCTGACAATTCTGGAAAATTGCACACTCGCTCCGATCTGGGTTCGCAAAATGCCGAAGAAACAGGCAGAAGAAATTGCGATGCACTATCTGGAACGCGTGAAGATTCCGGAACAGGCCAATAAATATCCGGGGCAGCTTTCCGGTGGTCAGCAGCAGCGTGTGGCAATTGCCCGCTCGCTGTGCATGAAGCCGCGCATTATGCTGTTCGACGAGCCGACCTCTGCGCTTGATCCTGAAATGGTCAAGGAAGTGCTGGATACGATGGTTGGTCTTGCTGAAGAAGGTATGACCATGATCTGCGTAACCCATGAGATGGGCTTTGCGCGTCAGGTTGCCAATCGCGTGATCTTTATGGATCAGGGGCAGATTGTTGAGCAGAATTCGCCAGCCGAATTCTTCGATAATCCGCAGCACGAACGTACCAAGCTGTTCCTCAGCCAGATCCTGCATTAATTTTATGTAGATATTAAAACACCCGCAATGAAAGTTGCGGGTGTTTTTTATTATCTACTCGTCATGCGGGCCTTCGCAAAACTGGATACGATTGCCGAAAGGATCAATCACAGCCAGAATCCGACCCCATGATTGAGTTTCAATGCCGGGGCGCAGAAAACGATATTTACGGCTGCTGATTTCCTGATGCAGGCTATCAATCCCCTGCATACGCACAAAAATATTAGCGCCTGGGCTGCCGTCGCCGTGATGTTCGCTGAGGTGCAACACCAGATTGCCGCGCGAAACCTGCATATAAAGCGGCATGTTCTCTGCAAAACGGTGTTCCCAGTCACATTGAAAGCCAAGATAGTCGAGATAAAATTCTTTGGCTTTATCAATGTCGAAAATTCGGAAAATGGGGCAGACCTGTTCAAACTGAACGGATTTCATGAAGTTTTCTCCGGTGTGTTTCGCGACAGATTATAAATCTTGTCTATAAAATTCATATTAAAAAGATAGCTGAATTCAGGAGAGAGAATTTGCAATATCAGTGGCTGGAGCGGCTGGAGCAAAAACATCATCAGAGTTTTTATGCGCTCTATTCGAAGGAATGGTGGACGCAGAACCGCTCTTATGAAGATGTGATCAATATGCTCGCGCATTGCGATGTGATTATCGCTTGTTGTGATATGCAGGATCGTGTGATTGGCTTTGCTCGTGTACTGACGGATTATACATTTAAAGCGCTGATTTTTGACGTGATTATTGATGAAACTGCACGCGGGCAGGGGCTCGGACAGGAAATAGTCTCACGCATTATCCGGCACCCTGATCTGCAAAAAGTTCAGAGCTTTGAACTTTATTGTCCTGAGCGTTTAATTCCGTTTTATGAAAAACAGGGCTTTGTCAGAGGTTCTTCCTGCCTGATGTTTCACCAGTCTTAACGTGTTTACAGCTTTTGCATCAGTTCGATGCGGTTGCCAAACGGGTCATTGATATAGGCACGAAGATAGCCGGTCAGTGGTTCATCCTCGGTCGCTTCTACCTGATGCTGCGCGAGCATAGTCAAAAATGCAGCCAGATCATCGACCAGAAAAGCCGGATGTGCTTTTTGTGCGGGGGCAAAGCCGCGCTCAATACCCAGATGCACTTTGACAGTTCCCAGCTCAAACCAGCATCCGCCGCGCCCGATAAGATTGTCCGGCTTTGTCACTTCACCCATGCCTAAAATCTGCGTGTAAAATGCACGGGCTTTATCTTCACCACCCGCAGGCATAGCAAGCTGAATATGATCCAGTCCGAGTATCGGCATAGTGCTCTCCTCTTTTTCAGGCAGGCAAAATCGCTTGTGTCAGTACATAGTTCTCATGGCGCTCACCAGGTAGTTCAAACCAGATTGTGCCCTGCCTTTGGAAACCTTGTTGCTTGTAGAAGTTTAATGCAGGGTAATTATCATGCAAGACGGAAAGCCAGATATGGCCGATATTTCGGGCAATTACGGCCTCTCTGGCCTGTTGCATGAGTGCGGAGCCAATGCCGTTTCCGCCATGGCGGGCTCTGACATAAAGCGTGCTAATCTCTGTGGCTGTTGTCAGCGCGTTCAGGCTTTCAGGTAATGGGGCTTGATAATCAATGACAATATAGCCGAGCAGATGGTCATCCTGTTCCGCAAGAATAATCTGCTTTGCACCTTCCGTGATGATCTTCTCAAAATAGTGCGGTGTAAAACGCTGTAAAACATACTCTGCGAAAACATTGCTAATACCCGCTTTCGCATAGGTGTTCAGCCAGACTTCGATGGAAAGGGCCGCAAGTCTTAGTGCGTCTGTATCCTTCGCGTCACGATAAATTATCAAATCCGGCCTCCCGCCCCAATTCGTATATTTTCTTGCATTATGCTGAAACTGCCGCAAATTTAAACAAAAAGTATTAGCGCGCTAAAATCGAGGATCGCTCTGATGCGGTCAATTAAAGGAGGAGAGACAATGAGCAGAATGATCTTTGTGAATTTCCCTGTCAGCAATCTCGCACAGGCGACAGCGTTCTATGAAGCTGTCGGGGCGCAAAAGAACCCGATGTTCAGCGATGACACGGCATCCTGCATGGTCTTCACGGACACAATTTATGTCATGCTGCTGACCCATGAGAAATTTCGCCAGTTCACGCCGAAAAGCATCGCGGATGCCCGTGCAGTGAGCGAGGTTCTGGTCTGTATTTCTGCTGCTGAGAAACAGGAAGTCGATGACTTCATTAATAAAGCAATCGCTGCAGGCGGGCGGGGAGATCCGTCACCGGTGCAGGATTATGGCTTTATGTATGGCCGCAGTTTTGAAGATCCTGACGGCCATATCTGGGAAGTGATGTGGATGGACATGGAAGCTGCCAAACAGGCTATGCCTCAGGGATGAAACGATGCCTCAGGCCGTAATATCCGCTGCATCATATTGATAGAGCCAATCGAGATCGCGCAGGAAATCATTCGGCTTACGCAGTTTGAACATGATATTGCGGCCAAGAGCAACGGGCCCGCTGGCATGATAGGCAAAGCGGTTGAGCTTGCCGCGACGGGCAACCTTGGCAATCCGTGCCAGCCGCTGCTTTTCAAAGGCGGCGAGGGCAGCGCTATGGTCGCTTTGTTCCAGTGACAGATGGGCGGCCAGAGAGGCAGCATCTTCAATGGCCATTGCCGCGCCCTGCGCTGCAAAAGGCGTCATGGCATGGGAGGCATCGCCCAGCAGGATCAGGCGCTTGTCTATAACCAGCTTTGGCTCCGGCATTTCAAACATAGGCCAGAATGTCCATTGCGGTGCGGCTTGCAACACATCGCTGACAGCTTGCGACCAGCCGCTGAAGCTACGGATCAGCGCTGCGCTGTCGCCTTTCATATCCCAGCTGGTGCCGATATCTTCACCATCGGTAATGGCAACAAAATTATAGGCCTTACCGTTTTTAATCGGATAGGCAATCAGGTGGGCACCCTGACCAAGCCATGCGGAAACGCTGAGCTGATCTTTTAGTGCAGAGAGAAAACTCTGCGGAACCTGCTCAATTGGCAGGGTGGTTCGCCATGCAATATGGTCGGTAAATCGTGCGCGGCTTTCGTCTGCCGGTTTGTTTTGCGAGGTAAGACCCGCACGCTGGGCAGACCAGACACCATCGCAACCGAGCAGCAATTGCCCGCTATAGTCACTGATCTGGTCATTATGATCGACACGGATCGTCACCTTATCGGCAGCAATATGATGCGACAGCACATTCGCGCCAAGGTGGAGAGTAATATTTGGGTGCGCACGCACGGCTTTGAGTAATGCAGCCTGCAAATCCGCACGATGGCAGGTAATGTAAGGTGCGTTCCAGCGCTGTGCAGCCTGGCTCCCAAGTTCCATGCGGATCAGCGGCCGCGCTTTCACGCCGTCCATCAGATAAAGCGCTTGAGGACTGACGGCCTGCGGCAGCAGATCATCCATCACACCCAGACGCTCAAGCAGACGAGTGGCATTGGGTGCGAGTTGCAATCCGGCACCCACTTCAGACAGAGCAGGTGCTTTTTCCATCATCAAAACAGAAAAGCCACGGTCAGCAAGTGCCAGAGCCGTGGTCATACCGGCAAGGCCGGCACCGGAAATGAGAATACGCTGATCGTTCTGATTTTGCATGGCGCCCTCAAACTAATAAAGCATGAGCCGGAACTGTCTGAGCGGAAAAACCGATCCGGCGAACAATTCCCGCTCTGATCTTTGCAGTCATACAAGCTGGAAGCAAAATAGATCAGCACATTATGCCGCACTATGATTCCGGCTGGTATTCAAAGGTGAAAACGGGGCGCTTTTTCACAACGGCTAAACGGAATTATTCCGCTGCTGCAACCACAGGGTCACTATATGTGCAACCGGCAGGCACAGTCTGCTCTGCGCTAAGCGATGCATCGTGACGATAAAGGGTTGAGCAATAAGGGCAGACAACTTCTTCTTCATCGCCCATGTCAAGGAAGACATGCGGGTGATCAAATGGCGGATTAGCGCCAACGCACATGAATTCTTTAACGCCGATGCTGATGGCATTGTGGCCTGCATCGTTCTGGAAATGAGGAATAATATGATCTGACATGGGACAACTCCAGTGATTGCATCACCTTATAACATCAAAGCGCAGAGCGGAATCACTCCTTGCCTTCATGTGGTAAAAACAAAGCGTGAGAGTGATAGCGGAAATAACCTTAATCCGGCACCGCTCAGACGCATAAATTTGCTCTGATGTATCGCGAATAGAGCAGGAGCGGAAGTGTTTTTTATCGTTTCCGCTTTAATCTCCGCTTTGTTAAGAATTTGTCATGCAGAATACACAAACGAACCGTAACAGGATCACTGTTTTGAGGATCGAATATCGCGCGGACTTCGCGGCGATTTCAAAGGGGTTTTAAACGTGTCGCATAAAAAAAGTCATGGCTCGCTGAAAGAAGCTGAACCTGTGGGTAATGTGCCGGCATTGATGGCCAAAACAGATGTTGTAGCAGTTGAGCCCAATGGTGCTGATTATACGGTGCCGCCTTTGTCTGAGAGTCCGGAGCGCTTTGTAAATCGCGAGTTCTCATGGCTGCAATTTAATAAGCGGGTGCTGGCAGAAGCGGTAAACAAGCATCAGCCGCTGCTGGAGCGTGTGCGCTTTCTGTCGATTTCCGCCGCCAATCTTGATGAATTTTTTATGGTGCGTATTGCTGGTCTTGCGGGGCAGGTGCGTGCCGGTGTTGCCACGCGCTCGGCTGATGGCCGCACGCCGCAGGAACAGCTGGATTTTGTTCTGGCAGAAGTTGCTACGTTACAGGCCGCGCAGCAGGAAACACTGCAAATGCTGCGCAAGGAGCTGGTGCAGGAAAATATTGAGATTATCCGCTCTGATCGTTTGAAGAAAAACGACAAGAAGTGGCTGGAACATCACTTCCTTGATACGATTTTTCCGGTTCTTACACCTTTGTCGCTCGATCCGGCGCATCCGTTTCCGTTTATTCCGAACCTCGGTTTCTCGATGGCGCTGCAATTGTCGCGCATTACCGATAAGCATCCGATGGTTGCGCTTTTGCGCCTGCCGGTCGCACTGAGCCGTTTTGTGCAGGTGCCGTCAGAAGCCGGAACCTACCGCTTTATTACGCTGGAAGACGTCGTCAGCCTGTTCATTGAACGTCTGTTTCCGGGCTATGAGGTGCGTGGTGCCGGTACATTCCGCATCATTCGCGACAGTGATATTGAAGTGGAAGAAGATGCGGAAGATCTGGTGCGCCATTTCGAAACCGCTCTGAAGCGCCGTCGCCGCGGTAAAGTGATCAGCATTGAATTCGACAGCGATATGCCGGAAGCGCTGCGGGTCTTCATGACGATGGAGCTCGGTGTCTCCGAGAGCCGTGTCAGTGTTCTGCCGGGCTTGCTGGCACTGACAATGATCTCGGAAGTGGTTGCTATCCCGCGTGATGATCTGAAATTCACTCCCTATAATCCGCGTTTTCCGGAGCGTATCCGTGAACATGGCGGCGATTGCTTAGCGGCAATCCGCGAGAAGGACATTGTTGTTCATCATCCTTATGAGTCGTTTGATGTGGTGGTGCAGTTCCTGCGTCAGGCTGCGCTTGATCCGAATGTGCTGGCGATCAAGCAGACACTTTATCGTACTTCCAACAACTCGCCGATTGTACGTGCGCTGATTGATGCCGCTGAAGCCGGTAAATCGGTAACAGCTCTGGTGGAGCTTAAAGCACGCTTCGATGAAGAGGCTAATATCCGCTGGGCACGCGATCTGGAACGTGCCGGTGTGCAGGTGGTGTTTGGCTTTATCGAGTTGAAAACCCATGCGAAAATGTCGCTGGTAGTGCGCCGCGAAGATGAAAAACTGCGCTCCTATGTGCATCTTGGTACCGGCAATTATCACCCGATTACCGCCAAGATTTACACCGACCTGTCGTTCTTTACATCCGATGCGGATACAGCACGTGATGTGGCACATATCTTCAATTTCATCACCGGCTATGCGCAGCCTGCGGACGGTATGAAACTAGCTATCTCACCGTTCTCATTGCGCAAGCGTATTCTCAAACATATTGCTGATGAAATCGAACACGCTCAGGCCGGTCGCCCGGCGGCCATCTGGCTGAAAATGAATTCGCTGGTCGATCCGCAGATTATTGATGCGCTCTATAAAGCCAGCAGTGCAGGGGTGCAGATTGATCTGGTTGTGCGCGGCATTTGCTGTCTGCGTCCGCAAGTGCCTGGTTTGTCAGACAATATCCGCGCCAAGTCGATTGTCGGACGCTTTCTTGAGCATTCGCGCATTTATTGCTTTGGTAACGGGCAGGATCTGCCGTCCAAAGATGCCATTGTTTATATCAGTTCAGCCGATATGATGCCACGTAACCTCGACCGCCGCGTGGAAACGCTGGTGCCTGTTACAAATGTGACCGTGCATCAACAGATTTTATCGCAGATTATGCTTGCAAATCTCTACGATAATCAACAAAGCTTTGAGGTACTTTCAGACGGAACCTCCAAGCGGATTAAACCCGTGGACGGGGAAGAAGCTTTTAACGCTCAGGAATATTTCATGACAAATCCAAGCCTGTCCGGCCGTGGCAAGTCTCTGAAGTCATCAGCACCGCGTTTGATCGCGCGTCATAACCGCGTGCGCGCAGAGCGAAACCGTAACGCATGACTTTGTCCGTGGCACAGGGCCGTTTAAAAGGTCTGGAACCGGTTGCAGTTATTGATATCGGTTCCAACTCCGTGCGTATGGTTATCTATGAAGGTATCGTGCGTGCGCCGACGATTTTCTTTAATGAAAAAATTCTGAGCGGGCTCGGCAAAGGGCTGGCTCAAACCGGACGTCTGAATGATAAATCGGTCGCCAGTGCCCTTGAGGCGCTGCGGCGTTTTCGTGCGCTCGCCAAACAGGCCGGTGCAACAAAAATTTATACGATTGCGACTGCCGCAGCCCGTGAGGCTGAAAACGGGCCGGATTTTATTACGCGAGCAGAGGAAATTCTGGGGGAGAGCATCCAGATTTTGTCCGGTCGCGAAGAAGCCTATTATTCCGCTATGGGGATTATCTCCGGCTTTCATCACCCGAACGGTATTGCCGGTGACCTTGGCGGCGGCAGCCTTGAGCTGGTTGATGTGCATGGCGACAATCCGGATAAGGCCATCGGCAGCGGTATCACTTTGCCGCTTGGTGGTCTGCGTCTTCAGGATATGTCCGGCGGCAAGATTACCGAAGCAGCCAAGATTACCCGTAAATATGTCGGCGATGTTTCCTTCCTGAAAGAAGGCAAAGGACGAACATTCTATGCGGTTGGCGGTACATGGCGAAACCTCGCCAAGCTGCATATGAGCGCCAAACATTATCCGCTGCATGTGATGCATGGCTATGCCATGGATCCGGAAGATGCCTATCACTTCCTTTATCGTGTCGCGCGGTTTGATATTGATCATATGCGCGGCATTGAAGCCGTATCCAAAAACCGTCGTCAGTTGCTGTCCTATGGTGCGACAGTGCTGATGGAAGTTGTGAAGCGTATGGAACCGGCACAAATTGTCTTCTCGGCAATGGGTGTGCGTGAGGGCTATCTGTATTCGCTGCTTTCCAAGAAAGAGCAGCGGCTTGATCCTCTGCTGTCGGCGGCGGAAGAGCAGGCGGTCTTGCGGTCTCGTTCGCCGCGCCATGCGCATGAACTGGCCGACTGGACGGGTTATGCCTTTGAACAGCTGGGTTATGATGAAACGGAAGATGAGGGGCGTGATCGTCGCGCCGCTTGTCTCTTGGCGGATATCAGCTGGCGTGCACATCCTGACTATCGCGGTCCGCAGGCGCTGAACATCATTGCCCATGGTTCTTTCATCGGGATTGATCATCCGGGGCGCGCCTATATGGCGCTGGCCAATTATTATCGCCATGAAGGCGTGATGGATGATGATGTCGCGCCGGAGATTATTCGCATTGCTACTCCGCGTTTGCGCGAACGTGCGCGGGTTCTGGGTGCTTTGTTGCGCGTGGTTTATCTGCTGTCGGCGTCGATGCCAGATGTGATTCCGCAGCTGAAATGGCGGCAGGAAGGCGATGTGCTGGCGCTGGTCGTGCCTGAGACCTATCGCGATCTGGTTTCCGAGAGACTGGATAACCGGCTGAATGTGCTGGCTAAGGTAACCGGCAAGACGCTTCGTTTCGTGATCGAATAATGAAAAAGGCCGGATTATTAAATTCGGCCTTTTTTATTACATCGCTTTATCGAATTTATATCGGGCTTGCATCAAGCCACTTGGGAAAGCCTGACTGTTTGTCAGTTTCCACCGGCTCATGGACATGTCACCTTCAAACAGGCGCACACCTTTGCCGATTGTGGCCGGTACCCAGCTTAAAGTCAGTTCATCAACCAGTTGCTGTTGCAAACCTTGACGCACAACATTGCCGCCGTCGAGATAAACGTGCTTGAGGCCACGTGTTGCCAGTTGCGGTAGCAGATCGCTGAGAGTGCCATTAAAGCTGGTTTCACCATAGAGCGGCGTCAGCGGGCGGCTGGTCAGCACAACAACCTGTTTACCCTCATAAGGCCAGAAGCCGAAGGTGAGCACTGTGTCATAGGTATTGCGCCCCATAACCAGCACATCAACATCAGCCATCAGCGCATTATAGCCGGTATCTTCCGGCGGATAGGTCTCGACAATCGACAGCCATGACAGATCATTGTCAGGACCGGCAATATAACCATCAAGACTGATACCCAGAAAGACACTGACTTTGATCTTGTCACTCATGTTCAATCCAGCGGTACAGCTTTGATCTTACGGTTTTCAAACTTGATGCCGATTTTGCCTTCGATCATCTGCAGTGCTTTTTCACCGAATAATTCACGGCGCCAGCCTTTGAGAGCCGGTACATCTGCTGCATTGCCCTTAGCCGCAATCTGATCAATATCATCAGAGGAGGCGACGACTTTCGGTGCTACACCATGATCCTCAGTGATAATCTTGAGCAGAAGCTTGAGTACGTCAGAAGCTGCTCCGGTGCCTTCCGGTGCATTATGCTGCTTTGGCAGACGTGGCAGGTCTTCTTTAGGAATGCTCAGCGCTTCATTGATTGCTTCAACCAAACCTTGCGCATGGGAGGAACGCTCCCAGCCTTTCGGTACAGTACGCAGGCGCGACAAAGCCTCGGCATCGCGCGGCTGTTGCTGGGCGATTTCCTGAACCGTATCGTCTTTGATTACACGACCGCGCGGCACATTACGCTCGCGCGCAGCACGCTCGCGCCATGCTGCAACTTTCTGCATAACAGCAAGTTCAACAGGTTTACGCAGGCGGATTTTCAGACGCTTCCATGCATCATCCGGATGCATGTCATAGGTCTCACGCGCCGTGAGGATGCGGATTTCTTCGCTTACCCAGTCGTTGCGACCCTCGCTGGTCAGCCTGTCTTGCAGGTAAAGATAGACATCGCGCAGATGTGTGACATCGGCCAGTGCATAATCCAGCTGCTTGTCACTCAACGGGCGACGGCGCCAATCGGTAAAGCGGGACGACTTGTCCAGATTAACGCCGGTAATACGTGCAACCAGCTGATCATAGGAGATCGCATCGCCAAAGCCGCAAACCATCGCTGCAACCTGCGTGTCAAACACCGGTTCAGGGATCAGATTTCCGAGATGGAAAACGATTTCTATATCCTGACGGGCGGCGTGGAAAACTTTGACAACAGATTTATCCGCCATAAGAGCGAAGAAAGAGCTGAGATCAATGTCCGGTGCCAGTGCGTCCACCAATGCAGTTGTGTCCGGCGATGCCATCTGGATCAGGCAAAGCTCCGGCCAGAACGTGGTTTCGCGAATGAATTCGGTATCCACAGTGACAAAATCAGATTTTGAAAGCTGTGAAACGGCCTTTTCAAGACCCTGTGTTGTCGTAATCAGTTCCATGATCTTTTCTATAACCAATCGAAAAAGCTTTGTCGCGAAAAACTAAGTTTAAAAATTACATATCTTGTGACTTTACTACAATTCTGTAGGCGCTGCTGTCTGTTGCTCACGGGCAAGAGCAGTTATAGAACATTCAGAATGAATCAATTTGGCTGCAGAATGGTCTGACACTTGACTTTTTGCGGCCAAAATGCGCTTGTCCGACAACATAAAAATCAGATTTTGATCTTTGATTTTACGTTTATTACCACTCTTCTGAAGGCAGAAAACATGCATCGTTACCGCAGCCATACCTGCGAAGCCCTCCGCAAGTCGGATGTCGGCCAGACAGTTCGTCTATCCGGCTGGGTTCATCGTGTCCGCGATCACGGCGGTATTCTCTTTATCGACATTCGCGACCATTATGGTCTGACCCAGATCGTTGCTGATCCGGAAAGCCCGGCATTCAAAATCGCTGAAACCGTTCGTGGTGAATGGGTTATCCGCGTGGACGGTGAAGTGACCGCCCGTGCGGGTGAAGCTGTGAATCCGAATTTACCAACCGGCGAAATCGAAGTGGTTGCCAAAGAGATCGAAGTTCTGGCCGCTGCTAAAGAATTGCCTCTGCCGGTGTTCGGTGAGCCGGACTATCCGGAAGATATCCGCCTGAAATACCGCTTCCTCGATCTGCGCCGTGATACGCTGCATAAGAACATTATGAAGCGCACCAAGATCATTGCAGCGATGCGTCGTCATATGAATGAAATCGGCTTCAATGAATTCACAACGCCGATCCTGACTGCGTCTTCGCCTGAAGGTGCGCGCGACTTCCTCGTGCCGAGCCGTATTCACGAAGGTCAGTTCTATGCGCTGCCGCAGGCGCCGCAGCAGTACAAGCAGCTGCTGATGGTTGCCGGTTTTGACCGTTACTTCCAGATCGCACCTTGCTTCCGCGATGAAGATCCGCGTGCAGATCGTCTGCCAGGCGAGTTCTACCAGCTCGATCTGGAAATGAGCTTTGTCACTCAGGAAGAAGTCTGGGAGACAATGGAACCGGTTATGCGTGATATTTTCACTGAATTTGCCGAAGGCAAGCCAGTGACGCAGAAGTTCCGTCGTATTGCTTATGATGATGCGATCCGCACCTATGGTTCGGATAAGCCTGATCTGCGTAACCCGATTGAAATGCAGGGCGTGACCGAGCATTTCGCCGGTTCAGGGTTCAAAGTGTTCGCAAACATGATTGCGAATGATCCTAAGGTTGAAGTCTGGGCAATTCCGGCCAAAACCGGTGGCTCACGCGCATTTTGTGACCGCATGAACTCATGGGCACAGGGCGAAGGTCAGCCGGGTCTTGGTTATATCTTCTGGCGTAAAGAAGGCGATAAGCTGGAAGGCGCTGGCCCGATTGCTAAGAATATCGGTGAAGAGCGTGTTGAAGCAATCCGCACCCAGCTGGGTCTGGAAGATGGCGATGCCTGCTTCTTCGTTGCCGGTCTGCCGTCGAAGTTCTACAAATTTGCCGGTGATGCGCGTAACCGCGCCGGTGAAGAACTGAACCTCACAGACCGTGATCGTTTTGAACTGGCCTGGATCATCGACTTCCCGTTCTATGAGTGGGATGAAGATAACAAGAAACTCGACTTCGCCCATAACCCGTTCTCCATGCCGCAGGGTGGTCTGGAAGCGCTGGAAACGCAGGATCCGCTGTCGCTCAAAGCCTACCAGTATGATCTGGTCTGTAATGGTTTTGAAATCGCATCCGGTTCGATCCGTAACCAGTTGCCGGAAGTTATGGTCAAAGCCTTTGAAAAGGTTGGTCTGAGCCAGCAGGATGTGGAAGATCGCTTTGGTGGTCTCTACCGTGCGTTCCAGTATGGCGCACCTCCGCATGGTGGTATGGCTGCCGGTATTGACCGTGTGGTTATGTTGCTGGTTGGTGCTAAGAACCTGCGCGATATTTCGCTGTTCCCGATGAACCAGCAGGCTGTTGATCTGCTGATGGGCGCACCGGCAGAAGTTATGCCAGCTCAGCTGCGTGATCTGCACATCCGTGTGAACCCGATCAAAAAAGACTAATCCTTTAAGGTTAGATGTTTTAAAACGCCGCGTCTCATCAGATGCGGCGTTTTTTATTGCCTGTAGATTGGACAATAAAAAAACCCGGCTCAAAGCCGGGTTCTTTGTTTCAGATCAGATGATCTTACTGGTTTGCTGTCAGCTTAACAGCCAGCAGATCAATGATTTTCTTAGGGTCTGCTGTTGCAGTTGCTGCAATCAGAGCAAAGGATACAGGTGCATCCGGCTTCGCAGCGATTGTCAGGGACTTTGGATCATCCAGATAGGTGTTGAGAGCAGTGGTTGCCTGAATTGCGAAATCTGCATGGCCGAGATAGCCAACCATCAGAGGTGCAATACCTTTGATCTGGTTGACCATGTCTTCGCTGCTGATACCCTGCTGCTTGCCGTAGTATTCAAGCAGTTTAGGGGTCAGGGATGCATCGTCATAACGGAAGGAGATGCCGCCGATTGACAGCTGCTGCATCAGGCCAAGCATAGCCATTGTTGCTGCATCGTTGTTTTCACCGCTGTCAGCAAGCTTCTTATTGGCTTCCTGAATGGCTTTGATGAACTTTGTATCGTAGCCGCCCAGTTTGAGTGTGGTGTCAAACTTGCCGAGATCAGCAACGTCAAATTCCATCTTGTCCATGACGAGGTCACCTTTTTCAGGTTCCCATGAACCGGTGGAGGTGATCGCCATTTTCAGCTGTTTGTAGCCGAGGTCGAGCATCGGATTTGGCGTGGTTTCGCCTGCTTCGGCTTCTGACTTCTTGCGGATTTCTTCCATTTTCTCAATGTCGAGATCAATGGATTTAACACCGAATTCGTAAGTCATCGGTGTGCCTTTTGTATAGGCAGACGATTTGGCAGAAATGTCTTTGATGTTAGCCATTTCCTGACCGTCTTCAGCAACAACCAGACTGTCAACTTTGAAAGTCTGATAGGCCATCATCTTGGCAATGACATCTTCTTCATTGTCAGCGGCCAGATAGATTTTGCCGATTTCGATGCCTTTTACATCGATTTTGGTCTTGTCTTCAGTCTTTGAGAAATCCTGGAAAGTTGCTGTTTCGGCGGTATAAGCGCCTTTGCCGTCTTCAGCGACATCTTTCAGTACGATATCGCCAACAGGAAGTTCACCGATTTCGGAATTCGGAACGGTTACTTTGGTGTCGCGCAGGGTTACGGTTGTACCGTCTGTTTCGACTTTACCAAATGCAATCTTGGTGCCCTGTTCCTCAAAACGAGCCTGCAGACGCTTTGCAACATCATTTCCATCCAGCGCATAAGCTGAACCAGCAAAAATTACAGTGAGTGCTGTAGCAACGGAAAGAGTGCGTGCAGCTGTATAAAGCGGTTTCATAACCGGCATAGGAAGGCTCCTTGGGATGTTTGCCTATATTTACATGCGAAATACTTGGATTGTCTATAACAGGACAATTTTGGCTTTTTCGTAACAGTGACTTTATTTCACTGCAAGTCACACTTCGGTATCAGAGAAAATCTGCCGTCATAATCGTTGTATTTTTGACAAAATAACGAGAATAATGCGGAAAACCGGCCTAGTTGCTGTGTGTAAACGCATCCTGACTTGCCGCAGAATCAGCCGCTTGCTAACCATATACCATGGGTAAAAATCTGATTCCGCCATCTGGCGGCGATGATCACGTCGAAACAGTTGATCTGAAATCGGCGCTTGAAGAGCGCTATCTGGCTTACGCGCTGTCCACGATCATGCATCGTGCGCTGCCGGATGTGCGCGACGGTCTGAAACCGGTTCACCGCCGGATTATGCATGCCATGCGTTTGTTGCGCCTCAATCCGGGCAGCTCCTATGCTAAGTGCGCACGTATTGTCGGTGATGTGATGGGTAAATTCCATCCGCACGGCGATGCGTCTATCTATGATGCTCTGGTACGTCTGGCACAGGATTTCGCAGTGCGCTATCCGCTTGTCGACGGGCAGGGTAACTTCGGGAATATCGACGGCGATAATGCTGCTGCGATGCGTTATACGGAAGCCCGTATGACTGAAGTGGCATCATTGCTGCTCGAAGGTATTACGGAAAACGCGATCGATTTCCGCCCGACCTATAATGAAGAAGATCTGGAACCGGTGGTTCTGCCGGGTGCATTCCCGAATCTTCTGGCCAATGGTTCTTCCGGTATTGCCGTTGGTATGGCGACCAATATTCCGCCGCATAACGTGGCAGAACTTTGTGACGCCGCACTGCTGCTGATCCGCAATCCGCAGGCATCGGTTGAGGAACTGGTACAGCTGGTGCCGGGGCCTGACCTGCCGACCGGCGGTATTCTTGTTGAGCCTAAAGAGAATATTCTTGAAGCCTATCGTACCGGTCGCGGCGCTTTCCGTGTCCGCGCCAAGTGGGAAAAAGAAGATCTCGGCCGTGGTACATGGGTGGTTGTGGTTACCGAAATTCCGTATCAGGTGCAGAAATCGCGTTTGATTGAGAAGATCGCTGAACTGCTGCTGGCGAAAAAGCTGCCACTGCTCGACGATATTCGTGATGAGTCGGCGGAAGATATCCGTATCGTACTGGAGCCGAAGAATCGCTCTGTCGATCCTGAGCTTCTGATGGAATCACTGTTCAAACTGACTGAGCTTGAGAACCGTGTTTCCCTGAACATGAACGTGCTTTCCCACGGGAAGGTGCCGAATGTTTTGTCGTTGGGCGGTGTGCTGCAGGAATGGCTGGAACATCGTAAAGACGTTCTGCTGCGCCGCTCACAGTTCCGTCTGGAAGAGATCGAAAAGCGCCTTGAGATTCTGGGCGGCTATCTGATTGCTTATCTCAATCTGGATGAAGTTATTCGCATCATCCGTGAAGAGGATGAGCCGAAGCAGGAGCTGATGCGCACCTTCAGCCTGACGGATATGCAGGCTGAGTCGATTCTGAATATGCGTTTGCGCTCTTTGCGTAAGCTGGAAGAGTTTGAGATCCGCAAGGAATTTGACGGGCTGACCGCTGAAAAAGCGCAGCTTGAAGAATTGCTTGGTTCGGAAATCAAACAATGGAAGGCAATCAGCGGGGAAATCAAAAAGGTTCGTGAAACCTACGGCCCTGAAACGCCGCTGGGCAAACGCCGTACACAATTTGCCGAAGCACCAAGCCACGATCTGGAAGATATTCATCAGGCGATGATCGAGCGTGAGCCGGTTACGATTGTGGTGTCGGAAAAAGGCTGGATGCGCGCCATGAAGGGGCATCTGCCGGACTTCTCCGCGCTGTCCTTTAAAGAAGGCGACAAGCTGAAACTGGCCTTCCATGCGGAAACGACAGACAAGATTGTTGTAACCACAACCGGCGGCAAGTTCTTCACCATTGGTGCTAATACTCTTCCGGGTGGCCGTGGTCATGGTGAGCCGATCCGTATCATGGTCGATATGGATAATGATCAGGATATTCTGAGTGCCTTTGTGTATGATGCGTCAGCGAAACTGTTGCTGGCTTCTCATGAGGGCTATGGCTTCATGATCAATGAGAGCGAAGTGATCGCGAATACCCGTAAGGGCAAGCAGATCATGAATGTGAAATTGCCGGATGAGATGAAAATCTGTCAGCGTGTTACTGGTGATACAGTGGCCGTTGTCGGTGAAAATCGCAAAATGCTGGTGTTCCCGCTTGCGGAACTGCCGGAATTGTCACGCGGTAAAGGCGTTCGTTTGCAGAAATATAAAGACGGCGGTATCTCTGATATCCGGACATTTATGATTGAGCAGGGGCTGACCTGGCAGGATTCTGCAGATCGTACATTCACACGTACAAAAGATGAATTGCAGGAATGGGCAGCAGCCCGTGCTTCTGCCGGACGCATGGTGCCGAAGGGTTTTCCGCGCACCGGTAAATTTACATCGTAATCGAAAAATCCGGGCGGGCTCTGGTAGGGAAGAGCCCGCCCGGATTGTATTTATAGAACGGGAAGAGTGGCTTAATCATGCCGGTTGAATCAAAATATCAGGTCTTGCGTCAGGTTCCGGATGTCCAGACCTATTGTCATTTGCGTGCGGCGAGCGGGCTTAGTGCAAAGACCGTTGAATCCGCAGAGCGCGGTTTGAAGAATACGCTGTTTGGCGTGCAAATTTCGGATGGTGAAAAGATCGTCGGCATCGGGCGCGTTATTGGTGACGGCGGCACAACCTATCAGGTTTGCGATATTGCAGTTTTGCCTGAACATCAGGGGCAGGGGCTCGGCAAATTGATCATGACCGAGATTATGGCTTATCTGGATGAGAATGCACCGGAAAGCGCCTATGTCAGTCTGATCGCTGATGGTCCGGCAGAGCATCTTTATACCAAATACGGTTTTGCTCCGGTATCGCCTGCATCTATCGGTATGGCGTTCAAGGTTGGCCGCAAGGCTTAGAATGAATCTTATTGTGAGATTTATTATGTAGCACCTTGAAATTAATGGCGAATATGAAAAGACCCGCATAGGAATATGCGGGTGTTTTTTGTTTAATCAGCAATATCTGTCAGTTGCCAGCCATTGGCGGTCAGATGTTCTTGCGGTTTATAACGGGTTTTATAATGCATTTTTGCAGAGCCGTTGACCCAATAACCGAGATAGACATGCGGCAGGCCAAGCGCATTACAGCGCATAATATGGTCGAGTATAATATAGGTTCCGATCGAGCGGTCAGCCATTTCCGGATTGAAAAACGAATAGACCATGGATACGCCGTCACCCATAACATCGGTGAGTGCGGCAGCAATCAGCGGGCCTTCGCCCTTGCCGGTAATCATCGTATCAGCGCCACGCATACGGTATTCAATGATCTGCGTATTGACGTGGCTGTCCTCAACCATCATCGCATAGTCCAGTACGGACATTTCTGACATGCCGCCATTATGATGCCGGCTGTTGAGATAATCATGGAACAGCGCATATTGCTCGGAGCTGGGCTCCGCTTTATTGGCGAAGCCGATCAGATCCTGATTACGTTTCCAGATACGGCGCATAGAACGCGTCATCTTGAATTCACCAGCCAGAATACGCACAGACACACAGGCGTTACAATTTTCACAAGCAGGGCGGTAAGCAATATTCTGGGAACGTCGGAAACCGGCCTGCGTCAGCAAATCATTCAGTTCCGGTGCGCGATTGCCAACCAGATGCGTGAAAACTTTGCGCTCGGCACGATTATCCAGATAAGGACATTCAGTCGGCGCGGTGAGATAAAATTGCTGTGGTTGCGGCTGATGCTGTGTCATGTTTCGCCTGTCAAAACGCAATAAAGACGAATTATAAAACTCATGTCTGTAATTGTGCAGTTAAAGGCCTGCAGAATGGTTAATCATAATAGAATTGAGCAGGATGTAAAATCCCGCTTTCGTGAATGCATATCCATAACGCATGAGCGACGATAATTAAGCTGATAATGCAAACAGCGCAGAAAACTCTGCGCTGTTAAAATCTCGAAATGTTGTTGTTACGGATTGGTACGCACAATCACCGCGCCGAGCAGCATATCATGCACTGCGCGTTTGTAGTCCAGAAACAGCGTTGCCAGCAGGATCAACGGTGTCAGCAGCACATTGGCCGCCCAGAACAGCACTGAGTGCACAACGGCGAATACGCCGTCAATCGGTTTGCCGTCCATACGCTCAATCCGGATACCCATCATGCGCATACCGGTTGTGGCCTTATTCGGACCGCCGACAGTAAAATAGACATAAGGCAATGCCACGAGCGGCAGCAAAATACCGTAGAGCATCCAGCCGAGACCCAGTGTCAGAATGCCAAGAAAGGCAATCACAATGGCGACCGGAATACACAGCAGCAGCACAATGAAATAGTCGATCAGAAAGGCGAATACACGCCTTGAGCGCACACCTTCATAAAGGCGGCGGTCTTCAAAACGCGGCAGAACAATATCATGGTTGATTGTTCGGTCATTCATCGGCTTATGGTTGCTCCTTATACTCTCTTGTAAGTTGAGAGATAGGAAGCACACAGCCGGATTTCAAGGTTTATGTTTTGATGAGCTAAAATACAAAAGAGCACATTCTGCCTGAACAAAATGTGCTCTTCATAGGCATTATAAGCCGGATCAGGCGTTTTTGAGTTTCTCAGCCACTTCCAGTGCAAAATAAGTGAGAATACCGTCGCAACCGGCGCGTTTAAACGCCAGCAGGCTTTCCATCATGACACGCTCTTCATCAATCCAGCCATTCTGACCGGCGGCTTTAATCATCGCATACTCGCCGGAGACCTGATAAGCGAAAGTTGGCAGAGCGAACTGGCTTTTGATACGCTGAATAATATCAAGATATGGCATGCCAGGCTTGATCATCAGCATGTCTGCGCCTTCGAGTACATCCTGTTCGGCTTCACGCAACGCTTCATCCGTATTGGCCGGATCAAGATAATAGGTTTTCTTGTCGCCTTTCAGTACACCGGCCGTGCCGATTGCTTCACGGTAAGGGCCGTAGAATGCTGAGGCGAATTTGGTGGCATAGGACATGATCGGCAGGTGCTGGAAGCCGTTGGCATCCAGTGCATCGCGGATGGCACCAATACGGCCATCCATCATATCGGAAGGCGCAATAATATCCGCACCGGCTTCAGCCTGTGCCAGCGCACCGCGTACCACAACCTCAACGGATTCATCATTAAGAATAATACCGTCACGCAGGATACCGTCATGACCATCAGCCGTAAAAGGATCGAGCGCGGCATCAGTGATAATGCCGATTTCCGGCACTTCCTTTTTGATCGCACGGGTAACCGAATTGATCAGATTATCCGGATTGGCGATATAGGAGCCATCCTGCGTTTTAATGCGAGCCGGTTCATTCGGAAAAGGAGCAATCGCCGGAATACCAAGCTTGGCAGCTTTTTCTGCCTGACGCACTGCCATATCCACGGAATAGCGGTGTACGCCCGGCATCGCGGCAATTGGAGAGGCAACATTGTTGCCTTCGCACACAAAGAACGGCCAGATCAGATCATTAACGCTTAATGCGTTTTCCTGAACCAGACGGCGGGACCATTCGGTGCGGCGGGTACGACGCAGGCGGCGGCTTTGGGTGATTTCATCAATATTACGCATAATACCTTTTCCGTAATTCGGCGTAAGGAAAGGCGGGATCAGACTATTCTATAGTCCGGAGATACCGCGCAGGCCAGATCAGGAGCCTTAACACTCTAATTGCGGTAACAGCTTGATAAAAACGCTTTTTGAGGTGTGAAACATTGCCGCGCTTGAGAACTGCAAGTCTAATATTGTGATGTGTTAAGCGCTGGCCTTGGTTGAAAAATTAGCTACAGTCTGACCAGATAGCGCTAAAGCATATTTGCGGGCAGGAGAAAATGATGGACAAGGCACAGCAGTCAGCAACCTCTCATGCAGGTTCAGTGGATTTCGGCGGTGATGATGAAATCAGCTTTGCTGTGCAAGGTGCTGTAGGCTTAATCCGGTTGACCCGCCCGAAGGCGCTAAATGCCCTGACCCATAAAATGATTCAGGCCATGGAACGGGCTTTGTTGCAATGGGCAGATGATCCGCAGATCAAAACTATTATCATCGAAGGTGAGGGGCGCGCTTTCTGTGCCGGTGGTGATGTTGTTGCCGCCTATCACGCCGGTAAAAATGGTGCGCCGGCCTTTGATTTCTTTAAAGATGAATATCGTCTTAACCGGCTTATTGCAGCCTATAAGAAACCCTATGTGGCTTTGCTTGATGGCATTACCATGGGCGGTGGTGCGGGGGTTTCCGTACATGGTTCACACCGGATCGTAACCGAGAACACGTTGTTTGCGATGCCGGAAAGCGGTATCGGCTTTTTCACGGATGTCGGTGGTAGTGCCTTTTTACCTGCCTTGCCGGAGAAGTTCGGTTTCTATCTCGGTTTAACCGGCTCTGCTATCCGCTGGGGCGATTGTCTGCATAGTGGCATCGCAACCCATGCTCTCAAAGCTGATCAGCTTGATATGCTACGTTCAAAGCTGTTTGCCGGTGAAAATCCTGATGATATTCTTAGCACTATGCCGATGAGCGAACCGGAATGGGAGACCTCCGAGCAGGACAGGGCGCTGATCACCCGCTGTTGCAGGGCAGACAGTATTGAGCAGATTATTACGAATTTCACCGCAGCCGGAGCTGCCGGTGATGAAAAAGCTGCCGCAATTGCGGAATTGCTCGGCAAACGTTCTCCGACCAGTTTGAAGGCGATTTTTATACTTTTTCAGGATGCAGAAGCATTTATTCGTGCAAACAATCAACTGAGTTACAGCGCACGCTTGGATAGGCAGATGCAAATAGAGTACGCTCTGGCAGAGATTCTGCTGCAAGGGCATGATTTCTATGCGGGGATTGGCGCTGTTCTGATTGAAAAGACCGGCAATCCTGTGTGGGAGCCTGCAAATCTGGCGGATGTGAAACTGCCCGATTTCGTGCAGCATAATTGAATAAGCCTTTGCGAGACGCAGTTTTGCATGCGCAGTGGCAATGAGATGAAGAGTGAGCTGTTTCAAACTGGAAACAGCTCCGAATAAAGGTAAAAAACCGCATGGTGGATGATCAGCTGAGATTACGCACGGGAGATTCAGCCCTGCATAGCTGGTTCGTTCTGTTTATGCGGTCTGTTGCGCTCGTTTGCCTTGCCGGTGGTATTTATTATTGGATGCGTCTGATCGGCCTTTATCCGGGATTGCTGTGGCGTTTCGATCTGATGCCTTGGCAGTGGCAAACCGTCAGCGTAAGTCTTGCTGTTGCCTTGCCGATTGTTGCTACCGGCTTATGGATCCGTGCCTCATGGGGCGCTGTGCTTTGGGTGATAACAGCTTTGGCACAGGCATTGATTTACACAATTTTTGCACGTTCTTTTGAATATTTTCCGGCCTTGGCAGCACTGAATGTCGGCTTCCTGCTGATCTATATCATATTCCGTATCGGCTTGTTTATGCAGGGAAAAAGAGCACTGGCAACGCCTGTACGCTGATGTATGTGTGAAAATCAGTGCTCATTGAGCATCGACATCTAATAAATAGTGCTCAATTACAGGCTCTGAACTGGTCGCAATGTCGATGATATGGTCTGAACAAACGACTGTATAATGGATGAGAGATTCTAGATCGACTGAAGATAGCCAAGTACTCTCTGATATAAAATTTAGAAAATTTGAGTGCTGATGTACGCGTAGGCGGCTGGAATAATCTTCATCATTTTCAGAAGTTATATAGCTCTCGTTCCGAACGGCAAAGCTAGTATAATCTTTAAAAACAATCTTAAAGGCATTGTATCCCTTTCTTATTTTAACAGGATGAGCCTTTTCTAAGATGCTACCGAGATTGTTACTTTCAATTGCGCCTACACCAGACTCTTCTTGGATGCGGCCTTCTGAAATATGAATTGTAAGGATGAATGAAGCATCGTTTTCAAGTTTAGAAAGAAATATGTATCGGCAGGAATCTAGTATTACATTTGCTGTATTTTGATTGCTCATTAGAAAATTCCTCAATCGCCGGTGCCTATTGATAGTGGTTATTCATTGCTTTGTATTCAAATAGTATGCCGTTAACCGGTTGTTAGCCTTGCGGCTTAAGCCGAATTTCACCGCTGCTTCTTACAGTCATCGCTAGGCATTATGCCGGTTTTCTGCATGTCTCACAGGGATATGTGGTGCTGCTGGCTTTTGCTTTGAAAAAGCGGAGACCAGCTGAATGCAAACGCACGAGCCGTTTCAGACAACACATTGCGGAGCAGGGCATAAAGATGTCCTTGCAGGCTATGAAACTGTGCAAAGCGCAGAGCATGGCTCAGGCTTACAGGTGTTGTGTCTGGAAGTAGAGCGCCAGCTGAACCGCCATTACAGACGCTTGCTGGCTTTTTTCCATGGAGCATTTTCTGACAGGCAGGATTATCCGCTGAATGCCGAGCAGGCGGTTATGCTGTTTTGTATCAGCAATGGTCTGCGCGATACGGCGCAACTTTACCGGACGATTGAGCCTCTATCCTCGCAGACCGTGATTATGCTCGCCAGCCTGATTGCGCAGGGCTATGTGGTTTCTGCTGCTGAAAGCTCGGATGATCTGACAGTCCTGAGATTGACAGCGAAGGGGCAGGCCGTCGCAGATGGCCTCTTCGAGCTTTATGATTATGTGTTTCTCGATGGTGCAGGGCGCGATGTGCCGGATGCGGCACGTCTGGCATCAATGCATAACTCGCTTTGGCGCTTGCAGCGTTTCAACCTTATTAAAGCCAGCGCTGTATAAATCTGCCCCGAATGGTTGGTCTTCATCGTTGCTGAATCGCCACAATTCCGGATTAAGCAGATTTATGGTAGTCATTTTTAGCTCGCGATAATGATAAGTGCTTGCCGTAAGCTTCACAGACATGTTTAAGCCACAAAACTCTTTATAGCGGTTATGTCCGGCAGTGTGTTTGGTGACCATGCAACTGATCTGAGTTTAATCAGTTATACTGCTATTCGGGTTGATTATTGTTTCAGAGTTAAATTGTGAACAGGGAAAGCGAAGCAGCTTTTCTGTTGATCTGCCTGTGTCGCACAGTCTTGCGATGTGAATTCTGGCGATGTGAATTCCGGTGAGCAAGTTGCTGTTGCTGCGGAGTGAGGATGAAAATATGAAGCATAGTGTAAAAGACGGAAAAACAGCAAAGGCGCTTGATCGCCGTTTGTTTTTGCGCGGCGCTGCCGGTCTGGGACTGGCTGCTTTGTCGGTGCCTGCGGCTACTTCCGCTGCATTTGCTCAGGCTGTTGGCTTGAATGATGTGCTGTCATCCGGTCGTCGCGGCAACTGGAGCGATACATTTGATGCACGCGGTACCGGTGGTGCCAAAGCAATTGCGACCAACCAGCCGATTATGAGCCCGCAGACGCTGAATTATATCAGCGCGGCGATTAATCAGTATAATATGATTGTTGCCAATGGCGGCTGGCCGACAGTGCCGGGCAATGAGCGCCTGCGTCTGGGTATGAAAAGTCAGGTGGTGCCGATCCTGCGCCAGCGTCTGATGATTTCCGGCGATCTGCCGGAGGGGATTGGTTCTTCTACTTCCTTTGATACCTATGTGGATGCTGCCGTGAAGCGTTTTCAGGCGCGTCATGGTTTGCCAGCCGATGGTGTGATGGGCGATATGACCTATAAGGCGCTCAATGTCAGTGCCGATGTTCGTCTTGGTCAGCTCAATACTAATCTGCAGCGTCTCGGCTCGCTTGCCAATGTTGATCAGACCCGTTTCGTGATGGTCAATATTCCGGCAGCACAGATCGAGGCGATTGAAAACGGCCGCGTTGTGCAGCGCCATACGGCTGTTGTCGGTAAGATCGACCGCCAGACACCGATCCTGACTTCAAAAATCCATGAAGTGATCCTCAATCCGTACTGGACTGCGCCAAAGTCGATTATCCGCAAGGATATCATTCCTTTGATGCGTAAAGACCCGCAATATCTGACCAAGAACAAGATCCGTCTTTATAATGGTCAGGGACAGGAAGTACCGCCGGAAAGCGTTGATTGGAATACGGAAGATGCTGTGAAACTGATGTTCCGTCAGGATCCGGGCAAGATCAATGCTATGGCATCGACCAAGATCAATTTCCACAATGCCCATGCTGTTTATATGCATGACACTCCGCAAAAGGGCACGTTCAACAACCTGATGCGTTTTGACTCATCCGGCTGTATCCGTGTGCAGAATATCCGCGATCTCGATGTGTGGCTGTTGAAAAACACCAATGGCTGGTCACGTGACAGCATTGAGGAAACAATCAAGAGCGGTCAGAACAACCCGATCCAGCTTGCTGATCCTGTGCCGCTGTATTTTGTTTATATCTCCGCATGGTCAACCAGTGACGGTATTCCGCAGTTCCGCGATGATATTTACAAGATGGACGGTGCTTCGGAACTGGCTATCGGTACTGCGATCTGAGATTTTTAACCTCAGAGCATAAAAACAGCAGGGCAGTTTTGAAAAAGACAGCAGCCGGTTTGCTCTTAAAACTGCCCTCTGTGCATAAGATAATTTACTGATAAAGCCGCCTTCGGGCGGCTTTTTTGTATCTTAAACGATATAAATCGGACTTTAGCCGTTTTACGTCATGAGATATCGCCTGCTGGCCATGGAGCCGTCATGACAAGTGTGATATTGCCACCCGACATAGGAATGCGCTAAGCCGCAAGCTACATTGAATTTACGTGCTTTTTGTTCTGCATTTTGATATGCGTCAAAAACAAATAGCGAGGAATTCCATGACCGTCGCGAACAGGCGACGGGAGTGGTGTCTGATTGACTTTTGACTGGGAACCGGAAGGAATAGGATATGTCGCAGGCGAACGGTGCTTCTCTCGAAGCATTCTTTAATAAGGGTCTTGAAGAAGCGGATGCTGAAATTTTTGGCGCAATCCGCAAGGAACTTGGCCGTCAGCGTCACGAAATCGAGCTGATCGCATCGGAAAATATCGTTTCCCGCGCAGTGCTTGAAGCTCAGGGTTCAATCCTCACCAACAAATATGCCGAAGGTTATCCGGGCAAGCGTTATTACGGCGGTTGCCAGTATGTTGATATCGTCGAAGAACTGGCGATTGAACGTGCGAAAAAGCTGTTCGGCGCAGAATTCGTCAACGTGCAGCCGAATTCCGGTAGCCAGATGAACCAGGCTGTATTCCTTGCGCTGTTGCAGCCGGGCGATACATTCATGGGTCTGGATCTGAATTCCGGTGGTCACCTGACCCACGGTTCTCCGGTGAATATGTCCGGTAAATGGTTCAATGTTGTATCTTATGGTGTGCGTGAAGACGATCACCTGCTGGATATGGACGAAGTGGCACGTCTTGCCCGCGAACATAAACCAAAGCTGATTCTGGCCGGTGGTACTGCTTATTCCCGTATCTGGGACTGGAAGCGCTTCCGTGAGATCGCCGATGAAATCGGTGCTTATCTGATGGTTGATATGGCGCATATCGCTGGTCTGGTTGCTGCCGGTGTTCATCCGTCACCAGTACCGCATGCGCATGTTTGTACCACAACCACGCATAAATCCCTGCGCGGCCCGCGCGGTGGTATGATTATGACCAATGACGGTGATCTGGCTAAGAAGTTTAACTCGGCTGTATTCCCTGGTCTTCAGGGCGGTCCGCTGATGCATGTGATCGCTGGTAAAGCGGTAGCACTGGCAGAAGCACTTCAGCCAGAATTCAAGCTCTATGCACAGAATGTTGTGGCAAATGCCAAGGCTCTGGCAGAGAACCTGAAGAAGAACGGTCTTGATATCGTTTCCGGCGGCACGGATAACCACCTGATGCTGGTTGACCTGCGTCCGAAAAATGCAACCGGTAAGCGCGCTGAAGCAGCACTGGGTCGTGCAAATATCACCACCAACAAAAACGGTATTCCGTTCGATCCTGAAAAGCCTTTTGTAACCTCCGGTATCCGCCTCGGCACACCGGCCGGTACAACCCGCGGCTTCGGTATCAAAGAATTCGAACAGATCGGCGATATGATCACCGAAGTGCTCGATGGTCTGAAAACAGCCAATTCCGATGAAGGCAATGCTGCTGTTGAAGCTGCTGTTCAGAAGAAGGTTATTGAACTGACTGCAAACTTCCCGATGTATGGCTATCAGGGCTAACCTTGCTTCGCTGACGTCATAAAAATTGCGCCGCGTATCACATAAGTGTTACGCGGCGTTTTTATTGCAGCGGGTTATTGATGCCGGAATGTATCTTTGAAGGGCGCAGAGCTGTTTATCACGCAAGATGCGCATAAAAATAAATAGCTCGTGCATTTCAAAGGATTCAATTTAACATTGGAAATGTTCTAGCTGATGACAAAAGGGTCCATCTGCTTTAGATAATTTCAATCTGAAATATTTATTGTCATTGGTGCTGTTTGTTTAGCTGCAATGATCGCTGCACTATCAGGTGCGGCATAGTTTGAGAGTTTCGCCATGCGCTGCCCGTTTTGCCAGTCCGATGATACACAGGTTAAGGATTCCCGTCCGGCAGAGGACGGATCTGTAATCCGCAGACGCCGTGTTTGTCCTGTTTGCGCTGGTCGTTTTACCACTTTTGAGCGCGTGCAATTGCGTGAATTGATGGTGGTGAAGAAGAGTGGCCGCCGTGTACCGTTTGACCGTGATAAGCTGATGCATTCCGTGCAGGTAGCATTGCGCAAGCGCGAGGTTGATGCAGAGCGTGTGGAACGTGCCGTTTCCGGCATTGTTCGCCAGCTGGAAAGTTCCGGTGAAGTGGAAATTCCGTCGGAGGAAATCGGTCGCTTGGCAATGGAAGCGCTGAAAGGTGTAGACGATATTGCCTATATCCGTTTCGCCTCTGTTTATCGTAATTTCAGTGTTGCTAAAGATTTTCACAATGTCATTGATGAACTCGGGCAACCGGAAAGTTCTGCATCAGCAGGCAATGAGGATTAAAGTTCGGGACGCTTGATGCGCCCCGTCATTTTGCAGGTTTCTGCTTTTGAACAGAATGCGTACTGGCGATCGTAAACCCGGGTCAGATGCGTGTTAAAGTAAATAGGTTTTGCATTTGTCTGGCTTGATGGCGGGCGGTACAAAACACTCCGTACTGGAATTTGGCATATGAATGAACCTCAGAACGCAACAGCCCGTCAGAACCAATCTGCGCAGGCAAGTGCATCAGAGCTCGATAAGCGCTTTATGGCGGCTGCAATCCGCTATTCACGCCGCCATCTTGGCATTACGGGAACCAATCCTTCTGTGGCAACGCTGATTGTGGCTGATACCGGACACGGGCCGGTGATTGTCGGACGCGGCGTGACAGCTGAGGGTGGCCGTCCGCATGCGGAGACACAGGCGATTGCTGAGGCCGGTGAACTGGCTAAAAGCGCGACAGCCTATGTTACGCTGGAGCCTTGCGCTCATCACGGTCATACGCCGCCTTGTGCCAGTGCGTTGGTGACTGCGGGGATCAAACGTGTTGTTGCTTCCAGCAGTGACCCTGATCCGCGTGTTGCAGGACGTGGCTATCAGATTTTGCGCGATGCAGGGCTGGAAGTTGTGACTGATGTCTGCCGCGAGCAGGGCGATGATGAGCTGGCAGGTTATCTGTCACGCTCTTTCCGCAAACGTCCGGAAGTGATGTTGAAGCTCGCTTTGTCAGTTGACGGTTATGTCGGCTGTGTCGGGCGCGGCCAGATCGCGATTACCGGTGCCGTCAGTATTTCACAGGTACATATGCGCCGCGCGCAGACCGATGCGATTATGATCGGTGTCGGAACCGTGATTGCGGATGATCCAATTCTCAATGTCCGTTTGCCGGGCTTGCAGGACCGTTCACCGATCCGCGTTATTCTCGATAGCGAATTGCGCACTCCGTTGACTTCGAAGCTGGTGCGCTCCGCACGTCAGGTGCCGTTGTGGATTGCCGCCCGCAATGATGCGGATCCGGTTAAGCGCCAGCAGCTGATTGAAGCGGGTTGCCGCATTCTGGCAACGGAATGCGAAGATGAGAAAATCGCTCTTCCGGAATTGCTGGATGACCTTGCCGCACAGGGTATCGCCACATTGATGGTTGAAGGTGGTGCTGTGGTCGCGCAGGCATTTCTCGCCGCCGGACTGGTTGATAAGCTGATGATCTTTGACGGGCCGAACCCGATCCTGCCAAATGGCGATGGTCAGGCGCTGGCGGTTGAAGGTTTGCAGGCGTTTATCGCCGCGGATTTCGTGAAGACCAGTGAAAGCAATTTTGCGTCAGATGTTTTGAGCGAGTACAAGCGCAAATAAATATCTGCTAATATAATATCGCTGCAATGAGAATGACGGAGAGTGACAAATGTTTACAGGTATTGTGACCGATATCGGTGAAGTCTCGGACGTTAAAGTTCTTGATGAAGGTGTGCTGCTGCGCATTGATACGGCCTATGATCCTAAAACTATTGAGATCGGCGCTTCTATTGCTTGTTCCGGTGTTTGCCTGACTGTGACCCGCTTGCCTGATATTGAAAGCAATGCCCGTTGGTTTGAAGTGGAAGCATGGGAAGAAGCGCTGCGTCTGACCACCATCAGCGAATGGAAATCCGGCCGCAAAATCAATCTGGAACGCTCGCTCAAACTCGGCGATGAGATGGGCGGCCATCTGGTTTCCGGCCATGTCGATGCGATGGCGGAAATCATCAATATTGAAGCGGAAGGTGAGGCGGTGCGCTTTACCATTCGTGCGCCGGAAAATCTGGCGCCTTTCATTGCACAGAAAGGTTCTGTGGCACTGGACGGGACATCGCTGACCGTGAATGGTGTTAACGGCAATGAGTTCGATGTGCTGTTGATCCGCCACTCGCTGGAAGTGACCACATGGGGTTCCTGTCAGGTTGGCGATAAAATCAATATCGAGATTGACCAGCTGGCACGCTATGCCGCGCGTCTGGCGCAGTTCAAAGCATAACGCACCTATCAATATTCATCATCTTAAAGGCACCGTGTGGGCATCCCCTGCGGTGCCTTTGATATTTGAATGCGACAAAATTACAGAAATGCAGCAAACAGGGCTTACTTTTTAAGCATAATGCTGTAGATCAGCATTTATTACCGTTCAGCCATTTGCTTAACCTCAGTTGTGCAGAGTTTCATCTGTCGCAGCGGGGCTTGCTGTCGTTGCAGAACAAAAGCCGTTATTGAAAAATCTATGGCTGCTTACATTGTAAGTGCCGCAGGTTTCTATAGAATATGATTTATATATGTTTCCGTGAAGGCGATGCATTCGCGGAAAATAATGCACTGTTCTTGACCTGCAGCAGTTTCGGAAAAAACGCTCTGGTTGTCGTGGGTTCGTTTGCTGGAATAGCAATTGATTATGGAGAATGAGATGACCGGAAATCTGGCCTATCAGCCGCATATTCTGATTGTTGAAGCCCGTTTTTACGATGCGCTTTCTGATGCACTTCTTGACGGCGCCAAGGCTGCGCTTGATGATGTGGGTGCAACCTATGATGTTGTGACCGTGATGGGCGCGCTTGAAATTCCGGCAGCTATCTCCTTTGCTCTGGATGCAGAAGCAGGCGGCGGCACTGAGTATGATGGTTATGTCGCGCTTGGCACGGTCATTCGCGGCGAGACCTATCACTTTGAAATTGTAGCAAATGAATCCTCCCGTGCGCTGACAGATCTGTCGGTGTCAGAGAGCATTGCAATCGGTAATGGTATTCTCACTGTGGAAAATGAAGAGCAGGCCTGGGCCCGTGCCAAACGCAGTGAAAAAGATAAGGGCGGATTTGCTGCACGCGCTGCCCTGACAATGATTGATTTACAAAGAAAATTTGGAGTCTGATATGACCGCCCCACATGCGACGCCGCAGAATGCGCCGCGCACCGCCAATAAGCGAGGCGTAGCCCGCCTTGCTGCCGTTCAGGCTCTGTATCAGATGGAAGTCACCGGCACCGGCGTGCTGGACATTGCTGCTGAATACGAAAATTTCCGTCTGGGTAAAGATATTGACGGTGATCAGTATCTGGATGCCGATCCGCAGTGGTTCCGCGCGATTATCGCCGGTGTTGTTGCAGACCAGCGCGTTCTGGATCCGATGATCCGTCAGTCGCTGACCGAAGACTGGCCGTTGTCGCGTCTTGATTCGACGCTGCGTGCGATTCTTCGTGCGGGTATCTGGGAATTGCGCACCAAAAAAGAAGTGCCGACCGCAGTGATCGTCTCGGAATATGTCGATATTGCCAAAGCATTTTACGACGAGGACGAGCCGAAACTGGTCAATGCAGTTCTCGATCGTTTGGCATTTGAGATCCGCGGTGAGAGCCGTGGTAATCGCAAAGCGCCGCGTTAAACCAAGCTTTGACGATGGCAGAATGATCTGCCACGCCTGTGATGTATTTTAAAAAGCCGGTACAGTTTTGTGCCGGCTTTTTGCATAAGGTCTTGTTGCTTTGTCTGTTTTTAAAACAGGGACTTGACCTTTGTCTCCGGCTTTCGCATCCTGCGGACAGAATACCGGAAGACAAGCCTGAAGCATGCTGATCAGACAGATGCTGAATGACATAATTCCATGATGGTGAAGCCGTTATGGGATTATAGGGGAATAAGACGACCGGACTCTGAACTGAAATAACTGCCCTCTGTTTCTGTCTGAACAGACTGTGAGCATTTTCAGAAGCGCACTTCGCGCTTTAAATGACTGCTGTACCTTGCTCCATGCCGTCCTCCGTTATCGGGAGATAATCCGGTTCTCATTCCGGAATTATAAAGGCCGAAGAATAAGGGGAATACGCATGGCAGTTCTCATACTCATTCTTATTTGCGGTATTCTGGCTCTGGTCTATGCAGGCTGGGCAATCCGCTCTGTACTAGCATCCGATGCGGGGAACGCACGGATGCAGGAAATTGCAGGTGCTATCCGCGAAGGTGCGCAGGCCTATCTGGCGCGTCAGTATATGACGATTTTTTTCGTCGGTGCGGTGGTCTTTATTATTACATGGTGGCTGTTGGGCGCCTATGCAGCTTTCGGCTTTCTGATCGGCGCTGTTCTCTCCGGTGTGGCTGGTTTTATCGGCATGCATGTCTCCGTGCGCGCTAATGTGCGCACAGCACAGGCGGCTTCGATGAGCCTTGCGGGTGGTCTGGAGATTGCCTTCCGTGCCGGTGCGGTAACAGGCATGCTGGTGGCTGGTTTGGCGCTGCTTGGCGTGGCCGGCTATTACGCGCTGCTCACAGCCGGTATGGGCTATGCCTCCGGTGACCGTGTGGTAATCGATGCACTTGTGGCACTTGGTTTTGGTGCTTCGCTGATTTCGATTTTTGCCCGTCTTGGCGGCGGTATTTTCACCAAAGGGGCGGATGTCGGGGGCGATCTGGTCGGTAAGGTTGAGGCCGGTATTCCGGAAGATGACCCGCGCAACCCGGCAACTATTGCCGATAATGTCGGCGATAATGTCGGTGACTGCGCCGGTATGGCCGCAGATTTGTTTGAGACCTACGCGGTGACGGTTGTTGCGACCATGGTGTTGGCAGCAATTTTCTTCGCCGGTGCGCCGTTGCTGCCGGTAATCATTCTCTATCCGCTGGCTATTTGCGGTTTGTGTATTCTCACATCTGTTGCCGGCACATTCTTTGTGCGGCTTGGCACAGACAACTCCATTATGGGCGCGCTCTATAAGGGGCTGATCGCCACAGGTCTGCTTTCAGTCGTCGGTCTGGCACTGGCAACAATCATGACAATCGGCTGGGGAGAGGTCGGCACAGTCGCCGGTGTTTCCATTACCGGCAGCAATTTGTTTATCTGCGGACTGATCGGCCTGATTGTTACCGGTCTGATCGTGGTGATCACTGAATATTATACCGGCACGAACAAGCGTCCGGTCAACTCCATCGCACAGGCATCGGTCAGTGGTCATGGTACCAATGTCATTCAGGGGCTGGCTGTCTCGCTGGAATCAACAGCACTGCCTGCTATTGTTATCGTGTTTGGTATCATCACCACTTATCAGTTGGCCGGATTGTTCGGCACGGCGATTGCAGTAACTGCTATGCTCGGCATTGCCGGTATGATTGTGGCACTCGATGCCTTTGGCCCTGTAACTGACAATGCCGGTGGTATTGCGGAAATGGCGGGGCTTGATCCGGAAGTGCGTAAGGCAACGGATGCGCTGGATGCGGTCGGCAACACAACCAAAGCCGTGACCAAGGGCTATGCGATTGGCTCTGCTGGTCTTGGCGCTTTGGTGCTGTTTGCGGCTTATTCCAATGATCTGGCCTTCTTCGCAGCCAATAGTCAGAACTATCCGTATTTCAGTGATATGGGCGCAGTCTCTTTTGATCTGTCTAACCCGTATGTGGTGGCAGGTCTGATCTTCGGCGGTCTGATTCCTTATCTGTTCGGTGGTATTGCCATGACTGCGGTGGGAAGGGCTGCTGGATCGGTGGTGCAGGAAGTGCGCCGGCAATTCCGTGAAAAGCCGGGAATCATGAGTTGCACAGAGCGGCCGGATTATGCGCGTGCGGTGGACATTCTGACCAAGGCGGCCATTCGGGAAATGATTATCCCGTCTTTGCTGCCGGTACTGGCGCCTCTGGTGGTCTATTTCGGTGTATTGCTGATCTCGGGTTCCAAGGCTTCGGCTTTTGCTGCCCTTGGCGCATCTTTGCTCGGGGTCATCGTCAATGGCCTGTTCGTGGCAATCTCGATGACGTCTGGTGGCGGCGCATGGGATAATGCCAAGAAGAGCTTCGAGGACGGTTTTACCGATGCCGATGGTGTGAAACATCTGAAAGGCTCGGAGGCCCATAAAGCATCGGTAACCGGTGATACGGTTGGCGATCCCTATAAGGATACTGCGGGGCCTGCGGTTAATCCGGCAATCAAGATCACCAATATTGTGGCGCTGTTGCTGCTGGCAGTCTTGGCACATCAATAAAGAAAAGCGCCGGTGAGAAAATCTCACCGGCGCTTTAAACATTTTATCCGACTGATCAGATCGTGCCAGGAAGAGAGGTCGGCATTTTACCGACGCCCTGTATAAGCTGACCAATAAAGCTCTGATCTTTACCGCCGGTCGGTGTGGTGCGGGAAACAAAATCAAAGATCTTGCCATCCTGCAGGCCGTAATGGGCGATCTGAGAAACTTTACCGTCTTTGCCGAAATAGATCGCAAGAATGCTGCGATCGACAATTTTCGGTCTCATAAACTGTGCCGCACGATAACGCTTCTGCGAAATATAGTAAAATACTTCACTATCAAAGGTAGCTGTTGTCGATGGCGTACCAAGCGTCAGCAATACCTGTTCGCGGCTGGAGCCGACAGGAACAGAATCAAGCGCCTGTTTATCAAGGACGTAGCCTTCAGACAAAGTTTCTGAAGGATTGAGCATGCCTGCAGTATTGCAGCCTGCAAGTCCGAGCGAAAAAAGCACGGCTGCGCCTGTAATGAGCAAGCTTCTGCTGCGGTTTTGTGCGAAAATACGCTGCAACGACGACATCTCCATAAGCATTATCCCAACGGTACTTCCGTAATCTGATGAACTTGGGTAAACCACCTTGCATCCGGATGCAACAAAAGCATGGGCGTTAAATGATGATTCTTAATTTATTAAGACGCAAATCCCGAGTAAATGAAGCAATTACACTGTCTGCTTATGAAAAAATCGTGGCAGCAGCACGACAAAAGCGCTTTTACGCGGAATTTCTTGTGCCGGATACACCAATCGGGCGCTACGAAATGTTGTCGTTGCATGTCTTTTTGTTGATGCACCGGTTGAAATCAGAAGATCCGGCACTGAAAGAACTGACACAAGACATCGCCGAAGAGTTTTTCAAAGATGTTGATCATTCTTTGCGTGAGCTTGGTATTGGCGATCAGGGCGTTCCTAAACGCATGAAAAAACTGGCACGTATGTATTATGGCCGTGTTCTCAGTTATGCCGAAGCAATTGACAAGAATGATGAGGCTGAACTGGCGCTGGCACTGAGCCGCAATGTACGGCCGGATCTGACTGAAGCCGGACAAAGCTGGGAGCAGAGCAGTGCCATGGCCGCTTATGCAATGCAGACCTATGAACATTTACGCAAACAGCCGGACGGCGCTTTCCTTGAAGCCGGCTTCAGCTTTGCATAAATATTCTTGATCCATCGTTGCTGAGGCAGCGATTACAGAAATAAAGATGGAATTATCATGACGAAATATAGTGGGTCGGGCACTGCGGGGCTGAGCTATCCGGTTTCCGTGGCCCATGTGCCAGGTAAAGGCATTACTGTTAAAGTTGAAGCAGACGACAAAGAACGTGCACAGCTGGCTGAAAATCACGAATTGCTGTCTGTTGGTTCTTTCACTGCGGATTTTCTGATCACGCCTTGGAAAAAAGATGGTATCCGGTTGCGCGGTCATATTGAGGCGCAGATCGTGCAGGCCTGTGTTGCGACGCTGGAGCCGATTGAAACGCAGATCAGTGAAGATGTGGATACGGTCTTTGTGCCTGAAAATTCACGTCTTGCCCGTATCCGTCTGGATGAAAGCGGTGAAATGCTGATCGATGCCGAAGGGCCGGATATGCCGGAAACTTTTGAAGGCGATCGCATTGATATCGGATCCGTGGCCGAAGAGTTTTTCGAGCTGGCAATTGATCCTTATCCGCGTAAAACCGAAGCGGATTATATTGAGATTATCACAGAAGATGACGAAGAGGGCGAAGACGAAGTTAAGCCGGATTCGCCTTTTGCGGGGCTTGCCAAACTGCGTGATAAAAACTGAAGCATAGCTTGAACGGTTATTGGCACTGTGTTGAATTTGAATAGGCAAAGCCTGTAAAGTGCTTTATATTCAAAAGCATGGTGCAATAGCTGTTGTTATGCAGACATACGTTCGTATGGCAAAATTAAATTTAAGTTGTGCAGGCAGGCAAAAAAGTTATTTTGCGCAATTCAGGAGCGGGTTGCAGCTTGATGTTTAGGCTGCAACATCGCAGATGAAGAGATAAAGATGTTCGTACCTTTTTCGGAAGGGCCGGATATAGATTAAATCATGCCGGGCAAGCAGGCTCTGATAGTAAACCCGTATGGTTTGTGAGGACCGGTATAGGACGATCAAGTGGTCACAATTTCTATTGACGCTATGGGGGGCGATTTTGGCCCTGAAGTGGTTATCCCCGCTGCGGCGAATGCACTGGAGCGTCATCCTGACATCCGGTTTATATTTTATGGTCTGGTGGGCCAAGTCGAACCGTTTTTGGAAAAATACCCTAAGCTGAAAGCTGCCTCGGTCCTGCATATCAGTGAAACCGCAGTGCAGATGGACGACAAGCCTAGTCAGGCTTTGCGGAATGGTCGCGGTAAGTCCACGATGTGGCAGGCCATCGAAGCCGTTAAAAACGGTGAGGCTGATGTTTGTGTTTCTGCCGGTAATACCGGCGCGTTGATGGCAATGGCAAAATTCTGCCTGCGTATGATGGCGAATATCGAACGTCCTGCTATTGCAGCAATTTGGCCGACAACACGTGGCGAAAGCATCGTTCTCGATGTTGGCGCCAGTATCGGCGCTGATGCCCGACAGCTGATTGATTATTCGGTGATGGGTGCGGGCATGGCGCGCGCTCTGTTCGAGATCAAACGCCCGACTGTTGGCCTGCTCAATGTTGGTGTTGAGGAAGTTAAAGGTCTCGATGAGATTAAAGAAGCCGGTGCTGCGCTGAAGGCAACGCCTTTGCCGGGCTTTGAATATAAAGGCTTTGTCGAGGGTGATGATATCGGTAAAGGCACTGTGGACGTAGTTGTCACGGAAGGCTTTACCGGCAATATTGCACTGAAAACTGCTGAAGGTACTGCAAAGCAGATCGCATCTTATCTGCGCGGCGCAATGAGCCGTACGTGGATGGCGAAGCTGGGGTACATCTTTGCCAAGGGCGCATTTAACCGCCTGCGCGAAAAAATGGACCCGAATAAGGTCAATGGCGGTGTGTTTCTCGGTCTCAACGGCGTGGTGATCAAAAGCCACGGCGGGGCAAGCAGCGAAGGCTTTTGTTCGGCGATTGAAGTTGGCTATGACATGGTACGCAATGGCCTTATGCAGAAGATCGAAGCAGATCTGACGTCTTTCTATAGTCATTATAAGGCTGAGGAAGTTGAAGCCGTTAGTACCGAAGCTGCGGACAGCCCTGCCAAACCTGCTTAATTATCGTAAATTTGCCTTATATGATTTTCATATAAGCGCTGACTCAGGCAGTCATTGCTTTCTGCTCAGGCATTTGTAATGACTGCTATTATATTGTTGCTGCCGGTGATCTATATATAAATACGTTGTCCGGCAGGACACAAAATCAAAATATGTATCCGGTGTCGTCGGATGGCTTGCATTGCGCCAGATGACCGACAAGATGCCCGATATGTCAGACAGGAAAATTACTGATGATCAGATCCGTCGTTAAAGGCATTGGTGCAGTCACACCGGAACGCGTTGTTAAGAATGCTGAGCTGGAAGGTGTTGTCGAGACATCCGACGAATGGATCGTTCAGCGTACAGGTATCCGTCAGCGTTACATCGCCGGTGAACATGAGACCACAGTATCACTTGGTACCAAGGCAGCGCAGGCCGCTTTGGAAAATGCCGGTCTGACGATTGATGACATTGATCTGATTATTCTGGCAACCTCCACACCAAACCATACATTTCCTGCCAGCGCGGTTGAAATCCAGCATGCTCTGGGCATGAAGCACGGTTTTGCTTTTGACATGCAGGCGGTATGCAGCGGCTTCGTTTATGCCGTGACAACAGCTGATATGTATATCAAGAGCGGTATGGCCAAGCGCGTTATCGTTATCGGTGCAGAAACATTCTCCCGTCTTCTCGACTGGAAAGACCGTACAACCTGCGTTTTGTTCGGCGATGGCGCCGGTGCAATCATTATGGAAGCGGCTGAAGGCAATGGCCTGACCTCCGATCGCGGTGTGCTGACAGCCAATCTACGTTCAGACGGCTCCCATCAGGAAAAGCTCTATGTCGATGGCGGTCCTTCGACTACAGGCACCGTTGGTCATCTGCGCATGGAAGGCCGTGAGGTTTTCAAACATGCGGTTGGTATGATCACGGACGTGATTGAGGCGTCTTTTGCCACGACCGGTCTGAGTGCCGATGACATTGACTGGTTCGTACCGCATCAGGCCAATAAGCGGATTATTGATGCTTCCGCCAAGAAGCTGAACATTGCCGAGCATAAAGTTGTGATCACTGTTGACCAGCATGGCAACACATCTGCTGCTTCTGTGCCTTTAGCTTTGGCGACTGCTGTTAAAGACGGGCGCATCAAGCAGGGCGATCTGATTTTGCTTGAAGCGATGGGCGGCGGCTTTACATGGGGTGCGGTTTTGTTGCGCTGGTAGGGCGCATAAACGTCATTTCAATGGCTTTAGTACGTAAAGAAGTTCAAATAGTCGCAAAAGTCTGCTTGACCATCGGCATTTCATCTGTGTAACCTGTTGCACATACAAGAGATTATCACCTTTAACGCTAGCCGAGTAGGTTCATCATGGGGGGTAAGACTGTCACGCGTGCCGATCTGGCGGAAGCTGTCTATCGTAAGGTAGGGCTGTCACGTACTGAATCTGCATCGCTGGTAGAAATGATTCTTGACGAAGTCTGTGATGCCATTGTGAATGGTGAAACTGTTAAGCTTTCATCCTTTGCAACATTCCAGGTTCGCGACAAGAATGAGCGTATTGGCCGTAACCCGAAAACGGGTGAGGAGGTTCCGATCCTTCCTCGGCGTGTCATGACATTCAAGGCGTCCAATGTGCTGAAACAGCGCATTCTGGATCAGCACCTTGCACGTCAGGGCAAGAAGGCAAAAGCCTGATTGAACAGAGATTTGAAACACCGGCTGCATCTGTGGCCGGTGTTTTGCTTTGTGCCACCTTGTGCTGGTGGCGAGCAGGATATTGAGGAAAGGCAGCCGGTTACGGAAACTTAACCCTGTTTTGTATTCCTTTTTAGGCGTTATGCAGCAGATCAATTTTGCTTTATGATCTGAGCGAATAAGAATCATTGCAGATGCTGACCAGAGCGACGCTCATTTAAGCCGGTTATTTCTCTCTTTCCTCGCGGGAAGACCTGTATTTTACGTGTTTATTAGCGCCACGCCTTGTTTTTGCTGGAAATGTGATTCATCCGAATAGATGTATCGTTTGAGTGATACTCCTTTGCGACCGGAAAGGGGCAGTACATGAATAAGAGTCCTGATGCGTTTAAGACGATCAGTGAGGTAGCGGAAGATCTGGATCTGCCGCAACATGTGCTGCGTTTTTGGGAAACCCGTTTTACACAGATTAAGCCGATGAAGCGCGGCGGTGGCCGTCGTTATTATCGCCCGCTGGATGTGGAATTGCTCAAGGGTATCCGTCATCTGCTCTATGATCAGGGCTATACGATCAAGGGCGTGCAGCGTTTATTGCGTGAAAATAATGCGCAGTTCATCATTGCGCTTGGCAATGGTGATGTCGCGGCGATTGAAGCAATTACCCGTCAGAAGCAGGCAACGGCTGCGCAGGATGCAGCAATTGAGGATTATGATCCGGAAGAGCCGCGTCAGTCATCGGGCGGGCGGAAGCTTTTTGGTCTGTTGCGTGGTGAAGAAGAGGGGCCGATGGGTGCCGATTCTAAACGCCTGAACAAAGACAACCGCACACTTTTGCAGGAAGCTTTGTTTGATTTGCTGGAATGCAAACGCCTTCTGGATCAGGTGCGTTAAAATAAACTATGTTAAAATAAAAAACGGGGCGCTCTAATGCGCCCCGTTTTTTTATTGCGCGCGTTTCAGGCGCAGAACTTCACGTTTTTTAGCGTCAGTCAGGATCAGTTTTCCTTTGCTGATTTTCCAGCTTGTCACGGTTCCCAATGCCTCATGAAAATTGGAATCCTGTTGCATTTGTGCGGGCGGGCAGGCCATACGTGTTGACCCGGCAGGTTGAAGTTTGATTGTTTCGCCTTTGATCTGCATGCCGCCCATATATTGGTTGCAGCCTGCATTGCCAGAGATGTTGCCGTCTTTTGCAATATCCAATGTGGATTGAACTTTAGCGCTGACTTTCTGTCCCTGAATGCGCTCTGCGACCCAATTGCCGTAAATACCTGTTTCCGCAGCCTGAGACGCGCTGAAGCTTGCAAACAGGAGGCCTGCGGAAAGCACGGCAGGCTGAATGAGCTTGGTTAAGTTAAATGGCATAACGATCCTCATTTAATAAGCTGTATGAAGGCAATCTTATTTTATGCGCGCTTCAGGCGCAGAACTTCACGTTTCTTAGCATTCATCAGGATCAGTTTTCCGTTGCTGATTTTCCAGCCTGTGACAGTTCCAAGTGCGCCGTGAAACTGGGAATCCTGTTTCATCAGAGCCGGAGGGCAGGCCATCAGTGTTGCACCACCGGGCAAGACTTTGATTTTATCGCCTTTGATTTCCATGCCGCCCATATATTGGTTGCAACCGGCATTACCGGAGATGTTGCCATCTTTCGCAATATCCAGTGTGGATTTAATTTTTGCGCTGACTTTATGTCCCTGAATACGCTCTGTTATCCAGTTTCCATAAATACCTGTATTCGCAGCATGAGCCGCACCGAAGCTTGCAAGCATAATTCCTGCAGAGAGTGCGGCAGGCTGAATGAGCTTAGTAAGTTTAAATGGCATAACTGTCCTCGTAAAAATTTTCTGCATAAAGGGAATCCTCCGCACGTCCTGCATTTCTGCGGACAATGCAGTAACGCCTATCCAATATATGGGTTGCACTAAAGGCGAAATAAAATTATATAGACAGGTAATTGTTAGCACTCTATCTATATGTGTACTCATGAAACCTGCAATTATACAGAAGCGCGCTGATTTTCTGACGGATATGTCCGTGGCAGGAAGAAAGCTGCGTACTCTATTTGATGTTTTTGCCAAAGAGCACGGCATGACGCTGCCACGGGCGAGAGCGTTGTTCTTGTTGTCCAACCACAAATGCATGACGCAGACCGAGCTGGCCGCTGCACTTGAAATTGAAACGCCGACCTTGGTGCGGCTGCTTGATGGACTGGAAAAGCAGGGGCTCGTCACGAGACGTGCGGTTGAAGGTGACCGGCGTGCCAAGCACATTATTCTCACAGAGGCTGCTCATGATCATGTCGAGGAACTGCAACGTGTCGCGGAAGTGCTGCGTATTCGTATTATGCAGGATCTGACAGAGGAAGATCTGGATCATGGATTGCGTGTTTTGCGGGTAATTTTGAAGAATATGGAAGCGATCAACTGAGATCAATATGGCAGACATACAAGCAAACCAGAAGGATGAGCCTAAAGAAGCTCATGACGATGCTGACGCAGTGCTGCATCCGGCGAAAGCCGATACGCAGTCTGTAAGCCAACCCGTAACCGGCAATGCAAATGCAGCCGGTAGCCAGTCTCATAATATACCGGCGCTTGTTGAAGAGGTCGTGGAAGCCGCTGAAGAGCCCGCACCACAAGCACCGCCTGCGCCTCCGTTACCGCCTGCAAAACCTTTCCTGCTTTCTGCTGCCTTTGTCTGTGCTTCTTTACTGATGTGGATTACGCAGGGGATCGGTCTGAATATGGTTGCGGTGAATATTCCGCAATTGCAGGGCGGACTTGGTGCAACAACCGCAGAAACAACATGGCTGCTGGCGGCCTATATGGCGCCGAATGTCAGCCTGACTTTGTTTCTGATGAAAATCCGTACGCAATACGGACTGCGTTTGTTTACCGAGCTTGGCCTTCTGGCTTTTGTGCTGGTGACCTCGCTACACTGGTTCATTCATGACCTGAACTCGGCACTGATCGTACGGTTCTTTTCCGGAGCTGCAGCATCACCGATGTCGACGCTCGGTTTCTTCTATATGCTTGAAGCATTTCCTCCGAGCAAAAAGATGAGCTGGGGGCTGTGTCTGGCTCTGACCTGTACAACGATTGGCGCTCCTTTAGCGCGGATTATCTCACCGAGTTTGCTCGGAATAGGGCTTTGGCCGCAGCTTTATATGCTGGAAATCGGTCTGGCAATGATGTGCTTCGCGACGGTTTATACGCTTAAACTGACACCTATTCCGCACCAGAAAGTTCTCGAAAAACTGGATTTTATCAGCTATCCGCTGATCGCGATCGGTTTCGGCCTGCTGGCGATGATGCTGGTTGTCGGGCGGCTTTACTGGTGGCTGGAAGCACCATGGATCGGTGTTTGCCTTGCCGTTGCTTTTGGTGCGCTGGCGCTGGCCGCAGCTATTGAGTTTAATCGTGAAAACCCGTTGCTCAATATCCGCTGGCTGACAAGTCGCCAAACACTGACCTTTGCCGGTATGTTACTGGTCTTTCGTCTTGTGCTTTCCGAGCAGACAGCCGGTGCCACAGGTATGTTTCAGGCTTTAGGTATTTATAATGAGCAGAGCACTGGTCTCTATTGGGTACTGATCGCCAGTTCCGTTATGGGCGGTGTTGTCTGCGCAATGGTCATCAGGCCGGGCAGAGAAGCGTATATTTATACCGTGGCGTTGCTGCTGATTATGACCGGTGCCTTTATGGACGGGCATGCCAATAATCTGACACGGCCTGAGATGATGTATCTCAGTCAGGCAATGATTTCCTTCGGTGGTGCTTTGTTCCTGCCGCCGGCAATGGCAGCAGGTCTGGTCAGTGCGCTGAAAAACGGTCCCACATATATTACCAGCTTCATTGTGGTGTTTATTTTCACACAAAGTGTCGGCGGCTTGTTTGGTTCGGCGGTGTTCGGCAGTTTTGTGACGTGGCGACAGCAACATCACATGCGTGCGCTTTATGATCAGATTGTAATGACTGATCCTTTGGTGGCGCAGCGTATAGCACAGCTGTCTGCCTCTGTGTCGAAAGTGATTATTGATCCGGCCTATGTCAAAGCCGAAGGCGCCGCTCTGCTTGGGCAGCAGATTGTAAAAGAGGCTACCGTTTTATCCTATAACGATCTGTTTTTGCTGGTGTCTGCCATTGCAGCAATGACGCTGGCTATCCTGATTGTCCGGCGGGTTGTCGTACCTGCGCTGTGTCAGCTCTGGCACTTTTTGCAGCGCCATACAGCAGCTGCTGAACAACCCGCCGTAAACTAATTTTGATTTGAGAGTATCTGAAATGCAGAAGATTTTTCGTAACTCAGCCACATTATTCATTCTGGCCATCGGGCTTTGCGGTGTGTTGTTTATCCTTTATGCGTGGCAGTTGCCGCCGTTCCGTTCCTCTGTTGAAATGACTGAAAATGCGTATGTGCGTGGGCAGGTGACAATCGTCAGTCCGCAGCTTGCCGGTTATATTACAAATGTGCCGCAGCGTGATTATCTGCGTGTGAAAAAAGGCGATGTGCTGTTTACGCTGGATGACCGCATTTATGTTCAGAAGCTGAAACAGGCTGATGCTATGTTACAGACGCAGAAAGCCGCTCTGGCGAATTCTGAACAGGATCGCCTTGCCGCCGAAGCGCGGACACGGTCGGGTGAGGCTGTACTGAACAGTGCAAAGGCAGCTTTAGTCGTTGCCGAAGCGAACTATAATCGTGTGACACCTTTGCGTAAAAGCGGAGTGATGACCCAGAGCAATGAGGATCAGTCGCTTTCAGCCCTTGAACAGGCTCGCGGCTTGGTTAGTCAGGCTGAGGCCGCGCTGGAAGTGAATAAGCAGGATGTGCAGTCGATTATTGTGCGCCGTCATTCACTGGAAGCTGCGGTCACCAATGCGGAAGCTGCAGTTGATCTTGCAAAAATTGACCTGAGCAATACGAAAATTATTGCACCACAGGATGGTGTGCTTGGTGAGATCGGTGCAAAGCCCGGCCAGTATGTCAATATCGGGGCTCAGCTGACCTCTCTGGTTCCGGACAAGAAGTGGGTGATTGCGAATTTTAAGGAAACGCAATTCTACGGCATGAAAGTTGGCTTACCGGTAAGTTTTACAGTTGATGCCCTTGGTTATGAAAAAATGACAGGCCACATTGAGGCGTTTTCACCGGCAACAGGTTCGGAATTCAGTGTATTAAAGGCTGACAATGCTACAGGCAACTTTATTAAGGTGGCGCAGCGCTTGCCGATTCGCATTGCTATTGATGAAGGCCAGCCACAGGAAGACAAGCTTGCGCCTGGTATGTCGGTTATTGTTAAAGTCGATACCAGCGCGAACATAGAAAAATAACCGCACAACGCGGTGCAGAGGACAGAATGCAGAATATAGAACTACGCCGTCTTGAACGCAGTGAAGTGGAGACAGTCTGGCAGATTGAACGGCGCGAACTGGTTCATGAAGTCTACCGCTTTGCGGATGGCGTGTTACAACTGCATCCGGAGTTCTACGATACGCAGGATTGGCCGGAAGGTGAGCCGGAACTTTATACGCCGATCCTGCTCGACTGCTATGATCATGGCGGTTTATTTCTTGGCGCTTATGCCGGACAGCAATTGATTGCGGCTGTGGTTGTCGATGCCCGTCCGGTTGGTGATTATCCGCACTATCGCCAATTGGCATTCTTACATGTCAGTCACAACTGGCGCGGGCAGGGACTAGCCTCACGTCTTTATCGTCAGGCTATGGAATTGACTAAGGCGCAGGATGTTGAAGGTTTCTATATTTCATCAACCTCAACAAAGCACACGGTCGATTTTTATATGTATCAGGGTGGCAAGCCGGTCATACATCCGGATAAAGCTCTCTATGCTTTAGAGCCGGATGATATTCATCTGCTGCATTCATTCGCCGATGCGGAATGAAACTGCGATTTATTTTTTACAGCGTTGCTTGCCAAGCTGAACATTGAACTGCTTTGGCCCTACAAGTCCGGGTTTGGCAGGCAGAGCAACGATCTTCGCGGTAATAGTACAGTTTCCGGCAACCACCAGATACTGATCATCTTTTTGATAGATAATTTTCGTGATCGGCTGGTAAGGGGAAAGTGTTTCAGTGACTGCTGTGATTACCGCATTCATCTCATTGGCACGTTGATATTGCGGCGCCAGTGCCGCCATCGAAGCGGTGCTAAAGCCTGCTAGTATGAAAGCAGCGACAATCAGCCTTAAAATCATATTACGCATTTCAATTGCCCTTTGAACGGATAAGTACCTTTGAAGCTGATGAACACTATCATAGCCGGAGGGCGGATTTAATCGTCGCTGAAATCCGGAATTTCCCCAAAGCTGGCAAGCAGGCGCGGGGCATTCATATCACCGCTTTCCTCATCCACCTGCACAGCATAAGCCGCAACGCCGATATAGCGTGCTGACATGGATGTGGCAATTTTAATCGCGCCGGCTTCACTGGAAGCAGGACGCATTTCCGCAGCAACAAGCTTTTGATTGTTCTTGCGGAAAGGCATGATGATGTATTTTTCTGGTTTGGCCACTGCGAGAGACATAGTGGAATCTCCTTTATGTTCCTATATTGTTCTCAATTTGTAATTCCTGTCAAGAGTTATGAGAAGTCGTGGCGTTCTTCGTGGCGTTTATGGTTCCATTAACTGCCACGCCAGCCTTTTGTTTCCTGTATTTTCTTTGGAACTGAGGAAGGGTGTTGCCAATAAAATCTTTATATCCTAAGTCTTTTAAGTGTTCGGAATGTAGCGCAGCCAGGTAGCGCACTTGACTGGGGGTCAAGGGGTCGTGGGTTCGAATCCCGCCATTCCGACCATTTTTCCAAGTGACTGTTATGCCTTTGTGATTTGATTTCTCTGTACGATTTTAAAAGTATGGTGCGGCGTTGTTTTTTCTGTAGTTCTGTATGCTGCGATTTAAAAATCTGACAATAATTGTTTGAGGCTTTCCTTTTGACGTTAATGGATCCATCGCCGAATAGGCGAGGATACGTTGTTTTGAAAAATGCTATGAAATGGATGAAAGTCCTTTACTGGAATATTGAAGTTTCTCTCTGTTCATCCCATATCCTTGTTATAATAAAGGAGTTTAGCATGAAAACTGTAATCGCAGCTGCGCTGTTAACTTCCATCGTCACAAGCGCTTATGCAGCCGTTCCTGAAGGTGAAAAGCTTTCGGATATCATCGCGAAAATAGAAAGCACAGCCGACGTCAAATATATTGATGAGGTTGATTGGAATGATCGCGGATATTACGAAATTGAATATTATCTCAACAGCGGAGCTAAGGTTGAGGTGAAAATTGATCCGAAAACGGGTGAAAACGTAAAAAAATAATTACCCTCTCATACAAATTATGTAAATTTCAGAGACGTATTCTGATTTGAATGAGACCTGCTCCGTATGAAAGATAGCTTTGCTAATACGGGGCAGGAGTAAACTGTAAGAGATTTTAAACAAAACGGGTTTCTTGGATGGGGTAAGGTCGTCCGAATTGGTGACACTGCTTCTTCTAAATGAAATCGTGATTTTCTTCTGACCGGATTACGCAAGAATTGGCATCAGGATTCCTACTGCGAGTTTTAACCAACATCGCTGAGGTATCCTTTGTTGAAACCGTCTATTCCGACAGGAGGCAGCTTCTACATATAAGCGATAATGGGGGCATACAAAATGAAGCTGACACAAATAAATTTGATAATTGATATTCCTGAGCTTAATAATTTCAATATTGGCGACAAAGTGATTAGCGGCACATTGTCGAGCACTGAGCAAATTGAAGGCATTGTTGTTGGTATTGCACTTCAGCCTTTGAATTCCACGGATGTTGCTGTCCCTGATATCACCTTGCTGAATAATGAAGGCGAGCTGAAAAGTGGTTTCAAACCCAATGATTTGCGTTTGTTAGAGCAGCCGCTACAGGAAAGAAGCATAGGCCTGCATTAAACTGCAGTTGGTCTTGTCTCCGGATTAGAAGTGCATTGTTGTGTTTGAAACAGTGCCTTGAAAAATTATGCAGACTTCCGATGGGGTTGGGCATAAAATGCACACTCAGAATTTTTATGAGGTGAAATTTTATGTCAGGGCGTCAGGATACGGTGAAACATTGGTCAAAAGTTGAGATGCTGGCCGATACCGTTAAAAATCCTAACATTCATATCCGCGGGAAAAACAGCTATTACAGTGATGCCTGGAGCGGAAGCTTCGAGGAAAGCGTTGTTCGCTATCACTATGGTGATGAATATAGTCTTTCCCATTGGGAGCCGCTTTGGGAGATTGATCAGCTTTATATCGGCGATTATGTTTGCATTGGTGCAGAAGCAGTCATCCTCATGGGTGGTAATCACACGCACAGAACAGATTGGTTCAGCCTGTATCCGTTTCTTGAGGTGATACAAGAAGCCTATGTTGCTAAAGGCGATACAGTTATTGAGGATGGTGCATGGGTTGGGATGCGGGCAATGATTATGCCGGGCGTAACGATCGGTGAAGGGGCTATTGTGGCCTCAGGGGCGCTGGTGACGAAATCTGTTGCACCTTATACGATTGTGGCGGGCAATCCTGCATCGCCGATTAAGCAGCGTTTTCCTGAAGCAACAACAGAGCAGCTTTTGGCGCTGAAAATTTATCAGTGGGATAAAGTGAAATTCGATGCGCTGCGAACGTATATTTGTTCTGACAATATTGACCTGCTGGTTGATGCAGCTAAACGCTATGACGATACACATTCTTAAACATGAATAAGTAATGCTACATTGAGATAATGCCCGCCAGTAAAATGAGCGGGCATTTTTGTGGTTGAGATTTTGTTAGAACGGGCCTTTAAAAACGAAGAAGGCACCAAGGCAGATAAAGCCAAAGCCGATCATATGATTGATGGTGATGCTTTCACCCAGATATAAGACTGAGAAACCGGCAAAGACGCTCAGAGTGATCACTTCCTGAATGGTTTTTAGTTCTGCCGCACTGTAGATGCCATGTCCCATTCTATTGGCGGGCACTGCCAGACAATATTCAAAGAAAGCGATTAGCCAGCTGACAATAATGACCAGCATCAGTGGTTTGTTTGTGAATTTTAGGTGCCCGTACCAGGCAAAAGTCATGAAAATATTCGATGCGCAAAGCAGAAGGATCGGCTTAAGATAATCAGCCATTTTATGCCTCAATATACCGGCGAAAGTTCAGGATTGATCGGGCAGAGATACATTTATTCAAAGCATAAGTAAAACGCTCTGATATTGGGATGAGTACAGGGAGTAATAAAAAATGCGGACTGAATAGGCCCGCATTTTTGAGATTCATGTTTTATTGGCAGAGGTTTATGGTACGTCGTCATAAGCAACGATGCCGCCCTCGGCTTCAAGGGCAGAGATGCGCTTGGCTTCGGAACGGGTGAATTTCAAGCGAACACCGATACCGCCGCCATTTTCAGCAATGAAAACTGCACCGGCATCTTCAAGAGCCTTTTGTAGGGTTGCAAGAACGGTATCGTCCGGTGTGTCGAGCTTGCGTTCAAAAAGTTCAATGACGCTAATTTCAATACCTGAAAATGATGACAGTCTCTCACGGCTGAGCTCTATTAATGTGCGGGCAGCTTTACATTGCGGGCCGGTAATCATCACAAGTCTGTCCTTCTGCTGTAGTATAGTGTGAGCAGGTGCTCAAACATACCTTAAGGGATTGAGAAACAAAGCCATATTCAGCGCATCATAGCTCAGTTTTTATTCGTTGAAACAAGACTTTTTGAAGCGGTTGTGTAAATTCTGAAGTCAGGGAGTTTATTTGAGGTGCTGTTTCTCTCGCCACAATTCTGGCTGAAAATATATGTCTTCTTTTTTCAGAACGCATCAATCAAAAATTTATAAAAATGTATAAGAATTGAAATGATTTTTAAAAGGAAATTTTGAGAGTTTCAGTTTTTATACATGAAGCCTATGTGCGCTTTATAATTTAAGCGAACACACATGATTTCTTGACGGATTTATAAGATGTAGATTTTTTAAAACTTTAACAGGTGACATATGAAATTCAGAAGAATTTCTGTAGCAAGCAATTTGTTGTGCTTTGTATCGGCAATTTATATATCATTATTCTTTAATAAAACTGTTTTTCAATTTATAATTGAATACCTCAATGGTAATGTTGTTCTTATATCCAGTGTTATCACAGCAATATTTTTACTGATCTATAGTTTTTTAGTGTTGTTTTCAGCGCCTTATCTGATCAAACCCATGTTAATTTTTGTAATTACGGTTTCGGCGTCTTCCGCTTATTTTATTGATCATTTCGGCGTGTTTATTACGCCGAATATGATTGAGAATGCGGCGACTACAACACAGGCAGAATCCGGACATCTGATAAATGGGCATTACATTCTGACCATGCTGCTTTATGCTGGTTTGCCCACGGTTTTGATTATCTGGCTGAAAATTAAACATCGCCCTTTTTTACAGAAATTGTGGGTCAACACATTGTTGATTACAGGGTGTTTGGTTGTCGCCTTTGCTCTAGTTATGAGTAATTTTGCACCTATTTCCTCAATGTTTCGTGCAAAAAAAGAAGAAATCGTTGCCAGAATTAATCCTCTCGCGCCGATCAGCAGTACGCTTCGCTATTTAGTACGGGCAAATAATGAGCGGGCATATATTGCTGCCCCCCTTGGTACAGATGCAGTGCAGCTTAAACCTTATACAAACGGAGGCGCTAAAAAGCGCCTGACCGTGATTGTGTTAGGGGAAACAGCACGAGCACAGAATTTCAGTTTCAACGGTTATGAGCGGGATACAAATCCGCAATTGAGAGCGCGCAATGTTCTGAACTTCGGTAATACAACCAGTTGCGGCACAGAGACCGCGGTTTCTGTGCCTTGCATGTTCTCACCTTTCACGCGGGCAGACTATAGCAGTAAAAAATTCCGTCAGTCGGAAAACCTGATGGATGTTTTGAGATATGCGGGGCTTGAGCCTTTGTGGGTCGAAAATAACACAGGCAGCAAGCGCGTGGCCGATCGTATTGAAACTATTGACCTTAGTCGTATGCAGGAGGGGAATCTGAATTGTGAAGGCGGAGAGTGCTATGATCAGATATTGGTCGATCAGCTGGCTGCCCGCATTGACAGTTTTAAAACAAGCACAGTGGTTGTTTTACATATGCTGGGCAGTCACGGTCCGGCTTATTACAGGCGCTATCCGGCAGATTATGAAGTCTTTAAACCAGCTTGTCGTACGTCCAATTTTTCTAAGTGTACGCAGCAAGAAATCATCAATGCTTATGACAACTCCATACTCTATACAGATAAAATTCTGGCTGAGATCATTGATCTTTTGAAGGCGAGGGAGGGAGAGTTCGCATCGTCAATGATTTATATGTCTGACCATGGCGAGTCACTGGGTGAGAAGGGACTTTATCTGCATGCTATGCCATACTTTATCGCTCCCAAAGAGCAGACAGTTATTCCGTTTTTTAGTTGGTTTTCGCCTGATTTCCTGAAGCAAAATGAACTGGACCTGGCTTGTCTGGAGCAGCAGAAAGATGAGCCTGCGTCACATGATAACCTTTTCCATCTGATTTTAGGGCTCATGGACGTGAAGACCAGTGTTTATGATAAAACATTGGATTTTTTTAACGGGTGCCGCATGGCTAAAACTGTGATGTAAAACAAGTAAATAAAAACTCCGAAAGATGTCTTTCGGAGTTTTTTGTTGAGGTGCATTACCAGCGTGTATCGTTGCGACAGCTTGCAACCAGAAAGCCCAAAACAAAACCAAGAATACCGGCCGTGCTGAGAATGGTTGTTGCAGTGCCCGGATTCTCGCGGATAGCGGTAACGGTTGCCTGTCCTTGCTCTCTTATTGTTGAAGCTGCACTGCTAAGGCGCGTGCGCGCCTCTTCAGCAGCTTCTTCACTACGCCGTTTCAGGGATTGGCTCATCGTATCAATTTGCTGGCGCAATTCAGCGATTTGTTCTTCCATTGCCTGACGGGCATTGTCAGCATTATCTGCCATTTGCATTCTCCGTAAAATGATGGAAATTTAAAGAGTATAAGAAATTTGGATACTCTGGCGCTGTGCTTCAAGCGCTGCTTTATGTCATCACAAGTTCAGACGTGCAGGCATCAAAAGAAGAAATACCAGATTAGCACGACGACAAAGAATGGTACGCCCATCATCCATAAAATACCGGCTCTCAGCATTTTTGTTCTCCTTATTTTTATATGGAGTTAACGTCGCGACCGGTCTTTAGGTTCCTCAAAAAATCAAATTATGTGCGAAAAGCTTGCGATTTATACTGTTTTTGGTAGCGCTGCTCCAATGCGGCGCAACCCCAGATAATACCGATAATCAGATAAAAATGTCGCCAGTGATCAATATCAATCACATTGCCGATGACGAGATGAGCAAGAAAGGCAACATAGCTGCATAGCAGGTAAGGTTGCCAAGGCCGCTCACGCAGCATTAATTTAAAGCCAAGAGCTAATGTGAGTATGATCAAAATCATAAAGGCAAGAAAGCCTATCCAGCCATAATCAAGCAGAGCTTTCAGCCACATGTTATGAGTGTCCTCACCAAACATAGGACCGAATTCCAACGGACCTATGCCGAAGGGGCTTTCCATTGAGAGCAATAAACCCAGCCAGTGGCGCGCAAAGCGTCCTGTACGAGCGCTGTCATATTCATGTTCAAGACGGGCACGCTGATAGAAAATTTCGCTGATCTGGGGGATTTGTAATGCAATCAACATAGCCAGTGCCAGCACAAGGAGAGCCGCAATGCTGATGAAAACGATCTTGCCACGAAATTGCTGATCGGTGCTCCGAATAAACAGTAAAACCGGAATGAGCAGCAGGGATATGATAAACATTCCCCATGCTGCACGGGAGAATGATAGCAGAACAGCCAGTGTCAGTATCATAAAGAGTGCCCAGTAAAGCAGGTTCTTACTGAACGGGCGCGTTAAAATCTGATAAAGGCACCAATTAATTGGCAGGATCAAAAAAGGGCCGAATACGTTCGGATCCTGAAACGCACCTTTGGCGCGGCCATAGAGCGTAAACAAATCTGCGGCTGGTATTATATTGAGATAACCACCGATCCCCAGCAGGCTGGTCAGAGTTGCAGCGACCATATAGCCTGTGAAAAGCGGTTGTAGCCGTCGCCAGTCGCTTTCTGTCACTGCTGCAAAAAAGACTGCTGTCAGCGCCAGAAAATAAGACACAGCAATATAAAGCGGAGCTTTTTTCAGATCATCCATCTGAAAAATTGAGAGAACTCCGCCAATATTAAACAGCGTAAACAATAAGAGTAGTGTGAGTGCATAGATACTGAGCCTGAGGCCGGAAAGCAGCCACAGGGTCATTAGTGCCAGCATCAGGATTTCATAAGGGCCAGGTTCAAAAAGGACGAAGCCGCTAAAAAATACCCCCGTGCCTAAGGACAAGCGTGCAAGCCACGGTATTACAGCTTGTGGATTACCATGATCAGCAGACTTAAAATCTGCTGAGGCGGGATGTATCGCGCCGGCACTCAATAGGCGTTTTCCGTATTCAGAAGACGAACAGGTGTCAGAAACAAAATTTTCAAATCAAACCAAAGTGACCAGTTTTCAATGTAATTCAGGTCATATTCGGTGCGCATAACGATTTTTTCCGGCTTGTCGATTTCACCACGCCAGCCATTGATTTGTGCCCAGCCGGTAACGCCGGGTTTTACTTTGTGCCGCGCGAAATAGCCGTCTACAACATCATTATAGAGCATATTATTGGAATTGGCACTGACAGCATGCGGGCGAGGTCCCACCAGCGAGAGACTGCCGGTGAGAGAGTTGAAGAACTGCGGCAACTCATCAATGGAGGTTTTGCGTATGAAACGACCGACACGTGTAACGCGGCTGTCGTTCTTAGTGACGGCCTGTCTGGCGGTCGGGTCGCACTGATCCGAATACATGGAGCGGAATTTCCAGACATTGATCACTTCATTATTAAAGCCGTGACGTTTTTGTTTGAAAATAACCGGTCCCTTGCTGTCTAGTTTAATGGCAAGAGCGGTTGCCAGCATAACCGGAGAAAACAGCACAATACCAAACAAGCTGAAAACAATGTCGAAGAGCCGTTTGGCAATCGCATCCCAGTCGTTGATCGGCTTGTCGAGAATATCGAGCATCGGCACTGAACCAATATAAGAATAAGCGCGTGGTTGCAGGCGCATATTGGCAGCATGGGCAGAGAGACGAATATCGACCGGCAATACCCAAAGCTTTTGCATGAGTGTCAGGACGCGCTCTTCCGCAGAGATTGGCAATGAGACAATCAACATATCAATACGGGCAACACGGGCAAATTCGATCAGTTCGGAAATATTGCCGAGCTTCGGATAGCCAGCCACAATCGGTGGTGAACGACGATCACCGCGATCATCAAAAATACCGCAGATTCGAATATCATTATCCGGTTGTTTATTGAGTGCGAGGATAAGATCTTCGGCATTTTGCCCGCCGCCGACAATAACAGCACGGCGTTCCATGCGGCCAGTACGTGCGAGAGTACGCATTAGTTTAGCCGCCAGAATACGTGACAGCATAAGAGCTAAGAGTCCGGCGATGACAAAGCCGGTAAACCAGACGCGGGAATAAACGGCGGAAATTTTAAGCAAGAAAGCCAGAACAGCCAACGTAGAAAAGACCCCAATCCAACAAATGATCAGGCGTCCGAGAAAACGAAACGGCTTGCGCAGGACTGACGGGCGATAGCCGGAACTAAACTGCGCAAAGGTCACATAAAATGCGGCTGCTAATATATTGGCAATCAGGTACTCAAACAGATGGTCTTCAACGATGCCGACATAGGCAAAATACATGCCGATACCGCACAGAAAGACCACCGCAAATTCCCAGATACGCATCAATCCGGTGAAGAGTGCGGGTGAAATACTTTCATTGCGAAATTTGGCGGCTACCTCCAGAGCGAGAGGGCTTAACGCAACCTTATCGACGGGAGCTGATGAATTGTCCGTGCCGGACGATTTCTGCAGTACTTTCCTGTCAAAATTTGTATTGGGTTTTTTCTCAAGCATAGATCGTACCGGCATATGTGGGGTGATTGGCGCACTAAAATATACCGCAAATTATCAGTTATGAGAGTTGTTATTTTCTTATTTTTATACGGCACATCTTATTATACGACACTATACAGGCTTTTTCATAGATCGTAGTTGCCGGATGGTAAATGTATCCGCAATGTTAGTTTATTAGGGGGGGGCTGATGAAATAGTTTTATGAAATTGTATTTTTGAATTCAGGTGTTGAGATAAAATAATTCGGTCGTTGCCGCCATATTTTCGCGGCTGAATAAAGACCGTAATAATAACGGATCGGGCATGCTTGCGTAATAAGCCGCAGGATCTGAATATGCCTTATACATTTTAGCCGCGAGTGCAGAGGTTTCCGGTTTGCACAGAGCGTTGCTGTTTTCCCCGAAAATTTCAGACAATCCGCCGACGCGGCTGGCAATAATGCTGCGCTGAGCTGCCAGAACTTCCAGTACAATATAGGGTAAGGATTCAGCACGCGAGGGGAGCACAAAGATACGGCCAAGCGTGAGCGCTTCACGTACCGGTATAGCCGGATAAAAACGAAGATGCTGTTTTAAACCCAGTTGCTCAGCCAAGGCTTGATAGTCTTGTTTTTGCGGGCCATCACCAACCATGATGCCAGTAATAGGGGGGCGGTTTCCGGCTTTAGCTGTCATGTTTAACTCGGCAAGAGCGCGAATAAACAGGTCGGGCCCTTTGAGATCACGCATCATGCCTGTGAACAAAAAGTCGGAAGCATCTGCATTAAGGGATACCGGCGCGAATTCATCTTTACTGATACCGTTGCGGATAATTTTATAAGAGCAACGCGGATCGCCAACTTTAGCGTGATAAACTTTCTCCTCATAGGCGGAGACAAAAATCAGGCCGTCAGTTAACGATTCTTGCCAGCGCTCGGCTGTAAACATGATTTTTCCGGCCATGGATTCTGCATCATAATGGAGACTGCCGCCATGAGGGGAATAAAACCGTTGTGGTGTGGTTATCTGATTACGTTGCTTGCGCGTGAATAACGTGCCAAGCCGCGCATAAGTGCCGCCTTTGGCGCCATGCCCATGCACAATGTCCGGTTGAAGTTTTTTGATTATCTTACGCGTTGAGATAATAGCGCCAATATCACTCAGACCTATCCGGCGATTGATCGGAATGCGGTACAAGCCTAAGGCCAAATCCGGTAGCAGAGAAGCGAATTGCGCTTGCTCGAGAGCACCGTCTTCACATAATTCGCATATGACGCCGACCTGATGACCGGCGGCGTTTTGCATTGCTGCAAGATCGCGGACATGTCTGAAGACACCGCCTATAGGTGAACGGAAGCAATGGATAATCCGCAAAGATTTTTGCTTCACAATTCCCTCATCTCGGAGCAATGCATTTAAGTTATAAGGATTTCAGATCAGATCAGATCAGAACAAGCGCTCACGGACATAGATTGTGTCACCTGGAAGGATCGGATCCGTAATACGTACCCGTCCGGTAAAGATTTTACCATTAATTTGGCGGGTAATATCAACGCTTTCCTGATTGGCGCGTGGAGTGAAGCCGCCGGAAGCCGCAATGGCGGTCTGGGCGGTCATGCCAGGGACGTAAGAATATTGTCCGGCACCGCCGACTTCACCCATAATGAAGACAGGGCGGTAACGGTCAATTTCTACGCTGACATCAGGATTACGGATATAGCCGCCACGCAATTTGGTTGCGATCGCCGATTCAAGCTGCTTGGCTGTTTTGCCGCGAGCAGGGATGCTGCCGATCAGCGGAAAGGCAATGTAGCCGGACTGATCGACGGAATAGGTGTTGCTGAGGCCGGTTTGTTCAAACACGGTAATGCGCAGACGATCACCGGAGCCCAGAATATAAGGCTGATTCAGAGCTTCATGAAAAGCTGGCGGAGCAGGTTGATAGCTGGAGCAGCCTGAAAGGATCAGACTGGTTATCCCCAAAGCTGCCATAAAAACGTGTGTTTTCATTCTGCTCTTATCCTCATACCGCTTTCAGTACGTATCGGCTGCATAAAGGCCGCTCGCATAAAGCTTGTTGTCGCGCAAATTTTAAATAATCAGCACGGCGCGCAATACGCTGCCTGTTCGATTGAAAACAATTATTGAATTATTAGGGTTAATATGGCGTAAAGGCACTACGTATAATTTGAGTGTAATTACAAAAATATCATTAAATACAAACTGCTAAAGTAAAGATGTGAAGCTACCCCTTAAAGGAAGAGGGTGGAAGCATGGCAGTTTAACGCTATAGTTACCTTGAACATTTACCATGTCAGCTCTGTTCAGAGTATTGGGGTCGGTTCAGTTATGCGTAATACGGCAGAAAATACGGATATTGATATCGGAGCATTGTTTGCTGCTCTGAAACGTAACTGGCTGTTTATTGTGCTGGGGGCTGTGCTATTTGCAGTTCTGACGTGGGGCGTTGCACAGTTTTTGACGCCGTATTACCGATCTGAAGCACGTATCCTTATTGAAATGCGCGAATCCGTTTTCACGCGGCCGAATGCCGGATCTGAGAACGATCGTCCGTTGCTGGATGCTGAGGCTGTAAAATCACAGGTGGAACTGATCAGTTCCGCGCAGGTGCTGGCGAAAGTCGCCACAGATTTGAAGCTGGCTGATTATAACGAATTTTATCCGAAGACCATGTCACCGGTAAAGCAGGTGCTGGTCATGCTTGGGTTGCGTCCTGATCCGCGCACAATTCCGGTATCTGAGCAGGTGCTCACCCGTATGCGTGAGAATTTACAAGTTTATGCTGTTACCGGATCGCGGGTTATTGTTGTTGAATTTGTTGCGAAAAATGCAGAAATTGCTGCAAGTGTCGCCAATAAAATTGCCGATGAATATATTGCCACACAGGTTGCTGCCAAACGTCAGCTGACAGGCGATGCAACAGGCTGGCTGGCACCGGAAATCGACCAGCTGACCAAAAAAGTCCGTGAGGCTGAAAGCAAGATCGCAGACTTCCGCGCAGCAACGGATTTACTCAATACCAGTAGTAATACGTCACTTGCGACACAGCAGATGTCCGATATTTCATCGGAACTCTCTCGTCTGAAGGCACAACGCGCGGCGAGTGAAGCCAAAGCTGAAAGCATTCGTGCAGCACTGAAAAAAGGTGTGCCGGTTAATAGTCTGCCGGAAGTTATGTCTTCAGGTATTATGCAGCAGCTTAATGAGCGCCGTGGTGCATTAATGGCTGAGATTGCTAATCTGTCGACCACATTGCTGGACGGGCATCCGCGTCTTCAGGGCTTGCGTGCACAATTGGCTGACCTGGACCGGCAGATCCGGCAGGAAGGCAATACGATTCTCAAGAGCCTCGATAATGAGGTGAATACGGCTCGCAGCCTTGAGCAGGAGCAGACCCGCGAACTGAACCGTTTGAAAGCACAGGCTGCGGAAGCTGGCAGTAAAGAAGTTGAGTTGCGCGCACTTGAGCGTGAAGCGGCAGCACAACGCGATTTGTTGCAAACCTATCTGGCACGCTTCCGCGAAGCCTCCAGCCGTGCAGACCGGACTGATCAGCCTGCAGATGCGCGGATATTCTCTGAGGCAACCGTGGCGGGGGAGCCTTATTTCCCTAAGGTTCTGCCAATGGTCGGCATGAGTTTTGTTGCAGGCTTGTTGCTATTGTCGGTTTTTGTGCTGCTGCGTGAGCTTTTTAGCGGCCGTGCGTTGACCAGAAATCCTGTCAGGGGACAAAATATCTGGGGTGATGAAGATAATCGTAACGCAGAAAACGTTAGCGCTGCACATAATAAAACCGCACAGATTGATAATAAACTGATTGCGCAGCCGGTCTCTGAGCCTGCCGTAGCGAATAATGAGATGATTGAGCGTCCGATGGCCCGTCCAGAAATTGATGTTGAAACCATTCAGCGTATTTATGACAGCTACACGGTGTCTGAGAATGATGCAGATGAGGTTGTTGCTGAAAGCGATGATATTTATGCGCCGAATGGTGTTACTGCAATCGCCAGTCGTTTGATGTTGCAGGAGCGTCGCCGCATCATTCTGATTTCGCCGGAAGGGGATGCCGGCTCTGCGGGCAGTGTGCATTTGCTGCGTGAGCTGGCAGACCGTAGTCTGCGGGTGCTGCTGGTGGATATGAGTGGCACCGGTGCGATCAGTCAGGCGATGCTGGATGGCAATAAACCGGCAGGCATTACCGATCTCTTGCTGAATGTGAAACAGTTTACCGATATTATTCACGGTGATCTTTATTCGGACGCTGATGTTATTCCGACCGGCCTTTCTGATCCGAAGGCTGCAATGGCACAGGCCGAGCGTCTGCCGGTGATTTTTGAAGCACTGGAAACGGCCTATGATTTCGTTCTGGTGGAAATCGGTGCATCAACAGCTGAACAGGCACTTAACCTCGATAGTGATGTATCGCTTTTCGTGATGAATGTGTTCGATAGTGAAGATCAGATTGTCGCGCAAACCGCGCTGGCCTTCCATGAGGCCGGTCAGGAAGATGTGACCATTCTGATGGTTCCGCATTCTTGAGAATTTAGGGCGTTTAGCGAAGTTTCTGCCGTAATTTTTTAACCAGCGGCCACAAATGGCGATTGGTTTTAATGCGATAGACCAGACCGGAGCGTAACTGATTGAAGGTTGCGCTTAAACGCCCGCCAAATGTCAGCGCAATATGGCTGTCATAGAGCGGCTGCTCAATATCGCACCAGTCGCGTTTATATTTTTCCTCACCAATGCCGAAGCTGAAATAATCCAGTTTTTCATCAATCGCTTTGATTATGGCCTCGTAGAACAGGAAATCGCCGGGGCTGGCTGTTACCAGATCATCATCAGAAAAAGCACCGAACTCAACCGTCAGACCACGCTTTACAGGCGCAGATGCCGTTTCAGGACTTTGCCAGTAAGAGCAGCCGATCACGGCGCGCGGCTTCTCCGCAACTTCCAGCACATGGAGGCGATATTGCCTTGCGCTGTCATTTTCAGGGGCAGCAAAAAGATCGCGGAAGAATCCCGTCAGAGCATCACCGTTAAAACTATTCGCAATACCCTGATTGGTAAAGCGCTGGCTTTTCATCGCATAAAAAGCATCGTAAGCGGCGGTGTTTTCTTCACTTGTGACGGCGGTATAGATGCGCCATGACCCTGTTTCATCATAGCGGCGTGCGTGCTGACGATGTTTTTTGCGTTTGCGTGATGCATTGCTACGTTCAAGTACGGGATCAAAACTATCCGGCAGAGAAGCGGTCAGCGCGGGATTCGGATTAAGCTGATGGCGCAGGCTGAGCAGCGGATTGCTGAAACCCAGCCAGTTTTCCATCTGACGGGTGAGCGAGAGCAGGGCGATATCCGGTCGCGCTTCTTTCAGGCAGGTCATCAATGCCGCGATATGCTCCGCCGTGATCTTGTCAGAGCGGCCAGGAAACAGCACCGGAAAATTGCAATTGGCGTGGGAGCCGCCGGCAAAGCGGGCAATGATCTGTTGTTTCTGTTTGATGACTTCAAGCGGCAGCAGCAGAGCAGGGCTGTTATCGATAAACAGCGCGAGCACTAAGCAGTCAGGATTGACGTGTTGCTGCCAGAGTTTGGTCCAGAGTGCTGATTGAGCAATGCCATGCACAGTCGCATCATTGCTGCTCCAGAGCGGTAAAGCATCAGCCAGCTTGGCGAGACAGACTGTTTGAAACATAGTTTAGCGGGTTTTGGGTGGTTGAACCATCCACCACAACAGATACATGGCCGGAAGAATCCAAAGAAAACCGGTGAAGAAGAAATAGGCAAGTTGCACCCAGACTGAAGACTGGCCGAGATGGGCAACCGCAATAATGGTCGCCAGCAGTGCATAGACTGCAATCAGCGCAACAAGCAGAAAAGTTCCGATCAGTTTTTTCAGGCGTACAGGCATATTTCTCACTCCGTCTCCCCACTCATACACCAGACAGATTTAAATCTGAAATGTTTTAATCCATTGTTGATAACCGCGAGGTCACCGTAAATTGACGTGGTAAATAAAAACAGCGTCTGCGTGTCGCGCGCTGTTGGCTTGTATTCGCGGGGCTCATGCGGCATGTAATTGCAGGGCGGAATTCAGGCGGAGCAGAATTGATGATCACAGATTATGCCGCATTACCGGCAAAACAACAGCCGGTCAGTGCTAACCACGATAAGAACCGTAAACTGGTGCGGTGGTGGCTCTATGCGGTATTTGTGGTGCTGATTGCCATTGTTATGGTGGGCGGCGCAACACGTATGACCGGTTCCGGCCTGTCGATTACGGAGTGGAAGCCGATCCATGGTGTTATTCCGCCGCTTAATCATGCGGAATGGCTTGAGGAATTCGATAAATACCGCCAGATTCCGCAATATCAGCAGATCAACAAAGGTATGGCGCTGGAAGAGTTCCAGTTCATTTTCTGGTGGGAATGGGCGCATCGTATGCTGGCGCGTTTCGTCGGCTTTCTGGTGGCTGTTCCGCTGATTTTCTTCTGGGTAACAGGCCGCTTACAAGACGGTTTGAAAGCGCGGATGCTCGGCATTCTGGCGCTGGGTGGTTTGCAGGGCGCTATCGGCTGGTGGATGGTGGCATCGGGTTTGAGCGTGCTGACCTCGGTGAGCCAATATCGTCTGGCTGTGCATCTCACTATGGCCTGTGTAATTATTACCGCCGTGTTTTATGTCGCGCGCGGGCTTGCTGAATATACCGAAAAACCAGCGCCGCGCGGTTTGCAACACTTTGCAGGCTGGCTGGTTCTGGCAATTCTGGTGCAGATTTATCTTGGCGGGCTGGTCGCCGGGCTGCATGCCGGCCTGACCTATAATACATGGCCGCTGATGGATGGCGCGGTTATTCCGTCTGATCTGTTCACCAACCAGCCTTATTGGCGCAATCTGTTTGAGAATCCGAAAACAGTGCAGTTCATTCACCGCATGTTTGCCTATACGGTGCTGGTGCTCACAGTGCTGCATGTTGTGCAGACACATCGCCATGCTTCCGGCACAACCCATGCACGGCGCTCTGTGGTACTGCTTGGTCTTGTTCTGATACAGGCCGCAATCGGTATTGTCGCTTTGCTGACCATGGTGCCGATTGAGTGGGGGCTGGCGCATCAAGGCTTTGCTCTGGTAGTGCTGAGTTTTGCTGTTGCGCATTGGCGTGCCTGCAAAGGCGCCTATGCTGTGCGCCACGCTTAAAACAAACAAAAAGCCCGCAACATACGGGCTTTTTTTATGGGTGAGTTTCAAGACGCAGTGTGCGTAATGCGGATGCTATTTTCAGTTCCCGCGCTTCGTCCGCATCATTGCCGTCCTCACGGTGCCATGCAGCCGAGAGGCAGCCATAGCAAAAGGCATAATCGAGAATATAGGATGCGGGTTTGCCGATAGTTTCTGAGAAGATCTCAGCCATAAGCAGTGCTCTGGGCTCATCAAGGCAGAGGTCATCGCGGTCAAGCGGGTTGTAAAACAGATTGGCGCAGTCAAACGCTGCATCACCGCACAGCCCGTGCGGGTCAATTGCCAGCCAGCCACGCGAGTTTTGAATAATGTTCTCATGATGCAGATCACCATGCAGGGCGATGATCTCATGCGGCTGATCCAGTAAATGCAATGCCAGTCTAGCGGCTTCGGTGTAAATGTTCTGCACGGTATCAGCCAGATCAAACAGGCTTTTGAAATGTTTGCGCAGAGGTTGCAATTCTGACGGCAGCACCTGACCGGACGGACTGTGCAGGGCGCGGATCACATCCGCAGCAATACGGATTGTTTCGGCATCATGTCCGGCATCCAGATGTGCTTTGAGATCATAATCGCCGGCATATTCCAGCAGCATCATGGTCGGATCAGGCTGAAGGTCGAGAAGCCGGATAGCACCGTGACCATCGCGCTCACGCATATAATAAGCGCCACGCAGCTCTTCATGACCTGCAGGTTTTAATATTTTCACAATCACCGGAGAGTTCTCCTCTCCGGTGATTGTTGCTTTCCAGATATGACTGGAATTGGTGTCAGCCAGCAGTGTTGCAGAGGTAATCTGCCAATGTGCGGGAAACTCCGGCGGCGTCACTTGCAGCAGTTGCATAATGGCTTAGTTCAAACCGAGCATCAGGTTCATATTCTGCACGGCTGCACCCGATGCACCCTTGCCGAGATTATCCAGCACAGCCACAAGATTGATCTGCTTGCCGCCTTCTGAACCGAAGACATAGAGGTTCATGCCATCCGTATCAGCCAGCATTTCCGCATCGACACGCGCCATTGCAGTGCTCTCTTCCAGAGGGACAACACGCACAATCTTCTGGCCGGAATAATGAGCGGTGAGCTCCTTATGCACATCTGCCAGTGTCGGCTTGCCTTTGAGGTGGTCGAGATAGACCGGAACCTGCACGATCATCCCCTGCGGGAAACGACCGACACTTGGTGCAAAAATCGGCGCATGGTCGAGTTTGCCATACATCTGCATTTCCGGCAGATGTTTGTGTTTGAGGTTCAGACCATAGAGAAAGTTGTTTTCCGTCATATGTTCCGGATGGTTCACATCTTCCATCTGGGCAATCATCTGTTTGCCGCCGCCGGTATAGCCGGACACCGCATTCACAGTCACCGGATAGTCGCTGTTCATCAGCCCTGCATCGCGCAGCGGGCGGATCAGAGAAATTGCGCCTGTCGGATAACAGCCCGGATTGGCCACCAGACGTGCTTCACGGATGCGCTGTGCCTGCAAAGCTTCCAGCTCTGCAAAGCCATAGACCCAGCTGGAATGCGTGCGGTGTGCCGTGGAGGTGTCGATAATACGGGTGGCATGACCTTCCAGCAGGATAACAGCCTCACGCGAAGCATCATCCGGCAGGCAGAGAATAGCAATGTCAGCCGAGCGCAGCAGATCAGCGCGCAGGTCTTTATTACGTCGTTCTTCTTCCGGAATAGACAGGATTTCCAGATCAGTGCGACCGGCAAGACGTGTGCGGATCTGCAGACCCGTTGTGCCATGTTCGCCGTCAATAAAGATTTTCGGTTTCATTAGAATTTTGCCTTATAGGTAGAGAATTCATGCGGTTAGAGAGTTTTGATGAATCAACCTGTAAAGCAGTTGATTCATTATGTCAGGTACTATCTTTTCCGGTCAGATTTACGGCCGGATATATCGGATAATGCATGGCATCAGCCGTCACTGCAATGGGTGACATGACTGCTCTGGATCAAACCGGTCATTTCATGTTTTTGCAGATTATCGGGCGCAGAGTTGTGATTGCGTATCGTGCTGCTTTACCCCCAGATTGAGCTTTTTGATATGTCTGAGGGGATATGATGAAAAGCACTTTATTGCGGTTTTTTGCAATTTCAGGCGTGGCTGTTGCGGTTACTGGATGTGTCAGTGATCAGAAGGCTGCGCAGGTGAAACTGGAGCAGCAAGCGGTTCTGGGCTTAAACTGGGTGCAGCAATCCGGCGAATATCAGGCGCTGGCCTATCAGGCTTTTAACACGGCGCGCCGTGCATTTGATGCAGCGAAGGCACAGAACGGACACAAGAAAGCAGTCATCGTTGATCTGGATGAAACAATGATCGACAATTCTGCTTATGCTGCATGGCGGGTAGAGCATGGTGTGCCTTATACCAAGCCAACATGGGCGCGCTGGATGGAGGCGAAACAGGCTACAGCCATTGACGGCGCTGTTTCCTTTGCACGTTATGTCAATTCGTACGGCGGGCGGATGTTCTATATCTCCAACCGTGATGACACATCTTATGCTGCCACGGTCGAAAACCTGCAAAAGCTTGGCTTTCCGGGTGTGTCGCGCGAAACGGTTCTTCTGCGCACCACGCAGTCAAACAAGCAGGCGCGTTTTGATCGCGTTAAATCAAAGGGTTATGATGTGGTTGTTTATATCGGGGACAATCTCAATGATTTTGGCACTGCATGCTACGGCAAAAATAATCGTGAGCGCCGCTTGCAGGTTGCAGCGCAGCAGAAGCAATTCGGTTCGAAGTTTATAATGCTGCCAAACCCGAATTACGGGGACTGGATCAGTGGTATGGCAACAGATTATTACAAGCAGACACCGGTGCGACAGCTGGAAATCAATCGTGAGAATTTACGGGTCTGGAAAGACTGAGGAGCGACACTCAGGCGCCGGATTTTCGCCATTCAAAAAGAATATCCGGTTCCTTTTCTTCATTGTCTCGACCATCAGTTTGATCGATTGCTGTAAAGCCGTGCTTCCCATAGAAATTCTGCGCCTGAATATTGCGCTGGAATGTCCATAGTTGCAGATGCGGGAATATCTGCTGTGCTTGTTTAAGTAGGACGCTGCCGATACCGCGCCGCTGAAACTCCGGCAAAATATAGAGTTGTTCGATCCATCCTGTTTTAAAGGCAATAATACCAGCCATTTCAGGTGCAAAGACTGCCCAGACCTCACATTGCGGGAAGATACAGTTTTCATAAAACCATTGATCTTCCTGTGGTGTGTGCAGCCCTTTGAGCCACGGCAGACGATCATCAAATGATGCCCGATGAATGCGGGAAGCCTGTGCCATTTCCGGCAAGCCCAAACGCTTCAATGTGAAGTTATGAACCGTCATTTGGTTTTAGAGCTTTTAGCATCAAAGCCGTAGGCGCGTTCAACACGGGCAATCCGCAAGGCATAGGTTTCATACCACATAGCACGGCCTTGCTTCTGCGCGGTAAGATGATCGATATTGCGCTTCCAGTTACGAATGCTTTCCTCATCGCGCCAGTAAGAATTGGTAATGCCGAAGCCGTTTGCATCCCGCACGCTCTCGACGCCGAGAAAGCCGTCCTGCTTTTCTGCCAGTTCAACCATTTGATCGGCCATCTCGCCATAGCCTGCATCATCATCCGTCGTGCGTTGGGATGAGAAAGCAACAACATAATAAGGTGCAGCGGGAAGGGTGGCGAAGGGAGAGTGATTGTGCATGAAACAGAATCCTGAGGCTTGGTGATGTAAAAGCATAAAGACCAAGCATTACAGGTGACAGCCGCTACTCTGTCGCATCAAATAAAAAAGCGGACCCGAAGATCCGCTTTCTTAATATTGGAAGTGCTAAAGATATTAGCGCTTGGAGAACTGGAAAGAACGACGGGCTTTCGCCTTACCGTATTTCTTACGTTCTACAACACGGCTATCGCGTGTCAGGAAGCCGCCCTTCTTGAGGACTGCGCGCAGAGCTGGTTCGTAGTAAGTCAGAGCTTTTGAAATGCCGTGACGAACTGCACCGGCCTGACCGGACAGACCACCGCCAGCAACAGTCGCGATGATGTCAAACTGACCAGCGCGGTTTGCTGCAACGATTGGCTGCTGCAGAACCATCTGCAGAACCGGACGAGCAAAGTATGCATTGAACTCTTTGCCGTTTACGATGATCTTGCCTGTGCCTGGCTTTACCCAAACGCGTGCAATCGCATCTTTACGCTTACCGGTCGCATAAGAACGTCCGAGAGCGTCGACTTTTTTAACGTGAACCGGAGCTTCAGGAGCAGCAGCTGCTGCAACTGTGCCAAGTTCTTCGAGCGAGTTGAGCTGCTCAGCCATTATGCGTTCCTCTTATTTTTGCTGTTCAAAGCGCCGATGTCGAGGACTTCTGGCTGCTGTGCTTCGTGCTGGTGGTCAGCGCCTGCATAAACGCGCAGGTTTTTCATCTGACGACGGCCGAGCGGACCGCGCGGAACCATACGTTCAATCGCCTTCTCAACGACGCGTTCCGGGAAACGGCCTTCGAGGATCTGACGAGCTGTACGTTCTTTAATACCGCCTGGGTGGCCAGTGTGCCAGTAGTAAACCTTGTCGGTGTACTTCTTGCCGGTCAGAACTACCTTGTCCGCATTGATGATGATGACATTGTCACCGTCGTCAACGTGTGGGGTAAAGGTTGGTTTGTTCTTACCGCGCAGAATGTTGGCGACCTGAGAAGCGAGACGACCGAGAACAACGCCTTCAGCGTCGATCAGGATCCACTTCTTCACCACTTCTGCTGGCTTCTGGGAAAAAGTTGCCATTGAAGTTATCCTTGGAAATAATCCTTGCAACAGAAACTGAAGCAAGGCTTTTTTTGTTGCTTGTGTTCCGGCAGAAATCTGCTCGTAACAAATGAAAACCGCCCATCTTTGACAGATGCACGCTTTCTGGCTGTGCAATACAGTGCTGCTGTAAACACGTCAAGTGCAGTAAAATGGCGTTATTTTGAAATAAATGTGTAAAATCAATGCGTTAAAAATGCGGTAATATATTACCCTATTAATTATCGCCTGTTTTACCTTTGGTTTGGCCTCATAGAGGCAAGACTCTTTAATTGCTGCCGGTAAGAATCTAGATTAGGTGTCAAATAATTGAGCATGAAAACGGAGAGTTCCATGAATGATGAACAAGTAAAATCTATTCTGCAGACCAAGCATGTCATTGCGCTGGTCGGGGCTTCTCCGAATGAAGATCGTCCGAGCTTTGGCGTGATGAAATATCTGTTGGCGCATGGCTATAAAGTTATTCCGGTTAATCCGGGGCAGGCGGGTAAAGAGATACTCGGTCAGATGGTTTATGCATCACTGGCAGATATTTCGGAGAAGATCGATATTGTTGATGTTTTCCGCGCTTCTAACGCAGTGCCTGCCATCGTTGATGAAATTCTGGCGCTGAAAACACGACCGGATGTTTTGTGGTTGCAGCTTGAAATCAGCCATGAAGAAGCGGAAGTCAAAGCCCGCGCTGCGGGTATTCAGGTGGTGACCAATATGTGCACCAAACAGCAGCATCAGCGTCTGATCGGAGCATAAACAGATTTATAGGTAGCCGGTGTCTGCGTCAGCCAAAAAAGATAATAGTTTGCGTGAATTATAGCGTTAAGCGGAATCTTTTTCTTTGCTTGTAGGGAAGTAAAATTCTAACCTGTCCCAAAGTTTTTATCTTGGGAGTAGAGAATGTCTAAGCGCAGCCCCGGTTTTGATACCCTTGCCATCCATGCAGGCGCACAACCGGATCCGACCACCGGTGCCCGTGCCACACCAATTTATCAAACTACCGCTTATGTTTTTGACGATGTTGACCATGCCGCGGATCTATTTGGACTACAGGCTTTCGGCAATATCTATACTCGTCTGACGAACCCAACCACAGCCGTTCTGGAGGAACGCGTTGCAGCGCTTGAAGGTGGTACAGCTGCCGTTGCCACAGCATCCGGTCATGCAGCACAGTTTTTGGTTTTCCATAATCTGCTGCGTACCGGCGATAATTTTATCGCGGCAAACAAGCTTTACGGCGGTTCAATCAATCAGTTCGGCAATGCCTTCAAGTCTTTCGGATGGGAAGTACGCTGGGGCGATGTGGACGATGTTTCCAGCTTTGAGAAACAGATCGACGACAAAACCCGTGCGATTTTCATTGAAAGTCTGGCTAATCCGGGCGGTATCGTTGTTGATATCGCTGCTATTGCAGAAATCGCACATAAGCACGGCCTGCCGCTGATCGTTGATAATACAATGGCATCGCCATATCTGATCCGCCCGATTGAACATGGTGCAGATATTGTTGTCCACTCGCTGACCAAATTCATCGGTGGTCATGGCAACTCCATGGGCGGTATTCTCGTTGATGGCGGTACTTTCGACTGGTCGAAATCCGGTAATTACCCGATGCTGAGCGAGCCGCGTCCTGAATATGCCGGTGCGGAACTGCACAAAACTTTCGGCAATATTGCTTTTGCCATTGCAGCACGCACACTTGGTTTGCGCGATTTTGGTCCGGCGATTTCTCCGTTCAACTCGTTCCAGATTCTGGCGGGTATTGAAACTCTGCCGCTGCGTATGCAGCGCCATTGCGACAATGCGCTGAAAGTGGCTCAGTGGCTGGAAAAGCACGAGAAAGTTTCATGGGTGCGTTATGCCGGTCTGTCGACCGACAAGTACCATGCTCTGCAGCAGAAATATTCGCCTAAAGGTGGCGGTGCAGTTTTCACCTTCGGTCTGAAGGGCGGCTATGAGGCCGGTAAGACATTCGCCAACTCGCTGGAACTGTTCTCGCTGCTGGCCAATATCGGTGATACCCGCTCGCTGGTTATTCATCCTGCATCTACCACCCATCGCCAGCTGACAGATGAGCAGAAAATTGCTGCCGGTGCAGGGCCTGAAGTGGTGCGTCTGTCGATCGGTATTGAAGATGCTGACGATATTATTGCTGACCTCGAACAGGCTCTGGCAAAGATCGCCTGATGTCACTGTTGTTACCTGTAAACACAGAGTCTGAACCGGAAATTGGTGCGCCCGCTGAAGGGCGCATCATCTCCGGCGCTCCTCAGTTCAGAACATGGAATGCGGAGGAGACCTCAGACGGGCTTTATGCTGGTATCTGGGAATCGACAGTGGGTAAATGGCATGTCGCTTATGATGAGTGGGAGTTCTTCCAGCTGATTAGCGGCGTATCTGTGGTGACGGAAGAAGGCAAGGAGCCGGTCACTTTGCGGGCAGGGGATAGTTTTATCATCAGACCAGGCTTTAAAGGCACGTGGGAAGTGATTGAAACGACTCGTAAAACCTATGTGATAAAGCTTTAATTTATATTGTCCGAAATAGAAAACGCCGCGTCTTGATAGACGCGGCGTTTTTGTTTTTACCATTCCAGTTTCAGGTTTTGCATGCCATGGAAATGATAGGTGTCGCCATAAAGTGGCGGTTCGGCAAGGCGGATATTCGGCAAGCGCTTGAACAATGTTGCCAGAGAAACCTGCATTTCCAGACGTGCCAGCGGTGCACCGATGCAGAAATGGATACCGGCTCCGAAAGAGACATTTTTCTGATCCGGACGTTCCGGCCAGAAACGATCCGGCTGTTCAAAAGCCTGATAATCGCGGTTACCGGAACCAAGCAACAGACCAAGTTGTTCTCCGGCTTTGAGTGTTACACCTTCCGCAATTTCAGTCTCATTATAGGCATAACGGGTGAACATATGCAGCGGTGCATCAAAGCGCAGGCTTTCTTCAACCGTGGCGGCAGTTGATTCCGGCGTGGCAAACAGAGCGCGATGATCCAGTCCGCTTTGCAGGATGCTCTTAACTGCATTGCCTGTCTGGTTGACCGTTGCTTCATGTCCGGCATTGAGCAACAGAATACAGGTGGTGATCAGCTCATCTTCCGAGAGTTTGGCACCATTTTCTTCTGCTGCAAGCAGCAGACTTAGCAGATCATCACCCGGATTTTTGCGGCGTTGGCTCGCATAGTCACGCAAATAGTCGGAAAACTCTTTTGCAGCCTGATTGGCACTGTCTTCCACTTCACGGGTGGCATTGTGCATATACATGTTGACCATGCGATGCGACCAGTCGAGCAATTGCGGGGCATTGTCGGTCGGCACACCGAGCATTTCGGCAATCACCACCACCGGAATAGGGGTGGCGAAAGCCGGCATCAGGTCGACATGGCCTTGGTGTTCAAAACCGTCAATCAGCTCATTGGCAAGTTTTTCAATACGCGGACGCAGGCGCTCGACCTGACGGGACACAAAAGCACGGTTGACGAGGGTGCGCAGGCGGGTATGCACCGGCGGTTCGATCTCCAGCATCGAGTGACGCTCAACGCCGTCAAAATCTTTAAGATGTTCGCGATTGATTGCATTGGCACGGTAACCGCCCGGTTCTTCACGGCCAAAACGGCGATCGCGGAATAGTTTGTTGATGTCGTCATAACCGGCAAAGCACCAGAAACCATAATCCTCCCAGAAAAATACCCGCGCATTGTGATGCAGCCATGCATAGGCGGTATAAGGATTCTGCACAAATTCCGGCTGATGCGGATCAATGCGCACGCGGCGGCTAGCAGGATCAAAATGGAGATAGTCAGGTTTTACAGGAGCGTAAGTGGAGTGATTCATCAGGCTTTCATCGCATTGCTATTCAGATTGATGATGCGACTATAGAAGCAGATGAGGGGAATGTGCAGCGTGACAAAGCGCGGCATGAGAAGGCTGAAATAAGATTATTTTTATTTATTCGTATCTGACAGCGTTTTGCTAACTTCGTTAAGGGGAGCTTTAACTGAAACGCTAATGGATGTTAGAAAAACTGTTAGCAATATAGCGATAAACCCAATAATTAATCCGTATTCAATGGATATTGACCCTGATTGCTCTTTGATGAAGATCTTCAACTTAAATTGACCTTCTTTCGAGAATTTGTAAAGATGCTTTAGATGAAGATCGTCTGGCGTTTGCCAGACGATCTTTTTATTTCTTATTGACCTGTCGCGCCTGTAAGCTTGCCAGAGATACGACCAAAGAGATCACTCAGGTCGGTGCCTAGGGTTGTGAGGGCAACCATAATACCTACAGCGATAAGTGCTGCGATCAGACCGTATTCGATTGCTGTTGCGCCGTCTTCATTTTTACGGAAACGTTTGAAAATTGCTTTCATTGCCTTAACTCCAGATAGTTCTTTTTGTTATGGTCTTTGTGACCTGCGATGACTTATAGCGCCAGAGTGTTTTGCAAGGCTTAAATTACATAGTAAACGAAGTTTAAGTATTGTTCTTGCTTAATAATTTGCTGCCGTTTAGCAGGCTTTGCTCAATTACGTGAATTGAAAACACTAGATATTATATTGATTTCAATGTGTTGAAAAACTCCCTAAAATAAGTAAGCCCCTGAGCCGTTTTGTCAGCTCAGGGGCTCGCTTGTTTTTTATGCTCGTAAAAGAAGTCTTTTCAGATGAATTTGCTTCTTTGTCAGATGAACTTCTTAAAAATCCCAGTCGTCGTCTTCGGTTGCAACCGCTTTACCGATCACATAGCTGGAACCTGAACCGGAGAAGAAGTCATGATTCTCATCGGCATTCGGTGAGAGCGAAGACAGGATCGCCGGATTAACATTGGTAACTGTGCTCGGGAACAATGATTCATAACCGAGATTCATCAGCGCTTTGTTTGCGTTATAGTGCAGGAATTTTTTGACATCTTCGGTCAGACCGGTGCCGTCATACAGCGCTTCTGTATATTTAGTCTCAACATCATAGAGATCAAGCAGCATAGCAAAGGCAAAATCCTTCAGCTCCTGCTTACGCTCTTCACTCTCTTTTTCTAAAGCGACCTGATATTTATAGCCGATATAATAACCATGCACGGCTTCATCGCGGATAATCAGGCGGATAAGGTCAGCGGTATTGGTCAGTTTCGCACGGCTCGACCAGTACATCGGCAGGTAGAAGCCGGAATAGAACAGGAAGCTTTCCAGATAAACACTGGCGATTTTGCGCTTCATCGGATCATCAGATTTATATTCATTGACGATCAGAGCGGCTTTGCGCTGCAGATGCGGGTTTTCTTCACTCCAGCGATAGGCATCATCCACATCCGGTGTCGAGCACAGGGTCGAGAAGATCGAGGAATAAGAGCGGGCATGAACCGCTTCCATGAAGCTGATATTCGACAGAACGGCTTCTTCATGCGGTGTTACCGCATCCGGCATCAGGCAAATTGAGCCGATGGTGTTCTGAATGGTGTCGAGCAGGGTCAGGCCGGTGAAAACACGGATGGTCAGTGTTTTTTCTGCCGGTGTCAGCGTGCCCCAGGAGGGAATATCGTTGGACAGCGGCACTTTTTCAGGCAGCCAGAAGTTACCGGTCAGTCGGTTCCATACTTCGAGATCTTTATCGTCTTCGATACGGTTCCAGTTAACGGCCTTGGTGGCGCAGATCAGTTTAGGTTGGGCGTTCATTTTAAGCTCTGAATGTATGAGGAGAAGACCGTCTGTCGCAGACAGACGGTGCTTTTTCAAACGTGACGATGATTACAGGGTGCAGGAAACGCAGCCTTCTACCTGTGTGCCTTCCAGAGCCATCTGGCGCAGGCGGATATAGTAGATCGTTTTGATTCCCTTGCGCCATGCATAGATCTGCGCCTTGTTGATATCGCGTGTTGTTGCTGTATCGCGGAAGAACAAGGTGAGGGACAGGCCCTGATCCACATGCTGCGTTGCCGCTGCATAGGTGTCGATAATCTTTTCAGCGCCGATTTCATAAGCATCCTGATAATAATCGAGATTATCATTGCTCATGAACGGGGCAGGGTAATAAACGCGGCCGATCTTACCTTCCTTGCGAATCTCAATTTTGGATGCAATCGGATGGATCGATGAGGTCGAGTTGTTGATGTAGGAGATCGAACCTGTCGGCGGAACAGCCTGAAGGTTACGGTTATACATACCATGCGCCATCACTGATTTGCGCAGTTCTTCCCAGTCTGCCTGTGTTGGAATCGCAACGCCTGCGGTTTCAAACAGTTCGCGAACGCGGGCGGTTTCCGGTTCCCAGACCTTGCTTGTATATTTGTCGAAGAATGTGCCGTCGGCATATTTCGAATCTTCAAAGCCGACAAAGCTTGATTTGCGATCCATCGCAATGCGGTTGGATGCTTTAATCGCGTGATAGGCCACGGTGTAGAAGTAGATATTGGTGAAATCCACGCCTTCTTCCGAACCGTAATAAATACGCTCACGTGCCAGATAGCCGTGCAGGTTCATCTGACCAAGGCCAATCGCGTGTGATTCATCATTGCCGCGGGCAATCGATGGCACGGAATTGATCTTGCTCATATCCGACACAGCGGTCAGTGCACGGATCGAAGTTTCAACAGTTTTGCCGAAATCCGGGCTGTCCATGGTCATCGCGATATTGAGCGAGCCGAGGTTACAGGAAATGTCCTTACCGATATGTTCGTAGTTCAGATCGTCTTTATAGACGCTGGCTTCGCTGACCTGCAGAATTTCCGAGCAGAGATTGCTCATGGTAATACGGCCGGCAATCGGATTGGCAGCATTCACAGTATCTTCGAACATGATGTACGGATAGCCGGATTCAAACTGAATTTCCGCCAGTGTCTGGAAGAAAGCACGTGCCTTGATCTTCTGCTTGCGGATGCGGCCGTCATCAACCATTTCGCGGTATTTGTCTGTAACCGAGATTTCAGTGAAAGGTACGCCATAAACGCGTTCCACATCATATGGCGAGAACAGATACATATCCTCGTCATTTCTTGCCAGTTCAAAGGTAATGTCTGGAATCACCACGCCGAGCGACAGCGTTTTAATGCGGATTTTTTCATCGGCATTTTCGCGCTTGGTATCAAGAAAGCGCATAATATCCGGATGGTGGGCATTAAGATAAACCGCACCGGCACCCTGACGCGCACCCAGCTGGTTGGCGTAGGAGAAAGCATCTTCGAGCAGCTTCATGATCGGAATAATACCGGAAGACTGATTCTCAATCATTTTGATTGGTGCGCCGTGCTCACGGATATTGGTAAGCGAGAAAGCAACACCACCGCCGCGCTTGGAGAGCTGCAGCGCGGAATTGATCGAGCGACCGATCGATTCCATGTTGTCTTCCATACGCAGCAGGAAGCAGGAAACCAGCTCACCGCGCTGTTTTTTACCGGCATTGAGGAAGGTTGGTGTCGCAGGCTGGAAGCGGCCGGACAGCACTTCTTCCATGATCGAGACTGCCAGAGCTTCGTCACCATCGGCCAGAGCCAGTGCGACCATGCAGACGCGGTCTTCATAACGTTCCAGATAGCGCAGACCGTCAAATGTCTTCAGCGTATAGCTGGTGTAATATTTGAACGCACCGAGGAAGGTCGGGAAGCGGAATTTCTTTTTATAAGCGAGATTGAAGAGATTCTGCACGAACTCGAAAGAGTAGAGATCCAGAACTTCTTTTTCATAATAATTTTGGGTGACCAGATAATCGAGCTTCTCTTCCAGATTATGGAAGAAAACCGTGTTCTGGTTCACATGCTGAAGGAAATACTGGCGAACGGCTTTACGATCCATATCAAACTGGATCTCACCATTCGGGCCGAACAGGTTCAGCATGGCATTCAGTGCATGGTAATCCATCGCCGGAGTGTCCTTGTTAGAACTCCCGTTGTTTGAACTGCTTGTGTTGATTTTGTCTTTCCGTTCAAGCTCAAGAGTCGTCACAGTTTTTCCAATTCATCTCTCAGGGCGGGCAAATAAAGATACGGCTTTATCCGCATACCAGTTCATGTTTCTGACCCTGCTTTACAAGCGGCCAGCCATTCAATTGCTGCTGTTTATTGCCGGCGCATTTTTAATAGCCATCATCAAAAATGCGCCGGTTTGTTCAAATAAGAGCGTCAGGCCGCTTCGGCATGCTGCCAAAAACGCTGCAAACCGTGACGCACCTTCATGACATCGTCATCCGTTCCCGCCAGTTCGTAGCGATACAGAAACGGTACCTGACATTTCTCAGAAATGACTGTCCCTGCAAGGCAATAGGTGGCGCCGAAATTTCTGTTTCCGCCCGCGATCACGCCGCGGATGAAAGAACGGTTGGAGCTGTCATTGAGGAAGCGAATGACGGGTTTAGGAACCGCGCCGCGACCGTCTCCTCCGGCATAGGTTGCCACAACCAGAACAAATGGCTGGGTAACCTTCAGAATATCTTCCTTCATGCTGCACGGGATACGCAGGGCAGGCAGTCCGGTTTTGGTAACAAAGCGATGCGTATTTTGCGTGCCGCTTGAAAAATAGACGAGCATGCTCATAGCCACTTCCTATGTCAAAGCTTCAGCGGGAAACTGAAGTCAAACAAAGACCCTCTTTATATAAGATCACCATTCAGGCGTTTCATCCTGTCCGGTACGGATCATATAGAGAAGAGGGCGTAAGATTTCTGGCATCTGCCTGAGGTGCTTTGGCTTTCGCTTATGACTGCCCGTCATTACAAAGTGACGACGGGCAGAGCAGTTCGCGGGAAAGCATCGGCTCCACAGGCTGATTGTCAGCGCTGCTGATTAAGACAATGCGCTGATCATGTCCGGACGGAAACCGGCCCAATGGGTGTCACCGGCAACAACAACCGGAACCTGCATGTAACCAAGGCGCTTAACAGTGTCGAAGCCTTCTGTATCGGCAGAAATATCAATGATGTTGAAATCGATTCCCTGACGTTCCAGAGCGCGGTAGGTGGCGGTGCACTGAACACAGGCTGGCTTGCTGTAAACGGTAATGGACATCGGATTCCTCGTTTCTTGACTGCCCTGATATTTTTCAGAGCTTCCTCTATGTTGTCTGTCTGTTGCTTGTTCCGCTCGGAACCGGCCGCAGGCAGTGTAGCGGGGGCTACGTTTCCCTTTGCAGGGCTTCAATGGCTGCACCGGATGGTGCTTTGTTTTGCATCTTGCGATGCGCTTATTCTGTTGCACCTGACGGTGCTCTTAGCTTCGGCACCTGATGGTGCGGTATTCTCTGTTCTCCGGAGCTTTTTGCCCTCAAAGAACGATGCGCTTGTTTTTTGCACCTAACGGTGCGTTTGACGCTTCCCTGTATTCCCCGCCGCTGAGCCTCTGTTGAGGCTGTTACCGGCGATAAATCCGAGCACTGTGGTTTCGCCGCCTTTACGATCAGAAGGGCGGCGAAATTTGCGGCGCGCTTTAATCGCGCCTTTCGTGTGCTGCACAAACTGCGGTTAATCCGCAAAACGCATGCTGTACTTTAAAAACTGATGATACGGACTGAAGAACGGTAGAGGCAGAAGAGGTGATCCGGATAACTTACGGGAAGCTCCGGAGCCGGTTTTACGGATGGTCATATAAAGCCATCGGACGCAGTTGTGCCCGGATGGCTGGTGTGGCTGACACGAATGCCTGCGGTGAGTTTTCTGCTGACACGGTATTCTGAAACACAGACTCTGCAGCCTGTTCGTAACCCGATACCTGAAGAGCAGCTCTGACCTTGCGCACAACCTGATTCCTGTTGCCTTGTTAAAGTGTGATTTTCCGGTCTGTCTATATATAGACGCAACCCGTCACACTTCTTCCGTTTTCAACATGACCGGAGCGTATCGCATTTCATTTCTTCGTTGCGCCCGCTCTGGCTTCTTACATTCACGGCATACACACAGAAAACCGGTTGGCCCTGTGTATTATGCAATGCTCCGGAACTTAAATGACTGACATCAAATTCCGATTCTTGGCCGGAAGGGAGAAACCTCTCCGTTTTCGGCAAAGAACAGGCGTGACTGATCCGGATTACACTCGGTATTTCCGTATTCAACGCACCTGATAAAGTCGTTTTAAGCGCCGTTTCGAATCTGCGGTCGCAGAATCGTAGGATCTGCTTAAGACACTATATATGGTATATGTTATGAATTTTTCGTCAATACCTATGGTGTCTCTGATTTATTTTTACCCGCTATACACAGGGCTGTATAAATAACCGGGAGAGAGGCCAAAAGGTAGAAAGCCGGCATGAGGGCAGAGTGCCGCCGGTGCATATGATTCTTATCCGCAATATATAAGAAATAAGCGCTTTTAGGGCTGAATCTTTGCAGTTCGCAGGCAGATTCTTTGCTTTACAAAAGCGGCAGAACAGTCTCGCGATTCTTTTTTTGAAATTTATTTGGCTATGGCGGACAAAATAATTTTATCGTCAAGCGATAGCGATTTGCACCCGTATCACGTGGTGTGAATCAATTTATGAGAAAGTGCTGACATACCATAGATTTAGTGTGTTCAGACTATATGTAGTATGTGGTCATGAAGATCAGGGGGGGATGGTGGGCGATGAGAGACTCGAACTCCCGACATCTTCGGTGTAAACGAAGCGCTCTACCAACTGAGCTAATCGCCCGCTCGCTAAAAGCGGTTTGTGCTAAACTCATATCAATCATCAATATAAGCACATATACTGATAACTTCATTCATTAAACTGATTTCTCAGAGAATGAATGGTGGGCGATGAGAGACTCGAACTCCCGACATCTTCGGTGTAAACGAAGCGCTCTACCAACTGAGCTAATCGCCCGCTCGCTAAAAGCGGTTTGTGCTAAACTCATATCAATCATCAATATAAGCACATATACTGATAACTTCATTCATTAAACTGATTTCTCAGAGAATGAATGGTGGGCGATGAGAGACTCGAACTCCCGACATCTTCGGTGTAAACGAAGCGCTCTACCAACTGAGCTAATCGCCCGCTCGCTTTGCAGCGGCTGTGAGGGTCATTTACGGAATTCTTTCACTAAGCGCAAGAGGAGGAATCAAAATAAAACAGAAATCTGCATTATTTTTTACGTATTCACATATCTGACATCCGGACGGCTGTGGATTTCAGATGATTCTTTGAATTCAGACGCTTAACGAGGGAGGGCGAGGCATATTTTTATATGGTTTTGTATATAAAAATCATGCTCTGAAAGTTGCCTATATATATAAAGTACACAACAGCACGGCTTCGCCATAATTATCTCTTTTTCGGTGAAAAACTTTCAAAACCTCGCTTGACAGTTCACGGGGAACCCATTAGACAGCGCCCATACCGAACGGAAACGTCACGGTGCCTCGAGCGAACAGCTTGAGACTTTCAGATCAAGTCTGAAAATACTGCGCGGGTGTAGCTCAGTTGGTTAGAGTGCCGGCCTGTCACGCCGGAGGTCGCGGGTTCGAGCCCCGTCACTCGCGCCACTTTCTCTTCTTTAAAAATCGAAATCAGAGAAAGTGGCGCACCCCGCCTGCTTTATCAATCTCCTTTTACGTCCAGATTTAACCTTTTGTTTTTAAATGAAAATTTTTTCATTTATTTGTGAATTTTATAAGAAAACCCTTTGATTTTAAAAATGAATCAGGGTACATACAAAATCACTTCAGCACATGAAGTACTGCGCGGGTGTAGCTCAGTTGGTTAGAGTGCCGGCCTGTCACGCCGGAGGTCGCGGGTTCGAGCCCCGTCACTCGCGCCACTTTCTCTTCTTTAAAAGTCGAAATCAGAGAAAGTGGCGCACCCCGCCAACAATTTCCTCATTATCTTTCTGTTTATTGGCGTAAGTCCTGTATCGTCTTATTTCGCGTCTGCTGGCTCATAAATGCTGATGTCACAAGGTCAGGCCGTGTTCTGCTGTATGATTCATTTTTAATGCGTGTATTTAGTTTGTGTGAATCGCTGATTTGTCATGCAGGGCATTCTCACTGCCGGTTCGTATGGGGGCGCATTATATCACCGTGCGAATCCTATCGGGTTCTTTGCAAGAGGCGAGGGTGTTCAGGGCAGATTTGTGTTGCGCAGATTATGTGCAGGGCAGGATTCGCTATCGCTCTATATATAAAGAGAAGTAGTTTTCTTATTCGCGCGATTCATCAGGTTGGGCAATCAGTCGTCTCTGGGCGTTCATTGGCGGCGCTCAGTGCCTGCTCGCCCGGAAACTGAAAACAGATGCTGCGGACTCACTTAAAAGTGAGGTGTGTTGGCGCTACAGGGTTGGTGGCCGGTGTGCGTTACGATGCCCTGATGCTGTTTTGATTCTTTTCAGATATAATTGACTATTCACTGTGCCGGAGATTCAGTTCTCGGGCGGATTGTTTTTATGGGACGTCTCGGGTGGTCCGAGTTGTTAACAGGCTGGCTTTTATTAATCATATCCGTGTGAGCGCATAGGAGACATGCGCTATAAAGGCTTGCGCAATCGGGTCGACTGAGATAACCGTCCCCATACAAAGCACTGTATTCGCACGGCACGCCATTTGAAGCTGTTTGGGCGAGATTGATAGTAAGGTGCAATGTGTCACATGGCTGTAGCCGTCAAATGGCTTATGTAGTGCACAACTTTACATCTTGAAGCCGGAAATAGGGTAATGAACGAGCTTTTAAGTTCCTATCTGCCGATCGTCATTTTTATTGGCGTGGCAATGGTGATCGGAATTGCGTTGCTGGTAGCGCCATTCTTGGTCGCGTACAGACAGCCGGATCCAGAGAAACTCTCTGCATATGAGTGCGGCTTTAACGCATTCGATGATGCACGCATGAAATTCGACGTGCGTTTCTATCTGGTATCCATCCTTTTCATCATCTTCGACCTTGAAGTCGCATTCTTGTTCCCGTGGGCTGTGTCCTTCGGTGAAATCGGTATGTTCGGATTTTGGTCCATGATGGTCTTCCTTGCTGTTCTGACCATCGGCTTCATTTATGAATGGAAGAAGGGAGCCCTCGAATGGGATTGACCTCTGGCCAAAATAACCAGAATGCAATGTCTGTGAATAATCCGGCAGGCGGGACGCTGATCGCTCCCCGCCCTAAGGGTATTATTGATCCGAATACAGGTAAGCTGATCGGTCAGGATGATGCGTTTTTCGGTGAGCTGAATAATGAACTGTCCGATAAGGGCTTTATCGTTACTTCTGCTGATGCTCTCATCACCTGGGCCCGTACCGGTTCGCTGATGTGGATGACTTTCGGTCTCGCTTGCTGCGCTGTTGAAATGATGCACATTTCCATGCCGCGCTATGATGCTGAACGTTTTGGTATTGCACCGCGTGCATCTCCGCGTCAGTCCGACGTGATGATTGTTGCGGGTACGCTGACCAATAAAATGGCACCTGCGCTGCGCAAGGTTTACGACCAGATGCCTGAGCCGCGCTATGTGATCTCGATGGGATCCTGCGCGAATGGTGGTGGTTACTACCATTACTCCTATTCTGTTGTGCGTGGCTGTGACCGTGTTGTTCCGGTTGATATCTATGTTCCGGGCTGCCCTCCGACCGCTGAAGCGCTGCTCTACGGCATTCTGATGCTGCAGAAGAAGATTCGCCGCACCGGTACGATTGAGCGTTGATCGGGGATATGATGATGCAAGAAGCTCTTAATGAACTCTCGTCCTATCTGACGGAAAGCCTCGGCAATAAAATCGAAGCGACATCGCTGTGCTACGGTGAACTGAGCATTACAGTGCCGGGCAGCCAGATCATTTCTGTGCTGACATTCCTGCGTGATGATGTGCAGTGCCAGTTCGTGAATTTCACAGATCTGAGCGGTGTTGACTATCCAGGTCGCGCGAACCGTTTTGATGTGGTTTATCAGTTGATGTCGCCACGTCACAATCTGCGTATGCGCGTTCGCGTAATCACCGATGAAGATACACCGGTTCCGTCCATAACGGGCGTTTATCCGGGTGCTTTGTGGTTCGAACGTGAAGCCTACGATATGTATGGTATTTTGTTCTCCGGTCATCCGGATCTGCGTCGTCTTCTGACTGACTATGGTTTTGAAGGTCATCCGCTGCGTAAGGATTTCCCGCTGACAGGCTTCGTTGAAGTCCGTTATGACGATCAGGTCAAACGCGTGGTTTACGAACCGGTTGAGCTGCGTCAGGAATTCCGTAATTTTGACTTCTTGTCTCCGTGGGAAGCGACTGACTATGTGCTTCCAGGCGATGAAAAAGCCAAAATCAATTAATCTGCTACGTCAAACGTGAGGATTGAAGAATGTCTGATAGTGCTAAGTTGGAAGGTCGCTGCCTGTGTGGCTCGGTGCGCTTTTCGGCGAAGCCTGTAAATGACGAGATGGGCGTCTGTCACTGCTCAAAGTGTCGCCAGTGGACTGGTGGTGCGTTTTTGAGCGTGGAATGCGGCGACAGCCTTGAAATCACCAAGGGTGATGATCTTGCATTTTACGGCTCTTCCCAGTGGGGTGAGCGGGGTTTTTGCAAGAAGTGCGGTTCGTCTCTGATATGGCGGATGCAGCATGGCTCCCACAGTGTCGTTTCCATTCAGGCATTTGAAGATCCTTCACAATTCAGGTTCACGACGGAAATTTTCGTCGATTGCAAACCTGATAATTACGCTTTTGCCAATGATACGCGCAAAATGACGGAAGCAGAGTTTCTGGCAGCTTATGCCTCTACACAGGATGCCGACAATGGCTGAGACACAAGTAAGAAATTTTAATATCAACTTCGGCCCGCAGCATCCGGCGGCGCACGGCGTTCTGCGTCTGGTGCTCGAGCTCGATGGTGAAGTGGTGGCGCGTGTTGATCCGCATATCGGCCTGCTGCATCGCGGTACCGAAAAGCTGATGGAAGCCAAGACCTATCTGCAGGCTGTGCCTTATCTCGACCGCCTCGACTATGTGGCGCCGATGAATCAGGAGCACGCCTATGCGCTGGCAGTTGAACGCCTGCTCGGTATTACAGTGCCGAAGCGCGGTCAGCTGATCCGTGTGCTTTACTCGGAAATCGGTCGTATCCTCAATCACCTGCTGAACGTGACCACACAGGCTATGGACGTTGGTGCGCTGACACCGCCGCTCTGGGGCTTTGAAGAACGCGAAAAACTGATGGTGTTCTATGAGCGGGCTTGCGGCGCCCGTATGCACGCAGCCTATTTCCGTCCGGGTGGTGTGCATCAGGATCTGCCTGAGCAGCTGGTGCAGGATATTGCAAACTGGATTGATCCGTTTCTTTCCACAACACTGACCAATCTCGACAACCTGATTACGGGTAACCGTATTTTCAAACAGCGTAACGTTGATATCGGTGTTGTATCTCTCGAAGATGCATGGGCATGGGGCTTCTCCGGCGTCATGGTACGTGGTTCGGGTGCTGCGTGGGATCTGCGCAAAAGCCAGCCATATGAATGCTATTCGGAAATGAAATTCGATATTCCGATTGGTAAAAACGGCGACTGCTACGACCGCTATCTGATCCGTATGGAAGAAATGCGCCAGTCCGCTGAAATTATGCGCCAGTGCTGTGAATTGCTGCTCGGAAAAGAGCGCGTTGGCCCTGTGTCGAATACTGACAACAAGATTGTTCCGCCGAAACGTGGCGAAATGAAACGCTCGATGGAAGCTCTCATCCATCATTTCAAGCTTTACACTGAAGGTTACCATGTGCCGGAAGGCGAGGTATATGCCGCAGTGGAAGCGCCGAAGGGTGAATTCGGTGTTTATCTGGTGTCTGACGGCTCCAATAAACCGTATCGTTGCAAATTGCGTGCACCGGGTTTTGCTCATCTTCAGGCCATGGATTTCCTGTGCCGCGGTCACCTTCTGGCCGACGTCTCCGCGATCCTTGGTTCGCTCGATATTGTGTTTGGTGAGGTAGACCGCTGATGTCCGTCCGTCGTCTCGCAGATGATTCCGTTCAGCCGGCCAGCTTTTCGTTTAATGCGGAAAATCAGGCTTGGGCTGAAAAGACAATTAAGAAATTCCCTGAAGGTCGCCAGCAGTCAGCGGTTATTCCGCTGCTGATGCGTGCACAGGAACAGGATGGCTGGGTCACTAAGGCTTCCATCGAGCATATTGCTGCGATGCTGGAAATGCCGCTGATCCGCGTTCTGGAAGTTGCAACATTCTATACCCAGTTCCAGCTCAAGCCTGTGGGCACACGCGCTCATATTCAGGTTTGCGGCACAACGCCTTGCATGCTGCGCGGCGCTGAAGAACTGATGAAAGTGTGCAAACACAAAATCAATCACGACCCGCTGACACTGAATGCCGAGGGCACATTGTCCTGGGAAGAGGTGGAATGTCAGGGTGCTTGCGTCAATGCGCCGATGGTCATGATCTTCAAAGACGCTTATGAAGATCTGACGCCTGAACGTCTTGAAGAAATCATTGATGCTTTCGAGGCTGGCAAAGGCGACACCATCAAGCCGGGTCCGCAGATTGACCGCGATTTCTCGGCACCGATCGGTGGTTTGACATCTTTGACTGATGGCAATCCGAAAGCGGAGGGCTAATTGATGCTGGCTGATAAAGATCGTATCTTTACAAATATTTATGGCCTGAAAGACAAGTCGCTCAAAGGCGCAATGTCCCGTGGTCATTGGGATAATACCCGCGGTCTGGTCGAAAAAGGCCGTGATTGGATCATCAACGAAATGAAGGCCTCCGGTCTTCGCGGCCGCGGCGGTGCAGGCTTCCCGACCGGCATGAAATGGTCTTTCATGCCAAAAGAAAGCGATGGCCGTCCGCATTACCTCGTTGTGAATGCTGACGAATCGGAACCAGGCACCTGTAAAGACCGTGATATCATGCGTCACGATCCGCATACGCTGATCGAAGGCTGCGTTTTGGCTGGTTGTGCTATGGGCGCTCATGCTGCCTATATCTATATCCGCGGTGAGTTCATGCGTGAGCGTGAAGCTCTGCAGGCGGCGATTGATGAGTGCTACGAAGCCGGTCTTCTGGGCAAGAATAATAAGTGCGGCTGGGATATGGATGTTTACGTCTCCCACGGTGCCGGCGCTTATATCTGCGGTGAAGAAACTGCGCTGCTTGAAAGCCTTGAAGGCAAAAAAGGCCAGCCACGCCTTAAACCGCCATTCCCTGCGAATATGGGTCTTTATGGCTGTCCGACCACTGTGAACAACGTAGAATCCATTGCTGTTGCTCCGACCATTTTGCGTCGCGGCGGTGCATGGTTCTCGGCTATCGGCCGTCCGAACAATGTCGGCACCAAGCTGTTCCAGATTTCCGGTCATGTAAACACACCATGCACAGTGGAAGAAGCGCTCGGTATTCCGTTCCGCGAACTGATTGAAAAACATGCCGGCGGTATCCGCGGCGGTTGGGACAATCTGCTTGCGGTTATTCCGGGTGGTGCATCCTGTCCTGTGGTTACCGCTGAAAACATGATGGACGCCATCATGGACTTCGACGGTATGCGCGATGTTAAATCGTCTTTCGGTACCGGTGGTCTTATCGTTATGGATAAGTCGACAGATATCATCAAAGCGATTGCCCGCCTGTCTGCTTTCTTCAAGCATGAAAGCTGCGGTCAGTGCACGCCTTGCCGTGAAGGTACAGGCTGGATGTGGCGCGTTATGGAACGCATGGTTACCGGTAATGCGCAGAAGCGCGAAATCGACATGCTGTTCGACGTGACCAAGCAGATCGAAGGCCACACCATTTGTGCGCTGGGTGATGCGGCTGCATGGCCAATTCAGGGTCTGATCCGCAATTTCCGTCCGGAAATTGAAAAGCGTATTGATGATTATACCCGCAATGCTGTTCAGAGCCGTAATATCCGGCTCGAAGCTGCGGAATAAGCTTCAGGGCAGGCCGGTAGGTCTGCCCGCTCAGTCATGATGCGGCAATGCCGCAGGATTAATATGATGCGGCAAATGCCGCGGGTTTAAAAGAATGCGGCATGTGCCGCAGGTTTGGACAAGCGATGGCAAAGATCAAAGTTGACGGTAACGAGATCGAAGTACCCGATCACTACACGCTTCTTCAGGCAGCCGAAGAGGCTGGCGCTACCGTGCCGCGTTTCTGTTTCCACGAACGCCTCTCCATTGCCGGCAACTGCCGCATGTGCCTGGTTGAAGTTAAGGGCGGACCGCCAAAACCGGCAGCATCCTGCGCTATGGGCGTACGCGATCTGCGTCCGGGCCCGAATGGCGAAACACCTGAAATCTTCACCAACACACCTATGGTCAAAAAGGCTCGTGAAGGTGTGATGGAATTCCTGCTGATCAATCACCCTCTGGATTGCCCTATTTGCGATCAGGCCGGTGAGTGCGATCTTCAGGATCAGGCAATGGCTTTCGGTACAGATGGTTCGCGTTACCGCGAAAACAAACGTGCTGTTGAAAATAAATATATCGGCCCTCTGGTCAAAACGATCATGACACGCTGCATTCACTGCACGCGCTGCGTTCGTTTCACGACGGAAGTTGCCGGTATTTCTGAACTCGGCCTCACAGGTCGCGGTGAAGATGCTGAAATCACTACTTATCTCGAACGCGCAATGACCTCTGAGCTGCAGGGCAACGTGATTGATCTGTGCCCGGTCGGTGCACTGACATCCAAGCCTTACGAGTTTCAGGCACGTCCTTGGGAGCTGAACAAGACTGAATCTATCGATGTGATGGATGCTCTTGGTTCAAACATCCGCGTTGATACCCGTGGTCGTGAAGTGATGCGTATTATGCCGCGTCTGAACGAACAGGTGAACGAAGAGTGGATTTCCGACAAGACCCGTTTCATTTGGGATGGTCTGCGCATGCAGCGTCTGGATCGCCCGTATGTTCGCGTTAATGGTCGTCTGCAGGCTGCAAGCTGGTCTGAGGCATTCGCTGCAGTTAAAGCTGCTGTTGCCAAGACTTCTGCTGCCAAAATCGGTGCAATCGCCGGTGATCTGGCCAATGTGGAAGAACTCTACGCACTGAAAAGCCTGATGACCAAACTCGGTTCCGTCAATATTGACGCCCGTCAGGATGGTGTTGCGCTTGATCCTAAATTCGGCCGCACTTCTTACATCTTCAATCCGACGATTGAAGGTATTGAACAGGCTGATGCGATCCTGATCATCGGTTCCAACCCGCGTTTTGAAGCTTCGGTGCTTAATGCACGTATTCTGAAGCGTCATCGTCAGGGTGGTCTGCAGATTGGTCTGATCGGCGAACAGGCAGATCTGCGTTATGCTTACAACTATCTCGGTGCCGGTTCTGATACGCTGGCTCAGGTAGCAAGCGGTAAAGACAAGTTCTTTGATGTGCTGAAAAATGCACAGCGTCCGCTGATTCTGATTGGTCAGGGTGCACTGACCGGTGAAACCGGTGAAGCTGTACTGGCTCAAGCTGCTCAGCTGGCAAATGCAGTTGGCGCGTTGAGCGAAGAGTGGAACGGTTTTGCAGTTCTGCACACTGCTGCTGCCCGTGTTGGCGCACTTGATCTCGGCTTTGTGCCGGGTGAGGGCGGCGTAAAAGCTGCTGACATGGTCGGCCAGATGGATGTGCTGTTCCTTGCCGGTGCAGATGAACTTGATCTGTCCAATAAAGGCTCATCCTTTGTGGTTTATATCGGCACCCATGGTGATGCCGGTGCCCACGCTGCTGATGTGATCCTGCCAGGTTCTACCTATACAGAAAAATCCGGTACCTATGTGAATACGGAAGGCCGCGTTCAGCTGGCAAACCGTGCCGGTTTTGCTCCGGGTGAAGCCAAGGAAGACTGGGCGATCCTGCGTGCATTGTCTGATGTACTGGGTGCGAAACTGCCGTTTGATAATCTGACACAGCTGCGTTCAGCTCTTTATGCGGACTATCCGCACATGGCGCAGATTGACGCAGTGGCAGCAGGACAGGTTGCAGACCTTGCAGCTCTTGGCGCAAAAGCAGCTCCGGTAAAAGGCGTAACATTTACTTCGCCTGTTACAGATTTTTATCTGACAAACCCGATTGCCCGTGCATCAGCTGTAATGGCTGAATGTTCCGCGCTGGCAAAGGGCGGCTTCCAGCAGGCAGCCGAATAAGCATTGATGCAAACAGCTCCTTAAGCTTTTGGGCTTAAGGAGCTGATATTGCTAAAAAATAAGGTTTACAGCTTGCCCTTGCGCGGGTTTCAAATCCACGCAGTGCTGTAAGAGAGAGACGGGAAAATGGACGGTATTTTTGCAGCTTACGTCTTACCAGCGCTGATCATAGCGCTGAAGTCAGTCGTTCTGCTCGTCGTATTGCTGATTGTTGTAGCCTATCTGCTTTATGCGGATCGTAAGATCTGGGCTGCGGTACAGTTGCGTCGGGGACCAAACGTTGTCGGCCCTTGGGGACTGTTTCAGGCTTTTGCGGATCTTTTGAAATTCGTATTTAAAGAGCCGATCATCCCATCGGGTGCAAACAAGGCAGTGTTCCTGCTGGCGCCGTTTATTTCGGCACTGCTGGCAATGGCCACATGGGCGGTTATTCCGGTCAGTGAAGGCTGGGCAATCGCCAATATCAATGTCGGTATTCTTTATATTCTCGCTATCTCTTCTCTGGAAGTTTACGGCGTGATTATGGGTGGCTGGGCTTCAAACTCGAAATATCCGTTCCTCGGTGCATTGCGCTCCGCAGCGCAGATGGTTTCTTACGAAGTTTCAATCGGTCTTGTTATCGTGACTGTTCTGTTGGTTGCCGGTTCGCTGAACCTCACCGATATCGTACTGTCGCAGTCAACCGGTCTTGGTACAATGCTTGGCCTGCCGAACTCGTTCCTCGACTGGAACTGGCTCGTGCTGTTCCCGATGTTCGTGATCTTCTTCATCTCGGCACTCGCTGAAACCAACCGTCCGCCGTTCGATCTGGTTGAAGCGGAGTCTGAACTTGTTGCCGGTCATATGATCGAATACTCGTCGACACCGTTCCTGCTGTTCTTCCTCGGTGAATATGTTGCCATCACTCTGATGTGCGCCCTGATGACCATTCTGTTCCTTGGCGGCTGGCTGCCAATCGTGGATGTATGGTTCCTCGCATGGGTGCCGGGCATTGTCTGGTTCATGCTGAAGCTCTGCATGTGCTTCTTCATGTTCGCGATGGTGAAGGCATTTGTACCGCGCTACCGTTATGACCAGCTGATGCGTCTCGGTTGGAAAGTATTCTTGCCGATCTCGCTGTTCATGGTTGTGGCAACCGCTGCATTCCTCAAATTTACCGGCCTCGTAGGTTAAGGAGACATCACATGGCTTCTATCGCTCAAGCCGCTAAATCACTGCTTCTGAAAGAATTCGTCGGAGCATTCTTTCTCTCCATGCGTCAGTTCTTTGCCCCTAAGGCAACTTTGAACTACCCGCATGAAAAAGGTCCTGTTTCACCGCGCTTCCGCGGTGAACATGCTCTGCGCCGTTATCCTAATGGTGAGGAACGCTGCATCGCCTGTAAGCTTTGCGAAGCGATCTGCCCGGCACAGGCAATTACAATTGAAGCCGGTCCGCGTCGCAATGACGGAACCCGCCGCACAGTGCGTTATGACATTGATATGGTCAAATGCATCTATTGCGGTTTCTGTCAGGAAGCTTGTCCGGTTGATGCGATTGTTGAAGGGCCGAACTTCGAATTCGCCACGGAAACCCGCGAAGAGCTTTACTATGATAAAGAAAAGCTGCTTGCGAATGGTGACCGTTGGGAACGCGAACTTGCGCGCAACATCGCAATGGATGCACCTTATCGTTAATGTGGGTTAAGCCCACCTGATCGTAAGGTGACTTCCTCTGCCTTAAGAGGGCAGGGCTAATATTTAAGTTGGTGCAATAGCCGGAGCTTATTGGTGCTCATGGCTGTTGTGCTTGGAGTTTTGCCTCATATCGCGGCCTTGGCTGTAGGATATGAGGTGGTAGGACAGGCAAGTTGCCTTGCCAAGTTAAAGGATATTGGGGAACCCCATGCTGACAGGTATAGCGGCGGCGTTTTTCTATTTATTCGCCTTCATCATGATTGCGAGTGCGCTGATGGTTATCACCGCGCGCAATCCCGTTCACTCGGTCTTGTTTTTGATTTTGGCTTTCTTCAACGCAGCGGCTTTGTTCCTGCTGACGGGTGCTGAATTCCTGGCAATGATCCTTGTGGTTGTTTATGTCGGTGCTGTGGCGGTTCTCTTCCTCTTCGTCGTCATGATGCTGGATGTGGATTTTGCTGAACTCAAGCAGGGCGCACTCAAACATGCGCCGATTGGTGCTTTGGTCGGTGTGGTTCTGCTGGCAGAATTGATCCTGGTGTTCTCGGCCTCGATCTTCTCGCCTAAAATTGCAGAAAATGCCGCTTATCCGATCCCTGATGCAGCCACACGTCATAACACGGCGGCCATTGGTGACATTCTTTATACGGATTTTGTTTTCTACTTCCAGGTTGCCGGTCTGATCCTGCTGGTGGCGATGATCGGTGCGATTGTGCTGACCCTGCGCCATAAAGAAGGCGTCAAACGTCAGTCGATTTCTGCGCAGGTTGCCCGTACACCGGAAACCGCGATCGAGATCAAAAAAGTCGAAACAGGCAAGGGTATTTAACAGGAGCCTCATGATGGTAGTCGGTATCGAACATTATCTGACCGTGTCGGCGATCCTGTTTACGCTTGGCGTTTTCGGGGTTTTCCTCAACCGTAAGAATGTGATCGTCATTTTGATGTCGGTCGAACTTATTCTTCTCTCGGTCAATCTGAACTTTATTGCGTTCTCCGCAACGCTCGGCGATCTGGTCGGGCAGGTTTTCGCACTCTTCGTCCTGACTGTTGCAGCTGCTGAAGCGGCAATCGGTCTTGCTATTCTTGTCGTGTTCTTCCGTAACCGTGGTTCTATCGCGGTGGAAGATGTCAATGTCATGAAAGGTTGACGGGCAGATGCTCTACTACGCGATCGTCTTCCTTCCGCTCTTGGGCTTTCTTATTGCCGGTCTTTTCGGCAATAAGATCGGAGCCAAAGCAAGCGAATATATCACTTCCGGCTTCCTCGTCATTGCAGCTGCGCTGTCCTGGGTTGCCTTCTTTACAATTGCACTGGGTTCTTCCGAGCCGGTGCGCGTACCGGTTCTGCATTGGCTGACCTCCGGCACCCTGTCTTTTGACTGGGCTATCCGTGTGGATACACTGACCGCGATCATGCTTGTTGTAATCAACAGCGTGTCGGCGCTCGTGCACATCTACTCGATCGGCTATATGCATCACGATCCGCATCGTCCGCGTTTCTTTGCTTATCTGTCGCTGTTTACCTTTGCGATGTTGATGCTGGTAACCTCTGACAATCTGGTTCAGATGTTCTTCGGCTGGGAAGGCGTGGGTCTTGCATCCTACCTGCTGATCGGCTTCTGGTATAAGAAACCTTCGGCTAATGCGGCTGCGATGAAAGCTTTCGTGGTCAACCGCGTTGGTGACTTCGGCTTCCTGCTTGGTATTTTCGGTATCTTCGTTCTGTTTGGCGCCGTGGATTATGCCACGATCTTCTCGACAGCCCAGAATTATGCTGCCGGTGAAAATGCATCGCAGGTTGTTCTGAGCTTCCTCGGCTTTGAACTCGACAAGCAAGGTGCTCTGACGGTTGTTGCATTGCTGCTTTTCATGGGCGCGATGGGTAAATCGGCGCAGTTCCTGCTACACACATGGTTGCCTGATGCGATGGAAGGCCCGACACCTGTGTCGGCTCTGATTCACGCGGCGACAATGGTGACCGCAGGTGTGTTCATGGTTGCGCGTATGTCGCCGATCTTTGAACAGTCTGAAACAGCTCTGCTGGTTGTGACTATTATCGGTGCGATCACTGCATTCTTTGCGGCGACCGTTGGTCTGGTACAGAACGATATCAAGCGCGTTATTGCTTATTCGACCTGTTCGCAGCTCGGTTATATGTTCGTGGCACTCGGCGTCGGCGCTTACGGCGCTGCCGTATTCCACCTGTTCACACACGCATTCTTTAAGGCTCTGCTGTTCTTGGGCGCCGGTTCGGTGATCCATGCGGTATCTGACGAGCAGGATATGCGTCGTATGGGTGGTCTGCGTAAGCTGATCCCGACTACTTACTGGATGATGATCATCGGTACTGTGGCGCTGACAGGTCTTGGTATTCCGGGCACTGTTATCGGTACTGCCGGCTTCTTCTCCAAAGATGCGATTATTGAATCTGCATTTGCTTCACACTCTGCTGCATCAGGCTTTGCCTTCACGCTGCTGGTGATCGCTGCTGCATTCACATCTTTCTATTCATGGCGTCTGATTTTCATGACTTTCCACGGTAAGCCACGCGCAACCGCTGAAGTTATGCATCACGTTCATGATTCACCTCCGGTTATGCTGGTTCCGCTGTTTGTTCTCGCAGTTGGTGCACTTTTCGCAGGCTTCTTCTTCGTTGGTTACTTCTTCGGCGATAATTACGATGCCTTCTGGAAGGGCGCTCTGTTTACCGGTGCGGATAACCACATTCTGCATGACTTCCATGGCGTGCCGACCTGGGTTAAATTCTCACCATTCATCGCAATGGTACTGGGTTTCATCTTTGCATGGGTTTTCTACATCCGTTCGCCGGAAACACCGAAGGCTATTGCAGCGCGTCATCCTGGTCTGTACCAGTTCCTGCTGAACAAGTGGTATTTCGACGAACTGTATAACTTCCTGTTCGTACGCCCGAGCATGGCTCTTGGCCGCTTCCTCTGGAAGACCGGTGATACCAAGATCATTGACGGCATGGGTCCGAATGGTGTGGCGGCTCGTGTGGTCGGCATTACCAACCGCGTTGTTAAACTGCAGAGCGGTTACCTTTATCACTACGCATTCGCGATGCTTATCGGTGTCGCCGCGCTCGTCACCTGGATGATGATCGGGAGCTCTTTCTGATGACCGACTGGCCAATTCTCTCAACGGTCACGTTTCTGCCGCTCGTAGGTGCGTTCTTGATCCTCTTGATCAAGGACGACAGCGAGGCAGCGCGCCGCAATATCCGTAATGTTGCATTTCTGACCACAATCTTTGTGTTTGCATTGTCTCTGGTGATCTGGGCAGGCTTTGATAATTCAAATGCCGGTTTCCAGATGGTTGAGAAACATGCATGGTTCGGTGAAGGCATCAGCTATCACATGGGCGTGGACGGTATTTCCATGCTGTTTGTGGTTCTGACCGCATTCCTGATGCCGTTCTGTATTCTGGCGAGCTGGAAGTCCGTGGACTTCCGCGTCAAGGAATATATGGTTGCGTTTCTGATCCTTGAAACGCTCGTTATCGGTGTGTTCTGCGCACTGGATATGTTCCTGTTCTACGTGTTCTTTGAAGCAAGCCTTATTCCGATGTTCATTATCATCGGTGTATGGGGTGGTCAGCGCCGCGTTTACGCCAGCCTGAAATTCTTCCTCTATACGCTGCTGGGCTCGGTTCTGATGCTCATTGCTATGATGGCAATGTACTTCACTGCCGGTACAATGGATATTCCAACCCTTCTGGCTTACGACTTCCCTGCATCAATGCAGACATGGTTGTGGCTGGCCTTCTTCGCTTCTTTCGCAGTGAAGATGCCGATGTGGCCGGTTCATACATGGTTGCCTGATGCGCACGTTGAAGCGCCGACAGCCGGTTCGGTTATTCTGGCAGGTATTCTCCTGAAACTCGGTGGCTACGGCTTCCTGCGTTTCTCGCTGCCGATGTTCCCGCTGGCTTCCGCTGATTTCGCACCATTCGTGTTCTGGCTCTCGGTTATCGCCATTGTGTACACCTCTCTGGTGGCTCTGGTTCAGACCGATATCAAAAAGCTGATCGCCTATTCTTCCGTTGCCCATATGGGTTATGTGACTATGGGTATCTTTGCTGCCAATGCGCAGGGTGTACAGGGTGCACTGTTCCAGATGCTGTCACACGGTATCGTTTCCGGTGCGCTGTTCCTTTGCGTGGGCGTGGTTTATGACCGTATGCACACGAGAGAGATCTCGGCCTATGGTGGTCTGGTCAATAACATGCCGAAATATGCGGTTGTGTTCCTGATCCTCACCATGGCCAATGTTGGTCTGCCAGGGACTTCCGGCTTTATCGGTGAATTCCTGACACTGTTCGGTGTATTCCAGGCCAATACTTGGATTGCTGTGATTGCAACAACCGGGGTTATCCTGTCGGCTGCCTATGCGCTTTACCTCTATCGCCGCGTCATTTTCGGTGCGCTTGATAAAGAAAGCCTGAAAGCACTGCTGGATCTGTCTCCGCGTGAAAAAGCGATCCTGTATCCGCTCGTCATTCTGACGATCTTCTTCGGTGTCTATCCGGTTCCGGTCTTTGATGCGACTGCGAGTGCCGTTGACGCTCTGGTCACCAACTACAATGCGGCTGTGGCAAGTGTTGCCATGCCTGTTGCAAATTAAGACGAAGGCATCGAGCGATGTACACCGATCTGATTGCCCACCTTACTCTCGCTGCACCGGAGGTGCTGCTCGCAGTTGGCGCCCTGGTGCTGCTGATGGTGGGGGTATTCTCCGGCGACCGCGCCAGCACGATTGTTACGGGTCTCTCCGTAGCATTGCTGCTGGGTGCGCTCGCACTCGTGCTGGTTTTCCCTGCTGACGGCGCTGCTTTCGGCACGGCATTCATCAGCGACAGCTTCACCCGTTTCATGAAAGTGCTGACCCTGATCGGTTCGGTTGTCACACTGATCATGTCGGTTGGTTTTGCCAAAGACCAGAAATTCAACAAGTTTGAGTTTCCGGTTCTGGTCGTGCTTTCGACCGTTGGTATGCTGTTGATGGTTTCTGCCAACAATATGCTGGCTCTCTATCTCGGCCTCGAAATGTCATCTCTGGCACTCTATGTGCTGGCCGCTTTCAACCGCGACAGCGTGCGTTCCACAGAAGCCGGTCTGAAATATTTCGTTCTCGGCGCTCTGTCTTCGGGCATGCTGCTCTACGGTATTTCTCTGGTCTATGGTTACACAGGCACAATCAACTTTGCTGATATTGCTGCTGCCGTTACCGGTGGCGAGCGTCAGTTGGGTCTGGTCTTCGGTCTGGTCTTCATCATGGCCGGTCTGGCATTCAAAATTTCCGCTGTTCCGTTCCATATGTGGACACCGGACGTTTATGAAGGCGCACCAACCCCTGTAACCGCTTTCTTTGCCGCTGCTCCGAAAATGGCTGCTGTTGCATTGCTGGTTCGCGTGACCATGGGTGCCTTTGCACCGCTGAGCGCTGACTGGCAGCAGATCATCGTCTTCGTGGCTCTGGCTTCGATGATCCTCGGTGCTTTTGCAGCGATCGGTCAGAAGAACATCAAACGCCTGATGGCCTATTCGTCCATCAGCCATGTTGGTTATGCTCTGGTTGGTCTGGCTGCCGGTACTGTTGACGGTGTGCGCGGCGTTGCGATTTACATGCTGATCTATCTGGTGATGACATTGGGTACATTCGCATTCATTCTGGCAATGCGTAACAAAAACGGCACTGTTGAAGAGATCAATGATCTGGCAGGTCTGTCCCGCACCAATCCGGTGATGGCAACGATCATGACCATCTTCTTGTTCTCGCTTGCAGGTATTCCTCCGCTGGCCGGTTTCTTCGGTAAGTGGTACACTTTCCTTGCAGCTGTTCAGGCTGGTCTGGTGCCGCTGGCGGTTATCGGTATCGTGGCTTCTGTTGTCGGTGCGTTCTACTACCTGCGTATGATCAAGATCATGTGGTTCGATGAGCCTGCAGCTGGTCTTGAAGCGCCTGTCGGTGAACTGAAGCTGGTAATGGGCGTATCTGCAGCTTTCGTACTGCTCTATGCGCTGATTGCTTCGCCGATCATGATCTGGGCGACAAATGCTGCCAAAGCATTTTTCTGATAAGATCTGAATAGAACATGTTATAAACGCCCGGTTTTGTGCCGGGCGTTTTTGTTTCTGCATAGGCCTAGTTGAATGGATGACAGTGAGATTATGACTTTTGTACTGAGCGAAAAAACAATCGCTGCCGGATATCGGGTAAAGGAATTCGTGTATATCGGCTCAACGAATGCCGAAGCCTTGGCTAATGCGCAGACCGGTGAGGCGGGCTCTGTCTGGTATGTAACTAAAGATCAGCGCTCTGGCCGCGGCCGTCGTGGTCGCGAATGGTCCACGCAGACCGGCAATCTCGCAGCAACCCTGCTGCTTATTCATGACTACTCTTTGGAAATGGCTGCAACACTGAGTTTTGTTGCCGGACTTTCCTTGATCGAAGCTGTTGAGCGATTGCTGCCGGATACGCAGACACGCTTTCAGCTGAAATGGCCGAATGATGTGCTGGCTGATGGCGCAAAGCTCTCGGGTATCCTGCTGGAATCCGCTATACTGAAAGACGGGCGCAAGGCTCTGGTTATTGGTATCGGTGTGAATGTCCTGCATATACCAGAAGGTGTGCCTTATGCTGTGAGCAGTCTGAAAGACAATGGCTACAGTGAAGGTGCTGAACAGCTTCTGCAAGCTCTGGCAGAACGCTTTGCTGTTAACTTTGCTTTGTGGAATGACGGTCAGGGGCTGGAAACAATTCGTACCCATTGGTTGCGCCACGCGGCAAGACTGGGCGAAGTCATTCGGGTGCAAAGCGGCGGAGAGACATTGGAAGGTGTGTTCTCTTCCATCGATGCGCAAGGGCATCTGGTTTTGAGCCTGCCACAGGGACGTAAACAGACGATCTCTGCAGGTGAGGTTTTCTTTGGAACTGAAACACGCTAAAGCATTCCGCACATGATGTTGTTTCATGAAAAGTGGCCATAAAATCCGGTGTCACTGAGTAAAGCGGAAGTGAATGCGTTAAACTGGCGAATAAGGCCGGTATTGCTATAATCGGCAAGTTGAAGTGCAAAACTTCAGTTTTCTTTTTGTAAGTTGAGAATTTTTGAGAACTATTCTTGCTTCAAATCACTTTAGCGGTCATGAAATTATTATGTTGAATTTGCATTGTCATGTTTCTGCGCGTCTGTATCTGCTTTTGCAGATTAAAGAAAATGCCGGAAGACAATGTATCGGAATTAAAGATTTTGAGGAGGGGGAATGCCCCAGTCCCGTTTGGATGATTTGCAAAACAAAGCCCAGCTGAATGGTAAAGAGGAACTGGTGTTCCTGCCACTCGGCGGCGTCGGTGAAATCGGTATGAATCTCGCAATGTACGGCTACGGGCCGGAACATGCGCGTGAATGGATCATTATCGATATGGGCGTGAGTTTTGCTGGTCCTGAATTGCCGGGGGCAGATTTGATCCTTCCGGATATCCGTTATCTGGAAGCAGAGCGTAATAATATCCGCGGGATTATTATCACCCACGCACACGAAGACCATTATGGCTCGCTGCTGGATTTGTGGCCGCGTCTGCGTCTGCCGGTTTACGCGACGCCATTCACGGCTGGTTTGCTCGAAGCCAAACGTCAGGCTGAATATAATGCGCCGGAAATTCCGGTGACTGTGTTCCGTGCGGGTGAAAGCTTTGAAGTAGGTAGCTTCAAAATCGAAGCGCTAGCTGTAACTCACTCTATCCCTGAGCCGGTATCGCTGGCGATTACCACGCCGCTTGGCCGTGTGATCCATACAGGCGACTGGAAGATCGATCCGGAACCATCTCTTGGCCCTGTGCTTGATGCCAGCCGCTTTGAACAGCTCGGTGATGAAGGTGTACTGGCACTGGTCTGCGACAGTACCAATGCGATGCGCGAAGGTGAATCACCATCCGAGCGTCAGGTTTCGGAAAGCCTGCGTGAGCTGATCCAGAATGCCAAAGGCCGTGTGGCAATCACCACATTCTCTTCCAACGTCGGCCGTATCCGCTCAATCGCGGAAGCTGCACGTGATGCCGGTCGTCAGGTGCTGGTGGTTGGCCGCTCGATGAAGCGCTGCATTTCTGTGGCGACAGAGCTTGGCTATATGGAAGGCCTGCCGGAATTCCTCTCGGAAGATGATTACGGCTATGTCCCGCGTGAAAATGTGGTGATGGTGCTGACGGGTAGTCAGGGCGAGCCACGTGCTGCACTTGCCAAACTGGCACGGGATGAAATGCGCTCATTGGCATTGACCGCCGGTGATACGGTGATTTTCTCATCGCGTACAATTCCGGGCAATGAAAAATCAATCATTGAAATCAAAAATATGCTGATTGAACAGGGCATCAAGATCATCTCTGATGATGATGCGCTCGTGCATGTTTCAGGCCATCCGCGCCGCAATGAGCTGAAGCGTATGTATGCTTGGGTGCGTCCTCAAATTCTGGTGCCGGTGCATGGTGAAGCCGCGCATCTGGTAGCGCAGGGCACGCTGGGTATGCAGGCCGGTATTCCGGATGTGGCGCAGATCCGCAATGGTGATGTGCTGCGCTTAGCACCGGGGCCTGCAAAGATCATTGATGAAGCACCTTATGGTCGCATCTATAAAGATGGCCGCCTGATCGGTGATGAAGATGAAATGGGCATTACCGAGCGCCGCAAACTGGCATGGGTTGGCCATGTGGCGGTGTCCATTCTTCTCGATAATCAACATAAAATCTATGATGATCCTGAAGTGGTTGCTTTTGGCCTGCCGGAAGAAGATTCTCAGCGTAATCTGATCGAGGATCTGCTTTATGATGCTGTGATGAGTGCCGTTGACAGTATTCCGCGCGCGCGTCGTAAGGATCTTGAACTTGTGCGTGAAGCCGCGCGACGTGCAGTACGCGCTGCAGCTAATGATGTCTGGGGCAAAAAGCCGGTGACAACTGTCTTTGTGACACGTATTCCGGAAGCCTGATTACCCGCATTTACATTGCTTCTGTTAAATTTAAAGCCGCCGGTCTGTATCGCACAGACCGGCGGTTTTGTTTTTGGTTGCTTGAATTCATTGGCACGGTACTATTGTCGGCACGAAAATGCTGAACTAAGGTGAGGCCGGAGCAGAGCATAACCTTGATATTGGTATCGGTTATGCAGGGAGGAAAAATATGTCGGTTATATCCGGAATGGCGATCTTTTTCATCATCTGGTGGACAACACTGTTTGCCATATTGCCTTTCGGTTTGCGCACACAGGCAGAAGAAAATCACATCGTTCGTGGCACAGTCGCAAGCGCTCCGGCACGCCCGCGGATCTGGCTGGCTTTTCTACGCACAACGATTGTCGCCACGGTCATTTTTGGCTTGTTCTGGTTTATCACGCAGAAGCTCGGTTTCGGTCTGGACGATATTCCGCATTTCTTCCCGGATTTGTGAATCTAGAGCTGAAGTTTTTTCTGTAACTAACTGTATTTATAGCTTTATATAGAATGAAGTTATCTGATTTCAGTGTGTATATAATCGCCGGAAATCAAGACTTCAGGCTTTGCATCCGGTGTGTTTGACAATTTGCTGTCGAGCATGGAAGCTTTGGCATGAATACGATAGCTGACAGCAGTGCCTTTCGGAAAATGCAGACTTGTATCCAGTGCACGGCCAGCAATATCAATCAGCTGTGATTGCGCAGTATCGTCAAATTGCAATTTTGTGTGGAAAGCATCACCACGGATTTTGACTGTCTGCGCTGAACCAGACAGAGCAATATCTGCTGCTCTGGTTTCGATATTCAAAGTCGAGAACTGTCCTTGAAGGTCAGCTTTGAATGCAGGTTGGTCAATCGTAACGCTGGCATTGCGAGGCAGGTTGATTTGCAGATCGGTGCTGCATTCTGAGAGATCATACCAGTCATTGTTACGGGCTTTGATCAGCAATGTTTGTCCCGTCACAACCATATCACCGCTTGTCTTGCATTCATTATAGAACCAACCGGAAAGCCAGCCCGATGGTTTTGCGCTCATAACAGCTTGCATTGACTGATCATCTTGGGTTGTCAGGCGGATAAGGCTGGCATCACCGCTGATCGTTACGTTCTTTATATAATCTGTTGCTACGGATTTTTCTGATGCGCTTGTTTCCTTGCTGCAACCACCGAGCGTGAGAATGGCGGAAAGTAAAATTGAGAGAAGCATATAGTTCATTATTTTGATCCTGCTGTGCTGATAATGCAGGGATCATTTGCCGGACTGTGTATTTCTGCGACCTGAAACAGGATCAAGGTCGACGCATAACGTGTTTTGCTTCATTGTCATGGCAAAAATAACCGAGATAACCATTGATGATTTTTATACCGCTGCCATTTGTGCTGACGATCTTACTGGCAATTCTGCTTTTGCAATTATTGCGCAATCGTGAGGCCGGTAGTCGGACGGATATGTTATTCATTGCTTTGGTTAGCGCTTATATGCTGCGATCCGTGGTGCTGGGCTTGCGCTGGGGGTATGATATGATTGCGGTCATGCCAGTGCAGATTATCTTGGCAACAATGATTGCCGGTCTGGCTTACTTAAGTTTTAGCAGTCTGACAGATAAGGCCAGCACTAAAACATTGTTACCTCAGAGTATTTGGCTGCATTTTGTGCCGGTGCTGGTGGTATTAGCAATTATGTTTTTCCGCCGTGATCTTGCAGCTTTGGCAATTATGGTGATTTTTCTGATCTATGGTCTGGCTTTACTGCGCCTGAGCCTTGCAGGGCCTGATGTACTGATTACTGCGCGTCTGGATGGAGCGCTGCGTTCACATCGGGCAATGCAGATCACCGGTTTAATGCTGATCGGCTCCGTGATTGTCGACTTGCTGATTAATTTTGACTTCTCATGGAGTGGCGGGCGTTATTCACCCTCCATTATCGTGGTGACAAATATTATATCGCTTTTTGTGTTGGGCGCGGCAGCGGCAGTCGCGCTGGATAATCGCACGAGTGCGGATGAAGATGACCGTAACGAAGTGAAAACAGCGCCTTTGTCTTCCGAGGCGGTGCTGACGACCGAACAACACATGGCTATTGTAGCGGAACTGGATGTTCTGATGCGGGAGAAACAGCTCTATAAGGATATGGAGCTCAACCTAAAACGCATTGCACATCGTTTACGCAAGCCGCCACGTCACGTATCTGAGGCAGTTAATCGTTGTCGAGGGATTAGCGTCTCTGTTTATGTGAATAATTTTCGTGTGGAGGAGGCATGCCGTCTGCTGCGCGAGACGGACGAGCCGGTGACACAGATTACATTTGCCAGCGGTTTTCTGACCAAGTCTAATTTCAATCGCGAGTTTTTGCGTGTGACGGGTATGAGTCCCAAAGCATTTCGCAGTCAGATGGTAACATCTGACGTCCGCGATAATGCGCTCAACTAAAGGCTATTTCGCAGTCAGATGTTATCATCTGACGTCCGCGATAATGCGTCCTGCTAAAAGCTATTAAGCAGTGAGTGGGTAATGTCTGAAACCTAGGCTGAACATCCTCACTGAAAAATAGCTTCCGGCGCTGATCTCTTGGTAAAATGTGGGGAGTGAGCAGGGCGGAGGAATGACCGCTTTATTATTGCGGGCAAGAAAAACTATGTTTTATAATCACACTATATTTGTATTATTAAGGTGTAAAAAAAAGCAAGGCGTTAGCCTTGCTGATAAAATACGCGTCCAACTCGTATCCTTATTACAGGCGGCTGCGTTAAACCGCGCCTGAGTTGCATCCTCCCAAGACTTTGACCGCGTGAGAGAGTAGTTAAGCCTGCTCTCTGTTGTCGTTAACTTGAAAATAGAATGAGAAATATCAGTTGTCACGCGTTTTTTTAAGCGAAGACACAAAAATGACATATCATTTAATGCGAAAATACAATTTTTGAAATTTTTAATTCGATTTAAATGATCAAATTGATCAAAATTGCAGTTTTTGAACTGTTTTCTGTGATGAAATCAAAACTGTAAAATTTTTGTCACAAACAAGTAAAACAGAAGAATATTGTATTCGGCACCTCTGAAGCCGGAACATAATCATATGTCACTCACGTTATTTTGAGCTGGTAAGCCGGATTTTGAAGGAATCAGCAGAGCTTGCCATAATTTGGCAGGCTTTATCGCGCAGATCAGAACACCTCCGTGTTGGAAATTACAGCGCTCCGCTCTGCGTGAGACGGGTTTTCATTGCTACGATAAGTGGTTAATAAACACGGGAGATTTTATGTGTTTTTTCCTGATTCTTCGGTGTCGGGAACAATTTCCGGTGGTTCCTCCATGCGTATGTCGCGATTCTTTTTGCCAATCCTGAAAGAAAATCCAAAAGAGGCAGAAATTGTCTCCCACCGTCTGATGCTGCGTGCGGGTATGATCCGTCAGCAATCAGCCGGTATCTACACATGGTTGCCGCTGGGCTTGAAAGTCCTCAATAAGGTCAACACAATCATCCGTGAAGAACAGAACCGCGCTGGCGGTAATGAAATTCTGATGCCGACCATTCAGTCTGCGGATTTGTGGCGCGAAAGCGGCCGTTATGACGCTTACGGCAAGGAAATGCTGCGCATCAAAGACCGTTCCGAGCGTGAAATGCTGTTCGGCCCGACCAATGAAGAAATGGTCACCGATATTTTCCGTTCTTATGTACGCTCTTATAAAGATCTGCCGCTGAACCTCTATCACATTCAGTGGAAATTCCGTGACGAAGTGCGTCCGCGTTTCGGTGTGATGCGCTCGCGTGAGTTCCTGATGAAAGATGCTTACTCTTTCGATCTAAATTACGAAGGCGCGAAAGCTGCCTATTATCGTATGTTCGTTTCTTACCTGCGTACATTCTCCCGTATTGGTGTTCAGGTTGTGCCGATGCGCGCGGATACCGGCCCGATCGGTGGCGATCTGTCCCACGAATTTATCATTCTGGCAGATACCGGCGAAAGTCAGGTTTTCTGCGACCGCGCTTATCTCGATCTGAAAGTGCCGGGCGCTGATATCGACTTCTTCGATGATGCAGCAATGGCTTCGATCGTTGATCAGTGGACAACACCTTATGCCGCAACTGAAGAAATGCACGACGAAGCCGCATGGGCGAAAGTCGATACAGCTTCTCAGGTTGCTGCACGCGGTATTGAAGTTGGTCATATCTTCCATTTCGGCACTAAATATTCTGAACCAATGGGCGCGAAAGTGCAGGGACCAGACGGTAAAGAACATCTGGTGTCTATGGGCTCTTATGGTATCGGTCCTTCGCGTGTGGTTGCTGCAACGATTGAAGCATCCCATGATGAAAACGGTATCATTTGGCCAAAGGCCATTGCGCCATTCGGTGCGGGTATCGTCAATATGAAGCCAGGTGATGCTGCTTGTGATGCTGTTTCTGAAAAGCTCTATGAAGCGCTGACCAATGCCGGTCTTGATCCTTTGCTGGATGATAGCGACGACCGTCCGGGTTCGAAATTCGCAACCATGGATCTGATTGGTGTGCCGGTGCAGATCATTGCCGGTCCGCGCAGTGTTGCGAACGGCGAAGTTGAAGTGAAAGATCGTAAAACCGGCGAACGTCAGACAATGACTGTTGATGCCGCAATTAATCTTCTCACTGCGGGGCAGTAATGTTCAAAAAGCCTGCGACAGGTGGAAATCAAGGCAACGGGGGCGCGCAATTGCTCAATAAATTGCCAAAGAAACAACAGGAAAAGAAACCGGCCGCTCAGGCTAAACGTCAGGGCACCGGTCCATTCTCCTCATTAGAACGTATGATTGCATGGCGCTATCTGCGTTCCCGCCGTCGCGAGGCTTTTATTTCTGTGATTGCCGGTTTTTCATTTACCGGCATCATGCTTGGCGTAGCCACACTCATCATCGTTATGGCGGTGATGAACGGTTTCCGTACTGAGCTACTCAACCGTATTCTCGGTATTAATGGTCATCTGATCGTTGCGCCTATCGATAGTCCGCTGGAAGATTATGACCATCTGGTGAAGCGTATGGATGCGCTGAAAGGCGTGAAGTTCGCGATTCCGGTGGTTGAAGGTCAGGCGCTGGTGCAGGGTGCTATTGGTGCCGGTACTGGTGCATTAGTACGCGGTTTGCGCGAGCAGGATGTTAACAAGCTTGAGCTTATTGCCAAGAATGTGAAGTCCGGCAGTTTTGCGAATTTTGATACATCAGACGGTGTGGCCATCGGTACACGTATGGCTCAAAATCTTGGGCTTGGCGTTGGCGATGATCTGAAAATCATTTCTCCTGACGGTGATGTTACGCCTTTTGGCGTTAATGCCCGTACCAAAGCCTATCCGATCAGGGCGATTTTCGAAATCGGTATGTCTGAATATGACGCCTCTATTGTGCTGATGCCGCTGGGCGAGGCGCAATTGTTTTTCAATCAGGAGGACCGCGTTCAGTCGATTGAGGTATTTGCTGAAAATCCGGACAAGGTTGATGATCTGCGCGCCGGCGTGGAAGAGGCGGCTGAACGTCCTGTCATGATGACGGACTGGCGGCAGCGTAATGCAACATTCTTCTCGGCGCTTGAGGTTGAGCGTAACGTGATGTTTATGATCCTCACGTTGATCGTTCTGGTTGCCGCATTGAATATTATTTCCGGTCTGATCATGCTGGTGAAGGATAAAGGACGCGATATCGCGATCTTACGCACAATGGGTGCAACGCGTGGCGCGATTATGCGTATCTTCCTGATGACCGGCGCTGCAATTGGCGTCACCGGTACATTGGCAGGTGTCGTACTTGGTGTTGTTGTGTGCCTCAATGTTGAGAGTATCCGCGCATTCTTTTCATGGCTGTCAGGTACGACCTTGTTTAATCCAGAGCTTTATTTCCTCAGCCAGCTTCCGGCGAAAATGAATGTCGGGGAAACACTCTCTGTTATTGGTATGGCACTGTTCTTGTCATTTATTGCTACGATTTTGCCGGCCTGGCGTGCGGCTAAACTCGATCCTGTTGATGCGCTGAGGTACGAATAATGGCTGGTATGTCAGGGGAACCGATCCTTCAGCTGAAAAATGTCTGCCGTAGCTATCATGAAGCAGACCGTGAGCTGACCATTCTTAAAGATGCGAATTTCACACTGATGCGTGGTGAGATGGTGGCACTGGTTGCGCCATCTGGCGCCGGTAAATCGACTTTGCTGCACACTGCAGGCTTGCTGGAAAAACCGGATTCCGGTGATGTAATCTTAGGGAAAACATCCTGCGCTCAGCTGGATGATGATGAGCGCACAGCAATGCGCCGTCATGATCTTGGCTTTGTGTATCAGTTTCATCATCTGCTACCGGAATTTACCGCGTTGGAAAATGTGATGGTACCGCAGATGTTGCGTGGACTGTCATCAAAAGTTGCATCACAGCGGGCGCAAAACCTGCTGGATTATATGCGTATTGGGCCACGCTCTTCGCATCGTCCGTCAGAGCTTTCTGGTGGTGAACAGCAGCGTGTGGCCATTGCGCGTGCGGTTGCCAATGCGCCATTGGTGCTGTTTGCGGATGAGCCGACCGGTAATCTTGATCCGTCGACATCGTCTTATGTATTTCAGGCGCTGGAGGCGTTGGTGCGCCAGTCCGGTTTGTCTGCGCTGATCGCAACACACAATCATGATCTGGCGCGTCGTATGGATCGTTGTGTGACTTTGAAAGACGGTAAGATCGTTGATTTTGTATTATAGTATATGGGCTTTTGTTATTTGATGATAACGAATATAAATTAAGCGATTAAAATTACCTTGTATGAATGTAAATGTTTCTTGAAACTATTGTGACGCATGAATATGCCTAAGTAAAAAAAATGGCTATTTATGCGGAGCGGTAATGGAGTTCATTTTAAGCCGTAGCCAGTACAAATATAACTTGATTGTGTTTGTGCTGGTTCTGTCTATTTCTTATGCGGTTAAGAAATATTTTCTTATTTCTGGGTTTGCCAGCTTTATAGTGTTTTTTGGTGGCGCTGCATTATATATAGTGTACGGATATGGCGCGTTAGCTAAAAAATCAGCGTCTTTCCGATTTCTTTATAGTTTTTTCCCTGTGTTATTATTATTTGTTTATGCTGGTGTTGTTAGTCTTTTTGGCGAATTTGATTTTGTAAGCATTGTATTTCATTTGAGTATGGGATTGGAAGGCGGAATACCTGAAAATAGTGCGAAATATATTTTCCGTTTTGCCTTAAGCTATTTGGGTGTGGTTGTCGCATTCTGGTTTCTTATTAATAAGGGTCACCGTTTCTTAGCTCTGGACCGGACATTATTTGTACCATTACTGTTGATTAATCCTCTCGTTTGGAGCGTTGGCAGCTTCTTTATAGGTAATCCCTATGATGACCGGTTGCTCAAAGCTTATTCTGCACCGGATCATTTACAACTTTTAGTCACAACTAAGAAAAATATGATTATTATTTATGCTGAAAGTACTGAGCGTACTTTTGGCGAAATCGCTGGCGGCGATAAAATATTTACTGAGCTGAAAGAACTTGCTGCTTCTGGTTTAGAGGTTAAAGGGTTAGCGCAAGCAAAAAACACAGGCTGGAGTATGGCTGGTTTTGTTGCGTCTCAATGTGGTGTACCTTTGCAGCCGCACGGTCTGTTAAGTGGAAATATGTTTGATAAGCAGCAAACTTTTTTTGCCGGAATAGTCTGTCTAAGCGATCTTTTGAAAAAAAATGACTATCATGTTGAATTTTTGAATGGTGCCGACCACGGCTTCGCCGGGATGACTACATTCTTGAATAGTCATCAATTTGATCAGACCTATGGAGTGCACAATATTGAAGCGCCTAGTGATTATCGGAATGACTGGGGGCATTATGATGACACTGTTTTTGAGCATGCACAAAATAGGGTACGGCTGTTAAATCAATCCGGCAAGCCATATGTCATGTCTGTTGCGACAATTGCTGCGCATTTTCCAAGCGGGCATCCAACACGGAGTTGCGAGCAAGCATTTCCAAACAATAAGCTGCCTCAAATTCTTTTTTCAGTAAAATGCACCGGTTATGAAATTAATAGGTTTATTAAAACTCTTCGGCATGAAGGGCTGCTTGAAAATACGGTTGTTGTTATCGTCAGTGATCATCTGATGATGAAAAATGATTACGAAGAGCAGCTTAATCAAAAACAACGCCTTAATTATTTCGCCGTAATCGGTGATAATAACCGTCCGCAATTACTGGAAAGGCACGCTGCTATGTTCGACGTTTTCCCTACATTGCTGGATTTGTTAGGGTTTTCGTTGCCAGATGGTCAGGCGGGCTTGGGTGTTTCTTTATTATCTGAGAACAAAACACTTTTTGAGCAGTATGGAGCCGGTAAGATCAATGACCAGATAGGCGGGGATCGTTTATTGGCAAGAAAAATTTGGGCTGAGCGTCCAGCATTTTAGTAGTGTAAAAAGAAGATATTATCTGTCAGTTATTTTTTAGATGCCTTTCATAGACCTATGAGCGGCATCTTTTTTGTTTCCAATAGGCTTGAAATTAAATGCTTAAATGGTGGTTCAGTTTTGTAGGTGCTTATTCAGGCGGATAGGCGTTTAAAAGATTCATATTTCACTAACTATAGATATTATTAGGAGAACATAAAGGGATTGACTTTGGAACAATAGTGGAACAAATTAAAAACATACAGGAACATATGGAGTTTATATCATGTCTGATTTGGTTCGTGATGTTATGTCATTCATTTCCATCGGTTTGTTCGTAGCAACATTTGCTATGTGGGTCGCAGCGTTCTGATCCTGATTGTTCTGCTTGTTCAGAATACAAAAGTACGCACAGACGGTCTGCCTGTGAATGATATGCAGAATGTATATATGCATCTGGACATCATGACGGCATTGCGGGAAAAAGGATCAGATATGTGTATGGAGTCTGAAAGGCTTCAGTTCATTATCCGGTTTGATTTTCCTGTCTTACAGAACTGTTATTTTGGGAATGCAGTTTCTATGTAAGGCTTTGTACTGCGATCCATCACTGCACAAACGGGCAGGCGATGGTTGCAATGACGGAGTATATGCCTTTGCCTTCTGATGTTTCTGCCGTAGCTGCTTCTGATATGTCTGCCGGTGCACCGGCATTTATTCATTTGCGCACGCATTCGGCCTATTCATTGCTGGAAGGGGCGTTGCAAATCGGCAAAATCATTGGCCATGCCAAAGATGATAATGCCCCTGCGATTGCAGTCACAGATACGAATAATCTCTTCGGGGCGCTGGAGTTCGCACAGAAAGCTTCAAAAGACGGTATTCAACCGATTATCGGTTGTGTTGTTGATATTGCCTTTGGCGATCACCAGCCGGAAGGTCGTGCAATTAACCGTCGTGATGCGCTGGATCTGGCGCCGGTAGTGCTGCTGGCTTCCAGTGAAGAAGGTTATGCCAATATGGTGCGGCTGGTCAGCCGCTCTTATCTGGAAACAGAATCCGGTGATCCGGTACATATCCGTGCCGACTGGCTGCCGGATTTGTCAGAAGATGTCATATTTCTGACGGGTGGGGCTGAAGGGCCTATCGGCAAACCACTGAGCGCTGAACGTGAAGAGCGTGCGCGCAGCCGTCTCGAGTTTTTAAAGAACACCTTTGGTGATCGTCTTTACATCGAACTGCACCGTCAGCGCGGCTATGACCGTGTACTTGAAGCCAGACTGGTTGATCTGGCCTATGAATATGAGCTGCCATTGGTTGCGACCAATGAGGCTTTCTTTAAGCAGAGTGAAGATTATGAAGCGCATGATGCGCTGCTGGCGATTGCCGACGGACAGGTCATTGCATCAGATGATCGCCGCCGCCTGACACCGGATCATTATCTGAAATCCCAGAGCGAAATGGCGGCTTTATTTGCTGATTTGCCCGAGGCTTTGGAAAATACTGTCGAAATTGCACGCCGTTGCCACTGGTATACGCAAACCCGCGCACCAATCCTGCCGCGCTTTACCGGTGAATCAGATGATCCGGAAGCTGCTCTGCAGGCAGAAGCTGATGAAATGGCACGTCAGGCACGTGAAGGCCTAGAGGCGCGGTTGAAGATTTTTGGTCTCGCGGAAGGGCATACCCACGAGGACTATATCAAACGGCTGGATTACGAAATCGGCATTATCGTCCGCATGAAATTTCCGGGCTACTTCCTGATCGTTTCGGACTTTATTAAATGGGCAAAACAGCAGGATATTCCGGTGGGGCCGGGGCGCGGTTCCGGTGCGGGCTCGTTGGTTGCTTATGCGCTGACCATTACGGATGTTGATCCGCTGCGCTTCTCTCTGCTGTTTGAGCGCTTTCTTAATCCGGATCGTGTATCGATGCCGGACTTTGATATCGATTTTTGTCAGGATCGCCGCGAAGAGGTGATCCGCTATGTGCAGCAAAAATACGGTCGCGATCAGGTAGCGCAGATCATCACTTTCGGTACGCTGCAGGCGCGCGCGGTGTTGCGTGACGTTGGTCGCGTGCTGCAAATGCCCTACGGGCAGGTGGACAGGCTGTGTAAGCTGGTGCCGTCGAACCCTGCCAATCCAGTATCGCTCGGTCAGGCGATTAATGAAGAGCCGCGCATTAATGAGGAGCGCGAGAAGGAACCAGTTGTCGGTCGTCTTCTCGATATGTCGCTGAAGCTGGAAGGGCTTTATCGCCATGCTTCAACCCACGCGGCGGGCATTGTTATCGGTGACAGGCCTTTGTCGGAACTGGTGCCGATGTATCGTGATCCGCGCTCGGATATGCCTGTCACTCAGTTCAATATGAAATGGGTTGAACAGGCCGGTCTGGTAAAGTTCGACTTTCTTGGTCTGAAAACGCTGACGGTACTCAATACAGCCGTGAAGCTGATTGCCCGTAAAGGCGTCGATATTGATCTGCAAACACTGCCGTTTGATGATCAGCTGACCTATGAAATGCTGTCACGCGGTGAGACGGTTGGCGTGTTTCAGGTGGAATCCGTAGGGATGCGTAAAGCGCTCATCGGGATGAAGCCTGACCGTATCGAGGATATTATTGCGCTTGTGGCGCTGTATCGTCCGGGCCCGATGGAGAATATTCCGACCTATAATGCGCGCAAGCATGGTGAGGAGGAGATTGCCTCTATTCACCCGAAAATCGACCATCTGGTGAAGGAAACGCAGGGCGTTATCGTTTATCAGGAGCAGGTGATGCAGATCGCGCAGGAGCTTTCCGGCTATTCGCTTGGTGAAGCTGATTTGCTGCGCCGCGCGATGGGTAAGAAGATCCGCGAAGAAATGGACAAGCAGCGCGTCCGTTTCGTTGATGGTGCGATTGAAGGCGGTGTCGGCAAGGCGCAGGCCAATACAATTTTCGACCTGCTTGCCAAATTTGCTGACTATGGTTTCAACAAATCCCACGCCGCGGCTTATGCGATTGTTTCTTATCATACCGCCTATCTGAAGGCGCATTATCCGGCAGAGTTTCTCGCCGCGTCTATGACCTATGATATGAACAACACGGAAAAGCTCAATGATTTCCGTCGTGATGCGCTGCGTCTAGGCATTGAAGTTGTGTTGCCGTCGGTGATGACATCCTACCGTCCGTTTGAGGTGGGGGAAGGCAAGATTTTCTATTCGCTGGCAGCGATTAAAGGCGTCGGTGATGCCGCCGTTGAGCATATTGTCGAAAAGCGGAAAGAAAAACCGTTTGAAAGCCTTGAGGATTTCTGCGAGCGCGTTGATCCGCGCATGGTCAACCGTCGTGTGTTTGAAAGCCTGATCAATGCCGGTGCGCTGGATTGTTTCGGTATTGATCGCTCGGCTCTGAGTTCCGGTATGGACAGTCTGATGGCCTATACCCAGCGCACGCAGGAGAACGCCAATAGCGGGCAGTCCGATATTTTCGGTACCGGTCTGGTGCCGAAAGAAAAGCTGCAGTTACCAGTGGTAACGCCTTGGACTTCATCAGAAAAGCTGCATCGCGAATTGCAGGCCGCAGGCTTCTATCTCTCCGCACATCCGCTGGATGATTATAATGAAGCGCTGCAGAAAATGCGTGTTCAGAGCTGGGCTGATTTTTCCAATGCGGTGAAAAAAGGTGCAACCAACGGTCGTCTGGCCGGAACGGTGATCAGCAAGCAGGAACGCAAGACCAAGACCGGTAATAAGATGGGTATCATTGCCTTTTCGGATGCGACAGGTCAGTTTGAATCAGTATTGTTCTCGGAAGCACTCCAGCAGTTCCGCGATCTTTTGGAGCCCGGACGTTCGGTAGTGATTACCGTTTCCGCTGAAAACCGGCCGGAAGGTGTGAGCCTGCGTATTGCTACGGTCGTGTCACTTGAGGATGAGGCCAGCCGCCTGCAAAAGGCACTGCGCCTATTTTTGCGGAATAGCGATGCGCTCGATCAGATTGTGCCTTACTTCAAAACCCGTGGTGACGGCGAGGTCAGCTTTATCGTGATCAAGGATAATGGTCAGCGCGAGGTCGAAGTTGCCTTGCCAGATCGCTACCGCATCAGCCCGCAAATTGCCAGCGCGATGAAGGCTATTAACGGTGTAGTGGATGTGGAACTCATCAGCTGATCGTTGACGGATTATTCACCTTGAGACTCAATATATGTTTCATATATAGTATGTATATGAAACATATGTGAGGCCTTATGGGTATTGTGAATATTGAAGACGAGCTGCATGAGCAGCTGCGTCTTGCGAGTAAGGTGACCTGCCGCTCTATTAATGCGCAGGCTGCCTTCTGGATTAAGATCGGCATGTTATGCGAGACCAATCCGACGCTCAGTTTTTCAGAAATTATGCGCCGTGAGCTCAATGCCGCTGGTGTTGCCGTGTCTTCGCTGAGTGTGAGTGAAGCATGATTAAGCAACCACAGGAATTGGCACTGATGGCTGAGGCAGGGCGTTTGCTGGCTTCAGTCTTTGATATGCTGGATAAAACGCCGCTGGAGAGTGTCTCAACCCTTGAGATTAACGACAAAGTCGAGCGCTTTATCACTGAGGATCTACAATCCCGACCGGCCAGTAAAGGCCAGTATGGCTATGGCTTTGTCCTTAATTCTTCCATCAATCATGTGGTTTGCCACGGTGTGCCGACGCAGTCCGATGTGTTGAAAAGCGGTGATATTGTCAATTTTGATATTACGCTGGAGAAGAACGGCTATATCGCGGATTCCAGCAAGACCTATTGTGTCGGCGAGGTAAATACGGCTGCCAAGCGATTGGTGCGCACTGCGTATGAAGCAATGTGGATGGGCATTGCCACTGTGCGTCCGGGCGCGCGGATCGGCGATATCGGCTGGGCGATTGAGCGCCATGCCAAGCGCAACGGCTATTCGGTTGTGCATGATTATTGTGGGCATGGTATCGGCCGTGAGATGCACGAAGAGCCGCAAATTCTCAATTTCGGTAAGCCCGGAGCCGGCCTGTTTCTGCAGCAAGGCATGGTTTTTACCATCGAGCCGATGCTCAATCAGGGGCGGCGCAACGTAAAGACCGAAGCGGATGAGTGGACTGTCACCACAAAGGACGGATTACTCTCGGCTCAGTTCGAACATACGGTTGCAGTGACCGCAACAGGCGTGGCGGTGCTGACCCTGCGTGAAAATGAAAAGAACTCGCCGCAGGCTAAGCGTCTCGGCTTGATTCCTGCCTGATATAAAAAGCCCGCTTTTAGCGGGCTTTTTCATTTGATGTTTTAATATGCTGCTGTGAAGCGCTGGCGGATATGTTTGCCCTGTTCTGCTTCATCAAGAATGGCGACAGCCAGATCGCCGACGGTGATTTTGCTTTCACCTTTGTCGTCAAAAACCGGAGAATCCTTGCCGAGACGGAATGTGCCGGTGGCTTCACCCGGAACCAGCAGAATGGCTGGTGAAACAAAAGACCAGTCCAGCGTATCTTCGGCTTTCAGATCATTGAGTGCCTGACGGGCACCCAGCGCACCTTCTTTATATTCAGCCGGAAACTCAGGGGAATCCACCAGCTGCTGACCGTTGATTTCGAGACTGCCTGCGCCGCCGACTGCGATCAGACGCTTGATGCCAGCTTTCTTCACTGCCTCGGTAATGGATTTGCTGCCTTTGATATGAATATTGCGGATATCGGCTTCCTGCCAGCCCGGATTATAGGCGGAGATCACCAGATCATGGCCTTTTAAAAGGGCAGCCAGTCCGTCCGTGTCCAGAACATCAGCTTTCACCGCAGTGACATTGGCATTGGCTGCGATTTTCTCCGGGTGGCGCACAAAAGCGCTGACCTGATGACCGCGTTTCACGGCTTCATTGAGCAGGGCTGTTCCGACATAACCGCTGGCGCCGATGATTGCAATTTTTGACATGATGCTTACCTCATACTATAAATCTGAGAATTATTTTTAATCAGGTTACGATAGGTAACTATGTAGTATGCTTTTAAAGGGCTGTGAAGAATGCACTTTAAAGTTGGCAGGTTACATCAAAGTAACCACCTGTTCTGCCCGTAAATGCAGGTTTATTATGGTGATGGACAGGCGAAGGATGAAGGCAATGGCATCTCAAACCAAGGCTATGCAGAAAAAAATATCTGTCGTGGATAGTGATGAAACTCAAAAAACTGTCCCGCTGCTGGCAGACACCGCCGGATTCGCAACGGATGAAGACGGCACTTGTCCGATCCGCGAAGTTCTGGATCGCGTTGGGGATACATGGAGCCTGCTGGTTATTCTCAATCTGCAACAGGGCACAGTGCGGTTTAATGCGCTGCGCCGTCTGATTGAAGGTATTTCGCAACGTATGCTGACAGTGACTTTGCGCTCGTTAGAGCGTGACGGTTTGGTGTTGCGTATTGTGCGCCCGACTTCGCCGCCGGAAGTGGAATATTCGCTGACGCCGCTTGGTATGTCGCTGGCCAAGCCGATTGATAGTCTGGGGCAATGGGCCGTTGATAATCGTCATATGATGCGCGAAGAGCGTGCGCGCTTTGATGCTCAACAGTGATGAGACCGGCATTCCATTCTTAACAATGTAAATACTCGGCAGCTATTCGACATAAAACAGCAAAAGCAATGCAACCAGCATGGCCGGCACAAGACATAGCGCAGACATGTTCAGAATTGCGGTCACCGGCTGCTGCAATGATGCATTCTTTTTATAGCGTGCAGATGCTTGGAACGATTTTACACATTGGTAGATAACCAGATAGCCGCCCATGGCGATCAGTCCGAGTGTCCAGCCTGACAGGATAGTTTGTGTCGGCTGTCCCGGAACGCCGATGATCCACGGAATAATCAGAAGTCCGCAAATAGCTGCAATCAAATCCGGATAGAAGCGTATAATGAGTTTTGTCATATTCAGATGCTCTCTGTCCGGACGCATTTTGAAATCTGTGCTATCGGTTTTGAACTGAAATTCAGAACCATACAAGCAGCTATAGCCTTAGCAGTGCTCTGGTTTTGCCGATATCCGGCGATTTAGCATTTGATTTGCAGCAGTCTGAGCCTCAGGCCTTGACAACAATGGCTCCCACTCCTTAAAAGCCGCTCAGGATTTCAGGGCATCTTCGCAGATTCCCTGTATCTGTAGACGTGTCCCGTGAATAATTGCCTCATTCGCTGTTGCAATGTTCTGTCAGTCTTCTCAGTGAGAGGACAGAGGAGGGCGCGTTTCCTTCGAGCGAGGCAGATAAGCTGCCGCGCCGGTATCACTTATAAAGGGAAATGCGATGAGTAAGCGCGAATCTTCCAAATATAAAATTGACCGCCGTCTTGGCGAAAACATCTGGGGTCGTCCTAAATCCCCGGTAAACCGTCGTGAATACGGTCCAGGTCAGCACGGTCAGCGCCGTAAGGGCAAGCTCTCCGACTTCGGTATTCAGCTGCGCGCAAAGCAGAAGCTGAAAGGCTTCTACGGCGATATCTCCGAAAAGCAGTTCCGTAAAACTTACGAAGAAGCTGCTCGTCGTAAAGGCGATACCGGTGAAAACCTGATCGGTCTGCTGGAAAGCCGTCTGGACGCAGTTGTATACCGCGCCAAGTTCGTACCGACCATCTTTGCTGCCCGTCAGTTCATCAACCACGGTCACGTAAACGTAAACGGTCGTCGCGTTAACATTCAGTCCTACCGCCTGAAGGCTGGTGACGTTGTTGAAGTTCGCGAAAAGTCCAAGCAGCTGGTTATCGTTCTCGAAGCTATCCAGCTCGCAGAACGCGATGTTCCTGACTACATCGTTGCTGATCACGGCAAACTGACTGCAACATACAGCCGCGTTCCAGGTCTGTCCGACGTTCCTTACGCCGTTCAGATGGAACCAAATCTGGTTGTTGAATATTACTCCCGTTAATCGTGAGTATGGCGGAATTTTCCGCTGTGAATTCAGAGCCGCTGCGATATTTCGCGGCGGCTTTTTTGTTTTGGATAAGCCATCTTCCCCTTTCATCAGGGGGCTGCCTTATGTATTGTCACGCAAACTGTAAGAAAAAATCTGGAGTGCAGGTCTATGGCAGGCTCAGTCAATAAAGTTATTCTCGTTGGTAATCTCGGAGCGGATCCTGAAATCCGTCGTCTGAATTCCGGTGAGCCGGTTGCAAATCTGCGTATCGCAACATCCGAGAGCTGGCGCGACCGCCAGTCCGGTGAGCGCAAAGATAAAACCGAATGGCACAGCGTTGTGATTTTCAACGAAAATCTGGCTAAGGTTGCCGAACAGTACCTGAAAAAAGGCGCTAAAGTTTACATCGAAGGTCAGCTGCAGACCCGTAAATGGACTGACCAGAACGGCAATGACAAATACACGACTGAAATCGTGTTGCAGAAATTCCGTGGTGAATTGCAAATGCTCGACAGCCGCGGTGAAGGTGGTGGCGGCGGTGGCCGTTTTGAAGGCAGCGGTAGCGGCGGCGATCGCTTTGGCGGCGGTTCATCCCGTGGCGGTGATTACGGCGGCAACAATAATAGCGGCGGTAATGATTTCGGCCGTTCCAGCCCGCAGCAGCAGTCCGGTGGTTTCAGCCATGATCTGGACGATGATATCCCGTTCTGAGGCTATCTGTTTCAAATAAAAGCCCGCGTTTATCGCGGGCTTTTTGTTGTTCAGGCTCCGGTGATCAGAGAGCGGACACCGTCGGCCACAAATTGCACAGCCAGAGCCGCAAGGATCACGCCGAGGAGGCGGGTGAGGATGGAGCGGCCTGTTTCCCCTAAAAAGCGGTCAACGCGCTCTGCGAGTAAAAATACGACATAGGAAATCAGAATACAGGCAAGCAAAATGCCGAGCAGTGCAAGTCTGGTGCCTATGGTCGGGAAACTGCCGCCAAGCAGCACTGTAGCTGAGATCGCGCCCGGACCTGCAATCAGCGGAATGGCCAGCGGAAACGCTGCAACATTGCGGATATGGTCTTTGGTAATTGCAACCGTTGCACTTTTCTCATGGCGCTCCTGACGCCGTTCAAAGATCATCTCAAAAGCAATCCAGAACAGCAGTAGGCCACCGGCAACGCGGAAAGCGCCAAGCGTGATGCCGAACATCATCAGAATTTGTGCACCGGCAATGGCGAAAAGTGCCAGAATGATAAAGCCGATAATACTCGCGCGCTTGGCAACCTGCGCTCTCTCGCGGCGATCCATACCGGTGGTAACCGCCAGAAACAGCGGCGCAAGACCCGGCGGATCAATTGTGACGAGCAATGTGACAAAGGCGCTGAATAGACTGTCGTAAAAGCTCATCTGTGTCCCCGTTTTTATGTTTATGTCGCTATTACCATGATTATGCATGGCTTTATATTACCTGTGCAAGATGTGTTATTGCACAAGGCGCTCTGGTCTGCGAACGGTCTGGAATACCGATACGGAGGCTGGTTTTTACAGTTCGTGCAAATAATCACGGATTTGCCGTTTAAATCCGCGATTATTTGCCTTTGTGATGGAAAAAAATGCACATTTGGTGTGTATGAAAGCCGCTGCGTGGCAGTCGAAATTTCGTGATTTTGATGTTATGGGATAGAGTATAATCAACCAAAACTAATCGATTCTTTACGAAAGATATTTGAATAGTGACAGACCTTACTCCGCCGCCCGGTTCAGACGAATTTAACGGTATTGAACCGATTTCTATTGTGGAGGAGATGCAGCGGTCCTACCTCGATTACGCGATGAGCGTTATCGTCAGCCGCGCGCTTCCTGATGTTCGTGACGGGTTGAAGCCGGTTCACCGGCGTATTCTCCATGCCATGAATGAAATGGGGCTTGCCTGGAACCGCTCCTACCGTAAATCTGCCGGTGTCGTCGGTGAAGTGATGGGTAAATACCATCCGCACGGTGACGCCTCGATTTATGACGCATTGGTGCGTATGGCGCAGGACTTTTCCATGCGCGAGCCGCTGGTTGACGGGCAGGGGAACTTCGGTTCCGTTGACGGCGACAGTGCTGCGGCTATGCGTTATACCGAGTGCCGTCTGGAAAAAGTTTCTTCGGTTCTGCTTGAAGATATCGACAAAGACACGGTTGATTTTCAGGACAACTATGATGGTCGCGAACAGGAGCCTAAAGTGCTTCCGGCGCGCTATCCGAACCTGCTGGTCAATGGTTCCGGCGGTATTGCCGTTGGTATGGCCACCAATATTCCGCCGCATAACTTGGGTGAAGTGATCAATGGCTGTATTGCCCTGATCGACAATCCTGAAATGTCGCTGGAAGAAATGATTGAGATCATTCCGGGGCCGGATTTCCCGACCGGTGGTCTGATTCTCGGTCGTGCAGGCATTTATTCTGCTTATAGCACCGGTCGCGGTTCTGTGCTGATGCGTGGTCGCGTGACGATTGAGCCAATGCGCAATGACCGTGAATCCATCGTGATCACGGAAATTCCGTATCAGGTCAATAAAGCGACCATGATCGAGAAAATGGCTGAATTGGTACGCGACAAGCGTATTGAAGGGATTTCTGATCTGCGTGACGAGTCCGACCGTGAAGGTTACCGCGTTGTTGTTGAACTCAAACGCGATGCCAATGCGGATGTGATCCTCAATCAGTTGTATCGTTACACACCGCTGCAAACCTCTTTCGGCTGCAATATGGTGGCACTGAATGGTGGTAAGCCGCAGCTGCTGACGCTGATGGAAGTGTTGAATGCATTCGTGCATTTCCGTGAGGAAGTTGTCAGCCGCCGTACCAAGTTCCTGCTGAATAAAGCCCGCGAACGCGCACATGTCTTGGTTGGTCTGGCGATTGCTGTTGCCAATATTGACGAAGTGATTGCGCTGATCCGCCGTGCGCCGGATCCGGCAACTGCACGCGAACAGTTGATGACACGCCGCTGGCCGGCTGCTGATATTGCGCCTCTTATCCGTTTGATCGACGACCCGCGCCATGTGCTGAACGACGATAATACCTATAATCTGTCTGAAGAGCAGGCTCGTGCAATTCTGGAGCTGCGTTTGCAGCGCCTGACAGCGCTTGGCCGTGACGAAATCGCTGATGAACTCAACAAGATCGGCGAAGAAATCAAAGATTATCTGGCAATTCTCGCATCCCGTGAACGTATTCTCGGCATTGTGAAGGATGAGCTGACTGCTGTTCGTGATGAGTTCGCAACGCCACGCCGCACAGAACTGACACTTGGCGGCGCCGATATGGATGATGAAGACCTCATCGCCCGTGAAGATATGGTCGTTACTGTCAGCCATGCCGGTTACATCAAGCGCGTACCGCTGAACACCTATCGTGCGCAGCGCCGCGGCGGCAAAGGCCGCTCAGGTATGGCGACGAAGGACGAGGATTTCGTTACCCGTCTGTTTGTGGCCAATACCCATACGCCGGTGCTGTTCTTCTCCTCACGCGGTATTGTTTATAAAGAAAAAGTATGGCGTCTGCCGATCGGTACGCCGCAATCTCGCGGTAAGGCATTGATTAATATGCTGCCTTTGCAGCAGGGTGAGCGTATCACCACGATCATGCCATTGCCTGAGGATGAGGCAAGCTGGGCAGAGCTCGACGTGATGTTCGCGACAACTCGCGGTACAGTACGTCGTAACAAGTTGTCTGATTTCGTTCAGGTGAACCGCAACGGTAAGATTGCGATGAAACTGGAAGAAGAGGGTGATGAAATCCTCTCGGTTGATACTTGTACGGTCAATGACGACGTGTTGCTCACCGCTGCCGGTGGCCAGTGTATCCGTTTCCGTGTGGATGATGTTCGTGTTTTTGCCGGTCGTAATTCGATTGGTGTGCGCGGTATCAATCTGGCGGATGGCGATAAAGTTATCTCCATGGCTATTCTTGAGCATGTGGAAGCAACACCGGCCGAGCGTACAGCCTATCTGAAGCGCGCAATTGCGGAACGCCGCAGCCTTGGTTCGGATGATGTGGAAGATATCGCAGTCGTCGGTGAAGACGTAACCGAAGATACAGAACTGAATGATGAGCGCTATGAAGAGCTGAAAGCTCATGAGCAGACTGTTCTGACAGTCAGCGAGTTCGGTTACGGCAAGCGTTCTTCCTCCTATGAATTCCGTATTTCCGGTCGTGGCGGTAAGGGTATCCGTGCAACTGATACATCGAAGACGGATGAAATCGGTGCGCTGGTTGCGCTCTTCCCGGTTGAAGCAAGCGACCAGATCCTGCTGGTGTCGGATGGTGGTCAGCTGATCCGTGTGCCGGTTGGCGGTATTCGTATTGCCGGTCGTTCCACCAAGGGGGTGACAATCTTCAATACCGCTGATGGTGAAAAGGTTGTGTCGGTAGAACGTATTTCTGAGACAGATGACGAAGAGGATGAAACCTCGGAAACCGCCGGTGATCAGGCACCGGTTCAGGAAACTACCCCGGCGGGTGGTGATGAACCTGCTGCTGAATAAGCTTTAACACAAAAACGCCCTGTCAATTTTGACAGGGCGTTTTTTAATGCCATGACGATAAAGAAAAAAGGCGGTGTCTTCTCACACCGCCTTGAATAAAAGCCTGGACTGGAGGTTCCGGCTGCAACTTCCCTCTAATCTAGAGGGGTATTTTGAATGTATTTAGGCCTGAATTGGGCAAAACCAAGATATCTCACTTTGTTCAGGCATGTGTAATGCGTTTTGATCGCGTGCCCCGTGCAACACGTCGCACGGAACGCAGGTCGAAAGCAGACTTCTGGTTGTTAAATCGTCTTGAAGCACTTTCTTCGATCATCAGGATAATGGCTGCAAACATCATCGCGACGATCATTGAGATTGCGAGAATAAATAGCATCATCATAGTATCCTTTCGCTTATATTACGCACAAGCGAGACAAAGGTTGCATAAAAACTTTCATTTTATGGTGTGGAGAGGCGATGCACGCCTTATGATATTTGTATTATAGGCGCTTATCAGTGAAATCTTACTGACAGCCGTATTCATGCTAGGTTCACTTTGCGAACCCGTAAACTTGTGCTTTTGATGTAAGACTACGGCTTAGATAAAGGTGTAAGTATCGTTTGATTTAGAGCGCATTCCGAAAAGTGCGAAGCGGTTTTCGGGATAAAATGCGCGTAAAAACAAAAAAAGATAGAGCGGTTTCAACGCTTCAATATTAACTGAAACCGCTCTAAACAAATGAACCACTTCCGGTGATTGAAATCTGCGAACAGAATGATTAACTCAGTAGCCATGAAAACAGCTCTCTATGCAGGATCGTTTGATCCGGTCACCAATGGTCATCTTGATGTTCTGCGCGGAGCCCTCGGGCTTGCCGATAAGGTGATTGTTGCCATCGGCGTTCATCCGGGGAAAACTCCGATGTTCAGCTTTGAGGAACGTGTCGCTTTGTTGCGCGAGGCCGGAGAGCAGGCTTTCGGTTCTGATAACAGCCGTATTGATTATACGAGTTTCAGTGGTCTGGTGGTTGATACTGCCAAGAGCCATAATGCAACGCTGATGATCCGCGGTTTGCGCGATGCCACAGATTTCGACTATGAAATGCAGATGGCCGGTATGAATGCAGGCATGGTGCCGGAAATTCAGACGGTGTTTTTGCCTGCTTCCCCGCATGTGCGTTTTATTACTGCCACACTGGTGCGCCAGATTGCGGCAATGGGGGGCGATGTCAGCCGGTTTGTACCGCCTGTTATTGAAAACGCCCTTCGCACAAAGCTCAAAAAATAAGATCAGCCTTAAACAGGAAAAATCATGTCCTTTTTGCGTAAATTACTGGCCGTTACGGCTTTTCTCGCATTTTCAGCCACTGCCGCATTACAGCCAGCTAATGCGCAGGCTGCTGATCCGGAAAATACCGTGGTTCTTACCCTGAAAGACGGTGATGTAACGATTGCATTGCGTCCTGATCTGGCACCGAAACATGCCGAACAGATCAAAAAGCTTGTACGTGACGGTGCTTATAACGGTGTTGTTTTCCACCGCGTGATTGACGGTTTCATGGCACAGACCGGTGACGTGGAATTCGGTAATGCAGATAAGGGCTATAATCCGGGTCGTGCAGGCACCGGCGGTTCTTCTTACGGCAATATTCCGGCAGAGTTCTCCAAAGAACCTTTTGTTCGCGGCACAGTCGGCATGGCGCGCAGCTCCGCTCCGAATTCTGCAAATTCGCAGTTTTTCATCATGTTTGACGAAGGTTCCTTCCTGAATGGCCAGTATACCGTTGTCGGTCAGGTCACCAGTGGCATGGAAGTCGTCGATAAAATCAAAAAAGGCAGCAAATCTGCCAATGGTGCAGTTGATAATCCTGACCGTATCGTTAAAGCCATTGTTCTGGCTGATCGTAAATAAAAATAAGAATGCTTTTTGTTAGGCGAAAAGCATTCTGTTTGTGACTTACGCATTATCCAATGAACCTGAACGGGATGAGATGCCCGTTCCGGCTTTGCAGGAAATGCACAAATTCTAACAGGACTGCCATTGAGCAGTCTGACAATATACAGGAGAGGCCCTATGGCTTATAAAGATCCGGAAAATACACTGGTACTGGAAACCACCAAGGGTACTGTTGCAATCGAACTTTATCCTGATCTGGCACCAGGTCACGTTGCCCGTATTAAAGAACTGGCTCGTGAAGGCGCTTATGACGGTGTTGTATTCCACCGCGTTATCGATGGTTTCATGGCGCAGACCGGTGACGTGAAGTTCGGTAAGCAGGGTGGTTCCAGCTTCAATCCATCCCGCGCCGGTATGGGCGGTTCGGACAAGCCTGACCTGAAGGCAGAATTCACCAACACCAAGCACGTACGCGGTACCTGCTCGATGGCACGCAGCCAGAACCCGAACTCGGCTAACTCCCAGTTCTATATCTGCTTTGCTGATGCTCCTTGGCTGGATCGCCAGTACTCCGTATGGGGTCAGGTTATCGAAGGCATGGACAATGTCGACAAAATCAAGCGTGGTGAGCCGGTAACTGATCCGGATTCAATTACGACAGCTAAGATTGCAGCTGATCTGTAATCTGTCAGCTTGCTGATTTGAGGGGCGTGTTATGGTTCAATCCGTAACGCGCCCTTTATTTTTTGCCCGCTGTTCTGTATGGCAGGGCAATGCGAATTTTAGAAAAATTTGAACTCTCTGAAATTGAGGCCAGTGATGCGCGTCGATCTGTTTGATTTTGACCTGCCGGAAGAGCGTATTGCGCTGCGTCCGGTTACCCCGCGCGATCATGCAAAACTGTTGCGTGTCATTCCGGATCAGCCTTTGCAGGATCTGCATGTTGGTGATTTGCCGGATCTGCTGCGCGAAGGTGATGCGCTGGTCTTCAATGATACTAAAGTTATTCCGGCACAGCTGGAAGGCACACGCGAGCGTGACGGCACCGTCGCAACCGTGAGTGCGACCTTGCATATGCGTACCGGTGCTGATCGCTGGAAAGCTTTCTTGCGCCCTGCAAAGCGCGTTAAAGAAGGCGAACGCATTCATTTCGGCCATTCCGGTTCCAGCTGCTTGCTTGGTACCTTGGATGCTCTGGTTGCAGAAAAACACGACAGCGGCGAGGTGCTGCTGGTGTTTGATGTCTCCGGCGCTGTGCTGGATGAAGCGATTGCATCGGTCGGTCATATTCCGCTGCCGCCTTATATTGCGTCCAAACGGGCAGAAGATGCGCAGGACAGACAGGATTATCAGACTGTCTATGCGCGCGAAGAAGGGGCTGTTGCAGCACCGACTGCCGGATTGCATTTCACACCGGAATTGCTGGAGCGTATCCGCGCCAAAGGTGTGGAAGAGCATTTTGTGACGCTGCATGTGGGCGCAGGTACATTCCTGCCCGTTAAGGCGGATGATACTGCTGATCATAAAATGCATGCGGAAATCGGCTATGTCTCTGAGGAAACTGCAGCAGCACTCAATCATGTGCATGAGCGGGGCGGGCGGATTATCTCTGTCGGCACAACATCTCTGCGCCTGATTGAGAGCGCAACCGGTGAGGACGGTATTATCCGTCCATGGTCGGGAGCGACCGATATTTTCATCACCCCCGGCTATAAGTTCCGCGCAATTGATATGCTGATGACCAATTTCCATCTGCCGCGCTCGACATTGTTCATGCTGGTCTCGGCTTTCAGCGGTTTCGAGACAATGCAGGCGGCCTATGCCCATGCCATTAGCAATGAATACCGGTTTTATTCTTATGGCGATGCCAGCCTGTTAACGCGCCGCGATTAAAGAGAATTATTATGAGCAGTGAAAATTTTGAATTCAAAGTGCTGGCAACAGACGGCAAAGCACGTCGCGGTGAAATCACCATGCCGCGCGGCACGATCCGTACGCCAGCCTTTATGCCGGTTGGCACCGCAGGCACCGTTAAAGCCATGTATATGGATCAGGTCAAAGACCTTGGTGCGGATATCATTCTCGGCAACACCTATCATCTGATGCTGCGTCCGGGTGCCGAGCGTGTGGCACGCCTTGGCGGTTTGCATGAATTCGGCGGTTGGCAAGGGCCGATCCTTACCGATTCCGGTGGTTTTCAGGTCATGTCGCTGGCGCAGTTGCGCAAACTGACAGAGCAGGGCGTAACCTTCCGCTCGCATATTGACGGCCGCGCTTATGAAATGTCACCAGAGCGCTCCATTGAAATTCAGGGGCTGCTCGATAGCGATATCCAGATGCAGCTTGATGAATGTACGGCACTGCCTGCATCCTTCAATGTGATGCAGAAGGCGATGGAGCTGTCATTGCGCTGGGCAGAACGTTGTAAAGTGGCTTTTGGTGATCAGCCGGGCAAGGCGATGTTCGGTATCGTGCAGGGCGGTGATAATGTGCAGCTGCGCGAACAATCTGCGCAGGCGCTGAAAGCTATGGATCTCAAAGGCTATGCCGTTGGTGGTCTGGCTGTTGGTGAGCCGCAGCAGGTGATGCTGGATATGCTGGATGTGACCTGTCCGATCCTGCCGCACGAAAAACCACGCTATCTGATGGGCGTTGGTACGCCGGACGATATGTTGAAATCGGTAGCGCGCGGCATTGATATGTTCGACTGCGTGATGCCAACCCGTGCAGGCCGACACGGTCTGGCCTTTACCCGTCGCGGTAAGGTAAACCTGCGTAATGCGCGTCATGCAGAAGATCGTCGCCCGCTGGATGAAATGTCGACCTGTCCGGCATCAAGTCAGTATAGCCGTGCCTATCTGCATCATCTGGTGAAATCCAATGAAGCGCTGGGCGGTATGCTGCTGACATGGAACAACCTGCATTATTATCAGTATCTGATGCAGGGTATCCGCGATGCGATTGAAGCAGGCCGCTTCAATGACTTCTTTGAAGAGACAACAGCGGAATGGGCCAAAGGCGATATTGCTCCTCTGGGATAATTAAAAGAAAGCGGGAGAAATCCCGCTTTCTTTATTTTGTGTTGCGTGCTGTGACAGCCCAAACCCGATGGGGAATTGCCAGAGGGTCTTCAGGAAAGTCTTTCAGTAAAACTTGAGAGAGTTCACTGTCAAAACGAACCGTTTCTTCCGGTGACAGGCTGGCTTTCACGCCTGCGCTTGCACGAATACGCCCGCGCCATGCTTCATGGCTGTAATAAACCGGCAGATCAAAAGAGAAGGTTTCAATACCTGTGAAACCGGCTTTTATCAGATCTTGTAACCATTGCGGATAAATTCCGCTGCCACCGCCCATTGTCCATTTCGGATTATATTTAAGAATAAGCTGTTCGGTTGCTTCAACGACATTGCCTGCAAAGGGCAACCAGTCGAAATGGGCGATGATGATACGGCCATGAGGTTTGAGAACCCGTTTCGCTTCTTGTGCAGCTTTAGGACGGTCAAACCAGTGCCAGCATTGTCCGGCTGTCAAAAGATCAAAACTATCATCAGCTTCAATCAGCTTCTCTGCTGAGCCTGTCTGATAGCGGATATGAACGCCGGCTTCTTTATCCAGTTCGGCTGCTTCATCAAGTAAAGCCTGCGCCAGATCAACACCGGTAACAATCAGCCCTTTTTGTGCAAGGCCACGGGCAACCGTGCCCGTTCCGGTGCCAATATCAAGTGCTGACAGGGCAGGGCTGATGTAGTTTTTCGCACTTAAGGCATCGAAAAACTCCGGCGGAAAACCGGCGCGAAAATTCCGGTAATCAGAGGCAGTTTTACCAAAATCAATGGTTTTGCCAAAAGATTGGGTAGCCTGAATATTCTGCTTGCCGGTCATTGTGTCTCACAATTTGCCTAAAACTATTCTGCTGCTTGTTTTGCCGCTTCCAGCAGGTCACTGACCATATCCAGTGTCAGCTCGTCATAATGCGATATGATGCGGCTTGGTTCAAAATGCGAAACATGCAGGTCGGTATAGCCGAAATCCACGGCAATCACCGGAATGCCTGCTGCTTTAGCGGCATCAATATCGGCGCGGCTGTCGCCGACCATAATCGCCTGATGCGGATTGCCTTGCACCTGTGCAATTGTATCGGTCAGATGGCGCGGATCAGGTTTGCGGTAAGGGAAGGTGTCCTGTCCGCAGATAGCGAGAAAACGGTGTGCTTCACCCATGCCTTCGAGCAATGTTTTGGCACTGATTTCAAATTTATTGGTGCAGACGGCAAGGCCGTATCCCGCATCGCTTAAACGGTCGAGACAGGTCAGCACGCCGGGATAGAAAACTGAGCTGCCTGGCATATTGTCGTTATAATGCTCCATGAACAGAGCAAACAGCTTCTGCATGTCGGCATCCGTCAGCTGACGGTTTTGTGCCTGATAAGCGCGCTCAATCATCACTTTCGCACCGGAGCCGACAAACTTGCGTAAGGCAACAGGATCAGCCGGTGTCAGACCGCCTGCGATCAGGCAATGGTTGAGACTGTCGAGCAAATCCGGAGCGGTATCGACCAATGTCCCGTCGAGATCAAACACAATAACGGGACGCGCTGCGGAGTTGGCGGAGGAATGAGACATATCTGCCCTTTGACTTGTCACTATTTCACAGAGCGGTCACCAAAATGCGCCGCAATCATTACAAAACCTATCTGAAATGTCGTTTATTGATAGTCTTTTTCAGTAAATAGATGAAATGAGAACAATAATATATTTGCCACGCGTGATGCCCGTGCTACAGCAGTGCGGAAATAAGCGGCATTAATGGTGTTTTTCGCCTTCGCCGTACAGACTTGTTAAGGCTTGCAGCGTTTTGCAGTCAAACCTGCAGATGAAAATACGGGAAGCAGATTTATGAGTTCGGTCGATCCGCGTCAGTTGAAAATTGCCGCAGCTGCTGAGGCTTTAACCCATGTAAAAAGTGGTATGAAGCTTGGCATCGGTACCGGCTCGACAGCGGAAGAATTTGTGCGTTTACTGGCTGTTAAAGTAGCTGAAGGCTTTGAAATCATCGGTGTGCCGACATCTGAACGCACTGCTGCTTTGTGTAATGAGCTGGGTGTGCCGCTGACAACGCTGGAGGAAACCCCGCATCTTGATCTCACCATCGATGGTGCAGATGAGGTTGATGGTGTTTTGTCGCTGATCAAAGGCGGCGGTGGTGCTTTATTGCGCGAGAAAATTGTCGCTGCTGCATCCGATGCTATGATCGTTATTGCTGACGAATCAAAAGTTGTTGATACACTCGGACGATTCCCGCTGCCGGTTGAAGTGAACCGTTTTGGTCTTGCAGCAACGAAACTTGCGATTGAACAGACCATTACGGATCTTGGTCTGGAAGCGCCGCTAAGTCTGCGCATGAAAGACGGCGAAATTTTTGTGACGGATGGCGGGCATTATATTCTTGATGCATCTTTTGGCCGTATTCCGGATACAAAAGCATTATCAGATGCACTCTTCGCCATTCCTGGCGTGGTTGAGCATGGTTTGTTTATCGGGCTTGCGCGTGCTGCGGTTATCGCGGGCACCTCAGGTATCCGGACGCTCTCTTAATTCAGTAATTCATATCTGTCCGGCAACGGTCAGAAATAAAAAATCGCATACCGTTGTTCCTGATGAACCGGAAATGCACTCAATAAAAAACGGAGTATTGACCATATGACCAAGGCAATTGGCTATCGCCGTCTTATTGCGCCACTGGCGGCGCTTACAGTGTTGGCTGGTGTCAATCTCGCGCAGGCTCAGGAGGCTTCACAGTCCCATCTGGCCGCTGCGCGTGCTGCAATCGCGGCTATCGGCGCTACCGAACAGTTCGACGGCATTCTGCCGCGCGCTGCACAGGCACTGAAGGCTGAACTGATTCAGAAAGACCCGAATCTGGAAGCGATCATCACCAAAACCGTTGATGATAAGGCAATCGCACTGGCTGCCCGCCGTTCCGATCTGGAAACTGAAGCTGCTCGCGTTTACGCAACATCTTTTTCTGAAGAAGAGCTGAAATCTATCAGCGCATTTTACACCTCTGAAGCTGGTAAAAAGCTGATTTCGGAAGGCCCGATCGTAACCCGTGAAGTGCTGAAGGCTGCTGAAGTCTGGCAGAACGGCGTTGCGCGTGATCTGGCGATGCAGGTTGGCGAAGTTCTGTCGAAGGCTGCCGGCAGCGCAGCTCCTGCTGCTGCCGAATAAAAGCAAGCAGTGCAGCCCCTATCGCTGCCGGATGATCTGTATAAATTAAACAAAAAGCCCGGTCTTAGTGCCGGGCTTTTTGTTTTAGATAGATTTCTGGCTTTCAGTGCCAGCTCTTGTTAAACCATGTGCCAAGCAACATATTCTGAAACAGATCAAAAACTTCGGAGAATAAAATGACCAGTTATGACTATGACCTGTTTGTGATCGGCGGCGGTTCCGGCGGTGTACGGGCAGGGCGTCTTGCCGGAGCAATGGGAAAGAAAGTCGGACTGGCTGAAGAATACCGCATGGGCGGCACCTGCGTAATCCGTGGCTGTGTGCCGAAAAAGCTTTATGTCTATGCATCGCAGTTTCCGGAGCATTTCAGTGATGCTGCCGGTTATGGCTGGACAGTCGGTGAAAGCAGTTTTGACTGGACAAAACTGGTTGCCAATAAAGTCACCGAAATTGCCCGTCTTGAAGGCTTTTATGTCAAAGGTCTGGACAATTCGAAGGTTGATATTCTGCGCCATCGCGCTGTGCTCAAAGATGCGCATACGATTGAGCTGGTTGGTGCGGGCAAGACAATCACCGCTGAAACCATTCTGATCGCCACCGGTGGTCATCCGTTTATGGATGATGCCATGCCGGGTCACGAGCTTTGCGTGAATTCCGATCAGATTTTTGATCTGCCGGAACTGCCAAAATCCATCGTCATTCAGGGCGGCGGTTACATTGCGGTAGAATTCGCCGGTATTTTCAATGGTCTGGGTGTTGAAACCACGCTGGTCTATCGCGGCAAGCAAATTTTGAAAAACTTTGATAGTGATGCATTCCGCCTCGTTACAGAGTCTATGATTGAAAAAGGCATCCGCATTGTTACGGAAACCAAAGTGGACGCAGTTGCGGAAGCTGAAGGCGATTATCGTCTGAATGTCACCCTGAGCAACGGTGAAGTCCTGGCAGCCGATCAGGTGTTGCAGGCAATCGGCCGTGTGCCGAATACCAAAGGTCTCGGCCTTGAAAATGCCGGTGTGAAGCAGGCCGCTGACGGCTCGATCATTGTTGATGAATATTCTCGTACCAATATTGAGAATATCTGGGCGGTGGGCGATGTGACTAACCGTGTTCAGCTGACACCGGTCGCTATTCATGAGGCTATGTGCTTCCTTGAAACCGCATTTAAGGGCAATCCGGTCCGGCCTGATCATGAATTGATTCCAACTGCGGTTTTCTCACAGCCGGAAATCGGTACTGTCGGGATGTCGGAAGAAGAGGCCGCCAAACAATATGCGAATGTTGAAATCTATCGCGCATTGTTCCGTCCGATGCGTAATACGCTGGCCGGTCGTTTCGACAAGATGCTGACCAAGCTGGTGGTTGATGGTGACAGCCGTAAAGTACTCGGTGCCCATGTGGTCGGCCCCGATGCCGGTGAAATGGCGCAGTTGCTCGGTGTGGCCTTGAAAGCTGCGGCAACAAAGGATGACTTTGACCGCACCATGGCGCTGCATCCTTCCGCTGCGGAAGAGTTTGTAACCATGTATACGCCGAGCTATCGCTTGGTGAATGGTGTACGCGAAGGCTGAGTTATTCGCTCTAAAAATAAGACAAAGTGGCAGACCGGCGGTGCAAATCGCCGGTTTTTCATTAGAAAATTACAATAAGCTCTCTGAATCTTGGCAAAAATGACACGCGATCCAGCACGCGTGCATTTGCGTCTGGTTTATTGTCTTGGGGTGGATTATATACGCAGGGTTGTTATCGCAATGGTGCGGTACAGCAGGGGATATTGAAAAAAACTTTAACTAAAAGTTTGAAAATAACACAGGTGCTATAATGACGAAGAACTGGACACCGCAATCCTGGAGAGGCATGCCGATTAAGCAAGTGCCTTCTTATCCGGACGCGCAGGCTTTGGCCGATGTCGAGGCTCGTCTGCGTACATATCCGCCTTTGGTTTTTGCAGGGGAAGCGCGCAAGCTTACCAGGCAACTGGCCGAAGTGGCTGAAGGTCGCGCCTTCCTTTTACAGGGTGGCGATTGTGCAGAAAGCTTTGCGGAACATGGCGCGGACAATATCCGCGACTTTTTCCGCGTATTTCTGCAGATGGCTGTCGTACTGACTTTTGGCGGATCACAGCCTGTGGTTAAAATTGGCCGTATTGCCGGTCAGTTTGCCAAGCCGCGCTCCAGCGATATTGAAACAATCAATGGTGTGGAATTACCGTCTTACCGCGGCGATGTCATCAATGGTATTGAGTTCAATGAAGCCTCGCGTATTCCTGATCCGAACCGTCAGGAAATGGTTTACCGCCAGTCTGCGGCAACGCTCAACCTGCTGCGTGCTTTCGCACAGGGTGGTTATGCCAATTTGGAAAACGTGCATAAATGGACGCTCGGCTTTGTCTCTGACAGTCCGCAGAATGAGCGTTACATTGCGCTGGCTAACCGTATCTCTGAAACCATCAATTTCATGCGTTCTATCGGTATTACCGCAGACAGCAACCATGCGCTGCGTGAAACTGACTTCTACACCAGCCATGAAGCCTTGCTGCTTGGTTATGAAGAAGCGCTGACCCGTGTGGATTCGACCTCGGGCGACTGGTATGGCACATCCGGTCACATGATGTGGATCGGTGACCGCACCCGTCAGCTTGACCATGCGCATATTGAATATTGCCGTGGTATCAAGAACCCGATTGGTATGAAATGCGGCCCGTCACTGGAAGCCGATGATCTGCTGCGCCTCATTGACCGTTTGAATCCGGAAAATGAAGCCGGTCGTCTGACCCTGATTGCCCGTTTTGGCTATGACAAGGTAGAAGATCACCTGCCACGTCTGATCCGTGCGGTTGAGAAGGAAGGTCGTAAGGTTGTCTGGTCTTGCGATCCGATGCATGGCAACACCATCACTGCTGCGGGCTACAAGACCCGTCCGTTTGATCGTGTTCTGAAAGAAGTGCAGAGCTTCTTTGCAGTACATCAGGCCGAAGGAACCCATGCCGGTGGTATTCATATCGAAATGACCGGTAAGAATGTGACCGAATGCACCGGCGGTGCACGTGCTATTTCTGCAGAAGAATTGTCCGATCGTTACCACACCCATTGCGACCCGCGCCTCAATGCGGATCAGGCTCTGGAGCTGGCTTTCCTCGTGGCAGAGCTTCTCAAAAAAGAACGTGATTCACAGCCTCAAAAAGTTGCGGCAAGTGCATAATTTTTAATGCATAAAATGAATTTCGGGCGGGGCTTGGTTCCCGCCCGTATTGTATTTTTGACGGGTTTATTGCGGGGCATAATGGAACGCATTTTCAAAGCATTTATCAACTCTATGCGGGCGCTGAACCATCTGGCACGCTTTGAAAAGCCGGTGCAGCAGGAGCTGGTTTTGCTGCTGGTGTCCTTGCCTGTAGCATGGTTTGTGGCAACAGACATGGCTTCTTATCTGCTGCTGGTTGGCGCAGTGGTGTTTCTGTTGCTGGTGGAAATTATCAACACGTCCGTGGAAGCAACCTGCAACGCAATTAGTCGTGATTTCAAAAAAGACATTCAAATTGCTAAAGATTGCGGATCGCTTGCCGTGCTGATCGCTTCGATCATGTGTGCTGCGGTTTGGATTTATCATCTCTGGCCTTATGTGCCGACGCTGGTTTTTCCTGCCTGAATAAAGATAAATATGAGCATGTCAGCGTTTTAACAAAGGCATGACTTGACGGGAAAACCAACAGCTTCGGGAGGGGCGGGCAATGAGTGAGCATGTATTCGACGGGGCACAGATGCAGAATATCCGTTATGAAAATGCGGACATGGCCAATGCCGAGTTTCATGGTGTAAACCTTGCAAATGCCAAGTTTTATGCCGTTTTGACCAAGGCCAAATTCACCGATACGAATTTAAGCGGTGCGGTTTTTGACGATGTAAATCTTGCCGGTGCACGCTTGAACAACGTCAACTTGGCCGGAACCTCCATATCGGATGCCAATCTGTCCAACCTCGTGATAACTGACGCCACGCTGGCAAATGCAGAAATCTGTAATGCTGATCTGACAGGTATGCGGATAAACGGGCTTCTGGTGAGCGATCTGTTCAAAGCCTATGAGCAGACAAAAGCTTAAATACACAGAGGCTTTCGTACCTTTGCAAACTTGAATAACTGCATTTCTATTCAACGGTCTGTACCCGTTTCTCATTGCAAGAAAATAGCAGTCGCGGTAATGCTGGTGGCATGAGCACATTGACCACATCTCCCGATAAATTACGTATCGCAATCGCCCAGCTGAATCCGGTTATGGGCGATCTGCAAGGTAACCTCGCTAAGGCACGCGAAGCCCGCAAAACTGCGGCTGATGCGCAAGCTGACCTGATCCTGTTTACGGAACTGTTTATCTGTGGCTATCCGCCGGAAGATCTGGTTTCCAAACCGGCTTTTGTGAAAGCGTGTGAATCGAGCGTGCAGGCTCTGGCGCTTGAAACCGCTGATGGCGGGCCCGGTATTATTATCGGCTCACCGTTACAGCGTGAAAGCGGTCTGCATAATGCAGTGATGGTGCTGGATGGCGGCAAGGTGATTGCCGAGCGCTATAAAGTTGATCTGCCGAATTACGGTGAATTTGACGAGCAGCGCAATTTTCAGGCTGGCGCTATGCCGGGGCCTGTGAATTTCCGTGGTGTGCGCTTAGGTATTCCGGTTTGTGAAGATATCTGGGGCGAGCTTGGCGTGTGTGAAACGCTGGCTGAAAGCGGCGCAGAAATTCTGTTGGTGCCGAATGGTTCCCCTTATCACCGCTCCAAGATGGAAGTGCGCCATCAGGTGGCAGTGCGTCAGGTTGTTGAGACCGGCTTGCCGCTGGTCTATGCCAACCAGACCGGAGGGCAGGATGAATTGTTGTTCGATGGCGGCTCCTTTGTCATCAATGCCAATCATCATCTGGCGGTGCAATTGCCGCAATTTGAAGAGCTGGTGTCACTGACCGAGTGGACACGCGGTGAGGATGGCTGGTCTTGTGCCGACGGCGACCGTAACTGGCTGCCGGAAGGTGAAGAGGCGGATTATCTCGCTTGCATGCATGGCCTGCGTGACTATGTGAATAAAAACGGCTTCAAAAGCGTTGTGCTTGGCTTGTCCGGCGGTTTGGACTCAGCAATTTGTGCTGCGCTGGCAGTTGACGCGCTTGGCAAAGACCGTGTGCATACGGTGATGCTGCCTTATCGCTATACCTCTGATATCTCGATGAAAGATGCGAAAGATTGCGCCGAAGCACTTGGTTGCCGCTATGATATCGTGCCGATCGCAGAGCCTGTTGAGGGCTTCCTCAATCTGCTTGCGCCGATGTTTGCCGGTACTGAGAGCGGCGTAACGGAAGAAAATCTGCAAAGCCGTGCCCGTGGCGTTATCCTTATGGCGATTTCCAACAAGTTCGGCTCGATGGTTGTAACCACCGGCAATAAATCGGAAATGGCCGTCGGTTATGCCACGCTCTATGGCGATATGAATGGCGGCTTTAACCCGATCAAAGACCTCTACAAGATGCGGGTCTATGCGCTGGCTGACTGGCGCAACCATCATCTGCCGGAAGGTGCGATGGGACCTGAAGGCGAGGTCGTGCCGCAAAACATCATCGACAAAGCACCAAGTGCAGAATTGCGTGATAACCAAACTGATCAGGATTCACTGCCGCCATATCCGGTGCTGGATGCTGTTCTTGAGGCGCTTGTCGAGCATGAACGCAGTGTGGATGAGATCGTAACTGAGGGCTATGACCGCGCTGTGGTCGAACGTGTGGAACATCTTCTCTACATTGCTGAATATAAGCGTCGGCAGTCTGCTCCGGGTGTGAAGATTACCACCAAGAATTTTGGCCGCGACCGTCGTTATCCGATTACCAACCGCTTCCGCGACCGGCATTAAAAGAAAACTTAGAAGAAGAAAATTATGACTGTAATCGTTCGTTTTGCTCCATCTCCGACCGGCTATATCCATATTGGTAATGCTCGTCCGGCGCTTTATAACTGGTTGTTTGCGCTGAAGAATAAGGGGCAATTCATCCTGCGTTACGACGATACGGATGTGGAGCGTTCCAAAACCGAATATGCGGAAGCGATTGCCCGTGACATCGACTGGCTGGGCATCAAGCCATCCCGCGTGGAATATCAGTCCAAGCGTTTTGCGGTCTATGATGCTGCGGTTGAAAAGCTTAAGGCAGCTGGTCTGCTCTATGCCTGCTATGAAACAGCAGAAGAGCTGGAACTACGCCGCAAGCTGCGACTGGCACGCAAACTGCCGCCCGTCTATGCCCGTGATGCTCTGAAGCTGACAGACGAGCAGAAGGCTGCTTATGAAGCCGAAGGCCGTAAGCCGCATTGGCGCTTCCTGCTGCCGAATTTCAAGAATTCACCATTTGAAACCGAACGTACCGAAGTGCATTGGGATGATCTGGTGCGCGGCCCGCAGACGGTTGATCTGGCTTCCATGTCTGATCCGGTGTTGGTGCGTGAAGACGGCACTTATCTCTATACGCTGCCATCGGTAGTGGATGATATTGATATGGGCATCACCCATATTATCCGCGGTGACGACCATGTGACCAATACAGGTGCGCAGATTGCAATTTTCCGTGCGCTGAGCGATGTGGTGCCAACATTCGGTCATCACAATTTGCTGACGACAACAAGCGGTGAGGGCCTGTCAAAGCGTTCCGGTGCCTTGTCCGTAGGTAGCTTGCGTGAAGCCGGTGTGGAGCCAATGGCTGTGGCCTCTCTGGCAGTGCTGACCGGTACATCAGACAATGTTGAGCCTGTCGCGACAATGGAAGAACTGGCGCAGCGTTATGAACCGTCCCATGCGTCGAAATCCAATGCCAAATTTGATCCGGCTGATCTGACCGGTCTCAACCGCGCTTTGATCCATCATCTGGAATTCGCCGATGTGGCGTCACGTCTGGCAGAGATTGGTATTTCCGGCGATAAGGCTGAAGCCTTCTGGGCGGCTGTCCGTGGTAATATTGATCATGTTAAAGATGCTGCACAGTGGTGGGAAGTCGTCAACCGCACTGAGCCTTACAGCGATGCCGTAGCAGCGGAAGACAAGGATTTCATCGCACAGGCGTTTGATCTTTTGCCTGAAGCGCCTTGGGGCAATGATATCTGGAAAGTCTGGACAGAGGCCGTTAAGGCTGCAACCGGCCGCAAAGGCAAAACATTGTTCATGCCTTTGCGTTTGGCACTGACCGGCGTTGGTTCCGGTCCTGAGCTTGCTGATCTGCTGCCGCTTATTGGGCGGGAACATACGCTGGCCCGACGCGCCTGATTGAAGTGCGTCTGAAAATTTTTATTTAAAAATAAACGGCGGAGTTTTCTCCGCCGTTTCTCTTTCGCCGTTGTTGGCTTGTTGCGCCCTCTATGACGCATGCAAAGTACTGTAGAGTAAAAAAACGTTTTTCGAACTTCTGCCTCTAAAGTGGCTATGTGCATGTAAGATCGCAGTATTAGCTCTAGCCTCTTTAGTGGTTTCATTGTCACGAACGTCAAGTTGATCCCACCTCACAGTGAAATGCTCTTGCTCGATTTTGTGCACGTTTTGAAGATTTACAGATCATTACTATCAAGGATTAAAAGTTAGCCTGCTTTCGTAAACGTCACCCTGACCGTGATTTAGGGATTGACGGACGTACTGGGGAGGCTTTGATTAGGGGAAGTCATTGTGGGAGCAATAAAGTGCATATTAACCCAGACGTGAGGTAGTGAGATGCGGTTCGTGGCCAATTTACCGGACTGGTTAGTTGCATGTTTTAGGATAGCGTTACTTGGTGAAATTTATTGCAATGTCTGGGCCATTGCTGTCGGCTTTGACGATCGAAATAAGGTGCTAATCCGGTACTATCTTGATCGTGAACCAACGGACTTTGATCTAGAGAGTATTGAAATTGTAGCAGTTAATTTTGATGCCCTTAGGGGGGGACAGGAAGTTAAGGAAGTTGCTGTTCAGTGTGTGTACAGTGCGGTCCGGATGAATGAATTAGATCCTCTTAGTGGTTTTATTTTCGCTCGCAGAGAATACGGCATGAATGTTATTAGGTTGCCAAACAGCAATGTAACGAGTGAGTGATCGTGGTCATAGGGTAACTGAATTAATACAGGACAGGCAAAACAGGCATAAATAAAAACGCCGCGTAGTTTTCTAAACTACGCGGCGTTTTCTTTTATTTGTAGCGCTTATGCTGTTGTGCGCTGTGAAGCCTCAACAACGGCCAGTGCTGTCATATTCACAATACCGCGTGATGTAACAGACGGGGTGAGAATATGTGCAGGACGGGCAGCACCTAGCAGGATCGGCCCGACATGCAGAGCATCGGTCACGGTTTTCAGCACGTTCATGGTGATATTTGCGGCATCCAGATTAGGGAAGACCAGCAGATTGGCTTCACCCTTCAGGCGGGAATTCGGGAATACGCGGTCACGCTGGAACTGCGACAGAGCCGCATCACCATGCATTTCACCATCAACTTCCAGATCAGGAGCACGTTCCTGCAGAATGGCGCAAGCCTGACGCATCTTGGCAGCACTCTTTGAATCGCGTGAACCGAAATTCGAATGCGACAGCAGGGCAGCCTTTGGCTCGATGCCGAAGCGACGGATTTCTTTTGCCGCCAGAATGGTCATTTCTGCAATTTCTTCGGCGCTCGGATCAATGTTCACATAGGTATCTGTGAAGAACAGAGTGCCGCGTGAAGAAATCAGCAGGCTGAGCGTGGAGAGATCATGCAGACCGGTCTGAACACCAAGAATCTGTTTAACCAGTGTCAGGTGACGTTCAAAACGACCTTCCAGGCCACAAATCATCGCATCCGCTTCGTCACGCATGATGGCCAGCGCCGCAATAACGGTCGGGTTGGTGCGCACGATTGAGCGGGCTGCTTCCGGTGTCATGCCCTGACGGCCGGTCAGCTTATGCATCAGTTCAACATAGTCGCGGTAACGCGGGTCATCTTCCGGATTGATGATTTCGAAATCAACACCTGGTTTGATTTTCAGTGCGTAACGCTTCAGGCGGGTTTCGATAACGCTCGGGCGACCGATCAGGATTGGTTGTGCGATGCCTTCTTCCAGAACAACCTGAGCTGCACGCAGAACACGTTCTTCTTCACCATTGGCATAGATAACGCGCTTTTTATCGCTTGAACGACGAGCTGCCGCAAAAACAGGCTTCATGATCATGCCGGAGCGGAAGACGAAGCGGTTGAGGCGCTCAACATAGGCTTCCATGTCTTCAATCGGGCGCGCAGCCACACCGGTATCCATAGCAGCCTGAGCCACAGCCGGAGCAATGCGCAGGATCAGACGCGGGTCAAACGGCGACGGAATAACGTAATTAGCACCAAAAACCGGTGTTTCACCCGGATAGGCACGTGCGGCCACATCAGAAACTTCTTCACGGGCGAGAGCAGCAATTGCCTTCACCGCAGCCATTTTCATTTCTTCATTGATCGCTGTTGCGCCAACATCCAAAGCGCCACGGAAGATATACGGGAAGCAGAGAACATTATTCACCTGGTTCGGATAGTCCGAACGACCGGTGCAGATAATCGCATCTTCACGCACGGCACGGGCTTCTTCCGGCATGATTTCCGGCTTAGGATTGGCCAGAGCCATAATCAGCGGGGCAGGTGCCATTTTGGCAACCATTTCCGGTTTCAGAACACCGGCTGCTGATACGCCGAGGAAAACGTCCGCATCATGAATGATGTCATTCAATGTACGGGCATCAGTTTCCTGAGCATAAACCTCTTTCCAGCGGTCCATTAGCTCGTTACGGCCTTTGTAGACAACACCTTCCAGATCGCTGACCCAGATATTTTTCTGCTGTGCACCAAGGCTGACCAGCAGATTAAGGCAGGCAAGCGCTGCTGCACCGGCGCCGGAAACCACGATCTTAGCTTTGGAAATATCTTTATTGGACAGTTCCAGACCATTCACCACAGCTGCGGCCACAATGATGGCTGTACCGTGCTGATCGTCATGGAATACCGGAATGTTCATTTTGGCGCGAAGCTGTTCTTCAACTTCGAAGCACTCAGGCGCTTTGATATCTTCCAGATTGATGCCGCCGAAGGTTGGTTCCAGTGCGGAGATGACATCAACCATGCGCTCGACTTTAAGTGAGTCGATTTCAATGTCGAAAACATCAATATCAGCAAATTTCTTAAACAGAACGGCTTTGCCTTCCATCACCGGTTTGGAAGCCAGCGGGCCGATATTGCCAAGGCCGAGAACAGCTGTACCGTTGGAGATCACTGCGACCAGATTGGCTCGTGCAGTGTAATCAGCAGCCAGTGCCGGATTATCCTGAATGGCAAGGCAAGGCGCGGCAACGCCCGGGGAATAGGCAAGAGCCAGATCGCGCTGGTTGCCAAGTGTTTTTGTCGGCTGAATTTCCAGCTTACCCGGCTTTGGTGAGCGGTGATAAAACAGCGCCGCTTCTTCGAAGTCAGAAAATTTTCTCTCTGTACCGGTTACCTGTGCGGTACCGGTTTTGTTTGTGTCGTTGGATGAATTTTTTGTCATGTAATAATTGTCCAGTCAGACGATTGGGGCAGCCATCCCCGTGACAGCTAAGCAATTTCAAGAACGCTAAAATCGTTGGAGCGGTGAAATCAGTTGCATGGCTGATTTATATTCCGCTGCGATCCGTCAGAAACTGCGTTTTACCAAAACACTTTGTCACAATTGTCTCAAAGGGAGGCGCTTCGGACAAGCTGTGCCATTTATGTGGAATAACGTCGTATATGGGATAATCGAGCAAGTTACAAATCACAGACTGCTCATTCAGCGGGGTAAAAATCAAAAAAATACGGTTTTGCGGGTTATCGCAGAAAGAGGTCGCGCGATTATGTCTCACTTTGACAAATCGCGCTTAACCGAAAGTCAGTTAACCCCATAATTCCGGCAATGGCGGTGAGACGGTTGTGCCATCATAACTTAAAGCCGGTTCACGATCTTTGGCCAGTAAGAGTGGTCCGTCGAGATCGACGAAGTCTGCATCCTGTGCAACCATCAGAGCAGGTGCCATGGCGAGTGACGATCCGACCATACAGCCAACCATCACCTGAAGACCAAGCGAACGGGCTTTGTCGCGCATGATCAGGGCTTCTGTCAGGCCGCCGGTCTTATCCAGCTTGATATTGACTGCATCATAGCGGTCTTTCAGTTTTTCCAGACCTTCGGATGTATGGGCGCTTTCGTCGGCACAAACCGGAACAGGGCGCTCTGCCTCTAGCAGATAGCTATCATCGGATGATGGCAGAGGCTGTTCAATCAGTCCGATTTTGCATTCTGCTGCGACGCCGATATTTTCGGCAAAATTATCCGGGTTCCAACCTTCATTGGCATCCAGAATGATTTGTGCATTTGGTGCGGCACTACGCACGGCACGAATGCGGTCTGCATCATTCTCGCCGCCGATTTTGACTTTGATCAGCGGGTGGTGCGCGAGCTTCGCGGTGGCTGCGGCCATTGCTTCCGGCGTATCAATAGAAACGGTGATAGCGGTAATCAGCGGGCGCGGTGTCAGGTTGAGCAGCGCGGCAGCTGTGGTGCCGGATTGTTTGGCCTGCAAATCCCACAAGGCACAGTCGACAGCATTACGCGCAGCCCCTGCCGGCATGGCAGTTTGCAATTTAATGCGCAGGGATTCTGCCGTACCGCCTTGCATCAACAAAGGTTCAATAGCGCGGATCTGTTCGCTGACTGATTCGATGCTTTCGCCATAGCGCGCATAGGGCACACATTCACCGTGGCCACTGTGAATACCGTCACTCAATTCACACACTACGATAACAGCTTCAGTTTTGGAGCCGCGCGAGATTGTAAATTTGCCTGCAATCGGGTAGCGCTCAATAAGCAGATTAAGATTATATTGCATTGGTACTGTCCGTAATTATAGAATTTGGTGTCTGTAATGCTGCAGTTTAACCAGATGATACAGACATTTGAGCTTATCAGAAATCTGAAAGGCGCAAATATTTTGCTTAAGAGACGGAAGCCATCCGGCAGATCGCTGAGTTGTTACTTCCATACAGACTCAAGTTTTGGATAACGCATGTTGACCGATAAAACGGGTAAGACAAGTAGCAGTTCAGCCTCCGCACCAGAAATAAATGTGGTGCCGGATGATGCAGGAACTATTGTCACTTTATCCGGTCACTGGACGTCGCTGACAGTCTCGCGTGTCGATAACCAGATGCGTAAGCTGGAAGACGGGCTTGCTGAAAAACTGCCGTCACAGATTGTGAAACTCGACGTGGGTAATGTCTCCGGTCTGGATACAGCTGGTGCATGGCTGATTGAGCGTCTGCGTTTGGCGCTGAGCAAGCAGCAGGTCAGTGTGCATATTGAAAATATCCGTCCAAGCTGGGCACCTCTGCTGCAAGAAGTCGGCGCTGCCGTTGAGCGCTATCAAGTGCCGGAAAAGCCGCATCGTCCGTTCTTCGTGCTTGCTTTGCTCGATCAGCTTGGCCGCTTCATGTATGCGGCACGCGATGATTTTTTCATGGCGATGCATATTCTCGGCGCTACAATCCGCGGCTCGCAGATGAAATCCGGTCGCGGTAACGGCATTGGCTATGCGGCAATCGTTAATCAGATGGACCGGATGGGCGTTGGTGCGATTCCGGTTGTAGTGCTGATGTCCACGATCATCGGCGCGATTATTGCTCAGCAGGGCGCATTTCAGTTGCGCTATTTCGGTGCCGAAATTTTTGTGGTCGATCTGGTTGGTATTCTTGTCCTGCGTGAGATCGGGGTGTTGCTGACTGCGATTATGATTGCAGGGCGATCCGGCAGTGCGATTACAGCTGAAATCGGTTCGATGAAAATGCGTGAGGAAACCGATGCGCTGACGGTTATCGGTCTTAATCCGGTTGGCGTTCTGGTCTTTCCGCGTCTGGTGGCGCTGGTGATTGTTCTGCCGATGCTGACCATCCTCGCTGATCTGGCGGCACTTGCTGGTGCCGGTTTCATTGCGTGGACTTATTCCGGCATTCCGCCGGAGGCTTTTATGAGCCGTCTGCGTGACGCGATTGTTACTTCAACCTATCTTGCCGGTCTGATCAAAGCGCCGTTCATGGCGATGATTATTGGCATTATGGCCTCGGTTGAGGGCATGAAGGTTAAAGGCAGTGCGGAATCACTCGGACGCCGCGTAACATCTTCGGTGGTGAAATCTATTTTTGTCGTGATCGTTGTGGATGGTTTGTTCGCGATTTTCTACGCGGCAATCGAATTCTAAAACGGATGATTTGTCAGGATATTAGGTCAATACGATACGGATGAATATGAACACGCAAGATAACCGGCAGACATCCATACAGACGACGACAGATGCGGCATCAGACGCCGTTATTTCTGTGCGTGATGTCACGGTTGCGTTTGGCCGTAACGTGATTTTGGACAAGCTGGATCTGGATATCCGCCGTGGCGAAGTGCTGGGATTTATCGGGCCGTCCGGCTCGGGAAAATCCGTTCTGATGCGTACAATTCTGGGGCTGACTCAGAAGAAATCCGGTCTGATTGATATTTTCGGGCAGGATGTCGATAAGGTCAATGAACGCCAGCGTATGGCAATTGATATGCGCATGGGCGTGTTGTTCCAGCAGGGGGCATTGTTCTCATCGCTGACAGTGCTGGAAAATATTCAGGTGCCGATGCGGGAATATCTCGATCTGTCACCGAAACTGATGAATGAGCTGGCACGCCTGAAAATTGATCTCGTCGGATTGAAGCCGGACACAGCAGAGAAATATCCGTCGGAACTGTCCGGCGGGATGATCAAGCGTGCCGCGCTGGCACGCGCTCTGGCCTTAGACCCTGAGGTTGTCTTCCTTGATGAACCGACATCGGGACTTGACCCGATTGGTGCTGCGGATTTTGACGATCTGATTGCTAATCTGCGCGATACAATGGGGCTGACCGTTTATATGGTAACCCATGATCTTGATAGCCTTTTTGCAATTTGTGATCGTATTGCTGTATTAGGACAGAAGAAAGTACTGGTTGACGGTACAGTTGAAGAATTGCTGAAATGCGATGATCCTTGGGTGCAAACCTATTTCAATGGCAAACGGGCTCGGCAGATCGATAAAAACGCAGCCAATCGCCGGCGAATGGGGTCATCATAAATGAATAAAAAGACTGCATTGCGGATAAATGAAACTAGAGGCTCCGGTGAGGACCAGGGTTTGAACCAAGCTACGGAAACGAATCAGTAATGGAAACAAAAGCCAATTATGTTCTGGTCGGTATTTTCACACTGGTTGTGACACTCGCCGCCTTTGGTTTCGTGTATTGGGCGGCACGTTTCGGCGATGGTAATGATACTCTGCCACTGGAAATCCGTATTCCGGGGTCGGTTACCGGCCTGTCCAAAGGCAGTCAGGTACTGTTTAACGGTATTAAAGTCGGTGATGTGCGTCAGATGTTCCTCGATCCGCTCAACCCGAATATGGTGATTGTGCAGTCCGAAGTGAACCGTACCACACCGATTACCCGCTCTACCAAAGCTGAATTGTCTTCGCAGGGTTTGACCGGTATCAGCTTCGTTGAACTCAAGGGTGGCAGCCTGATGGAGCCGAACTTGATGGAAGAGGCTGAAAAGGGCGGTTATGTTGCACGTATCAATGCTGATCCGTCGATTTTTACCGATCTGATGGCAACGGCTAAAGATATTTTCGGCCGCACAGAGCGCGTGCTTGGCGGTTTGGAAGGCTTCGTCAATGATGCTCGTGGTCCGCTGACTGATACTGTCAATAATGCCAAGACCTTTACGGATGCGCTGGCTAAAAATGCTGATGTCATCAGCGCCATCGGTGACAATGCGGCGGACGTGCAGAAAACCATTCAGGAAGCACGCGAAATGATGGAACGCCTGAACGAGGCTTCCAAGCGTGTGGATGGTATTATGGCTAAGGTCGATAAGATGTTGTCGCCTGAGGATCGTGATGGTGTCGTTGCACAGGCAAGGGCGACGCTCGCATCTATTCAGAAAACATCAGATAATCTGGACAAGCGTCTCGCACCGATTGCCGAAAACCTGTCGCGTTTCTCCGGCAAGGGGCTGAGCGATGTGCAGTCGGTTGTTGTTGATAGCCGTCGTTCATTGCAGCGCATTGAGCAGGCGATTACAGATCTTGAACGTGATCCGCAGCGCATAATCTTTGGCGGTTCAGGTACCGTGCCGCAATATGACGGAAGGAAGCGCCACTAATGCTGAAATCTATTCTGAATTACAGGCTGGCTGCGCTCGGCGCTACAGCATTACTGGCCGGTTGTGCTTCAAGCACACCACTGGATACATTCAGCCTCAGTACTACACAGGTGCAGGTGGCGCAGAAGCGTAAGAATGTGCAGATTTTGGTGCCGACACCGGCAGCGCTTAAAGCGCTGGATAGCGAGAATATTGTTATTCACGATGCACCTGGTTCAATCACCTATCTCAAAGGTGCCCAGTGGGGCGACCGTCTGACCAATCTGGTGCAGGCGCGTCTGGTACAGGCTTTTGAAAACAGCAATGCTGTGGGTGGTGTTGGTCGTCCGGGGGACGGTCTGGCGATTAATTATCAGGTTCAGGCAGATTTGCGTGATTTTGGTATTACTGCGTCGTCCTCGCCGCAAACTGCCCGTATTGAGCTGGCCGTGCGCGTGCTGAATGATAAAACCGGTGAAGTCCGCGCAACACGCGTCTTTACTTCAACGGCACCGGTCAGTGGTGCAGGCAACAAAGCTTATATCCGCGCCTTGGATGCCGGTTTTAACGATGTGACCCGCCAGATCGTGGCATGGGTTGTTTCTGTTATTTAATAAAGGCGGAACCTGAAGCGATATTTAAGCGTTGGGTAATCGGAATTTTATTCTCATCATTGTTCTAAGAAAGGCGGCTTTGATGCCGCCTTTCTTCTTCTTAATTCGATGAAAGAAAAATATTCTGTCTGCTGTATAAAATGCAGCAATAAGCAGATGCGATTCTCTGGATACAGTTCAGGCTGACAGGGATTAACAGGGGAACAGGCCGTATGACCTTGCAACAGATACTGGCGCTGGCGGTTATCGCTGTGATGATGGCGGTCTTTATCTGGGGGCGTTTCCGCTACGATGTTGTCGCCCTGTGTTTTCTGCTGATTGCTGTCGCGCTGGGGCTGGTGCCTTATGATCATGCCTTTACCGGTTTTGCCGATGATATCGTGATCATTGTCGGGAGTGCGCTGGTCGTGAGTGCAGGTGTTGCGCGTTCCGGCCTGATGGAAGCAGCCGTGCAGCGCTTTGTGCCGCATCTCAATGCTGTACGCATACAAATCTTATTGCTGGTCACAGTGGTGACCGTACTGTCGGCTTTTGTGAAAAATGTCGGTGCACTGGCGATTATGATTCCGGTGGCGATGCAGTTTGCCCGCCGATCCAATGTTTCTCCGTCCGTCTTTCTGATGCCAATGGCCTTTGGCGCGCTGCTGGGCGGGTTGATGACACAGGTCGGCACTTCTCCGAATATTGTGGTGTCGCGCGTTCGTGCGGAAATGGTGGGCGAAAGCTTCACCATGTTTGACTTTACACCGGTCGGTGCCACGCTCGCCGTGGTCGGTATTATCTATCTGACCCTGTTCTATAAGCTGGTGCCGGAGCGTAAACGCGAGAATGTCAGCGTCGATGAGGCGATTGAAATCCGCAACTATGTCTCGGAGGCACGGGTGCCGAAAGGTGCACTAATTATTGGCAAAAAAGTCACTGATCTGATGAAGCCTGCTGAAGGCAGCGCGATGGTCACCTCCATCCTGCGCGATGTGAAACGTGTGGCACCACTGCCGGATACGGTGATTGCCGAGGGCGACATCATTCTGCTGGAGGGCGACCCGAAGGCGCTGGACGCAATTGTCAGTAATGCCAAGCTCAAATTGACAGAAGACCGTGTGCCTTCGGAAAATTCCGGCTCGGCTGAGATCGAGGCGGTTGAAGCGGTGATCGGCAAAAATTCGGCGCTGATCGGCACCTCTGCGCGTAGCCTTAATCTCTATGAAAATTACGATGTAAACCTGTTGGCCGTGAGTCGTCAGGGTGAACGTATCAGCGAGCGTCTGCGTGAGGTCGTGTTGCATCAGGGCGATGTCGTCGTGTTGCAAGGGCGGCAGGGTATTTTGCCGCCATTGCTGCGCGAACTGGGTTGTCTACCGCTGGCACGCCGCACCATTCTGCTGGGCAGTGTGCGCCGTGGTCTGATACCGCTGTCGATCCTGTTGGTGGCTATTGTCGCAACTGCACTCGGGTTGGTTCCGGTTTCAATCGCGTTTTTTGCGGCGGCGGTGGCGATGGTGGTATTTCGCGCTATTCCTGTCAGTGAGGTCTATTCCGCAGTGGACGGGCCAATCCTTGTGATGCTGGCTGCGCTTATTCCGGTGAGTGATGCGCTGCGTACCACAGGGGCGACCGATGTAATTGCTCAATGGCTGACAATCTTTGCCCAGCAAATGCCACCTGCAGGGGCATTGGCACTCATATTGATTACGGCGATGGCCGTAACGCCATTTCTCAATAATGCCGCGACGGTGCTGGTTATGGCGCCGATTGCCACCAGCTTTGCTGCCGGTCTTGGTTTCAGGCCGGAAGCTTTTCTGATGGCTGTCGCAATTGGTGCCGGTTGTGATTTCCTCTCACCGATCGGGCACCAGTGTAACACGCTGGTTATGGGCCCCGGCGGCTATCGTTTCGGCGATTTTCCACGCCTTGGCCTGCCACTGTCCTTTATCATCATTCTGGTAGCAGTGCCGGTGCTGATGTTCTGGTGGCCGTTGCAGTAAACAAATATCAACCGGCCATAAAGCCGGTTGAATCCTTCTGCCAGTATCCGGCAACGAGGGTCTGATCGCGCGATTTGCCGAGTTGTTTACGCCAATAGTCACGCATGATTTTTGCATGATCAGCTTCAGCCGCAAACCAGCCGAAGCTGTCATTGCCTTCCGGCCACGGCAGGGCGCACAATCTGTCCGTCAGTTCGGTTGCTGCTGCCTGCTGGTCAGAATTTACGATCCAGTCAATCGTCACACCGTCTGGATGTGTCAGTGGCTGAATATCAGCTTGTATATCAACGGCAAGAAGTACATGCCCCGTAACATCCGGTGCGAACTCTTCCAGCATCCGCCCCACAGCGGGCAGGCCGGTCATATCCGCGCCGATCAGATATTGTTTGGCTTGTCGCAATGGACGGCCAACAGGCCCCATCAGGCCGATTTTATCACCGGACTTGGCCTGTTTTGCCCATTGGCAGGCTAGTCCTTCGGTTTCATGGATATAGAAATCAATCTCCATCCAGCCCTCAGTAATATTGAGATTGCGGATGGTATAGGCGCGGGCGGCAGGGCGTTTTGCTTCATCCGGCCAGAATGGCAGGCCGTTCGGCCCCATAATCGGCCAGACGGGTTGTGGTACATCCTCAGTCGGCAAGAGCAGGCGGACATGCATGGCACCAAACAGCGAGAAGCGCGTGAGATCTTCACCGCTGAAACGGATGCGCAGCATATGCGGGGTGTAATAATGTGCTGACACAACCGTCATCTGCCGGAATTGCGGCAGCGGCTGCTCACCGGCCTGATCGCCTTCCCAGAGAATGTCCGGTGCTTCTTCTTTGGTGTAGAGTTTGATGGCGACAGCGGCGAGATCTTTCAGACGGCTTAAACCGACATCTTCGGAAGCGCGCAGGGAGACCAGATAGCCGTCTGTATTAGATTTCAGTTCGATATGTCCGAAACTATAATGAAACGCATGTTGCTCTTCGTGCAGATCATAATGTGCTTCATAGGAGTTCAGACGGTCAATGATCGGTGGCAGATAAGCGGAACCATTATTGAGCCGGATATGGGCATAGCTGTGCAAAGTGGTTGAATGTTGTGACACGGTGTTCTCGATTTCAGAAATGGGCTAAAACAGAAAAAGACAGGCAGCATTGTGCTGCCTGCCAGACTGGAGATAGTTGGCGTATTAGCCGCCGAAACGTCCGGTAATTGCGACCTTGAAAGTACGTCCCTTACCTTGCTCAATATCCGAGCCTGTTGCCCAGCCGGTCTGTGCATCTGTATAGGCTTTGTTGAAAATGTTATCGACGCCGAAGTCGAGTTTCACATTGTCTGTGACCTGCCAGTTGGCAAAGAGATTAACCAGATCGGTACGCGGATAAACGGTCACGCCATTACTGATCGCACGGGTAACCTTGCCGATGCTTTGATATTCAACACCGTAAACCAGACGGTCATCCAGAGCTTTCAAACCGAGTGCAGCGCTGAAATTATGCAGCGGCGTATTGCTCAGGGATTCGCCTTTATAGATGCCGTCTTTCATTTCCGCATCGGTGTAGGAGGCGGCGAGATTCACATAGCCCCACCATGTGTCATAGGTGCCTTCCAGTTCCACACCACGCAGACGGGCTGTACCGACATTCTCGGATGTTGTGTACTTGTCGATTTTAACGGTGTTGATGTAATCCTTCACATCCGTGTGGAAGATATTCAACTTGGTGCGCAGCTGATCACCGGCCTCGATCAGATTTTCCTGTCGCAGATTGATACCAACTTCATAAGTGGTGGCGACCTCCGGTTTCAGGAACAGGTTCGGTTCATAACCGGAACCATGTGAGCCGTTTTGACGGAACACATCCTGCATATGCGGCACGCGGTAACCCTGTGCATAAAGACCGTAGAACTGGATGCCTTCGATTGGTGTGATGCCGACACTCAGACGTGGTGACACACGATTGCCATCAAGGCTGACATCCTGAGACGGATTGGTCGGTGTGGCTTTACTGGTGCCGTCGAGCTTATAGCCATCATAGCGCACGGCACCGATGACCTCGAGCCATTTCTGATATTCGCTCTGCCATTGCACAAAGCCGCCATAGGCCTGCTGCTCACCGTTGCCGAAATTATCGGTATCGGAGCGTCCGCGCAGCTTATAATAATCCAAGCCGTAAGTGACTGTGTGTTTCAGCGCTTCTGTTTCAAAACGCGAGCTGTTATGTGCACGGAAACCGGATGTTGAAACATCATAGTAACGGGTTGTGCCGAGGCTTTTCAGCGGCCAGACTTGATACTGATCATTCTCTGTGGCAGCATGATAGGCATTGACCGAGAGATCCCAGAACGGATTATCATCCGGCCGGTAGGTATAGTTGCCGGTATAGGTGCTGACGATAGTATCAGCATCATAGCGCGACAGGGTTGCGGAAGACGAGCCGCTGCTGCCGGTGATAATATCTTCATATTTCTGGCGGGAGATGCCGAATTTCAGCTCATGGCCTTCTGCCGGACGCATGGTGACTTTACCCATACCGCTGATGGCTTTTTCACCAGTCCAGCGCACATAATCGCCGTCACCGTTTTTATATTCGTCACTGTCGCGGTAGTTCAGATTACCGATAATGTCGATATTCTCATTGAAGCGGTAAGCACCAGTGGTACTGGTGAGGAAGCCTTTGCCATTGCTCTCATAGCGCAGCTTTTCACTCAAAGCCCATGTTTCACCGTCATTCAGGAAATCGCGGGCATCTTTGGTTTCAAAGGCAACCACCCCGCCAATCGCACCTGAACCATAGATGTTGGAAACGGGACCACGGATGACTGTCACCTGCTTGAGCAGTTCCGGTTCGATATAGAACGAGCCGGAGCCGTGACCGACACGCCAGTAATCCTGTCTCGCACCGTCCAGCGTTACTGCCACACGACCATATTGCTGAAGACCGCGAATATTAATGGAAGTCGCCGGATCATCACCGTTCAATGAGGCATGAACACCCGGCGTGAAGCGGAAAATATCCGCAGATGTCACCGGCTGAATACGGTCGATCTGCTGGCGGGAGATCAGACTGGTCGAGGCGATTGCGTCAATCACGGCCTGATCATTGCTGAGCGGGGAGATGGTGATGGTGTCTAGTTCCAGCACCTGTTGTTTGGTTTTCTCGGCGCTGGTTGGTGCTGCTGCCTGTTGTTCTGTCTTGGCTGGCTTGGTTTGAGCCTGAACCGGAGAGGCGGCCAAGGCCAGCAGTCCTAAGGTGCTGAGTACAGTCGTACTCATCAAGCGGAAAGTAGATTTTTGCGAGATATTCATATGACCCCCGAATATGCGGCCGGTACGCAGCGGGAGAAAATTTCATGCTGCAGGCTTGCATTAAGTTGACTCGTTAACTCATGTTTAATAGGGCTATATAAATCATGATAAACAGAGTCAACTTTAATTATGCGGAACAGACATTTGTGCACAAAGGTGGAAAATAATCCCTGTAAACGGCCGTTTGGTGTAAAAATCTTGCTTAAAAATGCGCTGCTTATTCTGCTGCTTGGCTTTTGCTATAGTGCACAGGCACAGGAGCAGGGAGCAGCGCAGCGTATTATCACGCTGGGGCCGGATGTGACCGAGATTGTTTATGCGCTTGGCAGCAGCGACAAGATTGTAGCTCTTGACCGCAGCAGCAAATATCCGGCGGATACAGCGAATAAAACCAATGTCGGCTACCGGCGCAGTTTATCAGCCGAAGGCGTGCTGGCACTGCATCCTGATCTTATCATTGCATCAGAGGATATCGGCCCGCCGGAAGTGGTGGATGTGCTCAACCAGTCCGGTGTGCCCGTGCTGTATATTCCGGCAATCAACAGTCGTGAGGGGCTGATTACCAAAGTCAGCCTGATTGCTGAGCGTCTGAACCTGCAAGCGCAGGGAGAGGTGCTGACAAAGCAGATCATTGCAGATTTTGATGCAGCCATGGTGCATGTACGCAAAGTCTCGGAAGGGCGCGGCAAGAAGGTGGTGTTCTTCCATGGCCTGACCAAACTGAGCGGCGCAGGCAGTGACACGGCGGCAGATGCCTTTATCCGCCATGCAGGCGGGGTTAATCCGCTATCCGTCTATAAAGGTTATAAAGCCGTCTCCGAGGAATGGCTGCTGGAGGCCGAACCGGATGTGGTGCTGATGCTTTCTGACGGTGCCGGTGGCCCAAAACCTGAGGATGTATTCTCTGTTAAAGCGCTGCAAACCACGCCTGCAGCCAAAAGCAAATCACTGATTGTTCTGGACGGTCCTTATATGCTGGGCTTCGGCCCTCGTACTGCGGAAGCAGTGCGCATTCTGGCTGATGCGCTTTACGGGCAGTAATCACATTCAATCGTCAATTTTCTTCGGCAGCAGTTTTTCAATATCGCGGAAAATCTGCTGCCATTCATCTTCGTTCAGATCAAAAAGTTGAAAACTGCGCAGCAGAAATGCGCCTTCATTAGCGATAAAAGCTAAGCGGGCATTACGGCCTTGCTGGGTTGAGACATCCAGCCCTTCTAACTGCTTGCGATACCATTGTTGTGTATCAGCCAGTTGATCTGCATTCGGCGAAAGACTGGCAAGCATAGCGGCAAAACGGGAGTCACTTAACGGGTCGCTGTCACGGGTTACCCGGATATGGGCGGCAATATGAGAGAGCATGTCGGTTTTGCCGTTTTTCTCAGCTGTAACCTGCTTATCAAATTTATTACCCCAACGGGTGAGCATGGCATCAATCAGACCGTCTTTAGTGCCGAAGCAATATTGTACACCGCCTTTGGTGATGCCGGCTGCTTTAGCCAACGCATCAATCGTCAAGGCCGGTGCACCATGCTCCAGAACGATTTTTTCCGCCAGATCCAGCAAATAATTGCGGTCAATCGTGCGCGGACGGCCAATTTTTGTGTGTTTTTTACTTTCCATACGTATGGATTTAAATTAACGACCATCAGGTTTCAAGTGTTTATTGCAACGATCAGCTCCCGGATACGTTGCAGACTTTGATTTAAACGTGCTGAAAAACAGCACATCAGAAGTGGATTTTACAATGGCATTACAAAACCGCTGGCTGGTTCTGGCCATCGTTTCGAGTGCATTATTTTTAATCGTTATTGATATGACAGTGCTTTACACAGCTCTGCCGCGCCTTACCCATGATCTTGCGGCAAGTGCTTCTGAAAAGCTTTGGATCATCAATGCCTATCCGCTGGTTGTTGCGGGCTTGCTGCCGGGCGTCGGCAATCTTGGTGATCGCCTCGGCCATAAACGTATGTTTACTGCCGGTCTGGCCGTGTTTGGTCTGGCGTCTCTGGCTGCTGCCTATGCACCGACAGCAGAGGTGCTGATTGCTGCACGTGTCTTGCTCGCCGTTGGTGCGGCAATGATGATGCCTGCAACCCTGTCGATCATTCGACTGACGTTCGAGGATGAGCATGAACGCTCTTTCGCAATCGGTATCTGGGCAGCTGTTGCCTCCGGTGGTGCTGCATTCGGTCCTGTGGTCGGCGGTGTGCTGCTCGAATATTTTTGGTGGGGTTCTGTTTTCCTCATCAATGTACCGGTTGTCGTGATCGCGTTGCTCTTTGCCGTGTTTGTACTGGAAAGCCGTCCCGGCAATAAAAACCGTAAATGGGATCTGATCGGTTCCATTCAGGTAATGATCGGTCTGGTTGGCGTGACTTTTGGGCTGAAAGAACTGGCGAAGCGTGACGGTTCTCTGGTGCTGTTTGCCGTCACAATGGTTGTCGGTCTTATCGCGCTGGTTGTGTTCTATCGCAGACAGCGGGCAACCAATGGCATGCTGATTGATTTCTCTCTGTTCAGTAACCGCAAATTCTCGTCAGGTGTCATGGCGGCTTCCGTTTCTTCGGCAGCTCTGATCGGCGTAGAGCTGGTTTTCAGCCAGCGCTTGCAGCTGGTCGCCGGTTATTCGCCGCTCGAAGCCGGTTTGCTCATTCTGCCAATTCCGCTGGCTGCCTTTGTTGCCGGACCTCTGGTCGGCTGGGGCTTGCCTAAAATTGGTGCTGCAAGGGTGCTGTGGGGCGGGATGATGATTACAGGTCTCGGCTGTACCCTGTATCTGCTGAGCTTCCAGTTACAGCCACAGATATGGTTGATTGGACTGATGATTATGGGCTTTGGCGTCGGTGCGTCTATGACCGGTGCTTCCACGGCTATTATGGGCAATGCACCACAGGAAAAGGCCGGTATGGCTGCTTCTGTAGAAGAGGTGTCCTTTGAGCTCGGCGGTGCAACAGGCGTCACGATTTTCGGCAGCCTTATGACGGCGATCTATACGGCTTTCATGGTGGTGCCGGCAGGTTCAGGCTTTCCTGAGACACTTCGGGACAGTCTGGATGAGGCGTTGTTATTTGCGGAAACGCTGCCTGCTGATCAGGCACAGCATTTGCGCGAAATCGGCTTCATTGCCTTTGATCAGGCATTTATGTGGGTGATTGCCACAGCAGCACTTCTTATCTTTGCTACAGCCTTACTGATTTTCCGGATGAACCGGAAAGTCTGTGAGGCAGCTTTGAAAAAAGCATAAAAAATAACCGGCTCATTCTGCCAGAATGAGCCGGTTTTTTGTTGGCTAATGCGTAAAATTACAGCAGATGATTATTTGTCATCTTTCATACGGGCGAAATAATTCGCCAGCAGAGCACCGGAAATATTGTGCCATACGCTGAAGATCGCGCTTGGCACTGCGGCCAGTGGTGAGAAATGCGCATTGGCAAGGGCTGCGCCCAGACCACTGTTCTGCATGCCGACTTCAACAGCAATGGCTTTACGCTTGGCCAGCGACATGCCGGTGAGTTTGGCTGCGGTAAAGCCGAGCAGATAACCAATGCCATTGTGCAGTACCACAACAACAAAGATCAGCAGGCCGGAGGTTGCAATCGCGCCTTTGCTGCCAGCCACAACGGCGGCAACGATTAGCACAATGCCGGTTACGCTCACCAATGGCAGGGCAGGTACGGCAGCTTTCACAATACCCGGAATAAGCTTCTGTGCGAGAACGCCAAGCGCCAGCGGTACGAGAATGACTTTAACAATGCTCATAAACATTGCCCATGCATCTACCGGCAGGAACTGGCTGGCGAAGAACCAGACGAGGAATGGCGTTACCAGCGGTGCCGCCAGTGTGGTTACACTGGTGCAAGCAACGGACAGTGCCACATCACCTTTGCCGAGATAGGTCATCACATTGCTGGATGTACCGCCCGGACAGCAGCCGACGAGAATAACACCGGCTGCAACTTCAGGAGACATTGGGATAATCTTGGTCAGCAGCACGGCAAGCAACGGCATGATCAGGAACTGGGATGCAACACCGATACCCACATCAACCGGACGGCGCACCACTTCACGGAAATCATCGACGGAAAGGGTAAGACCCATACCGAACATAATGATACCGAGCAGGGTAACAATATAAGGGCCGAAGAATTTAAAGGTCTCAGGGAATACAAAACCGAGAACGGCGAACAGCAGAACCCAGACCGCAAAGGTCTTGCCTACGAAGGCCGAAAAGCTTGCAAGTGCTTTCATTACAGATAGTCCTTATTCAATAACAGACCCCGCTCTTGAGCGCATCCCGAAAAGTGCGAAGCGGTTTTCGGATAAGATGCGCGTAAAAATAGATAGAGCGGTTCCAACGATTTTATTTTAACTGGAACCGCTCTAGTTTTTATGAGGCGGCATAGCAAGTTATTAATGAAATAAAAAAGGTCTTATACGGGTAATAAAATGAGTCTAAGCTGATGGCCTATAGGCCTAAAGTTTCATAGGTAAAATGGAAAACACCCGTCGTAAGACTGCTCTCACGACGGGTGCAATGAATGTGTGACTGACAGAACTGTCAGGCTGTCTTTTTAGTATCGCCCATTTTGGCAATGGCAAACAGGGCGATAAAGGCTGCGATACTGACATACCATGCTGGTGCGCTGTAGCCGAGCGAAGTGGTGCCGAGCCATGTCAGTGCTGCCGGAGCAAAACCACCGAAAATTGTGGTGGAGATGTTATAGGCCAGCGACATACCGGTTGAGCGGATATGGGTCGGGAAGACTTCGGACAGGGCGGAAGGAGCAACGCCAACCACACCGGCAACCATAACACAGAAGCAGCTCTGAACAGTGATCAGGGTGCCGAGTGTCGGGGAGTGATGCAGCCACCACAGCAGCGGATGGATAGCCACCAGCAATACGGTTGTGGTGATTGCGAGTGTCAGACGACGACCGATCTTGTCGGAAACCGCACCTGCAGCGATACAGGCAATTGCCATCAGAATATTACTGATCAATGCCGAGATGAAAGCCTGTGATCCGGTGAAGCCGAATGCGCGCTGCACATAGACCGGCATATAGATAACCATCACATAGACGCTGGCTGCCCAGAGAACGGAGAAGGCCGTACCTTTAAGCAATGCACCGCGATAAGTGGTGAAAATCTCTTTCAGCGGCGCATGTTCTTTTTGTGCAGCTTCCGGTTTTTCGTCGAATTTTGCCTTGAAATGTGGTGTTTCATCGAGCGAACGGCGCATCCACAGACCAACCGGCGCAATCAGCAGACCGAGAATGAAAGGAATACGCCAGCCCCAGTCACCGATCTGGTCTTCAGTCAGAAGCGAGGTGACAGCGAGTGCAACAAAGGCACCGATAATATTGGAAAATGCCATACTGGCCTGCAGCCATGCAGCATATTTACCTTTTTGACCTTCCGGCGCATGTTCCACCAGAAAGGCTGCGGCACTGCCGACTTCGCCACCGGCTGAGAAACCCTGCAGCACACGGCCGGCAAGAATAATCATCGGAGCGCCGATGCCGATCGCGGCATAGGTTGGTGCAATGGCAATCAGCAGCGTACCGGCTGCCATGATCATGATTGTCAGAAACAATGCCGCTTTACGGCCGGCTTTGTCGGCATAAACGCCGAGCACAACTGCGCCCAGCGGGCGGATCAGAAAGCCGAGGCCGAAGGCCAGAAAGGACTTGATCAGTTCGACAGTGTCATTGCCGCCAGGGAAAAAATTCTTGGCGATGTAAACGGCAAACAAAGCGTAGATTGTAAAATCATACCATTCCAGCGCATTACCGATAGAAGCGGCAGCGACAGCCTTTTTGGCATTGGAATTCGGCTTTGCGTCCGATTTGATAGTTTGATTATGTGTAACGTCCGTCATATGACAGAATCCCCCAAATATTCCGGCTGTGGTCTTTTATGTCTCATCTCCCACCAGCAATACGAGACAGTAACAATTTAACTTTGTGACGGCAGTTGACAAAAAATGAATGTCTCCATAGCGAAAAACGAAATAGTATTTCCGTAGAACAATATTTTTGTATTTATGGCATATTGGATTGATATTCTTGGTAAAAATCACTGATGAAGGTCTGTGCCTATGATCGAGCTGCGGCAGCTTTCTTACTTTGTGGCGGCCTGCCATCAAACCAGTTTCAGCAAGGCGGCTGAGGTTCTCGATATTGCGCTGTCAACTTTGAGTGTGGCGCTGCAGAATCTGGAAGAGGAAGTCGGCGCGCAACTGTTCCGCCGTGTGCCCGCAGGACTGACACCGACTGTCGCTGGACGCTGGCTCTATCGCGCAGCAATTCCACTGTTACAAGCAGAGGCCTTTACCCGTCAGGCGGCTATGAAAGAAGGCGCACCGCAGCAGGATTTCAGCCACTTGGTGGTTGAAGTGCAACTGATGTTCTCGCTCGGCAATGTCTCCAAGGCCATCAGCTCGGCTTTGGTTGGTCTGCAAAAAGACTATCCGGAAGTGTTTATCGAGCCGCATTGGGGCAGTGCGGATGGTGAACCCGCATTGCCGCTGACAGAGAGTGCGAAAAGCAGCCGGATTATTTTCAGTTATGAGAAAAAGGGTGTCGCCATCCATGATGATCCGTGGGTGCTGGCGCGCAGCCTGCCGGTACAGTCTGGTGAAGCACCTGCTTTGCAGGATATGCTTGCAGGTCCGGTGATTGTTCCGGCGCTGCCGGAGCCGCTCTTGCAGGATTTGTCAGGCTATTTACAGCAGCATCCGGTTAAAAACATCCGTTTTACGCAGGATCATCCGGGCACACTGGCGCGCTTGAGCGGGGAGAATCCCGATACAGCTTTTCTGGTGCCGCAAAGCACACTTGCCAACCGCATGGGGCTGCATCGCCTGAAACTGGTGCCGCTTGATCCGCCGCTTATCAGTCAGGTGCGGGTGCATATTGCCGATCCGCATCCGGTGGCGGAAGAAACCGTGCGCCGTATCCGTGCGGCGCTGGCATCCGGAGAGCCTTCAGCACTCTATCAGCCGCAACTGACCAGACGGCAATTCAGCTATTTTCGTTTGATTGACAATAACCGCAATCTGACTGCTGCTGCCCGTGTGGCTAAAGTTGCTCAACCGGCAATTACCGGTCAGCTGCGTAAGATGGAGCAGGTGATCGGCAAACAGTTATTTGAACGCCGCCGCGATGGTCTGGTGCCGACTGAAGCAGGGCGCATCTTTCGTATTGGCAGTGAGCTGATTGAAGCCCGCTTGCAATCTATGGCCGTGCATAGTGCCGGATCATTGGGGCGCAACCGGTCGCGTTTGCGGATTGGTGTTCTGCCCTCGGTCAGTCAGGAGAGTACTTTGCTGGCAGGCATGACCGATGCGGTGCTGCGCTGGCGCAAAAGCCACCCGCAGATTGACCTGCAAATTCTCGAGGCGCCGACAAGTGTTTTGCAGGATTGGGTGCAAGCGGGAGTGATCAGTCTTGCCGTGCTGGAAACTGATATGCCGCATATGGCGCGTTTCAGCCTCAATGTTGAAGAGCCGCTGTCGCTGATCTGTCATCCTGATCTGGCAGCAGAACTCTCTCAGGATACAGGCGTTGATCTGGAGGCGCTGCGTCAGGTTCCGCTGGTGCTGCCGACTATGACCTTTGGCATCCGGCAATTGCTGGAAGCCCAATTAAGCGAGCACAACCTGTCGCTGGAGCCAGTAATTGAAATTAACTCACTGCCGATGATGATCGCAATGATCCGGCGTGAAAAGCTGGCAACCTTGTTGCCGGTCTCAGCTGTGCGCCGTGATCTGGAGCAGGGTACGTTGGTGAGCCTTGAGCTGAAGCCACATATTCTGCGCAGATTGTTTGTGATCTATTCCAATGCCCGCACCCTGACAGTTGCCGAAAGAGAGCTGGTGCGCGAATTGCGCGAGGCACTTACACCATAATCGACCTATATATGAAAACAGGCGAAACCGGAGTTTCGCCTGTTTTCTTTACGGGGGAGGATTAACTGGTTTCTTATGCCAGATTGAAGTGACGGATGTTTTTCTTTTCCGCTTCATCAAGCGCTTCTTCATAACCGGCATCGGCATAACGCATCACGCCGAGCGAAGTGTCATTGGTCAGCGACAGCTCAATGCGGGAATCTGCATCTCCCGTGCCATCGGCCACCACAGTTACACCCGCGCTGGTCATGTAGCCGGAATAGCCGCCGCCGCCGGAATGGATCGCGACCAGATCAGCCTGCGAGGAGCACATAGCCAGACCATTAATCAGCGGCCAGTCGGCAATCGCATCAGAACCGTCACGCATATTTTCCGTCATGATATTCGGATGCGCCATGGCACCGGCATCAAGATGATCGCGGGTAAAGGCAACAGGACCAGACAGTGTACCGTCACGCACCATGCTGTTCACAGCGAGTGCCAACTGGGTGCGTTCGCCATGACCAAGCCATGCAATACGCGCTGGCAGACCTTCAAACGGCACATTCTCACCAGCGAGATGAATCCAGTTGGTGACAATGCGGTTATTCGCAAATGCCTTGAGGATGTAATTGTCGATAATGCGGATATCTTCCTGATTATTCGACAGAGCAATCCAGCGGAACGGGCCAATCGCACGGCAGAACAGCGGGCGCAGGAAGGCTTCGGTGAAGACCGGAATATTGAACGCATCAGCCACACCGCCGTCTTTGGCATGGGTGCGGATCAGGTTACCGTTGTCAAACACCACTGAACCGGCTTTCTGGAAACCGAGCATTGCCGTAACGTGACGAACGATGGAAGCGCGGCTTTCATTCATTAGTGTCTGCGGATCGCTTTTGCGCATCGCGCGGGCTTCATCCAGCGAGCGGGTTGCCGGTACATAGCCGTAAACCAGATCATGAGCGGAAGTCTGGTCGGTCACGATGTCCGGAATGATATTGCGTGCCAGAATTTGCTCATAAAGATCAGCGGCATTGCCGTGAACGCCGATGGAGACGGCACGTTTCTCGGCCATTGCTGTTTTGACCTGCGCCAGCGCATCGTCCAGATCTTTGGCAATCACATCAAGGAAGCCGATATCTTTGCGCTTCTGAATGCGTTCCTGATCAATTTCAACGCAGAGGGTAACCGCACCGGCCATACGGCCTGCGAGTGGCTGCGCGCCGCCCATACCGCCAAGACCGGCAGTGAGGATCAGACGTCCGGCCAGATCATTGCTGAAGCTCTGTTCGGCAATGCGCATGAAGATTTCATAGGTACCCTGAATAACACCCTGCGAGCCGATATACTGCCAGTCACCGGCAGTAAGACCACCCCAGCAGATCAGGTTCTGCTTTTCCCATTCGTAGAAATTTTCAGCCTTCGCCCACTGACCAACCATATTACAGTTGGCCATAATCACGACCGGTGCCTGTTTATGGGTTTTCAGAATACCGATTGGTTTGCCGGACTGCACGACGAGGGTTTCGTCTTCTTCAATCTTATGCAGGCTTTCAACGATCTTGTCATGGGACGGCCAGTCGCGTGCAGCTTTACCGAGTGCAGCATAGACCACCAGATTGTCCGGGTCTTCACCCACAGCCAGCACGTTTTCCATGAGGCGCAGCAGGCCTTCAGCGCGCCAGTTTTTACAGCGTAGCTCGGTGCCGGATGTGACGTTAAATTGTTTCTTGGACATAGTATTTCTTTCAGTATTGATAACTCAGGCCAGTGCGTAATCGGCAAGGGAAATGCCGAGTGCCTTTTCGACAATCGGATAAACGCTCGGGTCTTTGACCGAGGCGCTGAGCGGGATTTCCGTTTTGGCGATGTGGAACACCAGAATTTCCATGCCCTCATGGACATTGCCGACACTGACAGGGCTGCCATTGGTATCGAGCGTGGTAATCACATCAGGGAAGGTGGCAAGACGCTGACCGTCATCATCATCCACTGCCATATATTCGTTCATCACATGCAGGATCACATCGCGGTTGCCGTCACGCACGGTGATGGTGCCGATGTCGAAAGCTTCCTGAGTGTAATGCACATTTTTGGCAGTAACTTTGCCCTGTGCGAGAATGCTGCCATTGGTGGTTTTGCAGATTGCATCAATCACCGCAGTCGCACCTTTGCTCTGGGCTGCGCGAATGGCTTCGCCAAGGGTCAGGGCACGGGAAATGCCGCCGAGCGCTGCATTCTTGCGCACATAGGAAGCACGCAGCGGATTGCGGCAGCTGGCGATGAAACCACCGGACATATCGGAAGCTTTGCGCAGGATCGGCGAGATTTTGGCTGTCGCCCCACGTGTCACCAGCTCGATATAGGAGTTGGAACCGCGATGGCCGCCAACGGCTGTCTGGATCATCTGCTCAGGGCTGTTGGCCATGCCGATGGAACCCATATCGCCGGTCGGATGCGCGCGGATATCGCCTACAGCATCAATCACCTTGGTGCCGAGAACAGCGGAAGGCAGCCAGGCATTCATGGTGCTGGACATGCCGTTCTGGCCGATCATCAGGCCATAGACTTCGTCGCCCAGCTCATATTGTAGCAGTTCAACGGCTTTCACATAGTCGATGCCGAGCATTTCCCACTGGGTAGTGCTGGCCGGTGCGCCGATCGCAGCGGCTGTGGCAATCCATGCGTCGTCGGATACTTCTTCCATATCCACCAGTTCAGGCCGGCCAATGGTGACCGCAGTAGTACCCAGCATGCGGCCATGCTCGACCCAGCCGCCGCCACCGGCTGCAAAGACCGAACCGCCTGCAATTGCGGATTCCACGTCATCCAATGTTAAAATACGCCCCATAATGGCCTCCTCTTAAATGCTGTTATGCGTTTGATTGGTAACCGGTGTGCGCTCGTCAAAACGGCGCACTGCCGCAAACATTGCTGCAGCACCTGCTGCAATGTCGTGTTTTTCTGCCCATTCTTCCGGTGTGTGGCTGCGTCCGCCGAGGCATGGCACAAAGACCATGGCTGCCGGTGCCAGCTGGCCGATAAAGGCCGCATCATGCCCCGCACCACTGGCGAGTTGCAGATGGCTGTGGCCGAGCGCATCGGCGCTTTTTGCCAGATCATCCAGCAGGCCTAAGTCACAATCCATCGGCATGGTGTCGGAAAGGGTCTTGAAGTGGCTGCGCTCCACATTGGCCTTTTCGGCAGCAAGTTGTGTTGCCGCATCAATGCTTTCCAGAAAGCGCAGAGTTTTTTCACGTTTGCCGGTGCGGATATCAACAATAACTTTGGCCTGTTCCGGCACCACATTGGCACCGCCCGGTTCAAGGGTGAGAATGCCGACAGTGGCAACAAAATAGCCGTCCGGCTCGGATGCTAAAGCTTCGGCCTGTTTACGGATTGCAGTGACGGCTTGCGCCGCCGCATAGAGCGCATCGCGGCGCATATGCATCGGTGTGGTGCCCGCATGGTCAGCGGCACCCTGAAACGCGATTTCCAGACGGGTGATGCCGACAATGCCGGTCACCAGACCCAAATCCGTTTTGCTTTGTTCCAGCACAGGGCCTTGCTCAATATGCAGTTCCAGATAGGCGGCAATATCCTTGCGCACAGCTTCTGATAGCTTGGCCGGATTACCACCGACACGGATCAGCGCATTGCCTAAGCGCTCATCCTGCGGGCCGGTAAAATCGAGCATGGCATTGGTGAGCTGACCGCTCATGCCGCGACTGCCGACACAAGAGAGGCCGTATTCACTCGGTTCTTCTGCGAGAAAATCCACCACTTCCAGATTGTGCTGCAATTCAATACCGGCATCGCGCAGGGCGCGGGCAACTTCGAGTGACGCCACTACACCGGCAATGCCGTCAAAGCGTCCGCCGGATGGCACAGTATCACTATGCGACCCCATCATAATGGTTTTAGCGTGCGGCTTGGCACCGGTACGGCGACCGATCAGATTGCCTGCGGTATCAATGCGCACCTCAAGACCGGCGGCTTTAAACTGCTCAATCAGATAGGCACGGCCAGCCAGAAAACGCGGCGTAAAGGAACGGCGTGTGTAAGGTTTGCCCGGCTCGGTGATATCGGCTAGCGCCATAATATCCTGCCAGAGCCGGTCACCATCGACGAGCGTATTGGAGGCCGCCATTACGCGGCTCCTTTGCGCAGAGCAGGGCGTACAAAACGACCGGAACCCGGTTCAGCTGTCACCACACCTTCAGCCATGGCACATTCGCCGCGCACAAATGTATGGGTGATACGGAACGGCAGCTTGATGCCGTCATAAGGGCTCCAGCCGACAATATTATTGCCGCTTTCTGCCGCTTTGTAAGTGTATGGATCACGGCGTGCCAAGACGATATCGGCATCAAGACCGGCACCGAGCGCACCCTTGTTTTGACCGAGACGGAACAGATTAGCCGGATTATGTGCCAGCAGGCGGGCAGCATGGCTGAGAGAAAGCCCGCGCTCATCCAGACCTTTGAGCAGCAGGGCATAAAGCGCTTCCAGCCCCGGAACACCGGATGCGTTTTTCAGCATGTTTTCATCGTTTTTACGATCAAGCGACCAGCTCACATGATCGGTGGAAACAATGGTCACATTACCGGCGGCCAGTTGCTGCCAGATCGCTTCACGCTCGGCGCGGTTGCGCACCGGCGGGTTGATCTTAGCGCGGCCGATCAGGCGGCTTACATCATCTTCTTCACACAAGGTCAGATAATGGATGCAGGCTTCAACCGTTGCCGCATAGCCCCGTGCGCGATAGCCCGCAGCCAGTTCATAGCCACGACCAACGGAACAATGCACCACATGGGTGGCGCAACCGCTCATGGCGCCGATTTCATAGACTTCTGCCATCGCCAGTGTTTCGGTTACCGGCGGGCGGCTCATGCTGTGAGTCAGATAATCGGTGCGGCCGCTTTTCTCCACCTGATCGATGTAATAGCGCACCATTTCATCATTTTCATTATGAATGCCGGCAATCAGACCATGACGGGCAATGGCCAAGAAGCACTCATAAAGCATCTGCGGGGTAATGCGCGGAAAGCGCTCCGGATGGGTGCCGAAGGTTGAGAATTTGAAACCCGCCGCTCCGGCTTCAACCAGACCATCAATATGCTTGGTGCCGTCTGCCGGATGCGCTGTGGCATAAAGCGCGAAATCCACGCGCGCTTCTTGACCCGCGGTTTCCACCTTGCGGGTGAAGCGCTCCGGCGTGGCGATCAGGTCGCCGTCGTCATAAGGCATATCGACAATCGTTGTCACACCGCCTGCAGCGGCCGAGCGGGTCGACCAGATAAATTCTTCCTGATTTTTCTGGCTGCGGCTGTGTACCTGACCGTCAATGGCACCCGGCAATACCAGATAATCCGCACCGCCATGGCTTTCACCTGCAGGGGCAGTGCCCTGACCGGTCTGGACAACGCGGCCGTCGCTGACCAGAACCCAGCCATTATCAATGATCTGATCAGGCAGAACCACTTTACCTTTGAAGACTTTATCCTGCATTGCGGTATTTCCTCATTCTGGCTGCCTGCATTGTTTTGGAATGCAGGCAGTTATGCGATTTTAAAATTACTTGGTGGCTGGCTGTGTGAACGCGTGCAGCACCTGCACACCGGCTGCAAAATCCGGTGTGTAAATGCGATCCTGATCGACGAATTTGACTTGTGCACGATAGGTTTCCAGCAGCTTTGCAGATGTCTTGCCGAGCGCAACTTTACCACGCAGATCAACTGCCTGTGCTGAATGCAGCAGCTGAATGGATGACAGGCTGTACATATTGCTGAGAATGCGCTGAAGATTGTTCACAGCCAGCGGGGCATTATTGCCGGTATCTTCAATATTGCCTGCCATGGCGAAAGTGTCGAGCGAGACTGGCATGGCCAGCTGACGGTTTTCCGCATAGAGCGCAACAAGCGGCTTCTGCATGGCGCCGAAGGCATGACCTTCATTCTCAGGACCGGCAAGGAAGCGCGGAAGTTTGGTGAAATCCGGATTTTCCGTACGGATGGTCTGCATCACAATGTTCTGCGCTAAGCGGGTGAGGGCGACATTCAGGTTTTCCACACGGGTGGCAACCGGCAGCATATCGAAATTGGCGGTCGGATAAATCGCGCCATGCACATCGCCTGCGACCTGATATTTGTGCAGCTGGTTATGACTGTCAGCCGCTTTTTCTGCAGGCTTGTCTGAAGTCACAGCGGCCGGATTATCATCGCTGGCATTGATATGGATATGCAAAGCCTCTTCGAGTGCGGCCTGCGCTTCCCATGCATTACCAAGCGCATAGGCCATCGTGCGGTAGGAGAGCGGATCCTGCAAAGCGCGGCCGTCAGACTGCTGCCAGAGATAGGAGCCATCCAGCGCGGCACGAATATCTGTTGCCGCCTTCACCATACCCGGAAACGGGCGCAGTTCGGTTGTCTCAGCCAGGAAAGGCGCGACATTGCCGTTATAACCTTCAAGCGACAGGGCAAAAACGGCTGTGGCGGCTTCCAGATAATGGCGGGTTTCTTCTGCAAGCAAAACGGCCTGACCGGCAGTCAGTGCATTGGTACTGAGAATGGAGAGGAAGTCTTTACCGACCGGCTCAATCGGTTGCAGCTCAGCCAGCTTCAGAGCTTCTGCCGCAGGCATGCGCTTGCCCTGATAATCGACGAACCATTCGCCGATCATCGCCAGACCGATATGGGAGGCGAGTGTAATATCAGCTTCACCAACAGAGCCTTTTTCCGGCACAACCGGAATAATGTCGTGATTGAGGAAATCGCGATAGGCTTCCACCACACTCAGCTGTGTTCCGGTTTCGCCGCCGAGCATTTCATTGAGGCGGATCAGCATACCGGCACGTACTGCCTGCGCAGGCATAGCCTCACCAATACCGCCGCCATGGGCATGAAGCGAACTGGTGTTGAAGCGGCGGGAAAGTGCCAGCAATTCCTCATCCAGCGTGCGGCGGCCTTTAACCTCTTTGAAAACCGGTTTGTCCTTGTTCCAGCCCACGCCGACATTCAGCCCGTAAACGGCGGTGCCCTGCAAGGCGGCTTCCATCACCAGATCAAAACTATGGTTGACTTTTTGTGCCGCTTCCGGAGCGATTTCGACTTTTTCATTTTTGTTCGCTGCGAACTCTGCCACCTGTGCAGTGGTGAGCTTTGTGCCGTTAAGCTGCAAAGCTTGCGCATAGGCGGCAGAAGACGACAGGAGGACAAGTGTCAGAATGCTGAGTTTGGACAGGTGAGTGAGCTTTTTCATACTGGGTTCCCGTTTGCCTTTTCCCTCTGGATGAGGGTGCTTATGGATGCGGCAAATTATGGGTCAGTATAGAAATTGCTTGAAAGGCTGAAACGGCGAAAGTTGCGAAACCGGCAATAACAAAAAGCTAAATCCAGCCGGTAACAGAGCATAGTTTTCCGGACAGTCCGGATTGTAGCCTCACGCATACCGGCTTTCATTTCTCGGGGTAATGAAAAGGACTGCGTGTAACTGAAAGGCTGGTTTTGGGAAATGAAACTCGATATTCATTGATTGTTAAAATGACAATAAATACAGTAAAATCAAAAGCTTGTAATTGTTATTTTAAGGGTTGTGTATGGCGTTTTTATGATGAATTGTCTGCGGGTAACTGTCACATAATCTCAGGCAAATTCAGTAACGGAGTTCTACATGTCTTGTACTCTCTCGTCTAAAATTGCACTCAGCCTTATGATGTCGGCCTCTTTACTCAGTCAGGCCGCAGCACAAAAATCAGAGCAGGATGTCAAAGCCTATAAGCAGCAAGTAACAGCGGGCGTGGAGAGCCGCGCCAAGCTTGCGCAGGAGATGACGGATTCAATTTTCAGCTTTGGTGAGCTGGCTTTTCAGGAAGTGGAAACCTCAAAATACATCACGGATATTCTGGAAAAGAATGGCTTTACCATTGAGCGCGGCGTTGCCGGTCTGCCGACCGGCTGGGTGGCGCGATGGGGTTCCGGTAAGCCTGTGATTGCACTGGGCAGTGATATTGATGGTCTGCCAAAAACGTCTCAGATGCCCGGTGTTGCCTATCGCAAGCCAATGATTGAGGGCGCACCCGGTCATGGGGAAGGTCATAATTCCGGACAGGCTGTGAATGTGGTTGCAGCCTTGGCGATGAAAGACCTGATGGAGAAGGAAAAACTCTCCGGCACGCTGGTGCTCTGGCCGGGGGTGGCTGAGGAACTGCTGGGCGGCAAAGCCTATATGGTGCGTGACGGCGTGTTCAAAGATGCGGATGTGGTGATGTTCACCCATGTCGGCAATAATCTGCAAACCTCGTGGGGCGCAGCTAACGGCACGGGGATGGTCTCGGTCAAATATACATTTGGCGGCGAGTCTGCTCATTCCGCGGGTGCACCATGGCGCGGACGCAGTGCGCTTGATGGCGTAGAGCTGATGAATATCGGCTGGAATATGAAGCGGGAGCATTTGCGGCCTGAACAGCGCTCGCATTATGTGATCCCTGACGGCGGCGATCAGCCGAATGTTGTGCCGTCTGTTGCCAGTGTCTGGTATTTTATCCGCGAGACGGATTTCGAAAATATCGCCAAGAACTTTGCGATAGCCAATACCATGTCTGAAGCAGCGGCAAAAATGTCTGACACAACAGTGGAACGGCAGATTATCGGCACTGCTGCACCGCGCCATTTCAACAAGCCTATGGCGGAGGCAGCCTATGCCAATATTCTCGAGGTTGGTCTGCCGGAATGGACAGAGGATGAAAACAGTTTTGCCAAAGCTGTGCAGAAGGCGGTGAAAGGCAAGGAAGACGGGCTGGCGACAGAACTGAAGAAATTGGCACCACCACCGGAAAAACTGGAAAGCGGTGGCTCGGATGATATCGGCGATGTGTCATGGATTGTGCCGACAATTACGCTGAATTATCCGTCAAATATTCCGAATCTTCCGGGACATCACTGGTCAAATGCGATGTCGATGGCCACACCAATTGCTCATAAGGGCGTTGTCGCCGGATCGAAGGTAATTGCCATGACCGGCGTTGATCTTCTGACCAAGCCGGAGCTGGTATCTGCGGCACAGGACTATTTCACCAATGTGCAGCAGAAGGATCAGAAGTATCTGCCGATGCTTGGTGCGGATGACAAGCCGCAAATTCAGCTGAATACCGAGATCATGCAGCAGTTTCGTCCGGAAATGCAGAAGCTCTATTATGATGCAGAGAAATACCCGACTTATCTTGATCAGTTGGGTGTGAAATTTCCTGAACTATCAGCTCCGTAATAATATGGTCGTCTGAGTATAACAAAGGCGATTCAGTATTTTACCGGATTGCCTTTGTTCTTTTATTGGGTCTCAGTAATACGATAAGCGCAACGTCGTGCGCCAAGCAGAATATGTTCGCAGCGCTCGATTTTACAGCTATTGCCAAGAATGGTCTGAAAAATGTTGAGCTCTGAGCGGCAAAATTTCTGGCAGGCTGTAGCGGCAGCGCAGATAGGGCAGTGGTTTTCAATCAGCAGCCATGAGCCATCCGGCTGTTTTGACCATTCTGCCATATAGCCTTCCTGACTACGCAATCGGGACAGGCAGTCAATGCGTTGCTCAAGCGCAGACATATGCTGCATTTTTGCTTGATAACCTGCCAGCATTTCCTGTTCGCGCAAAGTGATAATCCGGTCAGTGAGGGCAGGGTCAATGCTGTTCATATGACGCAACAGAGCCACGGTTAATTCAGCATGTGTATCAGGGAATTGATTGTTGCCTTTTTCAGTCAGGTGCCAGAGTTGCACCGGTCTGCCTGCTTTGGCTTTTTTTTCTGTGGCATAGGGTTCAATCAGCCCTTCTGTCACAGATCTTTGCAATTGCTGGCGTATGTTCTCCGCACCGGTGCCTATGATACTCGCTAAAGCAGATATTGTTTGCGGGCCGCGCGTTTTGAGAATAAACAGCAGACGTCCGGCTGTGCTTTGTTGTGCAGCGCCGGTTAATTCGTCTAAAGTGATAATGTCAGAACTTGACATTTGATCTCCTGCTGAATATTCCAAGTATCTACTTGCTTAATTATCGGCTTTATCAGGGCTTTGCAACCCGACCGGCATAATTCGGTTAAAATTGTTGAGAAACACAGGCGCATTCCCGCCGGAACTCATGGTTTTTGATAGCTGTTCCGGAGAATAAAATGTCTGACCCGGCACCACTCACCAGTCACCACAAAGTTGGTTGGGGAGATTTGTTGACTGGAAAAAATGCCATTCGTTCGCTGGCGCTCGCAGGCGGCGTCGCACTCCATGCTATTAATGTTTATATTGCAACAACTATTCTGCCGTCGGTGGTCGCGGATATTGGCGGGCTGGATTATTATGCGTGGAACACAACACTCTTTGTAGTGGCCTCAATTATAGGCTCTACGCTGGCCGTTAAACTTCTGCGTGCCGTAGGTCCACGCAGAGCCTATGCGATTTCGGCAAGTGTCTTCGCTCTGGGTACGCTGATTTGCGCTTTGTCGCCGAGCATGCAGATTCTGTTGGTCGGTCGTTTCATTCAGGGCTTTGGCGGCGGTTTTATGCTGGCTTTGTCCTATGCAATGATCCGCATCGTGTTTCCTGAAGCGCTGTGGCCGCGCGCTATGGCGCTGATTTCCGGTATGTGGGGTGTTGCGACATTGGTTGGCCCTGCAGTTGGCGGGATTTTTGCCGAGCTGGGTGAGTGGCGTGCGGCTTTCTGGTCGGTTGTCCCTGCAGCTCTGCTTTTCGCTGCTATGGCGCTGTTTGTACTGCCGGATGTACGTCATGAAGAAAAAGACACAGCGCGTCTGCCATTTGCGCAGCTTGCCTTACTGACATTAGCCGTTTTTGCAGTATCGCTCGGTAGTATCAGCCATGAAGTGATCTGGAACGTAATCGGTATCAGCACGGCAATTGTTCTGATTGCTATTATGATCCGTTTGGATGCAACCAGTAGCAAGCGCTTGTTGCCGCGTGGTTCTTTCAGCTTCAGCCAACCGCTGGGGCCTGTTATTGTAACCATGTCCTTGCTGGCTCTGACAGTCACATCAGTGGAAGTATTTATTCCGTTGTTCTTGCAGGTGCTGCATCACCAGTCGCCATTGGTTGCCGGTTATCTGGCTGCTCTTATGGGGGCAGGTTGGACGATCGGTTCGATCATGAGTTCCGGTATTAATTCGCGTCGCGTTCGTGATGTGATCATTATCGGCCCGCTGACATCTTTTGCGGGCATGGTGTTGTTACTGTTGCTTTTGCCGATTGCCAGCGGCGGTACCTATTTCGAACTGTTGCCGCTCTGCGCCGGATTTATTGCTGTGGGTTGTGGTGTTGGTATGACATGGCCGCATTTGCTGACCCGCGTGCTTAAAGTTGCACCAGCCGATGAGAAGGATTTGGCATCAACAGCGATTACCACGGTGCAGTTGTTCTCTGCCGGACTTGGCGCAGCTATGGCCGGTATGGTCACCAGCCTTGGTGGTCTGACTGTACCGGGCGGCGTTGCCGGTACATCCAGTGCTGCATTCTGGTTATTCCTCAGCTTTGGCGTAGGGCCGTTTCTGGCATTCCTGTGTGCTTCGCGCATGGTGAAACGCTGGTAAAATCAGCGGCTACCAAGAAATAAGATAAAGCTGACCGATTATTGGCCGGTCAGCTTTTTTTATAGGCCAGATAGGGCTTGCGAATGGGGCGCCACAGAACCAGTACAATGATGATCAGCCCGTAGACCAGAGGTTCTGTCGGCCAGCTTTTCACGGACATCAGAAAGTGCAGGCTTCCGGCAAGGGCAATGATGTAAATCAACCGATGCAGGCTCTGCCACTTGTTTTTCAGTTTGCGGATTGACCATTGGTTCGAGGTCAAAGCCAGCGGGATCATCAGAATAAAAGCTACGAAGCCAATGATGATAAACCAGCGTTGTGTGACGTCTTTCACAATTTCCGGCCAGTTCAGCCCGCGATCAAGAATGACATAAGTGGCAAAATGCATAGCGACATAATAAAAGGCCAGCAGACCGAGCGCACGGCGATAGGGCAGGAAATTGAGCCGAAACAAATCACGCAGCGGTGAGACGAGCAAAGTCAGAATTAAAAAACGCAGTGCCCAAAGCCCGAGAATATGTTCAAATTCTTTGACCGGATTTGCGCCAAGCTGATTATTGGCTGCAAGCCAGAATGCCCAGATGGCCGGCGCGAGACCAACAACGTAAATCCCCCAGCGCAACCAGAGATTATTCGGTATTTTGACCGGTGCTTTGCGGGCAGTACGGGGCAGAACTGTGCTGTTTACTGTCATCCGGATTGTCTCAGCTTAATAGTTTTTGGTCAGATCCATGCCGCTATAGAGTTGGGCAACATGCTCGCCATAGCCGTTAAATGGCAGTGTATCGCGCCTGTCCGGTGAGAAGAAGCTGCCGCTGCCAATCCGTGTCTCGGTCTTCTGGCTCCAGCGCGGATGGTCCACTGCCGGATTAACATTGGCATAGAAGCCATATTCCGAGGCGTTCTGCATCTTCCACGCAGTCAGCGGCTCTTTATCTGTCAGTGTGATTTTGACAATCGACTTGATGCCTTTGAAACCATATTTCCACGGTACAACAAGACGCACCGGTGCGCCGTTCTGATTGGCGAGATTTTCTCCGTAAAGGCCGGTTGCCAGCAATGTCAGCGGGTTCATCGCTTCATCAAGGCGTAAGCCTTCGCGATATGGCCAGTCGATAACCGGAAAGGCACCGCCGACTCCTGGCATTTCTTTGGGGCGCAGAGCTGTTTCAAAGGCAACATATTTGGCAGATCCCAGCGGCTCAACACGTTTCAGCAGTTCTGAGAGTTGGAAACCTTGCCATGGAATAACCATCGACCATGCCTCAACGCAGCGCATACGATAGATGCGCTCTTCAATGCTCATGGTTTTTATCAGGTCATCAATGTCGAAAGTCGCAGGTTTCGCCACCATGCCACTGACTTCAATCGTCCACGGGCGGGGTTTGAAATCGCCGGAATAGCTTGAAGGATCAGACTTGCCGGTGCCGAACTCATAAAAATTATTATAGGTGAGCACTGAGTCTTTCGGTGTCAGTTTTTCATCGGTTTTAAAACCGTTTGCGCTATCGTTTGCTGAGGCAATATCCGGTAACAGACCGCCCAGAGATAAACCAATGCCGGCAGCTATGCCGGTTTTAATAAACTCCCGCCTGCGCAAATAAAATGACTGACTGGTAATTTCAGATGCTGCAATGCCGGATTTGAAAAATGACTTCGACATAAGATTGGCTCCCTGCTGATCGGCAGTTACGCATATCGGATGTAAAACGGATATGTTACGGGCAATTTTAGGCTGATGTCTGTGGTTTATTTACGTTCATATTGCGTGAGAAAAACGCAAAATCCTATGCAGCAAATAAAAAAGGCTCCCGAAGGAGCCTTTTTCATCAGTGAGACACTGATTATTTGCGCTTTGCCAGCGGTACGAAATCGCGCTGTGCGTGGCCTGTGTAAAGCTGGCGCGGACGGCCGATTTTCTGAGCCGGATCTTCAACCATTTCTTTCCACTGGGCAACCCAGCCGATGGTACGGGCAACTGCGAACAGAACTGTGAACATTTCTGTCGGGAAACCGAGAGCCTTCAGAGTGATACCGGAATAGAAGTCGATATTTGGATAGAGCTTCTTCTCGATGAAATATTCATCAGTCAGTGCAATATTTTCCAGTTCCATCGCAACGTCGAGCAACGGATCATCTTTGATGCCGAGTTCGCCGAGAACTTCATGCGTGGTTTTCTGCATGATGCGGGCGCGCGGATCGTAGTTTTTGTAAACGCGGTGACCGAAGCCCATCAGACGGAACGGATCGTTCTTGTCTTTTGCCTTGGCAATAAACTCAGGAATACGATCAACCGAGCCGATTTCAGCCAGCATGTTCAATGCAGCTTCGTTAGCACCACCATGGGCAGGGCCCCAGAGGCAGGCAATACCGGCAGCGATACATGCAAACGGGTTCGCACCCGAAGAACCGGCGAGACGAACAGTCGATGTCGATGCGTTCTGCTCGTGGTCAGCATGCAGGATGAAGATACGATCCATGGCGCGTGCCAGAACCGGATTGACCTTATATTCTTCGCAAGGCACAGCAAAGCACATGCGCAGGAAGTTAGAAGCCAGATCAAGATCGTTCTTTGGATATACGAAAGGCTGACCGACATGATATTTATAGGCCATTGCAGCCAGTGTCGGCATTTTCGCCAGCAGGCGGATCGAGGCAACCATACGCTGATGCGGATCAGTAATGTCGGTTGAGTCGTGGTAGAAGGCGGACATGGCGCCAACGCAACCAACCATAATGGCCATCGGATGCGCATCGCGGCGGAAGCCGGTGAAGAATTTGGCCATCTGCTCATGGACCATTGTGTGACGGGTCACACGGTAGTCAAAATCTGCTTTCTGGGTCTTGGTCGGCAGTTCGCCGTAGAGAAGCAGGTAGCAGGTATCAAGGAAATCGCCCTGTTCGGCGAGCTGTTCGATCGGATAACCGCGATGTAGGAGAACGCCTTCATCACCATCAATATAAGTGATTTTGGATTCGCAGGAAGCTGTTGATGTGAAACCAGGATCGTATGTGAAGGAATTTGTATTCTTGTAAAGCGGGCCGATTTCGACGACGTCTGGTCCGATTGTACCTTTGCGGACCGGCAATTCGGTAGAAGTGCCATTTAGCGTGATTGTCGCTGTCGTATTAGACATACTGGTTCCTTTCATCATCGCGCTCACTGCTCGTGGATAGCAGTAAATTTGGAGCATAATGCCGAAAACGGGTATTACTTACGGTATTATGCGTAGAAACATACAGTTAGGGTATTTTTACCGGCGCTGCCAGTTTGAAAAATATCCTAAGCCGGTTGTCACGTAAAATTCATGATATTTATGAATGACAACCTGAAAATTCTTGGCTCAAATTATCGTAAAAGCCGTGCGTTGCAATGCAGAAATTCGGGTTTGTATGAACAAATTTCTGTCAAGTGGCCATTCTTACGACAGAAGCCGGTCTGTGAAATTCACAACACCGTGTTTTGGCCGCGCTTAGTCGAGAAAGCGCGGCCAAATTAGATTTAAACAGCCTGATCCTGAATACGTCCGAGTGCTTCTTCGCGCCCCAGAACGACCAGAACATCAAAAACACCCGGTGAGGTGGCGCGGCCGGTGAGAGCTGCACGCAGCGGCTGGGCAATTTTGCCGAGCTTCAGACCGGTTGATTCTGCATGGGCACGTACAACAGCATCGAGTGCTTCGGCAGTCCATTCCGCAGCTTCAAGTTGTGGCAGCACAGCCTTGAGAATTGCACGGCCTTCTTCATTGAGCAGGCTGGCAGCTTTTTCATCCAGTGGAAGCGGGCGGGAAACGAACAGGAATTTCGCACCATCAGCCAGTTCTACCAGCGTTTTTGCACGGTCTTTCAGACCGGGCATTGCTGCAACAAGCTGCGCACGACGTTCATCGGTGAGCAGAGCCTGCAGTTCCGCACCGCCTTCAATATAAGGCAGAACATCAATCAGTGCCTGAGTGAGCGTTTCTGAATCGCTGGCACGGATATGGTGACCATTGATGGCTTCCAGTTTCTGGAAGTCAAAACGTGATGCGCCTTTATTGATATCTTTGGTATCAAACCATTCAATCATCTGCTCGATGGTCATGATTTCATCATCACCATGGCTCCAGCCGAGACGAACCAGATAGTTGCACAGAGCTTCCGGCAGATAGCCCATCGCACGATAGGCTTCCACACCCAATGCGCCATGACGCTTGGAAAGCTTGGCACCATCCGCACCATGGATCAGCGGGATATGGGACATTTTAGGCACATCCCAGCCCATTGCTTGATAAATAACAGTTTGGCGCGCGGCATTGGTCAGGTGGTCGTCGCCACGGATGATATGGGTAACGCCCATATCATGATCGTCGACCACAACCGCATGCATATAGGTTGGTGCGCCGTCCGAACGCAGAATGATGAAATCATCCAGGTCTTTATTTGGGAAACGGACTTCGCCCTGCACATCATCCAGTACAACGGTTTCGCCTGTCTGAGGGGCTTTAATGCGGATAACCGGCTTCACACCTTCCGGAGCTTCCGACGGATCGCGGTCACGCCAACGACCGTCATAGCGCGGCGGGCGGCCTTCAGCGCGCGCCAGTTCGCGCATCGCATCCAGTTCTTCCGGTGAGGCGTAGCAATAATAGGCTTTACCGGCTTTCACCAGTTCTTCAGCAACTTCGCGATGGCGTGGTGCACGTTCCCACTGGGAGATTGCATCGCCGTCCCATGTCAGGCCGAGCCATGTCAGGCCTTCAAGAATAGCGGCGGTTGCAGCCTCTGTTGAACGCTCGCGGTCGGTATCCTCAATGCGCAGCAGCATTTTGCCGCCGGTATGTTTGGAATAAAGCCAGTTAAACAACGCTGTACGTGCGCCGCCGATATGGAGATATCCGGTCGGTGAAGGCGCAAAGCGGGTAATAACGGGTGATGACATCGGTCGCTCCGTATCTGCGGGAAAATTACAATTTCATGCTCTTATATCCGAATTTATGGAGATAAGAATGTAATTTGCCGCCTCTCGATTTCTTATGCTGTTCATGTAGCATAGGCAGCACAGCGTGCAAGACTTGATGCGCGGATCAGGGCGCAGAACCGGTGTTTAACGCTGCATAGTGCAAGATTCCTGCGTGAAAACTACTGTTTTGGACGTTTAATTGTGCAGCTGTCAGGTGCGGGGGCAATTCAGACAGCATGACCGGCAGCAATGACAGGGCGGATGGAAGACATCAGATTAAAGGTGAGTCCCGTGATGTGTATGACGGGACGCAGACAAGTGCTGTCCGCAACACTTATTCACGCAGGCTGACAGTTGAGCAAACCATGCTCGGTTTTGCAGAACCGGATGCTGACGCGCATAGTTCTGCTGAAATTGAGCGGGCTACGAGAGCTAAGCATTTTAAAAAATCCACGAAATATTTGAGCAGCAATGCTCCTATTTGGCAGGAACATTGGCAATCTTTCAAAGCTAGTCTGATTGATGCTCTGCTCTATGAATATGAGCGTGGAGCGGTGTTTCTGCTGACTGCAATTATGGCAGGTGTGGGGGCCGTTTATTATTTTGGATTGGCTCGGGAGCCCTATTGGGTGGAGCTTGCTATTCCGGCTTTTCTGTTTGGCTGGTTATTGGTTTTACTGCGCGATACGCTGATACGTCGCGTCAGTTTGGTGCTGATTCTTAGTTTTATTACGGGAATGGCCGCAGCAAAATGGGAAACACAGCGCTACGCAACGGTGATGCTGGGTAGCGCGGTTTCCACGGTGCTGACTGCACGGATTGTTTCATTGGAACAGGAGGCCGAGGAGGGCGGTAAGGCCGGTCGCTGGCGCATTGTTGCCGATGTTTTAGCGACTGAAAAACCGCATTTGCGCTATGCGCCACAGCGGTTGCGATTATCTGCGCGGGATTTGCCGGCATTGAGCGAAACAGGATCTGTGCTGAAAGGTGCGGTGCGTCTACAAGTGCATGGCGGGCCGGTGCGTTCAGGGCAGTATGACTTTGCATTTCATGGTTTTTTTCGCGGACATGGTGGTAACGGATTTTATCTTGGTACGCCTGAAATGATAGACAGTGATATTGCCAGCGAGCCTCAGGAGAAAAGCTGGTCGGCCAGCATGGAGGCCATAATTGGACAACTGCGCGCTCTGATAGGCGGGCGTATTATGCAGGCATTAAACGGAGAGGAAGGGGCGGTGGCTGCCGCGCTGATTTCCGGTCAGCGGGCAGGGATCAGTGAAGCCACTAATGAAGCGCTGCGTATTGCAGGACTGGCGCATATTCTCTCAATATCCGGCCTGCATCTGGCACTGGCGGCAGGAATTGTTATGGTGAGTGTGCGGGGGCTGGCGGGGTTGTTTCCGTCCTTGTCGCTCTATTATCCGGTCAAAAAAATTGCTGCGCTGATCTCGTTGTTTTCTTCCGGTTTTTATCTGGCGCTATCGGGTGCGGATGTGGCGGCACAGCGTAGTTTTATCATGCTGGCGGTAATGCTTTGTGCGGTGATTATGGATCGTAAAGCGCTGACATTGCGTAATCTGGCGATTGCAGCTTTGTTCAGTATTCTTGTAACGCCGCATGAAATTCTAGGGCCCAGCTTTCAGATGTCCTATTCTGCCACCGGAGCGCTTATTGCCGGATTTGCATGGGTGAAGCTGCGTAAAAGGCAAAATCCGGAGAAAATGGAGCGGCAAACCGGATTATTTCATACGGTCCGGCGCTGGCTCATTGGCATTATCGCAACGTCACTGTTGGCGGGGACGGCCAGTGGTCTTTATGCGGCCTTTCATTTCAACAACATGGCGCCGCTCGGCATGCTGGGAAATGCGTTGGCTCTGCCGGTGATCTCAGTGCTGATTATGCCTTTTGCCGTGATTGCGCTTTTGCTGATGCCATTTGGCCTTGAATGGTTGCCCTTACAGGTGATGGGTAAAGGTATCGAGCTGGTGAAGTGGATTGCCCATTTTGTAGCTGGCCTGTCGCCTGATCTGATACCCGGATTACTGCCTGCGCCGGTATTACTGCTTTGGACTGCGGCTATGCTGTCTGCCATGATCCTGACCAGCCATTTGCGATTGATCTCTCTGGTGTTTGTAGGTGCAGGCTTTGTGTCTCTCGTAGCAACGGATTTGCCGGATATTATCGTTTCAGAAGATGCCAGGCTGGTTGCTGTTCGCCAGAACAATATTCTCTACGTCAACCGCCCGAGACCTGCAGCTTTTACAACAGATAACTGGCGCAAAGCCTATAAAATTACAGAAGTAAGCGTACCTGACAAAAAAGGAACAGAAAGCTCGGAAGGTTTTATCTGTATAGATGGGCTATGCAGCTTTGATTTAGCGAATGGACAGGTGTTGGCCTATGCCGAAAACCGCGATGCTGCGCAGATTGCCTGTAATATCGGCGATATTATTATCTTCGCCTTTGCAGGTAATATGCACTGTTCAAAACACCAAGATAGGAATGATACGTCACCGCTTATCATCACTCGTCAGCAACTGGCTCTAAAAGGTGTTGCTGAAATCTATCTGCCTTCGAGCCGAGAAATCAATCAAGAGCGGACTGTTCTTCAGACTGCAAAAGCAGCTACTCTAATTGAAAATACTTTGGCCGGTGATCAGTCAATAAACAGAGCGAATAGGGCAGGTGAGACAAAGATTGTTTTCGCGGTAGGAGAGCCGCAACGGCCGTGGCATTTATATCGTCTCTGGTCTCGCGCAGCGCGTAATCTGGAAGATTAAATTTTTATATCAAAGAGATACGCTGATGATGAATGTCAGCCGTTCTTAAAAACACAAGCATCGTTTTCAGCAGGTAAGTGAAACCGATATAAATCACCGGTTTCACTGTAATAATTGCCAGTTAATAACGGCGCACCAGACCAACCAGCTTGCCCTGTACGCGTACGCGGTCAGGTCCAAAAATACGGGTTTCATAAGCAGGGTTCGCAGCCTCCAGTGCAACAGAGGCACCTTTGCGGCGGAAACGTTTCAGTGTCGCTTCTTCATCATCGACCAGAGCCACAACAATTTCACCGGCATTGGCTGTGTCACCACGACGGATAATCACTGTATCCCCATCAAGAATACCAGCCTCGATCATCGAGTCGCCTTTGACTTCCAGTGCATAATGTTCACCGCTGCCAAGCATTTCCGGAGGCAAGGTAATCATATGGGTCTGGGACTGAATAGCGGAAATCGGCACACCGGCAGCAATACGGCCCATCACCGGAACGCTGATACCGGCAGGTGCATCAGTTTCTGCTGCTGGAGCTGCCTTTTTAGGCAGTTCGGTGACATTCTTTTTGCCGAGATCACCTTCAATGACGCTTGGCGAGAATTTCTTCTGGCTGTTGAGACCCGGAGCAATGGAATCCGGCAGGCGCACAACTTCCAAGGCACGCGCTCTGTTTGGCAGACGGCGGATAAAACCGCGTTCTTCCAGAGCTGTAATCAGACGGTGAATACCGGATTTCGAGGCAAGGTTAAGTGCTTCCTTCATCTCATCAAACGAAGGGGGAATGCCGCTTTCCTTCAGACGTTCATGGATAAACAGCAATAATTCATGTTGTTTACGCGTCAGCATTATACGCTCCCAAAGCCTAAGACATATCTGCGGGCAGACAGAATCTGCGGCAGATACAGAAGTCGTGCGGATAAAACGCATAACCGCATGCACGGGGCGCGGTTGCGAGAATCATTTAATAAAAACAAACCCAGAACGAACACTATATGTTCCAGTATTGTTCTGCAAGGCTTTAAAAAGGATTAATGCTGAAGCTGTACAGTTTTAACGGATCAGCAGGATCGGGCAGCGGTCACCGCGTTTTGCCGCCTTCGCAAAAGGCTCTCTGATCAGCAAGCCGTCAGCACGGGTGATAACGGTCAGCATGGAGGAATCCTGCACCGGCAGAGGGGTTGCCAGCAATTCACCGTTACTGTCATAGGTCAACGTAGCGCGGGCATAATCGCGACGATTGCCGTTTTCGGCCATATCCTGAGCCAGAACCGCGCTGGCAACGCGTGTCATTGGGGCTTTTCCTGCCAAACGCGCAACCAGTGGCGCGAGAAACACATAAGAGCAGACAAGGCTGGAAACCGGATTGCCCGGAAGCCCCAGAACCAGCAATGGTTTTTTGCCATCGCGCGCGAGGGTTCCAAACATCAGCGGTTTGCCCGGACGCATGGCGATTTTGTAAAAGCCTAAATCCACACGGCAATTGATGAGCGCTTTATGCACCAGATCATGATCGCCGACGGAAGCGCCGCCAAGCGTTATCAGAATATCAGCATCGGAAGACGCAACATTGTGGATGGATTGTTCGATTTCGGCCAGATCATCAGGTACAATGCCTAAATCTTCCGCAACACCGCCATTACGGCGCACGATTTCAGCAACGCCATAGCTATTAGAGCTGACAATCTGATCTGCCGCCGGAACCGTACCGGCAGGGACGAGTTCATTGCCGGTGGCAAAAATAGCTGCTCGTGGCTGAGTATAGACTTGTAACTTGGCATGGCCAGAAGCGGCAGCCAGTGAAAGCGATGCAGGGTCAAGAACATGGCCGGTCTGTAACAGGCATTCACCGTCACGGAAATCTAAGCCGCTCAGGCGGATGTGGCGACCTTTCTCCACATCTTCCAGCAGGGTGACCTGATCATTTTCCTGTTTGGTATTCTCCTGAATAACCACCGTATCAGCACCGGCAGGCAAAGGCGCGCCGGTGAAAATGCGCACAGCTTCACCGGATTTCAGTGTGCCGTCAAAGCCTTTACCTGCAGCAGATTCACCAATCACTTTGAGCGGAACCGGCAATTGTTCTGCATCAGCAAAACGAATGGCATAGCCATCCATAGCCGAGGCATCAAATGGCGGCTGATTGAAGGAGGCAAAGATCGAAGTGGCTAGAACGCGGTTGCCTGCCTGATGCAATGCAACATTCTCATGGCCGGAAGGCATTTTATCTGCCAGTAACAGACGCAAAGCTTCATCAACGGGTAATAAGGCCATGAATTCTCTCCCGTAAAAAGATCGGAAAGGATGTTAAGAGCGCTGCCAGTCGCCGGACTTACCACCGGTTTTGCTATCGACGGCAATATTGCTGATGACCATACCTTTATCAACGGCTTTGGCCATATCATAAATGGTCAGGCAGGTGACTGAAACGGCAGTCAGTGCTTCCATTTCCACACCGGTTTTTCCGGTGAGTTTGACTGTCGCACTGACGCGCAAGCCGGGTAAAGATTCATCCGGCTCAATCTCAACGGTGACTTTGCTGAGCATCAGCGGATGGCAAAGTGGTATAAGATCAGATGTTTTCTTGGCGGCCATAATACCGGCAAGGCGGGCGGTGCCAATAACATCGCCCTTGGCTGCATTGCCGGAAAGGATCAGCTCAAGTGTCTGCGGCTGCATGATGACACAGCCCGATGCGGTCGCAATGCGCACAGTGTCGGTCTTGTCACCAACATCCACCATATTGGCGGCGCCGCTTTCATCGAGATGTGTCAGCTTGCTCATAGCTTATTCTTTGCCGGTCAGAAGTTTGCGGGTTGCGCCTGCCACATCCTGCTGACGCATCAGGCTCTCACCGATCAGGAAAGTGGAGATGCCGGATTTCTGCAAACGCAGGCAATCATCATGTGTGAAGATACCGCTTTCGCCAACCAGCAGACGATCATCCGGCACCATGGCTGCCAGACGTTCAGATACTGCAAGATCAACTTCGAAAGTACGCAGGTTGCGGTTGTTGATGCCGAGCAGACGCGAGGACAGTTTGAGTGCCCGCTCCATCTCCGCTTCATCATGTACTTCGATCAATGCATCCATGCCGAGCGAAAAGGCTGTGTCTTCCAGCTCTTTTGCCATTGCATCATCAACGCTTGCCATGATGATCAGAATGCAATCCGCACCCCAATGACGCGCTTCATAGACCTGATAAGAATCAAACAAAAAATCTTTGCGCAGGGCCGGTAGAGCACAGGCAGCACGTGCCTGTTTCAGAAACTCCGGTGCCCCCTGAAAGCTTGGCGTATCTGTCAGAACCGAAAGACAGGCCGCGCCACCATCTTCATAGGCTTTCGCCAGTGCAGGCGGATCAAAATCCGGACGGATCAGACCTTTGGACGGGCTGGCTTTTTTGATTTCTGTAATCAGACCGAAAGAACCGGCAGCCTGCTTTGCTTCCAGTGCTTTAAGGAAGCCGCGGGCAGGCGGCTGATCGGCAGCAGCCTTTTTAACATCTGCCAGTGGCAAACGTGCTTTGGCTTCTGCAATTTCAACAACCTTATAGGATTCGATCTTTTTGAGAATATCGGTCATTTTATTCACTTGTCTTGCTGTTCGATACAGCAATAAGCTGATCGAGTTTGGCTTTGGCCGCGCCGCTGTCAATGGACTGTGCAGCAAGGGCAATGCCTTCTTTAATATCTTTGGCCTTACCGGCAATCACCAGTGCAGCACCGGCATTGAGCAGGACGATATCGCGGTAAGCACCGGCTTCGCCGTCAAGTACACGCAGCAGTGCCGCCGCATTATGCTGGGCATCGCCGCCTTTGAGATCGTCAAAAGCCACGCGCTTCAGGCCGACTTCTTCCGGTGTGATTTCAAACTCGGTGATTTCACCATTATGCAGCGCTGCAATATTGGTGGTGCCTGCGGTGGTCATTTCATCCAGACCATCACCATAAACAACCCAGACGTGCTCTGACCCCAGTTCTTTTAGCACTTTGGCAATCGGCAGAACCCAGTCGCGGGAGAAAACGCCGACGAGCTGGTGTTTCACGCCTGCCGGATTGGCGAGAGGGCCGAGCAGATTGAAAATTGTACGGGTGCCAAGCTCCACACGGGCAGGGCCGACATGACGCATAGAGGAGTGATGCATCGGCGCAAACATAAAGCCTAAACCTGCTTCATGAATACACTGGCTGATCGTTGCCGGATCGGCTTCAATATTAATGCCGAGTTCTGCCAGCGTATCCGCAGCTCCGGAGCGGGAGGACAGAGCGCGGTTGCCGTGTTTGGCAACAGTTACGCCTGCGCCCGCAGTCACGATGGCTGCACAGCTGGATACGTTATAAGAGCCGGATTGATCGCCGCCAGTACCGACGATGTCAATCGCACCAGCAGGTGCATCGACGGGGATCATTTTCGAACGCATTGATTCCACAGCGCCTGCGATTTCCGCAACAGCTTCACCGCGCACGCGCAGAGCCAACAGAAAACCACCGATCTGGGCAGGAGTGGCAGAACCGGACATCATGATGTCAAACGCTGCTTTGGACTCCGCTTGTGTGAGCGGAGTGCCTGTTACAGCTTTGGCAATATAGCTTTTGAAATCTGACATAGTGTACTCGAATCTTTTAGAAATTCTGCCTGTAAGTTCAGGTCAGAAAGATAAAGCCTGATCCATCAGAGTCTGATTGATCTTAACCGGATATTCGCTCTGCAGACGGCCGACCAGCTGTTCCAGCAGGTCATCGCCAATGCGCGAGGAAATGGCATCGCGGGTGCCCTGTGGCAGGCTTTCAGCGCTGACACCGGCAGGCTCTGTGGTTTCAGTTACCTGGAACAGGATCTGTGTATCTTTATTGATACCATTGGCTACGCCGCTCAGCTTGTCCGGACCGCCGAAGATCTGGGCAATGGCAACAGGTGCCAGTTCAGAAACGGTTGCTGTACGGGTCAGGCCACGCTTGGTCTGTTTTTCCACACCAGCTTCCTGAGCCAGTGTATCCATTGTTGCACCGGCTTCAAGGCGCTTGCGCAACTCTTCAGCTTTAGCGGTGAGACCTTTCACAGCAGCATCCTGTTTCCACTCAGTCGTTACCTGATCTTTGACTTCATCAAATGTTTTGTCGCGGGCAGGGGTTACGCCATCCAGCTGATACCAGATGTAACCACGGGTCTGGGTTGGCAATGCATCATTGTCGATACCCTGATCCGATTCAAAAACAGAAGTCAGGAAGGAAGGCAGCTGCGGCAGGTCTGCAACCGGCTTGCCGTCTGGTCCGTTGCCGTTTACATCAACAGCTTCAATAGTTTTGACTTTAAGCTTCAGCTTATCAGCAGCCTGAGCCAATGTTGCGCCGTTGCCACGTTCTTCTTCATAAGAGTCATGAACAGCATTCAGCGAGGCCAGTGCCTGTGTCAGAGCCAGAGTTTTACGGATTTCCGGTTCAACTTCTGCTTCTGTTTTAACAGTTGCCGCATCAACAGCGCTGATGTGCAGAATGACAGGGCCGAAAGCGCCTTTTACAACATCACTTGTGCCATTGGCAGCTATTGCAAAAGCAGCATCAGCAATGACTGCATCCGGCAGTTCACCTTTAACAAAAGTGCCGAGCTTAACATCTTCAGGCTTTTTGCCTTTTTCCGCTACAAGATCAGCAAAGCTGGTGCCGGATTTGATTTTTTCAGCGGCAGCTTTCGCTTCATCTTCATTGGCGAATGTCAGTTGTTCAATGGTACGTTTTTCTTCCGTGGAAAAACGCGCAACATTCTTCTTGTAATAATCCTGAATTTCTTCCGGTGTTACGTCGGCTTCATTCACAATATCCTGCGCTTCCAGAGGAACATAGCTGACTTTGCGATATTCCGGTGCGCGGTAATTGCCGAGATGGCTTTCATACCATTTTTTCAGTTCAGCTTCGTCAGGCGTTGCGATTGTGTCGGCTTTCTCCTGCGTAAGCGTGATATAATCTACAGTGCGGCTTTCACCGTCATAAAGTGCCAGTGCTTTGAACAGGGTATCCGGCGCAGCCATGCCATCAGACACCGCTTCAACAATCTGCTGACGCAGTGCGAATTTGGTGCGGCTGTCGAAATAGTTCTGCGGGCTCATGCCAGCCTGACGCAGCACAGCGTTAAACTGGTTATTGGAGAAACGACCGCTTGAATCCAGAAACGCCTGATCTTCACCGGTGAGACGGGCGAGGTGATCTTTCGACATACCCAGACCCATTTGGCGAGCCTGTTCATCAAGCAGAACACCGGCAACCAGCTGACCGGTAACCTGTGCAGGAATACCAAGCGCTTTTGCCTGATCGCGGGTCAACTGCTGACGCAGCTGGTTGGAGACGGCAATCACCTGACGGTCATAGGCCAGACGATATTCAGTCGGCGATACAGATGAGCCTCCGGCTTCCAGAACAGCATTGCCGCTAAAACCTTCACGGAACACATCTGCGATACCCCAAGCTGCGAAGGAGAGGACGAGAAGGCCGAGAAAGAATTTTGAAACCCAGGATTTGGATGCAGTGCGCAAGCTGTCAAGCATAGAAGTACCTTTGTGGAGTAAACTCACTTTGTTAAATAAGGGGATAGCCGCCGATGGGTATGCAGTCAAACGGAAACCTGCTTATGACGAGGAATGACCAAAAGAATTGTGGCATTATTACCGTTTATACGAATAGTGAGCGTCGTTTTGGGGATTTGCTTTCACAGACGAATTTGCTAGAGCGTGTCGCAATTCATCGCCTTCTGAACTGTCGCGCACATTGCGGCAGGATCAGTCGAGGGTGCAAATCGGCTCTGTCCGGACGCTCTATGATGCACGGATATTGCCAAAATCCGCTATAAAATGCGGTTGAGATCATTGGTGAGGAGGGTGTAATGACCCCGGAAATTCGTCCGCTCGTTGCGGGAAACTGGAAAATGAACGGCACCGGCGAACAGCTGGGAGAGCTGCGTGCAATTGCTGCCAATCTCAGCACCGATATTGGTCGTAAATTCGACGTGGTGATCTGCGTTCCTTCCACTCTGATTTCGCGTGCAGCTGCAACGCCGGAGACTGATGCGATCGGTGTGGGCGGTCAGGATTGCCATGCAGCAGAATCAGGTGCCCATACCGGCGATATTTCTGCGCAGATGCTGAAAGAAGCAGGCGCGAGCCATGTTATTCTCGGTCACTCCGAGCGCCGTACAGATCATCATGAGTCCAGTGAAGCCGTTTGCGCCAAAGTACAGGCTGCATGGAAAGCCGGCCTGACCACAATCGTTTGCGTTGGTGAAACCGCCGAACAGAAACAGGCCGATCAGACTCTTGAAATTGTTGGTCAGCAGATTGCGGATTCTCTGCCGGAAGGCGTAACACCGGAAAATACAGTTGTTGCCTATGAGCCTGTTTGGGCAATTGGCACCGGTCTGACACCAACTGTATCAGATGTGCGCACAGTTCATGCTTTCATCCGCTCCAAGCTGATTGAGCGTTTTGGTGCAAAAGGCGCACATTTGCGTTTGCTTTATGGTGGTTCGGTCAAGCCGAATAATGCTGTTGAATTGCTCGGTGTTGCTGATGTCGATGGCGCGCTTGTCGGCGGTGCCAGCCTGAAAGCAACTGATTTTCTTGCTATTTGTGACGCTTATCGCGTACTCTGAGCCTGAATAAATGCCGATCCCTTGCAAGCATTCGTTTGCAGGGGGTTGGATTGTCGGATAAATCCGTGTAGTAAGCCCTTTCTATTCTTATGAGAAAGCAGTCCGGAAACTCATGCAAAACGTTCTTATTGTTATTCACCTCCTGATCGTTCTCGCACTTGTCGGCGTTGTTTTGATTCAGCGCTCCGAAGGTGGTGGTCTTGGTATCGGTGGTGGTTCGGGTTTCATGTCGGCACGTGGTGCTGCCAATGCTCTGACCCGCACAACAGCTATTCTGGGCGCAGGTTTCTTCGCAACTTCCTTGCTTCTCGGTATTCTGGCCATGAACGGCGAGCGTCCGACAGATATTCTCAATCGTATTCCTGCGGGCAACTCCCAGACAGCTCCGGCTGGTGGCAATGGTATTCTTGATCAGCTCGGTGGCGGTACAACAACACCTGAAGCTGCTCCGGAGCAGCCTGCAGCCCCTGCAAGTCAGGTTCCAAGCTCTCAGTAAGAGTCGGTCAGATTGAACTTTTTAAAAGCCTCCCTCGCGGAGGCTTTTTTGTTCTTAAGGTTTCTTAAGAAAAGTGTTGCAGGCTTGCCATAGATGACGGGATTAGATTGTGGGAAACATATTGCCCGTTGAGAGATGTGAGAGTTTAGCCTATCAGCAGGTAACCTGTTTTACACATCATCTTCCGCATATCTTCATCAGATACGCATAAAAGAGTGTTCGAGAAAGCCCCATGATTTCATCGCGTATTCTCATCGCCGGATTTGCCGGTTTGTGCTTAAGTTTTACTGCATTGACCGGTCTGGCTTCTGCTCAGACTGCAGCAACTGAGTCTGTGACAGAAGCAGCGCCCAAAGCCGCTAAATCTGAAAAGAAGAAGGCACCTGCGCAGAAGGTTGCTAAAACCAAATATAATATTGATCCGAAATATCAGGCACAGACTGTTGCTTTCTCGGGTTATCCGGTTGGCACAATCGTTGTCGATCCGTCCAAATATTTCCTTTATTTGGTAGAAACACCAACCACTGCACGCCGCTACGGTATTGCAGTTGGTAAAGTTGGTCTGGAATTCAAAGGCAGCGGTACAATCAATGCCAAGCGCGAATGGCCGCGTTGGATTCCAACTGCCGATATGGTGAAGCGTAATCCGCAGCATTACGGTCGCATTAAAAACGGTATGGATGGTGGTATGGGCAACCCGCTGGGTTCCCGCGCGCTGTATCTGTTTCAGGGCAATAAAGACACCTATATCCGTATTCACGGCACAGTTCAGCCTTGGACAATCGGTAGCGCGGCTTCAAACGGCTGCTTCCGTATGACCAATGAAGATGTGATGGAACTTTACGAGCGCGTTAATCTGGGGGCGACAGTCGTCGTTCTTTGATTTTGCTGCTTTTCGCAGAAGCCGGCTGATGCCGGCTTTTTGCATTTTGGTTGTTTGAATTTCGTTTAATACAAAAAGTTATTCGGGATAAACGAATAAGCAGTGGCAATTTGTTTGCCGAAGCACTATCTGTTTGGTCAGAGCTACGGGTCATAATTCTGTAGCGCGTTATCAACGCAAAGTTTGTAATTTCAGCACTGTCGGGAAAAATCCTTACGGTGATGTTGTTGCGTGAAATTGGGTTTTACCAAAAAATCCCCCATGGATTTGGCGGTTAAATGTTAAGAATAATGAAAAATCCGTTATAAATGCATTTTTTTGTGGCGGAATCAATCAGGAGAGTCTAACGACATAAGCCCATGGCGCGATATGTATTCATCACAGGCGGCGTGGTCTCTTCCCTCGGAAAAGGCATAGCTGCAGCAGCACTGGCGGCTCTTCTTCAGGCACGTGGTTACCGCGTGCGGATCAGAAAGCTCGACCCTTATCTCAACATTGATCCGGGCACGATGTCTCCTTACCAGCATGGTGAGGTATTTGTGACCGATGACGGTGCGGAAACCGATCTTGACCTCGGTCATTATGAGCGTTTCACCGGTCGTTCTGCAACAAAGCAGGACAATATTACCACCGGTCGCATCTACCAGAACATCATCGAGAAAGAACGCCGCGGCGATTATCTCGGTGCGACGGTTCAGGTTATTCCGCATGTAACGGATGAGATCAAAAACTTCATTACGGATGGTAATGAAGATTATGATTTCGTGCTTTGTGAAATCGGCGGCACAGTCGGTGATATCGAAGCAATGCCGTTTCTGGAAGCCATCCGTCAGCTCGGCAATGAATTGCCGCGCGGGACAGCCGTTTATATTCACCTGACACTGATGCCGTATATTCCGGCTGCGGGTGAACTGAAAACAAAACCGACACAGCATTCCGTAAAAGAACTGCGTTCTATCGGTATCGCACCGGATGTACTCCTGATCCGTGCGGATCGCGAAATTCCGGAATCCGAACGTAAGAAGCTCTCCTTGTTCTGTAATGTCCGCCCGAGTGCGGTTATTCAGGCATTGGACGTTCAGAGCATTTATGATGTGCCGATGGCCTATCATAAAGAAGGTCTGGATTCTGAAGTTCTGGCTGCATTCGGTATTGAACCGGCACCTCTGCCGCAGATGGAGCGTTGGGAAGAGATTGCCAACCGTATCCATAATCCTGAAGGCGAAGTGACCATTGCAGTTGTCGGTAAATATACCGGCCTCAAGGAAGCTTATAAATCGCTGATCGAAGCTTTGACCCATGGTGGCATAGCCAACCGTGTGAAGGTCAACCTCGACTGGATTGAAGCGGAAGTATTCGAGAATGAAGATGCAGCTCCGTATCTCGAAAAAGTTCACGGCATTCTGGTGCCGGGCGGCTTTGGTGAGCGTGGCGCTGAGGGCAAGATTCTCGCGGCTAAATTTGCCCGTGAGCGTAAAGTTCCTTACTTTGGTATCTGCTTTGGTATGCAGATGGCTTGTATTGAAGCTGCACGCAATCTTGCCGGTATCAAAGATGCAACATCAACTGAGTTCGGTCCTGCATCGGCACCGGTTGTCGGCTTGATGACCGAATGGCTCAAAGGCAATATGCTGGAGAAACGTTCCGCATCAGGCGATCTCGGCGGTACAATGCGTCTCGGTTCTTATGAATCCGTTCTCAAGAGCGGCACCCGAATTGCTGACATTTACGGCACGACGGACATTCATGAGCGCCATCGTCACCGCTATGAAGTCAATATCGATTATATGGATCAGCTTGAAAAAGCCGGTCTGACATTCTCCGGTCTGTCACCTGATGGTGTCCTGCCGGAAACTATCGAATATGCTGACCATCCTTGGTTTATTGGTGTGCAGTATCATCCGGAGCTGAAATCGCGTCCGTTTGAACCGCATCCGTTGTTCGCTTCCTTCATCGAGGCGGCAATGAACCAGAGCCGTCTGGTCTGACCAATGTAACGGGCACTTTAACAGTGCCCGTTTTGCTTTTACCAAAAGAGACTGGATATTGCGCAAGCTAATATCCATATGCTGAGAACGAGACTGCTCTGCGCTTATCTGTGCACCTAAGTCTGCGTGATTATTTATTCTGAAAAGTCAGGCTACTTTTCAAATTTGAGGAACAGAGATGACTGCCAATTCTGTTATTGAGATCAAGGCGCCGTCAGGCAATGTCGTATTTTCCAACAAGGGCGCATTGTCGATCATTGCTGGCCCGTGCCAGATGGAAAGCCGTGAACACGCTTATGAAATGGCCGGTTCCTTGAAGGAAATGACAGATAAGCTCGGTATCGGACTGGTTTACAAGTCGAGCTTTGACAAAGCCAATCGCACGTCGCTGAAAGGTCAGCGCGGTATTGGTCTGGAAAAGGCTCTGGAAGTCTTTGCTGATCTCAAGAAGGATTTCGGCTTTCCGGTACTGACCGATGTTCACACTGAAGAACAATGTGCGGTTGTCGGTGAAGTTGTTGATGTGCTGCAGATTCCGGCATTCCTTTGCCGTCAGACTGATCTTTTGATTGCTGCTGCGAATACCGGTCGTGTGGTTAATATCAAAAAAGGCCAGTTTCTCGCACCTTGGGATATGAAGAATGTCATGGCCAAAGTGATTGAAAGCGGTAATCCGAATGTGATGCTGACCGAACGCGGCGCATCTTTCGGCTATAACACACTGGTGTCAGATATGCGTTCGTTGCCGATTATGGCTGGCATGGGCGCGCCGGTGATTTTTGATGCAACCCACTCAGTTCAGCAGCCGGGCGGCCGTGGCGAAACCAGTGGCGGTCAGCGCGAGTTTGTTGAAACACTGGCGCGTGCAGCTGTTGCAGTCGGTGTGGCTGGTGTGTTCATTGAAACCCATCAGGATCCGGATAATGCACCATCGGATGGCCCGAATATGGTTGCAATTAAGGATATGCCGCGTCTGCTCGAAACGCTGATGGCTTTTGACCGCTTGGCCAAATCTCTCTGATTTAGAAAACAACTTAATAAAAAGCCCCGCAAACTGCGGGGCTTTTTTGTTTTTAGAACTGTCGGCTGAGACTGACTTTAAAGTTCCTGCCGGGCATCGCTGAAATGCCATCGCTTAGATATGGCTCATATTTCTTGTCGAAAATATTATCGAGGCCGATATCCAGTTTGGTATCTTTCATCATACCGCTTTGCGGTGCCCATGTAAGAAACAGATCATGGATACCATAGCCGGCACTTTCTGGGCGGGCATAGTCCTTGCCACCCTGATTATGTGGTGTTTTGGTCTGTCTGGCGACAAATGTACCTGTCCAGCCCAGTGTCAGGTCCTGATCCGGTAGTTTCCAGCCAAGTGTGGTAACCAGTGTCGCCGGAGCCAGATCTTTGAGATAAGTATCATAGCCATAGATGTTATTCAGAGCACCATGACGGCTGCCATACATGGTGGAGAAAGCCACATCAGCAAACATAGTGGTTGTATCATAATGCGCTGAAAGCTCGATGCCTGTGGAATAATAGGATGGCAGATTCCAATAAGTGTCGCCATCACCACGTTTTTCCGGAGCGTTTTTGGTGCCAAAACGTCTGTTAATCGGATTGGTGACGTGGTTGTAATAGGCTGTTGCACGTATCTTTAGCTGATCATCACTCATGAAGAGCTGATCGTGAATCGTTTCCACACCGATCTGAAAGTTATTATTACGTTCAACTTCAAGGCCGCGACTGGTGCGTGGCAGACTGCTGCTGGCGCTTTGTGTCGAATAAAGCTCATCAATATTCGGCATACGCATAGCATAAGCCCAGTCGGCAAACAGACGTAGACTTGAGTTTGCATCATAAGTTATGCTCAAGCCCGGTGTCAGGCCGTCGTGACTCACTGCGCTGTAATCATGACCAATTGCAGGATTATTATATGTTTTTGCAGCGTTTGGCTTGCCTGTGGAGCGAACATAATCGTAGCGCAGACCCGGAATAATCGTCAGCTGATCAGTCAGGGCAATCTTATCAATCACAAAAGCGCTGAACGTTTCCTGCTTGCCTTCGGGCATATTATACGGAGCAAAGTAGCCATAATTATAATTGGCATTGTCTTTATAGCTATCGGCATACATGACAATGTCACGATTGTGCTTCTGCAATTGAATGCCATAATTCAGGCTGTGATTAAAACCGCCGAGCGTGAAATTGGAAGTGTTCTCGGCTTCAATCCGCAAATCAGAATATTTGGACTCATTCCATTTACCACCAAGTGAAGCACTTGTGCTCACACCATCCGGACGCTCCGCAAACATTGATGTATAAGCGTAGCTGATCATCAGGCGCGTATTGACCAGATCACTGTCACCGCTGAACTTATGTTCAATAGATGAACTGAAATCCTTCAGATCTCGCCAGGCGAGGCGGCGGCGGATTGCTTCATAATATCCGTATTTTTTAACGTCACTGCCGATCGGTTCCACCTGACCACGGATAGCCGCAGGCGGGCCCCAGTTCTGGCTCGTGCCGTAGCTTGCAGTGGCTTTCAGTTCATGACCGTCAGCACTGGCGCTGCCTTTGGTGGAAAATGAGGTAAGCATGCTATCGGAGAAATTATAGCGCTCGCCGCCGCCGATGCGCATGTCATCGGTTTTACGCCATGTTACCGCGGCAAGACCGTCAAAGGTAATGCCGCTATAATCTGTACGGCCATAAATGGCACCGCTTTGCACCCAGCCTTTATTGGCTGTCTGATAAGCTGTTTTAGACCAGAGACCCCAGTTTTCACCATCGCGCAACATATCTGCTGCATCTTTGGTTTCCATTTTTATAGTGCCGCCAAAGCCACCATTGCCGTATTTAACGGAGGTTGCTCCTTTTTCGATCTCAACGCTTTTGAGCAATTCCGGTTCAATGAAAACCGTGCCCTGATCATAGCGTTCGAAATTCTTTTGAGCGCCGTCCATAATGATGCGCACATCTGTCTGACGGGCAAAACCGCGAATTGCGATACTCTGTCCCTGAATGCGTACGCCGCCGAGCATTGTAACGCCCGGTGTATTCTTCACCAGCTCCGGCAGGCTGGAGGCCTGCACGCGATCAATCGTCTCACGATCGATCGTCACAATATTGGGAGCATCTGTACCATAACTGCCGGTACCGACCATGCCGGTGCTGACAGTAATCGTATTAAGTCGGACGGTGCCGGAAGCTGCGTCTTTTGGCTGCTGTTTATCGGTGATTTTTTGATTTTGCGCAGTTTGGGCAGCTGCTTCAGTGCTGAAATTCAGCAGGGCGGTCGTGCTTAAAACGGTGCTTGTAAGAAATAAAACTGTAAATTTTTGCAGGCATGAAAACGTGCGTGCACCGGAGGCTGAACCACCGGCAGCATAAGCGGACATAAGCGCAACTCCTTGGGAGGATGTGTTGTTCAGGCTTTATTAACGAATGAGCCTGCCATAGTGTATTTGTTGCGCTTTGCATATATGTTTTGCCTAAACAAGATAAATTTTGTCGTGTTTAGACTGTGAAATCTGTTTACAGGCGCGCTTTGGTGCTACGCGGGGTCGCCAGAAGCAGATTGGTTTCACTGTTGGTAATGCCCGCAACCAGACGCACGCGGCGTAGAACACTGTCGAAATCAGTGAGTGTATCGGCATTGATTTCCGCAATCAGATCCCAGCGGCCATTGGTGGTGTGAATTTCCGAAATCTCCGAGAACCCACCCAGCGCTTTTACCACGCGCTCTGTCACATGGCCTTCAATAGCAATCATCATAATACCGCGAACAGCCTGCTCAACAGTGTCTGCACGCAGGATAACCGTATAGCCGAGAATGTGGCCGTCTTTTTCCAGTCGCTCGAGGCGGGCGCGGGCGGTTGCGCGGGAAACACCGGCATCCAGTGCTAAATCAGAGATACTGCGGCGGGCATTGTGACGGAGCAGGGTGATGAGTTTCTGGTCGAGTTCGTCCACGGTCTTACCATTTTGTTTATTTAACTAATCATTCTGATAAAGCATCTGTGGAGATTTGCCAATCTTCTCTGTCCACTCTGCCAATGATTCATGATTTTATACAGGAAAATCACAGTCCGGATTGCGTTTGAGCGGTCGGCTTGTGGAAAATGATAGTCGTGAGGAACATATATGCATTGTAAGCTGATTGGTGCACCCGTACAGGACGGAACCGGACGCATGGGCTGTGAAATGGGGCCGAGCGCTTTTCGCGCTGCCGGACTGACACAGGCTCTGGAAGATCTGGGTCATAATGTGACCGATCTTGGCAATGTAGAACCGGCACCAAAACGGACATTGACCCATTCCAATCCGGCTCTGAAAAATCTTTCTGAAATCGTTGCATGGATTGAGGCGCTGGATAAAGCTGCCTATGACCATAGTGCTGACGGTTTCCCGATTTTCCTCGGGGGCGATCATGCATTGGCTGCCGGTACTGTATGCGGTTTGAGCCGTCGCGCCAAAGAGCTGGGACGCCCGCTTTTTGTATTGTGGCTTGATGCCCATACGGATTTCCACACATTGGAAACCACCACAAGCGGTAACCTGCATGGTACACCTGTGGCCTATTATACCGGCCAGAAGGGCTTTGAAGGCACATTCCCTGAAGTGCTGGCACCGGTAGATCCGGCCAATGTCTGCATGATTGGTATCCGCTCGGTTGATCCGGCAGAACGTGTTGCAATCAGCAAGACTGAAGTCACAGTTAATGACATGCGCATGATTGATGAGCACGGCGTTGTGGCCTTGCTCAACCGCTTCCTGCAGCGTGTTAAAGACGCCAATGGTCTGCTGCATGTCAGCCTTGATGTGGATTTCCTTGATCCGAATATCGCACCCGCTGTTGGTACAACTGTACCGGGCGGCGCGACTTTCCGCGAAGCGCATCTGATTATGGAAATGCTGCATGACAGCGAATTGGTCACCAGTTTTGAGGCTGTCGAGCTTAATCCGTTCCTTGATGAGCGCGGTCGCACGGCCTTCCTGATGGTCGATCTGATCGCCAGCCTGATGGGGCGGAGCGTGATGGATCGTCCGACACGCAGCTTCGCATAGAGCTGAAAGTTTCAATAACAGAGCGCCCGCAAGCCAGAAGGTAAGCAGGCGCTCTTTCTTGGTTTAAAAAGCAGTTTCAAAATCAGTGGTAACCAGTTTACTCATGAGATTGCGCCATTCAACAAGCAGAGCAATTTTCCCCTACGGGAAGAAGATACTGCTCTGATACAGGTTCCGGCAGTGACCGGAGGGAGATAGCCTGATGCGTGACAGAACAACTTTGAATCTTGTACCATTTGTCAGTGTTGATCACATGATGAAGCTGGTTCTTAAAATCGGTATTGAAGAGTTTCTCAAAGAACTCTGCGCCTATGTGGAAGAAGATTTCCTGCGCTGGGAAAAATTCGATAAAACCCCGCGCGTTGCTTCGCACTCCCATGACGGTGTGATCGAACTGATGCCGACAAGCGACGGTAATCTCTATGGCTTTAAATATGTAAACGGCCATCCGAAGAACATGAAAGATGGTCTGCAGACTGTTGCTGCCTTCGGCATGCTTTCTGATGTCGATACCGGTTATCCGGTTCTGCTCACAGAAATGACCATTCTGACCGCTCTGCGTACGGCTGCGACTTCGGCTGTTGTTGCCAAATATCTGGCACCGGAAAATGCGCAGACCATGGCGATTATCGGCAATGGCGCACAGTCCGAGTTTCAGGCACTGGCGTTCAAAGCACTGCTCGGCGTGAAGTCGCTGCGTCTCTATGATATCGACCCGACTGCAACTGAGAAGTGCAAACAGAACCTCGCACGTTTTGGTTTTGATATCGTTACCTGCACCAGTGCAGAAGATGCAGCGCAGGGCGCACAGATCATCACCACTGTTACCGCAGACAAGCAGAATGCAACAATCCTGACCGACAATATGATCGGCAGCGGCATTCATATCAACGGCGTTGGCGGTGACTGCCCGGGCAAGACAGAAATGCACAAAGACATTCTGCTGCGCTCCGATATCTTTGTTGAATATCCGCCGCAGACCCGCATTGAAGGCGAAATCCAGCAGCTCGATGCCGATCATCCGGTTATCGAAATGTGGCAGGTGATGAACGGTACTGTACCGGGTCGCCGCGATCAGAACCAGATCACCTTGTTTGACTCGGTTGGTTTCGCAACCGAAGATTTCTCGGCACTGCGCTACGTGCATGACAAGCTGAAATCAACCGGCCTGTTTGAAAACCTTGATCTGCTGGCAGATCCGGATGAGCCGCGTGACCTTTTCGGTATGCTGCTGCGTTGTGAAAAGAAGCTCGCTGAAGAAGCAGCTGCTTAATTCAGGTTACTATCTAAAAAACGGGCAGGGTAACTCCTGCCCGTTTTTGTTTGTATTGTTGTAACTGCTTGTATACTGGACATCACCGGAGCAAGGGAGTAATTGCCGGTTATGGCTCTGCATCTTGTAAAACTTTGTGTGGGATGTGATTCCCTTGAAGATCTGGCAGCGTGGATTGATTTCCGCCTTGAGGAATGCCGTGCAAATGGCATCGTGCCGGAACAGTTTCATACAACACGAATGGTCCCGAAGCGCCAAGCGGAATTGCTTGACGGCGGTTCACTCTATTGGGTGATCAAGGGCAATATTCAGGCGCGCCAGCGCTTGCTGGAAGTGCGCACATTTACGGGTGAGGACGGGATTGGCCGTTGTCATCTGGTGCTGGAGCCGAAAGTCATTCCGACGATTTGGCAGCCCCGCAGAGCGTTTCAGGGCTGGCGTTATATTGCAGATGAAGAAGTGCCGCAGGATGATAGAGCCGGAGCGGGCGGTGGCATGCAGGCTTTGCCTGTAGAGCTGCGCCGCGAACTGGCGGCGCTGGGTCTAATTTAAAAATACAGCTTATTCTTAGAGCGTGTTGCGTTTAACCGTACCCATTGCGCTCGCTCTAGATTCTTTTAATTGTCGCATGTTCGCGGTAGCTCAAAATGAATACATTTAGCTGTGACATGCTTTAGCGCAGTTTAAGACGGATTGCTGTGCGTCCGTTGATATTGCCTGTTGCAACACGCACGGATGCTTCCGGCAGGCTGATGCGACGGCTGCGCTGAGCATTGCAGACCAGCAGGCCGACAAACTCGCGTGTATTGAGCGAAGCACCGTCAGCACGAAGATCGGCAAGACGGGCTGCTGCACTACGCAAAGCATGCACGCTGAGCAAGGTGGTTTTGCCCGATTTTGAGTGGTCGGATTCAACCGGATCAACATTGGTGAAACCGAACAGGTTGAGCATATTCGACATTGTAAACCCTTTACACAATACTCATTGGGTTTGCAGATGGTCTGCCAGACTGATGACAGGCTGAACACAAAGCTTGTCATCTCGGATATTACGCAGCGTCAGAGCATAACCGGCTGTTACCGGAATAATACGAAATGCTCTGCCGCTTTTTCGAAGGGCGTAACCGCGATACACTTTACGGTTATGCTTTAAACAAATGCCTCATCGGGCAATTGCATAGCAGCTGAATTTTTTCTTTTTGAGGGCATCACAAGCATCCCATGCAGCTGTTTTGGTTTCAAAGCCAACGAAGCGAGCGCGGTAGAAAGTGTTGTTACCCTTGTTGAAGGTTTCAGTCATCGGCGAGGTGGCGCGCAATGTACTGCCAGCCTGCTGAGCAGCTTTGTTCAGCATTTCTTGCGCCTGATTTTCGCTTGGCAGGGAGCCAATCTGGATTGCCCATGCACCGGAAACATCATTGGCAGCAGCCATAGCGACAGCAGTTTGCTCAGGCTGTGGCTGACGTACATTTTCCTGCGGAACTGCAATTGGTTCATTGCGAACGGCTGCAACAGGTTTAGGTGCCAGCCCCATACGGGCAGCCGCTGTATTAGCAGAAGCGGTAGTAACCGGATCAACATTCGGGATCGACGCTTTAGGTGTCGGAATTGCCACGAGCTGAGAAGAGGTGGAAGCGGCAGGGCGCGGTGTTGGAGAGGCCAGCGCCAGCATTTCCGGCTGCTGTGCAGGAACAGGAGGCTGACGGGCAATCACTGCGCTGATGGCATCCTGTGCATTGCCAGCAGAATTCGAAGCGGATGCAACGAGAACAGGTTGGTCTGCACGTTCAACAGGAATCGGTACTGCGCGTGGCAACGGGGATGGTGCTGCAGCGACAGCCGGTGCAGCCGGTGCATCATTGCGTGCCATCAGCAGGGCATCATTGCCACGACGCGATGGTGTTGCTTTTTCCAGATGCGCCTGAATCAGACGGGTCATTGTCGCATCACGGGATGCGCCTGTATTGCCGCCCATAACAACAGCAACAATACGACGACCATCGCGGTTGACGGAGGTGACGAGATTGTAGCCGGATGCGTTAACATAGCCAGTTTTAATGCCGTCTACGCCTTCAATACGACCAAGAAGGCGGTTGTGACCATTGATGGTCTTGCCGCGGAACTGGAAGCTGGAGCGGCCGAAATAGCCGTAATACTGCGGATAATGCTGACGCAGAGCGATACCGAGAATCGCCATATCCCGCGCAGTGGTCTGCTGGTTCGGGTTAGGCAGACCCGAAGCATTGCGGAATGTGGTCGAGCGCATGCCGAGGCGGCGCGCTTTTGCGGTCATCATCTGAGCGAAACGAGGTTCAGAACCACCGAGATATTCACCAAGAGCTGCAGCAGCGTCGTTTGCGGAGCGGGTGATCAGCGCCATAATGGCATCTTCAACAGTGATGGTCTGGCCTGCTGCCACACCGATCTTTGTCGGTGGACGGGAGGCTGCATATTTGGAAAACGGGATTTTGGTATTTTTGTTGATGCGACCGGCCTGCATAGCTTCAAAAACCATGTAAAGCGTCATCATCTTGGTAAGCGATGCAGGAAAGCGCTTGGCATCGGCGCTTTCAGCAAACAAAGTTTTACCTGTGTTAGCGTCGATCACGATTGCTGCGTGGCGCGATGGATTTTTCGCTGCCTGCGCTGAATCTGTTACAACGGTAAGAGATACGGCGCCGACCATTGTTACTGCTAACAATGAGCGGGCCGCAATCTTGATGCCGGATGCGGCGTGACGGAACGCATGATACACGGTGACTTACCTACCTGGACTGCCAATTTTCAGGTGTGGCGCAAAGGACACGCCACGAACATTTCCGCGATCATATTGCCAACAGCCTTACCAATCCGTTTATAGACTGGAAAAACGTGCTGATTTTTTGACTTATATGACACTTTTTTACGCCTGAGCGCCGTTTGACTGCACTGTAAGAATTGTCAGGGTTGCGTTAAGTGCTTGCTAATAAATGAAAAATTTATTGATTGAAATTTTCTGTCGAAAATTAAAAAATAATATGTTGCGGGTGTTTTGGGCTCAAAAACTGATTTTCTTTGTTCAAAACAGCTAATTTGTCCTGAAACTGTTAAGAAGTGAAGTTATGTGGCTGGCTTCAACAGAGTAGAACAAGCTGACTGAAAGGACGCGGACGGTTTCGATGCTGCTTTGTGATTCAATATGCGGGCGGGAATGAATTTTCTGCCTTATGGAAAACAGTCAGATTCGTTTGCGGAAAACTTTGCTTAACAGATGTGTTTCATACTGGTTTTTTCCTGCAGTCGGGGTACTCTGGAAAGAAATGCAGGCATGTCAGGCTTTATGGATTTCGGGGCTTAACATCGCCGCGTTTCAACCTACATAATAGGTCTACAATGCATGGCTTAACGGTTATGCAGGGTGACTTCGGAAATACAGATACGATCAGGACGGATATAGTCAGTAATGAATGCGGCACACCGTTTAAAACAGGCTTCGCCAGTTATGCAGGATAAGCCTGTTATGCAGGGAAATGATGAAGATGATCAGAAAGGCCCTGGTAATGGTACGGCTGTTATTACGCGGACAAAGACCCGCTTAAAACGGCCCAGCCTCTACAGGGTTTTGCTGCTGAATGATGATTATACGCCTATGGATTTCGTGATTCATGTGCTGGAACGTTTCTTCCAGAAGAACCGTGATGAAGCGACACGCATTATGTTGCATGTTCATAATCACGGGGTCGGTGAGTGCGGTATCTTTACCTATGAAGTCGCCGAAACCAAAGTGACGCAGGTGATGGATTTCGCCCGTCAACATCAGCATCCGCTGCAATGCGTGATGGAGAAAAAGTGAGGTACCATGCCAACATTCTCCCAAAGCCTTGAAAAAGCACTTCATCAGGCGCTGACAATCGCCAATGAACGTCATCATGAATATGCCACACTTGAGCATCTTCTGCTGGCGCTGATTGACGACCGCGACGCCGGTGCAGTTATGCGTGCCTGCAATGTCGATATTGTGCAGCTTAAAAAGACAGTGACAGATTATATTGACCGTGAACTGGATAATCTGGTGACCGGTTATGATGAAGATTCCAAGCCGACAGCCGCTTTCCAGCGGGTGATTCAGCGCTCGGTAATCCATGTGCAGTCCTCAAATCGTGATGAAGTCACCGGCGCGAATGTGCTGGTGGCAATCTTTGCTGAGCGGGAAAGCCATGCGGCCTATTTTCTGCAGGAACAGCAGATGACCCGCTATGATGCGGTCAACTACATTTCGCACGGTATTTCCAAGCGCTCCGGTGTCAGCGATGATCTGACACATGATAAGCTGCATGATCAGGAAGAGGCGGCTCAGCCTGAAAGTGAAGAAAGCAGCAAGAAGAAAATTGATGCGCTGACAGCCTATTGTGTTAACCTCAATGAAAAAGCCAAAGCCGGTAAGATTGATCGTCTGGTTGGTCGTGAGAGCGAAGTTAACCGCACTATTCAGGTTTTGTGCCGTCGCTCCAAGAATAACCCGCTTTATGTGGGCGATCCGGGCGTGGGTAAAACCGCAATTGCGGAAGGTCTCGCCAAGCGCATTGTTGACGGCGATGTACCTGAAGTCTTGCTGAATGACACAATCTTCTCATTAGACATGGGCAGCCTGCTGGCTGGTACCCGTTATCGCGGTGATTTTGAAGAGCGCCTGAAGCAGGTTGTTAAAGAGCTGGAAGATTATCCGGGTGCTGTGCTGTTCATCGATGAAATCCATACTGTTATCGGTGCGGGTGCCACTTCCGGCGGTTCGATGGATGCGTCTAATCTGCTGAAGCCTGCTTTGTCTTCCGGTCAAATTCGCTGCATTGGTTCGACAACTTATAAAGAGTTTCGTCAGTTCTTCGAGAAGGACAGAGCGCTTGTACGTCGTTTCCAGAAAATCGATGTGCCTGAGCCGACTGTGCCGGATGCCATTGAAATTATGCGTGGTCTGAAGCCTTATTTTGAAGACTTCCACAAAGTGAAGTTCTCGAATGATGCATTGACTGCGGCGGTGGAACTCTCTGCCCGCTATATCACTGACCGTAAATTGCCGGATAAGGCGATTGACGTGATTGATGAAAGTGGTGCCGCACAGATGCTGGTGCCGGAAGCCAAGCGCAAAAAGGTCATCGGTATCAAAGAGATCGAAGCGACCGTTGCGACGATGGCACGTATTCCGCCGAAGACTGTTTCCAAAGATGACGAGCAAGTGCTTGCCAGTCTGGAGAAAGACCTCAAACGTGTGGTTTATGGGCAGGAACTGGCGATTGAATCGCTCAGCTCTGCGATCAAACTGGCACGTGCAGGATTGCGCGAGCCGGATAAACCGATCGGCTCTTATCTGTTCTCCGGTCCGACCGGTGTGGGTAAGACGGAAGTTGCCAAGCAGCTTGCCAGCACATTGGGCGTACAACTGCTGCGCTTTGATATGTCTGAATATATGGAGCGCCATACGGTCTCGCGCCTGATCGGTGCCCCTCCGGGCTATGTCGGTTTTGAACAGGGTGGCCTGCTGACCGATGGTGTTGATCAGCATCCGCATTGCGTGTTGCTGCTTGACGAGATTGAGAAAGCGCATCCGGATCTGTTCAACATTCTGTTGCAGGTTATGGATCATGGTCGTCTGACCGATCATAATGGCAAGCAGATTGATTTCCGCAACGTCATTCTGATCATGACCACCAATGCCGGTGCGGCAGATCTGGCAAAAGCAGCAATCGGCTTTGGCTCCACCCGTCGCGAAGGCGATGATATGGAGGCGATCAACCGTTTGTTTACGCCGGAATTCCGTAACCGCTTAGATGCGATTATTCCGTTCGGTCCGCTGCCTGTGCCGGTTATTCATAAAGTGGTGCAGAAATTTATCATGCAGCTGGAAGCCCAGCTTGCTGATCGTGGCGTCACTTTCGAGCTGGATAAGAAGGCAGTCAACTGGCTTGCTGATAAAGGCTATGATGAACGCATGGGTGCACGTCCGCTGGGTCGTGTCATTCAGGAATATATTAAGAAGCCGCTGGCGGATGAATTACTGTTCGGCAAGCTGAAAAACGGCGGCACTGTCAAAGTGACGACCGGTGAAAAAGCTGATGGCAAGATTGGACTGGTGCTGGATGTGGTGAAAGCCAAGCCGGTTAAGCCACAGAAAGAGCAGCCGGAAGAAGAACTGGTTGTAAAGCCGGAGAAAAAGCCTGCCAAGGCTGAGGCTGTTGCCGAAACAGGCACAGCGGAGCCAAAGCGCAAATCGGCATCGGTGCCGAAAGTGCCGCGCTCCAAAGAGTAAGGCCTTAACATAAGACAAAAGAAAAGCGCCCGTTTATCAGGCGCTTTTTTTATTGCAAGGCATATAGTCTGAGAGCCAAATCAGCTCTTTAACATTGTGCCGGTTTTTTCCTTAAGCGCATACCAGGAGATCGCCTCTTCCAGAATATGCGGGGTCTGACCGCCACGCTCACAGGCGCGGGCAAAATAATCGCGCAATTGCGGGCGATAATCCGGATGTGCACAATTTTCGATAATCACAGAAGCACGTTCGCGCGGAGCAAGGCCACGCAGATCGGCAAGACCATGTTCTGTCACCAGAATATCGACATCATGTTCGGTATGGTCAACATGCGGCACCATTGGCACAACTGAGGAAATCGCACCGTTTTTGGCAACTGATTTTGTGACGAAAATCGAAAGATAGGCGTTACGGGCAAAATCACCGGAACCACCGATACCGTTCATCATATGCGTACCGGCCACATGGGTGGAGTTCACATTGCCATAAATGTCGAACTCCAGTGCAGTATTGATGCCAATAATGCCTAGACGACGGATAACTTCCGGATGATTGCTGATTTCCTGCGGGCGCAGGATCAGCTTGTCTTTATAGCGCTCGAAATTGCCGAATACCCGTTCGCCGCAAGCCTGACTGAGCGTGATCGACGAAGCGGAAGCAAAGCTGAGCTTGCCTGCATCCATCAGGTCAAAGGTACTGTCCTGCAGAACTTCACTATACATTCGTAAGCCCTTGAACGGACTATCGACAAGACCAGTCAGAACCGCATTGGCAATGGTGCCAATACCGGCCTGCAGCGGATTGAGCGACAGATCAAGACGGCCTTTTTCCACTTCACTCTCAAGGAAATGGGTAAGATGAGCCGCGATGGCAGAGGTTTCACTGTCGGCAGGCTCAATCAGTGAGGCACTGTCGGACTGTTCAGTGATAACAATGGCTGCAATCTTTTCCGGTGGAATCGGAATATATGGCGTGCCGATGCGGCTCTCACAGGAGACGACTGGAATCGGATCGCGGGACGGGCGCTTGGTCGGAATATAAACATCATGCAGACCTTCCAGCGAGAGCGGATGGCTGAGATTAATCTCTACAATGACTTTCTTTGCCAGAATAGCAAAGCTTGCCGAATTGCCGATCGAGGTTGTCGGGATCACGCCGCCGTCTTCATTAATGGCAATGGCTTCAACAATCGCATAGTCAACCGGCCCGATCTGATTGGAGCGCAATTGCTCAACAGTTTCAGAAAGATGCTGGTCGATAAACATCACTTCGCCACGATTGATGGCGGCGCGCAAAGTGCGGTCAACCTGAAACGGCATACGGCGGGCAAGAACACCGGCTTCGGTGAGAATCTTATCGACATCATGACCGAGAGAGGCACCGGTCAGCAGGGTGATTTTGAATGGTGCGGTCTTGGCCTGTTCAGCCATTGCAACCGGTACAGCCTTGGCGTCACCGGCACGGGTGAAACCGCTCATGCCGATTGTCATCCCGTCTTTGATCAGGGCTGCCGCCTCAGCAGGCGTTACAACTTTATCTTGAAGGGAGGAATTGCGGATACGATCTTCTAGCATGGGAAACCTATATTCGAAGGATCTCTGAATGGGAGGGTTCAGAGAGTTAGTCGCATATGTATTGTATGCTGTAGAGCATAATTTCTTAAACTTGAATTAGTTTAAATTATGCTCTCGTTTTAAAGTGTTAGAGCGACCTTTGTGCGCCCATGGGGCGCACGGCGCTCTAATACGCAGTATCGGCGTAAGTGCAGAAGCGAAGGTTGACCTAAACGTAAACTGCTCTGAATAAAGGATTTATCCTGTAGCAGAGTGTTTTGCCAGCCCTGACTTTGATGTGGTCATTCTGTCGCGATTTATAGCGGAATAGGCTCGCGTAAAACAGTCAGAATAAGCTTGCTAGTTCCAAGTTTATGCCCTTTACGAATGATCGGCTTGAGTAGCATTGCCAATGCAAAATCCCGTGATTAACAATGACACCACGATAAGTAACACAATATGTAAGTTAGCCTTATGCCAGATCATCAGTTGCCGTCAGGCCAGACAGTACCGCAAGCTCAGGCTGCGGATAGAAAGGCTGACGAATATAACGGAGATGCCGCCTCAACTTTTGCAGAGCGCGTGCAATGGTTTGGTCGTGGCTCAAAGAATATCTTCAGTATACCGGCGCTGTTGCTGATCAGTTCTTTTACCGGTTTCTCCGGTCTGGCCATTGAGAGCGGCATCAGTATGGGGCAGGCAGTGTTTATGACGCTGACTATCTGGGCTCTGCCTGCCAAAGTCGTGTTGATCGGTGCGATCTCCGCAGGAAGTTCAATGGCCGCTGCGGCATTGGCTGTGGCTCTGTCCTCTGTACGTCTGATGCCGATGGTCGTGGCGCTGTTGCCGGAGCTGAAAGGCCAGCGTTCCCGCAAAATTACCTTGCTGTTTCTCTCTCATTTTGTGGCGGTGACCGCATGGGTCATGGCCATGGAGCAGTTGCGTCATATTCCGCGTGATCTGCGCACCAGTTATTTCGCCGGTATTGGTGTGACTTTAGTGCTGACCAATGCTTGCGTGGTGGCACTGATTTATCTGCTGTCTGCCAATTTTCCGCCTTTGCTGTTTGCGGCACTTTTTATGCTCACGCCGATGTATTTTCTCACCTCACTCTGGCGCTCATCGCGTGAACAGGCAGGCAAGGCGGCTCTGCTGAGCGGGTTGCTTATCTTTCCGGTCATGCATGCAATTGTACCGGGTTATGATCTGTTGCTCACCGGACTGGTTGGCGGTGCAGTTGCCTTCGGCTTCCATCTCTATGTCGAGAGCTTGCGCCGGAAAGAGGCTCAGAAAGAAGTGCTGTCATGAATTTCACGAGCTTTGATACATGGTGGTGGCCATATTTATTCATCCTGATTGCCGGTGCTGTGGCAACGGATATCTGGCGCTTTCTGGGCGTACTGGTCGGTGGCAAGATGCGCGAGGATTCGCAAGCTTTGGTGCTGGTGCGCTGTGTAGCGACGGCCTTGGTAGCAGGGGTGATTGCGCAGCTTATTCTCTATCCGACAGGTGAACTTGCGAATTCACCAATGTGGCTGCGGGCAGGTTCTGCGGTACTTGGCTTTGTCGCGTTTTTGCTGGCGGAGCAGCGTATTCTGGTCGGTGTTTTGACTGGTGAAGCGCTGCTTCTGGCAGGGCTGCTTCTCCTGTAAATCTCTGCGCATAAATCTCATGCGCAGAGATATAAATTATATTAATTAAAGGCTTGCGATAATTTTCTGACAATTCTCAGCAAGAACAGCCTGATCTTCCATCTTGCCGGTATGGCCTGTCAGTTCTACACCTTCAAAGCGCGGAATAACGTGGAAATGCAGGTGGAATACAGTCTGTCCGGCAGCCGGTTCATTGAACTGCATAATGGTAACACCATCAGCCACAAAAGCCTTTTTCACTGCAACAGCAACTTTCTGCGTAGCGGCAATCAGCTTGGTCAGCACAGCGCTGTCCGCATCGAGAAGATTGCGAGAACCCTGCTTCGGGATCACAAGGCTGTGGCCTTTACCCTGCGGCATCACATCCATGAATGCATAGACATCATCATCTTCATAAATCTTATGGCTTGGAATTTCGCCGCGCAGGATTTTCGCGAAAATATTGTCGCTGGCATAAGGCGTTGTCATAGAATGCTCCCTAATCCGGTTGATGGAATTTGCGGAACGGACTGTGTTCCGCATAATAGCTGTTATTCATTTCGACTTCGCGGATCTCACGGTGCAGATATTGCGCCACGGCATCACGAAAGCCGGAGTGGCTGATATAATGGGCAGAGTGGGTGGTGACTGGCTCATAGCCACGCGCCAGTTTGTGTTCACCCTGTGCGCCAGCCTCTACCACCGATAATTTATGCGTAATCGCATAATCAATGGCCTGATGATAACAAACTTCAAAATGCAAAAACGGGTGATCTTCGATGCAGCCCCAATGACGGCCAAACAAACGGTCGCCACCGATGAAATTGATTGCACCGGCAATATAGCGGTCGTCACGCTTTGCCATGATTAGCACAATATCATCGCCCATACGTTCGCCGATCAGCGAGTAGAATTCACGGTTGAGATAAGGGCGACCCCATTTGCGGCTTCCGGTATCCATATAAAAAGCGAAAAACTGATCCCAGATATCTTCTGTCAGGTCTTTCCCTGTCAGCCAGTCAATGGAAATGCCATTGCTCAAAGCCTCGCGACGTTCGCGCTTTAATGCTTTACGTTTGCGGGAAATAAGTTCTTCCAGAAAATCATTATAATCCTGAAAGCCATTGTTTTTGAAATGAAACTGCTGGTCTTTGCGATGCAGGAAGCCGGCTTCAGTCAGCGCTTGAATATCAGCCATTTCCGCAAAAGTTACATGAGCGGATGACAGCTGGTTGTGAACGGTGAATTGCGCAATTGCGCTGCTCAGTAATGCGCGTTGTGCAGCAGGTGCATCCGTTGTCAGCAGGCGCGTACCGGTCGCCGGTGTGAACGGAATACCCAGTTGCAGCTTGGGGTAATATTGACCGCCGGCACGTTCAAAGGCTTCAGCCCAGCCGTGGTCAAAAACATATTCACCCTGACTATGGGATTTCAGATAGGCCGGTGCTGCTGCGAGCAATCGTCCTTGTTGCGTTTCCAGACGTAAATGACACGGCACCCAGCCGGTCGCTTCACCAACGCAGCCGGAATCCTCCAGCGCGGAAAGATAGGCATAGGACAAAAACGGATTATAGGATTTATTGATTTGCAGATTACCGTCATCTGACGGTGCTGCGGATTGTTTTCCGGTTTCAGAAAATGTTGCCCATTCATCAGGACTGAAGCCCTGCATTGAGCTGATGTTACGCAAAATAATGCCGGTTTCTTCCTCTGCGTCTTTATGCATAGCAATCAACCATTTCCACTGTTCCGGTCACATCTGATTTCTACCGGCGCATATTAATATGCGCCGGTAAGATATTGTTTTATCAAGCAATAACGCTATCCGGTACAAAGCCTTCAAATGTAATCTGCTGCGCATGCAAATCGCTCATGGCTTTTTCTTCCATGTTGCGCACTGTCCATGTAATCACAGGACGATTGAGCACTTGCCGGTAAAAGCTGATGAACGGATTTGGCAGATGGTGGAAGCTGTAAGATACAAAATCCACATCATAGGCGAGCATGGCAAAGTGCTTTTCCATATCGGCTGCACTTGTACCTTCTGCTGTCAAACCGGCAGGTACGCCCGGTGCATCGCTGCGGAAGAGGCGGATCAGGTGGTGGTCGAACGACATAATCGCCGCCTCACCCTGATAGGTATCCAGCTCTTTGGCAACGGCGGCAACGAGACCTTCGTCCTGACCTTCAATGCCTTTGAGTTCGATGACCAGTGGTACACGTCCGGCGACCAGATCAAGCATCTGGCGAAGCGATGGCGGATGATCCTGTGTGGTGCCGATGGTCAGTGCCTGAGCCTCAGCCAGCGTCAGATCGCAGATGCGGCCTTCGCGTCCGGCAAGACGTTTCAGCACATCATCATGAAACACGATGACTTCGCCGTCTTTGGTCAGATGCACATCACATTCAATGGCGTAATTGCCTGCAATCGCTGCACTAAAGGCCGGAAGAGTGTTCTCCCAAACCTTTTTGTTCATATCGTGCAACCCGCGATGGGCAATCGGCCGGCGGGTAAGCCACTTCAGTTCATCGCGATGTGTTGCGCTCATGATCAGGCAACCTCAATCACGGCTTCGATTTCAACCGGTGCATTCAGTGGCAGGCCGGCCATGCCAACTGCGGAGCGGGCATGTTTGCCTGCATCGCCGAGAACGTCGATGAACAGCTGGGAACCACCGTTTGCAACCACGTGCTGATCGGTGAAATCAACAACTGATGCAACGAATACAGTGATCTTAACAATGCGCTTGATGCGGGAAAGGTCGCCGCCCAGTGCAGCTTTTGCCTGTGACAGTACGTTGATAGCGCAATATTTTGCAGCTTCCTGTGCCTGTTCAATGGTCAGATCGCGACCAACCAGACCGGTGGAAACAAGCTTGCCGTCTTTCAGAGGCAACTGGCCGGAAGTGAACAGCAGATTGCCGCTCTGGGAAAATGGCAGATAAGCAGCAGCAGGGGCTGCAGATTCTGGAATGGTGATGCCGAGATCTTTGAGGCGGGTTTCGATTGTCGATGTCATGGCGCTCTTTCCGGTTTTAATTCATCATCGCCTGTTGAAAAGGTGATGAGTCCTTCGGTCATTTCGATGCGGTCTTGAGACCGCAGGAATTCTTTAACAGTTTGCACTTCATTCTGCATGTCCATTGTTGCGGTCACTTATGTAAAATAGATGGCGCGCATCTCAAGAAAATGAATACGAAACTGATAGAATCAGTGGAGCATAGCAAAAGCTGTGATTTTTGCCTCGCTTCCGCCATGAGTTATTTTAACATGGCGATAAATTTATCGGAGAATCTCTATGCGTTTTTTGCAGGCCCCCATTTTGCAGGCTGTTGTGTTCGGAACCGGTTTCGTTTTGCCCGCAATATTGAGTACGGCCGCTTATGCAGGAAACACGCTTCTGCCGCATCGTGCAGTTTATGATCTGACACTGGAGCGCGCAGATGAAAAATCCGGCATTGATAATGTCACAGGACGCATGGTTTACGAGTTTAACGGCTCAGCTTGCGAAGGTTTTACGACAAATTTCCGGTTTGTAACCCGCATTGATATGGAAGGTCAGGATCAGCGGATAACTGATCAGCAGACCACCACATTTGAAGCCGGTGACGGCAGCCGCTTCCGCTTCGTCAACAAGACCTTTGTTGATAAAGAGCTGATTAAAGAAGTGCGCGGTAATGCGACGCTGAATAAAAAGCAGATGGATGTGGCGCTGACAAAGCCTGAAAAACAAGATCTCAAATTGGCCATATCACAATTTCCGACCCGCCATATGGAAGAGATGCTGCAGAAAATCGATAAGGGAGACACGTTCTTTCAGTCTACGATTTTCGATGGTTCCGATGAAGCGAATAAAATCATGGCGACAACGGCTGTGATCGGTAAGGGGCAGATACTGCCTGCGGATAATGAGACTAAAGTCATGGGCGACGTGGCTAAGCAGGAAAGCTGGCCTGTGACGGTTGCTTATTTTGATGATGAAGAAAATGACGAGGGACTGCCGGTCTATCGCGTGAACTTCAAGCTTTATCGCAATGGCGTTACCCGTGATCTCAATATGGATTATGGTGATTTTGCTATGAAAGGCACATTGGTCAATCTGGAAATGTTTAAGCCAGCAGCAGATAGTGCTAGTTGTGAGTAAATATAATTCGCATATTTAATTACGTAAGGCGACCTTGTTGAGGTCGCCTTTTTTATTTAACTAATTTTATACTTATAAATATCGCAAATATGACAAGATTTTTGTGTTGATTTCATTTGTCTTTATGACTTGTTTTCTTTTTTATAAATTCTTTCTGTGAGTTATTATGTTTAAAAATATACTTATTATTTCGACGGTTCTCCTTGGTGCATCATCTGCGGTAACTGCAGTGCAGGCAGAGGAGAAAACACCTGTAAGAGCCGGCATGAAGTGCGCGCCAGTAAACCATTATGATGTGATAAAGTTTTTTGACCGCTGGAATGCTTCATTGCAAACACATGATCCGGTTAAGGTTGCTGAGAATTACAGCGCAGATGCTGTATTGTTGCCTACGCTTTCAGCACAGGTGCGTTACACCAATGAAGAGCGTATTGATTATTTTAAAGACTTTCTTAAAAAAAATCCTGTTGCTAGAATAGATAGCCGCACTATTCGCTTAGGCTGTAATAAGGCTATCGATAACGGGATTTACACATTTCGTTTTAAAGACGGAAGCGAGGCAACGGCCCGTTATACGTTTACTTATGCGTGGGACGGCGCTCGCTGGCTGATTACCTCGCACCACTCGTCTGTTCTGCCAAAAGACGCCAAACAGGCTGATTGAGACTTGCATTTTGCGGCGAGATAAGTTAATCGCCGCATTATTCCACACACGGGATTTGGGTTTTGTACGGGAGAAATCCGTACAACGCCTCCGGTGGCACATTTGTGCCTCAGCCCGTGGAGGTTCAACCGGAAAAGGAAAATACAATGGCATTGCCTGATTTCAGCATGCGCCAGCTTCTGGAAGCTGGTGTTCACTTCGGTCACCAGACACATCGCTGGAACCCGAAAATGGCACCTTTCATCTATGGTGCACGTAACAACATCCACATTCTTGACCTGGCTCAGACCGTTCCTCTGCTGCACAATGCGCTGAAGGTTGTGTCCGACACTGTTGCACGTGGCGGCCGCGTTCTGTTCGTTGGTACCAAGCGTCAGGCTTCGGAAATCATTGCTGACGCAGCTGGCCGTTCGGCTCAGTATTACGTCAACTCCCGCTGGCTCGGCGGCATGATGACCAACTGGAAAACCATTTCCAACTCGATTCAGCGTCTGCGCAAGCTTGACGAACTGCTGTCGAGCGAAGCTCAGGGCTATTCCAAAAAGGAACGCCTGACTCTGGAACGCGAACGCGAAAAGCTGGATCGCGCTCTCGGTGGTATCAAGGATATGGGTGGCGTGCCTGACCTGATGTTCATCGTTGATACCAACAAGGAATCGATTGCAATTCAGGAAGCCAAGCGTCTTGGTATCCCTGTTGTTGCTATCATCGACAGCAACTGTAATCCTGACCAGATCGATTTCCCGATCCCAGGTAACGATGATGCTGCCCGTGCGATTTCGCTCTATTGCGACCTGATCGCTAAGGCTGCTCTGGACGGTATTATGCGTCAGCAGGGCGCTCTGGGCATCGACGTTGGTGCACAGGTTGAAGCTCCTGTTGAGCCAGCTCTGGAAGCTGCTGAAAACGCTTAATATGTTTTCCTGTCTGCCGGATCTGTTTTCAGATCCGGCAGATCGATTGCTTAAAAGACACAATCTGCCGAATTTGCGAAGCTTCAAAAATCTGCAGCTTTAAACCGGTAAAGACTGAAGCGGGTGAGCCGTTTCTGATTCCGTTCGCGAACGGTGTAATCTGTGTCATTCATTTGAGCCCTTTAAGGCTCCTGCTATCCCGTATGTATACAGTTGACGCTTTGCAATGATTGCAATGCGGGCTGTAATGATTAATCGGTCATTGAGTTAAAGACGGCTTAGCTGTCTGTGCAATGATCCTTAGCGGGCATGCCGCTTTGCCGGATGTCTGCTGCTTATCTCAAAGAGGCGACAATGAGCATTACCGCAGCAATGGTTAAAGAACTTCGTGAACTCAGCGGCGCAGGCATGATGGACTGCAAGACCGCTCTGAACGAAAATAATGGCGATATGGAAGCTGCCATGGACTGGCTGCGCGCTAAAGGTATCGCTAAAGCTGACAAAAAAGCCGGCCGTACAGCTGCTGAAGGTCTGGTAAGCGTTGCCAGCGAAGGCAAAAAAGCTGTTGTTGTTGAGGTTAACTCCGAAACAGATTTCGTTGCCCGTAATGCTGCTTTCCAGGAAATCGTTGTTAACGTAACTAAAGTTGCACTCGCAACTGATGGTTCAACTGATGCAGTTGCAAACGCAACTTACCCTGGTTCGGATAAGACCGTAACCGACACAATCAAAGATGCTGTTGGCACCATCGGTGAAAACATGTCCTTCCGTCGTTCCGCTGCTCTGAGCGTGGAAAACGGTGTTGTTGCCACTTACATCCACAACGGTGTTGCTGATGGTCTTGGCAAGCTCGGTGTTCTGGTTGCAATCGAAACAACCGGTAATACAGACGCTGCTGCTGCTATCGGCCGTCAGATTGCAATGCATGTTGCTGCAACAAACCCGCTGGCTCTGACACCTGCTGAAGTTGATGCTGCTGCTGTTGAACGTGAAAAAGCAATCTTTGCTGATCAGGCTCGTCAGTCCGGTAAGTCGGAAGAAATCATCGCTAAGATGGTTGATGGCCGTATGCGCAAGTTCTTCGAAGAAGTTGTTCTTCTGTCCCAGGCTTTTGTTATCAATCCAGACCTGAGCGTTGAAGCAGCGCTTAAAGAAGCTGAAAAAGAAATCGGTGCACCTGCTAAGGTAACCGGCTTTGTTCGTTTCGCTCTGGGCGATGGCATTGAAAAAGAAGAAACAGATTTTGCTGCTGAAGTAGCTGCTGTTACTAAAGGCTAATATGGCATGATGCGAAGCGATTGTGCTTTGCATAGAGCTGTAAATTATAAAATAGAGCGGTTTCTCCGGAGGCCGCTCTATTTTTTTTGTGTGCGTTTCGTAAAAAATGTCAGTTATTGCTGTGCAAGACGTGACAATGCTGTGTGCTTCATGTATGCGAAATCAATTCAGCTTTTTCCTGTCATCCTGCCGGCCAGATTCTGGTGCTTCCGGCGGGTTTGTCACGACAGGAGGCAGCCATTTCATTTCCGGCTTAATTCAGGCATGTTGCCTTGCAGTCATGTCATTCATAGGGTGTAACCGCTTTGGCGGGGAAGTCAGTCTGCGGGCTGGTTTTATGACGCGCATGTGATGCAGGCCGGACAAATTCGAGCATAGCTCTTCTTGCCAGCGGTAAAGACTGAGCGAACCATAAAAGGGATCCCATGACAGGCAAAACACTTTATAAGCGGGTTCTCCTCAAAGCCTCAGGTGAGGCGCTGATGGGCGGACAGGGATTTGGCATTGATGTGTCTGTTGCTGATCGCATTGCAAGCGATATTGCTGAAGCACGTGCACTTGGCGTTGAAGTCGGCGTAGTTATTGGCGGCGGTAATATTTTCCGCGGCTTAGCTGTAGCCTCCAAGGGCGGTGACCGTGTAACCGGCGATCATATGGGTATGTTGGCGACTGTGATAAACTCACTGGCGTTGCGCACTTCTCTGGTTAAGCAGGGGGTTGATGCGGTTGTGCTTTCGGCAATCGCTATGCCGGAGCTGTGTGAGAGCTTCTCGCAGCGTCAGGCAACAGCCTATATGGATCAGGGCAAGGTTGTGATTTTCGCCGGTGGTACCGGTAATCCGTTCTTTACAACCGATTCTGCTGCTGCACTTCGTGCGGCTGAAATTGGTGCCGATGCTCTGTTCAAAGGCACGCAGGTTGACGGCATTTACAGTGCTGATCCGAAAAAAGACCCTACAGCAACCCGTTTTGATAATCTGACTCATAAGCAGGTTCTGGATAAGGGACTTGCAGTGATGGATGTGACAGCAGTGGCGCTGGCACAGGAAAATCATATTCCGATCGTGGTTTATTCGATCCATGAGGCGGGCGGTTTTGCTGAGATTTTGCAAGGTAAAGGCCGTTGCACAGTGGTGCAGGATGTCTGATAGGTGCTGAAACTGTGGTCGCACACAGTTCAATTCAGTAAAGCTATGATTTTGTGCTTATCATTTGCGCCAACCTGTTCTAAGTAAAAAGCGAATTATGTGAGCTGAACTCTGTTTCAGCTCACATGCGTATTTCTTGTTCGGATTTTGCATTTGAATAAGAGCGGCAATACGCAGATTAAAGTTTGGAGCATCTGTGCTCCTGCAGGATTATGCGCATCACTGCGCGAGACGTTTGGTGTACGCCCAAGGAGAGATAAGATGAGCGATGCTCTGGATGTAAACGATCTGAAACGCCGTATGGAAGGCGCGATTCAGTCCTTCAAACACGATCTGGGTGGTTTGCGCACAGGTCGCGCTTCGGCAAGTCTGCTGGAGCCTCTGACAATCGAAGCCTATGGCTCGACCATGCCGATCAATCAGGTGGCACAGATTACTGTTCCTGAAGCCCGTATGCTGTCTGTTTCCGTATGGGATAAAAGCATGGTTGGTGCTGTAGAACGTGCGATCCGTGACAGCGGCCTGGGTCTGAACCCGATCACAGACGGTATGACACTGCGCGTACCATTGCCGGAGCTGAACGAACAGCGCCGTAAAGAGCTGGTGAAGATCGCCAACCAATATGCGGAAGGCGCGAAAGTTGCTGCCCGTCACGTTCGTCGTGATGGTATGGACCAGCTGAAGAAGCTGGAAAAAGACGGCACTATCAGCCAGGATGACAGCCGTGTTCTGTCTGAAAAAGTTCAGAAAATGACAGACGAAACCATTGCTGAACTTGATAAACTGCTTGTTACCAAAGAAGCAGAAATCATGCAGGTTTAATCTACTACGATATTGTGTCAGAGTGATTTTGCTGTTGCAATCTCGCTCTGACGCGTGATTTGACCGACTTGGCCGTTAGAATTTTACATTTTGTAAGTTCCGGTTTTTGTACCGGATTGGCCGTGTAAATGACATGTTTACAGGCACTTGATGATCAGCATGGTTCTGCTGAATTGTTTTCCAAAACCGGATAAGTATGGCGCCTGACGGCAGCCGTTTTGTCACTAAAGAGGAATATGCCCGAATGTCCGATCCGCGTCACATCGCCATTATTATGGATGGCAATGGTCGTTGGGCTAAAGCACGGGGCTTGCCACGTGTTGCCGGTCATAAAGCGGGTGTGGACGCCTTGCGTGCGATTGTTCGTGCAGCAGGGGATAAAGATCTGGAATTCCTCACACTCTTTGCATTTTCATCTGAAAACTGGACACGGCCGACCTCTGAAGTCACGGAATTGATGGGCTTGCTGAAGCTGTTCATCCGTCGTGATCTGAGTAAACTTCACAGTCAGAATGTCCGTGTTCGTATTATCGGCTCGCGCGAGGATTTGGCTGCTGACATTTGTGGTCTTCTGGATGAGGCAGAAACACGAACTGCGGCGAATACCGGGCTGACTCTTGTCATAGCTTTTAATTACGGTTCACGCGACGAGCTGGCGCGCGGTATGCGCAAAATCGCCGAGGAGGTTGCTGCCGGACGGCTGAAGCCGGAGGCGATTACCGCAGAAATGATTTCATCAAAGCTGGATACAGACGGGATTCCTGATCCTGATCTGATTATCCGTACCAGTGGTGAGATGCGCCTTTCTAATTTTCTGCTCTGGCAGGCTGCCTATTCCGAGTTCTTATTTGCGCCGGAATACTGGCCGGACTTCAAGCCTGCGCATTTCTATGCAGCAATCGACGAATATCATAAGCGTGTCCGCCGTTTCGGCGGACTGACTACAGAAGAGGTGCAGGATTTCTCCGGTGATTCTGATGTCGTGCCTTTACGGCATACGGCAGGGTAAGCTAGAGCGCCGTGTGCCAGACTTGGCACACAAAACTCGCTCTAACACTTTAAAATTAGAGTATAATTTCACCTCTAACTGATCCAAGTTTAAGGAATTATGCTCTAACTGGGTGATTCAGGCTGTCTGAACACGTGTCATACTATTCAGGGGCGAGGGGTTTCGTGTCCAATTTACAATTGCGTATCATGACAGCAGCAGTGCTTGCGCCTGTTACAATTCTGCTGATCTGGCTTGGTGGTATGAGCTTCCGTGTGCTGGCTGTGGTTATCGGCTTTGCGATTTTCTTTGAATGGACAACGCTGAGCGCCTCAAAGCAGACACGCTCCGGTCTGACTGCGGCATGGGCGGTATTGTCCATCGCTGCCGGTTTGTTGCTGATTGAAGTGCCTTCACTCCAAATTCTGGCTATTCTTGCTGCCGGTGCGATTTTCCTCATTCAGCGTTCGAATTGGGCAGCTGCGGGTTTGCTCTATGCCGGCGTGCCAATGGTTTGTCTGGCGATTCTGCGCGGGGACACAACATCGGGCTTGATTGCAATCATTTATCTTTTTGCCCTTGTCTGGGCGACAGATATTTTTGCTTATTTTACGGGTCGTACTTTGGGCGGGCCTAAACTGGCACCACGTTTTTCGCCGAATAAAACCTGGTCCGGCGCAATTGGTGGTGTGGTTGCGGCAATGATTGCTGCCGCAGCGGTAAGCTATTTCAGTTTTGATCGCGTGAAATATCCGATGGTCATACTGGCGATCATGCTTTCTGTTGCTTCGCAGATCGGTGATCTTGGCGAATCCTGGGTTAAGCGCCGCTTTGGTGCCAAAGATTCCGGTAAATTATTGCCGGGTCACGGTGGCGTGATGGATCGTGTTGACGGTTTGATCGTAGCGGCAGTTATGCTTTATGTGATTGGCGCTTTGGTGACCGGATCAGATACACCATCATCCATGTTTATCGGTATTGTTTTGCAGCCTTTGTAAAATTGACAGCGATGACAGTTTTTAGAATTTGAAAGTCGGGAGACAGGGTTGTGAGTGATCCCTTAGGATATTTATTCGGCGGCGAAAGCTTGCTGGTTGGTACATTGCTTCCGTTTATTCTTGTTCTGGCTGTTGTCGTTTTTGTTCACGAAATGGGGCATTTTATCGTCGGTCGCCTGTGCGGCATAGGTGTGCAGGCATTCTCTATCGGTTTCGGACCGGAATTGATCGGCTATACAGCCCGCAATGGCACGCGCTGGAAACTCTGCGCGATTCCCTTGGGTGGCTATGTAAAATTTGTTGGTGATCTCAACGCAGCAAGTGCGCCTGACGGGCAGGGTGTTGCTGCAATGAGTGAAGCCGAGCGTAAGGTGGCTTTTCCCGCTCAGCCTGTCTGGAAGCGTGCTGCGACTGTTTTTGCTGGTCCAGCTTTTAACTTCCTGCTGACAATTGCGATTCTAAGCTTCTTCTTTGCCAGCTACGGCCGGATGGTTGCTGATCCGACGATTGCCGAGGTGAATGCAGGCAGCCCTGCTGCTATTGCCGGTTTTAAGCCGGGTGATCGTTTTATCAATGTTGAAGGTAGCGAAGTTACAACCTTCTCCGATGTGCAGCGCATCGTGAATGGCCGCAGCGGCGATGAATTATCTTTCACTGTTGAACGTGAAGGGCGCCAGATTGAGCTCAAAGCTGTTCCGGAATTGATGGAGCAGACTGATGCACTGGGCAATAAAATCAAACTTGGTGTTATTGGTGTGTCTATTACCAATGATACGGGAAATTTTCGCCGTATTGAATATTCTCCGCTCGAATCGGTTGGTGCCGCAGTTGTAGAAACTGGTCATATTATCAGCCGTACCGGTACTTTCATGAAAAGACTGGTGATGGGACGTGAGGATAAATGTCAGTTAGGCGGGCCGGTAAAAATTGCTAATATGGCGGGGCAGGCAGCACAGCATGGCTTTGAATGGCTGGTACAGCTGATTGCAATGTTGTCTGTTGGCATTGGATTGTTCAATTTATTTCCGCTTCCCCCTCTTGATGGAGGGCATCTGGTGATTTATGCCGGTGAGGCTGTTTTGGGGCGACCAGTTCCGGTAGCAGTGCAGGAATTGTTCTTCCGGCTTGGTTTCTTCGTGGTTATCGGCTTTATGGGATTCGTTTTCTATAATGATCTCTTCGGCTGCTAATTCGATCTGGACATAGTCTAGGCCGTTGAATTATAAAACATTAACGATTTGTGTAAAAACCGGAGGGGGATTATACGAAAAAGCAGTAATTTGTTTACCATGCTATTGGATTTGCGTGGCACCTATGCCACGCTCGCGGATGAAGTAAACAGATTTTCAATGAGATGCTTGCTTGTATATGAAAACCGGTTATTACAGTTTGCAATATACGCTATTCTCTCGGCTTACGGCCTGGGGCAACGAAACGAAGGTTAAATAGACCTATGACGGCAAATTCAAAGTTCTTTGGTGCTGCTTCTGCGGTTGCTATGTCGGTAGCTATGGTTGCTGCCGGAACATCAGCAATCTCATTTGCTACTGTGAGTGTTGCACAGGCAGCAGTCGTAAGTCGGATTGACGTTCGCGGTAATAAGCGGGTCGATGCTGAGACTATTCGCGGTGCGATTGCAATTAAACCGGGTAAGTCATTCACAAATGCAGATATTGATGCGGCTGTTAAAAGCCTTTTCAATATGGGCTTGTTCTCTGATGTTCGCATCAGCCAGTCAGGTGGCGCGCTCGTAGTCAGCGTCTCTGAATTCTCGGTTGTAAATAACGTTCTTTTTCAGGGGAATAAGAAGGTTAAAGATGCTGATCTCGCCCGTGCGGTTGAGCTGAAAGCCCGTAGTCCTTTTGATCCTGCGCAGATGGAAACGGATCGTCAGTCCATTATGCAGGCCTATAAGAATGTTGGTCGTAGCGATGCTATCGTTAATGCCCGCACTGTTGATCTCGGTCAGGGACGTGTAAACGTTGTCTATGAGATTACAGAAGGTGGCCGTACAAAGATCGCTAATATCGATTTTGTTGGTAACGAAGCCTTTGGCGGACGTCGTCTGCGCGATGTGATTTCAACAAAACGTACGAATCCGCTGTCATGGCTGACCCGCGGCGATATCTATAGTGAAGATCGTCTGCAGGCTGATGAAGAAGCGCTGCGTCGTTTCTACTATAACCGTGGTTATGCTGACTTCCGCGTTATTTCGTCGAATGCAAATCTCGATCCTGCAACCAATGAATATACAATTACCTTCACTGTTGAAGAAGGTCAGCGTTATACATTCGGTGATGTTCAGGTTGAGAGCACGATTCCAGGTGTTGATGCTCAGGCTCTCGATGGTATGCTCAAGACCCGCGCTGGCAAGGTTTACAGTGCCCGTGATGTTGAGAAGTCGGTTGAGGCTGTAACTGAGCGCGTTGCCGGTAATGGTTATGCTTTTGCTAAAGTTGAACCTCGCGGTGATCGTAACTTTGAAAACAATACAATTTCTGTTGTTTATAACGTGGAAGAAGGTCCGCGCGCTTATGTGCAGCGTATTGAAATCCGCGGTAACGATAAGACACGCGACTACGTAATCCGTCGTGAGTTTGACCTGAGTGAAGGCGATGCTTTCAATCAGGTTATGATCACACGTGCTAAGCGTCGTCTTGAGGCTTTGGATTTCTTCCAGACTGTCAATATCTCAACTGCTCAGGGTTCGGAACCTGATCAGGTTGTTCTGATCGTTGATGTTATTGAAAAGCCTACAGGTGAATTCTCTATCGGTGCCGGTTATACATCGGGTGGTGAAACACCGGGTGCTTCGGTTGAGGGTTCTGTTGCAGAGCGTAACTTCCTTGGTCGTGGTCAGTACATCAAAATCGGTGCTGGTGCCGGACAGGATAACGCCCGTAACTACTCGTTCTCGTTCACTGAGCCTTATTTCCTTGGCCAGCGTATGTCTGCCGGTTTTGACGTATTCCGCAAAACATACACTGTTCGCAATGATTATGATGTTGAACAGACTGGTGGTACGATTCGCTTTGGTCTGCCAATCACCGATAATTTCGGCGCAAGCATCGGCTATAACCTTGTTCAGGAAAAATATAAGCTGGATAAAGGTCGTTTAAGCCAGGATGAACGCAATGAGATTGCTGCAGATCCAAGCAAGCGTGATGATATTTACGGTAAGTATTGGGCACCTGCGCTGATCGAAGCTGCTGATCAGAGCCCATGGTTGCGTTCTTCGATTTCCTATGCTTTGACCTATAATTCGATTGATGATCAGAATAACCCGCATGATGGTATCTATGCGCGCTTTGGTCAGGAGTTTGCTGGTCTCGGTGGTGATGCGAAATTCATCAAGACAACTGCAAAAGCATCTTATTATAAGACTTTGTTGCAGGAAGCTGATGTTGTTGGTGTTCTGACTGCCGGTGGTGGTTATGTACATAAGCTGACAGACGATGGTCTGCGTATCTTTGATATGTTCAAAGGTAATACAGATATGATCCGCGGCTTTAAATATAACGGTATCGGTGCTTATCAGGATGCTGGTAACGGTGATCGTTACTGGCTGGGTGGAACAACTTATTTCCACGCGAATGCTGAAATTCAGTTCCCAATGCCGGTTGTTCCGGAAAGCCTTGGTATCCGTGGTGCATTCTTTGCCGATGCGGCAACGCTTTATGGGAATAAAACCGAGGGTGCTCTTGGTACAGGTAGTGCATTGCGTGCTTCCGCAGGTGTTAGCTTGATGTGGGCTTCTCCTTTTGGTCCGCTGCGTTTTGACTATGCTATTCCGATCAAGAAAGAAGATTCCGACAAAGTTCAGAACTTCAACTTCGGTATGTCGAGCAAGTTCTGATAAGTTTGCTTTTTCCTGAGGCGATAACTTCTCAAAAAGGTTTCGCCTCAGGATAGAAAGTTTGTTGATGGCAGATCCTGTATTCTATACTCTGTCCTGTGCAGTCAACGTCGCTGATATTGCTCAATTGACCGGTTCTGAATTGCTGACCAAGCAGTTTGCTGACCGTAAAATTGAGCATTTAGCGTCTTTGGATAATGCCACGTCGGATTCATTGGTCTTCCTTGAAGGTAAGAAGAACGAAACTGCTCTGAGAAATCTCAAAGCAGCTGCAGTTATTTGTGCTGAGGCGCAGGCGGGTTTAATTCCTGAAGGTATAGCGGTTCTCGTTAGCCGTTCACCGCACCGCGATTTTGCAGCTGTAGGTCGTAAATTATTTGAGCAGGCGGTTCATCCGCGCTCATTACTCGGCATTCCGGGTATTTCGGAAAATGCCACAATTCATCCGACTGCTGAAATTGAAGGCACGGTTACGATTGAACCGGGCGCTGTGATCGGTGCCAATGTGTCGATCGGTTCTGGTTCAACCATCAGTGCTAACAGTGTGATTGGTGCGGGCTGTAAAATCGGCCGCGATTGCATCATTGCACCTAATGTTTCAGTCACTTATGCATTGCTTGGCAATCGTGTTTATCTGCATCCGGGTGTTCGTATCGGTCAGGATGGTTTTGGTTTTGTGCCGGGGCCAGCAGGGCTTGAAAAAGTGCCGCAGCTTGGCCGCGTGATCATTCAGGATAATGTGGAAATTGGTGCGAATACAACGATTGACCGTGGCTCTTTGAGCGACACGGTGATCGGTGAGGGTACTAAGATCGATAATCTGGTACAGGTCGCCCATAATGTTAAAATTGGCCGTCATTGCGTTATTGCAGCTCATACAGGTATTTCCGGTAGTGTAACTATCGGGGATATGGCGATGATTGGCGGCCGTGTTGGTCTGGCTGATCACATTAATATCGGTTCGCGCGTACAAATTGCTGCTGCGAGTGGTGTTATGAATGATATTCCGGATGGTGAGAGATGGGGTGGTCTGCCTGCCAGACCGCTGAAACAATGGTTCCGTGATATCGCGACTTTGCGCAGTATCGGACAGAGTAAAAAGGAGAAATCCTGATATGAATGAGAATGTTGAGCAGAAGAGCCTTGGTTCAGCTGATATTCAGAAGTTGCTTGCAGTTCTGCCGCACCGTTATCCGTTTCTCCTGATTGACCGGATTGTCGATATTGACGGTGATGATTCCGCGACCGGTATCAAAAATGTGACTATTAATGAGCCGCATTTTACTGGACATTTTCCAGCGCAGCCTATTATGCCAGGTGTGTTAATTCTCGAAGCGATGGCACAGACTGCCGGTGCAATTTCTATGTTCAAAATGGGCCTGGAAAATGCAGGTTCAGTGTTCCTTTTGACAATTGATAATGCAAAATTCCGCCGTCCGGTTGTCCCGGGCGATCAGATGTTGCTTCGTGTTAAGAAAATGAAACAGCGTGGCAATATTTCTAAATTTGCCTGCATTGCTGAAGTTGATGGTGTGAAAGTTGCTGAAGCAGATGTTTCTGCTATGACTGGCGCATAAGCACAGAGAGCCTTCAGGTTCAAATATATAAATGAACTTTCGGTGGCCGCTTTCGGGCACCGATATAACTTAAGAAAAAGCGTGATTTAAATGCGTGAAACCTTTATCCACCCGACAGCCTGTGTTGAAGCCGGCGCCAAACTTGGTCAGGGTGTCTCCGTTGGTGCTTTTTGCCATATCGAGGCAGGTGCGGAGATTGGCGATAACAGTGAGCTGATGAGCCATGTTGTTGTCACGGGTTTTACGACTTTGGGCGAAAACGCTAAAGTTTTCCCGCATGCTATTCTTGGTTGCGAGCCGCAGAACGGTAAGCATAAAGGCGGACATACAAAGCTTCTGGTTGGTAAAAATGCGATGATCCGCGAAGGCGTGACCATGCATCGCGGTTCGGATACCAGCCGTGGTTATACCAATGTCGGCGATAACTCCACATTCCTTGCTTATGCGCATGTGGCGCATGATTGTGACGTGGGTAATCACGTAACATTCGCGAACAATGTGATGATCGGTGGTCATTGCGAAATCGGCGATCACGCTATTCTTGGCGGCGGCGCAGCGGTGCATCAGTTCGTTCGTGTTGGTCACCACGCTTTTGTCGGCGGTATGGCTGCTGTTGTTCAGGACGTTATTCCTTTCGGTATGGCTATCGGTGTTCATGCGCATCTTGGTGGTCTGAACATCATTGGTATGAAACGCTCCGGTCTGGAACGTAAAGAAATTCATGCTGTTCGCCGTGCAACCCGTATGCTGTTTGACCGCACGAAACCGGTGAAAGAACGTGTTGAAGATGTGCGTGTAGAATTCGCGGATTCTGCAGCTGTTGCCGATCTGGTTGCCTTTATTACAGCTGATGCAAAGCGTAGCTCTTTCACGACACCGCTTTTGCATGGCAAACACGGTCAGCTCGAAGATCATTCCTGATATGTCAAAAAGCGATGTTCCTGTGCAGAATGTTGATGCTGCAGCCAGAACCGCTATTATTGCCGGTAACGGGCTTCTGCCACAGGTTGTGGCGGAGGCTCTTGAGAAAAAAGGCAATCCGCCCTTTGTGGTTTGCCTGAAGGGTGAGGCGGATGACAGCCTGCGCCGTTTTGATAATGAAACCATTTCTGTGGTGGAATTTACCCGTCTGATCAAAGTGTTGAAGCAGTCGGGAGCGAAAAATGTCATTCTGGCCGGTGGTGTCCGGCAACGTCCCCATTTAAGTGATATCCGTCTGGATTGGACAACAATCCGCGCGTTGCCGCGCATCTTCCGTGCTTTGGGTAAGGGCGATGATGCCTTATTGCGTGCATTTATTGGTCTGCTGGAATCCTATGGTTTTCATATGGTCGGCGCGCACCAGATTGTGCCTGATATTCTGGCACCGGCAGCGTCTGTGCTGACCACACGGGTGCCGGATAAAAAAGAACAGCGTAATATTGATCTTGCACGCGAAGCAGCCGTTATGCTCGGTAAGCTGGATGTCGGGCAGGGTGCAATTGCAGTTGGCGGACGTGTTGTAGCGCTTGAAGGCGTTGAAGGCACCGATAACATGATTGAGCGCATTAAGCAGATGCGTGCGGAAGGTCGTATTCCGCGTCAGGGCGGTGTATTGGTCAAATGCGCCAAGCCTATTCAGGATGAACGCGCCGATCTGCCGACAATCGGTATTGATACTGTCAGCAATATTGCTGCGGCAGGCTTGGCTGGTATTGCAATTGAGGCCGGACGCACTGTTATGTTGTCCTATCATGACACCGTACAGGCTGCGAATGCGCAGAACCTGTTTATTGTTACCTTTTAAAAAGCCATCAATAACAGTGGGCTAGATCATATCATAGTCAAGTTTGATCAACTTGGAGATTATGATAATGCGATTGCTAATTTATCCAAGAGCAAGCGCTATAAATCCATTAAACGCGACACACTTTGGAAAAACTTCAAAACGAATATAGCCTTGCCGTTGTTCAGCAACTATGCTCGGCATTTTCTACTCTTAAGGGTGCCGGACAGACATGAGCGAAAAACTGCCTTTGAAAATTGCTGTTGTGGCTGGTGAAGAGTCCGGTGATCTGCTGGGCGCAGATCTTGTCGATGCTCTGCGCACGAAAACGGATCGCCTTGTGAGCCTTGTTGGTGTTGGTGGTACGCATTTGCAGCAGCGCGGTTTGGATAGCCTGTTTGATCCGGATGAAATTGCCTTGATGGGGCTTGGTGCTGTGTTGGCGCGATTGCCAAAATTGATTATGCGCATTCGCCAGACTGCAAAAGCGATTGTCGCCGCTAAGCCTGATTGCCTGCTGATTATTGATAGTCCGGATTTTACCCATCGTGTAGCGAAAAAGGTGCGTCAGGCCGATCCTTCTATTCCGATTATCAAATATATTGCGCCGACGGTTTGGGCATGGCGTCCGGAGCGCGCGAAGGAAATGCGCAAATATATTGATCACGTGCTTGCTGTACTACCATTCGAAGTTGAAGTGATGCAGAAGCTCTCGGGTCCGAAATCGACTTATGTCGGTCATCGTCTGAGCAGTTATCAGCCTTTGCTGGACGTGGCTGCATCCCGTGAAAAGCGCAAAGCACCATCTACGGATGGCGATAAGACGATCTTGCTGCTACCGGGCTCACGCCGCTTTGAAATTCAGGGGCTGCTCAAAGAGTTTGGCACAACACTACAGTTGCTCAATGAGCGCAATGGTGCAGTTCATGCTATTTTACCAACACCGGAACGCCACGCTGCTTATGTGCAGGAATTGACAAAAGATTGGCCGGTAAAGCCTGTTATCGTAACCGGCGAGGCGGCGAAGTGGGAAGCTTTCACCAAGGCTGACGCGGCGCTCGCTGCTTCCGGCACGGTTTCTCTGGAATTGGCACTGGCTAAAATTCCGACTGTTGTTACTTACAAGGCCGATCTTTTCAGTCGGCTGTTTTTAGCGCGCCTGATTACAATCTGGAGTGCTTCACTGCCGAATATCATTGATGACAGTCCGATTATTCCGGAATTCTTCAATGATTTTGTCCGTGCCGGTATGCTGTGCCGCCAGATTGAGCGTTTGCTGGAGGACGGGTTACCAAGACAGGCACAGATTGAAGGCTTTGAGCGTATTTCGCATAAAATGCATACCGATAAGCCTGCCGGTGAGATGGGCGCGGATGTGCTGCTTCAATTGCTTGCTTCCGGTAAAAGCAGCTAAATCTAAAATACTCAGAATGAAAAAAAAGCCTGCCGCTGAATATCAACGGCAGGCTTTTTTGTTTGCTCCAACCTTATCTATTAGAGCGCATTCCGAAAAGTGTGAAGCGGTTTTCGGATAAAATGCGCGTAAAAACAAAAGTTAGAGCGGTTTCAACGATTCAACATTAACTGAAACCGCTCTAACGGATAAGGTGAATAGTAATGCGACGTTCAATCCACTCAATGATATTACGCAGCACTTCCACAATCGCCAGATAGATGATTGCAGCCCAGAGGTATGTCTGGAAATCAAAAGTGCGGGAATAGGCGCGGCGAGTTTCACCCATCAGGTCATAAACCGTGATGATCGCAACAATGGCAGAGCCTTTAATCATGAGAATGATTTCGTTGCCGTAAGGACGCAATGCAACGACCAGAGCCTGAGGCAGGATGATCTTACGGAAGGTCTGGAACTTGGACAGGCCAAGTGCATGAGCGCCTTCCCATTGGCCTTTAGGTACGCTGGCAATCGCACCACGCAGAATTTCAGCCTGATAGGCCGCTGTGTTCAGAGTGAAAGCTAAGACCGCACAATACCAGGCTTCACGGAAGAAACTCCACAGGCCGATTGTCTCCAGAAACGGACGGAATGTTCCCAGACCGTAATAGATCAGGAAGATCTGTGCCAGCAACGGGGTGCCACGGAAGAAATAGACATAGCCATAAGCAATCGCTCCCAGAATGCGGTTATCCGACATACGCGCAAGAGCAACCGGCAGCGACAGCAATGCTCCGAGCACAATTGAGATCGACACCAGTATCAGTGTTGTTTTGAGGCCGCTCCAATAGCGCGGGCCATAGGTCTCAATCAGATCAATCTGCCATACATTATACAGATAGACGGCCAGACCGGCAAAAAGAGCAAGCCAGATGCCAACCAGCACGTGGCCGGTAATGCGGGCACCTGTCCATGGACGAGGCGGCTCAGCAGGACGAAAAACGCGTTCGCTTGATGTTTCTGTTATAGTCGTCATTGGCTTACCACGCTGGACGCCGTCTGTTTGCGGCTGCCTTCAGCCCATTTTTCAATGCGGGCGATGAAGTAAGAAGAGATAATTGCGAGTGCGAGATAGATCAGGCAGGCAACACCATAGAACAGGAATGGTTCTTTGGTAACGCGCGCTGCAACCGAAGTCTGACGCAGAATGTCTGTGAGGCTGATCACGGAAACCAGCGATGTATCTTTCAGCAGAACCATCCACAGATTGGCGAGACCCGGCAGTGCAATTTTAATCAGCTGCGGAAAGATAATTTTGCGCATGGTCTGGAAATTGGTGAGACCGATTGCAAAGGCACCTTCGTACTGGCCTTTAGGGATGGCACGGAATGCCGATAAGAAGACCTCACTGGAATAGGACGAGAAGACGAAGCCCAGCGCGATCATACCGGCTGCAAAGGCGTTGACCTCAACCGAACCTTCAAATCCGATGAGCGAGAAGAATTTCTGAACTGCAAGTGAGCCGCCAAAATACACCAGAAATAGCGTGAGCAGTTCCGGCAGGCCGCGGAAGATTGTTGTATAAATATTGGAAGCAAGGCGCAGCGATGGCTCTGCGGATTGCTTGCCCAAAGCAACAAGGAAACCGAGTAACAAACCGATAGGCAGAGTGGCAAGAGCCAGCAGAACGGTTGTTAGCAGTCCCCATGCTATGCTCAGCCCCCATCCGTCCGGACCAAAGCCAATCAACACAGCATATTTTTCCATTTAGTCTATCCCTGTAAGAACGGGTGGTGAAAGTGATATGCCACCCGTCTAGAGCATGTCGCAGCCTGATAACCGCGACGATGCGACCAATCAAAAATCCGAGCGGGCAGAAGATTAATCTGTGCCACGCTGCAAATCAGTGCTTTAAAAAATACCGGCCAGACGCATCTGACCGGTTGTTGCATGCTTATTCGCCGTAAATATCGAAATCGAAATATTTATCGTTGATTTCTTTGTATTTTCCGTTGTCGCGGATGGCGAGAATGGCAGTGTTGAATTTCTCAACCAGCTCTTCACGGCCTTTTTTGATCGCAACGCCAACACCCGGACCATGAATTTCAAGGTTAGGTTTGACCGGACCGACCAGCCTACAGCATTCGCCTTCCGGTGTTTTCAGCCAGTCGATCAGCGAGACAATATTGTCATTCACTGCATCAACGCGGCCGGAAACCATATCCATACGGGCTTCATCAACACTACCGTAAGGCGTGATGGTGCTGTCGGTATATTCATGTTCCGAGAAAACCGCATGAATGGTCGAAGATTGTACGCCGATTGTTTTGCCGGCCAGATCTTCTTTGGTCGTGCCTTTAACATCAGAATCCTTTGGCACGGCAATTGCCGCCGCAGGATTGTAATATTTGTTGCTGAAATCGACCTGTTCTTTACGAGCCGGTGTAATCGACATGGATGAAATAACTGCATCCAGCTTGCCGGATTGCAGTGCAGGGATCATACCATCCCAATCCTGCACGATGATCTCACATTTGGCTTTCAGCTCTTCACAAAGAGCATTCGCAATATCAATCTCGAAACCGGCAACACTGCCGTCAGCCTTAACGAAATTATAAGGAGGATAGGCGCCTTCCGAACCGATTTTAAGTGTCAGCTGCTCTTGTGCCTGTGCTGCGATATTCAGGCTTGCAACAGCACCGGCTGTCACCAGACCTGCAATTGCCAGATTGCGCAGAGCTTTGCTGAAAAAGCGGTTTGCTCCTGTCGTCGTTCTCATTCTCCAGATACCCCCATGAGATGCAGTATAAAAGCAGTCTTGTTTGTTAATTCTACGCTTGTTTTTGGTTTTGTTCTCTATGCGAAGAAAAATTTGTTAACAGCGATATTCCCATCATTTTGGCTGCAAAGGCAAGTATCAAAAACGTATTTTGCACTGTCGTGGAAAAATAAAGCGCTGGACAAATATAATAATGTAGCTATATGCGCTTTTTAAAATTCAAGAATGATTATTCTTTATTAAAAACAGTATGTTATCTGGTATATATAATCCGGTTTCTCACAGGGATGTTAAGCTTCTGCTTAAAAATGTAGGCTGTAATCCTGTTGTGTTTGCGACACTTTATTGGCGGCTTTCAGATAAAACAGCATAAGATTATGCGTATTGGTCATGAGTGCGGTCTGTATGCCGGATATCAAAAAAGCTGCATATAAATATGCAGCTTTTCTTTTTTTCTGATGCCTGTCGTAAGTATTTTGCGACAGGCATTAAAGAAAGCGATGATTATTCTTTGATTTCCGCACCATAGGCATCGAAATCGAAATATTTGTCGTTCACTTCTTTATATTTGCCATTGGTACGGATTGCCTTGATCGCCGCATTGAATTTAGCGATCAGCTCAGGATTGCCCTTCTTGAAGGCAACGCCTGCACCCGGACCATGAATTTCCGGCACGGCCGGCCATGTGCCGACCATTTCACAACATGCGCCATCCTCGGTCTTCAGCCACTGGGACAGCGTCACGCTATCGTCGCTGGCAGCGTCAAGGCGGCCATTGGCGAGATCAAGGCGATATTCTTCGGCAGTCGGATAGGATTTAATTGTGCTGTCGGTGAATGTCTTTTCAGCATAATTGGCGTGAGTGGTGGAGATCTGTACGCCGATGGTTTTACCGGCCAGATCTTCTTTGGTGGTGCCTTTGATGTCGCTGTTTTTTGGTGCAGCCAGACCCGGAGGGGTGTTGTAATACTTATTGCTGAAATCAACCTGCTTCTGACGATCCGGTGTGATCGACATGGAGGCAATGAAGGCATCAAATTTACCGGCCTGCAGGCTCGGAATTGCGCCATCCCATTCAATGGTGATGAACTTGCACTCAGCTTTCATTTCTTCACAAAGTGCGCGGCCGATATCCACGTCAAAGCCGGAGAGTTCACCGGCAGCATTGATAAAGTTGAAAGGAGGATAGGCACCTTCTGTCGCGATTGTCAGCTTGAGTGGTTCCTGCGCCTGTGCTGCTGTTGCCGACAGGGAAATGGCGCCTGTCATCAGAACGGCAGACAGTGTTGCTCCGATAATTTTTTTATAATTCTTCATTGTACTTTTCACCCGTTAAACCCATCCAAAGTTGCAATGATTACGCCGCTATCTGATTGATTTAATCGGTTTATATTTTAGCGGTTTCATACGTAATTATTGTTCGCTGGATATTCCCATCATTTTTCGGGGAAAGGCAAGAGCAAAAAATTGATTTAAAACAATGTTTGAAATTATGGTGCCAAAGCATTGGCTCATTGTATGAATTTGTAATGTTAAATTTTTGTTATTTTTAATAAAATCAATATGATAGAGAATTTTATTTGTGTGTTGAATTAATTTTCTAATTCGCAATAGCGTTCGATAAAATCGGTGACGGCAGCGATATTGTTGAGATCCAGAACGGGTACGGTTTGACCGTGCAGAGCTTCATCAGTGGCAATGGCGACGATGGAATATTGCTCGGCATTCAGCGGGATTTGAGTCGGGCTATCTTTACGGCGCACTTCAATCTTAGCGTGCTTATCATTCTTATAGCCCTCGACAATAATCAGATCGCACGGTGTCATACGGCTGACAATATCATCCAGTGACGGCTCTGTTGCATCGCGCAGTTCATGCATCAGTGCCCAGCGGCTGAAAGAGACAATGGCAACCTCCTGCGCACCGGCTTCACGGTGGCGGTAGGAGTCGGTACCTTCTGTATCAATGTCGAAACTATGATGGGCATGTTTGACGGTCGAAATTTTGTAACCGCGCCGGCTCAGCTCCCGCACAACACATTCTGTCAGGGTGGTTTTTCCGGAGTTTTTCCAGCCGGTAATGCCAAAGATTTTCTGTGTCATTTTGCTTGCTCCTGCTGGTCACCTGCTTCCTGCAATTGCCATGCGGTTCTGGCCTGTGCCAGCTCAGCCTGAGTGTTGATGTTGAAGAAGGGATCCAGTCCGCTGATTTTATCAGTCTCGGTAAAATCTGTATAGGCAATCGTATGATTGGCCGCGAATACGCGGATGCTGCGCCTTTTGGTTTCGCTCAGCCAGTTCTGCAATGAACCGGCAAGAGAGGCAGGCCACAGGGCAAATGTCGGATGAGAGCCGAAATCCGAACGGGCAAAGACAATGGTGTCTTTTATTTCCGCGGGTGCCGAGACGAGCGTTTCCGCAAAGCGTTGCAAAAGATCAGGCGGGAAGAATGGCGTATCAGCAGCTACGCTCATCACATGGCTGTAGCCCAGCTGAGAAGCGTAACGGCAACCGGCAAGAACACCGGCCAGCGGCCCGCTATGGAGCCATTCACCATCATTGATAATTGGATAGCCGAAACTAACGAAAAAGGCCGGATCACTATTGGCGCTGATAACAATTTGTTCTGTTTGAGGCTTTAGCCGTGCACAGACCTGATGCAGGATCGTGTGGTCGCCAAGCGGGCGCAGGGATTTATCGCCGCCGCCAAGCCGCTGGCTGCTGCCTCCGGCGAGGATAAGCCCCAGCACATTCTTGCCGGTCAGAATTTGTTTCTCATCCGCCATGTCAATTCTGCCTTTGCTGTGCGGGTGAAAGCCTTGCGATCAGGCGGAAACATTCTTTTGCTTACGCAATTCCTTACGTTTACGATAACCCATTATTGCTTCACGATAAAGCATGTAGCAGCCGCTGGCGACTACGATTGCGGCGCCGATCAGTGTATTCTGATCCGGTGCCTGATTGAAGACGATATAGCTGAGCACAATCGCCCAGAGCAGGCTGGTATAGCGAAACGGTGAGGCGAAGGACATATCGCCCGCACGGGTAGCAAGAATAATGCAGTGATAACCGATGATCAGCAGGATAGCAGCAATGCTGACATGCATCAGATCGGTGCTTGTTGGTTGTTGCCAGCCGGTATTGAGCTGCATCATCACAAAGCCGGTCATAGTCACCAGAACTGAAGTCATGGCCGAAATGAGAACGGTCGGGATTTGCATATTAATGCGGCGGGTTGAAAGATCACGCAATGCAGTGAAGCAGACACCGACCAGCAGCAGAAGAGCATAGGCATTCATACCAGTGCCGTCGTCACCACCACCAGGGCGGATGATAATCAGCACGCCGATAAAGCCGATGCTGATCGATAACCAGCGCCGCCAGCCCACTTTCTCACCGAGAAATAGCACAGCACCCAGCGTTACCGCCAGCGGCACGGCCTGATAGACCGATGAGACAAAGGCCAGCGACAAATGGGTGAGGCCAACAAGATAGCAGGTGGTTGCGCCGATCTCACCAAGACCGCGCAAAATCGTAACCTTATCAAGCGTGTCACGCCAGCGATGCAGAACACCTTGTCTTGAGGCAATCAGAACCAGCAAAAGGATGCATAATATTCCGCGCAGAAACATAAACTGCCCGAGATTGAGCGTTTGTGTGGAATATTTCGTCAGGGCATCGCCGATGGCAAAGACGCCCATGCCGAGCATCATAAAAATACTGGAACGAATATTTGCTGAAAGTGCCACGGTCATGATCCTGCGGAAAAGCTGGAGAGCTTTTCATTCTAATACGGACTTATAACAAGTATTTATGCGACATGGTCACTTGTTTGCGTCATGCACAGCAAAATAATCTTAGCGCACAATTCCTTGAATTTGGAACAATTCAAGGTGAAATTATACTCTAATTCTAAAGTGTTAGAGCGAGTTTTGTGTGCCAGTTCTGGCACACGGCGCTCTAATAAAATCAAAGAAGTGCAGGGATGTGTTTTTAGCCGCCTGTAACGCTCATATGGCGTGAGACTGCGGGGCGGTTATTACGGCGGTCGATGATGAAGTCATGACCTTTGGGTTTGCGCAGAATTGCATTGTCGATTGCCTCAGACAGCAGCGTATTGTCAGTGCTTGCGCGCAGCGGTTCGCGCAGATCGGCCGCATCTTCCTGACCAAGGCACATATAGAGCGTGCCGGTGCAGGTAATACGCACACGGTTGCAGCTTTCGCAGAAATTATGAGTCATCGGCGTAATAAAGCCGAGGCGACCGCCGGTTTCCGCAATCTGCACATAACGGGCAGGGCCGCCGGTCTGGTAGGGAATATCGGTCATGGTGAATTGGCGCGACAGTGATGCACGCAGCATTGAAAGCGGCAGATACTGATCTGTGCGGTCGAGATCAATCTCACCCATCGGCATGGTTTCAATCAGTGTCATATCCATACCGCGATCATGCGCCCAGCGCAGCATGTCCGGAATTTCATGGTCATTGAAACCTTTGAGCGCCACAGCATTCAGCTTGATATGCAGACCGGCTTTTTGCGCTGCATCAATGCCGCGCAGAACCTGCGCCAGATCACCCCAGCGGGTAATCGTTTTGAACTTTTCCGCATCCAGCGTGTCGAGAGAAACATTGATACGTTTGATACCGCAGGCGGCAAGCTCTTCCGCATAACGTGAAAGCTGCGAACCGTTGGTGGTCAGTGTCAGTTCATCAAGCCGGTCAGCCTCAATATGACGCGACAGACTGCCAATGAGATGCATGATGTTTTTGCGCACCAGCGGTTCACCGCCGGTGAGACGGATTTTGCGTACGCCTTTATCAATAAAAGTTGAACAGAGACGGTCGAGTTCTTCCAGCGATAACAGATCTTTTTTGGGCAAAAAGGTCATATGTTCCGCCATGCAATAGGTACAGCGGAAGTCACAGCGATCAGTCACAGAAACGCGCAAATAGGTGATTGCCCGCCCGAAAGGGTCGATCATTGGGGCTACAGGCGCAGTTTTGCTGATGTTTTGTGCTGTTAAATCCATATTTCCGTATGCCGGTTTGCTCAAATACTCTGTCTATATAAGAGAGATAAGTTCAACGCATAGTGCTGTCCAGATGCATTATGTCACGTAAGGGCGGAGTGGTCTGTAAACAAAGTCTTGTCCTGCTCTCATTCTGCGACTACCACAGAGACAGATATGAATATGGTGGATCATTCAATGAGCGATATCTGGCCGGAAGAACTTCGGGTTTCCCAAGATCGGAAAACCCTGTCTGTGACATTTAATAATGGGCATAATTATTCATTCCCTGCGGAAATGCTGCGCGTATTGTCGCCGTCTGCTGAAGTACAGGGACATTCACCGGAACAGCGCGTGACTGTGCCGGGTAAAATCAATGTTGGTATTATGAAGATTGATCCGGTTGGCAATTATGCTGTGCGCATCAGTTTTGACGATATGCACGATACCGGTCTGTTCACATGGATTTATCTGCATCAGTTGGGCGAAGAGTATGAAACCCGCTGGCAGGGCTATCTTGATGAGCTGAAAGAGAAAAATCTCAGCCGCGAACCGAAGTTTCACTAATTACACTAAAAAGAAAGCCGGAGTTTCCTCCGGCTTTTTGTTTGACCTTATGACAGGTTCAATTCCTTGAAGAAATCATTGCCCTTGTCGTCGATGACGATGAAGGCAGGGAAATCTTCAACTTCAATGCGCCAGATGGCTTCCATGCCGAGTTCCGGATATTCGACCACTTCGACTTTCTTGATGCAGTCCTGAGCCAGACGAGCAGCTGGGCCGCCGATGGAGCCGAGATAGAAACCACCGTGCTTGGCGCAAGCATCACGCACCTGACGGGAGCGGTTACCTTTCGCCAGCATCACCATGGAACCGCCGAAAGACTGGAACTGATCCACATAGGAATCCATACGGCCGGCTGTTGTCGGTCCAAAGGAACCGGATGCGTAGCCGGTTGGTGTCTTGGCAGGGCCTGCATAATAAATCGGATGATTTTTGAAATAATCCGGCATGCTTTCGCCGTTTTCCAGACGCTCGCGGATTTTCGCATGTGCCAGATCGCGCGCCACGATGATGGAGCCGGTCAGTGACAGGCGGGTTTTCACCGGATGCTGCGACAGGGTTTTGAGAATCTCTGCCATTGGCTGGTTGAGATCGATTTTCACCACGCTGTCGGAGAGCTTGGCTTCATCAATGTCCGGCATATATTTCGCCGGATTGGTTTCCAGCTGCTCAAGGAAGATACCGTCTTTGGTGATCTTGCCTTTTGCCTGACGATCAGCCGAGCAGGAAACGCCCAGACCAATCGGCAGCGATGCACCGTGGCGTGGCAGACGGATAACGCGGACATCATGGCAGAAATATTTGCCGCCAAACTGGGCACCCACGCCGAGAGACTGGGTGAGTTTGTGGATTTCTTTTTCCATTTCCAGATCGCGGAACGCATGGCCGTCTTCGGAGCCTTTGGTTGGCAGGCTGTCGAGGTAACGGGTGGAGGCGAGCTTAACAGTCTTGAGATTCTGTTCTGCCGAGGTGCCGCCGATGACAATCGCCAGATGATATGGTGGGCAGGCCGATGTGCCGAGCGTCAGGATTTTCTCTTTGAGAAACTCGATCATACGGTCATGGGTCAGCAGGGAAGGTGTGCCCTGAAACAGGAATGTTTTGTTGGCTGAACCGCCGCCTTTGGCGACAAACAGGAATTTATAGGCATCTTCGCCTTCCTGATAAATGTCGATCTGGGCTGGCAGGTTGTTCTTGGTGTTCTGTTCTTTGAACATTTCCAGCGGTGCAAGCTGGGAATAGCGCAGGTTCTTTTTGAAATAGGCATCCATGACGCCGGAACCCAGCGCGCTTTCATCACCGCCTTCAGTCCAGACGCGGCGGCCTTTTTTGCCCATAATGATTGCGGTGCCGGTATCCTGACACATCGGCAGCACACCACCGGCGGCAATATTGGCATTCTTCAGAAGATCATAAGCAACGAACCGGTCATTATCAGTCGCTTCCGGATCTTCCATAATATTGCTGAGCTGTTGCAGGTGACCAGGACGCAGCAAATGGTTGATATCGGCAAAAGCAGCCTCGGCCAGCAAACGCAGACCTTCCGGTTCAACGGTCAGAACTTCCTGACCTTTGAATGTATCAACCGAAACATGCTCGGATGTCAGTTTACGATAGGGGGTTGTATCCTCACCAAGCGGAAACATTCCGGTATTCAATTGCTCAGCCATATATCACCTTATTGTCCGCTTTTACCGCATATGATCTGAGGTGCAGCGGATAGACATAAAATTATCAGATGACGGGCTTTTAGCGCTTGTAGCTGCTGTTGCCACTGCGGCAGATTGATCTTTTTGCCGGAATTTGCCGGTAAGGCGGCTTTGAGTGCTAAAATTATATTTATTGTTAAAAGTTTCTAAATCAGAATGGCGCAGATTATTGGGAGTGAATCATTGCAGTGCTTGGGCAGGTCACGCGTGGTACCGGATTGCTGCCTGAGAACTGCATATATTGCTTGTTTTTCTCCAGAACTGACGGACAGATATGACTACTCCGCTGAAATCCCGCTGCCTGATCCTAAGTTCTTCTATGCGTCATGCTTTTCTGACGACCGCGCTTGCTGCTGTTACCGGTATTGCAGTTCTGGCGCCTGTTCAGCAGGCGGATGCTGCGAGTAATCTGTTTGATCTGTTCCGTCAAAAGCGCGAAGCGCGTGAAGCCGCACAGCAACAGCCGCAACCTGTGCAACAAGCACCACACGTGAAGCAACCGGTCGCACGCACAGCAAAATCTGCCGCGCCAGCCAATGTGGCCAAACCTGCTGCACCAGTTGCAAAAGCGGTCGCTGTTAAAGGCCCGCAGATTTATGATTACCGGCCGGAAAAGCTGGTGAAGGTAGATTTTACCGCCGTTGATATGCAGGTAACCGCTGCGATTTCCGAAAAAGAGGGCAGTTTGGCGCCTTCTGCACTTTATACGGAAGCGTTTGATTTTATCAGCACTCTGCCGCAGCGTGCCGACGGGCTTATCAATCTGCCTGCTAAGAGTGCAGAAAAACAACCTGATCCTGCACTGGTAACCGCCGTGCTCGATGCCATGAAGACGACCGATGTAAAGGCCGAGCAGTCCTTAGCTGAGGCAATTGTTACCTTCTATGCAACGCAGCAGACATTGCTCTGGTCGGATGGTTTGTCTGTCTCATCGCGTGCCGAAGAGGTTATGGCCTTGTTTGAGCGTGCAGAAGAAGATGGTCTGGTATCGGCTGAATATGCTGTCAAAGTGCCGGATCTGGACTTTGATGCTGCACAAAAAGATCAGCGCATCCGTGAGATAGCCGCTTTTGAAGTGGCGCTGACTGCACGCGCGCTGCGCTATGCGCTGGATGCCGGTGAGGGGCGGGTGATCGCCAATCGTCTGAGCGGATTCCATGATTTGCCGCGCAAACGCATTCAACCTGATCTGGTGTTGAAGGCTCTTGAGGATGCCGCTGATCCGGCGCTGGTTCTTAGTAATTTCAATCCGCAGAACAGCTATTATCAGAAGCTGAAAGAGCAATTGGCTTCGATGAAGCCGGAAGGCAAGAAGATTGCCCGTGTTGCGCCGGATACGCTGATTAAGCCGGGGCAAAATAATGCGGAGCTGCCAAAAATTCTGGCGCTGATCGCGCAAAAAGCTCCTGCCGGTTATCTCAATTCCTATCAGGATGTTTTTGATCGTCATAAAGACGGAACACTCTATGATCCGGAACTGGTGACTGCGGTCAAAGACTATCAAAAGCTGATGGGTAAGACGCCGGATGGCGTGATCGGCCGTGCTACGATTACTGCTTTGCAGGGCGAGACATCCTCGGTCAAGCGTGAGCGTATTCTCTATTCTATGGAGCGTCTGCGCTGGTTGCCGCGTGATTTCGGTCAGCGCTATGTTTTCGTCAATCAGCCGGCCTATCGCGCTCAGTATTTTGATCAGGGCAAAGAGCAGCTGGCAATGGATGTGGTGATCGGCTCTGCGCGTAATCAGACACATTTCTTCTATGATACAATCAGCACTGTGGTGTTTAATCCGTCATGGGGCGTGCCGCGCTCGATTGTGATGAATGAAATGATGCCGCGTATTCTGGCTGATTCCAGCTATCTCGACCGCAATAATTATGAAGTGGTTGTGGGCGGCAAAGTTGTGTCATCAACTGCGGTTAACTGGTCTGCTGTTGCGCAGGGCAAGGCGCATGTTGGTGTGCGCCAGAAGCCGGGTCCGAATAATGCGCTGGGTGAGTTGAAAATCCTGTTCCCTAACAGCCATGATATTTATCTGCATGACACGCCGTCGAAAGCAGCATTCAAGCGTGATATGCGCGCTGTCAGTCACGGCTGTATCCGTCTTGCCGATCCGCGTGCCATGGCTTCAGCGGTGATGAGTACCGGCAAAGAAAATCTGACCAAATATTTTGGTAAGAATGAGCGCGGTATTAAAGTGCCGTCCGGCGTGCCGATTTACCTGACCTATTTCACTGCATGGCCGGATGAGGCGAGTGGTAAAATCCGTTATTTTGACGATGTTTATGCGCGGGATGAAGGTCTGGCAAAGGCTTTCCAGAAAACGGAACAGAGTCGGGTTTCCTCAATGTGAATGAGAAAAAAGGAGCAGTTGATCTGCTCCTTTTTTGTTTCTCGGGCAGAATTCTTGCCGCTGTCGCAAACTCTTCACTTTAATATCGTTTGAAAATCTGAAAATTAACATCTGATTGGCCGAAGTCCTTTGCGTCCGGCAATCTGATTGGTTATCAATAGCGCGAAATTTTGTAATACCGTATCGGCTGATGAGGGCGGCGCGGTATTGGCTCTACCGGTTTGTTTCACGCATTGTTTTCAGGCAATACCGCTTCGTCAGTTTGCCGGACATGCTTTATGGAAGGATACTCCCAATGACTGCGATCATCGATATTGTCGGTCGTGAAATTCTCGACAGCCGCGGTAATCCGACTGTTGAAGTTGATGTCACGCTCGAAGACGGTTCTTTTGGCCGTGCGGCTGTACCAAGCGGTGCGTCAACCGGTGCGCATGAAGCTGTAGAGCTGCGCGATGGCGGAAGCCGTTATCTCGGCAAGGGCGTTGAACAGGCTGTTGAAGCGGTCAACGGCGCGATCTTTGATGCGCTGGCCGGTCAGGAAGCCGAATACCAGATCGAAATCGACCAGACTATGATCGATCTCGACGGTACGCCAAACAAAAGCCGTCTCGGCGCCAATGCAATCCTCGGTGTATCCATGGCTGTTGCCAAGGCCGCTGCACAGGCTTCCGGTCAGCCGCTTTACCGTTATGTTGGCGGTGCCAATGCCCATATCCTTCCAGTGCCTATGATGAACATCATCAATGGCGGTGCACATGCGGATAATCCGATTGATTTTCAGGAATTCATGATCCTGCCGGTTGGTGCATCTTCCTTGCGTGAAGCTGTGCGTTACGGTGCGGAAGTGTTCCACACACTGAAATCCCGTCTGAAAGCTGCCGGTCACAACACCAATGTGGGGGATGAAGGCGGTTTTGCACCAAATCTGCTGAGCGCGGAAGCAGCACTGGATTTCGTAATGGAATCGATTGCGAAAGCCGGTTTCAAGCCAGGTGAAGAAATTGCAATCGGTCTGGATTGCGCTGCGACTGAATTCTTTAAGGGCGGTAACTACGTCTATGAAGGTGAGGGCGTAACCCGCACACCACAGCAGCAGGCTGAATATCTGGCCAAGCTGGCCGCTGACTATCCGATCATCAGCATTGAAGACGGCATGTCGGAAGATGATTGGGAAGGTTGGAAGACCCTCACCGATCTGACAGGTAAGAAAACCCAGCTCGTCGGTGATGATCTGTTCGTGACCAACTCGGCTCGTCTGCGCGATGGTATCAAGATGGGTGTTGCCAATTCCATTCTGGTTAAAGTCAACCAGATCGGCACATTGTCCGAAACACTGGATGCTGTGGAAACCGCACATAAGAATGGCTACACCGCTGTGATGTCGCACCGTTCGGGTGAAACAGAAGATGCAACCATTGCGGATCTCGCAGTTGCTACCAATTGCGGTCAGATCAAAACCGGCTCGCTGGCACGTTCAGACCGGTTGGCAAAATACAACCAGCTGATCCGCATTGAAGAAGAGCTCGGCTCGCAGGCACGTTATGCCGGTCGTTCGGCTTTTAAAGGTCTGTAAGCGCTGAAATTTCAGCTCCGCGATGAAGTAATGAAAGGCCTGCACGAAAGTGCGGGCCTTTTTTGTGTTGAATGGCGATTTTGATCCTGCTCTGTAAAGTCTCTGTTAAGGCTAATATGCTTTAAATAAATATCGGACGGGATTTATCGTGTTTTGATAATTTAGTCCTTAATTTCGGGCAGATATCCGCGTATCGGATGCGTATTGCCTCAGAGGTGTGAGTATGTGGACAAAACAAAAGCGTAAAAGCATCAAGGGTCGACTGGTTGTGCCGGTGCTGGCCACTGCGTTTTTGTCCTATTTCGGTTTTCATGCCTATAATGGTGCCTACGGGATTTATTCCAAGGAACAATTGCAGGCGCAGACCGTTGTATTGAATAAGCAGCTTGCAGATCTGACGGAACAGAGAGAGTCTCTGGAACGTCAGGTTTTGCAGTTGCGCGACGGCTCAATTGATAAAGATATTCTGGATGAACAGGCGCGCCGCGCATTGAATCTGTCTCATGCGGATGAGGTCACGATTATCGTTGATCGCGGCAAAAAGACCAATTAACCGAATTGCAGTTAATTGGGTGTTTTCTTAGTGTTTTCAATAAGTTAAGTGGTGCAAAATTACACATTTATGTGTATTGTAACTTTTGCCGATGAGGTTTATTCTGCGCCCACCATAACAGGGAGCAAAATATGGCACCTAGGGCACAAAAAACTGCTGCGGGTAAATCGCAGGCAGCTCTGTCTAATACTCTCAAGGCACCACAGCCTAACCAGTTTACCAAGGAAGAAGATCTTCACGCTTATCGTGAGATGCTGCTGATCCGTCGCTTCGAAGAGAAGGCCGGTCAGCTCTATGGTATGGGCTTCATCGGCGGTTTCTGTCACCTCTATATCGGTCAGGAAGCTGTTGTTGTCGGTATGCAGAAAGCAATGCGTGAAGGCGATCAGGTTATCACTGCCTATCGTGACCACGGTCATATGCTTGCAGCCGGTATGAGCGCACGCGGCGTGATGGCTGAGCTGACCGGTCGTCAGGGCGGCTTGTCGAAAGGCAAGGGCGGCTCGATGCACATGTTCTCGAAAGAGAAGCATTTCTACGGCGGTCACGGTATCGTTGGTGCGCAGGTGCCGCTCGGCACCGGTCTGGCTTTTGCAAACCGTTACCGCGGTAATGACAGCGTTTCCATCACCTATTTCGGTGACGGTGCTGCCAACCAGGGTCAGGTTTACGAAAGCTTCAACATGGCGTCGCTCTGGAAGCTGCCTGTTGTTTATGTGATCGAAAACAACCGTTATGCAATGGGTACAGCTGTAACCCGTGCTTCGGCTGAAACCGATTTCTCCCGTCGCGGTCTGTCCTTCAATATTCCTGGTATTCAGGTTGACGGTATGGATGTGCGCGCTGTGAACGCCGCCAGTGAAGAAGCACTGGAATGGGCACGTTCCGGCAAGGGTCCGATCATTCTTGAAATGCAGACCTATCGTTACCGTGGTCACTCGATGTCCGATCCTGCGAAATACCGCAGTAAAGATGAAGTGCAGAAGATGCGCTCCGAGCATGATCCGATCGAGCAGGTTAAATACCGCATGATGGATAATGGCTGGTTCTCGGAAGATGACCTGAAGGCTATTGATAAGGAAGTGCGTGACATTGTTGCTGACTCAGCAGATTTTGCACAGCATGATCCGGAGCCGGATGCATCTGAACTCTACACTGATATTCTGCTGTAAGGAGCGAGCGCTATGCCTGTTGAAATTCTTATGCCAGCGCTCTCCCCGACAATGGAAGAGGGCAAACTCTCCAAGTGGCTGAAAAAGGAAGGCGACAAAGTCACTTCCGGTGATGTCATTGCTGAGATTGAAACCGATAAAGCAACCATGGAAGTGGAAGCTGTTGACGAAGGCACTATCGGTAAACTGCTCGTTGCTGAAGGCACCGAAGGCGTAAAAGTGAATACAGCAATTGCTGTATTACTCGCTGACGGTGAAAGTGCTGACAGCATTGGTGCTGCTGCCCCTGCTGCACAGCCAACCATGGTCACTTCGGAAGCGCCAGTTGTTGGCGGCGAGAAGCCAGGTGCTTCAACACCTGCTGCTCCGGTTCCTGCTGCGCCTAAACTCGAAGTTGCCAATGATCCGGATATTCCGGCTGGTACAAAGATGGTGCCGACCACTGTTCGTGACGCTCTGCGTGACGCGATGGCTGAAGAAATGCGCCGCGACCCTGACGTTTTCGTTATGGGTGAAGAAGTTGCTGAATACGAAGGTGCCTACAAGGTAACCAAAGGCCTTCTGGCTGAATTCGGTGATAAGCGCGTTGTCGATACACCAATTACCGAGCACGGCTTTGCCGGTATCGGTGTCGGTGCGGCTTACACCGGCTTGCGTCCGATTGTTGAGTTCATGACCTTCAACTTCGCCATGCAGGCGATTGACCAGATCATCAACTCTGCTGCCAAGACATTGTACATGTCCGGTGGTCAGATGGGGGCACCTATGGTGTTCCGCGGTCCTTCCGGTGCCGCTGCCCGCGTTGGCGCACAGCACTCCCAGTGCTATGCTGCATGGTACAGCCATATTCCGGGTCTGAAGGTCATTATGCCATATTCGGCTGCTGATGCTAAAGGTCTGCTTAAAGCTGCGATCCGCGATCCTAACCCGATTATCTTCCTCGAAAACGAAGTTATGTACGGTCACACATTTGATGTGCCGGACATTGAAGATTTCGTATTGCCGATCGGTAAGGCCCGTATTCATAAAGTCGGTAAAGATGCGACCATCGTGTCGTTCGGTATCGGCATGACCTATGCGATTAAAGCTGCTGAAGAGCTGGCTGAAATCGGCATCGACGTTGAAATCATCGATCTGCGTACTATCCGTCCGATGGATATGCCGACCGTAATTGAATCGGTCAAAAAGACCGGTCGTCTCGTCACTGTTGAAGAAGGCTTCCCGCAGTCTTCCGTGGGTACCGAAATTGCAACCCGCGTCATGCAGCAGGCTTTCGACTACCTCGATGCGCCGATCATGACCATTGCCGGTAAAGACGTGCCAATGCCATATGCCGCCAACCTCGAAAAGCTGGCTCTGCCATCGGTTGCGGAAGTTGTTGAGGCCGTTAAAGCTGTAACCTACACTCGTTAAGGGGAAGGACAAAACCATGGCTATCAAAATTACGATGCCGGCTCTTTCTCCGACAATGGAAGAAGGTAATCTGGCAAAATGGCTGGTCAAAGAAGGCGATAAAGTCTCCGCAGGTGACGTTATTGCCGAGATCGAAACCGACAAGGCGACCATGGAAGTGGAAGCTGTTGATGAAGGTATCGTGGCCAAGCTGGTTGTTGCCGGCGGAACTGAAGGCGTGAAGGTCAATGCCCTGATCGCTGTTCTGGCGGAAGACGGTGAAGATGTTGCTGAAGCTGCCAAGGCAGCTTCCGGTGATGCACCTGCCGCTGCTCCAAAGGCTGAAGCTGCACCTGCAGCCGTACCGGCACCAGTTGCTGCGGCTCCTGCTGCAACACCTGCGCCTGCTGCTCCGGCTCCGGTTGCTGCACCTGCAGCAAAAGGCGAGCGTCTGTTCGCTTCGCCGCTGGCACGTCGCATCGCTAAAGAAGCCGGTGTTGAGCTGTCTGCTGTTTCCGGTACCGGTCCGCATGGCCGCATCATCCGTAAGGACGTTGAAACCGCGATTGCTTCCGGCGTTAAAGCACCTGCTGCTGCAACGCCAAGTGCTGCAGCGCCTCAGGCTGCTGTTGCTTCCGGCGCATCGGATGAAGCGACCCTCAAAATGTTTGAGGAAGGTTCATATGAGCTGGTACCACATGACGGTATGCGTAAAACAATTGCGCGCCGCCTGATGGAATCCAAGCTGACTGTTCCGCATTTCTATCTGACGATTGATTGCGAACTGGATGCTCTGCTGGCTCTACGCGCACAGCTCAATGCTGCTGCACCGGTTATCAAGACTGAAAAAGGCGAAGTACCTGCGTACAAGCTGTCGGTCAACGATCTGGTGATCAAAGCAACAGCTCTGGCGCTGCGTGATATTCCTGAAGCCAACGTGTCCTGGACAGATGCAGGCATGGTCAAGCACAAACATTCGGATGTCGGCGTTGCCGTTTCCATTCCGGGTGGTCTGATCACGCCAATCGTTCGCGGTGCAGAAACCAAGGCTCTTTCCGCCATCTCCAATGAGATGAAAGATCTGGCCAAGCGCGCCCGTGACCGTAAGCTGAAGCCTTCCGAATATCAGGGCGGTACCACTTCGGTATCTAACCTCGGTATGTTCGGCGTGAAAGACTTCGCTGCGATCATCAACCCGCCACATGCAACAATCTTTGCAGTTGGTGCCGGTGAACAGCGCGCTGTTGTTAAAAACGGTGAACTGGCTGTAGCAAACGTCATGTCTGTTACACTTTCCACCGACCACCGTGCTGTTGACGGTGCTCTGGCTGCAGAACTCGCGAAGGTTTTCAAGAACTACATTGAAAACCCGCTGAGCCTGCTGGTCTAAGATGAAAACTGGCGCCTCAGTTCTCTGGGGCGCCGTTCCTTTCTCACAAAAGGCGGAAACATGAAGTCAGTTTTGTGTTTTGGTGATTCATTGACCTGGGGCTATCAGGCACCGGATGGTGCACGTTTGCCTCTCGAAGACCGTTGGCCGTCTGTATTGCAGAAGGCACTTGGTTCTCAGGCGTATGTGATTGCTGAAGGACTGAACGGACGTACTACCGCTTTTGATGATTATACTGCACCGGAAGATCGTAACGGTTCGCGTATTCTGCCAACCTTGCTGGGTACTCATGCACCGCTTGATCTGGTGATCATTTTGCTCGGCAGCAATGATATGAAGCCGCAGGTTGTTGGTGATGCTTTTTCCAGCCATTGCGGTATGCGCAGGCTGATCCAGCAAATTCGCAGCCATCCGTATCGTGAAGGCTATGCGGTGCCGGATATTCTGATCGTTGCGCCACCGCACATCACTGAGAGTGCTGATCCGTTTTTTGCCTCGCTCTTTGCCGGTGGTATTGCGGAATCGCGCAAGCTGGGGCTGCTGCTGTCGGATCTGGCGGATGAGACGGAATGCAATTTCTTTGATGCATCCGGCGTTGCGAAAACTACGCCGCTGGACGGTGTGCATCTGGATGCAGAAAATACACGGGCAATCGGGCAGGCTCTGGAGCCTGTCGTGCGTCTGATACTAGGTTTATAAATAGATCAATGAATGATGCGCCGGTAACCGGCATAGAAACCATTCAAGGAGAATGAGCGTGTCCAACAATTACGACGTTATCGTGGTCGGTTCCGGTCCCGGCGGTTATGTAACTGCTATCCGTGCCGCTCAGCTCGGACTTAAAACCGCGATTGTTGAACGTGAGCACCTTGGCGGTATCTGCCTTAACTGGGGCTGTATTCCGACCAAAGCTCTGCTGCGCTCGGCTGAAATCCTGCATTTCGGTGAAAATGCCAAGGATTACGGTCTGATGCTCGAAGGTAAAATCAGCGCGGATGTGAAGGCAGTTGTTGCCCGTTCGCGCGGTGTGTCAGCGCGCCTCAATGGCGGCGTTGCCTTCTTGATGAAGAAGAACAAGATCGATGTGATCTGGGGTGAAGCCAAAGTTACCAAAGGCGCATCCGCGGGTAAGCCTGCTGAAATCGTGGTTTCCAAAACCACCAAACAGCCGATGCTGCCACAAAATCCGGTACCTAAAGGCGTTTTGGGTGAGGGTACATACTCCGCTAAGCATGTTATTCTTGCCACCGGTGCGCGCCCTCGTGCGCTGCCTGGCATTGAGCCGGATGGCAAGCTGATCTGGACCTATTTCGAAGCAATGGTTCCGCAAGAACTGCCAAAAAGCCTGCTGGTTATGGGCTCCGGCGCGATTGGTATCGAATTCGCTTCCTTCTACCGCACTATGGGTGTTGACGTGACTGTTGTTGAAGTCATGAAAAACATTATGCCGGTTGAAGATGCAGAAATTTCGACTTTTGCCCGTAAACTGCTCGAAAAGCAGGGCATGAAGATCATCACCGAAGCCAAAGTGACCAAGGTGGTCAAAGGTGCAAACTCGGTTACTGCCAGCGTTGAAACCAATGATGGTAAAGTGCAGGAAATCACTGCTGATCGTATGATTTCTGCTGTTGGCGTTGTCGGCAATATCGAAAATCTCGGCCTTGAAGCACTCGGCATTAAGACTGATCGTGGTTGCGTAGTGATCGACGGCTACGGCAAAACCAATGTTGAAGGCATTTATGCAATCGGCGACGTTGCCGGTCCTCCGATGCTGGCGCATAAAGCTGAGCATGAAGGCGTTATCTGTGTTGAGAAGATTGCAGGTGTACCGAATGTTCATGCGCTGGATAAGGGCAAAATCCCGGGTTGCACCTATTGTAACCCGCAGGTTGCTTCCGTTGGTCTGACCGAAGCCAAAGCTAAAGAACAGGGCTTTGATATCCGCGTTGGTCGTTACCAGTTTGCTGCAAACGGTAAGGCAATTGCGCTGGGCGAAGATCAGGGTCTGGTTAAGACCATCTTCGACAAGAAGACCGGTCAGCTTCTCGGCGCGCACATGGTTGGCGCTGAAGTGACCGAACTCATTCAGGGCTTCGTGATCGCTATGAATCTCGAAACCACTGAAGAAGAACTGATGCATTCCGTATTCCCGCATCCGACCTTGTCAGAAATGATGAAGGAAAGTGTGTTGGATGCTTATGGTAAAGTTCTGAACGCTTAAGCATAAAATTGTAACCGGTCTGATGGTTTTCTGTCAGGCCGGTTCTTTGCCTCCAACATTGAGAAGGAAATTATGTGGCGCTGATCAGAGACGGATATCCTTACCGCAAAGTCGCGCTGACAGTGTTGAAATATTCAACGCTGATAGGGCTCGGGCTTGGTTTTAGCGTATCTGCGCTCAGTTTTTTGGCTGGCAATGTGATTTCAATCAATGGCTATGCGCTGTCCGGCTGGTATGGCGTATGGACAGTGACATTAGCGCTGGGAGCAGCCGGATTTTGTTTTGGGCTGATCTGGGCACTGGTGTTCAAGGCGCTGGGCGAGGCGGCGCGACGCTGAGTCCGGTTGTATAACCGGACAGACGGCTTATATGAGCAGTCAAGTATTTGAGGCGGTAGCGGTACAGCTATTAGGTTTACGTTAGCCCGTCTCCCTGCTATGCAGGCGCAATATTCCGGCCGGATTTTCCGGTGATACGAAATCTGAAGGCCTTTTCGGCCGTTTTGGGAAAGACATATGGTTACGCTTCTGGACACCGTTAACGACGACAGAAAACGCCTTCGTCATCCTGAGAAGGCCAACCGGCCTGATACAGCACTATTGAAAAAGCCTGACTGGATTCGTGTGAAGGCACCGACCTCACGCGGCTATGGCGAAACGCGCGATATCGTGCGCTCCAACAAGCTGGTGACAGTTTGTGAAGAAGCTGGTTGCCCGAATATCGGCGAGTGCTGGGATAAGAAACACGCGACATTCATGATCATGGGTGAAATCTGCACCCGTGCCTGTGCTTTCTGTAACGTGTCGACCGGTATTCCGACCAATCTCGACCCGAATGAACCGGAAAATGTGGCCAAGGCCGTTCGCCAAATGGGGCTGACCCATGTGGTTATCACTTCTGTTGACCGCGATGATCTGGCCGATGGCGGCGCACAGCATTTTGCTGAAGTGATTCATGCAATCCGTGCTGCCAGCCCGCAGACCACAATCGAAATTCTGACACCGGACTTCCTGCGTAAAGAGGGTGCTCTTGAGATCGTCGTTAAAGCGCGTCCGGATGTGTTCAACCACAATCTGGAAACAGTGCCGTCCAACTATCTGAAAGTACGTCCGGGTGCCCGTTACTTCCACTCCCTGCGTCTGTTGCAGCGTGTGAAAGAACTCGACCCGACCATTTTTACCAAATCCGGTATCATGGTTGGTCTGGGCGAAGAGCGTAACGAAGTGCTGCAGCTGATGGATGATCTGCGCTCGGCGGATGTGGATTTCATGACCATTGGTCAGTATCTGCAGCCAACCCGTAAGCACCATGCGGTTATCCGTTATGTGACGCCGGATGAGTTCAAGTCTTTCGCAACGATTGGTAAAACCAAGGGCTTCCTGTTGGTTGCATCCAGCCCGTTGACCCGCTCATCGCACCATGCGGGCGATGATTTTGCCAAGCTGCGTGCGGCTCGTGAAGCCCTGATTACTAGCCGTAATTAAAATAGCGTACTGATAAGATTATGCCGCAATTTACTGCCACACGTCAGGTTCAGCACCGCGCGGAACAAATGTTTGCTCTTGTCGCGGATGTTGAAAATTATCCGCAATTTGTCCCGATGTGTGAGGCATTGACCATTCGCTCCAGCAAAGAGCGTGACAGCAAAACACTGCTGGTTGCCGATATGACTGTTGGTTACAAACTGATCCGTGAAACATTCACCACTCAGGTGCTGCTCAAACCGGATGAGCGTGTGATCGAGGTCAAATATATTGACGGCCCGTTCCGCTATCTCGACAATCGCTGGACATTTGTACCGGTGGGTGACGGTACACAGAGCGATGTGGATTTTTTCATTGATTATGAATTTAAAAGCCGCACGCTCGGGCTGGTGATGGGATCAATGTTTGATCTGGCCTTCCGGAAATTTGCAGAAGCTTTTGAAAAACGCGCCGATCAGATTTATGGCGTACAAGCCTGATCTTTATTAATCGTACAAAAAAGCCGGACTGTTTTACAGTCCGGCTTTTTATTTGTCTTTTATTGTGCGGTATAGCCGCCATCGACCATTAGTGATGAGCCTGTGACAAAGGAAGCCTCATCACTGGCGAGAAACAGCACTGCATTCGCCACTTCTTCCGAGCGACCAAGCCTGCCCATCGGGTGCAGGGCAACTAATTTCTCTTTGGCGTCATCCGGAATATGACTGAGCAGTGGTGTGTCGATATAACCGGGGCAGACAGCATTCACGCGAATACCTTTCGCGCCATACTCAATCCCTAAAGTCTGGGTGAGTAGTTTCACGCCGCCTTTGGCCGCAGCATAGGCTGTTACACCGCGTTTGCCGACATGGCTGTGAATGGAGCCACAATTGACGATGACACCGCCGCTCTGTTTGAGAAATTGCTGAATGGCATATTTATCGCAGAGATAAACACCGCCGAGATTAATATCGATGGTGCGTTGCCATGCGCTTTCTTCCAATTCATCAATCGGGCCATCTGCAGCAATACCGGCATTGGCGAACATCACATCGAGATGACCGAATTTAGTCACGGTTTGGGTAATCATCGCCTGAACGGCTTCAGAATTTGTCACATCAGTTTTGATGAACAGCGCTTTATCCGCTCCCAGTTCATCGGCGAGTGCCTGTCCGTGATCAGCGAAGTCGGCAATCACCACTTTAGCGCCTTCACGGGCAAAGGCACGGACACTGGCTTCACCGATACCGCTTGCACCACCGGTGACGATCACGACTTTATCTTTGAAACGCATCATACAATTCCTTGAGCTGAGGGAGGATTGAAGATTAAATTCTAAAGTCTGCCGCTAAGGATCACATTGATACGGATCAATCACTCAATGCTTGGAGAATAAGAGCAAAAGCGGCATGCACTGTGGCTAAGCGAATAGCCTCGCGCGATTGGTCGCCGAAACGGCATTCCTGATGCAGTGTTTCAAAATTTTGTCCGGCGCAGGCAATATGTACCAGTCCGACCGGTTTTTCAGTTGTGCCGCCGGAAGGGCCGGCAACGCCGGTCACGGCGACAGAGATGCCAGCCTGTGGAGCATGTTTTAGCGCACCTTCGGCCATGGCGATGGCGACTGGTTTGGATACGGCGCCAAATTCGCGCAGCAGACTGTGAGAAACGCCGATAAGTGAAGCTTTGGCTTCATTGCTATAGGTGACAAAGCCACAATCAACGACATCGGAGGAACCGGAAATGTCGGTCAGTGCGGCGGCAATCATGCCGCCGGTGCAGGATTCGGCAGTGGTAATCATGAGTTGCGCCTTACGGCAGGCATCAAGAACGGCGAGGGCTTGTTCTTCAGCTATGAGACTCATGAATATGCCTTCCTTTATGCAGGGACTTCACCCGGATAGATGACGCTGACGGTTACGATAGAAGCAATACCTTCCTTGCGGCCGACAAAACCCATTTTTTCATTGGTCGTGGCTTTGACCGAAACGCGGTCAGCGCTGACGCCGAGCATATCTGCGAGTTCTGCGGTCATAGCTTCGCGATGCGGGCCGATTTTCGGTTCTTCGGCCATCAGTGTAATATCGGCATTGGCAATACGTCCACCGGCTTCGCGTACAGTTTTGACGGCAAACTCGACAAATTGCCGTGAAGCAGCGCCTTTCCACTGCGGATCAGACGGCGGGAAATGTGTGCCGATGTCACCTGCGCCACGTGTTGCGAGCAAAGCATCTGTCAAAGCATGCAGCGCCACATCGGCATCGGAATGTCCGTTGAGCTTAAAGTCATGCGGGATTTTCACACCGCAGAGCCACACATGATCGCCCGGTTCGAAACTGTGGACGTCGTAACCATTACCCGTGCGGATGTCCGGAAAAGCAACTATATCCTGACGCAAGCGCTGATCAGCCATTTCAATATCCTTTGCCCATGTAATTTTAGTGTTGTCGGCTGAGCCTTCGACAACACGAACAGGAATGCTTTGCCATTCAGCAATGGCGGCATCATCGGTAAAATCTGTGCGTCCCAATGCAAATGCTGCATTATGCGCATCCAATATGGGTGCAAACGGAAAGCTCTGCGGTGTCTGCGCTGCAAATAGTCCTGCACGCGGCACGGTTTTAGTGACCAGTGCATCGCCGCCAGCTTGCTTCAGTGTGTCTGATACCGCAAGCGCAGGCAGTACGCCGGTTTGCGGGTGCAGGGCAATCATAATGCGCTTGAGCAGATCTTGGGTGATGAAAGGGCGCACGCCATCATGGATCATCACATAGTCGGGTGCATCATCCTGCAAAGCCAGCAGACCGAGGCGCGTTGATTCCTGACGGGTCGGACCACCGGTCACGAGATTCAGACGAGAGACATCAATCTCAGCCCGCGCCAGCGCAGCATGATAGAGATCGTGATCGTCAGCATGGATGACCACAACAACGGGCGAAATCTGCTCGCAAGCCAGAAAGGTACGTAAAGTATGCGCCAGCACGGCCTGACCGCCGATGCGGCGATATTGTTTAGGGCCTTCGGTGCTCTGACCGGCGCGTTCTCCGCGTCCTGCGGCGACTATAACTGCTGCTGTGCGAATGAGAAAAGCCTTTCCGAGCTGTAACACCTGTGTTTATAGCGAATACCGCCTTGATAAACGAAATACCAGTGATGTTTTTTTGATAATGGATTCATCGGTTAATCGCATTGCGACGAATCCGCTTTTTCTTGCATGAAGATGATAAAACCTATAAATCTGCTTAAAGTTTAAGCGTTTTTAATATTGCACAATTTTTAGGCTAATGATGACGACTGCAACCCTGCCATTAAAGATCGGATCCGTAGAAATTCGCAATCGCGTATTTCTGGCGCCAATGTCCGGTGTTTCCGATTTGCCATTTCGTCGTCGGGCATGGGAGGCCGGTGCGGGGCTGGTGGTCTCCGAAATGGTAGCCAGTGCGGAGCTGTGTAATCATCATTCTGAAAGCCGCAAGCGTATGGAGCGCGGCGACCTGCAGACCCATGTGGTGCAGCTCGCAGGGCGTGAATCCCATTGGATGGGCGAGGCCGCCAAAATTGCCGAGGCAGAAGGCGCAGATATTGTCGATATTAATATGGGCTGCCCTGCAAAAAAGGTAACCGGCGGTTATTCCGGCTCGGCATTAATGCGCGATCTGGATCATGCGCTGACACTGATTGAAGTGACCGTGCAAGCGGTGAAAGTGCCGGTAACGCTGAAGATGCGGCTTGGCTGGGATCATAACTCCATTAATGCACCGGAGCTGGCACGACGTGCAGTGGACGCCGGTGTGCAGATGATTACCGTGCATGGCCGCACGCGCTGTCAGTTCTATACTGGTCATGCCGATTGGGATGCTATCCACGCTGTGCGGGATGTGATCTCTGTGCCGCTTGTTGCGAATGGCGATGTTGGCAGTGCTGCCGATGTGCAGGAGATTATGCAGCGCTCCGGTGCGGATGCGGTAATGATTGGCCGTGCAGCCTATGGTCAGCCGTGGCTGGCCGGACAAATCGCCGATGCGTTGCGTGGGGATGCTAATAAGGCCGCGCCGGTTAACTTAAGCGATTATATTCTCGCGCATTATCACGCCATGCTGGAGCATTATGGTGAGAAAACCGGTATCCGTCATGCCCGTAAACATCTGGGTTGGTATATGGAGCGCCATACAGAGAATGTGCCTGATACGGTCAAAAAAGCACTGATGACTTCCGGCAATGCGCAGGAAGTTTCCACCATACTGGCGGATATTTTCTCAGGAGTGGCACCGGTATCCGGTAATAAATCGCTCAAGGATGTGGCCTGATGGATAATGTTCCACTGCCTCTGTCCGATTATGTGCTGAATACGCTGCCGCAGGCTGTGATTATGGCCGGAGCAAACGGACAGATCAGCTATGCCAATGCGCAGGCTGAGGTGTTTTTTCGCTCCAGCGCTGCAATCATCCGGCGTCACGGGCTGGACTATTTTCTGCCGCCCGCAAGTCCGCTAATCAGTCTGATCGCACAGGTCATTCATAGCGGTACGGCGGTCAATGAATATCATATTGATATGTCTTCGCCGCGCATGGGCGCAGAGCGCATGGTGGATGTGCAGGTAACGCCGGTCAGCGAAAAGCCGGATCAAGTGGTTATCCTGTTTAAAGAAACGGCCATGGCAGAGAAGCTCAACCGTCAGATGAGCCATCGCGGCGCGGCGCGTTCCGTCACCGGTCTGGCAGCAATGCTGGCACATGAAATCAAGAACCCGCTTTCCGGCATTCGTGGTGCAGCGCAATTGCTGGAAATGTCTGCCCGCGACGCCGCAAATGAAGCAGACTGTGAACTGACCCAGCTGATCCGTGATGAAGCCGACCGTATTGTTGCTCTGGTCGACCGGATGAATGTGTTTTCCGATGAACGTCCGATTGAGCGCTCGGCCGTCAATCTGCACACTGTGCTGGGGCATGTTAAAACACTGGCCAGTCATGGCTTCGCTTCTCATGTCAGTATTCGTGAGGAATATGATCCGTCATTGCCGGGTGTCTGGGGTAATCGCGATCAGCTGATACAGGTTTTTCTCAATCTGATTAAGAATGCGGCTGAGGCGATTGAGCCGGAAGAGCGCTCGGGGCGAAAAGGTGAAATCCTTCTGACTTCTGCCTATAAAGCCGGTATGCATATGACTGTTCCGGCAACCGGCGAGCGTCTGTCTTTGCCGCTGGAATATTGCGTTATTGATAATGGCGGCGGTGTTGCACCGGATATTCTGCCGATCCTGTTTGACCCGTTTATCACCACCAAAACCAATGGCTCCGGGCTGGGGTTGCCGCTTGTTGCCAAGATCATTGCCGATCATGGCGGTATGATTGAATGCGAAAGTTTTTCAGGAAAAACCATCTTCCGTATTTTACTGCCGGTCTGGAAGAGCGAACATCCTGATATTTAAATTTAACTATCAGAAAATTGATATAATTATCTGTAATATAATGTTTTATGTGTTGGGAGTAAGACATTGAATGAACCGGTAATCATCGTTGCTGAAGATGATGCAGCCATGCGTACAGTGCTTAATCAGGCACTGGCACGAGCTGGCTATACTGTGCGTCTTGCCAGTAATCGTGCAGCCCTCTGGGCGCTTGTCACGGCTGGCGAAGGCGATCTGGTTATCAGCGATGTGAATATGCCGGATGGTTCTGTCTTTGAAATTTTACCACGTATCCGCAAAGCGCGCCCCGATCTGCCGGTTGTGGTGATGAGTGCGCAAAATACCTTCATGACGGCTATCCGAGCCTCGGAAGCCGGAGCCTATGATTACCTGCCCAAGCCTTTTGATCTGAGCGAAATGGTGAGCCTGCTGCGGCGTGCGTTGTCCGAACCAAAACCGGTGCAGACAAAACAGGATGTGGACGAGCAGGCGGAGAATATGCCGCTGGTTGGCCGTTCGGTCGCGATGCAGGATGTTTACCGTGTGCTGGCACGGATGATGCAGACTGATCTGACGCTGATGATCACGGGGGAATCCGGTACAGGTAAAGAGCTGGTTGCCCGCGCTTTGCATGAATATGGCCGCCGCCGTAACGGACCATTTGTAGCGATCAATATGGCTGCAATCCCGCGCGATCTGATTGAGTCTGAACTGTTTGGTCATGAAAAAGGAGCCTTCACCGGTGCGCAACAGCGTTTTTCAGGACGCTTTGAACAGGCTAATGGCGGTACGCTGTTTCTCGACGAAATCGGCGATATGCCGATGGAGGCGCAAACGCGTTTGCTGCGTGTGCTCCAGCAGGGCGAATATATGACCGTTGGCGGGCGCACGCCGATTAAAACCGATGTGCGTATTGTGGCCGCGACCAACAAGGATTTGCTCAAGCAAATTCAAAAAGGCCAGTTCCGCGAGGATTTATACTACCGGCTTAATGTTGTGCCGCTGCGTATGCCGCCTTTGCGCGAACGTGTTGAGGACGTGCCCGATCTGGTGCAGCATTTCTTCCGTCTGGTGGAAAAAGAAGGTCTTTCACCTAAGCAGATCAGTGCTGAGGGCTTTGCCGTGCTGCGCCATTACGCATGGCCCGGTAATGTGCGCGAGCTGGAAAATCTGGTACGCAGGCTTGCGGCACTCTATCCGCAGGATGAAATCAATGCCGAGATTATCCGTCATGAGCTGCAGCATTTGCCAGCGTCTTTGCCTGCCGGTGAGGCGGGATTGAAAGCGGATCAGATTACCAATTTGCGGGATGCGACAGAGATTTATCTGCGTCAGTATTTTGCGTCCTTCAATGGCGAATTGCCGCCACAGGGGCTTTATGAGCGGATTTTGCAGGAGATTGAATATCCGCTTCTGGCGGCCAGCCTGACTGCCACGTCCGGCAATCAGATTAAAGCGGCAGAGCTTTTAGGCTTAAACCGTAATACGCTGCGCAAAAAAATCCGTGATCACGACCTTAATATATTCAAGCCAAACTAAGGAGTGCAGGTCGTTTAAAGCTTGAATGTATTGCCCTGTAATCGCTGACTGTTGCGGGCGTAGCGGGTATATTGAAGGGCGCTATGCGCTATCGTTGCATATGTGCAACATTCTGTTGCATGAAGGCAACGGTTTATAATAGATTAACCAAATGGATAAGACGAGTCTGGTTGAATGGTTGCGTGAATTGAAACCTGCAGGAGGGAGTGAACATCGACGTTTGCTCGCTCTGCCGGGCGTGATCATTGTTGTTCTGTCGATTGTTGCGTCACTTGCATCCTTTCTGATCATGATCGGTGTTACGCCGATTATTCCTGATCTGCATGTGACTTTGGCACTGATCATTATCAACGTGGTGCTGGTCGTCAGTCTGCTGGCGCTGATTATCCGCGAAATTTATCGTATTACGCAGGCGCGCCGACATGGTCGCGCGGCAGCACGGCTGCATGTGCGTATTGTGGCGCTGTTCTCGCTGATTGCTGCGGTTCCGGCGATTGTGGTTGCAATAGTTGCCAGTGTCACGCTCAATCTCGGGCTGGATCGTTGGTTTGAGACCAATACGCGTAATATCGTCAATTCATCGATCAGCCTGACACAGGCCTATCTCACTGATACTGCTCGCAATTTGCAGAGCGCAACCTATTCCATGTTGCAGGATATGGATGGGCAGCGCACGCTTTACAGTCTCGACCGCAATGGTTTTGTGCAGTTGCTCACTTTGCAGGCGCTGGGACGTGGTTTGCTTGGCGCGCAGCTTTTGCGCGAAGATGGCTCTATTGCGGTGCGCAGTGAACAGGGCGGAGCTAATCTGCCGCAACCGCCGTCAGAAGCGCTGGAAACAGCGAAGGATGGCAATCCGGTGATTATTCCGCCGGGACCGACCAGCAATTTTGTTGGTGCCATTATCAAAATGCGCGAAATACCGGATGCGTATCTCTACACCGTACGTGCCGTTGATGCGCAAATTCTGGATTCTATGCGTCTGATGGAAGCAAACACGGCGCGCTATCAGGATATGGAAGCGAACCGTATTCCGACGCAGGTCATTTTTGCGCTGCTTTATTTCGGGCTGATGCTGATCGTGTTGCTGCCTGCGATCTGGACAGGGATTGCCGTGGCCGATCGTCTGGTGCGTCCGATCCGCTTGCTGATTGGTGCGGCTGATGAAGTGACGGTTGGGAATCTGGACGTTTCTGTTCCTGTGCGCTCCAGCGACGGTGATTTGGGCGCACTTGCCGGTACCTTCAACAACATGGTTGCAGAGCTGAAAAGTCAGCGTACTGACTTGATTGCTGCCAAAGATCAGATCGATGAACGCCGCCGCTTCTCGGAGGCCGTACTGTCCGGCGTAACCGCTGCGGTGATCGGCGTCGATGCGTTGGGACTGATCAATATTGTTAATCGCTCGGCAGAGCAGATGTTCTGCTTAGATCCGGATGCGGTTATAGGCACAAGTCTGAGCACACATATTCCCGAAATCGGGCAGGTGTTTGAAGTTGCGCATGATTCCGGCCGTGCAGTGTATCGCGAGCAGGTCTCGATGATGCGCGGTGGGCTGACCAGCACCTTCAACGTGCAGATCACGATTGAAGACGGCACCGGTGACGAGCGCTCTTATGTCGTGACGATCGACGATATTACCGATCTGGTGCAGGCGCAGCGTTCTACTGCATGGGCGGATGTGGCACGCCGTATCGCCCATGAGATCAAGAACCCGCTGACCCCGATCCAGCTGTCTGCTGAGCGTATTCGCCGCCGCTACGGTAAGGTGATTACCGAGGACAGAGAAGTCTTTGACCAATGTGTCGAAACCATTGTCCGTCAGGTTGGTGATATTGGCCGTATGGTGGATGAATTCTCGTCTTTTGCGCGGATGCCTAAGCCGAAAATGGAAACCATTGATTTACGCAATTCTCTGAAAGAAGCCGCATTTCTGGTGGAAGTTAGCCGCAGTGAAATCAGCTTTGAACAGCGTCTGAGCGAAACGCCGCTTTATGGTCATTTCGACAGTCGTCTGTTGGGGCAGGCTTTTGGTAACATTATCAAGAATGCCAGTGAGGCGATTGAAGCTGTGACCGGCGAGGATGATTATCGCGGACATATTTTGCTGAAGGCCTATCAGGACAAAGATCAGCTGATTGTTGAAGTGATTGATAATGGTAAGGGCTTGCCCGGCGATAACCGTCAGCGTTTGCTCGAGCCGTATATGACAACGCGTGAAAAGGGCACCGGCCTCGGCCTCGCGATTGTCCGTAAAATTGTTGAAGATCATGGCGGCCATATGGAACTGCATGATGCACCGGCCGATTTCTATAATGGTCGCGGTGCTATGATCCGTATGGTTTTTCCTGCAACATCACCGGATTCGGTGGTTGAAGCAGACAGTAATACAACTGAGGAGCTGCAGGCATGACGCTAAGATGCACGCAGTTTAATTATAAATACTTGCTAATATGCCGAGATATGGTGCATCAGCAGGGCAATGGGAACAAGGCAGGTGGATTAAATGGCTTCTGATATTCTCGTCGTCGATGATGAAACGGATATCCGTGATCTGGTTGCTGGTATTTTAAGCGACGAAGGTCATGAAACCCGTACCGCATTTGATTCAGACAGCGCTCTGGCGGCGATCAATGATCGTGTGCCACGCCTGATCTTTCTGGATATCTGGCTGCAGGGCAGCCGTCTGGACGGATTGGCACTGCTGGATGAAATCAAAAAACTGCATCCGGATTTGCCGGTGGTGATGATTTCCGGTCACGGCAACATTGAAACTGCTGTTTCGGCCATCCGTCGCGGTGCCTATGATTTCATCGAAAAGCCGTTCAAGGCGGATCGTCTGATCCTCGTGGCCGAGCGCGCACTGGAAACTTCCAATCTCAAACGTGAGGTTTCCAACCTGCGTAAGCGCTCCGGCGATAGTTTTGAATTGCTCGGCAATTCGCTGGCCATGAACCAGCTACGCCAGACAATCGAGCGTGTTGCTCCGACTAATAGCCGTATCATGATCACCGGACCTTCGGGCTCGGGTAAGGAAATGGCTGCGCGAGCAATCCATGCGCTGTCGAGCCGTGCCAATGGTCCGTTTGTGACGGTAAATGCCGCAACAATTACGCCAGAACGCATGGAAATTGAGTTGTTCGGTACCGAAATGGACGGTGGCGAACGCAAAGTCGGTGCATTGGAAGAAGCCCATGGCGGTATTCTTTACCTCGATGAAATTGCCGATATGCCGCGCGAAACACAGAATAAGATTTTGCGCGTACTGGTTGATCAGCAGTTTGAGCGTGTCGGCGGTACCAAGCGTGTGAAGGTTGATGTGCGCATCATCTCTTCTACTGCACAAAATCTTGAAGGCATGATTGCCGAAGGCCTGTTCCGTGAGGATCTGTTCCACCGTCTGGCCGTTGTGCCAGTGCAGGTGCCGCCTCTGGCACAGCGTCGCGATGATATTCCATCGCTGGTGTCTTTCTTTATCAATCAGGTCGCCGAGCAGGCGGGTATCAAGCCACGTCGTATCAGTGATGATGCTATGGCCGTTCTGCAGTCCCATAGCTGGCCAGGCAATGTGCGCCAGCTGCGTAACAATGTGGAACGTCTGATGATTTTGGCGCGTGGCGATGATGTCGATGAGCCGGTCACAGCCGACCTGTTGCCTGCGGAAATCGGTGATACGCTGCCGCGCACACCAACGGATTCCGATCAGCACATTATGGCGCTGCCACTGCGTGAAGCCCGTGAAATGTTTGAAAAGGAATATCTGGTCGCCCAGATCAACCGTTTCAGCGGCAATATTTCCCGTACGGCTGAGTTTGTAGGCATGGAGCGTTCCGCGCTGCACCGCAAACTGAAATCGCTCGGAGTGTAATTATGCGCATCATCGTCTGCGGTGCCGGTCAGGTCGGCTTCGGTATCGCTGAGCGGCTTTCTGCCGAGCAGAATGATGTTTCGGTGATTGATACATCGGAAAAGCTGATTCATGCGGTGCGTGATTTGCTTGATGTACGCGGTTTTGTCGGTCACGGCTCGCATCCGGATGTTCTGGAAGCGGCCGGAGCCGAAGAAGCGGATATGATCATCGCCGTTACGCTCTATGATGAGATCAATATGGTCGCCTGTCAGGTTGCCCATTCGCTATTTAACGTGCCGACCAAAATTGCCCGTATCCGCGCACAGACCTATCTGAAAAAGCAGTATCAGGAGATGTTCTCGCGCGATAACATGCCGATTGATGTGGTGATCTCACCGGAGCTTGAGGTCGGCGATATGGTGCTGCGCCGTATTGCTCTGCCCGGCGCATCAGACGTGCTACGCTTTGCCGATGACAAGGTGGTGGCTTTTGCCATTGAGTGTCTGGAAGACTGCCCGATTATCAATACGCCGTTGAAGCAGCTCACCGATCTGTTTCCTGATCTGCCGTCTACAGTCGTTGGCGTGGTGCGCAATGACCGGTTGTTTGTTCCGCGCTCAGAAGATCACCTTCTGGCTGGTGATATCGCCTATGTGGTGACAACAGGTGAGCAGGTGCGCCGTACACTCAGCCTGTTTGGTCATGATAAGCCGGAAGCGCGCCGCATCATTATCGCCGGTGGTGGTAATATCGGGCTCTATGTAGCGCAGAAGATGGAAGAGCGTCAGCCGCACACACGTCTGAAAATCATCGAGCATAATCGTGAGCGGGCGGCCTTTGTTGCGGATGAACTCAACAAGACCATTGTGCTGAACGGCAGTGCGCTGGATCAGGAACTGCTGCGTGAGGCAGAAGTGCAGGATGCCGATCTGATGGTGGCGCTGACCAATCAGGATCAGGCGAATATTCTGTCCGGTATTATGGCTAAGCGTCTTGGCTGTAAGTCGAATATGGTGCTGATCAATAACTCGGCCTATCAGGAGTTTATTCATACGGTTGGTATTGATTCCTATGTCAGTCCGAAAAGCGTAACCATTTCCAAGATTTTGCAGCACGTACGTCGCGGGCGTATCCGCTCTGTCCATAGTGTTTATGACGGTCGGGCGGAGCTGATTGAGGCGGAAGCACTTGAAACCTCACCTCTGGTCGGGGCACCGTTGCGCAATATTTCACTGCCTGCCGGTTTACGTGTTGGTGCAGTCTATCGTGACGGAAAAGTTATCAAGCCGCATGGTGATTTGCATATCCGCCGTAATGATCGTGTAGTAATGTTTGCCACCAGTGATGCAGTGAAGCATGTGGAACAGATGTTCCGTGTGAGCCTCGATTTCTTCTGATATTTGAGAATAGTATTTTATGGATATTTGCACTTTCTGGTATGGTACCAAGTTGCGTCCGGTAGATCATATGTGCCTGACATCTATGGTCAGAACCGGCCAAAAGGTGAAGCTGTTCAGCTACCAGCCGGTTGAGAACCTGCCGGAAGGTGTGGAACAGCATGATGCTGCAACTATTCTGCCGATTGAATCTTTCCGTCGTCTTGATCCGACTTTTCCTGACCTGAAAGAATATGTGACGATTGTTCAGTTCAGCGATATTTTCCGTATTAATCTGATGAAACAGGGGCAGGGCGTCTGGCTGGATACGGATGTTTATCTGCACAAACAATTCCATCCCGATGCGACTAAGCCTTATCTGGCGCGGGAAAACAAAGAACGCGTCGGCGTTTCTGCGCTGTATTTCCCGCCGGATCATCCGGTGATTGCCGAATTTGATGCTTATATGGCAGGTGATTATCCATTGCCGAAATGGCTTGGTCTGCGCCGCCGTGTTTTGCGTCCGCTGTGGTATCGCCTGACGGGGAAGAAAGTCACGCCAGCGGCGATCGGTATTACGATCTTTGGTAATGATGGTATTTCAAGGCTCGCTAAGAAATATGGCTGTTTTGATAATGCCGCGCCGAAAGAGAGCTTCTATTACTGGACAGGGCGTGAATGTCTGAACATGTTCAACCCGCAATACGGGTTGGAGCCGCTGGATCATCCGGAGTTTATCGGCTTTCATGTGCATCGCAAAAGCCCTGAGGAATTAGTGGTGCGTGAAGGCAGTTTCTATGAGTGGATGCTGAAGCAGACAGGCGAATTGCGCTGATTGTCTCAAAGTTTTGAACCAGCGAATGGCTGTTTCAGAAAATTTCTGCTCATTCATAAAGACTGTGACTAAACATCGTTCACTATACAACATTTTGACGTTGCGCAAAAAATAGCGGCCTGTTAACCCTTTGCAGAATGTGGGATTATTCCCGCAACTATTGATTCTGTATCAATATACAGGTGCAATATCTGAGGCGGATGATAAAACCGGAGCGCAGGAATTATTTTCGGGTGCTCGTCTCATCCAAGTCAGTATTGGTTGCGGATCGAAATAAAGGAATAAAAAAATGGCTGAACGATCGCAAAATCTGCAGGATCTCTTTCTGAATTCTGTACGTAAGCAGAAAATCTCTCTGACGATCTTTTTGATTAATGGCGTTAAACTGACCGGTATTGTCACATCTTTCGACAATTTCTGTGTGTTGCTGCGCCGTGACGGACATTCACAGCTGGTATATAAACATGCCATCTCAACCATTATGCCAAGCCAGCCTGTGCAGATGTTTGAAGGTGAAGAAGAGTAAGTTTTACAGTTCATTTTGACTGTAGCTGAAATTTAAAGATGTTTTTATATCCGCAGTGCCCCGTGGCCTGCGGATATATTTGTTTGTAAGTTTGATAATAATTATCTGACGCATATGCATTGATGCAGGCAGACCGGATGATTATCTGATGGGAACGGACATGTAGGTAAATACCAGACGCTTTGGCGCTGTTTTACCCTCATAATGAATTAAGAAATCAGGATACACATTTGAAAAAACGAAATGATCCGGCAGATGATCTGGTGCCAGAAACAGATATGGCAGACACATATGAATTATCAGAAGATGATAATTACGATGATGGCGCCAGACTGAAAAGCAGCAGAAAGCCCTTCACAACAAAGGTTGAAGAGACGCGTGCTTTTGTTGTGGTGCCGATTTTGCCGGAACGCTATGCGCTGGTCGTTGATCAGGATGAGAGCGAACGTCCGAAATACCGCCGCAGTGATGAGGCGCGCCTTGAAGAAGCTGCGGGTCTGGCACGGGCGATTGACCTGAATATTATCGACAGTTTTCTGGTGCAGACTTCGCAGCCGCGTCCGGCGACATTGCTCGGCACCGGTAAAGTCGGAGATATTGCTGATCGCATTGAACGTGAAGAAATCGAACTGGTGATTGTTGATCACCCGCTGACGCCGGTACAGCAGCGCAATCTCGAGCGGGAATGGAAGGTCAAGGTGATTGACCGCACCGGCTTGATTTTGGAAATTTTCGGCCGCCGAGCGCAAACCCGTGAGGGTAGCTTGCAGGTGGAACTGGCACATCTGAACTATCAGAAGGGCCGGTTGGTTCGCAGTTGGACGCACTTGGAGCGCCAGCGTGGCGGTGGCGGCTTTATGGGCGGTCCGGGTGAAACCCAGATCGAGGCTGACCGTCGTATGCTGCAGGAAAAAATCCTGCGTATTAAGCGCGAACTCGATACGGTTGTTCGCACCCGTCAGTTGCACCGCCAGAAGCGTCGTAAGGTGCCGCATCCGGTGATTGCACTGGTTGGCTATACCAATGCGGGCAAATCAACATTGTTCAATCGTCTGACCGGCGCTGATGTGCTGGCCGAGGATATGCTGTTTGCGACGCTTGACCCGACCCTGCGCCGGTTGCGTCTGCCGCATGGTGACATGATCATCCTGTCGGATACAGTTGGCTTTATTTCCAACCTGCCGCACCATCTCGTCGCTGCCTTTAAGGCGACACTGGAAGAAGTGGTCGAGGCCGATCTCATCTTGCACGTACGGGATATGTCAGATCCTGACAATGCGGCACAGGCTGAGGATGTGGAGACTATTCTCAGCGGGCTTGGCATTAAAAAAGGCGACGAGCGCGTTATTGAGCTCTGGAACAAGATTGATCGCCTGAGCGAGCCGATGCAGGACAGTGCGGAAAATCTGAGCAGCGGCAGCCATGAAGATGTGCGTCCGATCCCGCTCTCCGCACTGACGGGGCAGGGTACGCGCGAATTGCTGGCTTTGATCGAGAGCCGTATTTCCGGTGCTATGGAAAAAGTGCAGGTTAGCCTGCAGCCGCATCAGTTCAGCTTGATCGACTGGATTTATCGTCATGGCAGTAATGTGCGCCGTCAGGACGAAGAAGACGGCTCTGTCATTATTGATGTTGATATGACAGCTGGTTCCGCGCAGAAATTCCGCGATAAATATGCGTCAGTATCAAAGCGGGGATAAGCATTTCGCCGCTCAACGGATATATTGAGTATCTGTGATAATGCGAAAATCAAAAAGCAGGGGCGTGTATTGCGGTTAAGACTAAATGCGACACGCTCCGGAATATACAAGCTTTTCAAATATCTGCTGATTACAGAGATTTCGGCAGCCTATTTAGAATTCAGTAAGTATGAAAGATTAGACAGAAGCAGAATATGGCGTTTATGGCTCAGCATCTTGCGAAACCATAGTACCTCGCCCTATGTATGGAATATCCACGAATCCTGACGGCAGTGCTTCGCTCCGTTTACCGATAGCCAAAGGCAGTTAATGATGAGAGATCCAATTGAAACCGTTATGAATCTGGTCCCGATGGTGGTTGAGCAGACTGCACGCGGCGAACGGGCTTATGATATTTTCTCGCGCCTTCTGAAAGAGCGTGTGATTTTCGTAAACGGTCCGGTTGAAGACGGCATGGCTATGCTGATCTGCGCGCAGCTGCTGTTTCTTGAAGCGGAAAACCCGAATAAGCCGATTGAAATGTACATCAATTCGCCAGGTGGTGTGGTCACTTCCGGTATGGCAATTTATGACACTATGCAGTTCATCAAGCCTCCGGTTTCCACACTCTGCATGGGGCAGGCTGCTTCCATGGGCTCGCTGCTGCTGACAGCCGGTGCAACCGGCCAGCGTCTGGCATTGCCAAATGCGCGTATCATGGTTCACCAGCCATCCGGCGGTTTTCAGGGGCAGGCTTCCGATATCGAGCGGCATGCGCAGGATATCATCAAGATGAAGCGTCGCCTCAACGAAATCTACGTCAAGCATACCGGTCGTGATTACGACACCATTGAGCGCACACTTGATCGCGATCATTTCATGACCGCACAGGAAGCGCTGGAGTTCGGCCTGATCGATAAAGTGATCGAATCACGTGAACTGGCTGAAAAGAAAGACTGAGTAACCGGAAACTGATCCGTTTTCTTGTAAAAGCGGATCAGATTTTGGAGTGCGGTATTTCCTGAAACAGGGGTTGCGGCGAGAAATTAATGGCTTTGTATAATTTTGGCCATATTTTATCTGCCATTACCGCTTTAACTGCTCTGCCGCGCAAAACAGTGCGGCAGACAGGTTGTAAAACATTCTTTTGCCTGTTTAAGCTGGTTGCTGCGTTAAGTGATTGTTTGGGTCTTGAGCCTAAAAACAGATGTTGAGTGCGTACAGGCGCAAGAGTTCTATCAGGTTCATTCAGCCTGATTGTACTTATGAGTATGTTACAAAGCCGCTTGTGCTGACATCTTGTCAATGGCACAAGAAGCCAATAACAGACGAATACATGACGACTGCCGTTAATGTCGGTTTCGGTCGGGAAGACATAACGGTTAGAACTTGGTGCCTGTTGCGGACAGCGGGTGGCCATTACTGAAAGGAAACTGCGATGAGCAAAGTCAGCAACGGCGGTGGCGATTCCAAGAATACGCTCTATTGCTCCTTTTGCGGAAAAAGCCAGCATGAGGTGCGCAAGCTAATTGCGGGGCCGACCGTATTTATCTGTGACGAGTGCGTCGAACTCTGCATGGACATCATCCGCGAGGAAAATAAATCCTCAATGGTGAAGTCGCGTGAAGGTGTGCCGACCCCGCAGGAAATTATGGCTGTTCTCGATGATTATGTCATTGGTCAGAGCCAAGCCAAGCGCGTGCTTTCGGTAGCCGTTCACAATCACTATAAGCGTCTGGCTAATCAGCCGAAGGCCGGTGATGTTGAACTGGCAAAATCAAATATTCTGCTGGTTGGTCCTACCGGTTGCGGTAAGACCTATCTGGCACAGACATTGGCGCGCATCATTGATGTGCCGTTCACCATGGCTGACGCCACGACACTGACCGAAGCCGGTTATGTCGGTGAAGATGTTGAAAATATCATTCTCAAACTGTTGCAGGCTGCCGACTACAATGTTGAGCGTGCGCAGCGCGGTATCGTCTATATCGACGAAGTGGATAAAATCAGCCGTAAGGCCGACAATCCGTCGATTACCCGTGACGTATCCGGTGAGGGGGTACAGCAGGCTCTGCTGAAGATCATGGAAGGCACTGTGGCTTCTGTCCCACCGCAGGGTGGACGCAAGCATCCGCAGCAGGAATTCCTGCAGGTGGACACAACCAACATCCTGTTCATTTGCGGTGGTGCGTTTGCCGGTCTTGATAAGATCATTTCATCGCGTGGTGAAAAGACCTCTATCGGCTTCAGCGCAACTGTAAAAGCGCCGGATGAACGCCGTATTGGTGCGATTTTCCACGAGCTGGAACCGGAAGATCTGACAAAGTTCGGCCTTATTCCTGAATTTGTCGGCCGTCTGCCGGTTATTGCAACACTGGAAGACCTGGATATTCCGTCACTGGTCAAGATTCTGTCCGAGCCGAAAAATGCTCTGGTGAAGCAGTATCAGCGTCTTTTCGAAATGGAAGAAGTTGAACTGACTTTCCACGACGATGCTTTGCAGGCAATTGCTGCCAAGGCTGTTGAGCGTAAAACCGGTGCGCGTGGTCTGCGTTCGATCATGGAAAAAATCCTGCTCGATACAATGTTTGACCTGCCGACACTGGAAGGTGTTCAGGAAGTTGTTATTTCCAGCGATGTCGTAGAAGGTAAGGCGCAGCCGCTTTATATCTACGGTGAACGTAAGGAAGAAAAAGGCACTGCCTCTGCATAAGGCACTTGCCCTATGAACTTCAGAAAACGTCCGGAAGAAATTTCGGGCGTTTTTTTGTTTGCGGATATTTTTTGACGAGAAGTGATTTTAATATGATTTATTTTATCATATTAATCTGCGCGTGGTTGTGGACTATAGCCAGAATGGGCGAAAACCGGCGTTTTAGGCGTTTCATTCGTTGTAAAAGGGTTTAAAGTGTTGGTCTGCAATTTGCATTTTGATCCGGTGGTCATAAATGCGCTGATTTATTCTGCTGTATGAGGCACAGGAAGTGCTTGAAATACGGGCAGTGGGTGACCAATTATATAGTCGATGCACGCAGTGATTTGCTGATGAAACGGGGATCATTGTGTGGCGATCGGGTGGTTTGCCCGGGAAAGGACTTAAAATGACGGATACAGAGTTGAAGACATCCGCGGGTGGTCAGGACGGGCTTTATGCCGTGTTGCCGTTGCGCGATATCGTTGTCTTCCCGCATATGATTGTGCCGCTGTTTGTCGGCCGCGAAAGATCAATCCGTGCGCTTGAAGAAGTGATGGGCGTCGATAAGCAGATTCTGCTTGCGACCCAGAAAAATGCTGCCGACGATGAGCCGGCCAATGATGCGATTTATGAAATCGGTACAGTGGCAAATGTGCTGCAGTTGCTGAAACTGCCGGACGGTACTGTTAAAGTACTGGTCGAAGGTATTGCTCGCGCTAAAATCACCAAATTCAGTGATCGTGAAGATTATCACGAAGCCTATGCTGATATTCTGGAACTGCCGGAAGAAGATTCGGTAGAGATCGAAGCGCTGTCCCGCTCAGTGATGAGCGACTTTGAAAATTACGTAAAGCTGAACAAGAAGATTTCGCCTGAAGTTGTCGGCGCGACCGGTCAGATCGATGATCATTCGAAACTGGCTGATACAGTTGCTTCGCATTTGGCGATCAAGATTGCTGAAAAGCAGGAAATGCTTTCGATCCTGTCGGTTCGTGAGCGTCTTGAAAAAGCTTTGGAATATATGGAATCCGAAATCTCGGTTCTTCAGGTCGAGAAGCGCATCCGCTCGCGTGTTAAGCGTCAGATGGAAAAGACCCAGCGCGAATATTACCTGAACGAACAGATGAAGGCGATCCAGAAGGAACTGGGCGACGGCGAAGACGGCAAGGATGAACTGGCCGAACTGGAAGAACGCATTGCCAAGACCAAGCTGAGCAAGGAAGCCGCGGAAAAAGCGCAGGCTGAAATGAAGAAGCTGCGGTCGATGAGCCCTATGTCTGCAGAAGCTTCCGTTGTGCGTAACTACCTCGACTGGCTGTTGTCACTGCCATGGGGCAAGAAGTCTAAGGTTAAAACTGATCTGGCTTTTGCTGAAGGCGTGCTGGATACAGAGCATTTTGGTCTGGAAAAGGTCAAAGAGCGTATTGTCGAGTATCTCGCGGTACAGTCACGCGCTGCCAAAATCAAAGGCCCGATCATTTGTCTCGTTGGCCCTCCGGGGGTTGGTAAGACTTCGCTTGCGCGTTCTATCGCCAATGCAACCGGTCGTGAATATGTACGTATGTCGCTTGGCGGCGTGCGTGATGAAGCTGAAATCCGCGGTCACCGCAGAACCTATATCGGCTCTATGCCGGGCAAGGTTATTCAGTCGATGAAGAAAGCCAAGAAGTCCAACCCGCTGTTCCTTCTCGATGAGATAGACAAAATGGGTCAGGATTTCCGTGGCGATCCGTCATCGGCAATGCTGGAAGTGCTGGATCCGGAACAGAATGCAACCTTCATGGATCATTATCTGGAGGTCGAATATGACCTGTCCAACGTAATGTTCGTGACGACTGCAAACTCGCTGAATATTCCGGGCCCTCTGCTTGACCGTATGGAGATCATCCGTATTGCCGGTTACACCGAGGATGAAAAACTTGAAATTGCCAAGCGGCATTTGCTGCCAAAGGCAATCAAGGAACATGCTTTGCAGCCGAATGAATTCTCGGTTGATGAAGCAGCCATTCTTGCTGTGATCCAGCACTACACCCGCGAAGCCGGTGTGCGTAGTCTTGAGCGTGAAATGATGAAACTGGCGCGTAAAGCTGTCACGGAAATCGCACGTAAAAAGACCAAGTCGGTTCATGTGACGAAGGATAACATTTCTGATTATCTCGGCGTCATGAAGTTCCGTTACGGACAGATCGACGGCGAAGATCAGGTTGGTGTTGTAACCGGTCTGGCATGGACGGAAGTGGGCGGCGAATTGCTGACCATTGAAGGTGTGATGATGCCAGGTAAAGGTCGTATGACTGTTACCGGTAACCTGCGTGATGTGATGAAGGAATCCATTTCGGCTGCGGCATCCTATGTGCGCTCCCGTGCGGTGGATTTCGGGATCGAGCCTCCGCTGTTCGACAAGCGCGACATCCACGTGCACGTACCGGAAGGTGCGACACCGAAGGATGGTCCGTCTGCCGGTACAGCAATGGTAACGGCAATTGTTTCTGTACTGACCGGTATTCCGGTACGCAAGGACGTTGCTATGACCGGTGAGGTTACATTGCGCGGTCGTGTTCTGCCAATCGGCGGCCTGAAAGAAAAACTGCTGGCAGCTCTGCGTGGCGGTATCAAGAAGGTGCTGATTCCGGAAGAAAACGCCAAGGATCTGGCTGAGATTCCGGACAATGTGAAAAACGCATTGGAAATCATTCCGGTTTCTTATGTCGGTGAAGTGCTTGAACATGCACTGACCCGCAAGCCGGAGCCGATCGAATGGGTTGAACCGGAAACGTCGGCAATTGCCAAAGCCGGTGAAGATGATGCAGTTGTGGGCATGGCTCACTAATCATCTGATCTGAGATATTAAAAGCCCCGCAAGTCTGACTTGCGGGGCTTTTTGCTGAGCGTTTCACAGTCAAGTTGAATCAACTTGACGCCCGTGACAATGCGATAAACTAAAGACCCTAGAGCGAGCGCTATGATCCAATCCAGATATAAACCGCTCTAGTTTGGATAGATCGGCAAAGTTACATTCCAGCGATCTTGCGGGGCGGAGCGTCCGGTATTAGTGCAACTAACAGTGATGCGTTTTGCCTGATCCGTATCGTCGCGCCATGCTGTATCCAGTGGTAGCAGACATTCGGGTACAGCCACCTTGGCATTAACAACAGGAAATGCCCAATTGGTGTTCTGCTCAATGTTTTGATAATTGATGAAACGCGCGGCAACGGCAGAAATCGCATCAAGATCTTGCATGCTTGTATTTACCTGCCTTTGGTGCTCGGCAAAAATTGCATGGCACATACGCAGATTGTCGAGGCCAAAACGCTGACGACAATAAGTGCGGATTTCATCAATATTGGCCACTGACAGCTTTTCAAAAGCCTCAACATCACATTCGCCGCAGACAATAGGATTATTGAAGAAGAGCTGCAGAGATGGCTGTTGCTTGACGAAAAAGCTGTAATCCGTGTCATGCTCGCGATATTTTACCTCAATACCAGTGAACAGTGCGGCTGTCAGTAACAGTGGTATCAGAGCCAGAGCAGCAAGCAATGTAAATTTTCTCATGAAATACGCCATTGGTGAAACAGACTATGACTGCCATAAGCAGCGAACATCCGAATGGCAAATACAAAAAAGACCGGCATTAAGCCGGTCTTTTCATTTGGGGTGCGTTGGAGCTTAATGCACGGCACCGGAGCCACCGACAGCAACAATGCTGAATGGCTGGTCAGCCACTGCAATGGTGCGGTCTTCTTTGAAACTCTCAATATTGATCAGACGAACCAGACTGTGGCGCGGATCGGTGATCGCGATGTGATCACCGGCAACGGCCATACGCGGGCGCGGATCGCGCCAGTGACCATCTTTGCTGTAAGGCTCGGTCACTTTAGCTGAACGAACAATTGTCCCGTCCAGAATATTGATGAGATGCAACTGGCCGTCTTCTGTCAGCACATAGGCATTTTTCAGACGGGCAGGGTCGAGTGCGAAATCCACGCGACGGGTTGGCAGATCGACGAGGCGATAAGGCGTATCACTTTCCGGATCAATCATCACAATCTTGTCCTCACCATAATTTCCGAGGAAAAACTGCATTGCTTTGCTGCCAAGTAAGGTGCTGACTTTGCCTTTTGGCAGATCAGCACCATAGCTCAGCATTTTCAGCTCGGTTTGTTTGTCTTTGGACGGGCTGGCGATCAACACACCTTCCTCACAACCAAAGGCCACAAGACTTGCTGAGAAGGCTTCACCATGCAGAGCCGTGCAGGTTGCAACATCACCGCTTTGCTTGCCATCCGCATCAAGTACACGCAGGCCAAGGCGTGGCGGCAGGGCATCCGGTTTGGTTTCTGCTTCGAGATTTGGCACAGAAGCCAAATATTGATTGCCGAATGGTACAACCACACCATGATGCGGCGCTGTGGCATCAATGATCTTAGCCTGCGGATTGCCTTTCAGAATATCCTGCTCGGACAATTCATGCGCTTTGCCTTCACGGTCAAAGAATAGCACGACATTGTCGCCATGCATCACGGCATGAACCGGCCGCTTGCCTTCAAATTTCTCCTTCAGCAAGGCTGTATCCGAAACCTCAAGATCACGATGATCGCCATGATCTTCGAGCTTGATGCCGGTCTTGATAACATTCACCACATCATCTTCGGTTTGTACAGCAAAGACGGTTTCACCTGAATTACTGGCCGTCAGAGCCGCATAGCCTTTAAGGTCGAATTTCCCGAGTTCTTTACCGCTTTCCAGATCAATCGCGCGAACCACCGGTTTGGTGTGATCGGCAACAAACAGCCGCCAGACCTGTTTATGCTCCTCATCAGCATTGGCATGGCCTGCAATTAATGCGGATCCTAACATGCTTAGCGCAGTCGCGCTTTTCAGCCACATACCCATCAATAACCTCGAATCTGAAATGTAATAACATTACGATTGATAGTTATGATTGCAGAGCATGTCTATGCCGGAACTGAAATTAATTGTAACTATATAACATTTTAATGTGTATTTGGAAAACCAAGCAGGGATTTCGCAATAAACGGTGCTTAAAAAATAATATGGGCGTCGTGTATTCGGAGAAACACACGGCGCCCTAAGAGTACAATTTATAAACTCAACCAGTTTTTGGCACGGGCAATATCATCCGGTGACAGGGCGTGCCCTGTTTCAAGTTTCTCCGCTGTCAGCTCCGCACCGCAATTTTCCAGCCATGTGTTGAGTGCGGGGGCAAATTCACGAAACGGGTCTTTGCTGCCGGTGAGGGTAAGGACTGCTTTGCCTTTCAGATCAACTTGCGGGGCATCTTCCAGCACCTGCATCGGGCGGGACAGAATCGCACGGCGGATCAGTTGCGGATAAAGCGCCATAACTGCAGCCGCAAAATTTGCACCGTTTGAATAGCCGAGCACGGTGATCTTCTCCGCTGTCAGACCATAGGCAGCTATTGCCCCTTCATAAAAAGCGTTGAATGCCTCTGCTTCAGAGCGGATATCTGCCTGATCGAACTGCGTTGCACCAAAACGGCGGAACCAGCGTGCTGTACCTTCTTCATGACTGCGTCCGCGCACGCCAAGCAGCGTAGCACGCGGATTAATGCGATGTGCCATAGGCATCAGATCGGCTTCATTACCGCCGGTGCCATGCAGCAGCAGCATAATACTGCCATCCGGATCTTGCGGTGTATAAAAGCGATGCACAAAGGGCAGGTCGCGCATCACAATGCGCTCTTCACCCGGCATAGAAAATTGCGGCATCAGCACTTTCAGGTCTTGTGCGCGTTCCTGATCATGTGGCGGCACGAATAAGGTTTCGCCCAGATGTTCCGGTGCCTCGTCAATTGTAAAGCCTGGTCTGTCTGTTGCCAGCTCAATCAAGATGCCGCCTGGTTCCCGCACATAGAGCGAGGTGAAATAATTGCGGTCATGATAATTGGTGACGGAGGAGTTGAGGCGCGACAGTTCGGCCTCAGCAGCTTTAACCGCATCAACATCCTTGGCGCGGAAGGCCACATGATCGGCAATGCCTGTGCCCGGAATTCCCTGAACGAATCCGGTGACATTACGCACATCAATAAAATCCGTATCGGACACCATGCGCAGCACAGATTCTTCGCGTTGACCTTCGCTATAGCCGAAGCGCTTGACGAAAGCGGCGGTTTCTTCCTGCGTTTCAGTAAAGAGTGTCACGCTATGCAGGCGCGAAGGTGCGGATTTCCACGGATGTCCGGTGGTCATCTCATGGCCGACCAGTTTGACGATCACACCATCCGGGTCTTTAAGGCGCAATACAGATTCGCCGAATTCGCGCTTCGGCCCCTCAACCTGAATATGCTGCGATAAAGCGCGGGTCAGCCAGTCGCCGATTGATTCCGGCGGCACAGCCAAAGCAATTTCCGCCACCTGACCATGGCCGACACGGCCACGTGCACCTTCTTCCCAGACCAGAAAGGTAATCAATGAGCCGGGAGAGCCGACAGCATCTCCGTAAAACAGGTGCAATTGTTCGCCGTCTTCATAGCCGCCGGTCTGTTTCACCAGCCGTAATCCCAGAAAACCGGCATAAAAATCAATATTGGCCTGCACATTGCGCGTGATCAGAGTCACATGATGGATACCGGAGGTCATGGTCGCCTTTCTGAATACGGATAAGCACAGATTCGCTTTATTCGTAATAATATCGCTGCGTTTAGAGCGGTTTCAGTAAATACCGAATCGTAGAAACCGCTCTAGAGCGTGTTGCGTTTAATCGTACCCACTGCGCTCGCTCCAGATTCTTTTCATTGTTGCATATTCGCGAACGCTAAATGGAAACATTTAGCTGCGACATGCTTTGGCTTTTGTTTTTATGCGCATTCCGAAAACCGCTTTGCACTTTTCGGAATGCGCTCTGATTGCTTGCTAATATGGATAGGCGGGAGATGTTTATCAATTACAGACTTATCACGTACTGATAATTCCTGACTCAGGATCAATATAAAAAAGACCCCGTTCTGACAAACAAAACGGGGCTGATTTGAGTAGGTATCATGAGGAGATCAACTTGGTGAAAAATCATCTGTTGATATATCCACTATACGCAGGCTGCTACGTTTAAATAGTCCAATTAGATATAAGCTATATATTGGGATGTTTTGAGAGAGATGGTGAGCGCGCACGGGTTCGAACCGTGGACCTACTGATTAAAAGTCAGTTGCTCTACCGGCTGAGCTACGCGCTCTTGCAATCTCTTGAAAGACCTTGTGGTCTTTATCGGAGCACCTCGGTAATGCTCTGCAAGTGAGGCGATACATAAGGGGGATTGATTAGAACGTCAATACTAAAAATCACTGTTTAAATTCAAAATCTTAAGTTTATACACAGGTCGCACAAACCGACAGATTCAGAGCGTGAAACAGAAATATTATCAGTATTGCGGATTATATATTTTGATTTGGGAAGATAAGGAGATGGTGAGCGCGCACGGGTTCGAACCGTGGACCTACTGATTAAAAGTCAGTTGCTCTACCGGCTGAGCTACGCGCTCTTGCAATCTCGTAAAGACACACGGTCTTTTGTCGGAGCACCTCGGTAATGCTCAGCAAGTGGGGCGATACATAAGGGGCGATGTTGGCATGGTCAACACCTCCAACCGATATTTTTTACTGAAAATGCCGTTTTTTTATATTTTCCCCAAAACTTCACGACAAATAGCCCTGAATGCATGTGGAAAGAGCGCTTTATTGCGCAGTAAACGATGCAATCAGGGATAAAAAGAAGTGTTTTGATCGGGCAATCAGAAAAACGATTCTTTCAAGTCCTTGTTTTTATACCTATGATTCTAACGCAAAGGTGTTGGGCTCATCATACAGAGGCGGCAGGCTGCATATATCTATCGCGGCGGTTTACCGTTATAAGAGCCTCACTTGATAGTGCTTACAGATGTCGGATGGTTATAATCCGGCTTAAGCAGAGTTTAAGCTACGGGTTCTACCGGCAGAATTACAGCAGCATGACAGGATAAGAATATGGCAGTTGATATTTCCATTCTCACGGCTTTAGGCGCGGGTGCGCTGTCTTTCTTGTCTCCTTGCGTGCTGCCTTTGGTTCCGCCTTATCTTTGTTATATGGCTGGCGTGAGTGTGGATGATTTCCGCAATGATAAAGAATCGTCGGAAGCCATGCGTAACCGCATCCGGCTTTTGACGACGGCTTTTACATTCGTTCTCGGCTTTACCACTGTTTTCGTGGCGCTCGGTGCAGGCGCTACCTCTATTGGTCATTTCCTGCGCCAGTGGCAGCAGGAGATGGCGATTGCTGCCGGTCTGATCATTATTCTTATGGGTTTGAATTTCCTCGGGCTTATCCGCATTCCGTTTTTGTCGCGAGAAGCACGCTTTCAGGCCAATTCTGCGCCGGCGACACCTCTTGGTGCTTATGTGATGGGGCTGGCCTTCGCATTCGGCTGGACACCTTGTATCGGGCCGGTGCTGGGGCCGATCCTGTCCATGGCGAGTGTGCAGGCTTCCGTTGCTGACGGTGTGTTCCTGCTGTTCGTCTATTCGATGGGCTTGGGTATTCCATTTATGCTGGCCGCGCTGTTCTCCGGCCGCTTCATGCGCTTTCTGGCGCGCTTCCGTATGCATATGGGCAAAGTCGAGAAAGTTATGGGCGTTCTGCTGGTGCTGGCCGGTATCCTGTTCCTGACCGGTGGTATGCAGGCCTTCGCCTATTGGCTGCTTGAGACATTCCCGATACTTGGTAAAATCGGATAATCACAGATCATGCCGGTCATTTTGTAAAAGTGACCGGTATTTTTGTGATACAGCGCTGAAACCTGTTTAAAAACGAGTTTATACACTGATTCATGCAAAACTGCCGGCGCTTGTCTGGTTTTGAGTAAATGAATCTATAGGTTTCACATTTAAAGTGGTTCTGATAAATCAGACCTCTCTGCCAGTTATAAAACACGGAATTAATATGGCTTCCAGATCCTGCCTGACCATCATCCTCGCTGCCGGTGAGGGTACCCGCATGAAATCTTCCATGTCCAAAGTCTTGCACGAGATTGCCGGTCTTCCGCTTGTCGGCCATGTGGTTAAGGCTGTGCAGGGCGCAGGTGCCCCTCATGGTGAAAGCAGCGATCTGGCTGTTGTTGTCGGTCGCGGTGCGGCGGATGTGCAAAAAGCTGTCGGCAAAATCAGCGATACAGCGCGTTTCTACGAGCAGACCGAGCGTCTGGGTACTGCGCACGCAGTGCTTGCTGCCCGTGAAGCGCTCACAGAACCGCATGATGATGTGCTGGTGGTTTTCGGTGATACGCCGCTGATCGAAGAAACATCATTGCGCGCTGCCCGTGGCAAGCTGGCCGAAGGCGCGGATATTGTGGTGATGGGTTTCCGTCCGGAAAACCCGACAGGCTATGGTCGCCTGATTGAACAGGACGGTAAGCTGGTAGCGATTGTTGAAGAAAAAGACGCGACAGACGAGCAGCGCAAAATCACTTTCTGTAATGGCGGGTTGATGGCGCTGAGCGGAAAATATGCGCTGCAGCTGATTTCCGCAGTCAAAAATGATAATTCCAAAGGCGAATATTATCTCACCGATGTGGTTGAGCTGGCGCATGCGCAAGGGCTGAATGTTATTGCCATTGATGTACCGGTTGAGAATGTTATCGGCATTAATAACCGTGCTGAACTGGCAGAGGCTGAAGCGCTGTGGCAGGCACGTAAGCGCCGTGATGTTATGTTCTCCGGTGTGACATTGATTGCACCGGAAACAGTGTTCTTCGCGCATGATACGCTGATCGAAGCGGATGTGCTGATTGAGCCGAATGTTTTCTTCGGCACCAAAGTGACCGTTGAGAGCGGTGCGGTCATTCATGCATTCTCGCATATTGAAGGCGCGCATATTGGCGCCAATACCAGCGTAGGGCCGTTTGCGCGTCTGCGTCCGGGGGCAAAACTGGCCGAAAAGGCCAAGGTCGGCAATTTCTGCGAAGTCAAAAATGCAGATATCGGTGCCGGTGCCAAGGTCAATCATCTGTCTTATATCGGCGATGCAACCGTGGGCGCTGACACCAATATCGGTGCGGGCGTTATCACCTGCAATTATGACGGCTATAATAAGTTTAAAACCACAATCGGCAGCAATACCTTTGTTGGTTCCAACTCTGCTTTGGTTGCGCCACTGACCATTGGTAATGGTGTTTATGTGGCTTCCGGCAGCGTGATTACAGACGAAGTGCCTGAAAATGCACTAGCTCTGGGACGTGCCCGTCAGGTGAACAAAGAAGGCCGCGCAGAAATATTACGCGAAAAATACAAGGCCATTAAGGTAAGCAAAAACAAATAATTATCATAAAATCATCATTATTAGATTTAATATGATGATGGAGTTTGTACGGGCTATGCTTTGAATGGCAAGCCAGAGTGCAAAGACGCAACAGGAACAGACAGAATGTGCGGAATTATTGGTATTGTCGGCAATCAGCCGGTTGCTATGCGGCTTGTGGATGCGCTGAAGCGTCTGGAATATCGCGGTTATGATTCAGCCGGTATTGCCACTCTGGTGGACAATCAGATTGCGCGCAGCCGTGCCGAGGGCAAGCTGGTTAATCTTGAAAACCGTCTGGCAGCAGAGCCGCTGAGCGGTACAATCGGTATCGGCCACACACGCTGGGCAACCCATGGTGCGCCGACAGAGCGTAATGCGCATCCGCATGCCACTGAACAGGTTGCTATTGTTCATAACGGCATTATCGAAAATTTTGCCGAACTGCGCGCCGAGCTGGAAGCTGAAGGCGTAAAGTTCCAGAGCGATACGGATACTGAAACCGTGGCGCAACTGGTCGCCCGCAATATTCGTTCCGGCGATGCTCCTGTTGAAGCCGTGCGTAAAGTGCTTGGTCGTCTGCGCGGTGCTTTTGCGCTGGCTTTCCTGTTCACCGGTGAAAATGAAATGCTGGTTGCAGCGCGTCGCGGTTCACCGCTGGCGATCGGCTATGGCGAAGGCGAAATGTTCCTCGGCTCCGATGCTATTGCACTGGCGCCATTCACCGATAAAATCAGCTATCTGGAAGATGGTGACTGGGCAGTTCTGACCCGCAACAGCGTAACCGTTTATGATGAGGGTAATCATCCGGTCACTCGTGTTGTGCAACAGTCTTCCGGCGCTGCTTATGTTGTCAATAAAGGCAATTACCGCCACTTCATGGAAAAGGAAGTCTATGAACAGCCGGAAGTGATTTCCCGCACACTGGCGCATTATCTGGATTTCGCATCCTCGTCGATCCGCACCGATGTCAACAATATCGACTGGTCGAAGATTAACCGCATGGCAATGTCGGCTTGTGGCACCGCTTATTATGCTGCAACCATTGGTAAATACTGGATGGAACGCTATGCGCGTCTGCCGGTAGAAATTGATATTGCTTCGGAATTCCGCTACCGCGAAATGCCGCTTTCAACCGATACGCTGGCATTGTTTGTGTCGCAGTCCGGCGAAACCGCCGATACGCTGGCCTCGCTACGTTATTGCCGTTCTCAGGGGCTGCCGATTGCCGCTGTAGTCAATGTGCGCGAATCTACCATTGCCCGTGAGTCAGACATTGTTCTGCCGACACTGGCAGGCCCTGAAATCGGTGTGGCTTCGACCAAGGCTTTCACCTGTCAGCTTTCGGTTCTGGCTTCACTGGCGCTGTCTGCTGCCAAGGCGCGCGGAACGATCACTCCGGCCGAAGAGAAGGAACTGGTTGATCAGCTTGGCAATCTCTCCGGCGTGCTGCATGAAGCACTGAAACTGGCACCGAAAGTCGAAGCAATCTGCCGCGATCTGATGAATGTCAAAGATGTGCTGTATCTCGGTCGTGGTACATCCTATCCGCTGGCTCTTGAAGGTGCGCTGAAGCTCAAGGAAATCTCCTATATACATGCAGAAGGCTATGCAGCCGGTGAGCTGAAGCACGGACCGATTGCTCTGATCGATGAAACAATGCCAGTGATTGTGATTGCACCATTTGACCGTCTTTATGAAAAGACCGTGTCGAATATGCAGGAAGTGGCAGCCCGTGGTGGCCGTATCATCCTGATCACGGACAAAGAAGGTGCAAAACATGCCAATGTGGATGCGCATTCAGTGCTGATCATGCCGGATGTGCCGGAATTCATTTCGCCTCTGGTTTATGCTCTGCCGATCCAGATGCTGGCTTATTATACTGCTGTCTTCATGGGGACAGACGTGGATCAGCCGCGCAATCTGGCGAAATCCGTGACTGTTGAATAAGCTTTCAGCAATTGTTTTTTTTAAAACCCGCTTGTCTCAGATAAGCGGGCTTTTTATTTATAGATCATAAGCAACGGGAAAGTGGTTATGCTGGTGCAGCAAGGTGGGCTAGCAATACGTGTTTTGCAGAAAAGCGATGCGCCGGTGATGCTGCGCTGGCTGCAGGATGAGCGTGTGCTGGAATTTTACGAAGGACGTGACAAACACTTCGATCTGCAAAAGATCATTGAAGTTTTTATCGAAGATCAGGGGCAAACCACACCGTGTCTGGTGTTACTGGATGATAAACCGCTGGGCTATGTGCAGTTCTACCCGCTGGACAGGCAGGACAAGCAGATACTGGAACTACCGGTTGAGGACGTGATCTACGGGCTGGATCAGTTTATCGGCGAGCCGGATTTCTGGGGGCTTGGGCTGGGCACGCAGCTTGTCTCATTGATGCGCGATTATCTCATAACAGACAAGGCAGCACAGCGCCTTGTGCTTGATCCGCAAAGTCGTAACTTACGCGCAATTGCCTGTTATGAAAAATGCGGCTTTGAAAAACTCCGCCTGTTACCCGCTCATGAAATGCATGAAGGACAGATGCGGGATTGCTGGTTGATGCAACATTATCCTGCACGCAGCAGTCTGATGGCTTCATCACGGCCGAAAATATAGAGCAGCAGGCGCAGCGCCTGACCGCGCTCGGATTGCAGGTCGATATCGCGTTCCAGCATCAGGCGGGCATCTTTACGCGCGATTTCCAAGAGGTCATTATGCTCTTCCAGTGAGGCCAGTTTGAAGCCGGGTGTGCCGGACTGGCGGGTGCCGAGCAACTCACCTTCACCACGCAATTTCAAATCTTCCTCGGCAATGCGGAAACCGTCTTCCGTGTCACGCATTACCTGCAAACGTGCCTTGGCAATTTCCCCCAGAGGGCCTTTATAGAGCAGCAGACAGGTGGATGGCTTATCACCGCGCCCGACACGACCGCGTAACTGATGCAATTGCGACAGGCCGAAACGCTCGGCATGTTCAATCACAATCACTGTGGCATCAGGCACGTCCACACCAACTTCGATAACGGTGGTGGCAATCAGCAGGCTTGTATCACCACGCTTGAAGGCCAGCATGGCATCGTCTTTTTCCTGTCCGGTCATACGGCCATGAATTAGGCCAAGCTTGTCACCAAACACCGGCAGAAACGATTGAAAGCGTTCTTCGGCAGAGGTCAGCTCAACATGTTCTGATTCTTCCACCAGCGGGCAAATCCAGTAGATTTTCTGGCCTTGCGCGATTGCCTTACGCATACGGTCAACAATTTCACTCAACCGCTCACTTGGCACAATCGCTGTGGTGATTGGTTGGCGGCCAGCCGGTTTTTCTGTGAGCTTGGACACATCCATATCGCCAAAGGCGGTCAGAACCAGCGTGCGCGGGATCGGTGTTGCAGTCATCACCAGCATATCCGGCGCAGCGCCCTTGGCGGTAAGCTGCAGGCGCTGATGCACACCGAAACGGTGCTGCTCATCAATGATTACAAACACCAGATCATGATATTCGACCTTATCCTGAAACAGCGCATGGGTGCCAATAATGATATGGATAGTACCATCGGCAAGTTCGTCGAGTATGCGCTGCCGCTCTTTGCCTTTTTCACGGCCTGTCAGCAGCGCAGCTTTCAATCCGGCTTTTTCAGCCAGCGGCGCTATGGTGGCAAAGTGCTGGCGCGCCAGCACTTCTGTTGGCGCCATCAGAGCCGATTGCCCGCCGGATTCGGCCGCATGTGCCATAGACAGCAAGCCGACCACGGTTTTACCGGCGCCGACATCACCTTGCAGCAGACGCAGCATACGCTCCGGTTGCTTGAGGTCGCCGATAATATCTTTAACCGCCTGTTCCTGACCTTTCGTCAGGCTATAGGGCAGATTGGCCAATATCTGTGCGGTAATTTTGCCTGTGCCATTGAGCGGGCGACCGGAGAGACGCTTGGTCTTGGCACGTACCAGCGCCAGCGCCATTTGTCCGGCGAGAAATTCATCATAGGCGAGGCGGCGGCGCGAAGGGCTGTCCTGTGCAATATCTTCCGGCTCTTCCGGCAAATGCAGATGATGCAGCGCTTGCGTGAAAGACGGAAAATTCTCTCGCTGTATCAGCGTCCTGTCCTGCCATTCCGGCAGATCAGGAATGCGTGTCAGCGCATCGCGCATCGCACGTGCCAGTGTTTTAGGCGAAAGGCCGGCGGTCAGCGGATAGACCGGCTCAATCAATGGCAGATCATCGCTGCCGTCAATCGGCGCAATATGATCCGGATGCACCATAGAGGCGCGACCGTTGAACCATTCCACCTTGCCGGAGACAATAACCTTTTCGCCAAGTGGCAGGCTCTTTTCCAGCCACGGGCGCTGGGCACGGAAGAACACCAGCGTTACTTCGCCCGTATCATCATGGGCATAAATGCGGTGGGGCACGGAGCCGCGCATAAAAGCACCTGATTTGCCACCCGATGGTGAGAACTGATATTCATCAACCGTCACTTCCAGCGTGACCACGGCACCTTCCTGCGCAAAAGCCACACCCGGACGGTTACGCCGGTCGATCACACTGTTTGGTGCCAGAAACAGCAATTGTCCCACACGGGGCTCAAGCATCGCCGCGCTTTCCGCGCCGAGCAGTTTCAGCAGCAAAGCAGAGACTTTAGGCCCGATACCGGTGAGGGTACGAACCGATGCAAACAGGGGATCAAGCAGACTTGGACGCATAAAAACTAACTTACCCGCTTCTTATTGACTTGCAAGGCTGACATCGCGTTCATCCCGCGTTATATGGCTGGTAATGTTATTGAATGCACAGATGTTAATCCGGAGAATGTTATGAGCACAGGCAGTAAATTATCGGGCACCGAAGCAGGCGCACAGCTGGATCCGCGTCGCCGCAAACTGCTGTTTCGTTCGTGGCACCGTGGTATGAAAGAAATGGATCTGATCTTTGGTCAATATGCCGATCAGCATATTGCAACCATGGATGAAGATACTTTGAATGAATTTGAACGATTGCTCGAAGTGCTCGACCGCGATCTGTTCAAGTGGATTACCGGTGAAGACAAAACACCTGAGGCTTTTGACACGATTTTGTTCCGTGATCTTATTTTGTTCCGCGATAAAATCGACTATTGATTTTTCTCAATCAGAAGCTCGAGTATTATAGCAGAGACATCCTATGCCCGTATTTTCCAAACTTGGTCTGAAACCGGTTCTCGTCAATCATGTGCTGATTGACGGTGTCGCCGATGGTTATGAAGCCTTTGTGCTGGCCAAGATTTTGGAGGAGGCGGGGGATAAAGAGCCTGTGCTGTTTATCGCGCGTGACGGTCAGCGTGTGGCCGATATTGAGCAGGTGATCGGCTTTATCATGCCGGAACTTCCGGTACTGCATATTCCGGCTTGGGACTGTCTGCCTTATGACCGCGTTTCCCCCGGTGCAACAGTCTCGGCCAGACGCCTGAACGCGTTGAGCCAGCTGAGCGCTTTGCGGGAGCAGAAACATCCGGCGCTGATTATTGCCACAGCCAATGCCGTGTTACAGAAACTGCCGCCGCGCGCTGTGCTGGCCGAGCAGAGTTTCTCCGCGCGTCCGGGCAACCGCGTTAATATGGATGAACTAACCCAGCGCCTTGAGCGCAACGGCTTTGAACGTGTGCCGACCGTGCGTGATGTCGGTGAATTTGCTGTACGCGGTGGTATTCTTGATCTGTTCGTACCGGGGGCGGAAGAGCCGCTGCGTCTGGATTTCTTCGGCGATACGCTGGAGAGCATCCGCGCTTTTGATCCGGCTTCTCAGCGCACTACCGAGACCCGCAAGGAGTTCACTCTCCAGCCGATGAGCGAGATTACGCTCTCGCCGGACATGATCAGCCGCTTCCGCAAGAACTATATCGCTGCCTTTGGTGCGCCGTCACGCGATGATGCGCTTTATGCTGCGATCTCGGAAGGTCGTCGCTTTGCCGGTATGGAGCACTGGCTGCCATTGTTCTATGACGAGATGGAAACGCTGTTCGATCATACAGGGCCAATGCCGGTTGTGTTCGATCATCTGGTGCCGGAAGCCATTGCTGAGCGTCACAAGCTCGTGCTTGATCATTATGATGCCCGCCAGAAGCAAGCAGAAGGCAAAGAAGCCGCAGATGCCATTCCTTATAAGCCGGTTGCACCAAGCCAGCTTTATATGTCGCTGCGCAAGGTGGAAGAGGCGGCAGAGGCCAATGGCAAGCGCTATGACCTCACACCATTTGAGGCACCGGAAGCCAGCGACCGGCATATTATCCATGCGGATGCCCATAAAGGCCGCAGCTTTGCCGAGGAACGCGCCGCTAAAGACGTCAATCTGTTCGAAGCGGTAACCAAATATATCGCTGAACTTCGCGCAAGTGGTAAAAAGATCATGATCGCCGCTTGGACAGAAGGTTCGCTTGACCGTCTGTTGCAGGTGCTGGACGAACATGGTCTGGAAAAGATCGAGACGGTTAAAGACCTGCGCACTGTCAAAGCCCTGTCGCGCGATAAGATCACTGCGACTGTGCTGGCGGTAGAAAGCGGCTTTGATGCTGGTGATCTGGTTGTGGTGGCCGAGCAGGATATTCTCGGTGACCGCCTGATCCGACGCACCAAGAAACGCAAACGCGATGCGGATTTTATCTCCGAGGCCGGTAGTCTGACCGCAGGCGATATCGTCGTGCATGTCGATCATGGTATCGGTAAGTTTGTCGGCTTGCGCACAATCACCGCTGCCGGTGCACCGCATGACTGCCTTGAGCTGCATTATGCCGGTGACGACCGTCTGTTCCTGCCGGTTGAAAATATTGAGCTGCTGTCGCGCTATGGCTCGGAAGGCTCATCCGCTGTTCTGGATAAGCTCGGCGGCGGGGCATGGCAGGCGCGTAAAGCCAAGCTCAAGAAGCAATTGCTGGAAATGGCCGGACAACTGATTCGTATTGCTGCGGAACGTGCAATGCGTGGCGCACCGGTGCTGACCCCGCCGGAGGGTGTCTATGGCGAATTTGCTGCCCGTTTCCCTTATGATGAAACAGAAGACCAGCAACGCGCCATTGATGCGATCTTTGATGATCTTGGCGACGGCAAACCGATGGATCGTCTGGTTTGCGGTGATGTTGGTTTTGGTAAAACCGAAGTTGCGCTGCGTGCAGCCTTTGTAGCAGCACTCAACGGCTATCAGGTGGCGGTTGTTGTGCCGACCACACTGCTGTCACGCCAGCATTTCAAAACCTTCTCCACGCGTTTTAACGGCCTGCCGATCAATGTTGCCCATGCCTCACGTCTTGTCGGTGCCAAAGAACTGGCGCTGACCAAGAAGGGCGTTGAAGAAGGCACAGTGGATATTGTTGTTGGCACCCATGCGCTGCTCGGTAATTCGATCAAGTTCAAAAATCTCGGTCTGCTGATTATCGACGAAGAGCAGCATTTCGGCGTGAAGCACAAAGAACGCCTGAAAGACCTGAAATCCGATATTCACGTGCTGACACTCACAGCAACGCCGATCCCGCGCACCTTGCAATTGGCGCTCACTGGTGTTCGTGAATTGTCGCTGATTACCACGCCGCCGGTTGACCGTATGGCGGTGCGTACCTTCATTTCGCCTTTTGACGCGCTGGTCATTCGTGAAACCCTGATGCGTGAGCGCTATCGCGGTGGCCAGAGTTTCTATGTCTGCCCGCGTATTTCCGACCTTGCCGAGATCAAAGAATTCCTCGACCAGCATGTACCGGAACTGAAAGTCGCTGTCGCCTTTGGTCAGATGCCAGCCGGTGAGCTGGAAGACATTATGAATGCCTTCTATGACGGGCAATATGATGTACTACTGTCGACGACCATCGTGGAGTCCGGTCTGGATATTCCGACTGCCAATACCATGATTGTTCATCGTGCGGATATGTTTGGTCTTGCACAGCTCTATCAGTTGCGTGGCCGTGTTGGCCGTTCCAAGCAGCGTGCTTTCGCGTTGTTTACACTGCCTGCAGGCAAAACACTGACGCAGACTGCTGAGCGTCGTCTCAAAGTGCTGCAATCGCTCGACACTTTGGGCGCTGGTTTCCAGCTTGCCAGCCACGATATGGATATTCGCGGTGCGGGTAACCTGTTGGGTGATGAACAGTCCGGTCACATTAAGGAAGTCGGTTTCGAGCTTTACCAGCAGATGCTGGAAGAGGCGGTTGCCGAGCTGAAATCCGAAGGCCCTGTAGTGGATAGCCATTGGTCGCCACAAATTGCGGTTGGCACGGCGGTGATGATACCGGAAACTTATGTGCCTGATCTGCAATTGCGTCTTGGTCTCTATCGTCGTCTGGCTGATCTGGAAACAACGCAGGAAATTGACGGTTTTGGTGCCGAGTTGATCGACCGTTTTGGCCCGCTGCCGGAAGAAGTCCAGCACCTGCTCAAGATCGTGTTTATCAAGGCGCTGTGCCGCAAGGCCAATGTTGAGAAATTGGATGCAGGGCCGAAGGGCATTGTTATTCAGTTCCGTGAGAAAACCTTCCCGAATCCGGCAGGTCTGGTGCAGATGATTGCGGCACAGGGCTCACTGGCAAAGATCCGGCCGGATCAAAGTATTGTGTTTATCCGCGATTATCCGACGGCGGAAAAACGCCTGACCGGTTCTGCCGTGATTATGACACAGCTGGCAAAAATCGCCGGTGAAGGCGCATAAAAATAAAGAGGGGAATAGAATGCAAAAACAGCTTGTTGAAACCAGACATGGTCGTCTTGAAGTCATGACAAGCGCCGGTAAAGGCGCTGCGGTTTTGCTTATTCATGGCAACTCTGCCTGCAAGGAAGTGTTTCACAAGCAGTTTGAGTCTGATCTGGCGCATGATTTTCAGTTGATTGCCTTTGATCTTCCGGGGCATGGCGCTTCTGCTGATGCTGCCGATCCGCAAAAGAGCTATACATTGCATGGCTATGCGCAGGCCGCAGCCGATGTACTGAAAGCGCTGGATGTATCATCTACAGCTGTGTTTGGCTGGTCGCTCGGCGGGCATATTGGTCTGGAAATGATTGCGCAGCAGGCACCGGTCAGCCGTTTAATGATCACCGGCACGCCGCCTTTCTCGAAAGAGCCGGACGCCGTAGGACAGGCATTTGTGCCAAGCGAAGCGCTGAAATATGGTGGCCAGCGTGATCTGGATGATGACCAGGCACAGTCCTATGCGCGTCATGTGGTGCATCCTGACAAGCCGACACCGGATTTTGTGGTGGATGCCGTGCGCAGAACCGACGGGCTGACACGTCAGACAATGTTTGAGAATATTCTGGCAGAGAATATCGCCGACCAGCAGCATATGGCTGAAAATTGCCCTGTACCGCTGGCTATTCTCAACGGCGCTGAGGATCATTTCATCAATAATGCACATATTGCATCACTAAATTATAAGAATCTCTGGGAAGAAACGATCTTCCTGCTGCCACTGGTCGGTCATGCGGCTTTTCTGGAAAAACCGCATGTCTTTAACCGTGTTTTGTCGCGTTTCCTGTGTGGCTAACTTGAGGGTTTGCGCAGGCGCACAATCCATGCAATCGGCGTGACACGCGTATCGGCAACCACATCTTCTTGTGCAGCTAATTCTTCCGAGGCCATTGGTTCAACACTGGCCTCAAGAATGAAACCTGCCGCGTTGATCATGTTGATCCATTCGCTCAAAGTGCGGTGGAAGCGCGGAATATTGAATGGTTTGGATTGTTCACGCTCTTCCTGCGGCAGGCTTGAGAACCACCATGTCTCCACGTTGCCGTCAATATTGGCAAAATAATCTGCAACCATAACAGCAGTTACTTTGCCACTTTCATTACGAATGGTTTTACGGAATGGCGGCACAAAGCACGGATGCAGAATGGTGAACTGGAAGAAGCCCTGCGGTTTGATAACGCGGAATATTTCTTTCAGCACATCGCTTTGCTGTGGCATATCCATCATCGACATAAAGGCGCTGGCAAAATCAAATTGTGCATCATCAAACGGCAGGTGCAGGGCATCTGCGGTCTGATAGCGGATGCTGAGTGGTTCCTGTTGCTCATATTCTGTTGCATGGCGCACAAAAGTCGGAGCAATATCAATACCAGTCATAGTGGCACCGGCGCGTGCCAGAGCGCGGGTATTCGCACCTTCACCACAGCCGACATCCAAACCGTTTAAGCCTTTGATGTCCGGCAGCATTTCCAGAAACGCCGGTGTATGCAGCGCGTCACGATAAATATCGTAACCGGCACGAACATGTTTCGTCCATGTCTCGGCATTGGCTTCCCAATGGTCGGATACCGAGCGTTTCAGCACATCATTGTCTGTTTTTTCTATCATAAGAAATGTTCCTCGGTTTTACTTATAAAGACGAAAAAGGCTCTCCGGCGCATGCCAAAGAGCCTTAATCCGGATTTGTTACAGTGATTTAAAAATCAGCGGTCTTCGCTTAAGCCCGGTTCAAAGCCTTCTGCAATCTGACGGATAGCATCAGCCATTGCTTCAGCAGACTGTGCGCCCATCACGGCATATTTTTGATCCAGAATAAAGCAAGGAACGCCGGTCACGCCCATCTGACCGGCAACGGCGATTTCTGCACGCACATTATCACTGTCAGTATCGCCTTCGAGCAGAGTTTCGACGATGGTATATTCCATACCGGCATCTTCTGCGGCTTCGATGAGAATTTCATTGGTGCCAATATTTTCGCCCTGTTCGAAATAAAGCGAGAACAGTTCACCGACAACGCGATCTTGGACCTCAGCACTCACTTCGCCTGCCCAGCGGATAAGACGATGGGCATTCAATGTGTTCGGCGCAACTTCGATTGCGTCAAAGTCGAATTCGATGCCTTCTTCTTTGCCGATGGCGATCAGCTGGTCATGCACTTCATTCACGCGGCTCTGCGAACCGAGCTTTTCAACCAGATGACGTTTGCGCTCTTTGCCGCCTGCCGGAATAGTTGGGTCAAGCTGAAATGGACGCCAGCGCACTTCAATATTCAGATCCGGCAGCATTTCCAGTGCAGCTTTCAAACGCTGGCGGCCAAGAAAGCACCAAGGACAGACGACATCGGAAATAACATCGATTGTGATTTGTTTGTTTGTCATGGAATTACCAGTCATCATTAGTTAGCAGAGGTGGTTTCAGCCCACCATGTAGGGAATTGATAGCCGTAAAGCGAGGTTTTTTCCGGATATTTAATATGTGACCACCGCGCAACCTGCTGTTTCGGTAAATAATAGAGCGGCAGATAATAGCTGCCGGAGATCAACAACCGGTCAAATGCCCGCACAGCATCAACGAAAGCAGAGCGGTCTTTGGCGGCAAGCATAGCCTCTATCATCGCATCAAGTGCTTCATCCTGCGCGCCCGGATAGTTAAAGCTGCCAAGAGCATCGCGCGAGCCGGAGCCCCAACGCATCCATTGTTCATTGCCGGGGGAGAGAGATGCGGTAAGGGCACCGATAATCATATCATAATCAAAGTTCTGCAGGCGCTGCTGATATTGCGCATCATCGGCGCTACGGATTTCAGCGATAATACCGAGACGCGCGAGATTACGCTTATAGGCCAGTGCAAGCTTTTCTTCATCGACCGAACGGGTCATGATTTCAAAACTCAAACGTGTTCCTTGTGGTGTGGTTGCCACACCATTGTGGAAGGTAAAGCCCGCTTCAATCAGCAGATCATAGGCCTTTTTCGCCGGCTCCCGATCATGGCCGCTGCCATCAGTGGTAGCCGGTTGCCATGTGCCATTTAGTGCTTCCGGTAACAGCTTGTCATTATAGGCTGCAAGCAATTGCTTTTCGCCATCTGAGGCCGGACGACCGACCGATGATAGTTCCGAGCCCTGCCAGAAACTGGCCATGCGGTCATATTGACCAGCGAACAAGGAACGGTTTGCCCATTCAAAGTCGAACAGCTCGGAAAGCGCACGGCGTACTTTAACGTCGGCAAATTTCTCGCGCCGTGTATTGAAAACAAAGCCGAGCATATTGGCCGGTGTGCCTTTGACAAAAGTGTCTTTGATGATCTTTCCCTGTGTTACTGCAGGGAAATTATAGGCCTTGCTCCAGTGATTAGGCGAACCATCAATATACACATCGACAAGCCCTTTTTTGAACGCCTCGAAATAGGAGGTTTCATTACGGAAATATTCGATAGTGATCGTATCAAAATTGTTGAAACCGGCGCGGCTTGGCAGGTCTTTTGCCCAGTAATCCGGATTGCGCTGATAGGTGATACGCTCGCCCGGTTTTACGTCCTTAATAATATAAGGACCGCTTGCGACCGGTGGCTTCAGAGAAGCCTTGCCGAAAGTTTCCGGATCAACAGCATGTTTTGGCAGTACCGGCATAGTACTTGCCAGCAGCAGCGGAAATTCACGGTTCGCCTTATCGTTGAAGGTAATACGAATGCCACGTTCGCCAACCTTCTCGATCTTGTCGATCTGCTTCATACGGGCATTAAAGGGCGGACGGCCTTTTTCCGTCAGGATTTCATAGGTGAAAAGCACGTCTTCCGGTGTTACCGGTTTGCCGTCTGACCATCGGGCTTTCGGGTTCAGCGTAAATTCAATGAAGCTGCGTGCATCATCAATCTCAACGCTTTCGGCGAGCAAGCCATAGAGTGTAAAAGGCTCATCGGTTGAGCGCTGCATCAGCGGCTCAAACACCAGATTGCCGAAATCCCCGTCAATGAACATGCCACGTGCTGTGGTGCGCATGCTCTGCAAAACAAACGGATTCAGACTGTCGAATGTGCCGACGACACCATAGGTGATTTTGCCAGTTTTCGGCGCTTCAGGGTTAGTATAGGCGAAGCTTTTATAATCTGCTGGCAGAGCAACGTCACCGTGCATGGAGAGTGCATAGGAGGGCGCCGAGCCTTGTTCCACTGCATCTGCCTGCGGAACTGCGATTTGCGCCTGCGCTGAAATATCAATAAGTGAAATTCCGGACGCGGCCGCCAAAACAGAGGTTCCCAGCATTGCAAGCAAATGACGCCTGTTAATGGTGCGAGGGAAGGGCTGGTATGGCTGAATCATTGGTCAATCACTATCCGGTAAATTTAATATTCTGCGTAAGTTTGTCAGGAATTTGTATGTTTTTGCTGGCTTTTTACGGTGTTTAAGAAGCGTTTGGATTTGCTTTTAAAATTGATTCGTCTCAGATGCACCGTATTAAACCGTTGTTTAGCCGGAATATGCAGCAAACCACAGAAATATAATACCCGTAATTCGCCTTCCGCTTTTGTTTTTCAGGTCAGATAGTCCGCAAATGCGTTGTTTTTATAGTGCAAATCGACGTTAAAAAACTATGGTTAACAATTCGGTACTGGATAAAACAGCGCAGGCGGTGTAACACCGCAAGCAACGTGAGGTCACGCTGTTGCCGTATTTTATTCGCACTCATAGCTGCGAAATGCGGTTCACCGGCTGATCCGCAATGGATAATGTTGTCTTGCATTGCGAAACAGCTGCCTCCCAAAGCAAATATGCGCTGTTTGTTTTTGCAATATAGCGCACCCAGAATTCAGATCAGAGTGTTGAAAGGAACCTGTTGATCATGACCAACACGAAGACATTCGCTGCCGCATCCGCAATTGCCGGCGCTGTTGCCCTGCTTGCAACTGCTTCCATTCCGGCCTCAGCTCAACAGCTGCCGCCGCAGGGATGGTTCAAGGTCTGCTCGAAGCAGGAAGACAATGACATCTGCAATACGCAGAATATTGTTACTGCGGATTCCGGTCAGCTTTTGACTGCGATCAACCTGATCGAAATCAAAGGCAAGATTAATCGTAAGATTTTCCAGGTTTCTGTTCCTACCGGTCGTCTGATCCCTGCAGGCATCGGTATGCAGATCGATGCTAATAAAACCACAAAAATCGAATACGGTATCTGCTTCCCTGATCGTTGTATCGCTGAAGCTCCGCTGACAGATGAAATGGTCAATGCGCTGAAAAAAGGCGGCAAGCTGACCCTTACATCCGTAAATTTCCAGAATAAGCCAAATCCGATCACTGTTCAGCTCACCGGTTTCTCCGATGCTCTGACAGGTAAGGGTCTGCAGCAGAATGAAATTGAACAGCGCCAGAAAGATCTTCAGGATGCAGTTCAGAAGCGTCAGAAAGAATTTGAAGCCAAGATGAAGGCAGAACAGGAAAAGGCGAAAGCCGGTAACTGATCTGATCATCAGGAAACAAATTTTAAGGGCGCCTCAGGCGCCCTTTTTTATTGAAGTTTTAGGAGGGAATAATGACCAGACCGGAATTAACAACGCGGCGGCTGAAATTACGGATTTACTCGGCACAGGATGCTGAGGAAATGTACAGCCATATTACGCCGACACTCACCCGATTTATGGCGTGGGAACCACCTGCATCTTTTGAAGAGTTTTTGTCCAATAAGCCGTCATGGGAAGAGCGTTTTCTGCAGGGGACGGATTACCATTTCGTAGCCAGAGATATTCAAAGCGGACGCTATATCGGTGTGGTCGGCGTGCATCGCGCTACAACAGCCACACCGGAATTTGGTGTATGGATGAGTGAGGATGTACACGGGCAGGGCTTTGGTAAAGAAGCAGTTGGCGGCGTTTTCGACTGGGCAAAGAAAGCTTTGCAGGCAGACTATTTTGTCTATCCGGTCGCTGAAGAAAATTGGGCGAGCCGTAAGATCGCGAAATCTCTGGGCGGACAGCTTGTCTCTTCTGAGCCGAAGCCGAAATATATGTCGGTGACCTATCATATTCCGGCTTAAAACGCTCTCAGTCAATGTAGTGTAATGGCCGGATATGTCCGGTTATTGTCCTGAAGCTGGCTTTTCATTGAGTATTTATTCGGTAATTTCTGTTATATCAATTTACAGGAGTTACCTTAAAATGTCCGCTCAAGATACGGCTTTGATTGTTATTGATGTTCAGGAATCCTTTCGGCAGCGTCCGGTGTGGCAGGATGATATTGCCCGACCGTTTGTCCGCAATGTGCAGGCGTTGATTGATGGTGCCGTAAAACACGATATTCCAGTCGTGCAGATTTTACACACGGATAATGATGACGTGTTTCAGCTGGAAAGCGGTTTTGTCCGTACATTGGAAGGCGTGCAGATTGAGCCAACGGCATTGTTTTACAAGAAGCGCCATTCTGCTCTGGTTGAGAGTGGATTAAATGTCTGGCTGGTCGAACATGGCATTCGCAAGCTGATTATCTGCGGTATCAGAACCGAACAATGTTGTGAGACAACAACACGTCATGCGTCCGATCTGGGTTATCAGGTTGATTATGTAACGGAAGCCACGCTGACTTTTCCGATGCAGCACGCCTCAGAGCAGGTCTTTTCCGTTGAGGATATTAAAATGCGTACAGAACTGGTTCTGGCAGGGCGCTTTGCTCGCATTGTAACAGTTGAACAGGCATTGCAGAACGCGGCAGTTTAAGGAAAAGAATATGCATGACCATGGCGGCAACACTATGCAAATCATACCGGTTTATGTCGTTGTGCCGCCGCATATTTTGCTGCTCGATGTGGCAGGGCCGGTGGAGGTGTTGCGTCGCGCAAATGCAGAGCAAAACGCAATACGGTTTGATTATCGTTTTGTTTCGTCCAGTCCGCAGCAGGTCAGTTCAATCGGCTTGTCTGTTGCGGGGCTGGAGCCTTTGCCTGAAAGGCTGCCGGATAATGCCTATATTATTCTATGCGGCACCATTACTGCACCGGCAGAGGCTGTTGATCCTGAGCCGGAATATGCGGCGTTAGCTGCGTGGCTGAAATCGGTTTTCAGGCCATCTATCCATCTCGTGACTATCTGTTCCGGTGCTTTGATCGCCGCGCGGGCAGGGTTGTTTGACGGCTATGCCTGCACAACCCATGCACTCTCTGTCGATGAATTACGCGCGATAGCACCGGCTGCACGTGTGCTGGATAACCGGTTATTTGTCGAAGATGGTGAGCGTTATTCCAGTGCCGGGATTTCCACCGGAACTGATCTGATGCTGCATCTGGTGGCAAAACTAACCTCGCCGGTCGTGGCGCTTAATATTGCCCGTTATATGGTTGTTTATATGCGGCGCACCGCTTCTGACCCGCAGTTTTCACCGTGGCTGAACGGGCGCAATCATATTCATCCGGCTATTCATCGTGTGCAGGATGCGATTATTGCTGATCCGGCGCGCAACTGGTCATTGGCAGAACTGGCGGATACCGGCTTTATGAGTGTCCGCAATCTGTCCCGTTTGTTTTTGGAGCAGACAGAACTAACGGTGAATGCCTATGTCAATCTGATCCGCATAACGCTGGCTAAAGATATCCTGACAAACTCGTCACTGGATATGGAGAATATTGCCGAGAAATCGGGCTTCACATCCGCGCGGCATCTGCGGCGTGTCTGGGCGAAGTATAATGATATCCCGCCCAATGATTATCGCCGCTTATCTGCCGGTCATTGAGCCTGCACTAGATCGCGCTGCGCAACGCCGCAAATCACTGCGAGCAATAACAGGCCAGCAGATGCCCACAGGCCGCTTGAGAGGTTGTGTGTCAGGTCGTTGATGAAACCGATCAGCACAGGGCCGACAATCTGACCTATAGAGAACATAACGGTCATCATGCCGATGGCTGCTGCCCAACCTTGCGGCGGCAAATTACGGCGTACATAGACAGTGGTGGAGGCAACCACTGCGAAGAACGCGCAACCGAAACTGGCAGCGGAAATCATCAGTAAGGTGGTGCCCGATGAGAATATCGGCAACAGTGATGCGATCAGTGTGATCAGGGAAAGCAGGGCAAAGCCATAGCCATGCAGGACTTTTTTCTGAATACCGGCGCAAACCCACGGCGAAGCAATCGCACCAAGCCCGATCACAAACCAGAAAGCCGATTGCAACATAGCACCGCCACCGGAATTCTGCACCCATGCGATCATGAAAGTCATATAGGCAATATAACCGGCACCAACAAACAGGTAGCCAGCTAAAATGCCGCTCATAGCTTTATAGTCAACGCGATAGGGGTTGGTATGCTGATTTGGTTTGTAAACGGTCACAGTCTGGCCGCGTGCACCGATCAGCAATAGTGCCAGCGGTGCCGCAATCAATGCCAGTACAGCCCATGCATAAGGCCACGAACCTTCGCCGAGATAGGCCATCAGAAAAGGGATGACTAGGCCGGAGAGAAAAATACCGATGCCGGGCCCAGCATAAAATATACCGAGCATAACGGAGCTGCGCTCCGGATAGCGCTGCGCAAGACCGGTTGTCAGTAGCCCACCGGCCACAAAAGCCAGTCCCGCACTGAGACCGGCAACAAAGCGCAGCAGATTGAGGATAAGCACATCGCGGAAAACTGCACACAGTGCCAGTGAGGCAACGACCAGCCAGATATTGATGATCATCATTCTATAGGCGCTGATATAGCGCAACAGGCGTGATGCCAGCAGAGCGCCTAACAGATAGCCGATACCATTGCTGGTATTCATCCAGCCAGCATCGGCATAAGACCAGTGCAGATCAGCCCGCATATCCGGTAGCACAAGGGCATAAGCAAAGCGAGCAAAGCCCAATCCCAGCGCCGGAACCATTGCTAAGGCCAGAACAACAGCCAGTGCATTTTCATTTTTCTCGGGCTGGATAGTCATGCTTTGTTATTCCGGTATCATTTCATACGGGATTTATAACGGATTTATGCAGTACCGGTGATGATTAATCTTCATGATGCACAATGAAGTGATTTTATGAGCAAGAAAAAGCCCCGCCTGAATGATCAGGCGGGGCTTTCTAAAAATCATGACTGATTATGCAGCCATTGCTTTCTGCAGGTTTTCGTCGATCTTGTCGAGGAAGCCTGTTGTAGACAGCCAAGGCTGATCCGGACCGATCAGCAGAGCCAGATCCTTGGTCATGAAGCCAGCTTCAACAGTGTCTACGCAGACTTTTTCCAGGGTGTCAGCAAAACGCTTCAGCTCGGCATTGTTGTCGAGTTTAGCGCGGTGCGCCAGACCACGGGTCCATGCAAAGATCGAAGCGATCGAGTTGGTTGAGGTTTCCTCACCCTTCTGATGCTGGCGATAGTGACGGGTTACAGTACCGTGTGCAGCTTCAGCTTCAACAGTCTTGCCATCCGGAGTCATCAGAACCGACGTCATCAGGCCGAGCGAGCCGAAGCCCTGTGCCACGATGTCGGACTGCACGTCGCCGTCATAGTTCTTACAAGCCCAGACATAACCGCCGGACCATTTCAGAGCCGAAGCAACCATGTCGTCGATCAGGCGGTGTTCGTACCAGATCTTGGCTTCTTTGAACTTCTCAGCGAATTCAGCGTCAAAAACTTCCTGGAAGATGTCTTTGAAACGGCCGTCATAGGCTTTAAGAATGGTGTTCTTGGTCGACAGATAAACCGGATAACCGCGCTGCAGGCCGTAGTTCAGCGATGCACGGGCAAATTCACGGATGGATTCGTCGATATTGTACATAGCCATTGCTACACCGGAAGATGGTGCATCATAGACCTCGTGTTCAATGGTTTCGCCGTCTTCACCAACGAATTTGATCGACAGCTTGCCTTTGCCCGGGAATTTGAAATCAGTCGCGCGGTACTGATCACCAAATGCGTGACGGCCAACGATGATTGGCTGTGTCCAGCCCGGAACCAGACGTGGTACGTTTTTGCAGATGATCGGTTCGCGAAAGATTACGCCGCCGAGAATGTTGCGGATGGTGCCGTTTGGCGACTTCCACATTTTCTTGAGCTTGAATTCTTCAACGCGGGCTTCATCAGGAGTGATGGTGGCGCATTTTACGCCAACGCCGTGTTCCTTGATTGCATTTGCTGCATCAATGGTAACCTGATCGTTGGTTGCGTCGCGGTGTTCGACCGACAGATCATAATATTTCAGATCGATGTCGAGATATGGATGGATGAGTTTGTCTTTGATAAACTGCCAGATGATGCGGGTCATCTCATCGCCGTCAAGCTCAACGACGGGATTAGCAACTTTGATCTTTGCCATAAAAACCTCTCCTTCATGAAGTTGCGCTTCTCATAGCACTGCTTAAGCGACAGGCAAAGTGCTAACCGCCGCTTGAGAACAGGAATAATAAAAAACTCCGCTGATAACGGTTTTTTACAATCTTAAAATACAAAATATGCATTCACGATGGTGTGACGGATACAAAAACTGAGTGTCGATTGATCGGGGAACCGGCTGGCAGCGATTCAGTTTTTTGAAATGCAGCTGTTTAATTGTCACGCATGATTTGAATTTCGTCGCTCTTGCGTTTAAGAAAAGCGCGAAAAGCGCAGGCGGATATCTCTTATTGCGTGAGACAATTTTAGTTTTGAGAAGATAATGGCCGGTACAGACAAACAGCGCCCGATGATTTCAGAAGGCCCAGCAATCATTCTTGTAGAGCCGCAATTGCCGGAAAATATCGGCATGGTGGCACGCGCTATGGCCAATTTCGGCCTTGGCGAATTGCGACTTGTCAATCCGCGTGAAGCCTTTCCGAATGATAAAGCCCGTTCTGCGGCCAGCAAGGCGGATCATATTATCGACAGCGCTGTGCTCTATGATGATCTGCCTTCAGCGCTGGCTGATCTCAACTTTGTTTATGCTACGACTGCCCGTGAACGCGATGGTTTCAAACAGGTGCGCGGCCCTGTGGAGGCGGGTAAAATCCTGCGTCAGAAATTCCGCACTGGTGAGAAAACCGGCATCATGTTCGGCCGCGAGCGCGTTGGCCTGAAAAATGATGAAGTTGGTCTCGCTGATGAACTGGTGACATTTCCGGTCAATCCGGCCTTTGCGTCGCTCAATATCGCGCAGGCTGTGCTGCTGATGTCCTATGAGTGGATGAAATCCGGTCTGGAAAATGAAACAGATACGGTTTTCCGCGGGCCTGATTTACAACCGGCCAATAAAGAATATCTACACGGTTTCTTTAATCATTTGGAGGAGGCTCTGGATACGCGCGGTTATTTCCGTCCGGAAGCGCGTAAGGAGATTATGGTGAATAATCTGCGGGCAGTGCTGACCCGTCCGGCATTTGCGGAAGCTGAAGTCCGTTTGCTGCGCGGCGTGCTGACATCGCTGGATTATTTCTCGCCAAAGAGCCCTCGCGGATCCGGCGCGCCCGAAGGCCGTGCCAGAATACCCAATGATGCCGTAAATAAGGACGGGGCAGAGAATACTGAGCAGGATAAACCGGACGAAAATTGCTGAGGCAGGTATGATATGCATCATCTCGCGCAATATACGCATACGCATGTTGGCAGTAGTAAGGACGCGCCGATTATCGTTTTTGACAGCGGTATCGGCGGTCTGACAGTGCTGCGTGAGGCGCGGGTGCTGATGCCTGATCGTCATTTTATCTATGTGGCGGATGATGCAGGTTTTCCCTATGGCTCATGGGAAGAACCGGCTCTGCGTGAGCGTATCGTTACATTATTCGCAGACCTGATCCGCCGGTTTCATCCGCAACTCTGTGTCATCGCCTGTAATACAGCGTCGACACTGGTGCTTGATGATCTGCGGCAGGCTTTTCCCGATACGCCTTTTGTCGGCACAGTTCCGGCAATTAAACCGGCAGCTGAGCGCACACATTCCGGTCTTGTCTCGGTTCTGGCGACACCGGGTACGGTCAAACGCGCCTATACGCGTGATCTGATCCAGTCTTTCGCCTCGCAATGTCATGTGCGGCTTGTTGGGGCTGACCGGTTGGCAACATTGGCTGAAGCGCATATTCGCGGTGAAAAAATTGATGATGAGCTGGTGCTGGAGCAAATCACACCATGCTTTATCGAACAGGATGGCAAGCGTACTGATATCGTTGTGCTGGCCTGCACACATTATCCGTTTCTCGCCAATGTATTCCGCCGATTGGCACCGTGGCCGGTAGACTGGCTTGATCCGGCAGAAGCGATTGCGCGACGCATGCTCTCTTTGTTGCCGGAGACGAAGGATAAAAGCCTGCATCATCATGAGGATTTGGCGGTGTTCACATCCGGCAAACCGGATTATGCGATCCGCCGTTTGTTGCAGGGCTTTGGCCTGAGAAACTGATCGATATTTGCGATAAGGTTAAATCTAAACTATAATTACTCCGTATAAATAATTGTATTTATTGTTTTATATGGAGTTTTTATCGTGAAGATTTTAAAAATTTCTGCGGCGTTTATTATTGCTGTTTCAATGTTTTCCGGTGCCGCTTATGCAAAAACACTGAACTTCGAAAGCAGTTTGTCGGGCAATAAAGAAGTGCCGCATATTACGACAACAGCCAAAGGCCAGCTTAAAGCCAGTTATAACACCATCAGCAAAGTGCTGAAATGGCATGTCAGTTATAGCGGTCTGAGTGGTGCAGCAAGCATGGCCCATTTTCATGGTCCTGCAACAACCAAGCAAAATGCCGATGTGATTATTCCTATTAAGCCTGATGCGCTGAAAAGCCCGATTGAGGGTTCTGAAAAGCTGACCAAAGAGCAGGAAAAACAACTGCTGTCCGGCCATTGGTATTTCAATATCCATACGGAAAAACATCCGGGTGGTGAGATCAGAACGCAACTGATTGCCAAATAAAACGATTGTCCTGACAAACAAGGCGCCCTCTGATGCTATCAGGGAGCGCTTTTATTTATGAAAATCAGATTATCAGTGAAACCTGCTTGACCTTGCCCTAAGGGCAACCCTGCATAGCTTGTGCGATGAGACTCACAAGGAGATAGCATGCTGACAATCGGACAAATGGCGCGCTCACAGGGTGTAAGCACCAAGACCCTGCGCCATTATGATAGTATTGGTCTGTTTAGCCCGACATTGAACGGACAGGATAACGGTTACCGTTATTACCGTCCGGAGCAGATTGTAACACTCGGTCGCATCGTCTGGCTGAAGCAACTGGGTATGGCACTGGATGAAATTAAAACACTGGCTATCAATGGCGGCTTGGACAGTGTTGAAAAGATGCATGCAGTGCTGGAAAACCATGCCGCACAGCTGGAAGCTGATATAAACAGGCGTCAAAAAACACTCGGCCATCTTCAACGCTATCTCGCACAACCGGAGCGCACAATGCCTGACTTACAAAAGCCTGAACGGGTTTTCTTCGCTGCACAACGCATTATCGGCATGTGCTGGTATCCTGAGGATGAAGGCAGTATTCCGCAAATGTGGGATCGTTTTGAAGCACGCGAGCATGAGATTGAGCGCTTAGAAGAGCCTGTCGGCACTTTCGGTATTTGCCAGCCGCTGGCAGACGGGCAGTGGCGCTATATTGCAGGCCTGCCGGTTGGCGCGGATGCTGCCATTCCTGAAGGGCTGATCGCGATGGAAATTCCGGGGCGTTATTATGCGAAGGTGGAGCATCACGGTGAGGTAACAACTTTGCCGGAAACGTTCCGCGCTGCATATTCAGAATGGCTGCCAAGCGCAGGCATGCAGCCCGATGAAGGGATCGAGTTTGAATATAGCGGTGCGCGTTTTCTCGGGCCCATGCATCCGGAAAGTGTGACCGAGATTTATATACCGCTGAAATAATCAGCATTCAAAGATGAAATGATAAATGAGCGACCTTGATCATGTTTCAGGTCGCTCTTTTTATGATCAGATTCTACTGCCAGTGTTGAGAAAGAATATCAGCGGAGATTATTATGATGAGACATACAGTGGCGGCATTGGCGGCAGGGCTAAGTATTCTGACGCTGACAGGCAGCTTTGCAGCCATGGCAGGGCAGGTTGGTTTCCGGCAAATTGAGCTGACGGATAAGAGCGGCAATCGCGATTTGAAAGTTGCACTTTGGTATCCGACATCCGACACAAAATCAGTCGAGATGATTGGCGAAAATCCGGCATTCATTGGTATTGAAGCTATTAAGGACGCTACGCCGGATAAAAACGCTCATCCGCTTGTGGTTCTGTCTCATGGTTATGGCGGCAGCTGGCGTAATCTGAACTGGCTGGCGGGTGAACTTGTCGGGCAGGGTTATATTGTTGCCGCGCCGGATCATCCGGGCACGACCACATTTAATCGCGATAAAGAACAGGCTGCGAAGCTCTGGGAGCGCCCGCATGATCTGAGCCGTGTGATTGATACCGTGACCTCTGACAGCGCTCTGGCGGGCAAGATTGAACTTAGGCGCATTGCTGCGATTGGCCATTCTCTCGGTGGCTGGTCAGTTGTCGCTTTGGCCGGAGCACAGTTTGATCGGGAGCGTTTTGAGAAGGATTGTAAAGACAATCCCAATCCGCGCACTTGCGGCTTAGCAGATGAGCTGATCAACCCGCAGGGTGATGTTGCAGCTGAAAAACTGAAAGCAATGAAGGCCGATCCGCGTGTTGGTGCGATTGTTTCGCTTGATCTTGGACTGGCGCGTGGTTTTACACAGGAGAGCCTGAACAGTATTTCAGTCCCTGTGCTGATCTTTGGTGCTGGCGTTGATATTGGTGACCTGCCTGCCAAATTGGAATCCGGTTACGTGGCCTCCAATATGCCAGCAAAAACAACACAATATGTTGAAATTGCTGATGCCGCGCATTTCAGCTTTATGCAGATATGTAAGGCGGGAGCAGCTGAGTTGATCGAAGCGGAAACCCCAGGAGACGGTATTGTCTGCAAAGACGGTGCAGGGCGCAGCCGTGAGGCGATACACCGTGAAGTGGTGGACATGATTATTGCATTTCTGGCAAAATCCATTCCCGCCCAATAATGCAAAAAGGCCGCTTTATAGCGGCCTTTTCTTTTAGAGAGCCTTGGGAGGCTTACTGGATCTTCAATTCGCTGACTTTACCGACAGTGAAGAACTGGGTTTCACCGCTGGAACCGTCAACACCGTCATTATCGGTCACGACATAGCCAATGCCGTTTTTGTCGATGGCGAAGCCTTCAACCTTGTCCGGTACAAAGCCATTGAGTTTCTTGAGATCAGGAATGAAATCATAGACCAGTGTCTTGCTGACGACCGGCCGTTTCTCGCCGATTTTAGCCGGTTTCAGGTCTGCCAGAGCTACTTTGTAAAGGCGCTTATTGACAGCTTCCTTGCCAATCAGATTATCACGTTCAACGATATAGAGCTGCCCGTCATGGGCTGTCACTTCGGAGAGACCAACCCAGCCCTTTTCTTTTTTATCCAGCGGATATGCAACCGCAGCCCATTCTTCGCTTTTCAGATTGTAGCTGAGGATTTTGACATTGCCCTTTTCGTCGTCAGCCCATTCACGCTGTACAACCATCCAGAGCGTTTCATTGTCGCCTTCACCGGTACGGGTAATACCTTCAAGGCCAAAACGTGTCTGATGCTTGAGCAGGTCTTCAGGCAAAGCGATTTCTTTTTTGATTTCGCCTTTTTCATTTACATTGAGAATTGCATGCGGAACGAGCTTCTTCTGATCGCCTTCATTGGCCAGCCAGAAACCGCCTTTGCCATCCGTGGTAATGCCTTCCAGATCAAGCTTTTGCGCGGCATCTTTACCGCGTTTTACCAGCAGAGCTGAAGTGATTTTCGCAGGCTTCTGGTTGGCATCAATCGTATAAATGGTTGGTGCAGAGAAGTAAGCTGAGTCAGAGATAGCATAGAGAATACCGTCTTTGCTTTCATCCGCAACCAGACCGGACAGAGCGCCCCAGCCGATTGGCGTGCCTTCTTCCGTCAGTTCCGAAACCAGCTGCGGGTAGGCGGCAGGTTTATCCTGCAACTCATAGATCATCACATGAGAACGGGCACCGCCGTCTTCACCCAGATCGGTTTCATTGGCAGTGACTAGCAGGTTACGTGACGGGATCGCCAGCACACCTTCAGGGCCGATGCCGGATGGCAGCAGTTGAACGAATTCAGGGTCTTTACCGGTGTCTTTGTAAACGCCAACCATTGAACCGCGTTCGCTGGCGATAAACAGGTAATCTGTCTCACCGAAACGACCAACTTCCGCGCCTTCCAGCTCTACGCCTTTTTTATTGCGCTTTTCAGGATAATGACCGTGCGCTGCAATCTTATGCTCCAGCGTATTGCCTGAATCGTAGAGTACTTTGCCGCTTGTGTCGAAAATGGTGAAGCCACGGGAGCCGCCTTTATAATCGCCTTCATTGGCGGTCAGCAGACGGTCATCACCGACCCATTTAATGGTATCCGGCTCGCGGGCAACATTCTTCATTTCGCCGTTGAATTTGATCTGGCCGTCTTTCTTGGTATCGATCTTATCGAGATCAACTGTGCCGGCAGAGAAGTGCGATGTGATTTTGCCGGAGGCAGCATCAATAATCGCGATATGGTTGTTTTCCTGCAGCGTAACAGCAATTTCATTCTTGCTGTTGAAGGAAACAAATTCCGGTTCCGGATCTTCCGGCGCGATTTCCGCAATGCCGGTCATATCCACAACTTTCATGGTTTTGCAGTCAGGCTTGCCGTCTTTGAGGTTGAGAATAACCAGACTACCGGCAGGAAGCTGCGGTAGTTCACCGTCATTCAGTTCTTCATCGCGCTCATTTTCAATGGCGACTGCGAGGAACTTCTTGTCAGGAGAAACAGCAACGGAATCCGGCTGGCCGCCGAGATCACAGCTCATTTCTACCTTGCGCGAAGCAATATCAATCACATCCAGACGACCGGATGGTTTGACATAGCTTTCCGATGTATTGACACCGGCGAGGATGCGCTTGCCAGCGACAGTGACCGAAGTTGGTTCGCCTTCAACTTTGAGGACACCGCTGGCTTTCGGGTTTTTAGGGTCGGTAATGTCAACAAAACCGATGCCGCCATACGGGCTGTCGGAATAGATCAGCGTGTTGCCATCTTCCGAAACTGTAATGATTTCCGAAGAGGTGGCTGCTTTGGCATCTGCATCTTTCGGCAGATTGTCTGTTACCGCAAAGCTGGCAATACGGTTGAAAACCGGCTTAGCCGAAGCGGAAAAGGCAACAGAGCTTGCCAGTGTGGCAGTAAGAGCGGTGATGAGAGAAAGTCTCATTGAGCGGCGCGACATGAATATCCCCGAATGTTGTGATAAATTCGAGGGAGATTTCGCTGCTCTCTGTTGCAGGCAAATGTCACTTCCATGAAGAAATGATGACATAGCTTTTATTAGCATTTTATTCGCTAATAAAGCGGTGGGTAAATTAAATGAAACTATGATGAGAAAATGCTGAAACGCTTACAGATTGTATTGTCGCCGGTGCGATAACTCTGAAAACCGATTGCGTCATAATAAGCCAGACCGTTGGCATTATCCGCGCCGATTGTTGCATCAATATTTTGCAGGTCTGCATTTTCAGCCGCGAGTCTGGTCGCGGCGAACAAAGCCTTGCCGACACCGCGACGGGCTGCGTTCGGGCTGACATGGGTGCCGATAATACCCCAACCGGCTGTGACACCATATTTATTGTCTTCAACTGCACGGATCAGCGACTGAAAGCCCAAAACCTCACCATTTTCATCTTCCGCCACACTGCATAAAATGCCATGCGGATTATTGATATAAGTATCGCGTACAAAATCCTGATCATGCGGGCGCTGCCGCTGTGTGACTGCAATAATATCCGTCAAAATGCGGCTCATGGCTTCAGCGTCACTCAATCGGGCAGTTCTGATGATCATTGCTTTATCTTCCATATCAATCGCTGCGTGATAGTTACTTATCAGAAGGTGTCTGCGGGCGGGCGAGGTTGCCTTTACCGAATGTATAACCGGTTTCTACAGTCTTCGAGCCGAATTTCGAGCGCAACTTATCAACTGCTGTTTCTGCCGCAGCACGTTTGCCTGCTTTAATATCGACCAGATCAGGCGGATCGGCTTTAACCGGATCAGTGAGATCGGTGACACCGATGCCGAGCAAGCGATATTTTGTGCCGTCGATTTCTTTTTGCAACATATAAAGACCAGTGCGGAAAATCCTGTCTGCAAGCTGCGTAGGATCGCTCAGGCGATGATTACGGGTACGGCTTTGGAAATCCTTGGTCTTGAGCTTCAGCACCACTGTATGACCCGCTATGTCGCCATGCTTCAATCGCCCTGCGACTTTCTCCGAGAGCGCGCGCAGCACCGGTACAAGTTCCTCAGCCTTGGCGATATCAATATCAAACGTGGTTTCATTGGAGATGCTTTTCATCTCGCTTTCCGGCTGCACAGTGCGTGTGTCCATGCCACGGGAGAGGCGATACATCCGCTGCCCCATCACACCATAGGATTTCATCAGAGTGGATTCTTCCATCTGCTGTAATTGTCCGATGGTCTGAATACCGTCTGCATTGAGTTTGGCATTCAGTGCTTTGCCAACCCCCCAGATCATGCCGACCGGTTTGGTTTTCAGAAAATCCGGAGCTTCCTTTTCTCCGATCACCGAGAAACCGCGTGGCTTTTCCATATCTGAGGCCAGTTTTGCGAGAAACTTACAATAGGACAGACCGACAGAAACCGTGATGCCGATTTCCTGTTCAATACGACGGGCAAATTCTGCCAGCACGAGAGAAGGCGGGGCGCGGTGCAACTTGGCAGTCCCATGCAGATCCAGAAATGCCTCATCAATGGAGAGCGGTTCGACCAGAGGCGTGAGATCAAACATCATCTGGCGAATCTGATGACCGACCTTACGATATTTCTCCATATTCGGCGGGACAAAGATTGCCTGAGGACAGAGCTCAATGGCTTTGAAAGTCGGCATGGCCGAACGCACACCATGAATACGGGCAATATAGCAGCAGGTGGAAACCACACCGCGCTTACCACCTCCGACAATGACCGGCTTGTCACGCAAATCAGGATTGTCGCGTTTTTCAATGGAAGCGTAGAAAGCATCGCAATCAATATGCGCAAAGCTGAGATCATAGAGTTCTTCATGGCGCACGAGACGCGGGCTGCCGCAGGAACTGCATCGTGGTCTTTGTTCTGTACGGCGTTTTTTCTGCACGGTCAGGCAATCGCGGCAGAAACCTGCCTGCGGATCAGCCTCAGCAAAATAACCGGAAACACCGTTGACCATTGTAAAACCTGTATCGTGAACCGAACATAAGCGGAACATTTGCACAATACAGGTTGATGGTCACTTGTACCAGTGATTTTTCTGCACAAATCACAAACAGGTTTTATAAATGACTACATGGATTGATCGTAGGCGCTGTCACCATTTGGCAAAAAGCGCAGTGCCTGATTCATGCTTTCCGGCTTGTGGCCGGTTGCCTCGCAAAATTGCATCAATGTCGGCTCATGGGCGAGAAAAAATTGCAAAACACCGGTCAGGAAGGCCGGTTCACCGGCTGCTTCACGGATTGATGAGATTTCAATGCCGGTGAGGGACAGAAAGCGATTCATCAGATCCGGCTGCTGTGCCAGAAAGACCAGAGCTTCAATGGCCAGATTTTCAGCATCACTTTGATTCAAGATGGTTTTCGACATTTTGACTTTCCGGCTTATTTTTACGTTTTGGCAACTGTAATTGCATCTTTATCTGTATGAAAGCTGTTTAGGGGCAATTTGACCACGGATCAATGTTATGCTTTTGATATCCGGTATTGACAGGCTTGATCCGGTGATTTGCAGTAATGCGTATGCCGAAAAGTATGAAGTGCTTTTCGGATAAGATATGCGCCAAACAATCAGACAGAGCATTTCTTTTGCTACAAGATTGCAGCGGAAATGCTCTATAGATTGACGTGGCTCAAAAACTGCGGAATGCTGCTGGTGCAAGGTGCGACATATTCAGATGGCACTCTGAATAATAAGGTAATTTTCCATGACCAAAAAAGTAATGATCGTTGAAGATAATGAGCTGAATATGAAGCTTTTCCGCGATCTGATTGAAGCCAGCGGTTATGAAACAATTCGCACGCGCAATGGTTTGGAAGCAATGGATCTGGCGCGTATTCATCATCCTGATCTGATCCTGATGGATATTCAGCTGCCGGAAGTCTCCGGTCTTGAAGTGACCAAATGGCTGAAAGAGGATGATGAGCTGAAAGCCATACCGGTGATCGCAGTCACAGCCTTCGCTATGAAGGGCGATGAAGAGCGTATTCGTCAGGGTGGTTGCGAGGCCTATATTTCCAAGCCGATCTCCGTGCCGCGCTTTATTGAAACGATCAAATCCTATCTCGGCGACCTGTAATTACAGCATATCGCCTTATTGAGGTGAATGATGACTATTCCTAAGTTCCGCGTTGTAAGACCGACAGATAATCTGGATGCTTTGCTTGCTTTTTACCGGGATGGCTTAGGGCTGACTGTTTTTGATCGTTTTCAGGATCATGACGGTTTTGACGCAATCATTATGGGGCAGGAAAATGCGCCCTATCATTTTGCATTCACACGCACCGATAAGCATCAGGCCGGTAAAGCGCCAACCGAAGAGAATCTGCTGGTATTTTATTTGCCGGATCATACCGAGTGGGAAAATGCTGTGAACCGTATGAAAGCTGCCGGTTTTTTACCTGTGATTTCCTTTAATCCTTACTGGGATAAGAAGGGGCTGACTTTCGAAGATCCGGACGGTTACCGTATTGTTTTACAACAGACGGATTGGCTGCCTTAAAGAATTTCACTCTGATCACGGCTCTTATTCAAAGCGCATCAGAGAGGTCTGTATTCAGGCAATAAAAAAACCCGGGCTAAACAGCCCGGGTTTTTTAATAACCGAAACCAGAATTATTTGATTTTGGTTTCTTTGAATTCGACGTGTGCCTTAGCAACTGGGTCGTACTTACGCTTTGTCATTTTCTCAGTCATTGTACGGCTGTTCTTCTTGGTTACGTAGAAGAAGCCTGTGTCTGCGGTCGACAACAGCTTGATTTTAATTGTTGTAGCCTTAGCCATAACGTTATCCTGCTCTTTTAAAAAATAAAACCGCCTGCTTGTCCGGCGATTTCATCCGGGTGCGGGAATTTGGCGCGACACTACGGATACACGCCAAAAAGTCAAGCCCGCTGTTTACGAACTGTCAGTCTGATGAGCAAAATTATGATAAATGCTGCAAAAAACAGTGACAAAGTGATTGGAAAACCGGTTGCGCCCATCAGATCCATGCCGACTCCGGCCGCCTGAGGACCAGCCAACATACCGATACCATAGCAAAAAATAAAGGCTGCGTTGGCCGAAGCAAGTTCACGGCCCTGCAATTGTGATCCGAGATGGGCGAGGCCGACGGTGTAGAGACCGGCGACCACACCGCCCCAGATCAGCAGCAGGAATGCCATCAGATACCAGTTGGTAATGACATAAGGCAGCAGCATCATACCGGCGAAACCAATCAGCGCACAAATCAGCAGCAGAATACGGCGGTCACGGATACGGTCTGAGATGAGGCCAAGCGGAATCTGCATCAGCACGTTGCCGAGGCCAACCATGGTCAGCAGCAGCGCTGCATCGCCTTCATTGAGGCCGACACGGGTACCAAAGACAGGGAACAGCGCAAAGCCGCCGGTTTCCACCGCACCATAGACAAAAACCGCCATAGTCGCCGCAGGAACGGCAAAAATATACGGCAGAAACGGTACGTGTTCACCTTCTTCAAATTCAGGACTGTCTTTGCTGGCGATCAACACCGGAATAGCTGCCAGTGTAATGATAACAATGCCGATACCAAAAGGTGTGAAGCCGCCACTGCCGATGATCGAGAACATCCACGGCCCCACGGCAAAGCCAAGCGACAGACAGGTCGCATAAATCCCTAAGACCAGCCCGCGTTTGGCAGGCGGGGCAGATGTGTTGACCCAGTATTCAGACAGTACAAACAGCACGGTGAGGGCGAAATGCAGCGAAACGCGCAAAGCAAACCATGCAATAATATTCGGAAACAGATAAAATCCGAGGAAAGACAGGCCGCTGATCAGCAGCATCAGCATCATAGAGCGTGCAACGCCTAAATATGAGCCGATCCGCGCTGAAAGTGCTGCACCGAACAGCGAAGCAAGACCGGCAACAGCGGTGTTGGCGCCAATGATACTGGCCGAATAACCACGGCTTTCCAGAAGCACACTCAGCAGGGGAATGCCAAGTCCGATTGCAGCACCAACGGCACTGATGGTGGCAATGGCCGCGCCGAGGGAGCGCCACTGTGTGGGCTGAATCACCTCTGATACGGTTTCAGATGGAAGATGGTCTTGCTGCATGTAATTTAAATCACCTCACGGACATGACGGCCATGCCGTTTACGATAAAGCGGAACCGGATATATAGACGACAAATTCATGTCATCGAGCAGGAGTTTTTCAATATCCCGTAAAATAATGCGCGTAATCGCTGCAATATTGAGATTTAAAGCTTCTTCAAAGCTCACAAATTTCAAATCGGATAGTTCCGGCTCACTATAAGCAGGTGATTCTGTAAGGCTGATGTCAGAGGGAAGAAGGCCGGAATTTTTAACAGCCGGACTAAGCTCATCAAGAAAACTGGCAAAGAATCGCGCGTCGTAGCGGCGTGTATGGCCGGGTGGTGTAATCGCCCGCGCCACATAGCGGAGCTGCGATAAATCAGGCAGATGCTGATTGCGGGCAAAACCCTCCCACGGGTGCGTCTGAGCCATCTCATGAGGTGTACCGAGCAGCAGGCCGGTTTCCTCATAGGTTTCGCGGATCGCTGTCATAGCCAAAGCACGGGCACGCTGCGTACTGGCGCGGGTGCCAAGGCCTGCCAGCAGCTTTTCTTCATCCTGCGGTCTGAGATTGTTGGCGGCAGTGATTTTGCCATCCTGCGGGTCTGTACCGCCGCCAGGAAACACAAAAACATCCGGCATGAACTGCATTGCACGGGCACGACGTCCCATGAGAATACGCGGTACTTTGCCGTTGCGGTCAATGAGGATGAGGGAAGCCGCGTCTTTAGGGCGGATCGCACCGGCAGATACGGCTTTTCTGCGTCGCGTAGCAGCCGCATCTTCAGCATTATACATTGCGATTAATTCGTCTTCCGGAATGCGATCAGACATTTGCGTCAGATATATTCCTGCTGGCTCTCTTTATCAAAGCCATGCATGTAAAGCGCCCATTGCAGGCCGATGGTGGCACCTTTGATCGGTTGCAGCAGAGCCAGAGACATCAGAATAGTTACCGGCCCCCAGATCGCCAGATGTCCCCAGAGCGACAGGCCGCCCATGGTTTCAACCATCATGAACAGTGCAATCACAACGTGACCGACAATCAGCACAGTCAGATAGGCCGGCAGATCATCCGCACGCTGCGGGGTATAATCCTCATCACAGACAGAACAATTGGCAACCGGACGCAGGAATGTGCGAAACAGTTTGCCATCACCGCAATTCGGACAGCGGCAAAGAAAACCACGCTGCATCGCCTGACCCAACGGGCGCGGCACACGTGCGGATTTTGTATTTTCACCGCCGAAAATCTGGGTGTCTGTCTGTGATATGGTCTGATCGCTGCTCATCATAGTCTCCCCGACGTCTGTTCTGGGTTATCTTTTGCTTTTGCGCGAAATATGGGATGGTTTGCCTTTAGCGGGACCGCCGGTACGGGATTTTCCCGTCTTACGGCTAAATTTGGTAGCTTTATGGTGCGATTGCAAGGATGCAGGCAGCAAGCGCGGTTCAGTCAGCATTTCAAAACGTAAGGCACCGGCAACCGGCTGGGCTTCAACCAGACGGACTTCCACACTGTCGCCGAGACGATAGCCTTTGCCAGAGCGCTCACCGGCGACCGAGTGACCGGCCTCATCATAGTGATAATATTCCCGACCCAAAGTGGAAATGGGAATAAAGCCGTCGGCGCCATATGTCGCAAGGGTCACGAACAGTCCGGCTTTGGTCACACCCTGAACGCGTGCCTGAAACTCATTGCCAACCTGTTCGGCCAGATGATGGGCAATCAGGCGATCTGTGGTTTCACGTTCCGCCAGCATTGCACGGCGTTCTGTCTGGGAGATGTTCAGGGCAATCGCAGGCAGTTCGCCAACTTCATCATTGCTCAGACCATCAGGCCCCAGATTGAGCGCGCGGATCAGCGCGCGATGCACGATCAGATCAGCATAACGGCGGATCGGGGAGGTGAAATGCGCGTAGTGGCGTAAATTCAGCCCGAAATGGCCGATATTCTCGGTGTTGTATTCTGCCTGACTTTGCGAGCGCAGTACAACCTGATTGACCAGTTCTTCGTGATCTGTGCCTTTAACACGGGAGAGAATGCCATTGAACTGACCCGGGCGCAGTTCCGCACCGCGTGCAAGACTGATCTCAAGTGTTTTGAGGAAGTCACGCAGGGATTCCTGCTTCGCAAGTGATGGTACGTCATGGATACGATAGATCAGCGGCTGGTTTTTGGCTTCCAGTACTTCGGCAGCAGCGACGTTGGCCTGAATCATAAACTCTTCAATGAGTTTATGCGCATCAAGCCGGTCCGGCACGATAACTTTCAGCACTTGTCCCTGATCGTCGAGGATCAGTTTCTTCTCCGGCAGGTCAAGCTCAAGCGGTTCGCGCTTGTCACGTGCTTTTTTCAGCGCGGCATAGGCGCTCCACAGCGGTTTCAGGCTGATATTAATAACGCGTTCGGTCTTCTCATCCAGTGCGCCGTCAATGGCTGCCTGAGCCTGCTGGTAGGCGAGGCGGGCAACCGAGCGCATCATGATACGGTGGAAGCTGTGCGAGCGTTTGCGCCCGTCAGCACCGATGATAATGCGCACAGCCATCGCCGGACGATCCACACCTTCGCGCAGAGAGCAAAGATCGTTGGAAATACGCTCCGGTAACATCGGCACCACGCGGTCAGGGAAATAGACCGAGTTACCGCGCTTTTGTGCTTCATGATCAAGCGCAGAACCGTGCTGCACGTAATAGCTCACATCGGCAATGGCCACGACAATGACGAAGCCGCCGGGATTGGCCGGATCGGTATCTGCTTCCGCAAAGACCGCATCATCATAGTCTTTCGCATCAGCCGGATCGATGGTGACCAGAGGCAGCGAGCGCCAGTCTTCCCGATGGCTCATCGTAGCAGGTTTGGCGTTTTCTGCCTGCTCTATGGCTTTCTCAGGGAAGATATGCGGAATTTCATATTCATGAATCGCAATCATCGATAGGGCTTTTTCACTGCCGATGGAACCGATTACCTGTTCGACTTTGCCTTGCGGCAGGCCGAAACGGCTTTTCTGATGCGGGATCACTTCAACCAGATCACCGGCTTCCGCACCATTGAGGAATTCAGCTGCAATGCTGACTTCTGTCTGTTTGCGATTAACCGGCTCAAGGCGGTATTCGCCGCTCTGCAACTGGCGGATCACACCAAGAATTGCATTATCGCGCTTTTCGAGCTTTTTGATCACGCGTCCGGTATAGGGTAGGCCACCTTTATCGGAATTGGCAAAAATCTTCGCCAGAATTTGATCGCCGACACCAACAGTCGGGCCTTTGTCTTTATTGGTACGACGCAGCAGCACCAATGGCGCAGCCGTATCACCGCTCCATTCAATCGGGCGGCCAACGAGACCGCCGTCACTATCGCGACCGGTAATGGTTAGCGCTGCAATCGGCGGCAGGCTGTTCGGGCGGGATAGTTTCTTGGCTCGTTTTTCCACCTGTCCGTCATCAGCTAGTTCGCGCAAAATATCTTTGAGATAGATACGCGCATCACCTTTGAGATTGAATGCCTTGGCAATATCGCGTTTGGCAGCGCGATCCGGGTTTTCGGTGATGAAAGTGAGAATATCTTCCTTGGTTGGAAGATAGGCCTCTGACAGCGGTTTCACTTTGGATTTACCGGAAAAGGTCTTGTTGTTTTTTGCGCCCTTCTGTTTTTTATGTGCGCCTGAGCCGCTGTTACGGTCAGAAGAAGGGTCTATTCTGCGAGCCAATCCGGTCATCCTTAATATTTACTTTTTATAAAGTCCTGAAAACTCTTTAAAGCATTTCAGCACAAAATGGAAACATTTGCTTTGGCTTCCCTTAGCCGGAACAAATACCGGTCAAAATCAGAATTTTATCAAATAAAAAGGGCACCATAGCGATATGGCGCCCTTTGTTCTTTAAGCCTTGTAGTGCCTATTCGGCAGCATCAGCTTTTTTAGCTTTGGTTGTCGTTTTCTTTGCTGCCGGTTTTTTAGCTGCTGCCTTTTTCACCGGTTTTGCTTCAGCATCTGCGTCATCCGCTTTGGTTGTCTTTTTAGCCGCGGAGGTTTTCTTCGGAGCAGCAGCTTTTTTCGGTGCGGCTTTCTTGGTGGTCTTCTTGGCAGAACCGGCTTTGGCTGTAATCAACTCCAGCGCTTCTTCCATTGTCACCGTTGCCGGATCTTTGCCTTTTGGCAGCGTGGCATTGACCTTGCCCCAATTGACATAAGGGCCGTAGCGACCGTCACGAACAGTAATTGAACCGCCGTCCGGATGATCGCCGAGCGTTGCCAAAGCTGCAGGTGTGGCGCGGGTACGGCCGCCTTTAGCGGCTTTTTCTGCCAGCACAGTCACAGCGCGGTTGATGCCGATCTCAAACACATCCTCAATGCTGTCCACATTGGCGAATGCACCATCATGGGCAATGTAAGGACCATAGCGGCCGAGGCTCGCGGTGATCATTTTGCCGCTTTCCGGATGTGGCCCCACATCACGCGGCAGATTGATCAGCTGCAAGGCTTTTTCCAGATCAAGCTCACCCAGAGACCAGCCTTTTGGCAGGCTGGAGCGCTTGGCTTCTTTGCCTTCCCCGCGCTGAATATACGGACCAAAACGCCCGGTGCGCGCAGTAATGTCTTCGCCGGTTACCGGATCCTGTCCGAGAACGCGCGGTTCATCCGATGCCGCTGCATCGCCTTCACCTTCACCGCCAAGCTGACGTGTGAATTTGCACTCCGGATAATTGGAGCAGCCGACAAAGGCACCGTATTTGCCGAGTTTCAACGACAGGTTGCCTTCACCACAGGTCGGACAGATACGCGGGTCCATGCCATCGCCGCGATCAGGGAAGGCAAGGGCGGAAAGCTGCTCATTGAGCGCATCCAACACATTGGTTACGCGCAGTTCTTTGGTGCTGTCGACATTGCCGGAAAAATCCTTCCAGAAATCGCGCAGCACGTCTTTCCATGACAGTTTACCGTCAGAAATCAGATCGAGCTTTTCTTCCAGAGCTGCGGTGAAATCATATTCCACATAGCGTTCAAAGAAGCTCTCAAGAAACGCCGTAACCAGACGGCCTTTGGCCTGCGGGATCAGCTTGCGCTTATCCATTGTCACATAATCACGGTCGCTCAGGGTTTTGAGCGTTGCCGCATAGGTGGACGGACGACCAATGCCAAGCTCTTCCATGCGCTTGATGAGCGAAGCTTCGGAATAGCGCGGAGGTGGTTCTGTCGAATGCTGGGTTGCGTCGATTTTCTCACGTTTCAGTGTCTCACCGGCATTAATCTGCGGCAGACGTGCGCCGTCCTCGTCTTCATCTTCTTCTTCGCGGTGATCCGTATAGGCCGCGAGGAAGCCGTTGAAACGCACAACCGAACCATTGGCACGTAATACAGCCGAACGGGAGCCATTTTTAGCTTCAATATCAACCGTGGTGCGTTCAATATCCGCAGGCTGCATCTGACTGGCAATGGCGCGTTTCCAGATCAGCTCATAGAGACGTGCCTGATCTTCATCGAGATATTTACGGACATCTTTCGGATGACGGCTAAAATCGGTCGGGCGAACCGCTTCGTGCGCTTCCTGAGCATTTTTCGCTTTGGTCGAGTAGTAGCGCGGCTTCTCCGGTACGTAATTGTCGCCGAATGTATTACCGATTGCCTTACGTGCAGCGGAAATCGCTTCCGGCGCCATCTGCACACCGTCAGTACGCATATAGGTGATCAGACCGGTGGTTTCACCGCCCAGTTCGATACCTTCATAAAGGCGCTGCGCAACCTGCATGGTGCGTGATGCGGAGAAACCGAGCTGACCGCTCGCAGCCTGCTGCAAAGTGGACGTGGTGAATGGCGGGCCCGGATTACGCTTGGTTGGCTTAGCGTCAACGCTCATGACGTTGAAACTTGCGCCTTCCAGCATGGTGCGGATGCCGGTTGCCTGCTCTTGCGTTTTAATGTCGAGCTTGCCGAGTTTCTTGCCGTCAACAACAGTCAGGCGGGCAGTGAAATTATCGCTGCGCGGTGTTTGGAGCAGGGCGGCAATATTCCAGTATTCTTCACGGATGAAGCGCTCAATCTCGGTTTCACGGTCACAAACAAGACGCAGCGCCACAGACTGCACGCGACCTGCCGAGCGCGAACCCGGCAATTTGCGCCATAGAACCGGCGACAGTGTGAAACCTACGAGGTAATCGAGTGCACGGCGTGCCAGATAGGCATCAACCAGCGGTACGTCGATTTCACGCGGATTGGCCATCGCTTCCAGAACCGCATTTTTGGTAATGGCGTTGAAGACCACGCGTTTAACCGGCTTGGAGCCGAGTACTTTTTTCTGACGCAGCACATCCAGCACGTGCCATGAAATAGCTTCCCCTTCGCGATCAGGGTCAGTTGCCAGAATCAGACTGTCACTTTCCTTGAGCGCCTTGGCGATCTCGGAAAGACGTTTGGAGGAGGCTGCATCGACTTCCCAGCTCATGGCAAAGTCTTCATCAGGACGAACAGAGCCGTCTTTTGCCGGCAAATCGCGGACATGACCAAAAGACGCCAGAACCTTATAGTCTGAGCCTAAATATTTATTGATTGTTTTGGCCTTGGCGGGCGATTCAACGACAACGACATTCATATTGCGGGTCCAGATTAACGTACACAGCCGGATATGCCCGGATTGCGCCAGTGTTGAAAATCAAGTGTTGAAAATCATCATGCTGGCAGGATTGTTCTCATTCAAATGAACAGCGAAAACAGATTGGTCAAGAGCAAACACAGTTTTTTACGCAAAACAACGACAGGTTGACAATAGATATTACGTAATCTTAGGTTGAATTTCTGAGTGTTCGCATCGCAGAGTTTTTATTCAATTTGTCTGAAACTTAATTTTAAACCGACTTATTCATCTATTCGTTTAGCCGAGAGTAAAGCCATGAAGGAAAATAGAGAACAGACTTATCAAGAGCTGATCTATGTTCATGACACATTATTACAGCTCCGTCAGATCGCTCAGAACAACCGCTATCCAATGCTTGCCTATTTTATTGAAATGGCATGGGTGGAAGTCTCAGATGTTCTGCGCTCGCAATTCGGGCAGCCAACCAAAAACTGAACAATCTTTATTTTTATGCGGGCAGTAAGGCGATCAGCCCGTCACTGCTGCGCTGCAATTGACCGGCAAGGTCTAGTTCCAGCAAAGCCAGATGCACGGCAGAGGCAGGTAGCTCCGTATGGCGGATAATCGCATCCACGCTAGCAGGCGTGCTGCTGAGCGCATTGCGGATGCGTTCAATATCAGCACTGCCGTTTGGCAGGCTTTCTGATGTTTCAAGAGAAAGGGGCGCAGCTTGCGCGAGAATTTGTGCAGAATCTTCTGTGAAAACAAAACCGGCCTGTTGCGGTGCCGTACCGTCCTTGCGCAACATCGGTGCCAGTGCGTCGCAGATATCCTGCGCTTGCGTGAGCATGATCGCACCGTTTTTCAGCAGCGTATTGGTGCCGCTGGCACGCGGATCAAGCGGTGAGCCGGGGACGGCAAAGACCAGTCTGCCCATTTCAGCCGCCAGCCTTGCACTAATAAGAGAGCCGGATCGCTGCGCCGCTTCAATAACCGCAAGGCCGAGAGATAAACCGGCAATGATGCGGTTGCGGCGCGGAAAGTCCTGCGCCCGTGGCACCCAGTCGAATGGCATTTCTGAAATAATGATGCCGCCACGATTTATGATTTGCTCAAGCAGCGGTAAATTCTCCGGCGGGTAAGGGCGGTTCAGACCACCGGCCAGCACGGCAATGGTGCCGGTTTCCAAGCTGGCTTTGTGGGCAGCGGCATCAATCCCCCGCGCAAAACCGGAGATAATAGCAAAGCCGTTTGCACCCAGATCACGCACTAATTGGCTGGTGAAGGCGCAGGCGGTGGCGGAGGCATTGCGCGCGCCAACTATGGCGACCGGCGGCTTGCTGAAGAGCTCTGTATTGCCAAGCACAGTCACGAGCGGCGGCGGGTTGAGCATTTGCCGCAGATATTGAGGATAGTCGGGTTCGCCCATGCCAATCAGTCGGGCACCGGCGCGGTCAATCGCTTCCAGTTCCTGTTCGGCTTGTTCAATTGTATGGATACGGAGCGGGCGTTTGGCCGTGGAGCGCACCAATTGAGGCAGACGCTCAAGTGCGGCAGCGGCACTGCCGCAATAGGCGATCAGATCGCGAAAGCTGGCAGGCCCGACATTGTCACTGCGGATAAGCCGCAGCCAGTTGAGTCTCTGCTGGTCAGAGAGACGAATTCCTTTTGACTGCGAACCCGTCTTTCTGATCATTTTATTTTGATCCTATCTTGGTTTCAGTACCGCTGAGCAACCGCTTGATATTCTCGCGGTGTTTGATGAAAACAATCACAGTGAGAATGGCAAACAGCAGTGCGGTTTTTGTCAGGCCGAGATAGAGAATGGATACCGGCACCACGATACTTGCAATCAGCGCGGAGAGCGATGAATAGCGGGTAAGCAGCGCAATAACGATCCAGACAGCGGCAAAAACCAGTGCACCGGGCCAGACCAGCCCGAGCAAAATACCGAGATAGGTGGCAACGCCTTTGCCGCCTTTAAAGCCAAGCCAGACCGGAAACAGATGGCCGAGAAAAGCACCGAGACCGGCAGCAAGGGCATAATCGCGGCCGAAATAGGCGGCAACCAGCACTGCAATTGTGCCTTTCAGCATGTCGCAAAGCAAGGTTGCAGCAGCAATTTTCTTATTGCCGGTGCGCAGCACATTCGTTGCGCCGATATTGCCGGAACCGATAGAGCGCACATCGCCCAGACCGGCCATACGGGTCAGCAGCAGACCGAAGGGAATTGAACCAAGCAGATAGCCAAAAATCAGCGCGGCAAAAATACCTGCAACGCCGCCGGTGATAATCAGTGGTTCAAGCATAATACCCCCTCGAAATATTGCGTCCCCTCACAGAGACTGTAGAAATTAGGCATAAAATCCGCATCAAAACAATATTATAATGCATAGACCGTTTTGCCGTTGACGACTGTACGGATAGTGCGTCCCTGAAATTTAGCATCTTCAAAAGAGCTGTTTTTCGAGAGTGAGTGCAATTCATCGGCCTTCACGACCCATGGTTCATAAAGATCAACCACAGCAAAATCGGCTTTTGCACCAACTTTCAGTGTACCGGCATCAAGGCCGTAGAGTTTGGCCGGTGCGGTGGAAAGCACTTCAATCAGGCGCATCAAGGTCAGAGATTCATTGTGATAGAGCCGCAGAGCTGCACCCAGCAGGGTTTCCAGACCAATTGCACCGGCTTCCGCATCGGCGAAAGGCAGGCGTTTGGTGTCCACATCCTGCGGATTATGCGCGGAGACAACCACATCGACTGTGCCGTTGCGCACAGCTTCAATCATCGCCTGACGGTCATCTTCAGTACGCAGTGGCGGTGAAAGACGGAAGAACGTGCGATATTCGCCAATATCATTCTCATTGAGTGACAAATGATTGATTGAAACAGCAGCACTGACTTTTGTGTTTGTCTCTTTCGCACGGCGCAAAGTCTGCACCGACATATCGCAGGAAATTTGCGCGGCGTGATAATGGCCACCGGTCATGGCGGCGAGACGCAGGTCGCGTTCCAGCGGGATCACTTCTGCTTCACGCGGGCTACCGGACAGGCCGAGCCAGCTGGCATAAAGCCCGCTATTCATCGCGCCGCCACCGAGAAAAGGATCCATGGTTTCATGGGCAATAACAGCGCCAAAATCCTTCGCATAGGTCAGCGCACGGCGCAGCAGCAGCGTATTGGCCAGTGATTTGCGGCCTTCGGTAAAGGCAACTGCACCGGCTTCCCTCAGCAAGCCCATTTCGGTCATTTCCTCACCGAGCAAACCACGGGTAATCGCAGCAGCAGGGTGTACATTGACGATAGCTGTGTCGCGGGCAGTTCGCTTGACGAATTCGACCAGTGCCACATTATCAATCACCGGATCGGTATCCGGCATCATGATCATGGAGGTTACACCGCCGGCTGCAGCGGCCTGACTGGCTGAAGCGATCGTTTCACGGTGTTCCGTACCCGGCTCACCGATAAACACGCGGCTGTCGACCAGACCCGGGATCAGTACATTGCCGTTAAGGTCAATGACTTCTGCGCCTTCCGGTGTGCCCTGATGATTGGCATCTGCACCGCTGGCAACAATAATGCCGTCCTGAACAATCAGCGTGCCGTTTTCGTCGAGGTTACGAGAAGGGTCAATGATGCGGGCATTGGTGTAAACTGTAGTGCTCATCATTAGGCTCCCAGACCGTTAAAGTTTTCAGGATTTCGTCGGGGATCAAGTAGGGCTTCCATCACGGCCATACGCACGGCAACACCCATTTCCACCTGTTGCTGGATCACACTTTGCGGACCGTCAGCAATATCCGAGGCAATTTCCACGCCGCGGTTCATCGGGCCCGGATGCATGACCAAGGCGTCCGACTTGGCATATTTGAGCTTTTCTTTATCCAGCCCGTAGAAGTGGAAATATTCACGTACCGACGGCACAAAAGAACCGCTCATACGCTCGCGCTGCAGGCGCAGCATCATCACCACATCAGCGTCTTTCAGGCCTTCTTTCATGGAGTTGAAGACTTCAACGCCCATATTTTCAATGCCGGATGGCAGCAGGGTGGACGGTGCAATCACCCGTACCCGCGCGCCCAGTGCATTCAATAGCAGGATATTAGAGCGCGCCACACGCGAATGCAGTACGTCGCCGCAGATTGCCACGATCAGACGCCCGACTTTGCCCTTGGCGCGGCGGATGGTCAGGGCATCGAGCAGTGCCTGTGTCGGATGCTCATGCGCACCGTCACCGGCATTGACCACGGAGCAGCCAACTTTTTGCGCGAGAAGTGCGGCAGCACCGGCAGAAGCATGGCGGATCACCAGAATATCCGGCTGCATTGCATTCAGGGTCATCGCTGTATCAATCAGCGTTTCACCTTTTTTGACGGAAGAATTACCGACAGACATATTCATCACATCGGCACCGAGGCGTTTACCTGCCAGTTCGAAGGATGATTGTGTGCGGGTGGAATTTTCAAAAAACAGATTGATCTGCGTACGGCCGCTTAAAATGGATTTCTTTTTTTCCGGTTGGCGGGATACGGCGACTTCGCTGTCGGCCAGATCAAGCAGGATATTTATATCATGAGGAGATAGGTCTTTAATCCCGAGCAAATGGCGGTGGGGAAAAAGGGGCGAGGGAGATTGTTCTGTCATCACAGCTATTCCCTAAGATTGTTTTCAGAAAAACTTGTTTGCGGCCTTATATATGCTTTTGCGGGTTTGTCGAATAAACTGTGTGGAGAAAAGCGGAATATTGAGGGGATATTTATAATTTTGCCGCAAACAATGCCACAAGGCGGATATTAGAGATTCGCGTATAGATTTAAATATTAAAACCGGCGGCTGAAATCTCCGGCTAAATGGATGGAATATGTCGGTTAACACTCCTGTAGACGTTTCTGAAGTAACCAATCAGGTGCCGCAGCGTACCAATTACGCGCCGGATTCGTCTCCATATTCCGTGACTAAAAATCTCAACGGGCAGGCCGTGCCGCAATATAATGCCTATTTGAGCGATCCGCTGCTGTTACAATGTGCAACACGTTTTCCTGAAACGCTGCAAAAAGAGCTGGAACAGACCGGCCGTTTTGTTTTGTCTGCGGATGCGCAGGAAATGGCACGTCTTGCCAATTCGGAAGTGCCGCGCCTGCAAACCTATGATCGTCTGGGCAATCGCATTGATCAGGTGGAGTATCATCCGGCCTATCATGCCTTGATGCGTCGCTCTGTAGCGCATGGTCTGCATTCTTCGATCTGGGAAAACAGTCCGCAACAATCACCGGAATCAGGTCGCCGCCATCAGGCGCGTGCGGTGCGTTTTTATCTGACAGCGCAACTGGAATGCGGACATCTTTGTCCGCTGACTATGACAAGCGCTTCGCTTGCCGTATTGATGACCTCTCCGGCGCTTTATGATGAATGGTCGCCGCGTATTCTTACTCGCAAATATGACTCGTCCAACAAACCGCCGGTCAAGAAAACCGGTTTGATGATTGGCATGGGTATGACGGAAAAGCAGGGCGGCACGGATGTGCGTGCCAATACCACCCGTGCAGACCATGCAGGTAATGGCGTTTATCGCCTCAATGGTCATAAATGGTTTATGTCTGCGCCGATGTCCGATGCCTTTATGGTGCTGGCGCAGGCCAATGGTCAGGCCGCCGGCGATAATAAATCCGGTCTGTCGTGTTTTCTGGTGCCGCGTCTGTTGTCTGATGGCAGCGGCAATGGCTTCCGCCTTCAGCGTTTGAAAGACAAGCTGGGCAATCGTTCCAATGCATCTTCTGAAGTGCAGTTTGAGAATGCGCTTGGTCAGATGGTCGGTGAACCGGGACAGGGCGTGAAAACCATCATTGATATGGTGACACTGACCCGTCTTGATTGCGCTGTAGCATCTGCCGGTTTGATGCGAGCCGGTATGAGTGAGGCGGTGCATCACGCCCGCCACAGAAGTGTTGGCGGCGTACCGCTGATCAATCAGCCGCTGATGCAGCGTGTGCTGGCGGATATGTCGCTGGATGCAGCGGCTGCTACAGCTTTGTCGCTGCGTCTTGCCCGTGCTTTCGATATGGCAGCCAATGATCGTATGGAGGCTGCCTTTGCCCGTGTGATGACACCAGTGGTCAAATATTGGGTGGCAAAAATTGCACCGTCGCTGCTCTATGAAGCGATGGAATGTCTTGGCGGCAATGGCTATGTCGAAGAAGGCCCTCTGGCACGGCTGTATCGTGAGGCACCGGTCAATGCGATCTGGGAAGGTTCCGGCAATGTGATGGCGCTGGATATTGTGCGCGTTCTGCACCGCGCTCCGCGTCTCTTTGATGATGTGCTGGAATGGATCGGTACGCAGCTTGGTCGTCGCGGGCAGGGTACTGTTGCTGTGTTGCGGGCTGCAATGCAGGTAACCATGACAGATGAAGGTGCAGCGCGGATGCTCACCGAGCAAATGGCACTGGCAGCCAGCGCGGCTTGCCTGAAAGAGCTCGGTGCGGATCATATTGCGGATGCCTTTATCGAGACCCGACTTGGCGGACAATGGCGCACAACTTATGGCATGATTGATGCCCGACATGATGCATTGGGCATTATCAACGCGCTTTATCCGCAAGAGTAAATCACAGTGTCGCGCTCGGAGCGTCTGCTGGAACTTCTGCAAAATCTGCGCCGTCACAGGCATCCGGTCAGCGGACAGGATTTGGCGTCTGAGTTAGGCATTAGTCTGCGCACACTCTATCGCGATATTGCCAGTTTGCAGGCGCAAGGCGCTGTGATCGAAGGCGAGGCCGGTGTCGGTTATGTGTTGCGTGCCGGTTTTACTCTGCCGCCGTTGATGTTCTCGCAGGAGGAGATCGAAGCTCTGGTGCTGGGATCGCGTTGGGTGACAACGCGGCATGATACGCAACTGGCACAGGCAGCGCGTAATGCACTGGCCAAGATTGCAGCGGTTTTGCCATCAGCTTTGCGGGATGACCTTGAGGCTTCCACGCTGCTTGTTGGGCCATCCGCGAGTAAAGAACGCCCCATTCCGGTCGATCCCGATATTCTGGCGCAAATCCGGTTGGCAATCCGGCAACAATCCAGACTTGAGCTGCATTATGCTGATGCAGAGGGACAAGCATCGCAACGCATTATCTGGCCGTTCGGGCTTGGTTTCTTTGATCAGGTGCAGGTAGTGCTTGGCTGGTGCGAGTTGCGTCAGGATTTCCGGCATTTTCGCACCGATCGCATTCAATCTCTGATAATTTTGGAAGGGCGCTATCCCCGCTCACGGCAAAGCCTGCTGAAAGACTGGCGTAAAGCGCAGAATATTACACGCGATTTTTAAACACTGCTGACAGAAACTGACACATCGGCGGTTCATATCCTTCGACATCGAATGAAGGAGTTATATGATGAACCATCCCGATAATCTGATGCTCTATGTAGCAAAGCCAGAAGCAAGTACCACATTCTATACTGAGTTGTTTGGCATTCAACCGGTCGAACAATCCCCGACCTTTGTGCTTTTTGTTCTGCAATCCGGTTTGAAACTGTCACTTTGGTCAAGACACACGGTTCAACCGGCACCGGCGAATAGTGGCGGTAGTTGCGAATTTTCCATGCGGGTAGAAACGCAGGATGCGGTGGATGCGCTTTATGCGAAATGGCGTGATCTGAAGGCTGATATTCTGATGGCACCTGCGCAATTAGAGTTCGGCTGGTCTTTTGTGATTGCTGATCCGGACGGCCATCGGTTGCGTGTCTATGCATTGGATACATGATGTCAGAGCGCGGTCGGAAATACTGGCTGGCAATCGCCAGTGCTGATCATGTGCAGCGCGGTCGGGCAGAGGGCTTCATGCAGGTTTGTCACGGCAAATCTGCACCTTTGCGCAGATTGAAGAGCGGAGACGGTGTGATTTATTATTCTCCTGCGATGATTATGGGCGGGAAAGACAGATTACAGTCTTTTACAGCGCAAGGTGTGATCAGCAATCATGCTGTTTATCAGGTTGATATGGGGCAGGGTTTCCTGCCCTATCGGCGAGATGTGCAATGGAATGATACGATGATCATTTCTATCTGCCCTTTATTGGACAGGTTGGAACTCACACGAGGCAAAACAAACTGGGCTTATCCATTTCGTTTCGGTTTGCTGGAACTCAGTGAACATGATTTTAAGCTGATTGCGGAAGCTATGGCAGTGACCTGAAATTGTTCACTGGTACGGGTAGATGTCATGGTGCACAGTTAATAGAATTTATGTGCACCATGATACGCATATGATTTAAGCTTACGCTACGGCCGAGATGATTTAAAATTGCACTATATGATGTAGCGGCAATTATTGCATAAGCGCGCACCCGCATATTGAACATTCTTACAGGCCGGGCAGATTACATTTGTACTATTGTTGTCAATATGTCCTCTTGAAAAATAGTTGCGCTGAAAGATCTGACGTACATAATTAATCATGTTAATCTCCTGTGGTTGAGGAGATTTATATAAACAAGCTCTAGTCGCTATAGGAGCAATAGCTAATTTTCTGTTATTGATATTTTCTTTTAAGTTACTGATTTTATATTATAATTTGTCAAAATAAAGCGGTCAGAAATTTAAAGGATCTGACCGCTTTTTATGTGATTGTGTTGTCTGGAAATATTTTAAGTAGCCGCTTGCTGACCGCAATTGCCGCAAAATTTTGCACCCGCCATCATCGATTGATTACAAGAGCTGCATTGAGACGGTACAAGCGACAGGCCACAATTATTGCAAAACCGTGCGTCTATGGCCTGAGGTCTGCGGCAGTCAGGACAGTTTTGAACTGTTGCAACGGGGAGTTCCATTTGTTGTGGCGCACCGTAATAGGGGGCTTCATAACGGCCATGCTTGGAGCCATGGCCATGACCACCACCATAACCACCATGAGAATTGTAGCCGCCACGGAAAAAGGATTTGATAAAGCTCATAACATTCTCCTTAAGAAACATCAGGAGATATCTTTGTAAAAGCTCTAATCGCTATAGGATCAATGCCTAATATTCTTAAATTTATTTAATCTTGCTCGCTGTCACGACGCAGCATGTGCAGACGATCTAATGCACCTTGCAGAATGAAGGAAGCGGCAGCGGAATCAATCCGCTCTGCGCGTTTAGCACGGGAAACATCCATGCCGATCAATGCACGCTCTGCCGCAACGGTTGAAAGACGCTCATCCCAGTAAATGAACGGAATATCGGTGAGCTTTTCCATATTACGTACAAAGGCTTTCGTGGCCTGAACACGCGGGCCTTCTGTGCCGTCCATATTGACCGGCAGGCCGATAACGGCGGCGGCAACTTTTTCTTTTTGCAGCAGTTCCAGCAGTTCCTGTGCATCGAGTGTAAATTTGCGGCGTTTCAAAACAGGACGCGGATGCGCAAAAGACATACCGAGATCCGAGACCGCGATGCCGATTGTTTTGGTGCCCAGATCAAGACCGGCGACAAGCTGCCCGTAGCTCAAGCTTGTTGCAAGCTCTTCAATTGTTGATACAGCCATATCTTGTTTTTCCGATCCGGTAATGTCGTGTAGTATCTTGCAAAGGCAGTGCAGTGCATCATAACTGTGCCTATATCAATATGCATCGGCAAAGGGAATATCATGAACATAACCTGGCTCGGCCATTCTGCTTTTCGCGTTGAAACCTCGCAGGCAACCATTCTGATCGACCCGTTTATCAGCCAGAGCCCGACCGGTTCCGCTCTTGATTTTGCTGAAGTGACAAAAGGCGTGACCCATATTGCGCTGACCCACGGACATGGCGACCATGTCGGTGATACCATTCGTATCGCTAAAGAAACCGGTGCAACAGTTATTGCCAACGCAGATCTGTGTGACTGGCTTGCGCATCGCGGTGTAGAAAAAGTCGATCCGGGTAATACCGGCGGCACAGTTTTTCACAACGGCTTTTCAGTAACCTTTGTGAATGCACTGCATTCCTCTGCGACTGTGACAGAAGACGGCGTTTCTCATTCTCTTGGTAATCCGAACGGCCTGATGTTCCATTTTGATGATGAAGATGCACCAACGCTTTATCATATGGGTGATACGGATATTTTCTCGGATATGGCGCTGATTAATGAACTGCATGATCCGGAAGTGGCATTGGTGCCGGTTGGTGACCGTTTCACAATGGGCGGCGCAATTGCAGCACTGGCTTGCCAGCGCTATTTCCCAACGCTTAAAACCGCAATCCCTTGCCATTTCGGTACATTCGGTCTGCTCGATGCAACAGCAGATGATTTCGTGCGCGGTATGGAAAAATCCGGTACAAAAGTTGAAGTGCTGGATGTTGGCGGCAGTTTAACCGTTTCTCGGAGCTGAAAATTCAAGTCAAATATTGCACTTGAGCAAGTGCAGGGTTATAGCCGGAACAAGAGAAATTTCTTGCGGACTGTATTTATGCTGGATAGACCGGCGCTTAAGTCCGTATTTTCGCATTTATCGGAGAACGACATGTCCGTCGATTTAACTACAGTCAAGCGCGTTGCGCATCTTGCCCGTATTGCGGTCAGTGAAGAACAGGCCGAGAAAATGACCGGTGAACTCAATGTCATTCTGGGCTTTGTGCAATCGCTCGATGCAGTGAATGTTGATGGTGTTGAGCCGATGACTTCGGTTATCCCGACAGCCATGCGCCTGCGTGAAGATACTGTTTCTGACGGCAATATGGCTGCAGAGATCGTTTCTAATGCACCGATCAGTGAAGAAAATTTCTTCATGGTGCCAAAAGTTATTGAATAATCTGCGCTCAACCGCCGACAGCTGTTTTCCGTTGATCAAGAGCTATGTGCTCCCGTTTAAAACGGTGATTGAAACAGGAAACGGCAGATGAAAAGCCTAAACAGGATTTAAACCATGACTGATTTAACCGCACTCACGATTGCCGAGGCGCGCGACAAGCTGAAGGCAAAAGCCTTTACAGCAACCGAACTGGCCGATGCTTATCTCAATGCAATTGATGCCGCCAATGGCGCGCTCAATGCTTATGTCAGTGTTACTCATGACAAAGCCCGCACAATGGCCAAAGCTTCGGATGAGCGTCTGGCAAAAGGTGAGGCCGGTGCGCTGGAAGGTATTCCGCTCGGCGTGAAAGATTTGTTTGCCACCAAAGGCGATCACACTCAGGCCTGCTCGCATATTCTCGATGGCTTCAAGCCGGAATATGAATCAACTGTCACAGCCAATCTCTGGGCGGACGGCGCGGTTATGCTCGGCAAGCTGAACATGGACGAGTTCGCAATGGGCTCCTCCAACGAAACATCTTATTACGGCCCTGTTGTCAGCCCTTGGCGCGCAGAAGGCTCGGAAGATAAGCTGGTTCCGGGTGGTTCATCCGGTGGTTCTGCTGCTGCTGTGGCCGCACGCCTGTGCGCCGGTGCTACAGCAACTGATACTGGTGGTTCGATCCGTCAGCCTGCGGCGTTCACCGGTACTGTTGGTATCAAGCCGACTTATGGCCGTGTTTCCCGTTGGGGCACGATTGCCTTCGCATCTTCGCTCGATCAGGCCGGTCCGATTGCCCGTGACGTTCGTGACAGTGCAATCCTGTTGAAGTCGATGGCTTCTGTTGATCTGAAAGATACAACTTCTGTTGATCTGCCGGTTCCTGATTATGAAGCAGCGCTTGGCAAATCCGTAAAAGGCATGAAAATTGGTATTCCGCGCGAATATCGCATTGATGGTATGCCGGCTGAAATCGAAAAGCTCTGGGCACAGGGCGTTCAGTGGCTGAAAGATGCCGGTGCGGAAGTGGTTGATATTTCACTGCCGCATACAGATCAGGCACTTGCCGTTTATTACATCGTTGCTCCGGCGGAAGCATCGTCGAACCTCGCACGTTATGACGGCGTTCGCTATGGTCTGCGTGTTCCGGGCAAAGACATTGTTGAAATGTACGAAAACACCCGTGCGGAAGGTTTTGGTGCGGAAGTTAAACGCCGTATCATGATCGGCACCTATGTACTTTCAGCCGGTTATTATGACGCCTATTATGTTAAGGCGCAGAAAATCCGCACATTGATCAAGAAAGACTTTGAAGATGTGTTTGCTGCCGGTGTGGATGCAATTCTGACACCTGCAACACCATCGGCTGCTTTCAAGCTGGGCGATAAAGAGCTGGCTGCTGATCCGGTGAAAATGTATCTCAATGACATCTTTACGGTCACCGTGAACATGGCTGGTCTGCCAGGTATTTCTGTCCCGGCTGGTCTGTCCGAAACCGGTCTGCCACTGGGCTTGCAGCTGATTGGCCGTCCGTTTGAAGAAGAAGCGCTGTTCCAGGCTGCCCATGTGATTGAGCAGTCCGCAGGCAGCTTCACAGCAAAACGCTGGTGGTAAAACCGCATGCAGCTCCGGCAGGCAACAAACGCTGATCTGGCGGTTATTGCCCGCATCGGGGCTGATGCATGGTCTTCCCATATTTTTTCCCATGAAACAGAAGAGCCGGATCAGCGCAGACGCGCTGAACTGGCTTTTTTGTATTCAGTGCAGGATTACACAGATTACATAGTGGTTGCCGAGCAGAATGGTGTGATTTGTGGTTGGGGCGCACGCGACAGTAATCAGAATTATATTTCAGACATCTGGGTGGATCCGGCGCATCACGGGCAGGGTATCGGTACTCTGCTGGTTGATGCGCTGTTAGCGCAGATTGTTTTGCTCGGGTTTCAAACCGCAGAAATCGGCACCCATGCACGTAATCTCCCGGCGATAAAGCTTTATGAAAAATGTGGTTTCCGGATTATTCGCCGTTATGAAGAATGGTCGGACAGTCTGGCGCGTGTTGTGGAAAAAGTGAAAATGCAGGCTGATTTATAATATCAGCTTGCTAAATCTGCTAAATGTTCTTATTTTGTTCTATAATTAGTGCGGAACAAAATCATGCGTAAACCTGATCTGCCGGAACGGCTATATCTCGATTTTGACAGTTTTTTTGCCAGTGCCGAGCAGCAGATGAATCCTGCTTTGCAGGGCAAGCCGGTTGGCGTTGTACCTCATGCCAGTGAATTCACCGGCCTGATTGCGGCCAGTAAAGAAGCCAAGAAGTTCGGTTTGAAAACCGGCACATCTGTGCGTGAAGCCCGTGAACGCTGCCCCGATATCGCAATTATTGAGGCGCGGCCGGATGAATATGTTAAACTGCATCATAAGATACTGGACATAATTGATACGGTTTTGCCTATCGGTGATGTGCGCTCCATTGATGAGTTGGTTTGCCGTTTGCTGCCGTCAGAATCCCGTCAGGCCGAGGCTCTGGGATTGGCGATTAAAGCAGCATTGCGTGAAAAGCTTGGCTCTGCCCTGACTTGTTCCATTGGCGTTGCACCCAATGAGCTGCTTGCAAAAATTGCGGCTGAAATCGACAAGCCGGATGGTTTGGTCATCGTGCGGCCGGAAGATATTCCCTGCCGTTTCTTGAAATTACAATTGCGTGACTTGCCTGGCATTGCCGCCGGTGTGGAGGCACGTCTGCTACGGTCCGGCATCACGACAGTTGAGGAACTCTGGAAAATCAGCCCGAAACAGGGGCGGGCAATCTGGGGCAGTGTTGAAGGCGAGCGATTTATCGCCGGATTGCATGGTTATGCGGTCGAGAAACAGGAAACGCAGCGCCGGATGTTCGGACATGGCCGTGTGCTGCCGCGGGATTGGCGCCAGCCGGATAAAATTCTGCAATGCGCGCGCCTGCTTTGTATGAGTGCCTCGCGACGTTTGCGTAAAGAGCATTACCGCGCCGGTGCTCTGGTCTATGGCTGGCGGATAAAAGGACAGGAATCTATCTCTGTTGAGGGCGTTTTTCCGCCGTCCCGCGATGATCATTGTTTTCTCACCTGTCTGGGACAATTGCACCGGCGATTACTGGTGCATCCGGCATTTCGCAATGCTAATTTCAGACAGATCAAGAATGTGCATATTTATCTGCATCATTTATCCGGCGAGGTTGTGGATAGTCATGACCTGTTTGATGAGCCGCAGCAAAAACAGCGCCAGCAACGCTGGGAACAGGTATCAGACACGCTTGACCGCGTGCGCAAACAATTCGGATCAGATGCTTTAAGTCTCGGCCCGTCCATCGCCCCTGGCTCTTATATCGGCGGCAAAATCGCTTTTGGCCGTATTCCTGATCTGGATGATTATTGAGCCCGTTGAGGTTCGAATTACCTCAAATGTCATTATCCTTGGCATTGTGGAAAAGAATAACCACCAGATTTACGGATTAATGTATCCTGCCTTCGGATATAAGCGAGAGCACATTACAAAAAGTGCAAGTGGTCTGATCGGAGATGCTCATAAAAAAGCCGGTGATAACACCGGCTTTTAATTCATCAGATATCCAGCTCCTGAACGAATTCAGCATTTTCCTGAATGAAGCGGAAGCGGGCTTCCGGCTTGGTGCCCATCAGGTCATCGACAGTGTTTTTGGTCGAGCCGTTTTCATCCTCATAGAGTTCCACACGCAGCAAAGTGCGCTTGCTCGGATCCATCGTGGTTTCTTTGAGCTGCTCAGCGCGCATTTCACCAAGACCTTTAAAGCGGCCAAGCTCAACTTTACCTTTGCCGGTAAAGACTGTGCGCATCAGTTCGTCCTTATGCGCATCATCACGGGCATAGGCGACTTTACCACCTTGGCTGAGACGATAAAGCGGCGGCACCGCAAGGAACAGATGACCACCGGTAATCAGCTGCGGCATTTCCTGATAGAAGAAGGTGATCAGCAGCGAAGCAATATGCGCGCCATCCACGTCAGCATCCGTCATGACGATGATGCGGTCATAACGCAGATCATCTTCACGGTAGTTTTTGCGGGTGCCGCAGCCAAGCGCCTGCACCAGATCACCGATCTGCTGGTTAGCCGTCAGCTTATCACGCCCAGCACTGGCCACGTTGAGGATTTTACCACGCAGCGGCAAAATCGCCTGATTGGTGCGGTTACGCGCCTGTTTGGCAGAACCGCCCGCCGAGTCACCCTCAACGATGAACAATTCTGCACCGGCTGCGGAATTTTGCGAGCAGTCAGCCAGTTTGCCCGGCAGGCGCAACTTACGGGTTGCTGTCTTACGGGTAGTTTCTTTTTCCTGACGTCGGCGTAAACGTTCTTCCGCGCGCTCAACAACCCAATCGAGCAGTTTTGATGCTTCCTGCGGGGAGGCTGCAAGCCAATGATCAAACGGATCGCGGATCGCATTTTCAACAATACGCTGCGCTTCAACAGTCGCCAGCTTATCCTTGGTCTGACCGACAAATTCCGGTTCGCGGATGAAAACCGACATCATACCGGCAGCAGAAATCATCACGTCATCAGTGGTGATCACCGAGGCGCGCTTATTATTGGTCAATTCTGCATAGGCTTTGAGGCCGCGTGTCAGCGCAAGGCGCAAACCTGCTTCATGCGTGCCGCCTTCACCGGTCGGAATGGTGTTACAATAGGAGTGAACAAAGCTGTCCCCACCATACCATGCTACAGCCCATTCGACGGCACCGTGACCGCCTTGTTTTTCAGTTTTGCCGGAGAAAATTTCTCTAGTGACCATAAATTCTTTGCCGAGTGAGGCGGAGAGAAAGTCTTTCAGACCGCCCGGAAAATGGAAAACAGCTTTATCCGGAATGCCCTTTTTAGGATCAAGCAAAGACGGATCACAGGACCAACGGATTTCTACGCCGCCAAACAGATAGGCTTTCGACCGCGCCATACGATAAAGGCGCTCCGGGTCAAATTTGACGTTCTTGCCGAAAATTTCCGGATCCGGATGGAAGCGCACGCGTGTACCACGGCGGTTATGGACTTCGCCGAGTTCTTCCAGATCGCCCAGTGGCAGACCGCGTGAGAAACGCAGACGATAGAGGCGGCGGGCGCGGGCAACTTCGACTTCCAGCAGATCGGACAAGGCGTTGACCACAGAAACACCAACACCATGCAGACCACCGGAGGTCTCATAGGCTTTGCCGTCAAATTTACCACCGGCATGAAGCTTGGTCATAATCACTTCAAGCGTTGATTTTCCCGGCACCTGAGGATGAAGCTCAACAGGAATACCGCGGCCATTATCACTGACTGTCAGGAAGCCTTCAGCATCAAGATTGACATCAATGAAATTGGCATGACCGGCAACGGCCTCGTCCATCGCGTTGTCGATGACTTCGGCAAACAGATGGTGCAGCGCTTTTTCATCGGTACCGCCGATATACATGCCGGGGCGCAAACGCACCGGTTCCAGCCCTTCAAGAACACGAATGGCGGAAGCATTATAATCACTGCCATCGGAGTTACTCGGAGCGGAACGCAGTTCCGCGACTGGTATTGAAGCAGCTGGTTTTGGTGCAGGCGCTACCGGAGCAGGCGTGCTGGCGGCAATTTCTGGCTTGCTCACAGGTGCGGGCTGTGCAGGCGCAGGGGTGGCGACAGTTTCAGCAATATCCGCCGACACCTCAGGCTCAGACACCTGCCGCCCGCGTGCATTGTTGAGAATATTCGCAAAAAGATCGTCGCTATTATCCATGTGGAATGGCCGGCCTGTTCGTTCAAATAGATTACGGAGCATTTTGCTACTGAACAAAGATCAGCGTCGCATAAATGCGGGAAACAAAATTACGGAGCGGAGTATTCAATTCAGAATTACAAAACCGCACCGGAATTATGGAATAATCGAATCACCGAGATTTTGGCATGTTTCAACGAGTAAAGCGACAAAGGTTCGCTATACGTTCCTGTTTAAATGCCGGTAATCCTGACTTTTCCGCAGATTTTATTTTGTTTGGACAATTACACGGGAATTGTCAAATCCGGCATCCTTCATCAACTGCGCTGCTGTGGCCTTAAAGTGACGGCACGGGACAATATAACGCGTGGCCGGAGAGAGGTGTTGCGTAAAGTGATGAGCCATGATGAGAACGCTGAATATGGAAAATAGCGCTGCCCGAGCAGCCCGAGATAAAAGCGGTGTAACCGCAGAGGAATGACAATGCAGAACCGGTTGCAGCCGCATGTGCGCGGAATGATCACCATGATCTGTGCCATGCTTATTGTGCCGCTGATGGACGCCACCGGCAAGTGGCTGGCTATGGAAGAGAATATTCCGCCGGGCACAATCAGTTTCATGCGGTTCTTTGTGCAGGGTATCCTCAGTTTTACAGCGATTATCATTTTTAGCCGTGGTTTAGGGCTGAAAACCCAACATCTCTGGGGTAATCTTTTTCGCGGTTGTTTGCTGGCTCTCGGTAGCCTCTGCTTTTTTACGGCGGTCAAATATATGCCGTTGGCCGATGCGCTGGCTGTGTTCTTTGTGGAACCGCTTATTCTGACCGTTCTCTCGATGATTTTCCTTAATGAGAAGGTGGGCTGGCGCCGTCTGAGTGCTGTACTTGTCGGCTTGCTTGGCACAGTCATCGTTATTCAGCCAAGCTGGAGTGTATTCGGCTGGCTCTCAATCTTACCAGCGATCTCTGCCTTTTTATTCGCAGTCTATCTGGTGCTGAACCGCAAATTCGGCCTCAATGAGCGTCCGGTCGTGATGCAGTTTTATGCCGGTATCGGCGGCAGTATTATGGGGGTAGCGGTTATGATTTTTGGCCATACGGCTGCTATTCCTGATCTGCAATTTGCATTACCGCACACGCTGTTTCCGTGGTTCATGCTGATCATGATCGGCGTTTTTGCTGCCAGCGGTCATTTGCTGGTGGTGCGTGCATTCCAGCTGGCACCGGCGTCTATTCTCGCACCATTCCAATATGTTGAAATTGTTATGGCAGTCACAGTCGGTTTGTTGTTCTTCGGTGATTTCCCGAGCCTGTCTAAATGGTTTGGCATTGCGATTATTATCGGCTCAGGGATCTATGTTTTCATCCGTGAGCGTAAGCGCAGTGCTGAGGCAGAAAAAGCAGCACTTACAGCTTAGAGAAAAGAAAAAGGCGGCTAAATTGCCGCCTTTTTTATTTAAAACAATATCTTGTTTGAAGATTCTATTATTTTACATCACCAAAGACATCGTTGAAACTTTGCTTCAAGGCCATATCCAGATCGTCCATAGTGACAGGTAATCCCAGATCAACCAGACTGGTCACACCATATTCGGCAATACCGCAAGGAACGATGCCGCCGAAGTTTTCAAGCTGCGGTTCCACATTAAGGGCTATGCCGTGAAAGCTGACCCAGCGGCGCATACGAATGCCGATTGCTGCGATCTTATCCTCTGCCATTGAACCATTCGCGAGGCGCGGTTTTTCCGGTCGCGCAACCCAGACGCCAACACGGTCTTCACGCCGTTCACCTTTGATATTGAAACTATCAAGCGTGGTGATGATCCATTGTTCCAGCGCTGCAACAAAAGCGCGGATATCTTCACGGCGGCGCTTGAGATCCAGCATAACATAAGCCACACGCTGTCCCGGACCATGATAGGTAAATTCACCGCCGCGGCCTGTTTTGTAAACCGGAAAACGATCTGGCGTTAGCAAATCTTCATCACGCGCACTGGTACCGGCAGTATAAAGTGGCGGATGTTCCACCAGCCAGACGAGCTCATTGGCTCCACCATCACGAATGGCGGCAACACGTGCTTCCATAAAAGCTTCAGCATCAGGATAGGATGTCAGACCATTGGCTACCAGCCATTCAACCGGCGGAGAACCTTCAGTTGCTAAAAACTGAGTGGATAAATCATTGCGATTAGTCGCAGAGCGACTCTGTGCAGGGGCGTTTTCTGTCATGATGGTAATCAGGTAGAGATTGCGGTCAAAAAAATCCAGATGGCAAATTGACCGCTCCTCTATGAAAGCCGGATTATCAACTGGCTAAGGCGCGAAGGCTTTCTGCTGTCTTGATATCGCTGCGCAACATACCGAAGATTGCCGTGTCCCAGCGTTCATTGCCGACCTGCAGGCAGGAGCGGCGGATGCCCTCAAGCTGAAAGCCGAGTTTGCGATAGGTCTGAATGGCAGCTCGGTTGAATGTAAATACATTCAGTTCGAGACGGGAGAATTCCTGCTGATCGAAGAGACGCTCAATAATCTGCTGCAAAAACGGCTGGGTGAGGCGCTGACCGCGATAGGTAGGATTCACTGCAACGCGTCCCAGACGGGCGACGCCGTGCTGCCAGTCAAGAACGAGCTGCGCATGACCTACCAGTTCCTGATTATAGAAGGCACTGAACATCAGGCGCTGCGGTTTATTACCTTCAGTCTCGCTCTGCATTTGCTCAATTTGCTGTTTGCAAAGGGGATATTTCAAAAGGGGACCGCCCCATTGAATGAGTTCAGCCTCACTGGCAAACCAGTTGCACAAATGCGCGGCATCATCTTGGTGAAATGGACGGATATCCATATCTGCTCCCCGTAGAGACTAAAATTAAGCGTAAACTAGCCTATAGCAGAAGGTGAGGGAACTGGAAAAGTTACCAGAAATTAACCATGTTTAAAAATACGTGATTATAGAATTTTTTGTACGAATTTAAAATATTTGCGTAGTTTTTATGAGCTGAGTGATTGAAATTGCTTTGTTTTTCAAAGCTATGGATTTGATTTTAAGAATCAGAAGCCGTTGAGAATGTGCACTGCATGTAGGGCGTCGGGAAGCTTCAACCAATGAGATGATTAAGACTGCACAATGTCTGGAGCATGGCGGAGAGGTTTTCCAATCCTTGTCATCATCGAGCATAACTTCTTTTGGTTGTTGTAATTTGAATGGCGTTCTAGCTTCATAAATATTTTTAAATTTATATAATTTAATTGTAAATATAGCTTATATGTAAATTTTAAAACGGCTGAATTAATATTGCGACAATAGTCGTTACGCCTATAAACGCCATAAAAGCTAACATTGTATCGCTCATAATTACCTCCATTTTTGATATTTTATCAGGCACAGAAATTTATAAGATACCAAGCTGCAATCCTTAACAGTTATACTTGAGGGCTAATCGGCAAAGGGATTGCACATTAGTAGGGTAGCGTTCCAATAATGCCGCTTCTTTCATTTCGTGCCGAGAAACTGTGATGATATGCAGAGGAAAATTGTATTTTGAAATGTCAGGTTAAGTACCTGCGATACCATTTTTCCATATCGAAGGTGGGCTCCTGATAAGGAATTATATTTTTCTGGCAGCCGCTATTATAGCGGAAGTGATTGCTACGACTGCTCTGGCGCGCTCGGAAAGTTTTACCAAACTGGTTCCCAGCCTGATCGTGGTTATCGGCTATGTTGCAGCTTTCGGTCTTTTGTCGTTTCCGATGCGGGGTATGCCGGCTGGCATTGTCTATGCTGTATGGTCAGGCATGGGGATTGTTTTGATTACCGCAATATCATGGATCTGGTATCAGCAAAAACTCGATTTTGCGGCATTGATCGGCTTAGGTTTTATTATCACAGGTGTTCTGATCATTAATATGTTTTCGCGATCCGTGAGCAATTAAGATCGGCAATTTGGCTTAAAGGTCGTAATTTTATTTTGTTTGTATGAAACTCTTATAATGCAGTTTATTGCGACTTGTCTAAATGCATGAAAGCGCTAATTAATGCATGTCTAAAGAGCAATTTAGACGTTTCATTACAATCAATAAGATAAAATTGAAGTTGAAAAATGCAGGATCAAACAGCAGAATTAATTGCAAGTACGAATGCCCTTGCGCTTCAAATATCCAATCTGGTTTTAAGCTATTCTTTATCCACTATCGGCGCGATCATCATCTTATGTGTGGGCTGGATCATCGCCGGTACATTGCAAAAATGGACCCGCCAGTCCCTTTCCAAGCTGAAGGGATTTGACCATACTCTGATCGGCTTTTTAAGCGCTTCTGTTCGTTATGGTATTCTTATTGTTGTACTGGTCATGGTGCTTGGGCAGTTCGGCATTCAAACCGCATCTATCCTGGCTGCTTTGGGTGCTGTAGGTCTGGCTATCGGCCTTGCACTGCAGGGCACATTACAGAATATTGCGGCAGGTATCATGCTACTAGTACTGCGTCCGTTCAAAGTTGGTGAATCTATCAACGCAGGAACGATTGCCGGTACCGTTACTGAAATCGGATTATTCTCTACAGAGCTGAAAACCTATGACGGGCTATTCGTTATGGCGCCTAATTCACTGCTCTGGAATACGCCGGTCACTAATTTCAGCCGCCATAAAACCCGTATGCATGATTTTAAAGTCGGCATTGGTTATGAAGATGATGTCCAGAAAGCTTTCGGTATTATCAAAAAGATTATAACCGATCAGAAAGGAGTCTTAAGCACTCCTGAGCCGGTCTACTTCGTATCCCAGCTTGCTGACAGTTCTGTTGTCATCAGTTGCCGTTACTGGATAGAATCTGCTCATTATTTCAGCGTCAGTAATACGACAACTGAGCTGGTTAAAGCTGCATTTGATCATGGCGATATCAATATTCCATATCCGCAGGTGACTTATCACCGTTCAGAAAGTTCCAGCTGACCATTGGAATGATAATTTTCCGGTGCTGTGCTGAAGCTTAAAAGCACATCACCGGATTTCATAGTTTAGTTACTAAACCTTGTGTTCGCTTCTGCAGGCTCAAAGGTTGACTTGTCAGAAAGTGATGCTTATTTCTGCGTTTTGCAGATAGGAAAACCGCGATCTGCTCATTTTCTCGTTTATATTAGTGCCGGGGCGTGCCGGCTCGTAAGTTAGATTTGCTAGCTGAGGAGCTGACAATGTTCGTTCTATCGCCGCTTAAGCGGCGCATTACCTATGTTACTATTTTTGAAATCATTGCTATTGCTGCGTCAACTTTACTACTCATGTTTTTGAGTGGCGGTGATGCGCAAGGCTCATTGCCTATTGCTGTTGTGATCTCTTTGATCGCTGTTACCTGGAACTACACCTATAATCTGATGTTTGAAAAATGGGAGGCTAGCCGTCAGGTAACCGGTCGTAGCTTTGCTGTGCGTGCAGGACACGCCTTTGGTTTCGAATTTGGTCTTTGTCTGATTATTGTTCCGATTTATATGGCCTGGTACTCTGTAGGCTTTTGGAAAGCCTTCCAGATGGAAGCCGTTCTGCTGCTGTTCTTTTTGATTTATACGTTTGTTTTTACGTATATTTTTGATCTGATTTTTGCGCTGCCAAGACATGCGGTGGTTCCGGCAGAATAAATATTCAATTGGCTGCCATGTGCAGCCAATTTTTTATATTTAATCAGATGAGCTTGTTGTTTCGAAAATTATCTGAGAAATAGCCAACACATTTGGGAATAAACGCAGAGCTTAGCCGTTAGCCCTCACTAAAGATCAAATGAGAGCGCAGGCTATGGCAGACAATACGGTTAGTAAGATCACCAAACTTAACCCCGTTAAAGAGCAGGGTGGTTTAACAACAACCCAGAAGCCTGTGGCCGCTATGCCGGTACAACAGGTTAAACAAATTGTTGCAGCCTTAATTCTCGTCTTTTCCGCATTGTTGATTTTTGTGGCTATTGATGACCTGACAATGCCAATGCGTGTGTCTGTTGCCGTTTTTGTGACCACACTTGTCTGTTGGGTTGTTCTTGATTTACCGGAAACGCCGGTTGCACTCAGTGGCGCTATCGCCCTTGCTATTACCGGAACGGTGAGTAACGACGCTGTTTATGGGGCTCTTGGCAAAGATATCATTTGGCTGATGCTGGCGGCTTTTATTCTGGCTGCCGTTTTACAAGCATCGGGTTTGATTGAAAAACTGCTGTTGCGTAATCTCGCAAGGGTAACTTCTGTTAAAACGCTGTTCTATTTGCTGACTTTATTTGTCTTTGCGACGGCCTTTATCATTCCGTCAACATCGGCTCGTGCTGCAATATTGCTGCCGGTTTATTTTGCCATTGCAGGCGCGTCTGATAATGCGAATTTCAAACGCGCATTGGCGCTGTTGTTTCCGTCTATCATTTTGCTGTCTGCTGGTGCATCGCTGACCGGTGCCGGTGCGCATCTGGTTGCTGCTGATTTCATTACCCGTACAGGTGGCCGCGAGATGGATTTTCTCAGCTGGATTGCCTTCGCGGCGCCATTCTCTTTGCTGATCAGCCTGTTTGCCTGCGCGCTCATTCTGCATCTGTTTTTAAACAAAGAAGAGCGAAAGCAATCATTACCTTATTTAGCGGATAACGCAGAGAATTCTCCGTTGTCGCGCCAGCAGAAAATACTATTACTGGTCACAGGTCTCACAGTGGTGATGTTCGCGACAACAGGTTTGCACGGTATAGATATGCCGATTATCGCCCTGATTGCAGCATTGCTGGTAACTTCGGAAAAGCTATCGCCGGTATCTTTTAAAAAAGCGCTGAAGCTGGTGGAATGGAATTTACTGCTGTTTCTTGCAGGGACTTTGGTGATCGGTGAAGCTTTGCTGACAACCGGCACTGCCGAACTGATTGCCCAGCGTATGCTTAGTGTCTTTAGTGCCGGTCTGGCCGGCTATCCGGTTTTGATTATCGGTTTTGCTGCGGTTACGGCAACTTTTGCACATATTGTTATTAATTCCCGTACAGCACGGGCTATTGTCTTGATCCCCGCATTGGCTCTGCCTCTGGCAGGATTAGGAATAGCACCAACACCGCTGATTATGGTCATCACGCTTGCCAGCGGTTTCTGCCAGACTTTGTTGGTTTCAGCCAAGCCTGTCACTTTGTTCGGAACATCAGATCCGCAGCCGTTCAATCAGAAAGATCTGTTACGGCTGGCTTTGTGGCTGATTGTACCCTTCATTGTTCTTCTGATGATATTTGCGTTGTTGATCTGGCCACTTCAGGGTATGAACCTGAAATAATTCCAATGACTTATTAAAAGCCCCTGCAATGACAGGGGCTTATACATTGAGAGGCTGGAGCATCTGTTATGATGCCCCAGCCTCTTTGTCATTGTTGTCAGTATACACAGCAATGACGGGTGCAAAGCGGTTGAGCCCATCGGGGCGAGAACTTTCGTTCGTAAAAAAGCATAACCCTTTACACCTTAGAGGCATCGTCGCACCGTTGAGAGAGCTCCGCGCTCGTGTATAAGGGAGACAGCCTCATGACTGATACTACGCGTTTTGTCGGCATCGACATATCAAAATCGACACTGGATCTTTACGTTCTGCCCGATGAGCAATCGGCCAGTTTTGCCAATTCTGCCGCAGGCATTGCTGAATTACTGGCGTTTCTGAGCAGTCTTGACGAGATCGATCGCATCATTCTGGAGCCAACCGGTGGCTATGAACGACGTGTTGTTGAAGCCTTGCTTGTAGCACAGTTTCCCGTCGCAAAGATCAATGCAAAACAGATCAGGCAATTTGCCAAGGCCTGTGGTCAACTCTCCAAGACTGACAGGATTGATGCCTTTATCCTCGCGGATTATGGGCGGCGTATGGATACGCGGATCCTGGTGCAGTCATCACCGCAGCACACTGTACTGGTTGATTTGGTCAATCGGTACAAACACTTATCGCATATGATCGTGCAGGAGAAGAACCGCTCAGAAAAGCAATGCGAAACCATCGGGGACTGGATTGACGAGATACTGCAGACGCTTCTCAAACAGCGTCGGGCTGTGGTTGATGCGATGACGGCTTGTCTTGAATCTGATCCGCAACTCGCCCGCAAAGCTGATGTGCTGATGTCACTCAAGGGTATTGGGCAACTGACCGCATGTTTCCTGCTGGCTGGATTGCCGGAGCTTGGCAGGCTCGACAAAGGACAGATTGCAAAGCTGGTTGGCGTGGCTCCACTCAATCGTGATAGTGGTCTGATGCGTGGCAAACGCATGATTGCTGGTGGCAGAAAAACTGTGCGTGATGCACTTTACGTTGCTGCCCTGCCAGCCATCCGCTTCGACCCAGCTATGAAAGCCTTCTTCCTGCGCCTCAAACAACAAGGCAAACCGGGCAAGGTCGCCCTTGTTGCTGTCATGCGCAAAATGATCATCATTTTAAACGCAAGAATGCGAGAAACAAACGCAACGGTGCTTGACGTGTAACACCGTTGCTTTTTTTTATTTTTATAAAATAAATAAAAATCTGCGGAATAAAATCTGTGGCCTGCCGTTCTTCCCTTGCAATTCAATTGTCACAATTTGCAAAGGAAACTGTCACAATGTCTATCACTGTTCTGGTTGCCCCATCAGGTTTTAAAGAAAGCCTTTCCGCGGATGAAGCTGCCGATGCGATTGAAAAAGGCATTCGGCGGGCAGCACCGGATGCGCGGATTATTAAAGCGCCGATGGCTGACGGCGGCGAAGGTTTCACCAAGGCATTGATTAATGCCACGCAAGGCACATTGCATGAAGTGATTGTAACCGGCCCTGTCGGTCTGCCGGTAAAAGCACATATCGGTTTTCTGGGTACGCGCGGCGCTACAGGAAAAACAAAACGCACTGCGGTGCTGGAGATGGCTTCCGCAGCAGGATTAACTCTGGTTCCGCGGGATCGGCGCAACCCGTGTCTTACCACCAGCTATGGTGTTGGTGAACTGGTGAAGGCTGCACTGGATGCCGGTGCCGAGCGTATTTTGCTTGGATGTGGCGACAGCGGTATTAATGACGGTGGCGCAGGGATGGCGCAGGCACTTGGCATAAAACTACTTGATAGTGCAGGGTGTGAACTGGATGCCGGTGGCGCGGCTCTCGGCCAGCTTACCGCGATTGACATCAGCAATCGTGATCCGCGCCTGAAACAGGTACAGATTGATGCAGCTGTGAACTGGCACAATATGTTGCTGGGAGAGCGTGGCGTTGCCCGTATTTTCGGCCCTCAAAAGGGAGCAACACCGGATCAGGTTGAAGTTCTGGCTCATGCCATGGAAAATTATGCGCAGCACATCAACCGGACGACTGGCATTGATGTTGGTGCGGCGCAAGGTGCGGGCGCCTCTGGCGGGTTAGGCGCGGCGGTTCTTGGTCTGCTCTGTGGCAAGCTGCACCCGCGCTATGAAATTGTTATGCAGTATCTCGATCTTGATCGTTATCTGCTGGATGCTGATCTGGTAATTACGGCCGAAGGCAGCCTTGACGGGCAGACACCTTTCGGCAAAGTTCCGGCAGAGGTGGCTTTACGTGCCAAAAAGCGCGGCACGCCTGTAATCGCATTGGCAGGCACAATCGGGAAGGGTGTTCGCCTTAATCTTGATCATGGCATTGATGCTTTTGCATCCATTCTGAGCCGTCCGTGTTCTTTGGAAGATGCCATTGATGCGGCACCGAAATTACTTGCACATGCATCAGAAGATGCTGTGCGCATGGTGATGATCGGCATGCAGATGAATAACCGGATAGCTGCCTGAAACGCATAGTGCTCTAAAAAATATAAGCCCTGCTATCGGTTGATATGCAGGGCTTATATATTGGCTTATGAAATAATTAGCTGCTGCATAAAGCCTGTGCATTTAGCAATCCCCAGCCGTAAACCGGATCATGCCCCGGTTTACCCATGTCTTTTGCTTGTTTCGTCAGCTCTTGGGTAATTTGCTGATGATCCATTTCCGGTTGTTGTGCTTTTAATTTGGCTGCAGCGGCCGTTACAAAAGGGGCAGCAAAAGACGTACCGGTTTTTTGTCGTGCACCGGAAACAGAGGCTGCTGTCCATACCCCGACACCGGGAGCGGCTAAATCAATATGTTCACCGCGTACAGCGCGGCGATAGGGATTACCGTCACGGTCAACGGCCGTTACCGCGATTACACCGGCATAGGCTGCCGGATAAACCGGCTTGGCATGCGGACCTTCATTGCCGGCTGCTGCTACCAGAACAATATGGCGCTGCATTGCCGCTTCAATAGCTTTTTTAAGCAAACGGTTATCGGGCCCTGTGAGGCTCATATTGATCAGGGGGATTTGCTTTTCAGCCAGCAAGTCAATTGCCCTCACCAGATCATAAGTGGTCGCCCTGCTGGTATCATTTTGAGTGCCATGGAAAACATCAACTGCAACGAGTTCTGCCTGTGGCAGTAAGCCCGGTGCGCGGCTGTTCTCTGCACCAACCAGCAATGCAGCCACTGCAGTGCCATGCTGCGTACCCGATTGTGGTAACTGGCCATCGCTCAGCCGGATAATATCAATTTTGGCATCTTTGAGAGCTTCATGCTCCGGATTAACAGCCGTATCAATCAAACCAATTCTCGGAAAACCCGCACAGACATTGCCAATCTCTTGCGGCTGTTCCCAGCCGATAAGATGACGCATCAATGTGCAGTCAGTCCCGTTACAGGCACTTTTGTTCGCGGGGGGCGTATTCGTTGGCTCCGGCGTTACAGTTTCCTGCTCCGGCCGGTAATAATGGTTGAAGTCAACTTCAGCTGCCGGAGCCAGTTCACTAACCTCACGTCTTGCGGTCTCAAGCGTCATGCGGGGCGGAATCTGCAAGCGCACCAATTCTTTACCGGTGAGGCTGGACGGGCTTCTGTCGGCGACTGAAAAACCTCTTGCCTGCAATTGCTCAATTGCAGCAGCATCAAGCCCCAATGCCACCAGCCGGCTTGGTTCATAAGCAGGCTCGGCAACAATAACAGGCTTCGTGGTCTGTTTTCGCTTTTGAACTGCGCGGGATTTGCGCACCGGAGCCACCTGAACGTGGCGTCGTTTTTCCAGATAGTCCATCAGGTTTTTAGGACCACGTAAGCGTTTGTTATCCTGCTTGCGGGAGTGGTTACTGCCGCCATTGTCGCTGCTGTTACCGCCACCGCCACTGCTGCTGTCACCACCATCATCGTCATCATCAGCATGGGCGATACCCACAAAAGAAAAATCCGGCGACAGCAGTGCAGGTGCAGCTGTAACAACACCGGTCAGGACAAATGCAAGGCTGGCAGAGCGGGAGAGCCTGACCATATGCCCGTAGAGACAATTTAACATTGATCTGTTCCAGTTTTCTGTTGATGGGCAAGTCCGTTACATTGCCCAAAGGCAGAACGTATGGCTCGGTGTTTTATTCGATTTTTCGGACAGAATCTTCTTATGACAGATGACGGACTTAGTTTTTCACAGCGTTTAATTGGTTTTTTGCCGAATTTACGCCGTTTTGCTATCGCTTTGTGCCGCTCCCGTGAGCTGGCTGATGATCTGGTGCAGGCTGCCTGTGAAAAAGCACTGGCGGCAGAAGATAGTTTTCAGCCAGGAACACGCTTCGATGCGTGGATGTTTCGGATTTTGCGTAATATCTGGATTGATACATTACGCAGGCAAAAAACAGCTGGCGTGAGTGAAGATATCAGTAATCACGAAGATCTGGGCACGCCTTCCGGCGAAGATGCTGCCATTGCACGCATGACGCTGCAAACTGTGTCTGAGGCGATTGAACACTTGCCGGACGAGCAGCGCGAGGTGCTGCTTATGGTCTGTGTCGAGGAGCTGTCCTATAAGGAGACGGCTGAATTGCTTGGCATCCCCATAGGGACCGTCATGAGCAGGCTGGCACGCGCACGTAAAAATCTTGCTGAACGAACGGGAATAGACAAGGATCCCCTGCGTTTATCCCCTGTGAAAGGCGGTAATCAATGACACAATCCCAACCGCATAATAATTTCAGCGATGAGCAGCTGATGGCTTTTGCTGATGGCGAGCTGGATGACGCAACCATGGCGCAGATTGAGGTTGCCATGGAAGAGGACGACGATCTCGTTGCACGGGTGGCACTGTTTATGGAAACACGCAGTGCTGCACAGGATGCATTGCGTCCGATGCTGGATGAACCGGTGCCGGAAGCCTTGCTGGCAGCCGTGCATGGAATGGTAGCCAGACACGAGCAGGAAAAACAGCTTAAGTCAGCAACAGAGAGCGCGCGTGCGGACACTGCTGAGCCTGAAAAAAATGCGGAGATTATCCCGTTTCAAACCAAGCCCAAAAACGTATTCTTTGCAGCTAACTGGTCATCAGCCGCCGCTGCAATGTTGCTGGCTGCGGTTACTGGTTTTGGTGGTTATTTCGTGGGGCAGGGTAGTGTCACAAATGATGCCTCAAACGAGATTACTTTAGCATCACTCACTGCGCCCGTTGTGCATGAGCAATTGCAGAACACTGCATCGGGACAGGCAGTCGCTCTGAACGGGCAGAATACAACCATGCAGATTACGGCCAGTTTTCGTGATGGCCAAAACCAGCTCTGTCGCGAATTCAGCTTGAGCGGTGCGGATAAATCCGGTTACGTTGCCGTTTCCTGCTATCAGCAGGATGCATGGCAGTTACGCTTTGCACTGGCCTCTCAGCAGGATACGGAAAGCTTTATACCAGCCTCGGCGCAGGAAACTGTGGATGTTTATTTACAGTCCATCCATGCCGGTGCGCCTTTATCAGCGGAAGAAGAAAAAGCAGCACTCAAACAATAGAGCTTGGAGTGCCAGAGTTGGCATATAAAGGTTGCTCTAATACCAAACCCCTATGAGTATGATTCATAGGGGTTGTTTCAGTCCGAGTAACGATTGATTTCTTTCAAGGTGTGATGAAACAGCATCTTGGTGCCTTGGTATAAGCTGATCGTGCTACTCCGTCGTCTATATGCTACTTATAATGCCAACCACATGAATGTCTTAATCACTGCATAGTTTTTGGAAGTTACTTTGATAATTTTCAAAACTTAAGGATAATCCGATGAGATACTCACAAATTCTGGCCACCCTCGGCGCTTCGATCCTGTTTGCTTCTCCCGTTCTGGCGGATGGCGGAGTTGCTGTGCCGCTTCCGGATAAAAGAGTTGCTGTGATCTCCAAAGGCGATCTGGAACCTGCTTCAATTGGCAGCTACACGGTAGCACTGTATAAAGATGATACGCTGATTGATTATCTCGGCGGCGGTATATTCTCACGCGATGGCTCTGTCTTCGATGACAGTGGTAAGCCCTATGTTGAGTTTGCTGATATTACCGGTGACGGTAATCCTGAAATGATTGTTTCCAAACTCACAGCCGGTTCCGGCAATTATTTGGATGTGGATGTCCTGAAGCTGAATGACGCTTCTGTCGAACGCGTACTGAATTTCAGTAGCGATACAAAGAAAGATCTGCTTCAAGAAGCAAAGAAAGCCTATAGTGAGCAAAATCAGGACGCTAAAAAAGATTAATCTGGTGTATCATTAACCAGTATTTTTCTAGTCTAACAAAAAATAAATTACACAGGTGTAAAATAGACAGTTCTCAGTTATGAGTTCCGCCTCCGGAACAATATTGAAACTGTCTATTTTCATGCCTTCATTGGATTACCACACTTTATTCATCATCCTGATTATGAATGCCGCGATTGTGGCGGTAATCTGGGGTGGTATTGCACTTGCTTATCGTGATTTCTATGCTGCCAGACACTGGATGGCAGGATCACTGCTAACATGCTTCGGTGCATTACTGCTTCTTTTACAATACTATATTGGTGGTGATTTTCCGTCTGTTGCCGGTAATTTTCTGATTATTGCAGGGTTTTGGCTGTTTTATATCGGCCTGTTGGCTTTTTATCGCAGTAATATCCGCAGTATTTTGTTGCAGCTTTGCATTATTATGACGCTCAGCTTGTTGGCTGCACTCGCAGAGTACAGCAACTGGCTCTGGCTTGCTGCGGTGCATGGCATGACTTATCTGGCTGCTCTGTTTTGCATGCTCGTTTATCTGCTATCACGCAGCAACAAAAGTCCCGGAGCATATGTCTGTATTGTTTCTGTTTCTTTGGGGATTTTTTGTCAGATTTACAATCTTTATCTTACCTACCGTATTGCCGCTAAAGATATTGATATTTCATACTTTCTGACACTCTATTCATATAATTTTCTGGTGATGCAGTTCAGCGCCGGTCTGCTGACATTCGGCTTTTTCATCCTCACGATTGATGCTCTGCGTAAGGAAGTTGAACGCCTTGCCGGTGTAGATGATCTGACAGGTTTGCCAACCCGCAAGCGTTTTAATGATGTGCTGAGCCTTGCCGATCAGCAGTTCAAAGATAATGAAACGCCTTATGCCTTGCTGCTGATCGACGTAGATTATTTCAAGAGTTTCAATGACGATATGGGGCATCGCGCAGGTGATGTGATCCTGAAGCATTTTGGCAAGACGGTCTCATCATTGCTCAAAGTCCGGCAAATTATGAGCCGTCATGGCGGTGATGAGTTTTGTATTCTTTTGCCAGCCAGCACTAAAGAACAGGCTGAAACCTTAGCGAAGCGTATCAAAGAGAAGCTATCAGCGGTACCGATTACGGTTAATACCAAGCCGGTATTCATAACGGTGAGCATTGGTATTGCAATGCGCAATTCCGAAACACATGAGACATTAGCCGCAGATATATTCGATGAAGCTGACAAGGCCTTATATCAGGTGAAGCGCAACGGGCGTGACGGCTATGCGTTTTATCACGCGGCTGTCTGTGCATAGTGCCAATAAAAACCCCTGCCATGAAGGCAGGGTTCTAAGTGTTGTATAATGTGTCTTATATTACTGTGTGATTTCGAATTTCACAGTAACATTCACATTGTAGCTGTTTTCACCTGCTGAAAGCGGCACGGAGTCACTGGCAGGTTCTGCTGCGATTGCAATCATCTTGGTGCGCGCCATTGGCATCGGACGGCCATTGTTTACATATTCGGTAATTTCAAGCACGCGGCCAACTTTTGCACCCGCAGTTTCGGTCAGGATTTTAGCCTTTTCCATGGCATTTTCCATTGCCTTTTTACGGGCATCCATCAGAGCTTTTGACGGATCATCATTAACAAAACGCAGGCCGCCGCTCTGGTTTACGCCGAGATCAATAGATTTATCCAGCAGATCGCCAACCTTATTGAGGTCACGTACGCGAACAGTCAGGCCGTTGGTCACATTATAACCGATGATTTTAGGCGCTTTCAGGCCGTTTTTATCATTCGGATAGGTATAAGTCGGCTGAATATTGACGCCGGAAGTCTGCAGATCACGGTCTTCGATACCGGCTTCTTTCATCGCGCCGAGTACTTTCGACATTGCTTTGTTGTTATCTGTCAAAGCTTCACGTGCAGTTTTAGCTTCACGCAGAACGCTCAGATCAAGAATGGCCATATCCGGTGCGGCCTGAACTTCACCTTCACCGGTGACGACAACGAATGTCTGCTGTTTTTCTGACACATTTTTCTCCTGAGCAAAGGCTGGCTGTGAAAGCGCTCCGGCCATAGAAACCGCAATAAATGCAGAAGCGAGAAGGGCGGCTGTTTTACGATGTGTCATAGTTTCTCCTGATAATGAAATCGGTTTAACTGCTATATTTCAATAGATTACGGAAGTTTTAGGGCTAAAAGCAGGCAATCTATTTATTGTTTTGTGACAGGCATAAATTCCTTACACAGTGGCAGTAAATAATTTTCTGTGAGTGGTGCCAGTGGCAAATCTACTTTTTGCAGCGGATCAACCCAGACAATTTCCTCAATTTCCGCCGCTTTTGCGACCGGCTGATTGAGGGCAATGCGGAATATTTCAGCTTCAACTGTAAAGCCCGGTTCATTGGCTGCGGGGGCAGAGAAGGCGCCCACATAATGCGCCTGATCTTCGGCAATTGTTAGCCCCAGTTCTTCATGTAACTCGCGCTGTAAAGCTGCCACCGGCGATTCACCATTTTCGATTTTCCCGCCAGCCTGCATGAAAGCCGACGTCCCCGCTTTGCGCACCAGCAAAATCCGGTTATCCGGAGCCATCAATATTGCTGCTGCAATATGAATGCGTTTAACCGGTGTTGTTTGTGCAGTCGTGGACATAGGATGAAATTCCTGAAATGCTGGATACAGAATGAGTGGCTTCAATACATAGCCCGCTCTTTATAGCGATGCGCGGATGAAGCCCAGATGAATGATTTTCTTTATTATAGTCTGATTTGAGCAAAAATCTTCAAGCGTCAGGCAACGAAATGCTCTTTCGCGCATTATTGAGCAAAATACCGCAGAGAATAAGCAATTCAGTAGAATGCATTTTTTCGTGATTGCCGCTAAAATTAGCTACTGAGTAAAATTTTCTGCAAGCATTCAAAATTAGGAATTTATTTTTGCATTCTGAGTTTCCGCAGGCGCAAATATATCTGTGACGTTCCAACCTGTCATGACATCTTAATCGCAACACGGACTGCATATCCAAACTGCACCGTAGAACAGTCAGGCACAGATAATAAGTGCTCTTTGATTATGGAAGAAGCCTTTGCAATCAAGGGTTTCATAAAAAGGACAGGTAATATGAGCTGGTTTAAGTCTATTCTTGCAGTTGGCGTGTTGCAGACAGCCGTTCTTGGTTCCGGCGTTATGACCAGCCAGTCTTTCGCTGATGCGGCGCTAGACCGGATCAAAGCCGAAGGTGTTCTGAAAATTGGTACTGAAGGCACCTATGCGCCGTTCACCTATCATGACAAAGACGGCAAGCTGGTTGGTTTTGACGTGGAAATCGGTCAGGAAATCGCCAAGCGTCTTGGTGTTGAAGCCAAATTCCTTGAAGGTAAATGGGACGGTCTGATAGCCGGTCTCGATGCCAACCGCTATGATGCCGTGATCAATCAGGTCGGCATTACACCGGAGCGCCAGAAGAAATATAATTTCTCTGAACCTTATATTGCATCCAAAGCCGTGCTGATCGTGAAAACCGGCAATACAGATATCAAGAAGTTTGAAGATCTGAAGGGGCGTAAAGCTGCCCAGTCTCTGAGCAGTAACTACGGTAAAATCGCCCGTGAATATGGCGCAGAGATCGTTGCCAATGACGGTTTTGACCAGTCCGTTCAGTTGGTTCTGAGCGGCCGTGCGGAAGCGACTGTTAATGCCAGCCTGTCTTTCCTCGACTTCAAAAAACAGAAACCTGATGTGCCGCTGGAAGTTGCAGCCGAGCTTGAAAATGCTGACCGTTCCGGCGTGTTGCTGCGCAAGGGTGAAGAAGACCTGCTGGCTGAAGTTAATAAGGCGCTTGAGCAGATCAAAAGCGATGGCACCTATGCCAAAATCTCCGAAAAATACTTCGGTGCAGACGTCTCTAAATAAGTTTTTCTCCCAAGAGCAGTTTCCTCAAAAACTGCGACTTTGAAAGGAAAAAGCCGGCGGTCACAGATCGCCGGCTTTCCGCGCCCGCAAATGAGGGCCGGAACCAGTGAAAATTACATAAGTCCGCTTGAGGGGCAACAAACATAGCGGGGACGCATAAATGGCTGACATTTTATCTCTGATGCTTGACTCTTTAGGGCCGCTTTTATGGGCTGCTCTGATCTTTACTATTCCGCTGACATTGCTGTCGTTTCTGTTTGGCACCACACTCGGGCTGTTTGTAGCGCTTATAAGGCTGTTTGCGCCGCGCCCGATTGCTGCGATTGTCAATTTCTATGTCTGGCTGATCCGCGGCACGCCGCTGCTGGTGCAGCTGTTCCTGATCTTCTACGGCCTGCCAAGTCTTGGTGTTACGCTGGATGCATTTCCGGCAGCATTAATCGGCTTTACCCTGAGTATCGGCGCGTATTCCTCTGAGATTTTCCGCGGTGTTATTGTGGCAGTGCCAAAAGGGCAGTGGGAAGCCGCCTATGCAACGGGTATGACGTGGGGGCAGGCGATGCGCCGCACAATCCTGCCGCAAGCAGCGCCCAATGCCGTACCGCCATTGTCCAACAGCTTTATCTCTCTGGTGAAAGATACCTCGCTGGCCGCAGCCATTACTGTGCCGGAAATGTTTCAGGTCGCGCAGCGCATCGTTGCAGTCACTTATGAGCCGCTGATCCTCTATGTTGAGGCTGCACTGCTCTATCTGGCGCTCAGCTCTGTACTGTCTTATTTGCAAACCCGTCTGGAAGCACGGCTGAAACGTTATGGCGGCTTTCTGGAGGTCCGTTCATGATGATCGAACTGAAGAATATTGTTAAAAAATTCGGTGACAACACCGTTCTCAATGACATCTCGCTCTCTATTGCCGAGGGTAGTGTGACGGCTTTTATCGGTCCTTCCGGTGCAGGAAAAAGCACATTGTTGCGTTGCCTCAATCTGCTGGAAGTGCCGACCTCCGGTTCCATTGAAATCGCCGGAGACAGACTGAGCTTTGAGCCGGAGCGCAAAACCAGCCAGAAGGATATTCATCTGATCCGCCGTCATTCCGGTATGGTGTTTCAGAACTTTCAGCTGTTTCCGCATCGTACCGTCACGGAGAATATTACCGAAGGTCTGATTACTGTTCAGAAATGGCCGAAGCAAAAAGCGCGCGAACGGGCGATGCAATTGCTGGAGAAAGTAGGACTGTCCCAGAAGGCAGATGCCTGGCCTGCAACGCTCTCCGGTGGCCAGCAGCAGCGTGTTGCTATAGCCCGTGCTTTGGCGCCATCACCTAAAGTCCTGCTCTGCGATGAGCCGACATCAGCGCTTGATCCGGAACTTTCCGGTGAGGTGGTCGATGTGCTGGCGCAACTGGCAAAAGAGGGAACCACAATGATTATGGTGACCCATGATTTGCGGCTGGCATCGCGAATTGCGGAGGATGTGTTGTTTATCGATAATGGCGTGATTGTCGAGCGCGGCACAGCACAGGCAATCTTCCGTTCACCACAACAAGAACGCACCCGCCGCTTCGTCAATACACTGACCCATGAAGGGCAGGGTTTCAGTCAGGGAGCTGGTATTTAACTTTGTTCAAAGCATTAAATATGCAATATAATATATTGATTAAATTAAAAAATCCTGCAATTACGTGATTGCAGGATTTTAATTCAGCACGATGTCTGTATTGATTTGAATACTATTTTTTAATCCACCTGATCGCTGTCGACCTCATTCTCGGCTTTGGCAAACACGTCAACATCTTCATTCTTACCGGATTCAACGGTAAATTCGCGCTGATACAAACGGTCTTTGTTCTTGGCCACAGCGATATAATCACCGGCAGCCAGCACCAGCGATGCATAGGCGCTCACGCTTTCAAAAACGATATCACCATTGGTATTGACGATATTCCATGACGTATCCGCCAGTGCTTCACCGCCGACATCGCGCAACAATTTCAAAGTCACTTCGGCCGCATTATGCTCAACAGTTGCTTCTGTCAGTTTACCAGCACTCACTACGATTTCAGCACGGATTGTTGCATTGGCGCTGCCGTAATTGGAAACCACATGATAGGTGCCGCTATTGAGGCGCACCACGGTATTGGGTTTGATATTCGGCACGATCAGCGAGCGCTCATTCCCTTCATCATCGTTCTCATAGATGGAAAAGCGCAGGAATTTATCCGAGATTTCCTTACCGTCCGGCAACTTAGCGCTGAGCTTCAAACCACCGGCATCAAGGATCAGCTTCTCATGGCGGCTGGCGTTGCGGATTGTAATGCGTTTGGTCGCGCCCGCACGGCCAAAGCTGGCATGAACCAGATAACTGCCTTGGGGCAGGGAAAAACTCGCTGTACCGCCTGTTGCAGTTGCAATCAACGGCAGTTTGTCTTCAGCATTCGGTTCCGGTGAGAAGATACGCCAGACCAGACCTTTTTCCAGGGGCATGCTGTCTGGTGTCAGTTGCGCTTCTAGCAGCAATTCATTCTGGTTTGCCAGTGGTGCATTTTGCGGTGCACGCGGATCAGCATAAGGTGTAATGCCAGCAGCAGGTGAGGCGGGGGACATAATCGCGCCGGTTGGCGGTGTGCTGCTATCCGGTGCTTCGCCTTCAGGCACAGAGATTTTCGGCAATTGTAGCTTGTCAAATTGTGCACCCGGCACAACGCGCATGGAGAACCCCTCCTGCGGCTGCGATAAATCCTGAGCCAGTGCCGAACCGGTGAAAATCAGGCTCGTTGAAATCAACGCGACAGCACAAAGGCTCCGGCTATGCGCATAATATGCGCTATGAGCGGATCGTTTTCTGGCATGCTGAACAGGGCGGGATTTCATAAGCCGGTACTCATTTGAATTTCATAGTCACAGTCGTTAAACTTTGACCGCAGTGTAAAGGCATTTTCAAGGCTGATAGTGTTAAAATGTCATGAGTTTGCATTAAACACACATATAACTGCATCCGGCCTCTGTCTTTAAAGCTGCGAATTAGCAATAAAGACATGCTTATAGTGCCAGTGAACAGAATGAACAGGAAATAAAGTGTCGGATCTCATTGATTTCTTTAAAACCCGTAGTTCCACCCCGATTGTAGGTCTGATTGAGCCTGCACCATCCGCAGAGGAACTGACAGAGATTCTGACAATTGCCTCCCGCGTACCGGATCACGGTAAGCTTAATCCGTGGCGCTTTATCATTTATTGCGGCGACGCGCGTATTCAGATCGGTGAGATGCTGGCAGAACGCGCTGCACAGCGCGCTGCGGAAAATAATGAAGAGTTCTCCGACAGCCATCGCGAAAAAGAGTTGAAGCGCTTTTCCCGTGCGCCGCTTGTTATTGGTGTGGTTTGCAGCCCGCGTGACACGCATCGTATTCCGGAATGGGAACAATTCCTGTCCACCGGTGCTTGCGCTATGCAGCTTTGCAATGCTGCCAATGCGCTGGGTTATGGCAGCAACTGGATCACCAACTGGTATTCCGATGATGAAGAAGGTAAGCGCCTGCTCGGCGTTGCGCCTCATGAAAAAGTAGCAGGTTTTGTCCATATCGGCACACCAAAAGCCGCAGCACCGGATCGTCCGCGCCCTGAATTGCAATCCGTTGTGAGCGAATATACAGGCCCGTATCAGGGCTGATTTTGCGATTAGAGTGAAAAGAACAGAGATTTTCTGATGTTTTATGAGCCGCAAAAAGGCCATGGCCTGCCGCACAATCCGCTCAAGGCCATTGTTGCACCGCGCCCGATCGGCTGGATCGGAACACGCTCAAAAGAGGGGGCTTTGAACCTTGCCCCCTATTCATTTTTTAATATTGTCTGCGATACGCCGCCTTTGCTGATGTTCAGCTCTTCCGGCTATAAAGACAGCGTGGCTTTTATCGAAGAAACGCGTGAATTTACCGCTAATATGGTGGGCGAACATCTGGCAAAACAGATGAATGCAACATCGGTTAATGCACCGCGCGGCGTCAGCGAGTTCGATTATGCCGGCCTGACTGCCGCACCTTGCGAGCAAATTCAGGCGCCACGCGTGGCTGAAGCCTATGCGTCGCTGGAATGCGTTGCGGTTGATATCCGCCAGCTAAAGGGCAGGGATGGCGCCCTTGCTGATGCCTATATGGTGATTGGTGAGGTTGTCGGCGTGCATATTGATGAGACTATCCTTGTCGACGGATTGATTGATATCACCAAGTCCAGACCGGTCACGCGTCTCGGTTATATGGATTTTGCCACAACTGATGAGGTTTATCAGATGTTCCGCCCCAAATGGGGCGAATAATCTGTTTTAGAGCGGCTCCGGTTTTTATTGAATCGCAAGGCCGCTCTAATTTGTTGTTTTTACGCATTATCCGACGCAAAACTGCTTCGCACTTTTGCTGGAAATGCTTTAGCAATTACAGGCCGGAAGATAGAAATCTTATTTTCCGGCCTGTTTTGCTTTATTCCAAAGCGCCTCCATCTCATCAAGGCTTGCAGCCTCCAGAGAGTTTTCATCGCTGTTCAACGCATCTTCAATGAAGTGAAAGCGGCGTTTAAATTTCTCGTTAGCAGCACGCAAGGCCATTTCCGGCTCGAGTTCCAGATGGCGGCCGAGATTGACCATGGCAAACAGCAGATCGCCATATTCTTCCGCAATATTGGCCTTATCCTGATTGTTCATTGCCTCGCGCAATTCTTGCGTTTCTTCGGCAACCTTATCCAGAATAGGAGCGACCTCTGCCCAGTCAAAGCCAACGCGGGCAGCTTTTTGCTGATATTTCAATGAGCTGACGAGGGCAGGAAGATAGGTCGGCACATCATCGAGAAAGCCTTTTTTCTCTGTTGTTTCCAGACCAAGCGCGGTGCGACGAGCAAGACGTTCGTCTTTTTCGATCTGTTTGATACGGTTCCACGACCCTTTGGCCATACCGGCAGACCGTGCCTCTTCATCACCAAATACATGCGGATGACGGCGGATCATTTTGGTGGTCACGGCCTCGACAACATGGCCGAAATTGAAACCGCCTTTTTCTTCTGAAATACGGGAATGGAACACCACTTGCAGCAGAAGATCGCCGAGTTCCTCACGCAGATCATCCATATCATCACGCTCAATGGCATCGATGACCTCATAGGCTTCTTCCAGCGTATAAGGGGCAATCGTGCTGAAATCCTGCTCAACATCCCACGGGCAGCCGGTTTTCGGATCACGCAGCGCAATCATTATATCTATAAGGGTTTGAATATTGCGAGAGGGCTGCATGGTAAATCCTGACGAAACAGAGACCGGACAATATATCCAGTTGATTATGTGGAAATTTGAACCTACTGGTGCCATAAAATTCAGCTTATGAAAACCGTCTGTAACCGAACAAAGAGAAACTGATGACAATTCTGGTAACCGGCGGCGCCGGCTTTATTGGTTCCCATGCTTGCGTAAGTCTGCTTGAAGCCGGACATGATGTTGTTGTTGTCGATAATTTTGACAATAGTCAGCCAGGTGTTTTTCAGCGTATTGAACAGATCACAGGCAGAATGCCCAAGCGTGAAACCGGCGACATCCGTGACCGTGAGTTTCTCGAAAACGTTATGCGCACCTACCATTGCACTGCTGTCATGCATTTTGCAGGTCTGAAAGCTGTCGGGGAATCCACGCAGAAGCCGCTTTATTATTATGACTGTAATTTGGTTGGCACTTTGCGCCTGTTGCAAGCCATGCGTAGCTGCAATGTTAAGAAGATTGTTTTCTCTTCTTCCGCAACAGTTTACGGCGATCCGCAGCGCCTGCCACTGGATGAAACCCATCCGCTGTCAGCAACCAATCCTTACGGCCGCACCAAACTGATGGTCGAGGAAATGCTGCGCGATCTTTATAATAGCGATCCGGAATGGAGTATTGCCATTCTGCGTTATTTCAATCCTGTTGGTGCACATGAAAGTGGCCTGATTGGCGAAGACCCGAAAGGTATTCCGAACAATCTGATGCCGATCATTGCACAGGTTGCTACCGGCCGCCGCGAAAAACTGAGCATCTGGGGCAATGATTATCCGACACCGGATGGTACCGGTGTACGCGATTATATTCATGTTATGGATCTGGCCGAGGGACATGTGAAAGCGCTGGATAGACTGAATGAACCTAAATGTCTGACGGTTAATCTCGGTACAGGTGAGGGCTATAGCGTTCTGGACGTGATCAAGGCTTTTGAACATGTTTCCAACCAGCATATCCGCTATGAAGTGGCACCACGCCGTCCTGGTGATATTGCAACCTGCTACGCTGACCCTGCACATGCTAAGCAAGTACTCGAGTGGAGTGCTAAGAAAACCTTGCGTGAAATGTGTGCCGATATGTGGAACTGGCAGTCCAAAAATCCGAACGGATATGCGGATTAATATCCGCTGATCATGGTTGCTTTGGGCTGTTGCAACAGCGCAAAGCAAATGACCAATCTCTCAAATAAAAACCTTGTCAGCATAGTCTCATCGTTGCATGCTTGAAATCCGAGTCTGAAACAGACTGTCTTTTCATCACAGGCACCAAAGAAAATCATCCGGAAATCTCTGCATTTCACTGGCAATCGGAGTATCCGGCCATGTTTTGTTCAATTCCGCACTGATTTGATGCAAAAAATGCGATCGGACATATGCGCTTTCTTCCTGACAAATTCATTTCCACCCTTATTCTGGCTATTATCGTAGCATCATTTTTACCAGTTCAGGGCGAAGCCGCTCACTGGTTTTCGCTGGTAACAAAAATCGCAATCGGTTTGCTGTTTTTCCTGCATGGCGCCAGATTGTCCCGTCAGGCTGTTGTAAAAGGCATCGTCCATTGGCGCCTGCATCTTATGGTGCTGTGCGTGACATTTGCACTGTTTCCGCTGATCGGTGTGTCTCTCGGCTGGGTTATTCCGGCCTTTTCAAGCTCGGTGTTTTACGCAGGTATTTTATTTCTCTGCGTTTTGCCATCAACAGTTCAGTCGTCAATTGCCTTTACAGCGATCGCTAAAGGCAATGTATCCGCAGCGATTGTATCTGCCTCCGCGTCCAATATTATCGGGATGTTTCTGACCCCTTTGCTGGTTGGACTGTTGTTTGCCAGACAAAATGATGCCGGTGTCTCGCTGGATGCTCTGCTATCTATCCTGTTGCAATTGTTGGCTCCGTTTATTGCCGGTCAGATCATGCAACCTTGGATCGGAAATTTCATCCGCAAGCATAATAAGACGCTGGGTCTGGTAGATCGAGGCTCCATTGTCATGGTGGTCTATCTCGCTTTTAGCGAAGCGATGGTGCAAGGTTTGTGGACGGAAGTTTCAGGTCATGACCTGTCGATTATGATCGCCGTGAATGTAGCCTTGTTGGCATTTATCCTGTGGTTTACTGGCTTTTCAGCTAAAATGCTGGGCTTTTCGCGGGAAGACCGGATCACCATCATCTTCTGCGGTACGAAAAAGAGTTTAGCCAGCGGTGCACCTATGGCGAGTGTTATCTTTCCGGCGGCAATGGTTGGCAGTGTTGTATTGCCATTGATGATTTTCCATCAAATTCAGCTGATGGCCTGCGCAGTCTTGGCAAGGCGCTACGCTGCACAGGCAGCACTGATTGAAGGCGATGTGGCAGAGCAGGGACTGTGAACGGGAGAGGGGAGCCCCCTATTCTCTTTCAGTCTTAGTTCTCTTACAGATTGATAAATACATTAATTTGCGCCAAAGAAACGGCAGCTTATTATTTCGCCTTATCTCAAGCCAAAGCGTTCTCCGCTTTGGCTGAATGCACGATATGCGCATTCAGAACACAGAAAGTTTTTAATCATGTCCGCAAGCCCGTTATTTGATGAAGAAGCGCTGGAACAGGCCTATAATGAGGCTTTGAAGCTTGAGAAATCAGGTGATTTTGACGGCGCAGCCAAAGCCTATCAGAAGGCTCTGGAGATTGATCCGGATGATCATGGCGGTGCAGCTGTGCGTCTGGCAAGTATGGGACGTGGTGAAGTGCCAAACAAAGCGCCTGATGCTTATGTGGCGACTTTGTTTGATCAGCATGCTGAAATGTTCGACACCATCCTCGTTGATCAGCTTGGCTATGATGTACCGCTGCAGCTTGCTGATCAGCTGGACGAAATGAATCCTGATGCCCATTATGCGCGTATGCTGGATCTCGGTTGCGGTACCGGACTTGGCGCTGATGCATTGTTTGAAATGACCGAGCACCGTACAGGCGTTGATATTGCTGAGAATATGATCGCCATTGCTGATGAAAAAGGCGATTACAATGTGCTGTATGTCGGTGAAGTCGTAAACTTCCTTGACCAGACCACAGCGCCGGCTTGGGACATTATTATCGCGACCGATGTGCTGCCATATATGGGTGATCTGGAGCCTTTTTTCTCAAAGCTTCCGCTGAACCTCAATCGTAATGGTATTTTCGCATTTTCGAGCGAAACACTGTCAGACAAGGATTTTGCCGGCCGTGATTATACCGTCGGACCACATCAGCGTTTTGCACATAAGCAGGATTATGTTGAGAAGCTGCTGCTGAGCCACGGTATCAAAATGCTGCGCGTGACAGATATCACAGTGCGCAGTGAGCAAGGCAAGCCGGTTCCTGGGCACTTGTACATTGCTCAAAAGGCATAAGACCCTGAAATCAAGCATTTATATACGGCAGATACATACTCTGCCGTATATCTTTACATGAATTAGTTCCATAATCTATCTTATGTAATTGATGCTTGTAGCTACACCTATTCGTCGATTGAACGCCGCACACTGCACTAATCTAAATTTTCCTGCTCAAATTTATCAGTGACGTGGATATCTGTCATTTCCAAAGGCTCCGGACCAAGGTTCTTGTATTTATGCGGAATATTGGCTGGTCCGAATATGATTTGTCCCGCAGTAGCTTCAAATTGTTGATCACCAACCGTGAATAAAGCACGCCCCTGACGAATAATGAAAATCTCATCATATGGATGTTTGTGCAGTCGCGGACCATGGCCGATTTTATCAGTCGTATAAAACATCACCGAGGCGTTAGTACCAAATCGACGGCCTTCAAATTCTCCCTGCCAGACATCAGGCTTTTCAGCCCATTCCTTACGCTCAAGAATTGCAGCTTGTTTTTGCATTTTTCCTCCTTCCGCATTCTTTATAGTCTTTGTTTACCATAGCGCCCAAGGAGCTATGTGTTGTTTGATAGTTTTAGTGTGAAACTTAATATTGTCGATATTCCGTAAAATGATCTCAAACCCTGAGACAATTGTTTAATCAACGGATGACACATGACCGGAACACAGAAAAAACTACGTATTGCTTTGCTCTTTGGCGGTCGCTCACCCGAGCATGATGTCTCGGTTCTGTCTGCCACCAATGTGATACAGGCGCTTGATCCGGATAAATATGAGGCTGTGCCGGTTTTTGTTACCCGCGAAGGGCGATGGCTGCTGAGTTCCTATGAGCAGGGACAATTGGCACAGCCCTCTTCCGGTACGCAGATTTGCCTTCCTTCCGGCGGTTACGGGCGCATAATCGGGCTGGATGACCAGCTTGGCTTCCGTGAATTGCCAAAAATTGATGCTCTTTTTCCCGTTTTGCATGGATTGCATGGTGAAGATGGTGCCGTACAAGGTTTAGCAGAAGTCGCCTGTGTTCCCCTCGTTGGGTGCGGTATTCTTGGCTCTGCGGCAGCGCTCGATAAAGATATGACAAAGCGTCTGAGCAAAGAAGCCGCTGTTCCCGTTGCGCATTCGGTGACTATTCATCAGGGCAACGTGCCGGAATTTGAGGACTTGCAGCAAAAGCTCGGCCTGCCATTTTTTGTTAAACCTGCGCGCCAAGGTTCGTCTGTTGGTGTCAGTAAAGTGAGTTCAGAAACCGGCTATCAGGCTGCACTCGACGGCGGTTTCCTGCACGATAAAAAGCTGCTGGCTGAAGAGTTTATTCGCGGCCGTGAAATTGAGTGTGCTGTGCTCGAAAATACCGACGGCAGTCTCTTTGTATCTCGCTGCGGTGAGATAACACCGGCAGAAAGTCATGGATTTTACAGCTACGACGCAAAATACATAGATGAGGCTGGTGCGGCGTTAAAAGTACCGGCAGACCTGCCCTCTCCCATAGAAACACAAATACGTGAAATGGCTGAGAAAGCATTTCGGGCTGTCGGCTGTGATGCAATGGCACGCGTGGACTTCTTTGTGACAGATGATATGCGAATTATCCTCAATGAAATCAATACAATACCTGGATTTACAGACATCAGCATGTATTCCAAAGTTATGGCCGTCAGCGGTGTCAGCTACAGCCAGATTATTGACCGGTTAATAGAACACGGCATAAAACGCGGTAGCTAAAAACGTAATAAACCTGTAAAATCATGGCATTACTTACAGAAGGATATGGCAGATGAAAATGCCCCGATTACCTTTAAGCGGACAGTGCCGTTGCGGAGAAATCCGAGTTGAAGTGACTGCAGAACCGTTGATGACTGCGGTCTGTCATTGCACCGGTTGCCAATCCATGAGCAGCAGTGCTTTTTCATTAACCGCTATGATCCCTTCTTCCGGTTTTAAAGTGACCCAAGGTGAGCCGGTTATCGGCGGCTTACACGGGCCTCAGCAGCATCATTATTTCTGCGCATATTGCATGACATGGATGTTTACGCGCATTGATGGCGTTGATGCATTTGTCAATGTCCGCCCGTCCTTGTTTGATGAACGTAAGTGGTTTGTGCCGTTCATCGAGACGATGACTAAGGAAAAACTGCCTTGGGCGCATACTCCGGCAACACACAGCTATGAGGGCTTTCCGCCATTCGAAGATTTCGAAAAGCTGATGGCTGAATTTGCTACAGCGCAATAAAATAAATAGCTAAGGGCATATGTTTGCCCATAGCTAAACTCCGCCATATACGGATGGTCTTTTAGAGAACTATTCCAAATTCCATGCTAATTGGCTCAATGAATGCCAGAAAAGCATCACAAACGGGCTGATCGCGCCAGCTCGCACAAATTGCCTTTGCATGAGCTTCAGTCAGAGCAAAGGCCACATCAAGAAAAATACCATCACCAAGTTTGACCAAATGCTGACCACACCAGCCGCTCTGCTTTGACAGATGGTTTGTTACCATTGCCTGATAGGCCTCTTGCAGGGCGGCTTCGCTCATACCCTCTTTGAGACGGAAGCGCCCCAGTTCAAGACCGAATGATTTCTGGATCTGAAAAGTCTGTTTATTAACGGATTGCATAATTATAATCTCCTTATGTGAGGAGCAGTCTATAAAACATTCCCCCTGACAGTTTTTGTCAGGATAGTGTAAACCTCACTCATGCGCACACTTCGTCTTTTTGCACTGCTTGATTATTTGCGCGGCAGAACTGAACCTGTTTCAGCAGAAATACTGGCACAGGAACTCAGTGTTTCTGTCCGGACAATCTATCGCGATATGGCAACATTGCAGGCTATGGGCGCACCGATACGCGGTGAGGCTGGTATCGGCTACCAGTTAGAGAAGGGCTATTTCCTGCCCCCTCTCCACTTTGACCCTGATGAGCTCGACGCCCTGATGCTCGGTACCCGTCTGATTGCATCACGCGGCGATGATGATCTGGCCGCAGCTGCCCGTCGGGTCTCGGCCAAAATCAGTGCAGCAATCGGTCATGATAAAGGGGAGAACTATTCACGGCTGCCTTTACGCGCCGTTGCACGGCAAAGTCCGGAGAATGATAAAGCCGCAGAGCATCTTACACTCTTGCGCATCGCCTTGCGTGATAAGGCAGTACTGGAGATCACATATTGCGATTTACAGGATAAACGCAGTCAGCGCACTGTGCGGCCACTTGGGCTGACAATGTTTGATGCTGTCTGGCTGCTGACTGTCTGGTGTGAAAACCGCTCGGATTTTCGTAATCTGCGTGTGGATCGTATAGAGGTCATTCAGCTTGCAGGAAGGCTCTTTCGTACAGAACGCGGGAAGCGTTTTGAGGATTATCTCAAGACACTTCCCTGACCGATTAATACGTCTGTTCTTTCTTCGGCGCTGAAAGAATGACAAGGCAGAATATCACCAGCAATGCGCCGAGCCAACCCAATGGTGACAGATTTTCACCAACAATCACCACTGCCAGCAAAGCAGCAATAACCGGCTCTGTAAGCGTGATCGTTGTCGCCATACTGACGGATATACGCGCCAGCGCATAGCCGAACAGCACATAACCAGTGAACATCGGGATAATGGCCATATAAGCACCGACAAGCGCATTATTCCATGAGGCCAACAAGGCACCGCCGGTGATCAGCAAAACCGGCATCAGCAACAGTCCGCCTGCTCCGAAAATTGAGCCCATCGCCGCCTTCGCGGAAATCCCTTTGCACATCAACCGGTGTGCTGCCCAAGCATAAAGAGCATAGGTCAAGCCGCCGACAAGACCTAGCAACACGCCTGCTACAGTTGTTCCTGTTGTGGTAGTAGCAGATGCGACTTCATGAGCGCCGCCGCCGAAAAAACAGAGCAGTACAATGCCGCTCAGCCCCAATGCTGCACCGGCAAGCCATTGTTTGCTTAGGGTCTTATGATCAATGATCCATTCAATCAGTGCTGAAAATAATGGTGCGGAACCAATGGTTACGACAGTGCCAATTGTGACACCCGCAAGATACATCGAAGAGTAAAATGCCAGAGGGTAAACGGCAACAGAAACTGCGCCGAAAAGCACCAACATCCATTGTTTTTGTAATTTGACTTTATCACGTTTCAACGCGCGTGAAGCGAGAAGGGCTTGCAGCAAGCCGCCTACTCCCATTGCGACCGCACCGATCGCTAAGGGGCCGACTTCCGGCGCAAAGGTTGCGGCTGTGCCGGTGGTGCCCCATAAGAAAGATGCGATTAAGACGCAGATAATGCCGAGGCCGACACGATCCGTACGGATAACAGAAACTTCACTCATAGGGCTGCCAAAATGCTTTCTGCAAGGCGTCTTGCACTCAGGACACGGTTGCTATTGCCTTCAAGTCCTGCGCGCGCGAAAGAACCCTCAAGCAAAAATGACAGATGCTCGGCTGTCGTTGCCACCTGCTCTTTCGGTAAAACCTCGTCTACGGCACTGCGCCAGCTTTCAAGGTGCTGCACCAGCAAGCGCTCTACCTCCTCCTTATGGCGGCGCACGGCCTCCCTGCCCTCATCACCAGCCGTCATTTCCGCGGCCGCATTGAGCAACCCACACCCGCGAAATCCATTCTCATAATCAAATTCCGCATGATCCTGATAGGCATCGAACACTGCCATTATGCGATCCGATACAGTATGCGCCTGCTTTAAGCGGGCTTCATACAAATCAAGCCATTCCTGATGCCGCATTGCAATAAATGCTGCGACGAGGTCTGATTTTGAGGAGAAATTATTATACAGGCTCATTTTCGCGACGCCGGCTTTGGCGGTGATCATATCGATGCCGGTTGCGTTAATCCCATAATTATAAAACAAAATTCCTGCTGCCTCGAGCAGACGTTCACGTACAGAAGCAGTTTTCTGTGCTTTTAAAGATGCTGGCATTTTATCTCTGACTCAAAAAATATTAGGTAGGTCAGTCTACATAATAATTTCAAAACCACAAGACAGGCAAAATCTCACTACAAAGGTCAAATTTATTTTATATATAAAATGTCATATTATCGGTGATGAAAACTTTTATATAAAATTTAAATTTAAGTATTTCATTCATTCGGCAGACATTATATGAGGGCAATAAATGAGGCTTATTCCGGTAGTTTTTAATGCAACGCTGGCAGTCTGCATGATGAAATTTGGATAATTGTTACAGCGGCAGAGAGAACTCACAAGTAGTCGGCAATATAAGATAGTAAGATCGTTCACATTTTTTTGATCTTGCTTTGTTGCTACCAATTTATTTGTGAGGATACAGCATGAAGCGGGCTTCCCACCGTAAAAGCGCGACTGCCAAAGCATATTAATGACGGAGACATAACGGTTATGAATATCCCTCCTCTGAAGCCAGAGATAACCGGCTATGCTGCACATCAGCCTTCTCTGATGCCTTCAGAGCAGGAGTGGATTCAACTTACCCGTAGTCTATCTGATAATCTGGCTCAGCGTATGGCGAGTTTAATCATAGAAGACAAAGATCGTCTGGTACGTGTATTCTATGACCGCCTTCTCCAAAATCCGGATGCAAGCCCCTTCCTTTCACAGGAAGTCGTGCATGACCGGCTGCAGCACTCCATGCGTGGCTGGCTGCGTCGTCTGTTTGTTGAGCGTACAATGGATATTGAGGTCTTTGTTGCTGAACAGCGTAAAATCGGTGAAGTCCATGCGCGTATTCAGGTGCCGATCCATGTGGTTATGCAAGGTGCGCGCCTGCTGAAAAATGAAATCATTCTGAAGCTGCGCAATTCCGGTATCAGTCTTGAAGATTTTGCAACTCTGGCCGGTTACACCAGCAATGCGATCAATATTGCCATTGAGATTATGAGCCAGGCTTTTGTGACAAACACCAAAAGCGATGCCCAAACAGACGAAGCCTACCGCGCCTTTGCGCTCACACAGGATGTGACTTTGGAGCGTGAAAGTCAGCGGGCGGCTTTAATGGAATGGAGCCAGTCGGTTCTCTTCAGCCTCTATGGCGCTCGTCAGGATACGGCATTACCGCCTCTTGCAAGCTCTGATTTCGGCCTGTGGTTGCACCATAAGGGCGATATGATCTTTCATGGCTCGTCTGTACTGGAAAACATCCGTGCTGATATGCGCTATATTGATAATATTTTGCTGCCAGCCATTACAATAGCCAGCGCAAATGGTGATGCCGCCTTAGCTGATCTGATCGAAACCTTTAAAAATAAAACCGGCGAAATCAAATTTCTGCTTGCCGAGTTATTTCAGGCGGCGGCAGCAATGGAAACCGGCCGCGATCCATTAACGCGCACTTTGAACCGCCGGTTCCTGCCATCCATTCTGACCCGTGAGGTCAAAATGGCAACGCAAAACCGGATGGATCTGAGCGTTATGATGGTCGATATCGACAATTTCAAACGCATCAATGACACATACGGACATGGTGGTGGTGATCATATTCTGCAACAGGTTGCGGAAAGCATCTTCACTCAATGCCGCGCCAGTGATTTTGTGTTCCGCTATGGCGGGGAAGAGTTTCTGGTTGTTCTGATTGAAGCAAGCGCTGCATCAGCTTTTGAAACCGCAGAGCGGTTGCGACAGAAAATTTCAGTACAGCAATTCCAGCTGCCTGATGGGGATACGCAGAATATTACTCTGTCGATTGGTGTTTCGACCTTCAATGGTCATCCGGATTTCAGCCATTTGATTGAAACGGCAGATCAGGCGCTTTACAAAGCGAAACGTAATGGTCGCAATCGTACTGAGATTGCCGTCCCGCTTTCCTGAGTTCAAACTGGCGTGACCGGCAATTGCCCGGAAACAGGCACAGATAATCTGATATCTGACTGGCCATGCGCTGCTGTGGCCATCTCCAGCTTGTATGGAATTTCAGCTTCTTTAAGTGCTGCAATAAATAATCGAATTATGACTTCTATATTATTTTTCTTATAATAATCCTGAGAAAGACTACATACAGCTGCGGTATAAGCTGCACCATATTTAACCGGCCAATGGCAAAGCAAAAACATAGATAAATCCGACCAGTCGGATATCTTGATTAAGCGTCCCTTTTCAGGTTCGGTAATTATAAAAAAGCTCCAATCTTTATTCATATATTACCTGCTGGTGTTTATCTTCACCTCAATGTTACATCAATTACTAAAATAAAGAAGAGGAAACTTTCTTCAAAAATATTATATTCAATCATATATATAAATAATTCTAAAAAATATTTTATTAACTATTGAACTTCTGAGAGTGAATAAAGTCTACTTTTACTGAAGAATTATATTGTGCACTGACATGAGAATCTTTCTTCAATTTAAGCGTTTTATGAGCACTTCTCCCTTCCTCTCCAACCTTAACGCATCTAAGCTTACAGCGCTGCACCCACTGGAATAGCGGGCTTTTGGATGTATTTCATTGCCTTGGGTGGACTTTTTTGAGCTTTTACGATATATAATTTCAATCTAATTCGAATTATCTGCATTTTTAAGACTATTATTTCAATGTGATTAAAGTCATAAAATGCCGATTTGATGTATTATTGAATACAAAAGGAGAATAGGTCTGCTTGCAAAGCAGGGTTAACTTACCATATGAATATTTATACAAATGAAAAAAGTATGGACGAAACAAAGATAGCAAAATTATCTTTAAAGGATGTTTTTAAAGTCTTTGGTGAAAAGCCGGAAAAAGCAATGAGCCAATTGCGTTCCGGGAAAAGTAAAACTGAGATTCATAAAGATACGGGCTGCACAATCGGCGTTGATGGTGCAAGCTTCGAAATCATGGATGGCGAGATTTTCGTTATCATGGGACTGTCGGGATCCGGTAAGTCTACATTGCTCCGGTTGTTAAACCGTCTGATTGAGCCGACCTCCGGCGTTATCGCCGTTGATGGCCGCGACATTACCAAAATGTCGAAACGCGAGCTGATTGATCTTCGCCGCCGCGATATGAGCATGGTATTCCAGTCCTTTGCTCTGCTGCCGAACCGTACCGTGCTCAACAATGCCGCCTTTGGTCTGGAAGTTGCAGGCATGGCTGAGGCCGAGCGCCATGAGCGCGCAATGAAGGCGCTCACCGCCGTCGGTCTGGAGCCTTACGCACAAAGTATGCCTGATCAGCTTTCCGGTGGTATGAAACAGCGTGTCGGTCTTGCCCGTGCGCTTGCGAATGAACCGACCATCCTGTTGATGGACGAAGCCTTCTCGGCGCTTGATCCCCTCATCCGCACGGAAATGCAGGATGAACTGATCCGTCTGCAATCGGAAAACAGCCGCACGATTATTTTCGTTAGCCATGACCTTGATGAAGCCATGCGTATCGGCGACCGTATTTGCATCATGCAGCACGGTAAGGTTGTTCAGGTCGGCACACCGGATGAGATTGTCTCCAATCCGGCCAATGACTATGTGCGTTCATTCTTCAAAAATGTGGATGTCTCGCATGTGTTCTCTGCCGGTGATGTGGCACGTAAAACATTGCTGACGATTATTGACCGTCAGGGTGTTGCAGCGGCTTCTGCGCTGGAGCAGATGGAAACCACCGGACGTGACATTGCTGTTATTCTCGGCCGTGACCGTAGTTATCACGGCATGATCAGTCAGGATTCCCTGATTGAGAAAGTAAAAAATAAATCGCCGCATCCCTACAGGGAAGCATTCCTGAGCGATATCGTCCCGATTGATGCAAGCGAACCCCTTTCCAACGTGCTTGGCCGCGTTGCTGAAAGCCGCTGGCCGGTTCCGGTTGTTGATGAAAAAAACAGATATGTCGGCGCGATTTCGAAGTCGGCATTGCTGGAAACGCTCGACCGCGCCGGTTGAGCTGAAACGATTGGGAAAAACATGGATATGAATTTTAATATCGGCAAAGGTGCCGATATCACCGTGAACTATATTCTCGACCACTTCACACCGGCGCTTGATATGATTGCAGCCGTCATCGGTTTCGTTACCAGTGGTATTCAGGGTGGATTGCTGGCCATTCCGCCGGTCGCGGGAATAATCATTCTGGCTCTGTTATCGCTGTGGCGTGTTGGCTGGAAATTCGCACTCTTTACTGTTCTGGCCTTAGCACTTGTCCATCATATGGGCTTGTGGACCGGTACGATGGAAAGCTTGTCGCTGGTGCTTGCCGCAACTTTCATTGCAATTGTTATCGGTATCCCGATGGGTATTGCGATGGCCCGTAATGAAACACTGGCAACGATCATTCGTCCCGTGCTTGACCTGATGCAGACCATGCCTGCCTTCGTCTATCTCATTCCGGCGGCCATGTTCTTCGGTCTGGGTGCAGTGCCTGGCACTATTGCAACTGTGATATTTGCTATGCCGCCCGTGGTACGCCTGACCAATCTGGGTATCCGTCAGGTGCATGAAGAGTTCGTTGAAGCCGGTCTGGCCTTCGGTTGTACAGCTAAACAGCTGCTGTTCAAAGTACAGCTGCCGAATGCCCTGCCTTCGATCATGACCGGTATCAACCAGACGATCATGTTGTCGCTGTCGATGGTGGTGATTGCCTCCATGATTGGCGCCGGTGGTTTGGGCAATACTGTTCTCACTGGTATTCAGCGCCTGGATGTCGGCACCGGTTTTGAAGGTGGTCTGGCCGTGGTTATTCTGGCTGTGGTTCTTGACCGCATTACCCAGAGCTTCGGTAAACCTCAGCCAAGTCTGTTCAAGCGCCTTGCAGCATTACGCAAGCACACGGACAGCACGCAAACAACATCCCTGCGCAAGCAGGAAGTTTAATACACGCATACAAAAAACCTTAAAGGAGAAGATATGTTCGGGAAACTGACACGTCTAAGCCTGGCGGCATTGCTGGCGGGAACTATGGTAACTTCAGCATTTGCTGCAAGCGATGCCAAAGTGGTGAAAATCGGTTGGGCTCCGTGGTCCGACGCTGAATTTGTCACCAAACTCGCAGCTAAACTTATTCAGGATAATCTGGATCAAAAAGTCGAGCTGGTGCAGACCGATGTTGCACCGCTCTATCAGGGCGTAAGCCGCGGCGATCTTGATGCCATGATGATGGCATGGCTGCCTGCAACACATGCTGATTACTACAAGCGCGTTGAAGGTAAAGTTGAAGATCTTGGCCCGCTCTATGAAGGTGCCAAACTGGGTTGGGTTGTTCCTGCCTATGTGCCGGAAAGCGATATCAAGTCCATTGAAGACCTGAAAAAAGCTGAAATTCACGAAAAGCTTAAAGGCCAGATTCAGGGTATTGATCCGGGTGCCGGTCTGACCCGCCTTTCAGAAGAAGCCGTGAAAAAATACGGTCTGAATTATAAGCTGCAGATCTCCAGTGAAGCGGCCATGCTCACAACGGTCGATCGCTCAACCCGCTCGGAAGGCTGGTTCGTGGCAACCGCATGGAGCCCGCACTGGATGTTCGGTAAATACAAGCTGCGCTATCTGGAAGATCCGGAGGGTGCATTGGGTGCCGCAGAGCATGTGAATGCCCTCGCCCGCAAAGGCTTTAAGGAAGACAATCCGAAAGTTGCCTCCTTGCTGGAGAAGATGAATATCCCACTGGCAGACCTCGAAAAAGCGATGTTTGAGGCACAGGAAACTTCCTATGATAAGGCTGTCGACAAATATATCGCCGACAATCCTGATCGTATTAAAGAATGGCTGGCCGAGTAAGACCAGTTTGTTCGTTTGAAGGACGGCGGTGTGTAAACACCGCCGTTTTTTAATTCTGGTAATTAATAATCATATTTAAAAAGCTGACAGCGCCGCGTGAGAGTGATAAAGCACTGCGCAGATCATATGTTTCCTAGCAAATGAAAGGTGATCTCATGAGCTCAATACAGTGGGTTTTCCTGGTTCAGGGAGTTATCGCTTTCGGTCTGGCCGGTTGCGTGGCCTTTGTTGTTTTGACCCGCAGGCGCTGAGAGCGCTATGCCTGTGACAGATACGCTTCTCAGCCAGATTGCTGGTGGTACCCGCAACTTTAACGGCCAGAGATTTGACGGTACGGATTTATCCGGCAGCAATCTGTCCGAATGCGTGTTTACGGATTCCACCTTCATTGGCTGTAATCTGAAAGCTGCGGTGATCAATGATACGCAGTTTCATAAATGCAGGCTCAGTGGCGTAAACCTGTCGAATATCGACGGTAACAGCGCACAATTTCACAATTGTGATCTGTCGAATACGCTGTGGAGCCGCTCCAATCTCAATGGTGCTAAATTTCAGCAATCGAAACTGACCGGTGTGGACTTTGCCGAGTGCAGCCTGATCGGTGCCGATTTTGAAGAATGTTTGCTGATTGCAGCTTTCCTGCCGCGTGTCTCTTTCCGCAAGAAAATCCTGACCAATATGGATTTCAGTGAGGCCGACCTCAGAGAATGTGATTTTCGCGAAACTGTGTTTCAGGATTGCCGTATGCGAGGGGCAACTTTGCGTCTGAGCAAATTCAAAGGCGCGGATTTACGCGGCTGCGACCTTGGCAACCTGAGCTTTCAGGATGCCGCAGTCCTCAAAGGCGCAATTATCTCAAAAAGTCAGGCAACAGATATTCTCAGCGGTATCGGCCTGCTGGTACTGTAATTGCTCAAATCGTAATCAGATAAGCATAAATTCTGGTGAGAAAACCCATTGTCGCCAGCAGAGCGAACAAAACAGCTGCCCATCTCCAGCCTTTAGCTTCAGGTGTACTTAATGCTTTGCGTGCTACCGCTATAAATAATGCGATATAATAAAAGCCTAGCAGGCAAAACCAAATTGCAAGACCAAAGCTGAAATAGGTATCGGGTAAAAAACCACGCGCCAGAACTGCCATAACAAATGTGACAGGCGTAATAATCAGAGTGCTGCCCAAATATCCCAGCCAAAATGTGTCGCCAAGCGATAAGCGGCCGGAAAACAGGTCTTTAAACCATTGCAAATGAAAATGCTGGTTACGTTCAGCAATGATTGCAGCAATATCCTCTCGCGAGGCATTGTTTTCTGACTGCTGTTGAACCGGCATATTCACTATCCTTAAGGCTATAATAGGCTCTGTATCAAAGCCTATTATAGCCATTAATTCCAGCGTAACATGAAGAGTAAAATTTATTTTACAAACTTATTATTTTACTTTTCAAGAACCGCGACAATTTCAGTATAGCCACGCTTTTTTGCATGCTGCAGCGCGGTTACACCGTCATTATCTTTGATGGACAGATCGGCACCGGCATCTTTCAGCAATTTCACAATTTGCACATGAGCCGGACCGCCATCACTCAGGATCACAGCCTCAATCAGCGCTGTCCAGCCGAGGCGGTTGATATGATTCACATCGACACCTACTTCAATCAGCGTGCGCACTGTCTCTACATGGCCGCGCTCAGATGCAGGAATTAAAGCCGTACCGCCAAAGCGATTAATGCTTTTCAGATCGGCTCCGTGAGACAAGGTCATTTTGAGAATTTCCAAATGACCGCGTGCACCGGCATAAAGATAAGGGCTGTCCTGTATCATATCCTTGGCATTAACATCCGCACCGGCATCAATGAGCACTTTTGCAGCTTCAATCTGATTATTATGCGTTGCCAGCAACAAAGCCGTCTGGCGATGATCATTGCGTGTATCCGCATTCACGCCGTCTTTCAGCAGTTGCTGAATAGTGGCCACATCACCGGATGCTGCTGCCTCAAGCATTTGGCGTTCTTTGCTCGTCGTTGCAGACATGGAAACTCCTGTCATTGTCACTATTAGGCCGGCAATAAGCAGAGTGCTTTTCAGGATTGCACGTATTGATAAAAAACGGGACACCACGCTCTCCTTATCGGGATTTCATAATGATTGAACCGCCGTCCTGAACAACAGAACGGCGGCTGATTTATTATTTAAGCTGGTCTTTTACTTTATCCAGCGCAGCCACTGCACAGGCTTCATCCAGATGACCACCCGGTGCGCCACCTACGCCGATTGCACCAATGGTTTCGTCACCGATCTTTACCGGCACACCGCCACCCAGCACGAGGAAGCCCGGAATATTGGCCAGTTCAGCAGCAGTTGGATTTTTCTGAATATTTTCTGCCATGACACCGGTTGGTGTGCGGGAAGATGCAGAAGTGTAAGCCTTTGCAGTTGCAGCGGCTGGCGTATGGACGCCGGCATTGTCAGCGCGCAGCAATGTGCGCAATACGCCAGCGCGATCAACAACGGCAACGGAAACATTGTACCCCTTTGCAGAGCAGGCAGCGATTGTTTCATTGGCAATATTTACCGCAAGGTTCAGCGGCATGTTTTTTTCCTGCAAAACCTGCGCAGATGCAGCAGAGGTCAGTACAAGTGCCGCAGCTCCGGCAAACAAAATGCGTTTCATGATCGTCTCCTGATTGTTGATGAAAGCAACCGGCTTTCTGATCATTAATCTAGTGAAACTCACAAATATCCGGAATCCGCGATAGTCCTGAACTTTATAGGTAGTATTACGGATGCGCCGTATCATTGCCTGATAATTGCAGCCGTACAAAATCGGCAACCGAGCTGGTTTCCAGTTTTTCAGCTATATTTGCTCGATGTGCATCGATTGTGCGGACAGATATAGTGAGCGCTGCGGCAATTTCCTTGCTGCCGAAGCCTTTGCATATCAGATCAAAAATCTCCTGCTCACGATCGGTCAGTTTCGCCAGCAGCTTTTGCGCTTCAGCCTTTTCCAGAGTTTTATCCAGTTTTGCGGAGGCTAAAGCCAGCGCATCCAGCAATACTTGTTCATCGACCGGCTTGGACAGAAAGTCCAGAATACCAGCCTTAAAAGCACGGCGGCAGGCATTGATATCACCATGGCCTGTAATCATGATGGCAGGCCAGTCAATGCCGCGCTCAAGCAATTTTTGTTGCAATTGCAACCCGCTGAGCATCGGCATACGTAAATCCAGTATCAGACAGCCGGGCTTTTGCGGATCAACATGTGCCAGAAAAGTTGCCGGATCACGGAAATTCTCAACAGACATGCCATAGGTCTGTAAAAGCAAGGACAGCGCATCCCTCACCGCTTCATCATCATCAATCAGATAGATATTGAGATTTTTCATAATCAGACCTTTATTGATGATGCGTCTGCTACAGGCAGCGTAATCGTGAACTCAGCACCGCCATCAGGCCGGTTTGCCGCAACGATTTCCCCGTCAATCCGCTCAATCAATGTTGCACAAAGCGCAAGCCCCAGCCCCATACCGCCATTGCGCGTTGTGAAAAACGGCTCAAACAAGCGTGGCAACACATCATCGGCAATGCCACTGCCATTATCGGACACAGTGATCACAAGCTGTCCTTGCCCGCTGCGGGCAGCAACAGAAATCTGCTTGTCCGTTTTCTCCGTTTGAACAAGACTATCAGTGGCATTGCGGATGAGATTGTAAAGAACCTGCTCCATCTCCACCGCATCGCCCATTATTACAGGCGTGTTTTTCTCTGTTTGAATAAGCAAGGTTATGTTGCGCTGTGTGAGGTCGGTACGCAGCAACTCGCTTACATCGCGAATGCTCTGACTAATATCCATCTGTTTACGCTGCGGCTCATGATTGCTCATATAGTTACGCATACGCTTTAAAATTTCACCGGCACGTGATGCCTCGCGCACATTGGCTGTCAAAGCTTGTTTCAGCAGATCAGGTCGCTCGCCGGAAGCCTCAAGGCGCAGTGCTGCCTGACTTTGACTGAGCAAGGCGGTGAGCGGTTGTGTCAGCTCATGGGCAATCCCCGACGCAAGCTCCCCCATGGAATTCACCCTCGCCGCATGGGCAAGGCGTGTTTCATGTTCCAGTAATTGTGCTTTTTGCTCAGCCTTTTTGGCAGCACGCATAGACTGCCATAGTGAATAGGATATGAGCAGCACCAAAAGCGAGAAAGCTGCCAGTACACCTACGCGAAACGGATCAATAACTTCAGACAGCGCTATCGGACGGCTTAATGTCAGAATGATCGGTTGGTTCTCGCTGTCAATCTGCTGAGAAAAAACTGGCGGTTGAAAGAAGGATGATGAGGCCGGCGAGCCCGAATGTTGCTGCAGAATAGTCTTGCCATCAATAGAAAGGCTAAGATCTGCCCAGTCAGGACGCTCGTCCGGTTCAATCATCAGAGCCGGATTAATAGCCATAATAATAGCATAGCCGGGGTTGGAATTGTCTGATTTCTTTCCGAGATAATAGCGATCAGAAACTTTATCAGAGATATAAGTGCGTACCTCACCCGGTTTCTGTCCGGCGATTGACGCGGCAAAATCTTCAGCAAGAGTGTCATGCTCGCTCTCATCAACCATCAGAAGCGGTTGTGCACTCACTGTTGCGCCTTCACGGGTCAAAAGCATCACATCAATAATACTGATGCGCGGATAAAATCGGATAATATTGCGTGATACCTGACGCAGCGCATCGACAGGCGGGGGATTGGCTGAGAGGATCAGAGCATTCAGACTGGTCAGATGCGCATCGTGCTGTGCTGCGCGCTGCGAAAGCACGCGATGCAATGCCATACCCGTCTGTTTCACTTCATCACGCGCCTGATTAATGCTCTCACGGGCTGAATAAGCCACAAACAACAACACAATCAGCAACCAGATGGATGCAATAATCAGATAGGTTTGCCAAGATCGCTTTTTATCCGTCAAACTGCACTCCTGACTTGAAACGCTCTCAATGAACTAACTAATCGCTGGCATAATATTTCTGCAGACGCAATGCTACTGTTATAAAACACCATTTTCTCTTAATGTAATGCTTGTGTTTCCGGCGTCTTCTGCTGCATAAAATAAAGCCAATTCGGAGAGTAAAATGATAAATTTACAACCGGTTAGCAGAAAAGACGCTCCGGAGCTGATTGCAGGAAATATTGCCAGCCGCGACCATCATCATCCGTGGATGCGCAACTTCACTGATCAGGTCGGGTTTGAAGAATGGTTCTGTAATTTGACTAGCAGTGCATCACTGGCGTTAATCGCACGTGATCCGGAGAGCGGCAGTATTATTGGTGTTTTCACCTTCAGCCAGATTTTTATGAAGGCTTTCCGCAGTGCCTATCTCGGTTATTACAGCATGGTGGAACTGGCGGGGCGTGGGTTGATGACTGAGGCTCTGAAGCAAACTGTTGCTTATGGTTTTGAAGAAATCGGGCTGCATCGCATTGAGGCCAATATCCAGCCGGATAATCAGCGTTCAATTGCACTTGTTCAGCGCGCGGGTTTCCACAAAGAGGGTTTTTCCCCGCGCTATCTGTTTATTAACGGCGACTGGCGCGACCATGAACGCTGGGCGATCATCAGTAATTGATTGGAATTACTCGCAGCGGATATATTTCAATATCCCGACATAAGGCGGTCGGTTTGCCGATTTATCGTCTGCCGGATGATTAACGCCGTCATTAACAATCACTTCGTCAAAATCAAACGGGCTGACACCTTCGAGACAAGCGGCATTAATGCCATATTGCTGAGGGTTGGAGCGGCGCTGATGATGCGTATAAATCCCGCAAACAGAGCAGAAATAGTGTTTCGCAGCCTTAGTGTTAAACTGGTAGAGTGTCAGAGCCTCCTCACCGCTGGTAATTTCTAAACCACCAACCTGAGCAGAAACCGCAACGGCTCCACGCATCCGGCAATAGGAACAGGTGCAATGGCGCGCTGTATTGAGCCCGTCAGACAGTTTCACCCGAAACTGCACTGTTCCGCAATGACAGGCACCATTTACCGTTTCATCGCTCTGATTCATAACTCTGTTCTCCTGTTCATGATGCGCAAAAGCTACTGCAAAAAGCCTCCGTGATCCATAGCTTGAGTGCTGAGCAGACAAACTGAAACCTCACTTTTATAATAGAAAAAATCTCTGTTTGAGCTATCACTACCGTGCTCTATTTGCTTGCAATTTCAATGAAACAGCTCTGCTCTCGCTGTTGCTAAAAGCGATATTCTTCCGTACGAATACCATAACAAAACGACTTCAGCAGATTGATGGAATGGGAGAGATATGGCTAAAGTTGCATTTATTGGCCTCGGCGTAATGGGCTATCCGATGGCGGGACACCTCAAAATCCGTGGTGAACATGAGGTTACAGTTTATAACCGCACAATTGCCAAAGCACAGGCTTGGGCGCAGGAGTTTAAAGGCAGTTTTGCGGCAACGCCTGCTGAAGCTGCTCAGGGGCAAGACTTTGTTTTCTGTTGTGTCGGTAATGATGACGATCTGCGTGAGGTAACGCTTGGCGAGAATGGCGCGTTCCACACCATGAACAAAGGTGCGGTCTTCATTGATAATACAACAGCATCCGCTGAAGTGGCTCGTGAACTCGATAAAGAAGCCCGTAAGCGCGGTTTCCATTTTATTGATGCGCCGGTTTCCGGTGGTCAGGCCGGTGCTGTAAATGGCGTTCTCACTGTAATGTGTGGTGCCGATGAAGCTGTTTTTGACAAAGCTAAACCGGTCATTTCAACCTATGCCCGTTCAGTGGGGCTGATGGGCGCTGTCGGCAATGGCCAGCTTGCCAAGATGATGAACCAGATTTGTATTGCCGGTATTGTGCAGGGACTGGCAGAAGCCATTCATTTCGGCAAATGCGCCGGTCTTGATATTCAGACAGTTATTGATGTGCTTTCCAAAGGCGCTGCTGGTTCATGGCAGATGGAAAACCGCACACCTACAATGATCAAAGGTGAATATGAGTTCGGTTTTGCGGCAGACTGGATGCGTAAAGACCTTAAAATCTGCCTTGAAGAAGCCAATCGCAATGGTGCGACACTGGCTCTGACAGCTTTGGTGGATCAATATTATAAAGATGTGCAGAAACTCGGTGGCGGCCGCTGGGATACATCGTCCCTGCTAGCACGTCTGGAAAAATAAGCTGCTTCAATATTCATATAAAAAGGCGCTGTGATCACCACAATCACAGCGCCTTTTCTTTATCTGATAACGAGATCAGAAACGGTATTTTGCCGAAAGGGTCATACCACCAACAACGTCTGTGCCAAAGTCAGCTTTAGAACCGAATTGGCTTCCGCCATTCTTGGCTGCAAGTGTATTGTCCAAAGTACCGGAAGTGAGGATACCAACAGCACCGGCAAGACGGAATTCAAGGTGTTCAGTTGCCTTATAATTTGCACCCAGCCCCAGCAACCAGACATCTGTTTGTGAGGTCAGGCCTGTGGTTGTACCACGATCCCAGGTAAGCGTTGCAGCACCGGACCACTTGTCATTAAACTTGTGCCCGACACCACCCATGAGTGTCCAGCCATCTTTGTAATAGAGGTCCAGGGAGGTAACTTCAGAACCAACAGGAATTCGGCCTAAGAATGGCTGAGAGCCATCATTTAGAAAGCTCACAGCGGTGATGCTTTTCCAATCTGTCCATTTGATCGAAGCCAGAGCTAACCAATCCGGCGCAATACCTGTCTGGAATTTGAACTCAACCGATTGCGGTGTGGCAACACTACCGATAACTGGTGTCGTAAAGCTGAGTGGCGCACCAGCTACATCAATATCGACATTGCCTTCAAGTTTATAATTCACTTTGGATTGATAAACGAGGCTGGCGCGTAAAGCGATTTCAGGAATTTCATAAGCAGCACCTAAGCGCCAGCCAAATGCTGAATCGTCAACATCAAGGCGGCTATTGCCATATGCCAAACCCGTAGGAAGCGGTAATGGCGATATTTTAGTCTGCTCACCCTTCAACTGCTGATAGCTCACACCACCGAGAATGCGGAAAAAGCTTTTGTCACCTGCGGCAAAACGATAGGAACAGTTTAAACCATAATCATTGGACGAGATTTTTTGTTTAATAGCGCCAAACATACGGGCATTATTAATACCGGAATCCGTATCAATCCCCCATGGTTGACGATACTGAGCAGCACAAGCGAGGTCATCAGTGAGCTGAAATTTTGCTGAAATCTTTGGTACCCAATAGGATTTACCTTCATCTACTTCAGTATCAAAAGGTTTACCAAAATTCTGATCTGGAACCGGATTTAAAGGAAACGGATTACCACGAATATTCTTTAGTTTACGCTGCGGTGTAACGAATGTTGCGCCGGTTTCGACCACGTTGCCGTCATCAAACAGAATATCGAAATCCTGCGAACTGCGCTCCAAACCGCCGGCATGTGCACTCAATATCCCTCCCGATAATGCCAGCGTTACAGCAGAAACTTTAAATGCAGTTTTAAGCATAGTGTCCCTCAATTTTTATACTTAATTTTGACGTGAGCGTAACATGCCGAATAGGTTCTGCAAGGCCAAGAAACAGCTAGCGAACTGACGGTTCGTTTTCACTTTCCCCAAAAAGCGAAAATTGGACTGCTTTGCGAAGATTTTTTATGATTTATCGCGCAAAACACCCGTTAAAATGCCAATTTTTGCCGATTTCTCTTTCCAAAACGCGCCCTGTGTTAAAAATATCACGCAAAAAAGACAAACGCGTATTATTGTCCTGAAATCATAATATTCGACCCCAAACACAGATATCGAGCTTTGCAGCAACCTGATTTTATCATGTTCCCCATCAGCGTAATTACAGATAATCAAGTCTGAAAGCTACAGTATTTTTAAATTAATATAAAAAATTCATATAGTTATAGAGTTTAAAAGTATTATACAGAATCAATGAGATTACAGGTTTCGCGGTTTCATGCGGATTGCAGCCAAAATCTGACCCGAATTCGTTTCAAATACAGGATAAAAAAACTCCGCCCTCAAACCTGTCTGGTTCAAGGGCGGAATAATCATTCAGCGAAGTGATAGAACTTGCTTATTCAGCATCTTTCAGACGCTGCTGAGCGACAGCAATCTTGCCCTGAGCTTCCTGCAACTCAGCGAAACGGGCACGATCAGCTTCCACCACTTCCGGCTTGGCATTGGCAACAAACTTCTCGTTTGAGAGTTTCTTGTCGATCTTTTCCATTTCAGCAACCAGCTTGCCGTTTTCTTTCTCAAGGCGCGCCATTTCCGCACCAAGATCAATCAGACTGCCAAGAGGCATGCAATAGGTTGCCTCGCCTACAACCAGCTGTGCAGAGCCTTTTGGCGCAGCATCAGACAGGCTGATATCAGCAACACGTGACAGACGTTTGATCGCTGCATCATGATGTGCAAGACGCTCTTTGGTCAGATCATTGGCTTCCAGAACCGCAAGCGGTGCCTGAGCGGACGGCGGCACATTCATTTCGGAACGCACCGAACGGATGCCGCTTACCAGCTCAATCAGCCAGTTGATATCGTCAGCTGCGGATACATCTTCAAAGCTCAACTCCGGCCATGGTGCATGGGCAAGCAAAGTATCACGGCTCTGGCCTTCACCGGCTGTCAGGCTCCACAGTTCTTCTGTCATGAAAGGCATGAACGGATGCAACAGCTTGTAGATTTCATCCAGACAATAAGCTGCACAAGCCTGTGCTTCACGCTTTGCATCTTCGTCATCGCCCATGAAAATCGGCTTGAGAAGTTCCAGATACCAGTCACAGAACTGGTTCCAGACAAAGCGATAGGCTGAACCTGCCGCATCATTGTAGCGGTATGTCGTAATACCTTCGGTAATCGCCTTGGTTGCGCGTGTCAGCTCGGTCAGGATCCAGCGATTGACAGCCAGTTTTGCATCTTCCGGTTTGAAGTCCGGCTGACGGCTCACGCCGTTCATCTGCGCAAAACGTGTTGCATTCCAAAGTTTAGTACCGAAGTTGCGGTAACCGGCAATACGTGCCGGATCAAGCTTCACGTCGCGACCCTGTGCGGCCATGATAGCCAGCGAGAAACGCAGCGCATCGGCACCATATTCATCAATCAGATCAAGCGGATTGATAACATTACCTTTAGACTTCGACATTTTCGCGCCGTTCTTGTCACGCACCAGAGCATGAACATAAACGGTGTGGAACGGCTCTTCTTTCATGAAGTGCAGACCCATCATCATCATACGGGCAACCCAGAAGAAGATGATGTCGAAACCGGTTACCAGAACGTCAGTCTGGTAATAGGTGTCGAGTTCCGGAGTTTTATCCGGCCAGCCAAGGGTCGAGAACGGCCACAGAGCAGACGAGAACCATGTGTCCAGAACGTCGCAATCGCGGGTCAGTTCGGTTGGCGCGCCATAATGCTTCTCAGCAGCAGCAACAGCTTCAGCTTCCGACTTCTCAACGAAAATCGTACCATCCGGACCGTACCATGCAGGGATTTGATGCCCCCACCAAAGCTGGCGGGAAATACACCAAGGCTGAATGTTTTCCATCCAGTCATAATAGGTTTTTTCCCATGTTTTAGGCACGATCGCTGTGCGGCCTTCGCGAACACTGGCAATCGCAGGCTTGGCCATTTCCGCAGCATTTACGTACCACTGGTCGGTCAGCAACGGCTCAATCGGCACGCCACCGCGGTCGCCATGCGGAACCATATGTGTGTGATCTTCGATCTTTTCGAGATAGCCGCCCTCATCCATCATCTCAACGATGGCTTTACGTGCCTTGAAGCGGTCTTCATCATGGAAGCGCTCAACCAAAGCATCAAGCTCAGCAGATGCGGTCAGACCTTCCGCAAAATCTTCATTGTCTTTCAGAAGAATTTTAGCTTCCGGAGACATGATATTGATTTTACGAAGATTATTACGCTTGCCAACTTCAAAGTCATTGAAGTCATGAGCAGGCGTAATCTTTACCGCACCGGAACCGGATTCCGGATCAGCATAGTCATCACCAACAATCGGCAGTGCACGACCGACAAGCGGCAGAATGGCATTTTTGCCAATACGTGCCTGATAGCGCGGGTCTTCCGGATTAACCGCAATACCGCTATCGCCCAGCATGGTTTCAGGGCGTGTTGTGGCAACAACGATATAAGTATCCGGATTTTCGGCATCAAAAGCCACGCCTTCAAGCGGGTAGCGGAAGTGCCAGAGATTGCCTTTGATTTCACGCTGCTCAACTTCCAGATCGGAAATAGCGGTCAGCAATTTTGGATCCCAGTTTACCAGACGCTTGTCCTTGTAAATCAGGCCTTCTTTGTAGAGCGTTACGAAAACTTCAAGAACAGCTTTCGAAAGGCCTTCATCCATAGTGAAGCGCTCGCGCGACCAGTCACAGGACGCACCAAGACGGCGCAGCTGATTGAAAATCAGACCGCCGGATTCTTCTTTCCACTGCCAGATACGCTCAACAAATTTCTCACGCCCCATCGCATGACGGTTCGGCTCCTGCCGTTCCATCAGCTGGCGTTCAACAACCATCTGCGTTGCAATACCGGCATGGTCCATACCTGGCTGCCACAGCACATTCTTGCCGCGCATGCGCTCAAAGCGCACCATGATATCCTGAATCGTATTGTTGAGCGCATGGCCCATATGCAGAGAACCGGTGACATTCGGCGGCGGGATCACCACCGCAAACGGATCCGCACCAGGCTTGGAACCGGCACCGGCTTTAAAAGCCTCGGCCTTTTCCCAAAGTTCAGCAATTTTTGGCTCTGTGGCCGCGGAATCGTAGGTTTTCTCTAACATAAAAACTCTGTCTCTTTATATGAAGGCAGGCAGTGTAAAACATATGTTACGCGCCGCCTCAGGCAGGCATAATCATATATTCATAACGAACAAGACTCTTTGTGCGTTTCAAAGCAAGTTTAAAACAAAGAATCAAGACAGACTGCATGCCTCACATTGCAAATCACGATATTTCTATAATCTATATAGGGTGACTGGTGCCATAAAAATAGCCCCGTCTACGTTGGCAGCGGGGCTATAATTCTTTGATACTACCGCAAAGTCACATATCTCAACCGCGACGAACAACCCGCTCGATTTCTTCGCGGACAAGACGCTCTACTAGTGGCGGCAGATTGGTATCCAGCCACTCCTGTAGCATCGGACGCAACATTGCTTCCATCTTGTCATTCAGCAGACGCTTCTGCTCTTCAAGCAGAGCCTGACTGAGACTGCCGAAAGACGCGGCAACCTGCTTTTCAGCAGCCTGCGAGATCAACGGCTTTTCTTCAGTCGTGGCAGAAAAACTATGTGTTGCAGTTTCAGTTGCACTCTCTGTCACCGGTGCGGCCTCTTCTTTTGCAGTTGGCTGGGGCATGGAAACAACCCGCTTTTCAGCCACCTGCATAAGCAGTGCCTCGGACATTTTTATGGCATCGCTTTTTGGCTGCTCTGCAACCGCTACAACCACCGGCGGCAAAGGCGGATTAACTGTCGCAATCCGCACATGCGCAACATTACGCTCATGCTGCTCAGCGCGTGTCACTTCCGGCGTCTGCTGCTCACTGATGCTACCGCGCAAAACGGCATCCAGTGTGAAAGACGGTGCAGAAGCACGCGCTTCAGTCTGTATAGTTTCAACAGCCACCGGACGTGGAAACTGAGTGACCTCACCGCGGCGATCTTCTGCAGCTGGTTCCGGTGCTTTCGGAGCGGCAGTTAGCTCAGCTGTTGCCTGCTTGGTAACATCGCTGTCTTCAATAATTCTGCGGATGGAAGCCAGAATTTCTTCCATGGACGGTTCACGTGTTGCGCTGGAAGTCTGTGCCATATCGTGCAGCATCCTTTGTCTGGCGCATATATTCGGAAAGTCTCAGCAGCAATTGCTGCGCTTCACCGGCTATGCGTAAAAATTCTTCAATTTCAAAATTCAACGAATCTTACGTCTAAACTACAGAAGCATTCGTGATTTGAGAATCCCTGCAGAGGCCTCCGCTGCGTAAAACACAGATTTCTTAAGTGTTTTTTAATTTTTAGGGTATCCTGAAATATGTCAGCACATATTTTGGCGCGGAAAACAAAAAAGCGGCGCATTGAGCGCCGCTTTTTTAAAACATATAGATCAGTTGATTAGCGACCATCCGGCGTACGCAAACCAATCCATTTATCTTTTACAGCATCATAATGCTGTTCAGGCTTATATTCTGCAACCTGCAAACCAATCTGCGTTGCAGTCAGACGACCTACAGCTAACAGAACGGCATAACTTGCCACAACAACATCACGCTCGGCCTGAACCTGCTGGATCTGAACATCAACCAGATCATTCTGCGCATTCAAAACATCGAGTGTAGTACGCTGACCAACATTGCGTTCTTCAACGACGCCATCCAATGCGAGACGTGCCGCAGAGATACCATCACGATAGGCAGAAAGCGAAGCTTTGGCCGCTTCGAGCTGTGACCATGAAGATGCAACAGCTGCACGAACCTGATCCTGCACAACATCAATCTGGATGCGTGCCTGTCCGAGCTGTTCCTTGGATTTACGCACTGTCGCAGAATTTTTACCGCCGGAATAGATCGGCACAGTAACACCAACACCGATCGATGCGGAATTACCATCGCCGGCCATTGGCAGGCCGGAATAAACCGTAGAGTGAGACGCAGAGGCTGTGAGACCAACTGTCGGCAGCAATGCACCTTCTTTGGCTTTCACATTATGCCCGGCAGCATCCATAGCAAACTGGGTTGCTTTAATGCCCGGATGACCGGCTTCAGCAATAGCATAAGCCTGAGCAATACTCTTTGGCATAGACTTACCGGCTGGCTTGGCCGCCTGCAATTTATCTGGAGCCGCACCAGTTACCTGACGATAAACAGCTTCAGCAGACTTTACATTTGCCTGAGCTGCATTGAGCTGAGCAATAGCAGCAGAACGCTGCGCATCAGCTTGCGCCACGTCAGTGCGTGTGCCTTCACCAACATCAAGGCGTGCTTTGGCAGAGCGAACCAGCTCGTTCATTGCAGCCAGATTTTTCTGACGCAGTGAAGCGATCTGACGATTCTGATACACATCCATATAGGCTGTTACAGCTTCAAACAGACGGTTCTGCTCATCATTGCGAAGATTTTCGCGTTGGGCGAATACGTTACTTTCGGCCGCCGCCACGCTGTTTTTTGTTTGGAAACCATCAAACAAAGTCTGGTTCAGCTGAATGCCGACTTCGCCTGAAGTTGAGTATTGGTCTGTCGTGCCATTACGGCTGCGACCATATTTATAGGTACCATTCAAAGTCGGACGGTAGCCGGATTTGGCAATCGCCACATCTTCATCAACGGCGCGAAGACCCGCGCGGGATGAATTCAGTGACGAATTATTGTGATACGCTTTTTGCATAGCACCAAACAGCGTTTCCGCCATGGCAGGTGCCGGTGCGAGTACCGTGCTCGCTAAAAGTGCAACAGCTAAAACCTGTTTGCTGAAATTGACCACGGTTTACCCCATACAATTCGAATCAAAATTCCCAAACTCATTCGGGTATTTGCTAATAACGGGTAAAAATCGGATTTTCCACCCGTCAGGCTAACTCATTAATAAACAAATTGTTATTGTTGCCAAAACAACAATTACCGATCTGCCCTATTTTGCACAATTTTACGCCTTGCAGGCGGTTTAATGTGCTTTCAGCAAACGAAACATACCAGTTTATACGCAAATTTTAAGCTCAAATATCTGTGTTAAACAAAAAGCCTGCCGGAGCGAACTCAGGCAGGCTTTTTCATTATATTCATTTCGCAGCTGATCAGAATACAAATTCTGCCGAACGGCTAAAGCCCGGAAGCAATTTCACAGCCGCGTTAAATACACCACGACGAGAAACGATGCCGTCTTCTTTAACGTAAATATGTGCAACGCCCATATTACCCTGCCCTTCAATAGCAACCAAACGGCCGCCGTCTCTGAGCTGAGCCTGAAGCGCTTCCGGAACGAAATCCACAGCACCTTCGATGATGATGACGTCAAACGGAGCTTCCTTGGCATAGCCGGCTGTCAGTTCACCGCTGACAACAACAACATTGTCACAGCCGAGTGTCTGCAGTTTTTCAGTTGCTGCCGCTACAAAATCCGGATTGCTTTCAAGAGCAATTACCGAGCTTGCCAGCTGAGACAGAACCGCAGCCAGATAGCCGGTGCCGCAGCCGACATCCAGAACCACGTCCTGTTTTTTCACGGCAGCGAGCTGCACCAGACGGGCTGCCGGAGACGGCTCCATCAGATAGCGCACACCTTCTGCTGTTTCTGCCAGAACCTGATCTTCATCGATATAAGCAAGTTCACGACGCTGTGCCGGTACGAATTCTTCACGCGGAACTGCCAGAAAAGCATCCAGAACAGCAAGATCCGTCACATCCGTCGTGCGGATCTGCGTATCAACCATATTAACACGAAGCTCGCGGAAATCGGCTGTCATAGCCCTAAACCTTTCCTGTGCATCTGATGCACGTCATAATCTCAATCTCACATTACAGCATCTGCCTGAGAGGACTTACATGAAACGCTGCAACATTCTGGAATAAACACAAAAGCATTATACAGGCATGAGCCTGCGCTTTTATGAAAATCATTTGCGCTGATTTGGCAAAAATCCACCGCACAGTCAATCAAAGACCGTCATTCTTCCTGCGCTCATAGTGCCGCATGGGGATCAAACCACTCACATTTGTGTTTATCAGCGGGTTTTCACAGAGCGGCGTATCTGTAAACCCGGATGGTGTGATCAGTCCTGCAGCGAAATTACGACAGTCTTGTTCCGGCGTTTTTCACGTATATCCAAAACTGTCTGATAAGGCTGGTTTGCAATGCTGGCAGCCCAGAGCGTTCTGAGGTCAATACCTTTAATCTTTAGCTGAGCGAGTGCTGCATCCGGCAAAATGCGCGCAGCAATCCGCACCAGAAAAAGCGGAACATTCACTCTTTGCTCAAACTGACCTTCACTATATTTTTCAATAACCAGTTTAGCCATCGTTAGCTCCTCAGGCGTTGCCATGTAATCAGGCAGACAAATCTCCGGAACAATTTATCTGCAAGTCAGATTGTCGGCAAACTGAAATCAGCACCCGAGCGACACTCAAACAGAACTTTGACAATATCCCGATAAATGACCTAAAGAATGCGCATTATGAGAAAAGTCGAATCCGCAACCCGTCAGCCGTAAATTTTATCATCTGAAGTAAATTTACGGCGTAACATTCAGAACCATGCTCCGCCGGATGCTTTAAGCGCTGCTGCGGATGATGTTCTGTGTGCATGCCACATTCATGTGGATTCAACTCATGTCTTCTTTGAAAAATCGGTTCTTGCAACCCGCAGAGGGAAATCTGCCGGTGCAATGGCACTTTACACTTGGCGCAGCGCTCTTTCTGATGGCGCCTTTTGATCTTTTGGCCTCCATGGGGATGGATATTTATCTTCCCGTGGTTCCGCATATGACAGAGGCCCTGCAAACCAGTCCGGCAATGGTGCAGCTGACCCTCAGCCTCTATATGGCTTTACTGGGAACCGGACAGCTGATTTTCGGCCCCCTATCGGATAAAATCGGTCGCAGACCGGTTTTGCTTGGTGGTGCACTTCTATTCAGCGCAGCATCAGCAGGTCTGGCGCTCACCGGCTCCGCCAATCTGTTTCTGGCTTTACGCCTGTTACAGGCAGCTGGTGCCGCGGCCATGCTGGTGGCAACCTTTGCCACGGTGCGGGATGTTTATGCAGACCGACCGGAAAGCGCTGTGATCTACAGCCTGTTTGGTTCCATGCTGGCTTTTGTACCGGCACTGGCACCGCTGCTTGGCTCTTTGCTGGATATTCAGTTCGGCTGGCGCAGCATTTTCTGGCTGCTGGCTGTCTGCGGTACTTTAGCCACTATCCATGCCGCAATACGCTGGCCTGAAACGCGTCCGAGAAGACACCGTGATGGCGGGCAGAAAGCATGGAGAAAATTGCAATCCATTCTGACAAACCGGCCATTTTGGACCTATACCACCGGTTTCAGTACAGCAATGGGCGCATTTTTTGTCTATTTCTCGACATCACCTCGCCTGTTGATGGATAAGCTCGGCCTGTCTTCCGTTACATTCAGCCTGTGCTTTGCAAGTGTTGCAATTGTCATGGTGATCTTCGCCCGCTTTGCAGGCAATTACACCAAATGGTGGGGGCTGCGCGGCACTTTGAGACGTGGTGTCTTGCTGATTATGACTGGCGGTATCCTGCTGTTCTTTGCAGGCTGGGTCACAGAACTGAACCTCCTCGCCTTCATCCTGATCATGTGGATTGTCGCGGCCGGTATTTCGCTAACCTGCTCAGTCACAGCCAATGGCGCACTTAAAGCCTTTGGCGATTATGCCGGCATGGCCACAGCAATCTATTATTGCATTGAAAGTCTGGCGGTCAGTATTGGCGGAACCATTGCTGTGCTGCTTCTGGGCGGTGATACGGTACTGCCACTGGTCGCTTACTGCATAATCTCTGCATTACTAACTCTGGCGCTGACATTAGGACAAAAGGGCTAATATAATGTGGCACCGGTACACAGCGGTTTTACCGGTGCCGCATTGCAGCTGATACCGATCCGGCCTAAAGCATCCTGAACAGACTTATGACTGACTGGTATCTGCAATGTTTCGCGCTTTAAAAACTTCATTCCTCATTCTCTCGCTACTGGCATCTGTAACAGCACAAGCGGAAGCTGATGTGAAGAATGGTGAGAAGATTTATAAGAAATGCTATTTTTGCCATACACTGGATCAGCCGACAAACCGTATGGGTCCTCACCTGATGGATCTGCAAGGGCGAAAAGCAGGCTCAGTTGAAGGCTTTCGTTATTCTGAAGCCATGAAACAGGCCGGTGAAAACGGCCTGATCTGGAATGATGCAACGCTCAAAGAATTTCTGACGTCGCCGAAAACAATGATGCCGGGCACCAGTATGCGTTTCTGGGGACTTTGGGAAAGCCAGATTGATGATCTTTTTGCTTATCTCAAGAGCAGGTCTGAGGCTGCGCCAGGTGAATAATCGGGAAGGGTCTACCCTCACTGTCTGTCTCTGATCGACCGGTCTGGATAAAACCATATTTCAGATAGAAGCCCAGTGCTAACGGGTTCTGCTCATTCACATCAACGTCAAGACGGCCTTTCAGGCTATGTGCATGGTCAAGCAATGAGCGGCCAATGCCCTGCCCTTTAACGGCCGGATCAACAAACAGCATTTCCACTTTGTTTTCAGACAGGCCGATAAAACCGGTGAGTACGCCCTGCGCATCTTCTGCAACCCAGACTTCCACGGCAGGCAGATAATTATCGCGTACAAGCGGTTCGTAATACTCAATATCAGCAACAGTCAAAAAATCATGGGTTGTCTCAACGGCTGCGCGCCAAATTTCTGTAAGCCTGTAACGATCCTCTGAAACAAAAGGTCTGATATGCATAAATCCTGTCCACTATTCTCGAAATTTCATGGGAACACGCGAGAGCATACTGCCCTATCAAGCTTCACAAGCATTGCTTTGATTTTATAAGATTTTGTCAAGCCTGTATCAATTTTTGCTACAGTTTGCTGTTTTTTCTATGCCGGACAGCTATTTCATGGAATGAGTGTTGCATCTGCATCAGGGATTTAATGCTATGTACACACTCATTATCGCGAATAAAAACTACTCCACATGGTCCCTCCGGCCGTGGCTCTTGATGACACAGCTCGAAATCCCTTTTGAAGAAGTCCTGATCCCGTTCGGTAGTGCGGACTGGCATAAAAATCCGTCTCCGACCGGTCAGGTGCCTTGTCTCTCCGACCGGCAAAAAGATGGCAGCGTTATTGCTGTCTGGGATTCTCTCGCCATCACTGAATATGTAGCGGATGACTATCCGTTGGTCTGGCCGCAGGATAAAAAAGCCAAAGCCTGGGCACGCTGCGCGACCGCAGAAATGCATTCAGGCTTCCATACATTGCGTAGCATTTGCACCAATAATATCGGTTTGCGCATTGATATCAGTGATAAAACAGAACCTGCTCTGCTCAGAGACATTACCCGCATTGAACAGCTTTGGACTGAGGGGCTGGATACGTTCGGCGGGCCGTTTCTGGCTGGTGAAAAATTCAGTGCCGCCGATGCATTTTTTGCACCCGTTGTCTTCCGGTTCCAGACCTACGGCATCAAGCTCAGCGGCAAAGCAGCAAACTATGCTGATTTCCTGCGCAGTCAGCCTGCTATGCAGAGCTGGTATCAGGCAAGCCTTGCAGAAACATGGCGCGATGAACCGCATGAGGCAGATGCCCGCAATGCTGGCCGTTGGGTGCAAGATCTCAGAGCTGTTTAATTCATGTCGTTCCATGCAGCAATCACAACAGACTGCTGCATGGTCACTCAGATCTCGCTGACGTCGAAGGATGCATTGAAGCCTTCAAAACGCCAGACCACCTGCGCGATAGATTTATCATAAGGATTATAATCTGACCGCGCCCGTAAAAAACGCTTCTGCATCAAAACGGCATTTGAAATGAGTGGCACATGAAATTGCTGCCAGCCTGTTTCATGGCGATGTGATACAACCCAGCCGTTTAAAACCATATCACCATCCGGCGAGTAGCCGAGCAGATACGGTTCCACCATCCAGCGAAGTGATTTATAAATAAAACGAATTTGTCTTCTCTGCCTAATAGCATCACAGAGTATTGGAAATGCCAGCATGCGGTCCCTCCCGCTAATGCGGACGCAATGGCAGATTTTAAAAATATTTTCAATATTAAGAGACAGAAATTATACTATAGTTATAGAAAAATATTTAGTTTAAGTATCAGTAATTTAAGCATTATAAATATTAACGAAACATTTTTTCGACATAAAATCATATAAATAAAACAATCTTTATTAATATTGAATTTTTGATAATGCATTGTAAATTTTAAAGAACAGTCGTGAAAACGATCTGAAGAAAAGGAGCACACTGTGATTTTCAAGGCAACAACACTGATAGTGTCGCTATTATTAATAGGGCTACCACTTTCGGTTGCAATCGCAGCTTTTGCTGAAAGAAAATATCTGAAAAGCCAATCCGGCACTCAATATGCTGAAATGAAAGCCTTTGGTATCTGGATCATATCCCTGATTACTATTTTCAGTATTTCACTGTTATTTATTAATATTATAGCGAATTACATGACTTGATCGTCCCCCATCTCTCCGAAGTTATTACTGCGGAGAGATGGCAAATTTGAAGAGTCTCAAGAGCCCGAATATTTTGTTTTATGGCGATAGTAGGCAGCATATACCGCTAAACCACCAATCACAGATATATGCTCAAGTGCCACGGTTATATCCCGAAAAGCCTCCTCACCGCTCTTTGCCCAGAACGGATGTGCAATCGGAATTGTCAGCACTGTAAAAACAGCAAGCGCACCTGTGGCCAACCACACACCTCTGTTACAGATAATCATCAGCGAGGCGCCGATCTGCAGGATCAGCGTGGCTATATTATAGGCCCAACCCGGTTGCAGGCCGAAGTCATCCATAATGCCTGCACTGGCTGTAAAGTCGAATAATTTACCCAGACCGCTTGTCCAAAACACCAGTGTCAGCAGAATACGTGCCAAAACATCGAACCACTGCGCATCCAGTATTCTTGTAATCATGACCGGCATTTCATCACCCCTTATGGCCTGAGAGGCGCTTGATTTTCATGGTGTTGAAATGTGTCGCGGACAGAGTGGCTGCAGTCGCCGGTTTTGTATCAGTTCCATCTCTATTCATGTCGGCTCTCCAAAAGCGATAAAACGCAAAGGGGTCTTTGCGACCACATGCCTGCGCCGGTTTGCACCAATGCGGAAATCATGCGGCACTTGAAAAGAATGCCGGCAACAACTGCCAAATTGACCAGTTGTCGCAAGCACCGACACGCTTATAAAACCTCAAGATAAGTTGAGGTCAAGCATTAAATATAAAAAACTTTATTCGCTAATTCAGAGATTTTTTTGTACTAAACGCTGCGGCCCTACACCTTGTTGTGCCAACCGGTCATCCGGGTTTCGTAACGGGCAATCCGCCAATGAAAGACAACCACAGCCGATACAAGTGGCAATCTGGTCACGTAATTGCATCAGGCTGACAATACGTTCTTCCAGCATATCTTTCCATTTATTGGTAAATTGCCGCCAGTCGCGTGCAGTCGGCACATGGTCATGCGGCAAATCCTTCAGTGCATCATGAATAATAGCGAGCGAAATCCCTGCCCGCTGCGCAATCCGGATAATCGCAATACGCCGCAACACCGCGCGATGATAACGCCGCTGATTTCCGGCTGTACGCCAGCCGGCGATCAGCTCTTTTGTTTCATAAAAATGGATTGTGGAAACCGGAATACCGCTGCGGCGGGCAACATCACCCACTGTCAGCGTATCTTTTAGCTTGCCGGAACTCATAGTCATACCTCAATTATAGTTGAGGTAATTTAAATCAAAATATTCCGCAAAAACAGGTATTCACGAAAATATCATGCTGAGTAGCGTTGCTCCCCTGCCATCCATGTTTCACTGACTTTAATTTTGCCAATATCGGCTACACCGCTGGTCGGATCATGCTCGAGAATAGCGAAGTCTGCATATTTCCCGACTTCAATACTGCCGACAATATCATCCATATGACAGTGCCATGCAGCATCAATTGTTACAGCGCGTAAAGCCGCATCCGCTGAGATACATTCATCAGAGAAGAAAACTCCACCGCCTTCATTCATGATGCGGCTCACTGCGTCCTGCATATAACGTAAGGGCTCAATCGGCGTTACACTCCAGTCGGAATGTAAGGAAATTCGTAATCCTGCAGCCAGAGCAGAGGCACATGGATCATAATATTTTGCGCGTTCCGGCCCCAGAATGCGATCGCGGAAAGCTTTTCCCCACCACCGTACATGTCCGATCAGAAATGACGGTGACAAACCGAGCTGCACCATTTTCTCCATCTGCTCCGGATGGAATACGCTGCAATGCTCAATCCTGTGTCTGAGATTATTTTCGCCCTCATTTTGCAACACTGCCTGATAGGCCTCAAGCACCGTATCAATTGCCGCATCGCCATTGGCATGCACGCCAACCTGCCAACCGCCTTTATGCGCCCGCTGGATTACTGCTGTGATCTGCTCAAGACTGTAATTCAGTGTGCCGCGACTGTTTTTGTCGAGATAATTCTCGCGCTGATAGCCGGTTTCCGCCTGATTGGAACCATCCGCCCAAGCTTTGATGCCACCAATCCGGAACAGATCATTGCCATGGCCGGGTTTGATACCAATTTTGTCCCATTCATCCATCAGTGTTGAAATCAGCATACCGCGATAGCGTACCGGAGGATTATCAGCCATGACTGCATCAAGCAGAGCAATATCATTCGTGCCGGACAGCATGCCAATACTGCAATCATGCAGGCTGGTACAGCCAACCGATGCCGCATGATCAAACATATTACGAATACGCTTCTGAATTTCCTGTGCCGTCGGCTGAGGCATTTTTGCGATAAACGGCTCTTGCGCCGCGCTCTCTTCCAGCCTGCCGCTGAGCTTACCGTTAGTATCACGTACAAAACGCGCGCCTGACGGGTCCTTAACTTCTTCGGTAACGCCGGACAGTTTCATTGCGAAACTATTGGCATAAGCAATATGACCATTACTCTCGATCATGAAAAACGGATTATCAGGCGCTAAAGCATCCAGTTCAGCCAAAGTCGGCGGACGCGCATCCAGCGTAATACTCGGGTCAAAATTTTTGGCACGAATCCAGTCTCCGGATTTTGCCTTTGCCGCACCTTCCTGCAACTGCGTCCAAACCTCAGCAAAGCTCGGTGTGGCCATCGGGCTGACATCAATCCAGTCGTCCAGCACCACAAATGTTGAATGCATATGCGGATCAATCAAGCCCGGTGTCAGTGTACGCCCCTGAAGGTCAATGATCCGCGTTTGAGCACCCCTCAGCGCCAGCACATCATCAGCTTTGCCAACACCGATAATCTTATCGCCACGAATAGCGACAGCCTCTGCATGGGTATTATCCTTATTAACAGTAAGAATTGTGCCGCCCTTGAAAATGATATCAGCGGGGCCGTCAGCTGGTGAAGCGGCCAATGCAGAACCACCACTTAAGACCGGAGCAGCAAAAACGGATGTCGCGGCCACGCCCATATATTTCAGGAAATTGCGCCGTGAGGCTGCATTTTTAAGAATGGCTGTGACGGCGGGATTACAGGCTAAACACATCAGATATCCCCTTTTAAGGATGATTGAAGGCCGGATTACTCCTGAATGCAATGTAAAGCTATGAGAAGGAAAATCATTAAAAATGCAGATTTAAAAGTCTGAATAGATTCCGTAGGTTAGTTTAGAAATTTTTATTCAATATACATAAACGCATTTTCAGCGGAACAGCAATATTCAGTTTACGGTTCATTTTTTATTATAAGAAGATAAAACCTTATATAAGCGGGTGACATATATTCACCCGCTTGTAGTAATTCTGATAATAATCAGCCACCAAATCCACGCAGAAAATGCGTGAGATTTCCGCCGAGCTGATCACAAATATAGCCGCCTTCCTGCACAATCACAGTCGGCAGCTTCAGACTGGCGCATTTCTGAGCAATACTGGTGAAGCCTTGCTCATTAACGGTAAAGCCGCCAAACGGATCATGCTCGGAAGCATCAAGCCCGAGAGCCACCACCAAAGCACCGGGGCGATAGGCACGAATACGATCCAGTGCCAGATCCAGTGCATCGAGAAACTCCTGATTGCCGGAACCACGCGCCAAAGGCAGGTTGTAATTATAGCCAAGCCCCGCACCCTCGCCGCGCTCCGATGCATATCCCCAGAAGAACGGATAGAACACCGACGGATCAACATGGATGGAAACCGTCATCACATCTGCACGATGGTAGAAAATGCCCTGCGTGCCGTTGCCATGGTGCAAATCAACATCAAGAATGACGACGCGATCATGGCTCTCACGCAGAATTTGCGCGGCAATCGCCGAATTGTTCAGAAAGCAAAATCCGCCAGCCATGTCAGCATAGGCATGGTGACCGGGCGGGCGGCACAGCGCATAGGCTGCAGGCTCACCATTTTGCACCAGTTTAGCGGCTTCAATCGCAGTCTGCGCGCTCCAATAGGCCGAATTCCACGTATCGGCAGCAATCGGACATGCAGTATCGGCCATATGGTAACCTGCACGGCCAACCGGTGATGTCGGATAGGAAAAATCACGACGGTTCGGATGGATGTTCGGAATGACTTCATCCGATGCACCATTGATTGTCTGCCACTGGCCGTAAATGGTCTGCAGAAACTCCAGATATTCAGGGCTATGCACAGCACTCACCGCCGTCAGACCGTGATCCTGCGCTGCAATCATTGAAAGTCCAGCATCATTTACGCCGGTCAGAAGTCGCTGTATGCGCTCAGGTACTTCGGGATTAGGCTTACGTGCACCAGCCGAGAGAAACATAGCCGGATTATGCGCGCGCTGAGGCTCAGCAAATGTAAATTTCATAAATCAGTTTCCTCCTCATAGGAAAATGATTTTTACCGGATTCCTTATATAAGCGGAACCTCTCAAAAAGAGTATTTTACATGCAGTTCTTATATCTTTTCATCAATATTAATCATCCCCCTCATCAATTATTTAAATTTTAAAACATGTCAACAATACACCATAAATGTTTGAAATATGGATTTCAGGTGTAGCGTAGTGTCTGACAATAAAAATCAAGCAAATACAATTTATTCTATACAAATATTACGTGCAGTGGCGGCGCTGCTTGTTGTTGCAGATCACAGCCTTATTCATATTTTCACTGTTTATAATATTCAGCAGCCTTATCATGCTATGGCGTGGAAGCTTGGCGGCATCGGCGTTATGTCATTCTTCGTTATCAGCGGCTTTGTAATGGCATTGACCAATGACAAAAAATTCGGCGAACCCGGTGAATCTTTACGTTTTATGGTCAACCGTATTATTCGTATTGTACCACTTTACTGGGTCATGACTTTCATTGCCGCTGGACTGTTTATTGCTACTGCAAGTAAAGAAATCTCCGTCTTATATATGCTAAAATCCATGTATTTTATAGTCCCTGTCGATCCCTCATCAGGAGACATTATACAGCCCGTTTTAGGACCTGGGTGGACTCTCAATTATGAAATGTTTTTCTATCTGATCTTTGCTGTGTTTCTAGCATTACCCAAAAGAGCAGCCTTGAACGGTTTTACAACCATAATGCTCTCGCTGGTCATCTGGGGAATGACGACCTTACCGTCCTCAGAAATAAACGACCCGAAAACACTGTTTGGCTTCTACGCTAATCCGCTCTTACTCTTATTCGTTGCGGGTGTCTGGCTGGGTGTTCTTTACAGAAAGCTTGCTTTGTTTCAGACAGCCAATCTCAACCTGCTTTGGATGTTTTTAGCCGTTCTTTGTGCTATCGCATTTTCATGGTCAACGGATAAAGCAAGCTGGCCGCTTTATTTGCAACCACTGGAATATGTTATGCCATTCCTCTGTGTCATCATGGCTTTATTATGCCGATTCAAACCAGTCACAATCATTGGCCGTATTGGCGTTCTGTTAGGAGAGGCCTCTTACAGTATTTACCTGAGCCATATTCTGTTTCTGGCAGTTATCCGTAAAATTGTACCGGTTGCACCGCTTTACGGCACATTCTATTTTGCAGTCGCATTCATTGGCTCTGCAATTACCGGCATCATGATTTATAAACTGATAGAAATGCCACTCACCCGATTTGTGCGAAAAATCACAACTCCACGAAAAGTTGCGGCCAGTTTATCAAATTAGAGCATAATTCTCTAAACTTGAACCAGTTTGAAATAAAAATATGCTCTAATTTTAGAATATTAGAGCGGCCTTTGCGTGCCAAGTTTAGCACATAGCGCTCTAGTCTTTGCTGAGATTTTACGCTTTTACTTCAAATGCCAGACCGTCATAGGCTGGCTCGATGTTTTCAGGCAAAGCTGCACGCACAGCATCATAATCCAGCGGCACATGCATATGGGTGAGTATAGCATGGCGCGGTTTCAGACGTGCAATCCAATCCAAAGCTTCATCAAGACTGAAATGGCTCGGATGTGTTTTATATTGCAGTGCGTCGATCAGTAAAACATCCAGATTTTCCAATGAAGAAGCGGTTTCCGGCGGGAAAGCGTTCACATCAGAGCAATAAGCCACATTGCCGATACGAAAACCAAGGCTGGTAATATCGCCATGCACCAATGGCATTGCCTGAAAGCGGATTGCGCCGCCTGCCCCGTTAATGCTGAAATCCTCCGTATTGGTGATTTCATGCGCTCTCAGAATTGGCGGATAGCTGGAGCCGTAAGGCGTAGCAAAACAGTAGCCAAAAGCCTCGTAGAGCCGGTTGAGCGTAAAGCGGTTGGCATAGACCGGCATCAGCTTCTTATTGTCCAGCATGAAGCTGCGCAGATCATCAATGCCGTGGATATGGTCGGCATGCGGGTGCGTATAAACAACAGCGTCGAGATGACGGTCAGGCTTGCCTTCAAGACCGTCAATGATCTGGGAACGAAAATCCGGCCCCGTATCAATCACCACACGCGTTATGCCGGCGCTGCTGACCCGCTCCACCATCAGCGATGCGCGACGACGGCGGTTCTTCGGGTTGAGCGGATTGCAATTTCCCCAATCGCCGTTCGGACGCGGCACACCCGGAGATGAGCCGCAACCAAGAACTGTAAAGCGATAGAAGTCAGACATATGTCAATTCCGCTTTTATACGTCTTTTAATATTTAAATATCAAAAGGTTGCAATGTTTTTCTGATAATTTAATTCAGAATCATCAGCGTGATATTTTGGTGAAAAGGCGAAGCACATTCTCACCGGTAATCCGGCGAATGTCCGCATCACTCACACCAATGACATCCGCCAGTACCGCAGCTGTATGCGCTACAAAGGACGGTTCATTGCGTTTACCACGATGCGGCATTGGTGCCAGATAAGGTGCATCTGTTTCTACCAGCAAACGATCATGCGGCACGATTTTTGCCGCTTCACGAATTTCTGCAGAGTTTTTGAAAGTGATAATACCGGAGAAAGACACATAGCCGCCCAGCTCAACGCCGGTACGCGCCAGCTCAATCCCTGATGAGAAGCAATGCAAAATGAACGGAAACGCACCTTTGGCAGTTTCTTCACGCAGCAATACTGCCATATCCTCATCCGCACTGCGGGCATGGATCACAAGTGGCAATTGTGTACGGCGCGATGCCTCAATATGGGTCAGCAAGCCCTGACGCTGCGCTTCCGGCGTTGAATAATCATAATGATAATCCAGACCAGCCTCGCCGATGGCCACAACCTTCGGGTGCTGCGCCAGACGCACCAACTCATCAGCTGTCACATCCAGTTCTTCATGCGCATTATTCGGATGGGTGCCGACCGAGCAATAAACCTGATCATAGCTCTCTGCAACGGCGAGGATCTGATCAAACTTCTTCACACGGGTGCAGATGGTGATCATTTTTTCAACACCGGCATCAAGTGCCCGTTGAATAATCGCGTCACGCTCTTCTGCAAAATCAGCGAAATCGAGATGGCAATGGCTGTCTACAAGCATAATAAAAGTCCTGCCCGAGGTTTAGCGCTCGGGAAAATGATACGGGCGATAATTCGCCCGTATCTTATATAAGATTTTACTCTTCAGTTTCCACATAACGCGGGAAGATCGGCTCTGGTGCCGGCAGTTCAGCACCGCTTACCAGCACTTCACCGAGATCGGCGAAGCTACGCTTGTCTTCCGCAATACCCAGAATATTCAGCAGCTTGGCTGAAGATGTCGGGATATAGGCCTGAGTCATGATCGCAACGCGACGCAGCACTTCTGCGGTCGTATACAGAACTGTACCCATACGAACCGGATCAGTTTTGCGCAGAGCCCAAGGCTCCTGAGCCGCGAAGTAACGGTTGGCCTCCGATACCACGTTGAAGATTGCCGCCAGAGCCTGATGGATAGCCTGAACTTTCATCGCATTGCGGGCGATATCCAGCGCTTCTTCAGCCAGTTTCAGAATAGCTGTGTCTTCCTCATGGAAATTGGCTTTTTCCGGCACTTTGCCTTCGCAGTTCTTGGCGATCATCGACAGCGAGCGCTGTGCCAGATTACCAAGATCATTGGCGAGATCGGCATTGGTGCGGTTTACAATCGCTTCGTGATTATAGCTGCCGTCCTGACCGAAAGGCACTTCACGCAGGAAGAAATAGCGCACCTGATCCAGACCGTAACGGTCAATGAATGCGAACGGGTCGATCACGTTACCGACCGATTTCGACATTTTCTCGCCGCGATTGAACAGGAAACCATGCGCGAAAACACGTTCCGGCAGAGGCAGACCGGCAGACATCAGAAATGCAGGCCAGTAAACAGCGTGGAAACGCACAATGTCTTTACCCAGAATATGGGCAGTTGCTGGCCAAAACTGTGCCTTCTCCGCATTCATATCCGGATAGCCGATAGCGGTGAGATAGTTGGTCAACGCATCAACCCAGACATACATCACATGCTTGTCGTTACCTGGTACCGGCACACCCCAGTCAAAGGTAGTGCGGGAAACGGACAGGTCACGCAGGCCGGATTTGATGAAGCTCAGCACTTCATTGCGGCGCTCAGATGGACCGACAAATTCCGGATGCTTTTCGAAATAGTCAATCAGCGGCTGCTGGTATTTTGACAGACGGAAGAAATAGCTTTCTTCTTCATGCCATTCTACCGGCGAACCGATCGGCTCACGGCGCACGCCGTCTTCACCTACGGTTGTTTCGCTTTCGTCAAAATAAGCTTCCTGACGAACGGAATACCAGCCAGCATAGCTGTCGAGATAGATATCGCCGTTAGCGACCATGCGCTCCCAGATATCCTGACAAGCTTTGTAATGACGCTCTTCCGTGGTGCGGATGAACTGGTCATGGCTGGAGCCGATTTTCGCCAGCATTTCGCGGAACACGGCAGAGTTCTTATCTGCCAGTTCAAGCGGCGTAATGCCTTCCTTCTCGGCGGTCTGCTGCATTTTCAGACCATGTTCGTCTGTACCGGTCAGGAACAGCACATCTTTGCCGTCCAGACGCTGGAAGCGCGCCATGGCATCAGTAGCAATCGATGTATAGGCATGACCGATATGCGGCGTACCGTTAGGATAAAAGATCGGGGTGGTGATATAAAATTTTTCGCGGCTCATGTCGGATCCGTCTTGTCGAGATATTTTATCTCATGAAGTCAATATGATGATAACTGATAAAACCGGCATATCGCATGTCAGGCGTGAAGTCAGCCCTAAATGCATCTAAATCAGAAACTCATGCTTGTTTATGCAGTTTTTGATCGTGTGAGTGGTACATTTCAGTACTTCCACAGCGACCGGCTTGCTCGGCGGCATCGGCCGGTCTCAAGCCTCAGACCGGCATGCCGCTGCGCATTGCGCGATGCATCTTTTCCATCATGATCAGCGCCGCCTGTTTGCGGTCGAGATTATAGCTCTCTGTCTCCAGCGCCTCACGGCGCAGATCATCCCAGAACTGTGACCATTGGCTGGCTTGCACAACCTGTCCTTGTTCCGCAAGGCTAAGCGCCTGTCCGGCAGCTTTATCCAGCAAATATTCAAGGAAAAGCTGGTTCTGCACATCGGCTTCACGGCCACCAAGCACAGAGGCAAGCGCCTGCGCCTTTGGCAAATCAAAATGATTGCCGCTCAGCACAGCGTCAACCGTATCGGTGATTTCGAGTCCGCCATGCGCCACCAACAACAAAGCTTTGCGCACAGAACCTTCAGCCCGCACACTGAGTGCAGCGAAATAAGCCTGATCCTGCACATCAATGCCGACATCTCTGCCTGCAACTTCCAGTGCGCGTTTCAACTCATTATCATTCAGCGGTTTGAAAGCCAGTGACTGGCAGCGCGAGCGGATCGTTGGCAGCAAACGGCCGGATGAATGCGAAATCAGAATAAACAGCGCCCGTGCAGGTGGTTCTTCCAGAGTTTTCAGCAAAGCATTGGCAGCATTACGGTTCATATCATCCGCAGGGTCGATAATAACAATACGCCATGCACCATCACCGGACGTGCGGCTCAAAAAATGCGTGATACGGCGGATTTCTTCAACGGTAATCGCCGTGCGATATTTGCCGGTTTTGGCGTCATATGGCCGTGTAATATGCAAAAGTGCCGGATGCATGCCCTGTGAAATCTGACGATAAGGTGCGGCTTCTAAATCCGGCGTATCAAGCTGCTGCGGTGCCGCTGCACTATCCGGATATTTCAGCATATGACCAGCAAGATGAAAGCCGGTTGTCGCTTTGCCTATGCCCTGCAAACCTTCAAACAGCAGCGCATGGTGCATGCGGCCTTCCTGATAGGCTTGTGCAAGAAATGTCCGCACATCCTCATGGGCAGTCAGAAAAGCGGTCGCATTCGGTGCCGGAACGCCGTCAATCGCATCATAAGTGCTGTTTGGTGCCTGTTCAGCCATGGGCAGACACCTCCCGCTGTTTCAGCGTTGCATCAGCCAATGCGGCGATCTCCGCGCTGATCTCATCGACTGTGCGGTCTGCATCAATCACTTTGCAGCGTTGCGGTTCATTCGCGGCAATGGTCAAAAATGCCTGACGGCGTGCCTCATGGGTGGAAATAGTTTCTTTTTCAAAACGGTCAGCCACTTCAGTCCCGCGGCGCAAACCTGCGCGCGCCAGACCTTTATCTGCCGGAATATCGAGAATGAAAGTCAGGTCAGGCATGGTGCCGTCAATGGCAATGCGTTCTACCGACTGCATAAATTGCGGATCAAGATTCCCGCTGATGCCCTGATAAACACGGCTGGAATCGATAAAGCGATCACACAGTACAATCTGTCCAGATTCAATTGCAGGACGGATTTTCTGATCAACATGATCGCTGCGGGCTGCGGCAAACAACAGCGCTTCCATAGCGGGTCCGTAGACTTCTGCCGCACCGCTTAAAATCACATGACGAACGGCCTCTGCGCCTGCCGAGCCACCGGGTTCACGGGTAACAATCACCTCAAAGCCTTGCGCGCGCAGATGATCAGCCAAAGCAAGAATCTGCGTGGATTTCCCCGCGCCTTCTCCGCCTTCAAATGTGATCAGCAATCCTGACAAAGCTCTGATTTTCCTAAGCAGTCGAAATGAAATTTGAATAAAGCTTATTGAGGATGGGCATGGCTTTGTCAAATAAAACCGACAAAACGAATAAGCCCTTATTTCAGCAAGCGACGTATCCAGCCCGTTGCCAGTTCATAAAGGGCATCAAGCGATTTATTACGCAATGTCCCTTCCGCAACATCCTGTGCCGCATAGACCGGCCGCTCCAACAGAATATCCTTATCATGCAGGATTTGTATCCGGCCGATCTCCTGCCCTTTGGTGACTGGCGCGGCAACCGGCCCTTCATAAATCACCTGTGAACGTAATTTGGTTTTATCCTGAACCGGCACAAGCACAGACACAGCCTCGTGCACCACCAGCCCAACCGAGCCTTGTGTGCCGCCATAAAGCGCGGCCTGCGCCACTTCCGTATCAGCGTTAAAAACAGGCGCTTTGACAAAATCATTCATTGCCCAGCGGATCAGCTTTTCAGCATCTTCCGTTCTGTCCTGCACAGATTTTGCGCCATTCAGCCCTAAATAAACCCGCCGCCCGTTTTGCTGTGCAGAAGCAATAATCGACAGCCCTGTCTCTTTCGTTCCGCCCATTGCAAGACCGTCAGCCCCTATATTGAGGCGCAGGAGTGGATTGCGGTTTCGCTGCAGAATATTATTCCAGCTAAAGCTTTCCTGATTATAAAGCGGATAATATTGCGGGTAGCTGTCGTGTAAATGCCGCGCCAGCTTCACCATATCCGTCAAAGTCACCTGCTGCTTGCCATCCTGAGGCAAGCCGGTAGGATTGATAAAGACCGATTGTTTTAAACCCAGTGCCTGCGCCCGTTCATTCATCTTCTGCGCAAAAGCCTGCTCGCTACCACTCATACCCTCCGCAAGTACGATAGCGCCATCATTAGCCGATTGAACCGTAATTCCCTGTATCAGATCATTGACTGTCAACTGTGAGTTCAATCTGGCGAACATCGTTGCAGTGCGAGATGGCGCACCGCCGGTACGCCATGCATGCTCACTGACCGTAAAAGCAGTAACCGGCTGCAACTTGCCCTCAGCTAATGCCTGAAATGCAATTTCAGCAGTCATCAGTTTGGCCAGTGATGCAGGCGGGAAAGGCAAATCAGCCTTGCGGGAAAACAAAACGCTGCCGGTATCGGCATCAAACAGCAAGACCTGCTCGGATTTCACGGTAAAAGGCGGTTCGGCACTATGGGCATTCGTGCTAAAAAATTGCGTTACCATCAGCACAGCGGCAAAACAGACCTTACGCGCAGGCTTTGCTTTGTCATTTGCGCTTTGAAACCAGATCACCTTGCTCTCCGCTCATTATTTCAATTATCCGGATTTAAAAATAAAACACGATGATTGACGATCCATGAAGCTGAAATAAAAAAACGTCCGGTAAAACCGGACGTTCAACAAGACTTAATCAGTGTATGGTGGATTTATTCCGCGCGCACCACGAAGGCATCATTCGCACCGACAGCCCATGCAGCCTGCAACAGCGCATCATTATTGCCGTTGCGGGATTTTGCAGTCAGGCTGTAGAGCGCGCCATTGCCTTCCGGTGTCATGGAACGGCTGATTGCTCCCAGCTTACCAAGCGCTACCGCAATACGATCAGCTTCAACCTTGCTGCTAAATGTGCCGAGATCCACAAACTCACCCTGCTCGGCAGTTGAGTTCAGGAATTTTGCAGCCTGCGCATTGCGCCAGTCAACGGATGCAGCATCCGGCATCAGCACTTTGGAATAGATGCCCTCATTGGCCTGCGCAATGCGGTTTGAAGCATAGGCACTAACCAGAACATCACTCTGCACAGCCGCATAGAGACCATATGGCTTATCGAGCGGTACCGGAATAACGGATGGCAGTGCCGGTGCGGCACCATCAGCAAAGCCGAACGGCAGCTGTGGCTGGCCGGAGATATGATCAAAGGCACTGGCAGAACCCTGCTCAGCACGATTAGGTGCCGATGTCGGTGTCGGGCCATTCATCGCCATCATCACACCGGTTGCAGGCTGACCAATATTGTCATTGCTACCGGCAGGACGGTAAGACGCCATCAGATAGGCATCATCCAGACCATGAAGTGGCGCACGACCGACATATTCAACTTTAACATTTGCGGTGCCGTGATGCTTATAATCGAGCATCTCAGCCGCTTTTTCCGACATATCAATAATGCGGTCATTGGAATAAGGGCCGCGGTCATTGACACGCACGATCACTGAACTGCCATTAGCGGTATTGGTCACACGGGCATAGCTTGGCAGCGGCATGGTCGGATGAGCAGCTGTCAGATGCGCCATGTCATAGACTTCGCCATTGGCAGTCAGGCGACCATGAAAGGCCGACCCATACCAGGAAGCGCGGCCGACCTTCACATAATTCGGGTCTTCCTTCGGCTTATACCATTTGTCTTTGACTTTATAAGGCTTGCCAACCTGATTGCGACCACCGCCACGAGGAATTTTTTTGCCATTGGCAACGCGCGGGCTGGCTTTAACGCCATAGGCGGATTCTGCGAAATATTCCTTGGAACGTTTTTTCTGCTGTTTGACTTCCGGCTGAGGCGCCGCACAGGCTGTTGCCAGCAAACCGACAATACCAAGATAGAGAACACGTTTCACTTGAGAAGAATGCAGCATCCAGCCCCCGCTCTTTTTCTTGTCTTTTGTAACAGGCCCATATGGCTGCTTATGAAATAACTTCATCACGCTACTCAAACCCGTTACCAAAAACAAAAATCAGTCTGCAACAATACCGGCATTTTTTCCTGTTTCTTATACCAGCCAGACTTTGACAGCCTTAATTTCGTACAACCAAACAGGTTCAAAACCTTTATTCAAGGCAAAAATGCACAACCCACGGCGACTGTTCGCAAGAAAATATTGACGAAATCTTAAAATTCACCAATTGCGCACCCTCACAAACCTTGTCTTACAGAATTTCTGCCTAGATATTCAGGCAGTAGGGGGCGTTATCATGTAAAAACATTTCAGCCATTGCGGCACAAATTAACATTTAGACGATAAAATAATACTGAATTATCAGCTAGTTATAATGAATCTCTAAAGCTTAGATCATAAGGATCGCTCTAACCCTCACCTGAAGCTGCCCCGATATTAACCAAGTTTCTATTTCATTGGGGAAAGTAACAGCCATTTTTAGCGTTTCAGCACTTTTTAGCTGCGGCACATCCACTGCAACACACACGCCTGATGAACGGAAGATAACTTTGAGTACAGAACTGACCCTCGCCGTCTGGATGCTGATCATCGCACTGGTGCAGATTTTTCTTCCTGCTATGTTTCGCAACCGTGAAACTGGCCTTGATTATAATGCAGGCCCGCGTGATGAGGCCGGACCTCCGGTTGGCATTGTCACAGGTCGCCTGCAACGTGCGCAGCGCAATCTGTTCGAGACCCTGCCCCTGTTTCTGGCGGCTATCATTATTGCACATATCACGGGTCGTGAAGGAACTCTGACGCTGACCGGTGCATGGATCTACGTTATCGGCCGCGTGCTCTATATTCCCGCCTATGGCTTTGGAATTCCATATATCCGCAGCTTGATCTGGGGCGTATCACTGGCAGGTCTGGTTTTGATTATTCTGGCTCTGCTCGCCTGATGACTTCGCGCTTGAATTCAACACTACTAAAACAAAAGTTTCTCATTCATAAAGTTGTTGTAAATATGCGGATTTTATTAGGCTTACGATAAATATTGCTCTATGGAGTATGCAGTATTCAGATAGCACTTATTTGATATTCGGACATTTCATACAAACCATAAAATATTTGATCTCCGCCTGCGCTCAGGGATATTTATACGAACTATGAAATCTGCCCTCATAAAAGCCTTTGTTGTCTCTGCTGCGGCGGCGCTGCTTTGCGTTGCTCTGAGCATGATTATCAGCATTTTCCGCAGCGAGCCTATCGGTCTTGTTGGCATCACCTTGAGCCTGATTTTGCCGATGATTACGGCATTTCCGACCATGACGGTGGTGTTCCATCGTAATTCCCAGCTGTCAAAAGCCTTTACGGATCTTGAAAAAGCCCATCAGGAATTACAGGCACGTTCCAAGATCGATTACATGACCGGCCTTTATAACCGTGAGGCTTTTTTTGAGATGATGCGCAATGTGCGCTCACGACTGGATAGCGGTGCTCTGCTGCTGATTGATGCCGACCATTTTAAGAATATCAATGATCAATACGGCCATACAGTCGGTGATCGTGCGCTGAAACTAATTGCCTTTGCGCTGCAGAATGTAACCCGTAAAGGCGATCTGGTTGGCCGTGTCGGTGGTGAAGAATTTTGTGTCTATCTGCCGAATGCCAGCCGCGCTGCGGCCATCAGCGTTGGTGAGCGTATTCGCGTTGAGATTGAAAATACGCCATTCTATATCAGCCAGAACCATGTTGAGCCGCTGACCATCAGCGCGGGCGGCGCACTTGCCCATAAAAGCGATAGCAATTCGCAGATTTTCAGTCGCGCAGATCATTGCCTCTATGAGGCGAAAAATCTGGGGCGTAATTGTGTGGTCTTTGAAAAAACAGACGGAACAGAGCCGCAGGCTCAAAACCAATTATCGCGCGAGGCAAGGATTGAAGATATTGCCGGTGGCCGCGGTTTCTAAATAGATTACGCTCTATTTCCAGAGCGTAATTACTTCCTCTGCCGTCGAAACAGGGGCAAAGCCCATTCGTTGGTAAAGCTGCAAAGCACGTGGGCTATCAAGCGAATTTGTCTCCAGCCGCAACTTTTGCGGATTATGCGACCATGCAGCCGCTAAAATCTCTGAGAAAAAGAATTTCGCCAATCCCCGCCCCTGATAATCCGGCACCAGACCGAAATAATGCAGATCAACACTCTCCGGCAGATTAAGATGCATCTCGGCAAATCCGGCAGGACAACCATCCACATAAAGCAGAAGAATGCGGGTCTCCTCCGCCTTGATGATGGTGTTAACCACCTCATCACTTTGCGTGCGGCGCAGCATCCAGTGATGCGGCTTACCAATCACTTCATAGAGATAACGATAGAGATGCAGCGGCATATTTTCTGCCAGCATGATTGCCAGCCGGATACCCGCAGGCACCGGCACAGCAACAGATGACGGAGAGACCATTTCCAGGCGCGTTACATGAACAGTCACTTCTTCCGAAGCCGGTGTATCGCTGTGGCCGGTCTCACTATTCGTCATCACAAAATCTTCTTTGTCTCAAATTATGGGTATCGTGATATTCTGTCAGGCAATAACAGCGATATTATGCCGGAGCTTTACCAAAACGGATACGGTAACGACGATTTTCTTTGCCTTTTTTCTCAACCTTACCGATATGAATCTCACCGATTTCCGACGTATTGGCTACATGCGTGCCACCACATGGCTGTGAGTCCACGGAGCCATTGTCGCCGATCAGCACTAAGCGGATACGTCCCTGCCCGACCGGCGGGCGCACATTCTTGGATTTTACCAGATCAGGATTGGCAGCCAGTTCGTCATCACTGATCCAGTCTGTGGTGACGGGCGATGCGGCATTGACCATCTCCATCAGCTTTTCGCTCACCTGTTCTTTTGTCAGGTCATTGCCCTGCATATCGAAGTCAATGCGGCTATCATCAATATTGACCGAAGCGCCGGTTACCGGAAACGGACAAATCACGGAAAGCAAATGGCAGGCCGTGTGCATTTGCATCAGCTTGAAACGGCGCTCCCAGTCGATCTCTGCAATCAGCTCTTCGCCAAGCTGCGGCAGTGTCTCACCTTCCGCAGGTACATGGATGAAATCATTCTTGGTCGCGCCGTTAACAGTGGTGGCAATCTGAATGATGCTGCCGTCTGCACGGCGCAACAAACCGCTATCACCCGGCTGCCCGCCGGATGTGGCATAAAACACAGTCTGATCGAGAATAACGCCACCTTCATCCGTGAGGCCAATCACCTTGGCCGGTGTCGCTTTCAGATAAGCATCTTCGCGGAAAAGCGGATTGGTTTCCAGACTCTGTGTCATCATACCCTCATGCAAACATTTAAGAAAAAGTCTTTTGCGAGAGGTTTAAAGCAGTTTCAGGAAAAGTAAAACCGCTTTTCCTGAAACTATGATAACAACAAAGAGATAGCGGAATTAAACCTCAGTTTACGCCTCGTAAGGCACTGCAATATCTGAGCGCTCAAGCAACCATTGCGGTACAGGTAATCCACGCTCTTGCAGAAAAGCAGGATTATACATCTTCGACTGGTAACGGTTACCGTAATCAGCCAGAATTGTCACAATCCGCGCGCCTTTGCCGAGATCTTTCGCCATGCGAATTGCACCGGCAATATTGATGGCCGATGAACCGCCGAGGCACAGACCTTCTTCCTGCACCAGATCAAAAGCGATTTTCAGAGCATCTGCATCACTGATCTGATAGGCGAAATCCGGTTTGAAACCTTCCAGATTGCCAGTGATGCGCCCTTGCCCGATACCTTCCGTGATGGAGGATCCCTCAGTCCTCAATTCGCCGGTGGTGTAATAGGAATAGAGCGCCGCTCCTTCCGGATCAGCCAGACCGATTTTAATATCTTTGCTGAAACCGCGCAGACCTGCCGCCACACCAGCCAGCGTGCCACCGGAACCGACCGCACAAATGAATCCGTCAATTTTACCTTCTGTCTGTTGCCAGATTTCCGGTGCTGTTGTCTCAATATGCGCCTGACGGTTGATCTGGCTGTCAAACTGGTTTGCCCAGATCGCACCATTAGGTTCAGTCTTCGCCAGTTGCTCAGCCAGACGACCGGACAGGCGCACATAATTGTTCGGGTTCTTATAAGGCACAGCCGGAATTTCAATCAGCTCCGCACCAAGAAGGCGCAATGCATCTTTCTTTTCCTGACTTTGTGTTTCCGGGATAACGATGACTGTGCTATAGCCCAGTGCCTTGGCAACCATCGTCAGGCCGATACCGGTATTTCCGGCAGTTCCCTCCACAATCACGCCGCCTTTACGTAACAGCCCGCGTTTTTCTGCATCGCGGATAATGTAAAGCGCTGCGCGGTCTTTGACGGACTGTCCCGGATTGGCAAATTCGGCCTTACCGAAAATCTCGCAACCGGTGAGTTCAGATGCCTTGTTAAGGCGGATCAGTGGTGTATTGCCGATCGCCTCAATCACAGAATTCGTAACACCTGACTGCACCATGATGACTGTCCTTTATGGCTGCTTTGCATGCAAATATCTGTTCAGAACCTATTGTTGGCCACCCGCTTATTCAAGGTAAGTTTTTCCACTAAAACCAATAAGCCCAATAAAAAACATCGCCGGAATGTTTTCCGACGATGTTTTTATTTCATTAGTATATAGCAATCAGACAAGCCGATAAATCAGCTATTCCAGTCCTGCCCTGCCCGTTTTTTATTACGGTGGAAGGTTTTCTTATTCGCTGGCTTGCCGGTATTTGCCTGACCGGACTTATGACCGGCGCCCTGAGCGGAACTTTTGCCGCCACGACCGGAATGATTACGGTTCGAACGGGCGCGTTCGCCTTGTGCAGGCTTGGCTTCAGCCGACTTCGGCGCATCATCATAGAGCTCACGAACATCGGAGAAACCAGCCGAACGCTGTGGTGCTTTATCCAGATTTTTATAAGGACGCGAGGTTTTACGCTTGCCAACGGCACGCGGATCAGGTTTTGGCCATTCATGCTCAAAGGTTGGCTTTTCTGTGCGCTCAGGCAATGGGCCGAACTGTGGCGGCAGTTCTTTCTGTGTCAGCTTGTTACGGATAACACGTTCAACTGCCTTGAGCTTTGCATGTTCTGTACCACCGTCATACAAGGTAATCGCAGCACCCGAAGCGCCGTTACGGCCGGTACGGCCAATACGGTGTACATAGCTTTCCGGCTCATCCGGCAGGTCATAGTTGATGACATGGCTGATACCCGGAACGTCAATACCGCGTGCAGCAATATCCGTTGCGATCAGAACACGCACGGAACGATCTTTAAAGCCGTTTAGCGCGCGCTGACGGGCATTTTGCGACTTGTTGCCGTGGATGGCTGCAACGGAGTAACCGTCTTTTTCCAGTGTACGTGTCACCGCATCCGCACCATGTTTGGTACGGGTAAAAACAATAACGGTTTCCAGCTTCGGATTAGTCAAAAGGCTGGAAAGTGCCTTTTTCTTATCCTTGGTCTGTACGGTATAAACAACCTGCGTAATTTCAGCTGCAGTTGTACCGGCAGGTGAAACCTCAACGCGCACAGGATCACGCAGCAGACCTTCGGCCAGTGCAACGATTTCCTTTGGCATGGTTGCCGAGAACAAAGCAGTCTGACGATCAGCACGGGTCGCCTTGGCAATGCGCTTCACATCATTGATGAAGCCCATATCCAGCATGCGGTCAGCCTCATCCAACACCAGCCATTTTGTGGCTGAGAGTTCGACACATTTATCACGCACCAGATCGGTCAGACGACCCGGTGTTGCCACCAGAATGTCAACACCCGGTGTCATTTTACGAACCTGAGACGCGCGGGAAACGCCACCTAAAATCAATGCCGTTGAGAGATGCGCACCTTTGGTCAGCACACGAATAGTCTCTTCAATCTGCACCGCCAGTTCACGGGTCGGTGCGAGGATCAAGGCGCGGCAGGTTTTAGGCAGACGCTTATCACCGAGTGCCAAGATTTGTTCGATAATCGGCAGGGAAAACGCAGCGGTTTTACCGGAACCGGTCTGTGCGATACCCAGAATATCTTTGCCTTTCAGCTGAGCAGGCAAAGACTGCTGCTGAATAGGCTTTGGCGTGGTCATGCCTGCGGCAACCAGATTCTTCAGCAAAAGACCGGTCACACCTAAAGCGGCAAAGCCGGAAGTTTCCTGAATTTCCGCAACTGCGGTCAGGTCAGTTTCATTTTGATTTGTCAAAATATAAGCTTTCGATATGCGCCGCCGGTCGGGAGAGCCGGACACACGCATCATCAGACCACCATGCGCAGCTGGCAATCCGGAAACAAATTTTTATACGACGAAGCGCCGGAACATTGATGTTCTCACGCGACTTGCGCTGCCGTATCCGGTGCGGAATGACCGGATTATTTCCCCTCCAATCGATAAACTGAAAGAGAAAATTTAAGACGCAACGAAGTCCAGCATGGAAAGCCCGCATACAATTCGCATATATGAAGCCCAAGCGCCTGAGCTGCATATGGGCGCTTTCTCTGCAAAAAGCAAATGAAATAAATAAGAGTGTCCTATGCAAATAAACATAGGACACCATTTTTAATATTATCAGATAATGAAATCAGCCAGAACCTGATTATCGGTAATATCCTGATAGGCCCAGCCCGCTTCCTTGAATTTCTTATCAAGGACAGCGAAGTTCTTGGCATCTTTGGTTTCAATACCGATCAGCACAGAACCGAAATTTCGTGCCGATTTTTTCAGATATTCAAAACGCGCAATATCATCATCCGGCCCCAGCAAATCAAGGAACATACGCAGTGCACCCGGACGCTGCGGGAAGCGGAAGATGAAATATTTCTTCAGTCCTTCATAGCGCAGCGCACGTTCTTTCACGTCCGGCAGACGTTCAAAGTCGAAATTACCGCCGGAAACTACCAGAACAATGGTCTTGCCTTTAAGTTCGCTTTTCTTGAAGTCTTTCAGCGCATCAATTGCCAGTGCACCGGCAGGCTCCAGCACCACACCTTCAATATTAAGCATTTCGGTCATTGTGCCGCAAAGACGGTTTTCCGGTACATTGATTACGGATGATGCCGGATAGGCTTTAAGCACTTTGAAATTCTCTGCGCCCAACTCGCCAACAGCCGCACCATCGACAAAATTATCGACGGTTTGCAGCTTAACGCGCTTGCCTGCCTCAAGGCTGAGTTTCAGGCTCGGTGCACCTTCCGGCTCGACAAAACGAAACTCTGTCGGCCAGCCAAGCGCTTTCACATAAAGTGTAACGCCGGCAGAAAGCCCGCCACCACCAACCGGCAGCATCATCAGATCCGGCACTTTGCCTTCTGGCAATTGTTCGGAAATTTCCTGAGCAACCGATGCCTGTCCGGTGATAATACCCATTGCATCAAATGGCGGCACCATCAACCCGCCTTCGTTTTTGGCATAGTCCTGCGAGGCGGCATAACACTGGTCGAAAATATCACCGACCAGACGAATTTCGATGAACTCGCCGCCAAAAGCGCGGGTCTTGTCAATTTTCTGCTGCGGTGTTGTCACCGGCATGAAAACCACACCCTTGCGGCCAAAATGACGGCAGACATAGGCAAAGCCCTGCGCATGATTGCCCGCTGAAGCGCAGACAAAAACCGCATTGGCGTCGGCTTTTTTAATCGCAGCGGAAATGAAATTGAATGCACCACGGATTTTATAGGAACGTACCGGTGTCAAATCTTCACGCTTCAGCCAGATATCCGCGCCATATTTACGTGACAGATAATCATTACGCTGCAGAGGTGTTTCACCAAACAAAGCGCGCATCTGTTCTGTCGCCAGCGCGACAGATTTTATAAAATCACTCATAGGAACAAATCAACTTTCTCGAAACTACGTACATCCACCAGTCCGATATCGGAAATACGCAATTCCGGTATCACCACAAGTGCAAGCAGTGAGTGCTGCATATAGGCGTTATTGAGAGTGCAGCCCATGGCTGCCATCGCTTTCACCAGCTTATCGGCTTTGGCGGCAACAACTTCGGCGCGCTCATCCGACATCAGACCGGCAATCGGCATTTCCACACAGGCCAGTTCCCTGCCCTTGGAATACAGCACCACGCCGCCGCCGATCTCGCCGAGACGATTAACGGCTTTTGCCATATCGTCTTTATTGGTGCCGACCGCGATAATATGATGGCTGTCATGGGCAACAGTCGATGCCAGAGCACAATCCAGCGTATAGCCAAAACCGGAAACGAAAGCATTGGTGACCTGACCAGTACCGCGATGGCGTTCCACCAGAGCAATCTGGCAAACATCATTACGGCGATCCATCTGCACAATGCCGTCGCTCACGGAAAGTTCGGCTTCCAATGCACGGGTCGGCGCCTGATTTTCAATCACACCGATAACGCGCGCCGTTACATTTTTAGCGGGTTTTGGTGATTTAATATCAAAGTCTTGCGCGGAGAACTTACGGCCAAGCTTTACCGTATTCTTTGCCTTTGCCGGATATTCATAAGGTGCAATATCGGCGACCAGTTTACCCTGCTCGGCCAGCAAAATACCGCGTCCGTAAACACGTTCAATCGTCAGTGCAGAAAGATCCGATACGATCAGAAAATCCGCACGACGCCCAGGTGTAATGGAGCCAATTTCACGCTCTAAGCGGAAATGCTGGGCAGTATTAATCGTCGCCATCTGGATCGCAGTGACTGGTTTCAGCCCTTGCGCAATCGCATGGCGCACAACGCGATCCATATGGCCGTCATGCACGAGCGTGCCGGAATGGCTGTCGTCAGTGCAGAGGATGAAATTGCGGGAATCCAGCCCCTGCTCGGTAATGGCCTTAACCTGAGTTGCCACATCATACCATGCAGAACCCAGACGCAGCATAGCGCGCATGCCCTGACGCACACGGGCAATGGCATCCTCAGCGCGTGTGCCTTCATGGTCGTCTTCGGGGCCGCCAGCCACATAGCCGTGGAAAGCACGGCCAAGATCAGGCGATGCATAATGTCCGCCAACCGTCTTACCGGCATTCATCGTGGCATCAATCACGCCGCGCATCGTCGGATCATTATTAGCAACGCCCGGAAAATTCATCACTTCGCCAAGGCCGATAATATTCGGCCAGCTCATCGCTTCCAGCACCTCTGCCGCACCGATTTCCGCGCCGCCATTTTCCAGCCCCGGAGCTGACGGCACACAACTAGGCATCTGCACATAGACATTGACTGGCATAGCCATAGCCTCGTCATGCATCAGCCGCACGCCTTCAAGCCCAAGCACATTGGCGATTTCATGCGGATCAATGAACATAGAGGTCGTGCCATGCGGAACAACCGCACGGGTAAATTCTGTCACAGTCACCATGCCGCTTTCGACATGCATATGCGCATCGCACAGACCCGGCACCAGATAGCGCCCTTCCGCATCGACAACTTTCGTCGTTGCGCCGATGCAGTGGGTTGCATCATGGCCGACATAGGCAAAACGCCCTTCGACAATAGCAATATCAATACCTGCAACAATCTCACCGGAATAAACACTGACTAGACGGCCGTTGCGCACCACCATATCGGCTGGCTTGCGCCCCATAGCAACATCCACCAGAATTGGCGCAGATGCCGCCCATGACTTGATTTCAGGTTTTGATTTTTTAAGACCGGATGATGACATAGCAATCTCCATGACATGGCCGGAAACATTGTATATCCGACGCAGGCAAAAAACAGTTTTGCCAAGTTTGACCGTAAATTACCAGTTTGTTTTGATGTTTTAGGCAATTATCTCTGCTGATTGCACAATAAAATTACAAGAGCAGCTGCACGAAATAATTTCATAATAATGACTACATAATGTCTTTACAGCCCCGTATTTTTTATGGCAGCTTCACAATAATTCAAATTTGGAGCAGAACATTATGAGCGATAAAGTAGCAATTATTACCGCAGGCGGATCAGGCATGGGTGCCGCTGCCGCACGCAAACTAGCCGACAATGGCTACAAAATTGCCGTGCTATCTTCATCCGGCAAAGGTGAAGCACTCGCCAAAACCTATGACGGCATTGGTATGACCGGCAGCAACCAGTCTAATGAAGACCTGCAAAAGCTCATCGACAGCGCGCATCAGAAATGGGGTCGCGTAGACGTATTGGTGAATAGCGCGGGTCACGGGCCGCGTGGCAGCTTGCTGGATTTCTCCGATGAGGACTGGCATCGCGGCATGGATGTTTATTTGATGAATGTCGTGCGCTCAGTGCGCCTCGTCACACCAATCATGCAGGCGCAAAAAAGCGGTTCAATCATCAATATCTCGACCTTTGCAGCTTTTGAACCGGATGCAGCTTTTCCGGTTTCCAGCGTGTTCCGCGCAGGCCTCGCCTCCTACACCAAACTGTTTGCCGACAAATATGCTGCCGAGAATATCCGTATGAACAATATTCTGCCGGGCTTTATCGACAGCCTGCCGGAAAAGCAGGAGTTCAAAGACCGTATTCCGATGCAGCGTTACGGCACCGAGCAGGAAATTGCTGAAACCATCGCATTTCTGGCTTCAGATGGCGCAGGCTATATTACCGGCCAGAATATCCGCGTGGATGGCGGCATCACCCGTTCAGTCTAAATAATGCAGTATCTGGCCGGTAACACTCTGGCCAGATACTCTGTTCACCCTCAACTAAATTACTGATTTCAATCAATATTGATTTTTACAGAATTCATTACTTAAGCCAATATTCCGTTAGATTTTTCGTTCAACACGCAATCTGAGCCTTGACTTCCTCCAGCAAATCAATGATCAAAAGGCTCAGCACATCTCGGAAAGTGGTTACCGGTTTTCCGTACATGATATGCGATAAAGGTCAGGTGCATAAAACATCTTGCACTGCGGACGTGGAGAAATCGGTAAACTCAGCAGACTTAAAATCTGCCGCTCTTAGAGCTTGCGGGTTCAAGTCCCGCCGTCCGCACCACTTTTCTCAATATTCCCATCAATAAAACAAACGATGCTCCTGCCCCAACCTGATATCCATATATCGGCAGTGCAAACGCGTTAGAGCTCTTCTTGCCTGCAATCCTGTTTCAGCTTAGAAGATAACTCCTCTAAATTCATGTTATGGCAGTGAGGTCAATTCTCACGCATGGCGCTAGTATTCAATAGAATTCCGGAGCTTTCCGATGACTACTTTAAAAAAATCATTGTACGGAATTACGATCGCTCTCAGTGTGATGTCTTTATCATCTTCGCCAGTTTGGGCAGCTTCATCAGGTTCAGGAGATTTATCTGCCGAGGAACGAACCGAACTTCAACAAGCCGCAGGCATCACTTGCGATACAAGCAAAAGCGACGCCTGTACTGCCGGTAATATTGAAAGCGGCGACTTTTACAACGTCCGGATCTACGGAAGCTGCATAAATGCAGCTTATTATGGCCGCATAAACGATAAATCAGTCGCTTTGAGAAAAGGCGTTGCGACAACAGGTACTGACGGAAAAACCGAAGGTACACTGGCACCTAATCAATTGGTTTGCATCAAAGCAGCTGCTCAGGTGAATGTGACAGACACAGAATATTACGTCATGGCACTCCCGATGGATTACGGTCCGGAATGTAAAGACGAGGAACTGTGCAAAAAACCGCAGCCACTTCCAAAAGAACATCAAAGTACAATGGCTAAATGTCAGAATGATAGCCAGAAGGGCTATGTAGGCTGCCCGCAAGGCTGGGTGTTTGCAAGTGAAATGGAAGCCTATTCTAACGGGCTGTCTTTTCCGCAATAATTGACCACAGTTCCTGACGGTTAACGCCCTGATCTCTAGCGGGTGAACTAAAACGATCGCATATGCATTATAAGCACAATGAAATAGGCAGAGTATACCTTCCAAAATCATCAATCTCTTAGCTCGTATATAATACTGAAAGCTGCTGCGATCGGCACTTATAATATCTCACAAAAAGATGCAGAGTTTTGATTCAAGGAGTGAGCCAGCGTGATTTATTTAGTTCGTCATGGTCAGACTGTTTTCAATTCTGTCGGACGCTGGCAAGGACAAGTGGACTCTCCTCTGACAGCGCTTGGTCTCCGTCAAGCCGCAGGGGCTGGTGAAACACTGCGCGAAATTATCGCTGATAATGATATCGCCCTTTTCTGCAGTCCGCTTGGCAGAGCCTATGACACAGCTAAAATCATTGCGGAGAAAATCGGCTACCAGAACGAGATGCACCTTGATCCACGCTTGATGGAAATCGGTATGGGATCATGGGAAGGCCTGACGGATTATGAGATAGAGCAAGAATGGCCGAATGCCCGAGACGGGCTAGAGCGTCATGAATGGTTCTTCCATTCACCGGACGGGGAAACTTTTGATGGTATTTTTGCCCGCATTCAGGACGCTTTGTCAGAGATTGCAAATCATAGTGCACCAATCAAAATCATCGTGTCCCATGGTGTGACCGGCAGAATAATTCGCAGTATTCACGCCAATATCCCGAAAAATGACGCGCTGAAGTTGGAAGTCCCTCAAGATGCGCTGTATCATTTATCCGATAACGGTCATATTGAGCGCATTGCTTTTGACATATGAGCCAGCAATCATCGGCCCGAAAACAAAACTGGTGCTTCTCAGCGATTATAGCCCTCATCTTCGGTGCCATAACTGCTTTTATATTCTATTACCTGATTATCTTTGGCTCGGGCGATGATGGCTATGCAATCATATATTGCATTTTCACCGCGCCAATAGCGATGATCTTTGGCCTATGGGCATTGTTTTATCATCGCAGCAATATTGCCTTGATCGCGCTGGCGCTCTGTCTTTCACCGCTCATATACCTATAAATCAAAGACACTTCGCCCGATTGAACGAAGTGTCTTTGTTCGTAAAAGATTATTTCAGCTGCTCGACAAGCGTTTCCTTCACTACAGCATCAAATGAATCCGTTGCTTTATCGTCGCTTTTCTCAGCCTGCTTTTTAGCGATAAATGCGTCTCGTTTCGTGACAAGATCAGCCATTTTTTCTTCCAGCTTTGTACGCTCTTGCGCATTCTTATCCAGAATATCCTGCTTTTCCTGTCCGGATTTACCGCGCATATTATCCGGCAATTCCTCGTCTTTCACATCATCCAGTTTTTGTTTGCCATTTTTCACATCGGCAACAAGATCACCGCCACCAGTAACAACCTCTTTCGCGCCGCCTTTTTTGGCGTAATAGCGTGAATTATCAACCTTTACAGCGGCAGGAGCTGCGGCTTTGGCATCCATTTTGCTCTGCAATTCGGCCTGTACGCTACTATTACCGTAAGCAATAACGGTTTTATCAATATCCTGCTGAACGGTAATAATTTCATTATCAAAAGGCGTTTCAATAACGGTGATATTTCCGCCATCCTGCGGAATGGCCATGTAACGCCCATGGCCTAGCTGTGCAATTTCACGCCAAACTTTCGTTGTGTCAGGATCATCACCGGCCTGAATTGTATTAACGGTGATTTTGTCTTCTTTCGCACGTTTCAGAATTTGCGGATATTGCCATGTATTCGGATAATCCATATGCGGCGGCGCATCACCGACAAGGAAGATAATCCGCTTAGTATTATCGTTCTTCGTCCATTTCAGCTTACGAACAGATTCATCCAGCGCCTCATTGACTGATTCCGGTGTATCACCGCCGCCATCGGCCTCCAGCTTGATCAGCTTACCATAGAGCCCCTGCACGTCTGCGCTCATATCATAGGTTTTCAGGACATATTCGTCGTCGCGGTCACGATAAGCCACTAAGGCCATACGAATATCGGCATCGGGATTCACGTCGATGATTGTATTGGCGATCGACCAGATTTTTTTCTTTGCCCCGTCAATCAGACCGGCCATAGAGCCGGTTGTATCAAGAACAAATGCAACCTCAATACGTTGCTCCTTATCATTACTGGCCGCAAGTACAGGTGAAGCACAAGCTGTCATAGCAACAGCTGCAACAAGACTTTTGTCAAAAAAGCGCAAAGTACGAAGCATTATAATCCCCATAGTAAAATGATTGCCATGCTTCGCGGCGGAATGCGGCATAATTGGGAGACTGCCAAGACAACATTATGACTTACAGCTATTTTGTGCCGTATTAGGCTAAAACAGGCGGTCATAAGCAGAACAATTTCTCAATATATTGATCTGTCAGCACAAATATAAATATCGTAGCAATTATTTTTAAATAAATATATCAATTCAATTTCATAACAAAGTTTAGCTAAAATCAAATCAATTGAGACGCCTGCATGATACGAATTTTGTTTCTTTTTCTGGGTCGGGAAATCATTCTGAGACATTGGAAAACGCTGTTTGCTATCGGCGTTTGCTGGTTCCTGCTCGGCTTAGCGATCTTTATTGATGCACTAGACGGCGACACTTATCTCCACCCCTACACATTCGCATATTTCCTGCTGCCTGAAGCAGCAATCAGTCTGCTTGCTGCCGCTGGCAGTGAAGGTACAGCTAAACAGATGCGCATTGTACAGGGGATTGCATTATTGGCGGTTTCCGCCTTGATTTTCACATCTACACCGGCAACAAATTTTCTGCTTGCACTCGTTTTCGGTCTTTGCTTTCTCATCGACGGCACCATGCGTATTGCCAGCGCCTGGGTTGTGCGTTTTCCACGCTGGAAAATTGGTATCGCCGGTGGTGTCTTCGAACTTATACTGGCCATTGCAACGCTACAGCCTTGGCCGACATGGTATGAAGGGACTGTTGGCGCCAATGTCGGTGCCGTGCTGATCCTCTCCAGCCTTGGTATTATTCATGTGGCATGGCGTATTCATAGTCTGGAAGCCGGTGCGCCCCTGTCCCGTTTATTCGGGCGGAGCAGCCTGCTCTCAGCGATTACCACGCATCATCACAAACAATCGCAGACAAAACGCGGAGAACTCATCGTTCATGTCTGGACACCAACCGGCACAGCCATGACACCGCTGCGGCAGCGTGCCATCAGCCGTTATATTGCAGCGATTGATGCAGATGGCGTTATTTCCACTGGTCATGCAGCATTGGAACTGCGACCTGACCTGTATATCAGCCACTATCCGGCCGTTGAGATTGATCGCTCTCCTAATGAATTCAGCCGTACTTTGCGTGCGACCGCAGATAATAATATCGAAGGCCGGTATTTAACTGATTACAAATCTGAGGCTGAAGGCTGGTGTGAGTCCACCGTGCAGGTCATCATTAAAAATATTGATGAAGGTAAATTACGTGCGTTTTGGAACACCTACAAAACAGATAACACTTATAATCTGACCAACCGCAATTGCTCCAGCGTTGTAGCTGATGCGCTTGATGCTGCACTGGAGGGTGTTTATCGTCATAAACGCTGGCCGGTTTTTTCTGCATTGCGTGCAATTGTTTATCCCGAACTCTGGGCAGCCAGCCTGATACGAAAACGCGCAGAATCCATGGCATGGACACCTGGTTTGGTACTTGATTATGCCCGTGCACTCAGTGCAATCGTTGATCCGCAGCCCGGGATTTGGGTGCCAAAGGAATTTCAAAAAAGGCGTACAGAATAACCAGCTCTTCTCACTTGTGTTTATGTGCCGGCAGATAGCGCGTCGGGCTCTGTCCTAAAGCTTTTTTAAACATTGTGATAAAGGCCGTGACAGATTCGTAACCAAGTATTGCCGATACATTTTGGACGGAAACACCGGCTGAAATCTCACGCAGCGCCAGCATAAGATGAAATTGCTGGCGCCAGCGGCCAAAGGTCATTCCTGTTTCCTGTATCATTAACCGAGCCAATGAGCGTTCACTGACAGCAACCCGTTCTGCCCATTGCGCCAAAGTACTACGATCTGCCGGATTATTTGCAAAACCTTCAGCAATTTTCCTGATTTTGGGATGCTCGGAAATCGGCAAGTGAAAATCCTCTTTCGGCATCAGCACCAATTCATCCAATAGAACTCTGACCAGCCGGTCCGTATGGCTACCGGTTTCATAATCCTGCGCTTGCTTTGCAAGATGTCCGATCATTTCACGGATCATTGGCGAGACTGAAAACGTACAGCACTGTGCCGGTAATGCTGCTGCATCTGGCTCTACAAACAAAAATGACAGTTGCGCATTAGCGGTTGTGAAATTGCTATGCTCCATACCGCCCGGAATCCACACTCCGCAATTGGCCGGAACAATCCACCAGCCATCAGCAACATGACATGTCACCGCTCCGTGCAAAGCCAGCACAAGCTGCCCCTTGCGATGCCGGTGTGCAGGAATTTCTGTCGCATAATCTTTAAGCTCCAGATGTAAAGCAACGGCAGGGCGATCGGTCTCGTCCGGATCAAAATCAGTATGGGCAGAGTAAGATGGCATGGGGCTTTGGCAGAATTTAGCGATAAAATGTCACTATAACTAAATTCAGCATCAACGCAATTCTTTAGAAGGGAGGCAGAAAGGTGAATACCCCAAATGACGACAAAAACGCCTCTTAACGCACGATCATTCTTATTGATTACTGGCATATTATTAATCGCAACCACAATCAGAGCGCCGATTACCGGTATTGCGCCTGTATTGGATATGGTACGCGCCAGCTTCTCTCTTGGCATAGCTGAAGCCGGCATTCTGACAACCCTGCCCCTGCTCGCTTTTGCTCTTACATCGCCATTCTCAGTTTTATTTGCCCGAAAATACGGATTAGAGCGCAGTCTTTTTGGTGCACTTCTGCTGATTACATCAGGCATTATTACACGCTCATTAGGCAATGTATGGTGCCTCTTTGCGGGAACGGCATTGATCGGTATCGGGATTGCATTTGCCAATGTTCTGCTGCCAAGCCTGCTTAAGCGGGACTTTCCCGATCGTATTGCATCTTTGACAGGCGCTTACTCTGTAACGGCCGGCGCAGCAGCTGCTTTTGCTTCTGCTACTGCTATCCCGATTGCTGCTATGTTTATGAATGGCTGGAACTGGGCTTTGGCATCTTTTGCCCTGTTTCCCATCATCGCAATGATCGTCTGGCTACCACAGCTCTCCAACCATACAGCGCCATCGCAAGCCTCAACAAGTTCCATGCAAAATGAGCGCATCTGGAAGTCCCCGCTAGCATGGCAGGTTACCCTGTTTTTTGGCCTTAACTCTTTGGTCTATTATGTAATTGTTGCATGGTTGCCAATGATATTGGCTGAATCCGGCTATTCACCTGCAGTCGCGGGTTCTCTGCACGGTGTATCTCAGTTTGCCACGGCAATACCGGGACTAATATTTGGTGCCGTATTAAGCCGTTTCAGAGATCAGAGAATTATTGCAGTTTCATTAGCGACAATGACGGCAATGTCGCTCTTCGGCTTGCTGCTTTTACCAGTGTGGAGTGTGCTCTGGGTCGCATTATTCGGTTTTGGTGCAGGTGCAACATTCATTCTTGCTTTGGCATTTATCGCCTTACGTTCAGCGAACGCTCATCAGGCAGCAGCATTATCAGGCATGGCACAATGTGCAGGCTATCTCATTGCTGCAGCAGCTCCTCCGATTGCAGGCTTAATCCATGACAAATCACAAGGCTGGGCTTTAACACTGATAATTTGCATTATTCTTTGTGGCGCAATGGCACTTCTCGGCTTTCAAGCCGGTAAGCAGCGGCTAATTTTCAATCAGTGAGAAGCCACACATTAGAATAACGACTTCTATTTCCTAAAAATACAATATGCGTAATCTCCATATCGCTTACAGATTACGCATATTGCCACGTAAAAAGCTTCGATGTGACTAGCGAGTGCCTTACAGATTTAACGGCATAATTTCTTAACCTGAACAACGAAGTTACGCACATAAACTACCAATAATTGGATTTTTCCCCATTGATACGCAAGAGTGGTTGCGTTAGAACGGCTTAGCTTTATATCAAAGCGACTGCGCACCCGTAGCTCAGCTGGATAGAGTGCTGCCCTCCGAAGGCAGAGGTCACAGGTTCGAATCCTGTCGGGTGCGCCAGCAAAACAATTTAATCTATTGTTTTTACTGTGTTTTTATCCGAATTGAGTTGTAGTTTCTACAAAAAACGCTACAAAATTGACGCATTTCTCTGTTCTCTTACAACTTATCCCTTACGTGGCCCCTCTAGATTAAAGCCTAGCGAAGCCAATTTGGCGTCTCGCATAAACTCTGCCTGTCGTCAGTGAACATTTTTCGATTCCTCACTTCTGATATGCGAGCAGATGAAGAACCTGATCGTAAAAGGATGGGTGGAATTCATAGAGATAGAAACTAATATGCTAGTGTTCTAGTGGTTTTTAAATGACACAAGCCTAAACCACCTTAACTTGTTATCCACGAAACCGGCAACGTCCATAGTGGCTTACTACTATTTTAAAAGACATGATTTTAAGTTATTTCGATAGATTTTAGATAACCGAAGTCGTTAAATAAAATGAGAGCACTGCCATAATCAGTTCCTACTGATAACACAGCATTTTTATAACCATCATCTACAAACCGATTGATTGGTCCATTTTTCTCAAAACATACTTCAAAAAAACCATCATCATTATCGTATGATGATGTCGAACTACGTTTATCTCGCGCACTTAATATCTTTTGTATTTCATCGATAGTAATTTTCATTACAAATTACCCTTGTCTTAAGAGGTAATAGCCAGACTGACAGAGGTTCATTTTGATTGGTCTGAATAGCCCCTAAATTTACAATCATCTCAGCGAGATGTCCATGAAACCGCCAGCAGTTCGGCAAATAGACTTTCCAGTTTACTTGTGTGATTTTTACCATAAATCTATACGACTACAGGAAAACTCGATCAAATCGCCATTCTTTAAGTCATGTGGTAGTTTTTCTTCGATCTCAAAGCTAATACAATCGACATCAATTAATCCCAAGGCTTTATTCGTTAACACTCCGCAACAATCATAAGCCAAACTGCTTAAATGACGGATTGCGTAAGTCTTCGTGCCGCAAGCCAATCTTATCGCTCGCACATCAATTGGATGTAATGACTCGCTTATAATATCGCCTACACTCCGCGTGTACGGATGTGAAAAAACAGACACATTTATTTTTCTACTTGAGATGACCACTATAGCTTCGTCACTCGAATTCGAAGCCCACTCTAAGCTGGATATTATCATCTAATAATCCTCATGGCTTTGCTTGTAAGGGCTACAAAGCAGCTAACACATACGAGACTTCGTGATGATACTGGCTAAAGCATGTCGCGCTCAAATGTATTTATTTGAGCTACCGCGAACATGCGATAATCAAAAGAACCTAGAACGAGCGTAGTGGGTACGATTAAACCCAACACGCTCAAGATTCTGTGCATTTAATGATCCGCCCCCCCTTAAACGGGGACAAAAATACATAATAAGTAAGGCAGTGTTTATAGCCCATTTTAGACACTCTGCTCAGACTATTGGCTTTCCTAAAGTCCAGAATTCATAAACCTTAATCCACCACTTTAGTGTTTCAGGCCGCAACCATACAACAAAATCTTCGGGACGAGTGCTACGATGCAATTTGTGATTTTGTAAATCCTCTAACAAGCCGATTGTTGCTGCTTCTTGAACATAACTATCACCATTAATATGCCAGCGTTCAACAACATCAAAAACCGCGTCAAATTGATGTGTGTTATCCGTCTCCAACTTTTGGATCAGGTGACCAGCAAACTCTGACAACGCCAAATAAAGCGGTAAATCATCTTCAGACTGATACTCCTCTTCAAATGCCTGCCATACTCTAAGAAAAGACGGATCAGCCTCCAAAAGCGGTTCAAACATTTTAGAACGCTCAATTTTGAACAAAATAGCGTTATCATTACCGTCTAACATAATGCTTTTGCCCCTTTAGACCGATCTACAAACTTGAGTTTACATACTGGTAAACTAACAATCAGCTGCATCTCGTATGTAATATTCTCTTTATTAAATTTGCGACAAAAACTGTTACAAAATCGCAAATCCAAAACAAGATAACTAATTGATATTATTAATTTAAATAGTTAGTTAGAATTCTGGCGCATACATCAAAAATTGCAATAAATCAAAAATTTAGAAGTGCAATTAAAACATCTTTGAATTAATCCTGCTTGTTGGCACACCGCCCTATATCAAGTGGAGTAAACAAATTTGGCTACGATTAGGCAAAAGGACGATGGTAATGGGACGCTCAGATTCGACGCAAAGGCTGACCTGACCTATTCGAGATCAGGAAAAGGAACCGAGGCTAAAAAGCTGATCATAACAGACGGTACATAAGCCGTCTTCAAACTGACTTTGAAAAGCTTTTGAGGATTATTTTAGGGATGCTAGTTTGAAATGTGACTTGTCTAAAACTCTCTGACAAAAAATCTAAAATCAGCGATCACTAAAGAAGGATCAGTTTTTCACAACTGATTTTATATAATACTTTCAAAGCTTTCTGGCGGAGGGGGTGGGATTCGAACCCACGGTACGGTCTCCCGCACGCCGGTTTTCAAGACCGGTGCCTTAAACCACTCGGCCACCCCTCCTTGCAGGCAAATCAGCCCGAAGCGCACTATGATGGCGAATGAAGGCTACATACATTCACTCCCTGCGTTTCGTCAATCACTTTGACGTAAATTATTGTGCTTGTTTGCAAATAATTGTTGAGAGCCCTCACCTTTCTGTACCATCATGCCATCTCAACCATGTTTTGAAGGTGCCCCCCTTTAATGATGTGCCCTGAACGGCACCAAAGTACAGGAACTCCTATGAGCCTTGAATCCGTAAAAGCATTCTTCGCCGAGAAAGCCCCAGATGTGCAGGTTATTGAGCTGGAAACCAGTACTGCAACTGTTACCGAGGCTGCCAATGCTCATAATGTGGAGCCTGCACAAATTGCGAAGACACTTTCTCTGAAACTCGGTCAGGATGTGATCCTGCTCGTTGCCCGTGGTGATGCACGTCTCGATAACCGTAAGTTCAAAGATCAGTTTCAGAACAAACCACGCATGCTGGATTTTGATTCTGTTTTGGAGGCAACCGGGCATCCTGTCGGTGGCGTCTGCCCGTTTGGTGTTGCTGATCATTTGAAAATCTATTGCGATATTTCGCTGCAAGCCTTTGATGAAGTGCTACCTGCTGCTGGTGCCGTTAATAGTGCAGTGCGTATTAATCCGCATCGTTTGGCTGAACTGACCAATGCAATCTGGGTTGATGTCTGCCAATAAGGCACTGATTAGTTTTGATTTTATTATCGGAGGAGAACAGTCAGGATGATTACCTTTATCCTGACATGGTAGATTTTTAGTCCTCCCTCGATAAAGGGGCTGTGCAAAATCACTAAAACATGATTAATTTTAGTAACTTTTATTGCAAATCAGGACTTCATATTTATTCAGAATAGTTCTAAACTGAACTCATGTTTTTAGCAGTGCTTCGTCACACTGCGGGAAAGGACCTGAAATGCGTCTTACCAGACAGACCAATTATGCTATTCGGATGCTGATGTATTGTGCAGCAAATGAAGGTAATCTCAGCCGTATTGCTGAAATCGCCAAGGCTTATACGGTCTCAGAATTGTTTTTGTTCAAAATTCTGCAGCCGCTTGTCGAAAATAACATTGTGACCACCGTGCGCGGGCGTAATGGCGGCGTAAAGCTTGCCCGTCCTGCTGCGGAAATCTCACTGTTTGACGTTGTACGCGTCACAGAAGATAATTTTGCAATGGCAGAATGCTTCGACAGTGACAGCGAATGCCCGCTGATCGACAGCTGCGCATTGAATTCCGCACTGCGTGAAGCGCTCAATGCTTTCTTCGCCGTGCTTGGAAAATACAGCATTCAGGATCTGATTGATGCACGTCCGAATGTGCGTATGCTGCTCGGTATTGACGAGCTGGCGCCTCGCGCTGTTGCAGCCGCTCATTAATCCCAACTTTCTATTGAAAAAAGCCCTGAAACATCTGTTTCAGGGCTTTTTTCATTTCCGCTCAAAAAACTGAATGCGGCAAGATAAACGGTTGTCCTGCCGATGGTGCCACACCAACCTGTAGCGGACATTCATAAACCCGCAGCAGACGCTCATTTGTAAAAGTCTCTGTGATTGTGCCGCTGGCATCAATGCCGCCATTATGCACCATAACAACATGATCCGCATAAAGCGCTGTCAGGTTGAGATCGTGCAGGATGGTGATGACACCGCCGCCTTTTGCAGCAAAATTACGTGCAATATCCATAACGATAATCTGATGACGGATATCCAGACTGGAAACCGGTTCATCCAGCAGCAGATAGCGCGGCTTGTCATCCAGCACCGGCTTCCAGACCTGACAGAGCACGCGGGCTAATTGCGCACGCTGTTGCTCACCGCCTGAAAGCTCCTGATAATATCGGCCACCGAAGCCACTGAGATCCACCAGTTCAAGCGCCTGATCCGGCAAATGCTTTTCCTGCTCTGGTGTTAAACCGGAGCGACCACCGGTCAGGCCGAGATTAACGATCTCACGCACAGTAAACGGAAAAGACAGCGCACTGGCTTGCGGCAAGACAGCTCTGCGTTCGGCCATTTGCCAAGGCTTATAACTTTCAAAAGCAGCACCATCGAGCAGTGCCTGCCCTGTATAAGGCAGATCACCGGAGAGCGCGCGGATCAGCGTGGTTTTACCGGAGCCGTTCGGTCCGACAATCGCAGTCACCTCACCCGGTTTGGCGCAGATATTGACATTTTGCAGAATGGTTTTGCCGCTAAGCTGAACGGCCAGATTTTTTGTTTCAATCATAATTATAAATCCAGCAAGCCACGGCGGCGCAGCAAAATCCAGAGGAAGAACGGCGCGCCGACAAATGCGGTGACAATACCGATCGGAATTTCTGCCGGTGCAACCACAGTACGGCTTACAGCATCAGCCAGCAGCAACATACTGGCCCCCAACAGTGCTGAGGCAGGCAAGAGATAACGATGATCAGGACCGATAGACAGACGCAGCAGATGCGGCACGACAATCCCGACAAAACCAATGCCACCGCTGACAGCGACTGATGCGCCGGTTGCTGCAGCAACAAGCACGATCGCTGTATTCTTAATCCGCTGAATAGGCAGACCAAGGTGATTGGCTGTCGCCTCGCCCAATGCCAGCGCATTAAGGCCGCGCGCCAGAAATGGTGCAGCAACCAATGTCAGAGCAATGATAGGACCGGCTGTCAAAATTTTGATCCATGTCGCACCAGCCAGTGAGCCCATGCCCCAGAAGGTCAGATCGCGCAATTGGCGGTCATCGGCAATATAAACCAACACACCGCTGAATGCACCGGACATCGCCCCGAGTGCGATACCTGCCAAAAGCATTGTCGCAATTGATGTGCGGCCTCTGCGCGTTGCAACACGATAGAGGATAAGCGTAGTGGCAAGACCTCCGAAAAATGCAGCCAGCGGCAGTGTATACATGCCCAGAACACTGAGTACCGGCGCAAGAAAGGTTCCACCCAAAACAATTATCGTAATCGCGCCAAGGCTCGCACCGGATGAAACACCAACCAGCCCCGGATCAGCAAGCGGATTACGAAACAATCCCTGCATAACCGCACCGGACACGGCCAGAGAGGCGCCGATCAGGATACCCAATACAATACGTGGCAGGCGAATGTCGAAGATAATGATGTGATCGCGTTGTGCAGCAATGTCATTCGGATCGACCTGAGAAGAAAACAGCGATTTCAGTACCGACCAGCTCGATGCCTGTGAAGCCCCCGCTGTCAGACTGAACAGCGCAACAACCACAAGCAATACAGCCAGCATGGCAATCAGAAATCGGGCCTGTCGTGAACGGTCGCCTTGCAGAACGGTTGAGCCGTTTTTGCTGTCATTTACAGCAAGCATCTCTGTTGATCCGTTGCGTTTAGCAAAGTGAGATGCAGGCATATCGCCAACAGTATCAGTCAATGTATTTGCTTTCCGTAGCGCGCCGTCACGCCTTGCATTTTCTTGCCAAGCGCAACTTCAATATTCAAAAAGAAGCCACCGGAACATGCCGCTCCGATGACATATCAGCGATATACAGATTTACTGACCTGCTTTACCGTAGAGGCTCTCGGAGAGTTCACGAGCAGCCTCAGCCGAACGTGGCCCAAAGCCTAGCAGGTAAAGACCATCCATCGTTACAATTGATTTATTGCGGCCTGCCGGTGTGGCTGCCAAAGCCGGATTACTCAATAGCTCTGAATGATCATCCATTGCTTTATCAACGCCGGTGCTCATCAGCAGGATCAGATCCGGAGCAGCTTTATCCAGCGCTTCATCGGTAAGTTGTTTATAGCCCTGAAACTCGCCGATTGCATTCACGCCACCGGCCATTTTAATCATGCCATCAGCTGCGGTTCCCTGTCCCGAAGCCATGATGCGTCCACCCTGACGCGAGAGAATAAACAGAACCCGCTTTTTCTCTTTAATTGTGCTCGTCGTGGCTTCAACAGCCTTCAGATCAGCTTCAACCTTAGCAGCCAGCGCAGTAGCTTTTTCCTGCTGCCCAAGTGCTTCGCCAACAGTTTTAATCTTATCCGTGATGCCTTGCGCTGTGAAAACTTCCGGTACAACGATCATCGGAACGGAAGCACGTTTCAGCACATCCATTGTCTCAACCGGCCCGCTGCCTTCAATAACCAGCATTGCCGTTGGTGCAACAGACAATACACCTTCTGCTGAAAGCTGGCGCATATAGCCAATATCAGGGAGTTTTTTGACAGATTCCGGATAAGTACTGGTGCGGTCACGGGCGATCAGCTTGCTGTCTTCACCCAAAGCATGAACGATTTCGGTTACTGCGCCGCCAACAGAAACCAGACGCGAGCTGTCTTTGAATGTTTTAAGTTCTTCTGCCTGTGCTACCGCAACAATACCGGATACCGGAGCAAGACTTGCTGTTGCCGCCAACAGACCGCCTGCGAAAGCAGCTGCCAGACGATATGATTTAATACGTGATGAAAGATGGTTGCTACGAGCAATAAACATTCAAATAATCCGAGGCTGTTTCAGCCATCGAAAACCACAGATGACCGTCATTCATGAATTCAATGCCGTCTCAGTCGCAAAGCATTTTATTTTACGACCAGATAAACCGGCGTTTTAAAAGGCAATGCAGAGCGGCCAAAACCGCTCTGCATCATAATCAAACTATTCAGGCAGCAGCCGAACGTGTCAGACGCGGCAGTGCTTCAACCAGTTCACGCCAATCCGTGCGCTCTGCTTCACCTTCATGACGCTCACCAAAGAACTGAGCGATCATTTCGCCCTGTGCATCGTAAGCTTCCAGCGACGTTACATGACCGTCTTTGGTTGGCTTGCGAACAGCCCAAACACTGTGAATGTGATCGGTACGCAGGTGCATATGGAAAGTCGGATCCATCACGTTGAGCCAAGGGCCCATCATCTTGATCTCTTTAACCGGACCGGTATGAATCTGAATGCAGCCGTTGTTACCGACAAAAACCATGATCGGCTGACCGGTTTCAGAAGCTGTATTCATCATGCTTTCAACAGTGCCGGCTTCCAGCTCCCATGCAAATTCTTCACCGGCGAGTTCTACGGCCTGTTTGCGGCTGACTGCGAAATCACGCAGGAGCATAACAAACTGATGTACGTCAGTCAGATTTGTCCAGCGTTCGCGGAAACCGTCAACATCAACAGTCGCGATATCTGTTGGCTCAGTCTGTTTGGCAGGGCGTGTTTCAACAGTCTGGCTCTGCTCTTCTGAACGCAGCTGAGCAACAAGCGATTCATAGGCTGCCAGATCGGAATTATCGCGCAGATGGATTTTGTGAACAGCATCACCGGCGCGGTTAAAGAACTGCAGCGAGCGGCGGATATTGCCTTCACTGTCGGTCTTTTCTACTGCAAAGCCGTAAGCCCATGCTTTCGGAAAAATACGCAGGTCAATCTGTTTGCCGAGCACGATAGAAGCATGCGGGCCAACGGAAACCTTTTCATAAGGTCCGATTTTTTCATGCACAACGCTCTCGTTGCGGGTCAGCGCCATTACTTCGCCGAGTGTTTCTGCGCCATTCAGAATGGCAGCAATATCTACATTCAGACGGATAGCTGTAGTACCGACATGCGCAGCAACATAATCAGCCTCAGTGATACCATTGGCCTGAGCAAAGTCCCGCTCACGCGATTTAGGGTTTTCACTACGCAGGCGAAGAATGTCTTGCGGCGAAAGAGTGTGCGTTGCAGTCATTATTATATGCCTATACCGACCGCGCCTTTGGGTGCGATCTATTAAGTGCCATCATTAAACCTGACCAGCCCCCATGGCCGTCAAATCAATTTATCAGTGCCTTGCGGCGTTTGTTGCATCTCAGCAACCTTCCTGTTTATTTTCAGGAAGCTTTCTTGACACAAAATATCATATTAATTATTGGAAGCAATAGTGGACACACTCGGTCATATTAAAAAAATTGTGAGTGTCCATTATGTTGTGTGGAAAAACAGATCCCATCTGATGACCGCATCGACCGGAATTGAGCCAGCAGAAACCTGATCTGGAACGCGCATATCGGCATAGACATCGTGTTGATGATTGCTGCGTTCTATCGTCCGGAGACATGAGCGTGGTTTCAGAGTGCAAATTTTAATGCTTGCTTGCCCTGCGGCAACGATGCGGAGATGATAAATGCAGCAGTCTTCTAATCTTTCAAGATTTCTTAAAATCGGCCTTGGCAGCACAGCAATCAGCCTCATTGTAATGGCCGGAGCAGCACAGGCTCAGCAAGCTAAACCGGCAACGGAAAATGCCGGCGAAGTGCAGCTCAATACAATTAATATTAAATCAGTCAATCCGCAGGAAATTACCTCGCGCCCTGCTCCGGTCAGCACCATTTCCAAAACGGAAATCAAACTGAACGGCCGCGAAAAGCTGGATACCGTTCTGCGCTCTACACCGGGTGTATTCACCTCGATCAATGGCTCAAATCCGGGTGTAGCCGTCAATATCCGTGGCTTTGAAGGTTCCGGCCGCGTTAATATGATGATTGACGGTGCGCCGCAGAACTTCCGCACCACCGCGCATGATGCACAGGGGTACAGCTATATCGACCCGAACCTGTTGTCATCAGTTGATATTACACGCGGTGCGATTACCACTGAAGGTGGCAGCGGTCTTGCCGGTAGCGTGAATTTCAAAACCCTTGGTGTTGATGACGTCATCATGGACGGCAAGGACAAAGGCGTTCTCGGCCGTGTATCATGGGGCAGCAATGGCGTAGGTTTCTCCGAAATGCTCGCCGGTGCGGCACGCATCAATGAAATCGGTATCGTTGCAGCACTCAGCCGCCGCGATTCCAATGATTACAAAAACGGCGCTGGCGAGATCGTTGAAAAGACCGGTCAGGAACTGACATCAGGCCTGTTCAAAACTGAATTCGGCTTTGCCGAAGATCACAAACTGACACTTGGTGGTGTGATCTATAACAATAAATACGGCACATGGCAGCCAGGCTATTCCGGCGGCGCTACTGTCTATGATTTGTTCATGCAGAATCGCACCTTTACCGCGAATTATAAATACAACCCGACAGAGAATGATCTGGTTGACCTCGCTGTTAATACCTATTTCAACAGCACTAAACTCAGCTATGTTGGCGGCAACAGCCCTAAGCTGCCAAGCCTTGGCCGTGAAATTAAAACAGAATCCGTTGGTCTCAGTGTCTCCAATACGTCGCGCTTTACAGTCAACGACCTGTTTATCGACTGGAAATACGGCGCTGAATATAATCATGATAATACAGGCGGTGTGAATGTCGGCGTTAACCCGATTGATTCAACATCTGACCGCAGCGCTGTCTTCACCGAAGTTGAGTGGGCATATGATAAGCTGCAGGTGCTGACCGGCCTGCGTTATGATTATTACAACCTCGAAAATGATGCCGACAATGTCAAAAACAGTGACGGCCGTCTCAATCCGAAAGTCACTGTTGCTTATAATGTAACTGACTGGCTTCAGCCTTATGTTACCTACGCTCATTCCATGCGCGCACCTACCCTGCAGGAAACACTGCTCGGCGGTATCGCTCATGCCGGTGGCGGACGTATGAAAGGCAATCCGAATCTCGTACCTGAAAAGCAGCGTGGCTGGGAATTCGGTCTGAATGTTGCACAGGACGGCATTCTCAATACGGAAGACAAACTCCGCATTAAAGCGAACTACTTCACCATGCGCGTTGAGGACTACATTACTGCGGCTTTCACCCAGAACCAGTTCGTCAATGTGGAAGGCACATCTGAAGTCCGTGGTTTTGAGCTAGAAGCGCGTTATGATGCAGGCTTCGCCTATGGCGGCATCGGCTACACACACAGCAAGTCAGACCTACCGGCACAGCAGGCCGGTCTCGGTTCCGGTCAGTATCTGCCGGAAGATATCGTCTCGCTGTCAGCAGGGGCACGCTTTCTGGATCGCAAACTCGAAACCGGCATCCTCTACCAGCATGTCTCATCAGGTCAGGGTGTAGATTATGCAGGAACATACAAATCCCCGTCATATGATCTCGTCGACATTTTCGCGACCTATAAATTCAACGAAAATGTTGATCTGTCCTTCAAAGTGACCAACCTGTTCGACGAGAAATATACACCTGCCCTCAGCACTTATGGCTCTGGTCAGGGACGCACATTCGTTGTCGCAACACAATTCCAGTTCTAAACTTATATAATCTCAAGAATCCGGCAGCGCGTCTTACAAGACGCGCTGTTGTTTTATAAAAACCTGTTGAAATCGCCTCACAGATCGATATGCGTCAACACGCCGCACAGGTACTATTTTACCATTTTTATTGCTTTTTGTGCTGCCGTCCCGATGAATAGCTCAATTAATATGGATATTTAACTCAAGTTTAAAATCATTCTAAATAGTTGATTTTTAGAACTGTTTTAATCTGCGATGTTTGACAATTTTCCGAGCATGAAGCATTAGAAAATCAATCAGTTACAGTGCAACTTTAAATGTTTGGCCTTGACCCATCCATTTGGAGGAATAATGAATCAGTATAATTTTTCCATTGCATCCCAGAATGCGATTAAAACAGGCGATTTAGCAGAAAATCACAATATGATTTTCACTTCCATCGCATCTAATTCAAATAAATTTATCGTAAATTGCGGCATTTTAGCCATTTCAACTATGCATGGTGCAGCATGTTAGTCTGCCATTGCAATATTATTACTGCCAAGGAAATTGAAAATACTATCATCCAGATGCTGGATGAGGATTGCTGGCAATTAATTGTTCCTGCCAAGGTCTACCATGCTATGAAAAAGCGTGGGCGTTGCTGCGGCTGCTTCCCAAATGTCGTTGAAACGATCATAAGAGTCACCGAAGAATATCATCTTCGGCGCGAGCACAATGATTCTGAGTTCATTGTCTATATTGATCGCGTTCGTGCGTTACGTGAACAATTCGGGAGCGAATGGAATGAAAGGCGACAAAAAGGTCATCGAGCGGCTTAATGAGGCACTCTTCCTCGAACTCGGTGCTGTAAACCAGTACTGGCTGCACTACCGCCTTCTGTCTGACTGGGGCTTTACCCGTCTGGCTAAGAAAGAACGCGAAGAATCCATCGAAGAAATGCAGCATGCAGATCGCCTGATCGACCGGATCATTTTCCTTGAAGGTCACCCTAACCTGCAGACTGTTGCGCCGCTGCGCATTGGCCAGACTGTTAAGGAAGTTCTGGAAGCTGATCTGGCCGGTGAATATGATGCCCGTGCATCCTATAAGAAATCCCGCGAGATTTGCGACGAAGCTGGTGACTATGTCAGCCGTCAGCTGTTTGATGAGCTACTGAAAGATGAAGAAGGTCACATCGACTTCCTCGAAACACAGCTCGAGCTTCTCGAAAAAATCGGCGAAGAACGCTACGGCATGCTCAATGCCGCACCTGCTGACGCTGCAGAATAACAGCGCTTCCGTCTATGATGAAAGGCTCCGCTTGCGGGGCCTTTTTATTTATGAAAATGCACATTCTTACCTAAAATAAATTTGAAAATCAGAATTGCAGTGTTTCAGATGTGCTCGTGCGTTTTAGTGCTCCTGTAATTTACAGGAGACTATCAATGGATTTTCGCATTACCGGACTTTCACCGGAACCGTTTCGTCATTTATTTGGCCTGCCCGATCATGAATTGGCAAAGCATCGTGCAATTCGCGTGATTGCGGATGATGTAAACTATCCTGACCGTATCGGAATGTGTGAAGTCGCAATTGGTGACAGCCTGCTGCTGCTCAACCATGTCTGTCAGCCGGTTGAATCTCCTTATTATGCAACACATGCAATTTATGTGCATGAGCATGCCACAGAGGTCTATGACCGTACTAATGAAGTGCCATCCGTTATGCGCTCCAGATTGCTCTCGCTGCGTGCCTATAATGAAAAGGGCATGATTATCGGTGCTGAGGTTGTGCAGGGCACAGAAGTCGAAGGCGCGATTGAACGTCTCTTCAGCAATGAGAATGCAGCTTATATCCATGCCCATAATGCTGCTCGCGGCTGCTATTCCGGCCGCATCGACAGAGCATAAAGACAAAAAAGGCTCCGCATGCGGAGCCTTTTTTTTATCACTTCGTCAACCTGCTTATTGTGGCAGCTGATCATCAATGCCCTGAACATAGAAGTTCATGCCGATAATGGTTGCATCATCCGCAGTTTCACCTTCCTTGAGCCATTCAGAACCATCCTGCTTTTTCAGCGGGCCGGTAAACGGCTTCAGTTCGCCGGAAGCGAGCTTCTTGATGGTTTCTTCAGCCATGGCTTTCACATCGTCAGGCATGTTGGTCATTGGTGCCATTGTCACCAGACCGGTATTCATACCATCAAACGAGTTTTTCTCTTTCCATGTGCCATCGAGAACAGCCTTGGTGCGCTCGATATAATAAGGCGACCAGTTATAGACTGTGGCTGTCAGCTGGGTTTCTGGACCAAACTTGATCATATCTGAAGCCTGACCAAATGCCTTGATGCCGCGCTCTGCTGCAACCTGCACAGGCGCAGTGGAGTTAGTGTGCTGAGCCAGAACATCAACGCCCTGATCGATTAGCGCCTTGGCCGCATCGGCTTCACGACCCGGATCAAACCAGGAGTTAGCCCAGATCACTTTGATCTTGAAATCCGGATTAACAGACTGTGCGCCGAGCATGAAGGAGTTGATTGCCTGAACAACTTCCGGCACCGGGACAGAACCAATGAAACCGGCTGTGCCGTTTTTCGACATTTTCGCAGCAATCTGTCCTTGCACATAACGGCCTTCATAGAAGCGCGCATTATAAGCGGACACGTTTTCTGCTGTTTTATAACCGGTTGCGTGTTCGAATTTCACATCAGGAAACTTCTTCGCAACTTTGATTGTCGGATCCATATAGCCGAAAGACGTTGTGAAAATCAGCTTGTTACCGGCGCGGGCAAGACGCTCGATCGAACGCTCGGCATCGGCACCTTCCGGCACGCTTTCAAGATAAGTTGTGACGATTTTATCGCCGAACTCTTTTTCCATCGCCTTGCGGGCTTCATCATGCTGGTAAGTCCAGCCGAAATCTCCCGGAGGTCCGATATAGATAAATCCGACTTTGAGCGGCTCTTGTGCAAAGGCGCTGCCCGCCATTGTGATACTTGCTGCTGTAGCAAGGATCGTAAGCGCTTTTTTCATGGTGCCCGTTCTCCTGTTAACATCCGATGCCGGTATAAGAGGATCGCAAATTTTGTGTCAGCGATCCGGTACAAAAGATTTGCCGAGTGAAGCCGGCGTATTCATCATGGTGAGGCGGCGGTTGCGGGAAATAACAACCAGAACCACGATTGTTGCCAGATAAGGCAGTGCCGACATAAATTGTGACGGCAGGCCGATACCAAAGGCCTGTGCATGCAGCTGGCCAATCGTGACCGCGCCAAACAAATAGGCACCGATCAGCACACGCCATGGCCGCCACGAGGCGAACACCACCAAAGCCAGTGCAATCCAGCCGCGCCCTGCACTCATATTTTCAACCCATTGCGGCACATAAACAAGCGACAGCTGCGCACCGGCAAGACCGGCACAGGCACCGCCAAAAACCACCGCCAGATAGCGGGTGCGCACAACATTAATGCCAAGTGCATGGGCGGAAGTATGATTGTCGCCGATAGAGCGCAGTTCAAGCCCTGCCCTTGTGCGGAACAGAAACCAGCTGACACCGATAACCAGCACCATTGCGATATAGAAAATCACATCTTGTCCGAACAGTAATTTACCGATCAGCGGCAGATCACTGAGATAAGGAATGTTCAGCGACGGCAGTTTGACACCAGGCAAACCAACAAAGCTCTCACCGATCACCGCTGATGCGCCAAGCCCAAGAATAGTCAGCGCCAGTCCGGTCGCCACCTGATTGGCAACCAATGTCAGCGTCAGGAAAGCAAACAGCAAAGCCAGTGCTGCTCCGGCAACAATTGCAGCAAACATGCCAAACCACGCATTGCCGGTTGTATAGGCAACGGCAAAGCCGGTGACAGCGCCCATGACCATCATACCTTCAACACCGAGATTGAGAACGCCGGAGCGCTCCGCAACCAGCTCTCCAAGCGCTGCAATCAGCAGAGGTGTTGCCGCAGTGGCAATCGTCAGCAGAATAGCCTGTGTCATATCCATGGCTCAGGCCTCCCCGCGCAGATCATGCTGACTGCGGCTGACAAAACGAATGCGATAATGAATGAAACTGTCGCAGGCGAGAACAAAGAACAGGATCATACCCTGAAACACCCGCGCTGCTTTCTCGGAGATGCCGATAGAAAGCTGAGCGGCCTCACCACCAAGATAGGAAAGTGCCAGAACAAGACCGGCAGCAATAATGCCAAGCGGATTAAGGCGACCAAGAAATGCAATGATAATCGCGGTAAAACCGTAGCCCGGAGTGATGGTTGTGCGCAGCTGACCGATTGCACCGGAAACTTCGCTGATACCAGCAAGCCCTGCCAATGCACCGGAGAGCAAAAAAGCAAAAAAGGTAATCTTCCCGGCACTGAAACCGGCAAAACGCGCAGCACGCGGGCTTTGCCCGACAACTTTAATCTGAAAGCCTTTGAGGGTGTTGCGCAACATGAACCACAGAGCAAAAGCCGCTACAATGGCAAAAACAAAGCCCCAATGTGCGCGACCTGATGCAGACCAGATTTCCGGCAGAATGGCATAATCATGAAACTGCCGGCTTTCAGGGAAATTCATCCCCGCAGGATTACGCCACGGACCGCGCACCAGCCAATCCAGAAAAAACTGCGCCACATAGACCAGCATCAGGCTGGTTAGAATTGTATTGGCGTTAAAACGCACCTTCAGCAGTGCCGGAATAGCCGCGTAAAGTGCACCACCAGCCACCCCCATCAGCAGCATCAGCGGCAGAACATACCAGCCCTGCACGTCAGGAAACACAATCGGCATCATCGAACCGGCAATCGCCCCCATGGTCAGCTGACCTTCGGCACCGATATTCCAGTTATTGGACAAATAACAAACCGACAGGCCAACCGCAATCAGGATCAGCGGTGCGGCTTTCACCAGCAATTCATGGATCGACCAGATATCGAGCAGCGGCTCAATAAAAAACGCATGGAGCGCAGCAAAAGGGTCTTTACCCATCAGCGCAAACAAAACGGCGCCGCAAATCATTGCAAGCGCCAAGGCGATCAGTGGTGAAAAAGCACTAAACCAACGGGAGGGTTGCGGTCTTTTGATCAGTTCAATACGCATCAGATTGTCCCGCCCATCATCAGGCCGATTTTTTCGGCGGTTACAATATCGCGCGGCAATGCTTCAGACAGTTGCCCATGATGCATCACTGCGATGCGGTCACAGATTTCAAACAATTCATCAAGATCCTGACTGATAACGAGAACGGCCGACCCCTGCCGCGACAAATCCACCAGAGCCTGACGAATACGCATCGCAGCACCGGCATCCACGCCCCATGTCGGCTGATTGACAACCAATACTGACGGATTGCGATCCAGTTCCCGTCCGATAATGAACTTCTGCAAATTACCGCCGGATAATGCACCGGCCACAGGGTTCTCTGCATTTTTGCGCACATCCATCATCGCATTAATGCGCTTGGCTGCCGATGAGAGTGCAGAACGTGCGATAATCTTCAGAAAGCCGCCTTTAAGAAAGACCTTGGCATCGGTGCGATAACGCGACAAAAACAGGTTATCAGTCAGCGGCAGTTCCGGTACTGCGCCATGTCCGAGGCGCTCTTCCGGTACAAAACCAGCTCCCAGCAAACGACGGCGGGTAATACCGGAAAGTCCGGCCTCCTGCCCGCGAATACGGATGACTGCGGCTTTGTCCTGACGCACCTCACCGGAGACGGCTTCAAAAAACTCACTCTGCCCGTTACCGGCGACACCGGCAATACCGACGACCTCACCCGCGCGTACAGACAGGGAAATATCGCGTAATGCCGTTGAGAAAGGTCCGCGTGGTGCCTGAGAAAGCCCGCTAATCTCGAGCAGATTATCATGAGCTTGCGATTGAGCCACCAGCTTCGGGCGCTCAACAAGGGCAACATCTTCTCCCACCATCATCCGCGCAAGGGATGCGGCTGTTTCCTGAGAAGGCGTGCAATGGGACACGACTTTACCGTGACGCAGCACGGTAGCTCGGTCGCAAATCTGCTTCACCTCTTCCAGCCGGTGGCTGATATAGAGAATGGATTTGCCTTCGCTTTTAAGCCTGTTCAGCGTAACAAACAGCTTATCCGCTTCCTGAGGCGTGAGAACTGCTGTCGGCTCGTCCAGAATAATCAGTTCTGGCTCCTGCAACAGGCATCGGATAATCTCAATCCGCTGACGCTCACCAACGGATAAATCACCGACCAATGCGTCTGTATCAACCGGAAGCCCATAGGTCTCACCGATCTTCGATGCTTTTTTGGCAACCTCTGTAAGTGACAGGCCAGCATCCAGCGATAGTGCGATATTCTCCGCAGCGGTGAGACTGTCAAATAATGAGAAATGCTGGAACACCATGCCAATGCCGAGTTTACGGGCAAAGGCGGGGCTGGTCATACGAACCTTGCGGCCCTTCCAGACAATCTCACCCTCAAGCGGCTGTAAGGAGCCGAACAGCATTTTGACAAGCGTGGATTTTCCGGCGCCATTCTCCCCCAACAGCGCATGAATTTCACCGCGTTCAATGGTCAGATCAATCTGATCACAGGCTTTCAGCGCGCCAAACTGTTTTGTCAGACGCTGTACATTCAGCAATTGTTGAGATGGTGCGGAAGGTTCTGTCATGTGTCCCCGAGACATTGCTTCCGCCCACCTTATGCCACAGAGAAAAAAATAGGGAAGCCGAAATGTAATTTATAACAATTCTATGAACAATTTTTAGAAGAAAAACAAAGCTGCCTCCGGTGAAACTGCGCTTCACCGGAGTTCAATAGGGTTTTAAACGGCAATTAGAGCGCCGTGTGCCAGACTTGGCACACAAAGGTCGCTCTAACACTTTAAAATGAGAGCATAATTTCACCTTAAACTGATCCAAGTTTAAGGAATTATGCTCTAATGCCGGTTTTACGGAATCAACACTGTTGTTCCGGTGGTTTTGCGGTCTTCCAGATCGCGATGCGCCTGCGCAGCATCACGTAAATCATAGGTCTGATTGACGTTGATTTTGACAGCACCGCTGGCAACCACATCAAACAGCGCCGCAGCAGCACGCTCAAGTTCTTCACGCGTTGCAATATAAGCACCAAGCGACGGGCGTGTAACATACAGCGAGCCATATTGGTTGAGCAGAGCCAGTTCGAATGGCGGCACCGGCCCTGAGGCATTGCCATAGCTCACGAACAAACCGCGCGGCTGCAGGACCTGCAACGATGCAGGGAAAGTATCTTTGCCAACACTGTCATAAACCACCGGCAAGCCTTTTCCGCCGGTGAATTCCTTCACCTTCTCGACGAAATTATCTTCACGGTAATTGATCACATGATCATAGCCAAGCGAGAGCGCAAGGTCGATTTTCTTCTGCGAGCCCGCAGTACCGATTACCGTTGCCCCCAGATGTTTTGCCCACTGACCGGCAATCTGCCCCACCCCGCCAGCGGCCGCATGGATCAGAACTGTGTCACCTTTCTGAATTTGATAGGTCAGATTGGTCAGGTAATAAGCAGTCATACCTTTGAGCATCATCGATGCAGCAAGGCGCAAATCCATATTGTCAGGCACTTTTACCAGACGATCCGCAGCAATCACACGCTCGTCAGCATAAGCGCCCATAACACCGGTATAGGCAACGCGATCACCGATTTTGACATTGGTAACGCCCTCGCCAACCGCCACAACAGTTCCCGCACCTTCCTGCCCCGGAATGAAAGGCATTTGCGATGCCTTATAGAGACCGGTACGGAAATAGACATCGATGAAGTTCAGACCGACCGCTTCATGGCGGATACGGGCTTCACCCGCTTTTGGCTGACCAACTTCAATCTGTTCATATTTCAGAACATCAGCACCACCGGTTTCACGGATCAGAATGGCGTTCGTCATAGTCTGTACTTCCTGTTATTTCGCAGCTGTTTTAAGACCAAGATTAGGCAGGAACTGCATCACAATGCCGATGCAGTAGAGATAAATACCGGTTGCGGTGATGCCGATACGCACCCAGAGCGGCGCATCCATATGGTAGTAAATACCGGCCACACCGAACACACACCATGCCAGAAAGATGGTGAGATTGAGCGGGCGCAAACGGGCAACGCGCACCGGATGCAGGAAATTAAGCGGCAGGAATGATAAGATCGCGGAGGCCACAACGATACCAAAGGCAGTCCACTCACCGGGGCCGACGATAAACAGCGTAAATACCACCATATTCCAGACAACAGGGAAGCCTTTAAAGAAATTCTCTTTAGTCTTCATACCCGTGTCGGCATAATAGATCGCACTGCTGATCACGATGATCGCACCGGACAAAAATGACAGGCCATGCCCCATAAAGCCGCTCTGATAGAGCGCAAAAGCAGGGATCAACACATAGGTCACATAATCAATAATATTATCGAGAAGCTCGCCCGACCAGTTTGGCAGTACATATTTCACTTCGAGCTTACGGGCGATTGGCCCGTCAATACCATCGACGAACAGCGCCAGCCCCAACCAGAGAAACATTGCCGTCCAGTTTTCTTCACTGGCTGCAACCAGTGACAGGAATGCCAGAAACGAGCCGGAAGCCGTTAACAGGTGAACAGAAAAAGCCCGTACCTGTGGCACAGTGACTTTTTTTGCTTTCAGTTTTTCTGTCAGTTTCGCTTTCAAGGTCTTCGCCGATTCTATTACAAAAGATTAATGAATTACCAGTCCTGACAGCTTTTGTCGAAAATCATAAAAAGTGCAAGAAAAGGAGAGTTGAAAAACAGACAAAATGTCGCTCATCCAAAGAAGTTACAGGATCAGCCCTACTATCTCCGTTTTAATCATATGTTTTTGGTGTCGAAACGGCTAATTATGGCCTATTAGATTGAGCTGGCTAATCTGATTTTGTTTTTAAGAATTGGCAGTGAATTCCGGCAATTTGATATTCTGATTGAAAAGCCGGAAAACAAGAGGTGCATCATGTCTGGTTCCGGTCATCATTCCGATTTCAATGCAAATCTGCAATCGGGTCGTCTTCTTGTCAGTGGCAGTGGCCCTGCCGGAATGATCGCGGCATTGGCAATGGCGCAGGCAGGATATGATGTTTTGCTCGCAGGCCCTGTCAGTGATCAGGATGACCGTCGTACTACGGCGCTGATGATGCCTGCTATCGAATATCTGGACAGTCTCGGCATTTGGCAGACTATTCGTCCAGATACGGCGGCACTTACCTCCATGCGTATTGTTGACGGCACCCGCAGACTGATCCGCAGCCCTGCGGTGACATTCCGCGCCTCGGAAATCGGTACGGAAGCTTTTGGCTATAATATTCCCAATCTGGTGTTGAACCGCGCGCTGCATGAAGCTGTTACCGCGCATCCACGCATTGCCCGTAATTTCAGCAATGCGACAGCCTATCAGCATAATGCAGACAGCATCAGTGTGACTTTCAGCGACGGACAGGTTGTGACCACGCCGTTGGTTGTGGCTGCTGACGGCCGCAACAGCTTAGCGCGTGATGCTGCCGGCATTCAAACCCGCCGCTGGCGCTACCCGCAAACGGCAGTTGTGTGCTCGTTCAGCCATAAAGTACCGCATCAGAATATTTCGACTGAATTTCACACCGAAGATGGTCCTTTCACGCAGGTACCCCTGCCTGGAAACCGCTCCAGTCTCGTCTGGGTCGCAAATCCGCGCCACGCTGAAAAGCTGATGGCGCTGGACAGCAAACAACTTGCCCGTGAGATTGAAACCAAAATGCAGTCGATGCTCGGGCAGATTACAGTCGACACTAAACAACAGGCATGGCCGCTTTCCGGTCTCGTACCGCTGAAATTTGCAGCCAAACGCACAATCCTGATCGGCGAAGCTGCACACGTCTTCCCGCCGATTGGTGCGCAGGGTCTCAATCTCGGTACCCGCGACGTGGAAACACTGATCTCCGCTCTGAACAAAGATAAACAGGATGCCGGTTCTGATCGCGTTATTCGCGCCTATGACAGTGGTCGCCGCCCTGACATTCTGGCGCGTACCGGCTCTGTAGATGTGCTGAACCGCACATTATTGTCGGACTTCCTGCCTGCGCAAATTATTCGTGGTACAGGTCTCGAAATCCTGCGCGTTGTGCCGCCGCTGCGTGCTTTCTTCATGCGCGAGGGTTTGCGTCCGGGTGGTGGTTTCAAAGCACTGCTGCCATCTTTTTCCGCCACCAAAAAACAAGCGACAACACCGGCGATCACGCCACACCAAGACGGATCACAATGAGTGCTTTTGAAGTAAAATACGCGCGTTTTCAGATCGGACAGGTGGTGCGTCACCGCCTGTTGCCGTTCCGCGGCATCATTTTTGATGTGGATCCGGAATTTGCCAATACAGAGGAATGGTACATGTCCATTCCCGAAGCCTCACGTCCGAAACGTGAGCAGCCATTCTACCATGTACTGGCGGAGAATGAAGAAACTGATTATGTGGCCTATGTCTCAGAGCAAAATCTGGAAGAAGATGAAAGCGGTGAACCGCTACGTCACCCGCAGATCGGCGACTATTTCGATATCGACAGCTACGGCGAATATCACTTTAAAGCTGCACCGCTGAATTAAATTACAAGCCACTTAAAAGCGGAGAGCGCCATTGTTCAAATTGGCGCTTGATATGATCAAGCTGAGTTGCATCCGGTAAGATGACATCCATTCCGCCGTCATAGGCATAAAAAAGCTGTGCTTTTTGATTTACAAACAGGATGCCGGATATTTCCTCATGGATAGTGAGAGAAAACAAATCATTAAATGCGCCGCTTTTCCAATGATCCTGTTTATAGAAAAAACGGGATTTGCATTTATCTCCGTCAGCATCAGTATAGGATTTTACGCCTGTGCTCTTAAAATTCATCGCCAGTAATTTTAAAAGATGGCGCGTTTCAGATCTATGAACATTAGTGTTAGCAACCAACCACACAGGCTCATTGTCGTTAAAAACAAATCCCGCGATGCTGTTGTAGCGTTTTAAAATCTCGTCCTCTTCATGCTCATTAGAAGGATAGCGTTTTCCTTCGGGCAGAGAATAAAATCTTACCCATTGGTCTCGCCTTTCTTCTCGCAAAAGATACATCAACGGTAGTAAGCCTGAGAATTTACTATTCCAAAATTGTGAGAATGGGGTGCTACGCATTGGTACCTAAATATTAGAAAAAACAAAAAGGCCGGATTGCTCCGGCCTTTTCTTATTTTAATTATGCACGACGAAGATCCGGCGGTGTTGCCTCTTCGCGCAATGAGCTCAGCGCCTCATCCAGCGACATAGGTGTCTGGTCACGGGAACCGAGACGGCGCACATTCACTGTGCGCTCTTCTGCTTCACGCTTACCAAGTACCAGAATGACCGGCACTTTCTGCAGCGAGTGCTCACGCACCTTGTAGTTGATCTTCTCATTGCGGAAGTCAGTCGTTACTTGCAGACCTGCTTTTTTGAACAAGTTAGCAACTTCCTGACCGTATTCATCCGCTTCCGAAGTGATCGTTGCCACAACAACCTGAATTGGTGCGAACCACAGCGGCATATGACCAGCAAAGTTCTCGATCAGAATACCAAGGAAACGCTCCATCGAACCGCAGATCGCGCGGTGGATCATAACCGGCTGCTGCTTCTCGGAGTTATTGTCGATATAGAAAGCACCGAAGCGTTCCGGCAAGTTGAAGTCAACCTGCGTTGTACCGCACTGCCATTCACGACCGATCGCGTCTTTCAGCGTATATTCGAACTTAGGTCCGTAGAACGCACCCTCACCTGGTAGAATGCCGGTTTTGATGCGGCCGCCGGAATTGGCTTCAATTGTCTTGAGCACTTCGCCCATGACGCTTTCCGCACGATCCCACAAAGCATCATCACCCACGCGCTTTTCAGGACGTGTGGAGAGCTTGACGGTGATCTGATCGAAGCCGAAATCGGCATAAGTCGAAAGGATCAGGTCGTTAATGCGCAGGCATTCATCAGCCATCTGCTCATCAGTACAGAAGATATGCGCATCGTCCTGCGTAAAGCCGCGAACACGCATCAGACCATGCAACGCACCGGATGGCTCATAACGATGCACATTACCGAATTCCGCCATTTTGATCGGCAGATCGCGGTAGGATTTCAAACCATGTTTGAAAATCTGCACGTGACCCGGGCAGTTCATCGGCTTCAGCGCGAAAACGCGGTCATCTTCAGTGTCATCACCGGCAGTGGTGACTTTGAACATGTTGTCTTTATACCAGCCCCAGTGACCGGATGTTTCCCAAAGGGATTTATCCAGCACCTGCGGTGCATTGACTTCCTGATAGCCATGATCGTCGAGACGACGACGCATATAGCTGACAAGGCTCTGGAACATGCGCCAGCCCTTGGAATGCCAGAACACAACGCCCGGACCTTCTTCCTGAAAATGGAACAGATCCATTTCACGGCCAAGGCGGCGATGATCGCGCTTTTCAGCTTCTTCCAGCATTGTCAGATATTGCTGCAGATCAGCATCATTCGCAAAAGCTGTACCGTAAATACGTGTCAGCATCGGATTGTTGCTGTCACCGCGCCAATAAGCACCGGCAACTTTCATCAGCTTGAACGCATTACCGATCTGACCTGTGGACGCCATATGCGGACCACGGCAAAGATCGAACCAGTCGCCCTGATAATAGATCTTCAGATCCTGACCTTCAGGGATCGCGTCAATCAGCTCAACCTTATAGGATTCACCCTTATCGGAGAAAACCTGCTTGGCTTTTTCGCGTGTCCAGACTTCGCGTGTGAACGACTTGTTGCGGGCAATGATTTCACGCATTTTTTTCTCGATAACCGGCAGGTCATCGGGCGTGAAAGGTTCATTGCGGGCGAAGTCATAATAGAAGCCGTTTTCGATAACCGGTCCGATTGTGACCTGCGTGCCAGGGAAAAGCTCCTGCACAGCTTCAGCCAGAACGTGCGCGCAGTCGTGACGGATCAGTTCCAGTGCACGCGGATCTTCACGGGTGAGAATCTCGACTTTGCCTGATGCGCCAAGCGGCTCGGACAAATCACGTACGGTGCCGTCAACCGCATAGGCGACAGACTTTTTAGCCAGTGATTTGGAGATGGATTCGGCAAGCGCCAGACCAGTCATGGCCGGATCATATTCGCGCTGTGAGCCGTCAGGAAATTCGAGAGTAATAAGATCAGACATTGTCATCCTCATCCAGTCCCGCCAACGATTGCGGGTGGGTGTTTAGAGTAAAATAAGAACTCGCCGGCTCCTGCAAAACGAAGTGCAGATATGTCCGGCAATGTTTCTATAATCAATCTAAACGAGGAAATAAACCTTGAGGGAAGAAAAGCTTAGTAATTCTCGGGTTTTGCTGCAGAAATGTGCCAATAACGCCACGGAAAATACCATTTATAGCAAGGTTCCAGTACTTCCGGCACACGGTCAATGCCGCAGGTACCAAAAGGGCCGCAACGCATGACCCGAAACAGTCCCATCCAGCCGCCCGTCCATAAACCATAACGGGCAATCGCCTCATAGGCATATTCGGAACAAGTAGGCATGTGCCGGCAGGAATTACCGATAAAGCCCGATAAAGTCAGCTGATAAAGCCGCACAAAGCCGACACCCAGCAAGCGATCCGGCGTTTTGCGCCATGCCCCTTGATAATTGCGGCTATAGCATTTGCGTGTTTTTTGTTCAGACTTCGGCGAGCACATATTATTGCGCTACAGCTTTGGCAGCAATCTGGTCGAGACAGTCAACGACAGCATCAAATGTCAGCAAAGTAGAAGCATGGCGTGCTTTATAATCCCGTACCGGCTCGAAAAAACGTAAATCCTCAAAACGTCCTTCCGGCGGCGCGCCGTTTTCCTTCAACATAGCGGTCATTTGTGCCTGTAATTCGCGCAATTCAGCCTCTGTGGAACCGATAATATGACGTGCCATCACCGATGAGGTCGCCTGCCCTAAAGCGCAAGCCTTCACCTCATGGGCAAAATCTGTCACCACGCCGTCTTGCACTTTTAAATCAACCAGCACAGTCGAGCCGCAAAGTTTGGAATGCGCCTTTGCTGTTGCATCCGGCGCCTCAAGGCGGCCTATATGCGGGATATTACCGGCAAATTCCAGAATCCGGGCATTATACATATCATTGATCATCCGGATTCTCCTTTAAAGCACCTGAAAATTACCTCAGGATATGTTTTACAAATGGCGATATAAATATTTCATTTCAAGCTGCTATTGCTCATAACACAACCTGAATACGACATAAATCGGCACTCTTTGCCCTTTTATTATCTTATGTATACTCTATATAGAACGGGCATTTCCGCTTCCGGCTCGTCCGGAGCGGCTGATGGAGACAGGCAGATCCGGCTTTTGCGCTGTAATCTGCAAATGCCGATAATTACCCTGACATAACTGCCAAGCCTTCAGCGGTACAGATTATTTTACTGCCTGAGCAAGCTTCGTAACAGTGTCCGTTTAACTCGTCTCTCCGCTGAGGGAGACTACGGGAGCTCGATATGAACAAGCACATTGCCGACACAAAAAACAATGATGTGATCCGTCCGACGCAGGCTGAAGCCGAAGCTGCGGTCAAAACACTCCTGCTCTGGCTGGGTGAAGATACATCCCGCGAAGGCCTGATTGAAACGCCGAAACGCGTTGCCAAAGCCTATAAAGAGTTGTTTTCAGGTTATCAGCAGTCACCGGAAGAAGAACTTGGCACCGTTTTTGAAGAGGTTGCCGGCTATAAGGATATGGTGCTGATCAAAGATATCAGCTTCTTCTCCCATTGCGAGCATCATATGGTGCCGATTATCGGTAAGGCACATGTCGGCTACCTGCCAAATGGCTCTGTTGTCGGCCTGTCGAAGATTGCCCGTGTTGTTGATATGTTTGCGCATCGCCTGCAAACGCAGGAAAGCATGACGGCTCAGATCGCGCACAGCATCCAGAACATTCTTAAGCCACTTGGCGTGGCTGTTCTGATTGAAGCAGAACATATGTGCATGGCCATGCGCGGTATCCGCAAACAGGGCTCAACGACACTGACCACAACCTTTACCGGTGCGTTTGAAACAGATATCGCCAATCAGGTACGGTTCATGACAATGTTACGGAGTGGTTCATGAGACATCTGCCGCCAGAATTTCCAGCGCAGACAGACAAGCACAGCACCGAGGAAGGTTCTGTGTTTGCCCCGCGCTTTGACAGTGCCGGTCTGATTACAGCTGTTGTCTGCAGTGCGGATGATAATGAACTGCTGATGGTCGCGCATATGAATGCAGAAGCGCTGCGCCTGACACTGGAAACCGGCATTGCCCATTACTGGTCACGTTCACGCAAGTCACTTTGGAAAAAAGGCGAAACTTCCGGCAATCTGCAAACCGTTATCGAGATGCGCACAGATTGCGATCAGGATGCGCTTTGGCTTAAAGTCAAAGTTGCAGGCAATGGCCAGACCTGCCATACCGACCGTCATTCCTGCTTTTACCGCGTCGTCAACATCGACGGCGATCATGTTGTTTTACATAAATAAAACAATGTACTAAGAGCTTTATTTAATTTTTTAATGCATAAACCAGAAAAGCCCTGCGTAATATAAAATTACGCAGGGCTTTTTGTCTGGAGGACCGCTCTTTCGCCCTCAGTGAAGGCGGAAGAGCTTATTTCATAAGAGGCGTCCTTCACCTCTCAGCAGATGATTAGAACTTGTAGTTCACACCAACGCGTACAGTGTGGAAGTTTGTTTTAACTTTAGCAACGTCTGCATCAAACAGCTTAGCTTTACCCAGATCTGTGTAGAGGTATTCTGTTTTCAGAGTTACGTTGTCTGTGAAAGCGTGTTCTACACCGGCACCGGCAGTCCAGCCAGCGCGGGTTTTGGAAGCGCTGATGCTGTCTGTTGCATCGGAGAGAGTTGCTTTAACTTTACCGTATGCAAGACCTGCTGTACCATAGAGCATGGTGCGTTCAGCAATGTCTGCACCCAGACGACCACGAACAGTACCGAACCACTGAACTTTACCCTGTGCTGTGTAGTCATATGCGCCAGCAGCGGTGTAATAATCAACCGACTTCTTCATGGTAGAACCCTGGAAGTCAGCTTCGATACCAGCAACGATCTGGTCGAACTGCCAGTTGTAACCAGCCTGGATACCACCAACAAAGCCACGTGGCTTATTGCTGAAGATTTCATCCTGTTTCATTTTACCGAAACCGTAGCCAGCATTCACACCAACATATGCACCTTCCCAGCTGAATGTGTTTGCAACTGCAACCGGTGCTGGTTCGTTGTAAACGATAGCATCAGCAGCCATTGCTGTACCGGAGAAGAGAACTGCTGCGGAAGCAGCGAGAGCAATTTTGTTAAACATGTCTATCAGACCTTTTAGAAAGAAACTCGTTGATCTTGTTTTACACCAATCGTTCAAAATTGCTGTAACAATATTGCAACACGATACACTTGCAATATTTATGGTTACTAATATGTAAATAATTCAACACCATAGATATGAGATAAATTATAATCAAATTTTACAGTTAAATATAAAAAGACATTCACCTCACACCGCTAAAACACTGTTTTTCATACATTAATCTCAAGAAAACTCAGATTACGACATTTCACTTGTAAAGCATTGGAGGAAAGTTCTAGTCTGACAACAGCTATAAAGCTGCCTTTATAAAGCTTTGCGGGATACATCCGGAGATATTGCATGATCCCATGGGTAAGACGCCGCCAGCCTTTCTCTAAAACTGCGCAGCCCACCTCTGCGGAGATCACAAGCCCTGCAACTTTAAAAGCACCACAGCCACTTGCGCTTGCTCTTGGCGGAGGATCCGCACGCGGATGGGCACATATCGGCGTTCTCCGTGCACTGGATGAAGCAAACATAAAAATCTCCATGATTGCCGGCACCTCAATCGGCGCCTTGGTCGGAGGCTGCTATCTGGCTGGCAAGTTAGACGAGCTGGAAGAATTCGCTCGCTCACTGACACGCCGTCGTATGTTCAGCCTCATGGATATCACCTTTCGTGGAAGCGGCCTATTCGGCGGCATGAAACTGGATCGTAAACTCCACCAGCATTTGGACGGCTTAAATATAGATGACTTACCCTGCCCTTATGTCGCCGTTGCCACAGAACTACGCACTGGCCACGAGATCTGGCTTTCTACCGGCTCTCTTATAATGGCAATGCGTGCCTCTTACGCACTACCCGGAGTTTTCGAGCCAATTCCCTATGATCACCGGCTGCTCGTCGATGGTGCATTGGTCAATCCGGTACCGGTTTCGGTATGCCGTGCTTATGAGCAACCGCTCGTCCTTGCTGTGAATCTGAATTATGACCAGTTCGGCCGTGCCGCAGTGGTAAAATATAACAGCCCCGCCCGTGCAGGACATGAAGATGTTGTCAGCCCTATTCATAGCGGAACAATAAGCCATGAATCACGACTCGGTATTACCGGCGTCATGATGGATGCTTTCAATATTATACAAGACAGGATTTCACGTGCCCGCATGGCAGGCGATCCGCCGGATATCGCTTTAATGCCGAGCATCGGTCATATCGGACTTACCGAGTTTCACAGAGCAGCAGAAACCATTGACATTGGCTATCAGGAAACCCGCAAACAACTTGAGAATATCGAAAGATTGCAGCGCGTCGTTTTTTGATGCGGCAATCTTTTTAAAAATCACGAATCTTTTTCCCGTATTCAGCTACTAAAAGGGCTGGAGCATGCTGTTTGACAGCCTAACCAACAAACAAGAGGTCCTTTTTATCTTATTGAAGTGATTGCAAAAACGAGCTTTTGCGGGCTTTACCCCCCTGCCTGTGAATTACTTTTAAAAAAATGCAATAAAACGAATAATTTGGCTTGTCAGTGCAATAGTGGTTTGCTAAACAGCGCTCACCGAAGCAGTTCGGTTTCTACCACACAGTGCGGTCGTGGCGGAATTGGTAGACGCGCAGCGTTGAGGTCGCTGTGGGGCAACCCGTGGAAGTTCGAGTCTTCTCGACCGCACCATTCTCTCCTTGTAATCAGAAAGATTAAGCTAGCAATAGCAAAGAGAACTGCGCTTCTTTGAGCGGCATACCCCTCACCTACAACCCCAAAAACTGCACTGATTTCATTGATAAATTTGGAATATGCCCCTTACCTTTATGCGGGTTATCCGTATGATTTTTCCATTTCAGGAAACATCACTCTGCGATGCATCTCGCTTGCGCGCACCCAATTCATAACTACATTATATTCCTCCTACTGACACTTCCCTCAACAGAGAGCAATTATAAAGATCAGCAAAGGGATATCTGAAACTTTGCGCGCTTGTTTGCGCCACAGATTTGGTGTGCCATGCGTACGCCAGAAACCATAGAGGGCGTCCTTATCTCGACCTTGACGGCTTTGTGCGGCACACACCACACATTGAAAAGAGGACAGAAAATAAATGTAAGATCTAATTTATTATTGTTCGGTCAGACCATTGAATATGAGCATTCCGATAGCGAGCCGTTGTAAGAGCAACAATATACCCTAGGCAAACAAGCAAAACGGGATGGATAACCATCAAATTGAATACCGCCTAAATGAAGTTTCGAACGCCGTCCGAAACCGCGTCCTCCACATCCGGCACATCACCAGAAAGCACATAGAATCAGATTATTAGCGGTAAAACGGCACCTTTTAAGCGAAATTCTGAGAAGGCTTGAGTCGTAGCGAGGAAAGTCGCTCCCTGAATCAGGCTCTGCAATCTATTGAATAGCATTAAGCTTGAAATCGCCCTTCCCAATAGTAGAATTCTCGACTTTTTTGAGAGCGAAAGATGAAGCATTGATAACATCATAACGTTTCGTAATTCCGCATGAATTTTGTGGATCTTTCGGCTTAATATTTAAAACGGCATCAATCTAAAAATTATTATAAAAAAAACAAAATGTTTTATAATAATTCAAAAATACAAATAAATATGTTGCAGCAATACAACCTATAAAAAATTAAACTAAAATACATAAAAATTCACTTATCACACATCACATCAACATATTAAAATGAAATTAAATATACTTGGCGAGGATGTGATATGCAGGTAAAATCTTCTTCCGCTTCTAAAAACAACATCATAAAAAATAATATAAAAATTCTGTCTCTATCGACAATTTTATTGCTATTTAATTCCGGCTATCTTAGCGCCCAGACAATTACCGCGCCGATTGTCATTAATGGCACTAATCCCCCTCCCTATAGCAATGAAGACATTAATATCAACGCCGTGGATGAAGAAGCCATCAAAGTTGGTAATGGGACTCTTGAGATCAAGAACTCTCATGTCAGCCTGCAAAGCAATAAAGATACTGTTAAACTGACAAAAGATGCCAATGTAACGCTACAAAATGCGCCAGGTAAAAAGGCGTCCATTATTTCGACTTCAGTCACTGGCCGCGCTATTAATGCGAGCGGTAAAACAACACTGAATGTTGATGGATTCAATATAATTGCTAACGGCACAACCCAAAGTGGAATAGGTACATCTGCTGTTGTTGTCAGTGGCAGCTACAATCAACAGAATGCCAATTTCACCTTGAATAACAGCCAGATTACCACTGTGAACCTGCGCGGTATTTCTGTAGGTGATAGTGTTTTTAATGCGAATAATTTCAAAATAACGACTGGCCGGGATGCAGACAGTGGTGAACTTTCAACCAAAAAAAACCTGTATGGCATCAATGCTTCTTATAAAAACCAAATTACTTTAACCAATGGTAGTATTGAGACATATACGGCCAATAGTGTCGGCCTTAATTTCACTATGGATGAGACAGACACAACCATAAAGCGCGCCAGAGTTACCAATGTTAATATTGTGACACATGGATCTAATGCTACAGGCATTGATAATATCAATACCCGTTCCTCTATAACTGGCGGGAGCATTACAACCTACGGAATTGGTGGTCATGGCATTGGCTCCAGCAATGGCGGCGTCAGTGGCTGGGCCCCATCACATGTAACGGTTAATGGTACAAAAATTACAACCAATGGCGATAAAGCTTATGGCTTGGTAGCAACCACAGCATCCGTAATAAATGCAAAAGGCGTCAGTATCACAACGTCCGGCGCAAGTGGCGTGGGCGCTTATAGTCAGAGTACCGGGCGCGTAAATATCAGTGATAATAGTTCGATCACAACATCCGGCGAAGGTGCTCATGCTGTAGCCGCAATGCTTGGAACAGAAGTGAATATTACAGATACGGTTATTAAAACATCCGGGGTTAACGCTGCCGGTATTTACATGACCGGAAATCACTTCAAGGATTCCGATACACGATCGGCTGTTCCAGGTACAACCGACGTATCCTCACTACAGGAGACCTCGCCTGATGATAATGGTTACGAGTGGCGTACGGGCTGGGATTCGACAGCTGATGAAATAGATGATGTGCAGGAGGAAAGTGATCGTGCTGCTGGTTCGCAGAGCAATACAATCACCGTAACCAACTCTACACTTGATATCGCTAATGGCGCTGCGCTGCGCATTCTCGGCGGAGAGAAGAATACAATTACGATTGCCGGTTCGACTATCAAGGCGAATGAGGGGGAAAATGCCCTGCTCATTTCCAGTGATATCTATAACGCAAAACATGAAGTCGGCGCGGCCAATATAACAGCCAGTGCATCAAAATTAAGTGGCGATGTACTGGTCAATAGCGGTGAGATCAATCTTGATCTTTCCGATAACTCCTACTGGTCAGGCACTGCAAGAGTTGGTGCGGATGACAAAGTCCTGAACTCCCTAACACTGGATAGCTCCAGCGGCTGGATTATAACAGGCAACTCGACAATCAATACACTCAACAGCAAGGGCGCAATCGGATTTTACCCATCAAACTCCGACTTCAAAACCCTGACTGTACAATCTGACTTCACCAGCAGCGGCGGCACATTTGCTATCAACACTAAGCTCGGTGATGACAGCTCACAAACAGACAAGATCATTTTCGAAGGCGCTGTAACCGGTAATAATCAGTTACTCGTGCGCAATGCCGGCGGCCTTGGTGCACAAACAACTGAAGGCATCAAAGTTATTGAAGTCAACGGTGCATCTGATGGCCAATTCTCCTTGGCCAGTCTTTATCGACACCAAGGTGAGAATACAGTTGTCGCCGGTGCTTACACCTATAAATTATATCAAGGCGGCATTACAGACCCTAATGACGGCGACTGGTATTTGCGTTCCGATTACGACAATGGCGGCTATCAGGCCGGTGTCTCTGTCTATGAGGTCTACCCGCAGTTCTTGCTTGGGTTAAATACTTTATCGACTATGCAGCAGCGCGTTGGTAACCGCTACTGGAACGATGCCGGCAATCTGATGCTCTCACAGGGTGCAGATGCGATTGAACCATATGCACCTGCAGAGGAAGCTGGCAATTTCACTCAGAGCAATGGCGTATGGGGACGCATGGAAGGCTCGCATACGAAGATGGAGCCGAATACGTCAACTTCCGGCGCCACTTATGACTATGATACTTTCAAGATGCAGGCCGGCATTGACGCCATGCTCCACGAAGGCGAACAAGGCAAACTCATCGGCGGCATCACCGCCCATTATGTACACGGAGCAGCCAATGTCTGGGCTGACAGTGATAGCGATCTTGGCCGCGGACGCATCAAAACAGATGGCTATGGTATCGGTGGCACACTAACATGGTATGGTGACAACAATCTTTATTGGGATAATCAGGCACAGGTTACGTGGTACAGAAGTGATCTGACCTATCAAGGCGGCCAATCTTCGCTGACAGATGGCAAGAATGACGGCTTTGGTTATGGCTTCTCGTCAGAACTCGGTAAGCGCTTCACATTAAATGATCGTTGGTCACTGACACCACAGGCACAGCTCACATACTCCAATGTTGATTTTGACAGCTTCACCGATGTGTTTGAGGCTACGGTTTCCCGAGAAAAAGCCGACAGTCTGCAAGCACGACTGGGTATAAGTGCAGATTATCAGAACTCATGGCGCAATGCACAGGGCGGCATCAATCGCAGTGCAGTTTACGGAATTGCCAATCTCTATAATGAATTCCTGAATGGCACACGCGTTGATGTCTCTTCGGTTCAATTCACGAATAAGAGTGAACGCCTGTGGGCAGGTGTGGGCCTGGGTGGATCTTACAATTGGAATGATGACAAATATTCAGTTTATGGCGAAGGCTCAGTCAATAGCAGTCTGAAAAATTTCGGTGACAGCTACACCTATAAAGGAACCGTTGGCTTCCGCGTAAAGTGGTAAAAAATATCTAATTTTAAACAAAAAGCCGCCTTAAGAGGCGGCTTTTATATATCCGTTGCAACCTCCGAAGTGAAAATTCGCATAGAAGCTACCAATATTGGTCATATATGTCATTGTTTCATATAAATTTAATAATAGACCGTCGCTATACGATCATCAATAATTTAAAATAGCTAATAAATATGCCTGAATCATTCAGGTTTAATTCTAATAAGCCGGAACAAATGAACTCAAAACCTAAAATATTATGCGTCATTCGAATTGGTAATAATCAGTCATGTGCTAGTTGGGTTTTTGACAGCGCATTGCTAGATTCTGTCACTCTCGTAGTAAGCCGTTACCAATCGCTCACGTTCTCAGTTCCGGATCATCCATCTATAATCCACCACGAATTTAAAGGTGGAAAATGGGAAGGTATATTCGAATATTTCAAAGCAAACCCTGAATCCCTAAAGGAATATGATTACTATTTCTTCCCGGATGATGACATCGAAACAACAGCTGAAAATATTCAGAATTTTTTTGCACTATGCGAAAAGTTCAACTTGCAACTAGCTCAGCCTGCTCTGCTAGCAGACAGTTATTTTTCACATGACATAACAGTGCAGCGTCGCCTCTTCACAATTCGGCATACCGATTTTGTGGAGCTAATGATCCCTTTCATGTCGCAAAGAATCCTTCAAAAAAGTTTGCCCTTTTTTGAGAGTGCAACGTACGGCTGGGGATTAGATTGCATTTGGTCTCAGTTTGCAGATAACCCGGATACTGAAGTAGGTATTGTTGATTCAACACCAGTTGGCCATTACCGTCCATTAGCAAAAGAAAATACAAAAACTATCAAAACTCAGATGGCACAAAATCTGATGGTACAAGAATACAAAGGTTTTGAAGATGATTATGAATTGAAGAATTTCAGCTTCTCAATAAAATCCATATACATCAAAGACACCATAAAAATCAAAAACAAGACAATAATTAGATTTTTAAATATATTATCAATTTACCAGAACAAAAAGCCTTCAAATTACAACGACATCAGAAAAATACTACGGATATCAAGAGTTGAAACAAAAAGAAAACAGAATAAACAGAATTTCAACAATCAAAAAATAAACAAAAAAATCATTGATTTTTACGAAAAAAACAATGAGCTAATTTAAGAAAATATATTGCTTTATATAAGCAACATGTGTCCAGTGGCACTCACAATGCCCTGGCCATATGGAACATGAAATTTCTCACATATCCGCTCAAATTTATGGTTTAAATTGCACCCGTAACCAACGTTTTTTTGATGTTAGTCTGGTCCAAAGTTTTGACGGACTAAGGATATGGGAGGAGCGATTATAGGAACGAGCAATCTCCCGAACAACCAAGCCTGGAAATGACGGTCGATGCTTATATTGGCGTCTTAATGTTTTTCGATCTGACTCAATAAGACTAACGAACCCTTCCTGCTTACAAAGAGCAGGATAAACTTGATAAATATTCAATCCTGCGAACATTTCATAAGCAGGATCAAATATAAGATTATCTATTGGGACAGAAATCTCATTCATAAAAGTTAGCATATGTTTGGCAGCATCTCGTGACACAATATACCCGCCAGTGCATAAATGCTTACTCAATAAGCGCCCATAACTGCAATCAGTCCCCTTAATTCGCGTTACTGCATCAAGCAGTATCACCGTATTGAAGGTTTCAATTTTAATAATGTCTGTGCCAGCCGGAATCCAATCAGAGCTAGATAAAACTGTCTGCGCTTGTCTGGATAAAACAATATCATCCTCAAACACCGCAGCGAAAGCATCATCACCACTCGCGATAATTTCAAGACATCTGCGATGACTAAGAAAACACCCTATTTCGCCTGGGGGCATCGGTATTTCCCAGCGGCGAACCGGCGCCACAACCGCATCCAACTCCGCCTGACTTAACAAGCGACCGTCAACAGCTGGCACACGCGTGAAATCCAAACCATAACGGCCAAATTCACGCTCCATCTGCTCCAGACGATCTGCGGAACGATCAAGATTAATGAGATAACACTTCATTCTCACTCAAACCCAATACAATGCGGTCTCATACATCTGTATGAATCATTTAAAGCATCATCTTAAATATTAGTAGAGAATAGCGTTTATTCAAAATCAATTCCCACTTCCAGCAATGTTAACACGAAAAGAAAATCTAAAAATAAAAAAACAAATATTATCAACACATTACATCAACAAAAACACTTTCCTATTACCAGATTTAAAATTAAATATGCCTATATATTAAACAAGAAAATAATATGTGCGCAGTCCCTTTCAACCAGCATCCATACCAGCATATTAAGTCACAAAGTCAGGCTGTCAAAATTGCATGCAATGGACTACCAGCAACCACAGAGCGATCTTTCAATAAAGAATTATAAAGATGCACCCCGAGAGTTCTGGGCGTTGTAATATCAGCAATGGTTAAACCTTTCTCGCATAAAAGATCCAATTGCTTAAAATATACCGGATAAAAAACATCAAGCGGACTGGCTTTATCCTCAAGCCCCAGTTCTTTAACGCAATAGGAGATTAACCGCGGCCCTATCGTTCCCCACTTTTGCTTGGATACATGGACGGGAAGGCCAATTGCTTTGCGTAAACGAGCGTAAAGAATTTTGTTTTTTCCACGCCATGGCGGAATAAAAAAATCATCTTCAGATGCCTTTATAATATGCTTTAGGAGTTCACTATCGTGCGGCATATTCAAGACGGCATTATTGATCGTATCATCATCCTCCCAACCAAAAACATATTGATCTTGCGGAAAGGGCTGCAAACAATAAACATCACAATCAACATAGAGCCCCATCCCTTCACGCAATATACGATATCGGTAGCGATCTGCCGCCAAGGTTAAGCTGCCTGTCTTTTTATGAAGAACAATTTCTTCCTGCTTCATCAGCTTATTGGCATCAAACAAGCGCACACCGTCAGGTGTATCATGTGGCCGCGCATAAGTATGCAATACAACATCATGACCTTGGCGCACAAAAGAACGCAGACAAGCGGCGTGAATTGGCCCCAGCTCCCCACCTATCCATATCGTATTAACTATCAATCTTATTGCTTTCCCTAAACACTTGTATCTGTATTCATTCACAAAAAAATCTTTTAAAAGCAAGAGCGCCACGCACACATCCTGCCTATGTAGCCTTCACAAAAGGCTAGCGCACTTTTTATAAATCCACCAAAAAACCCAAATATCTAAGCTATAATTACTTTCAAAATAAGCGCTCGCAGAGTACAAAATCTTAAAGCATACATTAAATGATTTTAAACAGCATTTCCAATAAATAGAAAATATTCATAAAATACAATAAAATTAACAACCTACATTATAAAACCATTTAAATATTTATTGTATTTAATTTTAACTTATAATTTATTAAAAAACCGGATGGCATCTGTTAAAATACAAGCCGGATCATATAAGTCTAAACGATGATGCCACTCAATCAATTACACAGTACAGGAGCAACTTCATTTTCAAAAGCCTTCAGCGCAGTGCCAATAGCCTGATGCATATCAAGATACCGATACGTGCCTAAACGGCCACCAAAAATAACGTTTTCTTCCTTTGCAGCCAATTCACGATAAGCAGCATAGGTCTTTTTATCCTGAGGTGTATCAATCGGATAATAAGGCTCATCAGAACGCCTAGCAAAGCGGGAATATTCGCGTGTCACTACCGTTTTTTCATTCTGATAATTGCGCTCCGGATTGAAATGACGGAACTCCAGAATACGCGTATAAGGGACATCCTCATCCGCATAATTCATGACTGCCGTTCCCTGAAAATCGCCAACTGGCATAATTTCAGTTTCAAAATCAATCGTACGCCACTTCAGTTCACCGGCAGAATAATTGAAATAACGGTCAATCGGCCCAGTGAATACAACCAGCTTGCCTTCAGGGATATCATTTTTGATATCAAAATAATCGACACCCAACTTTATATCGATCAAAGGATGCGCCAGCATTTTTTCAAAAATAGCTGTATATCCATCAACCGGCAGGCCTTCATATGCGTCGTTAAAATAACGATTATCGAAATTATAACGTACAGGCAAACGACTGATAATTGAAGCAGGAAGTTCCCGCGGATCAGTTTGCCACTGTTTGGCCGTATAACCACGAATAAAAGCCTCATAAAGTGGCCGTCCAATCAAAGAAATTGCTTTTTCTTCAAGATTTTGTGGTTCACGTCCCTGCAATTCTCCCGCTTGCTCAGTGATCAGAGCACGAGCCTCATCAGGAGACATACGTTTTCCAAAATAAGCGCAAACGGTAGCCAGATTAATCGGCATTGCATATACATTGTCTTTAAAACTTGTAAAAACCCGATGCTTATAATCTGTAAACGCCGTGAAATGACTCAAATAGTCCCATACAACCTTGTTTGGAGTATGAAACAAATGAGCTCCGTATTTATGGACTTCTATGCCCGTTTGCTCTTCAAACTCCGAATATGCATTTCCACCAATGTGCGAACGACGATCCAGAATTAACACACGCTTACCAAGCTCGCGCGTAACTCTCTCAGCTATCGTCGCGCCATAAAACCCGGCACCAACAATAACGATATCATAGGCACCAAAATTCATTCAAAGAGCTCCGGGCATTAGAATAACAATACACCTTGTTCACCTATCACATTTTTAAAATTAAATGATCACAATTTATTTTATACAAAAATATATTTCATTATATTGCGCTGATTACCCACACCATTAAAATATGACTTATAAATTCAGGTTTTAAAGTGAAGATAAAAAAATACAAAATTAAAATAATTACATCTTCATATTCTTTAAATTTGATTTTTATATTTCTTTGCAAATTTAAAATACATCCTCCTCCAACTCCTTTCCATATAAACGGATATCCATTTATAATGGTTATAACTCCCTTTCTTCGTCCCTGATTGGGGATTCAAAGAGTATTTCTGCGTTGGTTTAGCGGAGGTATAGCGTATGAATTCAATTTACTGGGATGAAGCTGTCATTATCAATAGTGATGACGAAACTGCGTACTCGACTTAACCTCAGAGGTTATGCATGTTTCATTCAATGATTCATCTCGGAGTATTGAATGAAACATCTTTTAATAGCACTGACTTGCTTAAGCTTCCTTGGAACGTCAAGCGTGAATGCAGATACACTTGCTGTAGATAAAATAGATCTTGATATAAATAGCTACTTGCAACGGATATTATCGGGGCCTGATACAGCCTGTTATGAGCATATTATTAGTTCGCTTATACCCGAATCGAAGCATTCAGAATATTATCTGAGATTTGAAGACACCAATCAGAAAACTGCTGTAGAAGTTGGATCTTACGATTCCAGCTATCTTTATACCTGTATAGACGGCAAATTATTATCATGGGACGCAGGAGAAAGCACTGCCCTCAAAGATTTCAATTAAGCCTGCCCAGCCCAGTTTCATGGCCTAAATCTAACACCCACAGCTTCACATCAGCAGATATGCAACTGCTATGGCCAAATGGAACCATTTTGTAACTGTCACGTTAGTTTATATACTTGTGTCTGTATGGAGGTAATTGACCGTGGCAATGACTCGTAAAGAAGAAGAACGTGCATTGAATGCAGATGAGCTTACGCTCGTAGACAAAACACGCCACCCGGCACTTCAGTCTTTGCCAGATGTTGATTTAGCATCACTTATAAAACTCCTCAGAGAATGACGTGAAAAGGCTAAGACTCAAGCGTACCAAAAACGTAGAGAAATCAGAGGAAAGACAGTTCCAAAGGGGAACATTGCATCCAAAGCAGATGATGGCTCCAAAACCAAACTCAGCATTCTTGCGATGGCGATGCGCCGCACCAATGCTGAAGTTGTGCGTCGCCACCAGATGGCTGCCAAGCAGGAGCTTATGGAAAATGCAAAGCACGCCCTGGAATTAAAAAAGCAAGCAGAAAAGAACAAAATACCGTTTAATACTCGTCATGCTCACGAAGGAATGCGTAACATTCCAAACGAACAGGTAAATGAACTGATCAATCCTATGGAGCGGGGCAGACAAAAAAAAGCCGCCGGCGTTGCTCAAGCAAAGCGTGACCAACGACACGCTACCATCTCATAACTTCAATTTAGGCCTGATAATGTCAGGCCTAGCGATTTTTTATTAGCAATTGAATGAGCCAAAGCGACCTCAACTCCCAGAATGGCTTACAAATCTCCCAAACAAAAAACAATCAGTACCTGCCTGCTCTACAGAAGCTTGCTCAATTGCTGCGATTGGCGTATCGCCTGCCCTGCGTCTTTACATTTCAGCTTTAGCGAACATCAATGCTCAATAAAATCAAATCTCATTTCAGCGGCTGGAAACCAGAACACAAAGCCATGGCAGCACACTTTCCCAGCAATGAGGAGATTAAATCACAGCTTGTGGCAGATCATTGTAAAGAACACGTTGTTGTTGCCTTTTATACCACCGATCCGATTTATACCAATGAAGCTAGGCGCATGCTCGCTTCAGCGCAACGCCTTGAGCTAAAAACAGATATAACTCCGGTCAAAGGCGCTGGAGAATGGGTGCGTAACGCATCAATGAAAGCTGCGTTTTTATCCAAACAACGCACTTTTCATCGCGGCCCAATGCTCTATGTAGATGTCGATGCGGTCTTCCATAGAAACCCTTGGCCACAACTGACACAACTTAAAGCGGATATTGCAGTTTATTACGAAAAAAGTGGAAGGCTGCTTGCGGGTACAATTTTTATTGCCGATACAGCAGAGGCACAAAATTTATTGGATGAATGGGCTAAACGCTGTAATGCCAGCCCTGATATTTGGGATCAGGTTATCTTAGAAGAGATACTCGCAGAAGACGCTCTTAAAACCAATCCGATATATCAGATCGCAATCCTGCCGGTTTCATTTTGTTGGATCTTCGATAAAAGTGACAGTTCAAACACTTCGGAAGTCTTTATTGAACATCTGCAAGCAAGCCGAGAAAGCTGTAATAAAAAAGTTTTTTTCAGGCCAATGAAAAGCAGGTTAAAGCGCCGACGCGATCGAACCCTAGAAATAGAAAATATATTATTTTCAATGTCTGATTGAATAATATAGCTACGATACAATCACAAACAATTGTACACATATAAAATCCACACAACCTTGATGCAAAATTTATTCACGTTATAAAGCAATTCCCCCCCCTATTTAAGGGGATGGAGGCAATCTGTCATTTAGTGGTACTTTATAACTTGGTATAGATGTGGCTGTTCGGAAAAAAACTGCATTCGAAAAATTTTTCTCGCTGAACCATCAGCTTAAGAAATGGGGCGCAACGCGATACATTAACGACGCGCGCAACTATCGCACACTTAAAGAAAACATTTTAGATTGCGGCATACCGGAAACTGTGACTTCTGCAGAGAAATCACTAACTGCTCATATGGATAATCTCAAACGAGAGTTCTCTGGAAAATCGGAACTTCTTTTTCATCACGCAAAGCTGATTGTACTGATCAGACGAGAAGTATCCATCAGCGAAAATTACAAACTGTTTCGAGATCTATGGGACAATGAAATCGATTTCCTACTTCAGAATTTAGACATTCGCTGGTTAATATCAGCTTCAGACACCCTCGCTGATTATGACGAAGATCCAATTGTACGTAGCACTGCGATGATGTCTTCCCTGCTCATGAATACAATCAAATTGTATGAAACTGAACGTCACGTGCATTGCGACGATCAGAAAATCGTTTCCGAAGAAAATCAGATACCTGCAGAAACGGGAAGCACAACATTATTTGATGGCTTACGGTGTTTTGGTGCCGGACGCGACGATACTTTGCGAAATATGTATTGGCGTATGCAAAGCTTTGTAGTTGTAAAACCTTCCGGAAAAATTCTTGGTGAACTTTATGATCGTCTGCAGAAAAATGACACTGCATTTTCACGTTTTCAAAGTTTCAATACCAGCTCAAGAACAGCTTGGTGGAAATAATTCATTCCTCTCATAGATTTTTAAATTATTACGACAGAATTTTTACCTCTGAGAGATTTATATAAATACAGTACAAATTAACATTTTTATCAATTAACAAAATCGCATTTATATTTATTAATTCGCTGCAATACTACCAATATAAACTGAAAAACGGCATTACATGCCTAGTCACGATATAACAATCAATCCACCGCCTATTATACAATGTTCGCAACACAATTGGCGGCCCCCCCACTTCTCATAAAAATACCAGCCAATAAGTGACACAAATTTCAGAAATAGGGCTATTTGCTTTGCAGCGCTGGAGTTTGAATTGCTAAAAGAAGGCAAGATTTTAGAACGGGGTTTAGTAAGCAATGACAATAGGCTCTACACGCCTCACCTGAGGTAATCCACATTGAGATATGAAATGAGGTCTTGGAAGCGGAAAAACAAACTCAATGCACAATGTACGTATTGGGGATTGTGGTCTGCCTCCATTGGGTGGTCCGGATTTAATGTTAGTGCATACTCGGTCTGACCGCCACTGACGGAGTTGCAGTCGGGCCATTTTGTCAAGGCTAGACGATGGCTTCGGGTATTGGTGGTTTGTAGTTAAGTAATGAATGCGGGCGCACTGTATTGTAGTGCCGTCGCCAGTCTTCGCTGATGAGCTTTTGCCTCCTTGAGCGTATAGAAGATTTCCCTGTCCAACAGTTCATCACGGAGTTTAGAATTGAAGCTTTCGCAATAGCCGCTCTCCCATGGGCTTCCCGACATAATGCAGGCCGTCTTGGTACCGACAAGCGCAATCCACTCTCTCATAGCCTTGGCGATGAATTCTAGGCCATTGTCGGAATGAATATGCCCAGGAATACCTTGCAACATGAACAGGCCGGTCAGAACGTCGATGACGTTTAGCATGCGGATTTCCCTGCCATTGTGCGTCCTATCCTCAACAAAAACGTAGGACCAGACATGGTTGGGATATTCCGATCGAAGCCTGATACATGAACTGTCGTTAAACTAGAACCGGCCGCGCGTAGGTTGTTTTTGTGGAACCTTCAGCCCCTTCCGTCGCCATATCCGTTCGACGTTTACGATCCAACCAGCTTGATGCAACAATAGCCATATCAGCCATACTGGAAAGCAAGCGCCGTGATGTCGGCGGTCAATTCCGCTTCATCATCAGGGGTCTTTACGATTTTGCATTGTGTCAAACGATGCCGACCAAGAACCCAGCATGCCCGTCGTTCGGACATGCCCAACTCTGCGGCGACATGATCCACACAAGCACGCGGCGAGCGAGGCTCAGAAGTTTCCTCTCGCTGCCTCCGCCAGGATCATCTTGTCCAGAGTCAGATCGGAAACTGCACGGCGTAGACGAGCATTCTCGGCCTCCAATTCTTGCAAGCGTTTCACCCGATCGCCCTTTAAGCCACCGTATTCTTATCGTCAGCGGTAATTTGTAACTTCCGTCACACCTATCGACCGGATCGCCTCCGTAATCAATTTGCCCTGTGCGTTCAGAACGTCAACCTGACGCAACTTAGTGACGATCTCTTCTGCCTTGTGTCTTTTTACTGCCATTTCAATGTCCTTCTTCGGCCAATAAGCCATACTTCAAAAAGGAACACTTCTCAGGGGGCAGACTATTTTCTCATGGGCATTAAAAACGACCATCTGGCTACCGATCCTACAGCTGGCGTTGAGCCGCTTAGATATAAAAGCGATGGTTTTACTGCATGGACAATGGAAGATTTACACAAGTTCTACCAGAGGTGACCAATAGGCAGCAAAGCTCGGCTCGCAGTAGAGCTAATCGTTCACACCGGCCTTCGCCGCTCTGATATAGTACGTGCAGGCTGGCAGCATATGTGCGGCAATATCTTTACATTTAAAAATCAGATGACAGGCTCCCAAATTACAGTGGAATTTCCACAAGCTCTTCTGACGGTGATAGAGGCAACAGAAACCGGCGATCTGACATTCTTGATTAGCGAGGCAGGTACACCCTTTGGTACTGCAAGCTTTGGAAATTGGTTTCGTGATCGTTGTAACGATGCAGATATTAAGAAGAGCGCACATGGCATAAGAAAATTATCAGCCACCCTTACAGCAAAAGCAGGCGCAGCAACTCATGAGCTTATGGCACAATATGGCTGGTCAAATGTTAAACAGGCTGAGTTGTACACAAAAGGAGCAGATCGAGTACGGCTTGGGATTAATTAAACCTTCACGCCGTGTTGCTGACCGAATTGAGAACGAATTATCCCGCACCTCAAACAAAAATGCGGGTAAAACCGCTAAAAAGCAAAATAATTCAAATACTTGAAAATTGGATGGAGGCCTCGCCCGTGGTCAAAGAAATAAAGATTATGATAGCTTTGCTGCCCCTCACCGCCTGCAAGCGGCTATTGAATTTATTAGGTTATTTTTAGCTCAATCCCGCACCTTCTTTTGACTATGAACATACTACTCTCAACTCTAAAATAAAAAAATCCGACTTGCCCTACTCAGACACAAGCCGGATCATTTATACTCAGCTACTAATAATGCTCAATTATTTAGAGAGCACCGGCGCAACCTCATTTTCAAAAGCCTTCAGCGCAGCGCCAATAGCCTGATGCATATCAAGATAGCGATAGGTGCCTAAACGACCACCGAAAATAACGTTTTCTTCTTTTTCTGCCAATTCACGGTACGCAGCATAGGTCTTTTTATCCTGAGGCGTATCAATCGGATAATATGGCTCATCAGCACGATTGGCAAAGCGAGAATATTCGCGTGTCACTACCGTCTTTTCATTTTGATAATTGCGCTCTGGGTTGAAATGGCGGAATTCTAGAATACGCGTGTAAGGAACATCCTCATCCGCATAGTTCATGACTGCTGTCCCCTGAAAGTCGCCAACAGTCATAATTTCAGTTTCAAAATCAATTGTACGCCACTTCAGTTCACCAGCAGAATAATTGAAATAACGGTCAATCGGCCCCGTAAATACAACCAACTTGCCTTCAGGGATGTCATTTTTGACATCAAAATAATCGACACCTAACTTTATGTCGATCAAAGGATGCGCCAACATTTTTTCAAAAATAGCTGTATATCCATCAACCGGAAGGCCTTCATATGCATCGTTAAAATAACGATTATCAAAATTATAACGCACAGGCAGGCGGCTGATAATTGAAGCAGGAAGTTCCCGTGGATCAGTTTGCCACTGTTTGGCCGTATACCCCCGAATAAAAGCCTCATACAGAGGGCGGCCAATCAAGGAGATAGCTTTTTCTTCAAGATTTTGTGGTTCACGCCCTTGCAGTTCTCCTGCCTGTTCAGTGATCAAAGCACGAGCCTCATCAGGCGACATACGCTTTCCGAAGTAAGCGCAAACGGTAGCCAGATTGATTGGCATCGCATACACTCGGTCTTTAAAGCTGGTGAATACCCGATGCTTATAATCTGTAAATGCAGTGAACTGATTCAAATAGTCCCATACAACCTTGTTAGGTGTATGAAACAGATGAGCTCCATACTTATGGACCTCAATACCCGTCTGGCTTTCAAATTCTGAATATGCGTTTCCACCAATATGCGAACGGCGATCAAGAATTAAAACCCGTTTACCAAGCTCTCTGGTAACTCTCTCAGCTATCGTCGCACCATAAAATCCAGCACCAACAATAACGATGTCATACGTTTCAAAATTCATTCAAAGAGCTCCGGATTTTCATATTAGCCTCTCAACGCATATCACAATAAAACATATGAAGCTTTTTTAATTAATATAAAATAATATTAATTAACATTATAATTGATTATAAAATACCCATTGTATGCATCCCACAATATAACATGAGAATAACAGTCATATTATTCTCGGCGATTTATTGATTACAAACTCCTTACTTATGAGTATTGGAACTATTTAAAAAATTCTAAAAAATATACATATTTCATGTAAGCTCGGAGGAAATTTTCAAAAAAATACAATGCGCTCCCTTCCAAGCATTACCTGTAGGATTTACTTGGGAGGAAGCGCTTAATAAGCAAAGCAGAATTTAGAAATTAAATACGAGATTTTAATTTTGAACGAGCAATGCTTTTTAAAGATCGTCTAAGACCTTTTAAAAATGAAACTCTCCAAGGAGTCTTATTACGCGCCGACCAATAAAAAAACGCCAATGGATGAGCATTCTTTCGATTGGAAGGCGAAATACTATTAAAATGCAGAATACGCGGGTCAAGTGCAGCTAAATTTCCCTCACCATGTGAGTATTTATGATCAAGTTCATTATAACGATACAAACGATCAGTCACATTCCAACAAAAATCAAGTTTTTTATAATTATCCTTATAATATATGTTAAGAATATCAATACCGCCATTAGTGATCAATGGTGCAAATTCCTGTGCGATTTCGGAATATCTCGGCATAGGATTTTGCTCACGTATCCCTTTTAGATCAAACAACAACACACCGCCATTAAAGTAGCTGTGTGTCGCAGGAAAATTCAAGCGCCTTGCTTGCAATACCCCTCCCTCATCCTCTACACCAGCTATTACGGATCCATCAAGCTCAAGTGAAATCAGCTCATCAATCCCACCTAATATAACAGTTTTACTGTCAAGATAAATACAACGCTCCACCGTTTCAGGTAAAATATTCTGTAAATACAACAAAGCATCGTTGTCATGCATCCAGTAAAAATCGTAACGATACTTTTCAGAACTGTTATGATAAAAAATTAAATTATGTCTACCCCCAAGTATGTCTTGTAGGTTTACAATAGTGTCCTGAGAAATTTCGTACTCAGACAGAATGTGAAATTCGAAGCGCTGCGTTTTTCCAATTGATGTACATATAGATGCAATAGAAACTGCTAAATCAACTACATGCTCTGGATTATAAAGCATAGCCACATGAATAACATCTTGTTTTGACTGCTTTTTGACCAGCTTTTTTCGCTTTAGTATATTTCGATAAATTACAGGCAAAGAAATTTCAGGCTTATCAAATAACCCTTGTACCATAGGAAGTTGTTTAAGCTTTGGTTCCTCAGTTGCGCTTAAGTAATCAATGTACGCCCCCATCAAACGCTCAGCCAAGAAGCCCCAAACCCTTCCTTGATAGCTATCATAGTTTGAGATATCCGAACGACGCTCAACTTCAAATAGGATGTCGAATACCCAAGCAGCGTATCTTTTAAAGTAATCCCGTCGCATGATAAAAACATTACCATAAAAGCATGTTTTTCCATCCATATAAGTTTTTACATGTTCATATAACTCTGGGCTACGCTCCAATACAACTTGCAGCAATATATCAAGATCTTTTTGATGATGCTCTCGAGCATAGAAATCGTAATTACTCATTGGAAGACTCGGAACGGCATAAGGATGCACATTCCATCTTGGCCCTGTTATAATATCATAGGCTCCACACATATCTAATATTGTAGCTTCATCCCAACCAAACTTTTCAATAGTTTTATCAGAAAAATCATAGAAAAAATTATTCTCAACGCCAGAAAAATTTAGCATGCGTCGATAGTGGAAAAGACCATAATATTCACTATCCATGTTTTTCCACATCCAGTACATGGCAGTAAGCTCGCAATAGCTCTTGTTTTTACTAGAGATGTTATCACCTGTATCATCTCCAATAGTTCCCAATATAGGCTTATTGGATAGAGCGCGCCCCACATGCACCGATTGAAATACAGATGAATTAATAATAGGCGTAGCTTTATGATAACATACCATAAAGGCAAAACGATTTACTACTGGCTCTCTCACACTTACTTGTACAGGGACCAAATTATTTTCAGACTTGTCTTTGTAAAGACTTTGATGAGCCTCAGAAAATTTTTCCAACGTATAATACTCCACAATCCGCTCCCGTGCGGCATTGCCGAGAGATAACAATATTCTAGATTCATAAGCATCAAAAAAAGCTCTAAGAAGACCAGCAATATCCCCTGGAGCAGATGTCATTCCACAGGTATGATCGACAACCTCTGAGATACCACCTGTCTGGAAACCGTAGACAGGCAAACCACAAGCCATAGCCTCTAGCATTACTAATGGTTGATTATCGGCATGTGTAGGAATTAAGAGCGCATCAGCCATATTGTAAGCTTTTGCTAATTTTTGTTGATTATTAATGCGCCCCATATAGCGAATTGTTAAAGGTCCATCATGAATGATTTCGGGCCCATTTCCTGCACCAACCATCATAATCTCTAACTGCTGACCAGACTGAAATAACCAATCGCGGATCTCAGATAAATAAGCCCCTCCCTTGCGCATATCGCGTGTATGACCAGCAACAAAAATCAATACGGGAATCTGCTTACCCAGTGCAGCCTTATTATCGCTGCAAGGATAAAAAATATTCGTATCTACTCCATTTGGAATAACTCGAACTATTGCCTCAGGAATTCGCTTTTCAACTAGATTGGCCAACCAATGGCTTGGTGATATTAACTCAATTTTCCCAGAGCGTAGGACTTCGTGACGCTGCCTTTGCATTTCTAAAGTTTTATCGTTTTTCGTCATAAAAGGCCAATGATCCAACATTGGACAGTCACCACAATGATCCTCCCAATTGTTGCATCCAATAGGATAAATACACCCCCCTGTTAAAGGCGATTGATCATGGAGCGTCCAAATCACCCTACGTCCAGCCTCTGCTAGTTTTAAAAGGCTTTTAGGTGACATTGCTGTTGTTATATCATGAGCATGAATAATGTCTGCTTTCTGCAAGTCTGGGTTCAAAAAGCGATATTCTACGGGCTGATGATCCACATAACCTTTTTTACGTAAGTAAGACTGACACTTTTTAAGAATACGTCTACCACTAGTGACTAAATTACGGTAATGATCATCACTACCTTCAGACATATGCGCTACATAACGATTAGCATCGAAATCTGACTGGGATATTAAAGAATTATAAATATCATCTGCAACTCGACTGGCACCACCTCCAGTAGCGTCAGCCTTACTAATAATTGCAACTTTCTTCATATTCATTCCCAAAATGCCTTATAGCCTAAAATCTAACGCCTGAAAGTATATCTACTTTAGCGCTATTATATCTTTGATTTTCCGCATTATTTTTTTTATTTTATGCCTGCGACGCCAATATTTTCTCATTGATCTCAAGTTTTGATGTGACTGCATAGCATCAAATCCAGCTGGCCATGAACTATTTGAACGAGCTTTACTGATTTGTCTGCCACTATTATTTTTCGGAACAGCAATCAATGATTTAGCACCATCATCAATATTCATAGCCCAAGTAAACTCATGAAATATTTCAGCATCACATCGACGTGGGCGAGCTAAAAATTCACAAATTAATTTTACCGCTTGCTTTTGCTGGGCAGATTTAGCCTGAATATCTTTATCCCAAGACTTAAAATCGTGAATGAAGCGTATAGCACTCTCTTGTAATAAATGTGCAAATTTTAATTCTTTATCTTTCTTAGAATTATTATTTTCAAATATAGGTTGCCAATCATGATTATTTTTTCTTACACCAATGGCACTAAGTTCTGTTCCACCAAAAATAAACTCTAACGGCCAAATATTATGGCTTATATCTTCAAAAATCTGCGGTGGATAATTATACGAAAAAGCAAAACTATCTGAATTAATTTCATTCTTATATAGTTCATCTTCATAGATTTTCCCTATATAATAGCCTTTGATCTCAATACCAGAATTCGAAAGAATATTTTCTAATCCACGCTGAAGATTACCGCGCCAACCAATGTCAAATACGCCAATTTTCGTTGCCCCATTTGTCTGAGACAGGTAATAATCACGCAGTCCATTATCTTCACTTGAACGGCACTCTTTTTTTAACTCAGCGCAAAACTCATCAATCGCTACCTTTAATTTTTCTCGTATATAAGGTACATTGACTTTATCATTTTTATCAAATGCATGAGCGATCCGGGTAAAATCCACTAGCTGCGAACTAATATGCTTCAAAAATTCATTAACTGAAATTTCACTTTCAATCATACTAGAATAGTGTCGGAAAACCTCGGCCCCGCTTAATTCTCCCGTAGGATATACAAGCATCCGTCGTGATGCATATACGTAATCAACTCGGTCACTCAACTCAGGGTAAAGGCATTTAAACGCTTTAAATAAGCCTTCACCATCACGCGCAAGCATCCAGATCCGGTCAACTTCACCATTTAGTTTTTGCGCAAGCCAATGAGCTAGATAAGTCAAAATCGGCCCATAAAAGCAATAACCAACAAAGTCCAGCTCAGCCCTTACATTGTGCTTACCGTTGAACACTGATTGATCAGCCAATGTATTCACATAATTAGCAACAGCATATGACGCCAATGAGGGATGCACAGCAATAGCGCTATCAACACCAGCATGCCCTGCTAATCTATCCGAGCGCGGCGAGACAACTCCCATAAGACCTTTACGTCGTGCCCAGTACTCATCAACATACTGATTATCGCCAATATGCAAAACCTCATCGCGCTTCACATCGAAACGCATAGTTATCCACTCATAAAGACTACCTGTAGTCTTAAGTAAACCTACATCACCTGACAAGAAAAAGTGCTCATAATCAACATACCCCATATCCTCAATTAACTTTTTTAAAAATTCAATTGGTAAATATTGATCAGAGGCAATTAAAATCTTCTTTCCTTTTGCCTTAGCAAAATCAAAGAGCTCCTTACCAAAAGGGTAAACTTCAAGAACTTTCGCTTCTTCATCCATTTCCAATTGGATAAGAAATTCTTTATATTTATAGGCTTCAGGGATCACGCTAACAAAAACGTCATAAATCTCCCTAAGAGTAGTATCCTCTCTGCCTAATTTACGAGCATTATTCTGAGATAAATGCCCCGCTAAATGCCGAGCATTATAAAAACCTTCAACAGGAACTACACCATTGGTGGCAACTTCGAACTTTTCTCCAATCGTCCAAAACACATGATCCGGCGACACGACCTTACGCCGTATTAATGTATCAAAAAGATCAAATGAAACGATTTTATAATGAGAATCCGCGATCAACGCGCGAAAGCGCTGTAGTTCAGCATTCATAAAAAAACCTCAACCTCGGCACTATATCATATGCGGTTCGCACACCATCTTTTCAACATATACAATTAAAACAAGATATTAGGCAACCAACCGCTGAGCTAAAAAAATAATTATAAAAACCTATAATTCCAAATGCACATCACAAGATATTCAAAATACACAGATAAGTTCATTTACTGAACTTATCTTTCTGATTACAAAAAAAGAAGACAATATAATTAGAAGGTCAGCTGACACCTTTATAAAAAGCCACCTCCACCATCCCATTAAATTCTCATATAAATGAGAAACAAACAGATTAAAATACAATTATTTACTGCTAACTTAAAAAAAACGAATAAATGCGTCTAAAAGGCTTAGTTAATTTCCAAGAATAACTACTCTCAATGTAATTTTTATAATCCTGAAATTCGCCTTCTAATAAATTTATTTTTTTTACACATTCAAATAATTCACTTTCAATTGTATTTAGAGAAAAATCCTTATCAATTAAATTTTTCTCAACAACTCCAATACTTGCTTCTTTTAATTTTATTTCTACAATACAGCTTTTCAGTATCCCTACAATATCAATCGGGAATTCAGTACGCAGCGCAGGTAAATTCATCACACCATCAATAAGTTTATTTTTCAAATTTATAAAATAATCACGATCATTTTCCCTATAAGAAAGATTTTCGTTACTTAACTCTTCATGTAAAATTCCTTCCAATAACTCACAATCAAAATCTGATTTAATTATTTTCCAATTGCTTCCCATAGTACGAACAGCTTCGTGCTTGATATCATAATAAGGCATAGATGTTATCGCCACACCAGCCATCCCGGTTAGTGCACTCAAAAAATGCGGATGATAACGACTAGTAATTATTAAACCATCTTCGCTGATTGGAAAACCGTTTTTCAATAACTCAAACGGATCAATAGTTGAAACATGAAAATTCTCGTTTATCAGCTCACTCTTAAGATTAGCCGTACGCTCAGAAACATCAGCATTCATAGCCATAACAAACACAATATTTGTTACAGCATACTCATGAAGCAATTTAATTACTCGAGGTGTAAAAATCCTTTTCGCAATGCCATCACCATCAAACAAATCATTTTGTAAACATAAGACAAGAGATTTTTTAGCAATGTACTGTAAAGGACGGATATTATAATCATCACTTAACACCAAAAGAACGTCATCACCCGTATAGGTTAGCGAATCTATATCCATATCATTCAATAGGTTATACGAGCTCTCATCTCTAACATCTACCAAATCAAACGATTTCAGTAACTGCTGAAGACCGGGCAAGTCGTGAACATTTGTAGGTGTCAGCCCCAACCCAGTAGCAATCAAACGCGCCCCTGTAAGACGTGACAAAAGACAGCTCATTGCTACAAGCATATAATTCGACTGCCAAAGGGCATTTAAATACCCTCCCCCAACAAAGTGTATCTGATCAATTTTTCTTTCTCGCAACCCAGCAAGACAATCAATAATAATATTAAAGTTTGTGTTTTCTTTCGTTTTTTTATTAATATAATTCCAATAATTCCCTGAATTATTGACATCTAATATCTTACAAACATTCCATAGGCTCTCATCTTGACTAACAACATCAGCAAGATCACCAACTAATTCTTTTAAATTAAATAGATTATATCCATCACAATATATTTCCGCTGAAGAATCTCTCTGTCGAATAATGTTAATCCAAGTCAGCAATATTAACTCATCACCAAAATTCGGCCCACCGAGAGCACCAACTAATAAATATCGTGCCATTTCACCTCACAAGTTTTGAACTTATGTATTAAAAAAACCACATAAAGATAATGAGTGAAATATAATTCAAACTCATCGTTATTAAACAATCTTAAATTAGAATACTGGAAAAACCATAAAAATCCAACACGGATAAGACATGAATACATAAAAAAAATAAATAGAGAAATAAACAAATACAAAATACATTTATAAATATAAAATAGCATTTACTTAATCTGTGCAGCATATAATAATGTAAATTTATTTTATTAATTAAAAATGCAATAGACACATAAGCATGCTTATTATTTTACTTCACCCTAAATTTCACGCTAAAAACCACGACCTCACATGTTTCATTCCCACCAATCCACAGTTGCACAAACTCGCAAAAAATGATTCTTGACTCTCTCAGTAAGAGAACATTTATAGAACAAAATTGTAATTTAGAAATTGTAACCACTATTTTGCGCACTCATTTGCGCCACGGATTTGCTGTGCCATGCGTAAGCCAGAAAAGATTGAACGCTTATACCTAGACTTTGACGGGTTCTTTGCGAGCGTTGAGCAGCAATGCGATAAGCGCCTGCGCGGCAGGCCGGTTGGCGTAGTGCCGTTTGAAGGCACAGACCGCACGGCCGTCATCGCTTGCTCAAAAGAGGCCAAAGCCTGTGGCGTGAAAAACGTCATGAAGATCAAGGACGCAAAAGCTCTGTGTCCGGATCTGATATTGGTGCCACAAAAGCCGGATCTATATCGCCGTGCACATAACGCCCTACTCTGCGAAATTGAATCTGTCATTGCGATTGATACCGCCAAAAGCATTGACGAGCTGACCTGCATTTTGGACGAGCGCAACCGGCGTGATCCGGAAGGGCTAGCTCATAAAATCAAGGAAACAATCAAACTGAATGTCGGCGAGTTCATCACCAGCTCTATTGGCTTTGCAGCAAACCGGCAGTTGGCGAAAATGGCCTGTAAGGCTGGTAAGGATGAAAGCAAAAAGCCGGCCAATATGGCAATGGCTTGGCGATCTGGCACCCGCACATGATGCCAAACCCGTTATTTCAAGTGAAGTTAGCCGATGTGCCAGGCGTTGGTGACAACATGCGTATGCGTCTTGCTCATAGCCAAGTTATCACGACCGAGCAGCTTTACAACCTGCAGCCCAAGCATATGCGTAAGATCTGGCGCAGCGTGAATGGTGAGCGCCTTTGGTACGCCCTGCACGGCTATGACATTCAAGCCATACCGCAAAAGCGCGGCATGTTTGGTCATGGGCGCGTCCTGCCACCAGAGAGCCGCAGCATCAACGGAGCCTATGAGATTGCCCGTCTTCTACTTGTGAAAGCTGGCAGGCGTTTACGACGTGAGGAATATTATGCCGAAGCTCTGTGGCTTTGGTTGTCAGTACGCGATGGCTCATGGTTCCGCATTGTAAAAATGCCAACTGTGAACGATGAGCAAGCCATTATGACAGCCCATAGATTGCTGTGGGATTATGTGCGCCGTGAACTGCCGCGAAACACAACCATATTCCGCGTTGGGATAACCCTTGCCGATCTGAGCCAAGCCAATTCCCGTCAGTTGGATATTTTCAATAATGATGATGAAGTCAGGCAGAAGTGGGAAAGAGCCAACGGCGCAATGGATGCGCTGAATGCCAAATACTCCAGCACAATAGTGCACATGGGAGAATGGAAGCCACCTGCAGGCGGCCATGTTGGCGGTAAGATCAGTTATGTCCGGATCCCATCTGCTGAGGACTTCTACTGATGGGCAACTGGAAAACTAAATACAAAGTCGGCGATCTGGCCGACGAGCAACGCATAGAAATGATCTGCAAAAAATGCAGCAGGCTTGTCTATATCACCAAAGCAACGATCTGCACGGCAAGAGGCCGTGAACAGCTCTATCTGGATGAAATTGAAAACCGTGCCCGATGCAAGGCGCAAGGCTGCAGAGGCCGTATGCGTATGGCTATGGATAGACAAGATGAAATGTCAGGCTTTGTTGGAGGTCTAGCGTGACACGCATTGACCAGCTCGGCGCTAATGACTTGATCAAGCTAACCTGTGGCGAGTGTGGTAGAAATCGCGATCTCTCCGCCTTGTTTCTTGGTACGTTGTGTGGTGAGCATTTGACAACAAGCACTATCCGCCGCCGTTTACGCTGTAAGGCATGTGGCCATCGCGGAGATAACAAGATAGAATTCCTCCACGGGCAAATAGACCCGCAAGGTGAGTATTTCACATATCGAGATGATAGTTACCTATTCAAGGCATTTTAATTATGAGTGACAACACCCCGCCATGGGAGAATAAACCGGCCAAGCAATCTGAACTATATATCCATTTGTGCATGCATAACAGCTGCAAGGAATGGGGCGCCTATGGCTTTGATGGTAGCTATGGTGTCGAGTGGTTTTGCTTTGAGCATAGAGCTGACGGTAAGAAAACGCCCAAATAAATGCAAAAACCGTGCTGATCAATCAAGACCAACACGGTTTCAATTATTTCCAATGCTTTAGTTTATGCGCGATCTGCACCAAAAGCCAAATAAATCCTAGTGCAGAAACTCCGATAGAAAGCGCCCTCTCAAGGTGCGGTAGCCACAAAGGACTAGCAATTGCCCCAGTTGCTATTGCCGTTGTTGCCCGCTCAACAACCTGATCTTTCATCACCAGCACCCCTGCCGTTTTCCATTTTGGTCATTACCTTCTACACGCTCAGCGGCCTGCCGATCAGCTTTTGTCAGCGCCACCAGCCCAGCCACAGATAGATTATTCTTGCGCCAACCTGCGCAGTTGCTCACAGTCTGCGGATTGCACCCCGCGACGGCGAAGAGACTGAATGCAAAAATCATAGTCCGAAAGATTGCGTATTTTCCCATCGTCTTTCACCCTCTTCCGCTCGGCTCGGATATCGCTCTGTAATTGCTGGATTACGCCCTCTTGGCGCTGTTTGTACTTACCGAACTGAAAAGCACCGGTGAGTGCGACAGCCCCCACCAGTAGCAAGGCAGCAATGATTTTAAGCCGCCCCAACATCAGAGCGCCTCAACAAGTTCGATGATTTTGTCTTTCACCTGTTTCATTGTGAGGATGGAATAGATTGAGATGCCGATGATGCTGAGAACAATCACCATCTGCACCCGCCAATCAAATGCGCCCATGAGTGCTGCAGGTGACATGGTGCCAATATAGCTCCATAGCCATGCCCGCTTTGACTTCCAGACCGGCTTAGGCTTTTCAGGTTCAGGCGGCAAGCTTTCCGCTTCTAGTTTTTTAGGAGCCAGCGCTGGCAATTCATTGCCTGCAGCTTTGGCCTTACGCAAAATCACCTCAATGTCTTCCGGCTTAACCAGAGCTTTATTGAGCGCATCACCATCATAATAGGACTGACCGCGCTTGAGCTGCTGATGCTGCCCCTTAGTTGCTGCCAGCACAGGAAACGAAGCCCATTCCATTGCCAGCCGCTTGGCGAACTCTGTCATGGTTATTTTACCTGCCATAAATTCTTCATAGCCACGGCGCTTCAACAGGTGATAGCCAAGGCGGTCTTGCAAATCGGGATCAAACATCTGCTTGCCGGACAATCGCAGTTCCCGTGACAAATCCTGCAGGGTTTTCCGCATAAACTGATAACCTCCGGAAGCAGAGGATTTAAAGCGCTTGGTAAAGCTGACCTGCTCATCAACCAGCTCACCAATCGTCATAGCGGTGATCTGTTTTTTCAGCTTATGTTGGTTCTTACCATAGATGACATCATAAGACGCGCGATCAGTCCGCCCAGCCTCAATCTTACGAATGAAGTCAAGCAGGATCGCCGCGCCAGCTGGCACGGTTTTATCCATTTGTGATTTTCCTATGAAAAAGCCGCTTAAAAGCGGCGTATAATATTATTGTCGTGATATTTTAAGATTGAGCGAGCAGCTCACCGGCACGCTGTGCGCCAAACAGTTCGGTGGCGACATGCTGCAACAACGGCCATAGCTCATGGTCAGAACGGTATGTCTGTGCGGTCGTAAAAATCTGCCGGATACGAAACGGCTGTGTCTGCATAACAGCCTCAACCTGCTCACCTTCAGCTTCTGTCATCCGCTCCCACAAGGTCACAGCAGGAATAGAAATTACGGACGGAGCTTCTGGTTCTGGCAGATAAGGCTCAATCGCATTGCCTGCAGCTTCCCAATCGGCAAGCAGGATGCGGTGACGGTTTTCGATATTGTCAGGAATAATCATAACCTTATCAGAGATCATTGCAATGATTGAGCCGTCTAATGTGTATTTTGCACGTTCAAACATCTTTAGAGCTCCGCATCCAATTTGAACCAAACCAGCCCACCCCAAACTGCAGAATTTGCAACTGTCCCTCTGGCAACTACAGATGTTGGGAAACCGTTTTCAATAGTAATATTTGATGTGTCTCCATGTGCCAAATACGTAGCTGTTGGAGTGGTTCTGAGCGGAACATCAAAAACAAGTTTTACACCTCTATTAAGGTCTCCGCTAATTGATGACAGTGGCCCGAATAAAACATTTTGATAATTTCTGAAGTATCTCAGACAAAGCAAAATCTCATCTGAACGTAGTCTTTCTACAGTAGACCAAGGATCGCCACCTGAAGCATCCCCAGCTACAAGAGAAACTCTTGTCGCAGTTGGTGGCACGTATATGTCCGCATTCCCACCTTGCACTGTTGCCTTAATAGGTGAAATGGCTGTTACACCACCAAAGAAACCCTGTCCACCTCCAGACCATGTTAGTGTATATTCACCTGCTGGTAGAGCCTCAACTTTTTGGTTTAATGTTGTGCCTGTTCTTTTCCAACGATCATATCCATATGTTCCATCCGCAGGAAACTTTACACCACCACGTTGATTGATGGTGAAATCACCGTTGATGATCCAGTTGTAGGAAGATTTAGTTCCGACCAGTGCTGTCGAAGCCTTTAAATCCAACGCATCCTGAGTAGCAATCGATACCGGCAGAGCGGAAGGATCTATCAAACCACCGGTACCGCTTAAGAGCTGCTGTTCTGTGCCATTCTCAGGGAGTTGGTACTTCTTGGCAATTTCATCAGTGAATTGCTTGAACGGCACAATCGCTATCTTGCCGTCAGCCCCCATCACAACAAACTGCTCATTGGCTTTTGTGAGTGCAGCCAGCTCAGCCAGATTGCCCTTAGGGTCAGCAAGTCCTAATTCGGATTTAGGAACCAGCTTTATAACACCTGGTCCGACAAAAACCGGCACGGCATCCTCTTCACCGGCAAGGGCTGCAAAAGCTTCAAGATTACCGGAGGTCAGCAGTTCCCTGACCATACGCATTGCACCCTGCACGCGGCTGCCATCTGGCTGATAGCGGATGCGCAAGGGCTGGTCGCCACCCGCAGCAGCTACAGGACACTCAGCAACGAGCGTACCGCTGTTCTGGCCGGTGATTGTCTCAATGATGAGTACATAACCACTCACGGTGATAATCGCATCACCGGCCTGTAATGCCGCTGTCTCGAGCGCAGAGCCGGTTGTGGTAAAATCCTTAGAACCGGCCACGAGTGTCAGTGTGCCAGAAGTCCAATCAGGTCGGATTGCCATTGCCATGCTCCCCATGCTCTGCCAGTTGCGCTTGAAAATGCTCAATCTGGGACTGAAGCGTCTTTTCAGTTGCTTCCAGTGTTTTAATCCGTTCTTTTAATTCGATATTCTCTGAGGCCAGCATCAGATTGCGCTGCCGGAGAATGCCCGACATAAAAGCTGTTTCCTGCAGCTCTGCCTGCGGATGAATTGTGGGAATTGTCTGTGGAGCAGACATGCGCTCTCCTTTCCGCATCATGCGGATTAGTAAAAACAAATGTTGAGTGAATGGAGCGATCAGCCGCCTATGGAATTCCAATAGACGTAATAGGTCACGTAACGTGATGTGCCGGTGTGGTTGTAGATCCGCATGGAAGCCATATCGCCCTGAATACGGGCTTCAAATTGCTTAAGATAAGCGACAACATTCTCAGGCTTGAGCAAGATCAGAGCCGGTTGCGAATAGGTACGGCCAAACGGAATATAGACATTGCTATAGGCAGGAACCTGAGCAGAGCCCGTAATATAAGGTGCAGCCGTGCCAAGCTTTTCATGGATGATAAAATCATTCAGATCAGTGCTATCAACCGACTTTCCGGGCTTTGAGACACGGAACTTATAGTCCGACCCTTTCTTGATAAAAACACAGCCCTGCATCAGAACCGATCCCTGATTTTGAGCAAAAATACCGTGTAATTGAAATAAGCATATTGCTGCTCAGTCCAGCCGGCAAAAACCAGCTTGTTATGAGCAATGCCTATTGCAGGAATTAGATTTCCAAGCGTTGCGCCATTATATGAAGATAAATTAGAAAGATCAGGCGGGAACTGAAACGGTTCATTGCTTGAGGTCTTAAAGCCCATGAATGCCAGTGGAATGTAAGGCAGCTCAGGGAAATTGACCGTGATATCATGCCGCCATAGCCCAAGAGATTGCCTGCTCGCAGTTGATGCTACAGAACCTTGCGCCCAGATCTTAAGCATATCGCCAAGTGACGACATCAGATATGGCGCACCCTGCTCTACTGTTTTGCCCGCCTGAGCAACAAAAATGCCCTGCTCACCATTATTGTTTCCGATTACAATTTTGCCAGCCATGTCACATCGCCATAATCAGATAGATAAAGTCTTCGCGGTAGTGCCATTTACCGGCTTTGGAATAACAGCGTGGTATCATGATTTGGCTATTGTTCACGGTAATCTCACCCGTGCGCCAGTATTCGCTTGGCCTATCCAAAAACGCTACAGGATCAGCCCCTAGAAGAACCATACCGTGATCGTTCCAGTACCGACTGTCTGATAGCGGAATGAGCAGAACGGTCGGCACATAGGGCAGTGGTGTGAAGTTAATCACTTGCACATTTGACCAGCCTGTCTGCTCATTTGTCGCTATGTTAGGAGAGGACTTTTTAGAGTTTTGATAGTCGGCATTATCGATATGCAAACCAGCCTGCACGACTGTGCCAGCAAAAAGCCAGTCGCTATCGAACAGCTTATTGCCCTCCGGCAGCGAGGGATTTGACGCATCAAACCCCTCTTTAGCCACCACCAGCTTATCTGCATTCATAAAAATTTCTGCGTCCATTATCGGGATATCCTCAAATAGCCTTCAGCCAGATTGATCACGAATTTCCCATCCGGTGAGCGCAGCAGACCGGATTCAACCTCACCGATACTGGCCACCTGTAAAGTCAGCCGCCCGTTGATGAAGGTCATAGGCGAAACGCTATCCACGCCATTGGTAACGATCCACTGATCGGTATTCATGATCATACGGCTGAACAGCTCACCACCGGCACCGGCGAAGGCTTCCAGCCACATGGCGGCGCGTGCAGTCTGCCCCATAGCTTCAACAAAGCTGCTGAAGGCAATGCGCGATAAGGCGCTGCCGCTTGTTGCTTCACTGGTAATGCGGATCAGGCCATCGGCAGAGAAATTGCCGACATCAGCAGTCAGCTGCGTGATGGACTCGGATTGTGCTGTGACAAGGCCATCAACCGTATCAATACGGCTGGTGAGCATAGAGACAGCCTTGGCAACATCATTATCAACTTTGGCTTCCAGCGTTTCGATACGCGTTGCAATCGCACTACCCTCACCGATAGAAACCGCAACCAGCCTCGTATAGCCTGCCCTGAGATTACCGGCAGTGACTGCCGCCTCTTCACGCAACAGTTTGAACATATCGGCATTGCCTGCCTCTTGTTCTGCGGCCAGCGCTCCGATGCGGTCTAGTTCCTCTTGGACATAACGATCAGTCTCACCCAGCCCTTTGAGAACATCAGTGATATCCTTATTAAGCTGTTCAATATTGATCGCATATATGTCGAGTGGTCCGAACCGGATATCATCGGTAATCACTCCAATCCAATCAGACCAAAGAAACTCTGTGTTGCCGTCATAGGTGCCGTATCGCGCCCGTACTTGATAGGACTGGTTTGGCAGCAACAACATGCCAGGCGCAATGATCAGCGAGGCGCGTGGCACCTCTTCAGTCCGGCCAATATAGATCGTTTCCAGCGTTTCGGTTTTACGAACCTCATACTGGACATAATCAACGGCATTGACCGCGCCATCCCAAAACAACTGGATACCAACACGGCGGTTATTGCCATTGCTATCCTGCGCTACAGCCTTCAAAGCGCCAAAGCTGATAATCGGCATTGGCTCCGGCCTGATGATACCAACCGCGCCATCAACCGGTGGCCGGAATTCGGAGCTGCTGTCCCATGCATAATCCGATGGATCAACTTCCGTGATATCCACCAGCACATCCAGATTGCCCTTGTCAGACACACCATCAATACGAAACATCTTGGCCTGATAGCCATTGCGTACCGATGACCAGACAACATATTCGCCCGGTGTGCAGAAAGCCCAAAAGCGCGGCTGCAGAACCAGTGTGTGACGACGCGCTCGCTGTGCTTCCAGCAAGGCAGACTTCATCAACCGCTGCGCCTGCTCCGGATAGGGCACAAAATCCAAAGACACATCAGACATCAAGCGGCGATTGCCGTGTCTAGCTTCCAGATCGGTGCGATAGAGCGGTGGTGCTGTGATTGTCACCCAACCATTGATTGGAGAAGGATGAGTAACGCTGATGCCATTAACACTATCAGCCAGCCCGAAGAATGGCGTGAAGGTCTGTTCTTCTGTTGAGAGAATATCATCATCGGTAAAATCAATTACCGGCGTATCCGGCGCACCGATATGGATTGCATAAGTGCCGCCAACTTCACTGATACGTCCCTGACAGCTGGTCAGAATAGCCTCAAGCGCAGTGGCAATCGGCGCATCAACCGGCAGTTCCCCACCAGAGCGATACATTGGCTCAAAGCCATGAGCGCCCTGCACTTGCTGGCGACATTTATTGATTTGCTTGATCCAGCTTGCAGCTGGCAGACGTGCAGCAGTGACCCCCTGCAATCCGTAAAGCCATTTACTGCCATATCGGATCTCACGCAGAATATTATAGGCTTGGACGGCAGGCAGGTGATCACCATCGCCACCCCAAGAGGATGGATCAGACCAACGCTGAGAGCCATTGCCGCCAGCACTGCTATCCTTGGTGATATCGTAAAGTCTTGCGCCATCCACCTCGAACTTAAACGAGGGAATACCGGAGAACATATTCTTCGCAACAAGTGCCGTGACAATCACATAGGCAACACCACGGCCAACACGGTTGCTTGACCACTGTCGCTGATGATTGGAGCAAGTGCCGGTCAGGAATGTATCAGCTGCAGTCTGCGTGCCATCATAAAACTTGATCCAGAGATTATCGCGCCCGTCTTTACGGTACTGCGCAACAGAATGCCCCCAGCCGGTATTGCTGCCACTCAGATCAACCTTCTCACTATTGACCCATACTCCGGTCAGCGCTTTTATCGGGAAATCCGAGAGCGCAATGATCTGTGTGAGATAAGCGTTCTTACTATCACCATCCTGCCCCCATGTATTCACCCAAACGAGAGAACCGGCAGTCGCAGTTTTACCCAACAGGATTGAGCGTGGAACATCGCCCCCACCCTGAATGGTTGTATTGATAGAGAATGTCGGGTCTTTCGGTTTGCCTGCCAACGATTGCGCCAGCAGGTTTATACCAATACCCACCACCGTTTTGAGCAAGGCACTGCCGATAATCCCAAGACTACCAACCCACGCGCCAACAGCCGTTACCGCGCTGGCGATAGCAGTAAAAAGAGCCATATTTTCCTCGTGGATTAAATTCTATGAGAGCGCTTTGAGATAATGCGTCTCTGCAGGCTGATAGCCGCGGCGCAGATAAAGCGCTGATACATCATTGGTCGAGAGTGCTGCCATGCCGACAGTGCTGCAGTTTTGTTCACGCGCCCATGCCTCATAGGCATCAAGCATCTTGATAGCACCCCGCCCACGCGCATGCGGGGCGACATACCAGACTGTTTCCTTGGCATAACGGCCAGCACCAAACGGATGCTCGAACCATCCTGCCATCAACAGCCCGACCGGTTTCTCACCTATAACCATAAGACAGGTTTGCGGACTGGCATGATGATAATCAAACAAGGCAGAGGCATGGGCTGCGCTAAACGGGAAAGTGAATCCCGCTGCCTCATGACTTTCACGCAGCAAACGCAGGCAGGCCATTTTGTCTGAAGCAGTTGCATGCCGGATCATCAGAAAATCCCTAAGAATTTTTTGTGTTTCTTCTGTGTTGGCACCGATCCTTTGACTGAACCCCACCAAACTTCCCATTCAGTGACCGTGGCACTGTCATCATAGAAACCATCATTCGGATCACGAACTTTCTGATAGGCAGCACTGCGCGTCTCTGCATTCGAGCGGGTCACTTCCTGCGTGTGACTGGCACAAGTGAAAGTGACCGAACCTTCCTCATTCTCGGAAGGCGTGGTGACATCAATCGTATCCACAAAGCCCACAAAACGGGCAACGGCAGGTGCCACCATCAATCGCGTGTCCGGATCAAACAACCCGCGATAAATCTCTACCCGCGCCTGCTGGCAATCATAGTCGCGGACAATCCGTTCGATTTCCGCGTGGATCTGCGAGGCTTGAATAGTGGCATTTTGTACTGAGAGATTAGCAATCAGCGGAATATCACTAATACCAACCAGACTTCCGGCACCATAGAACGTGCGCGTCTGCGTAATGCCGGTATCAGGCTCAATGACTTCGGCTTCAATATTGAAAACGTCAGACCATAAGCCCTCAGTGACCGAAGCGCCGGTATCGCGCCGCTTTGCCACGAACCAGACAAAGTCACGCGCAACCAGCCTGCGCTGTTCAAGCGCAAGCTGGATCTCAGCTGAAACGTAACGCATTGAATGCACCTTTATGGGAACACTATAGATAATTCCGCGTTACGTTTATTGGAGGTAACGACGTATGAATTTAATTTATTGGGATAATGCCGTAACTATTAATATTGCAGACGGCATCACACATTCCATTAGCAATATCGCAGATGCAGAAAACTTTATGCTTTCACAGTGGGATCGCTTTGATCTTAAAAGCATGGGGGAAGCAGTCACGGCATGCCTGACTTGCTCCCATGACTTCATCAGCACAGAAAATGCTCGAATTGCATTTGAGCGCACTGCTAAGATTTCAGGTATCTTGGCATAAATAACAGAGCAATTTATAGCTGATATATTTATGTCTTCCTTACTGTTTCTAATAGCTAATCATCTGTTTTTAAGTGCATTCTTCTCGACTTAAACTCTGAGGGCATGCATGTTGCGCAAAATGATTCATCTCGGAGTACAGAATGAAACGCTTTTTAATAGCACTCACATGCCTTGCTGCTATTGGTACATCCAGTGTATATGCAGATACATTATCTGTAGATAAAATTGATCGTGACATCGAGAGTTACTTGCAACGGATATTATCTAATGCAGATGCTTCTTGCTTTGAGTATGTTGTTAGCAAGCTCGTGCCAAAAGCAGAGAGCAACGAATATTATCTCAGATTTGAAGATACCAACCAGGCAACGGCTGTAGAGGTTGGGTCTTATGACTCCAGTTATCTATACACATGCATTGACGGAAAATTACTATCGTGGGACACTGGTGAAAGCACTGTCATTCAAGACTTTAATTAAATTGATCTATCTCGTTTCTATTGCCTGAAATGAAATAATGCCGCGGCCTGTCATAGCTTCCCCCGTAGCTGACAGGCTGCCCGGTATTATAATCATCGGCACGGATGGCCTGACCAACGTGACAGTGTTACCAACGAATGTGCCAGGTGCTAGATGAGGGCGAACCTCAAAGCGTGTCGTTTTGCCTGTCGAGTTTGCAACTGCATTCTCAAGAACCTGATATAATTTTGTACCGATCTGAAGATAATCCCCGACAGAGATAGAATGCCAGATCGGCAGTTTTTGAAGTGTCAGAGATTTATTGTCTGAACCAATACTATCAATCGCAACGGCCGAAACATCACCTATTCCGGCACCATTCGGATAGGCAATTGGATAACACCGGCTTAAAGGTCTCCCCCAAAAAGGAAGCACACTACCATCCAGTGCTTTCAACCTTGCACGCCACATATCCAACTCATTCACTTGCAACACTGTCGTTTGAAAGCTAGCCTTCCATAACGGCGTTCCAAAATCTTTTGCAATAGTCGTGCCGCCAGCAGTGCGGCTTAACTCCTGACGGTAGAACAGGTCAAAGTCCGTCGACCAACCTGGTAATCCATCCAAGAGATTATACGGGGAGGTTAAAACCATGGCGGTCAGGAAACCTTTCTGCATTTCAAACGTTTTTTTAAATATTTGTATCTGTATGGAGGTAATAAAACGTGGCAATCACCCGTAAAGAAGAAGAGCGTGCACTGAATGCAGATGAGCTCGCTCTCGTAGACAAAACACGTCATCCGGCACTTCAATCCTTGCCAGATGCTGATTTGAATTCACTCGTGAAGCTTCTCAGAGAGCGACGTGAAAAAGCCAAAACTCAGGCTCATCAAAGGCGCCGTGAAATCAGAGGTAAGACAGCCCCGAAAGGGAGCGCTGCATCTAAAGCAGATGATGGCTCAAAAACTAAGCTCAGCGTTTTGGCAATGGCAATGCGCCGTACAAATGCTGAAGTTGAACGGCGCCGTCAAATGGCCGCTAAACAAGAGCTCGTAGAAAATGCTCAGCATGCCTTAGAATTGAAAAAGCATGCCGAAACTAATAAAATCCCGTTTAATACCCGTCACGCGCATGAAGGCATGCGTAACATTCCAAACAAGCAAGCGAATAGCCTTATCAATCCTATGGAACGCGGCAGACAGAAAAAAGCTGCCGGTGTTGCTCAGGCAAAGCGTGATCAACGACAAGCATCATAAATACCAATCTAGGCCTGGTAACGCCAGGCCTAATCATTTTATCGCAGGCGCACATTGGATTTTTGGGCTTTACGCATCGTTGTAATAACGCGGCTTTCCATCTCGCGATTGGTTTTTGCCAACCCGGCCTCCAATCTGGTTATCGCTGCCAGATCTGCACCGCGTGCATCAATCTGATAGACAGGTGCAAAGGAAAAACCACCGCCCCCATTACCAGCCTGATCATGTGGAATGATACGACCGTGTGTACCAGGTGAGAAAAACTCCTCACCTTTCTCATTCACTCGGTAGAGATTGCCGGGCGTTACACTGCCCCCAGCAGCACGCGCACCACCAAACATCATGCCGAATAAACCACCAAGGCCAGAGGATTGTGGTGTCATACCAAACAGGCTTGCGAAAGGACCCTGCCCGATCATCAGAGCTTGTGCCATCTGGCGCAACAATCCGGCTAAAGCATCTTTGGCGCTAAAAGAACCATCGATAATGCTATCAATCATGTTCATAGAGATATCCGCCAGATCGAGCGCCGCATCTGCATTGCGACGCAACTGCTCTTCTACGGCTTCAACCGCTTTTTGTTCGCGGTATCGTGCTTCAATCAAAGATGTAATCTGATCGCGTTGTGCATCGGTAGCATTGGCACCGGCTTTACGTAGCGCAATTTCCTTGTCCCGCGCCTCATCAGAAAGGCCAACAAGTTTCAGTTCTTCCTCGAGCGACTTGATAAGCTCATCAATCGCTTTTTTCTCACGCTCCACATCGGTGATTTTTGATGCACGTGAGCCGCCGGTCTTCTTCTTTTTATCATCAGGTAGAATGTAGGGTGTTACCGGTGGTGGAATGCTATCATCCGGTTGATTAGGAAGCCGTTGCTTATTCTTATGAGCCTTGATTTGAGCATCAATTTCGGCGAGCTCTTTCTCAATCTGCTCTTTAGGCGGCAAAAATGCACCGCGATAGTCGCCCGTTTTCATATCAAGGGCACGCTGTTTTTCTTCACGTTGTTTCGTAAGTGTATCCAGTGACCGGTTTTCAACCGTATTAAACAAGTCCAGAAAATAGCGAAGTTGTAATGCCGCAGAAACGATTGCGGCCTTTAAACTCGTTGATACTGTATTTGTGATATCTACAAAGGCTTTATCAACATCAGCAGCTGCCTGCACCACATCATCAGAGAGCACACGGCCAAGCTCTTCGCCTTCTTTTATCGTTTCGGTCAGCTTATCGCGCCCCTGATCAATCAAAGACACAAACTGCTCACCACCCTGACCGCCCATGATTTCATCAAAGATACGGATACCAGCTGCGGTATCCTTGAGGCGTCGGGTACGATCAATAATCTCCAGCATAAAATCTGCCGGATCTTTGAGCCGCTTTTTAACCTCTTCCGGCGACATGCCAAGTTGAGCAAAAGCTTCAGCACCAGAACCTTTGCCGGTCTGAGCATATTCATTCGCTCGCAGGTTTAATTCACGAAATGCATCTGCCATCGCATCGACTTCAATGCGGTTGGTTTCAGCAACATATTTCATCTGCTGGAAAGATTTAATCGTCAGACCTGCCCGTTTAGCGGCTGTCTCAATATTACCAATGTCTGAGACAATTTGCTTAACGCCCTGAATAGACAGGCCAACACCGATCCCCGCCAAGGCACCTTTGACCAATGACATGGAACGATTGAAACCAGCAGACAGGTCAGAGAACTCACGCTGCGCGCTTTTTGCTGTGGCTTTGGTATCAGAACGCACTCTGCCCATAGCCTCATGGAAGCCACGAGCATTGGCGCCGATAAACGCCATAATGTCATTACGGGACATGAATTGCCCTATCTGATCGATTTGGTAGGCGGATGATAGCGGGCAATCTCTGCCGCCCGTGCCGGTGTGATAATGTCTTTAAAGCGTTTACCGGTACGCCCCTCGATGGCTGCCTCCAGCTCCGGCCATGTGGACCGCCAGAAGGCTTCCGGTGACCACCCTAATACGCCGGTGGCAAAGCCAAGCATTTGCTGGATTTGGTCGGTGATTACGAGGGGCTCAATGCGTTTCCCGATGTGGCCGCATCAAATGCTTTTTCCAGATCAGTTAAATGATCTGTTTCACCACGCAGTTTCTTGCCGTCATTGATATGACCGGCCAGAGCCTTGGTAATGGCCTTGCGGAATGCCTGCTCATCGGCACCACTCAATTCTGCTATGGCTTTGTGCGCCAGATCACGCGCGGCTTTGTCACCTTCCGGGTGAATGGTCAGAACCCGCAGCGCTGCCATCACTGTTTTAGGATGGAAGCCAATGAGACGAGTGTAGAGCAAATCCATGGTGTCACAACCGGCAACCTCACAAAGCGTTGCCAGTCGCCCGAATTCAACTACCAAAACCAGATCGGTATCGCCGATACGGCAAGTAGCCTCACCGCGCAAAGGATTAGGCAGAGTATCTGTCATGGTGTTACCGCCGGTGTAAAGCCAACAGTGCCGGTGGCCGACATACGCCCCTGACACTGCAGCTCATTGGTCTTATCACCCGAGAATGTCAGGGAAATCAGGAAATCCGCTTCAAATGTACCAACGCCTGGAACGACAACCTGATAAGGTGTAACAATCTGATTGACCGCATCACCAATCATGGCCTTTGATGCAGTATTGCTGACAAAAGCACCATCAAGCTGCACATTGATACGCTGAATGCCATACATCAACTGCAGCAAAAGCTTGCTGCCCGGATCAGTGCAACTTGGTTTCGTGATGTCAATTTCTTCATTGTTGATCTCCAATGAGCGGGATTCTGTCACGCAAACCGAGACAAAATCATCCGGCGTCATCAGACGCTTGATCACAAGCTCACGACCTAAAGCCATGGACTTATCTCCTGTTTAAATAAATGGAATGAAGATGTTGCCTGTTAATCAGGCTTGTCTGTCTGGATAGCCTGCAAATGTGCAATAGGTCACATCAAAGACCATGCGTCCTGCCCCAAGGCTTTGTGCCGTTCCGGCATCAATAAAATGATCCGTTGCGGTCAAGAGCATATCAATGACCATATTGCCCAGGCTGGATGGCGGTAATGCCCGTTCCACTGACGCTGCCAGTTGGTCAAATTCTTTGGAGGGGTCTTTACGGCCTTTGAAGTGAATAACCACATTGACGGTCAGACGGTGATTGAGACGCGTCAGTTCTTGACCGGTAGTATCATCATAAACAACACCATCCGGTGTCGTCTGGTCACTGGTATAGAGCACTATGAAAGAGGGTAAATCTTCCTCAGGCACTGCGGTTGAACGCATTGGTGTGACAATACCATGATATTGCACTGCGACCGGTTGGAGCTGTTTTCTGATATTATCGAGGATTACCTGTCGAAGATGCACCATAATTATTCATCCTCATGCAGCAGCAGGCGTTTCATAGCCCGACCGTCATCAACATGACCGGCAACCAGAAATACCTTGCCGATATCCTGAGCATCATCACTGCGAGTGATCGTGACCGTGTCGGACTGGCGCACACCATCGAGGACTGTACCGGAAGCGGAAAAACTATAGCTCACGCCTTCCAACCCCATACCCTCGATGTCGAGCAAGTCTGTCTCACGAACCTTACGCAAAATGCCGGTTAGTTCGACAACTTCACCTTTGACTGTGACTTGTGCCGTCACATTGCCCAAACCTGAGACAAAGGCATCGGCCATATCGGCGAAGATGGCAGGACGGCTCATTCGCCGCCCGCCTCTTCCAAAGCCGCTTCCGCAGCATTTAGGCGCTCTTCTGCTACCTCAAAAGCAGTAAGCTGCTCATCACCAGCATCTGATGCAGCAAGTGCATCCTTAGCGCCATCATAAGCAAGCTGTGCCGCTTCAAGTTCCGCTTTGAGTGCATCCAGATCAACGGTCTTGACCGGCGCTGGAGGTTTCGTCACTTCCGACACCTTCGGCAAAGATCGATCTTCCGGCACTGTGCCAAACAGAGCGGCAATCTTATCTGCCTCATCCTGAGGCAATGAGACCACAGTGCCAGGTGGCACATCTTTACCAGCAATAGTCAGGGTTGCCCCATAGGCCTGCCGTACTATTTTGACTTTCGCCATAGTTTCATTCCTCTCAAATCAAGTGGTTATCGAACCATGGCAAAGAGCGATGCAGACGCATCACCTGGAACCGGCAGCGGCGCACTCTGTGTCATCAGAAAAGTTGCGGATGGATCTTCGACATTCCACATTTTCGGGAAGCGCGACAAAGGCTTCATCTGAGCGCCGACATCCTGAATAGCACCATGCGCCATAAAGCCCTGAAACTGGCTTGGTGCGATAATACCGGCACCAAAGCTCGGCCAGACCTCAATATCGTTGCCCTGATCATCCTGAAACAGCTGAGTATATTGCCAGAAGTTGAATTGTCCGACAGTGCCGAGGTAAATTGCCACCATATCCTCGGAACCGGCTGCAACTGGCCCAAATTGCATTTCACCGCCCATCTGACGGCGATTATCCAGAATTTCACGAATTTCAGGATCGCTCTGTAGCAATTCTGCTGCCTCTGCCCCAAGGATCACTTCTGTTGCTGCCCCGCCCGATGTGGTGGCAACACGTGTCGCCCATGAGCGGATAGATTTGCGGATGGATACGCCTGCCTCACCCCAGCGATCTGTACCGGTCAGAGCAAGCGTGTGATTGGCCGGCCGATTATAATCAACAATCTGAGTTTCATAATCCTCACCACTGACAATAATCTTGCCAGTGCGCAGAGCTTCAGCCGCCATTACTTCTTCACGGCGTGTTACCTCGTCATCCTGATCAGCCAGAATATCGGTGACGGTCTGGAGATAGCGATCTTCCGCAGACATATTGCCGTTGATAGGTTCACCCGGACGGCGGCGGAAACCTTCACCCGGGCGAACCGTGTTTTTCGGTTTCACATAGGCAGGTGTAAAAGTTGAGGTCTGACGGCCACGAATGGCACGCTCTTTACCTGGCACCAAAGGTGACACGAATGGTGCCACATTGCGGCGGCGCTTCAATTTATCAAAGGCGATTTCTTCCGCATCCGACTGAAAACCATTCGGAAAGAATGTATCGCGGATAAAGGCTGTTGGCCGGTCACGGGATTCAATCACCGTCAAAAGCGCGGTTGTGCTAAATAAATCCATTTGAGATGTCCTTAAATGAGTGCTGGATCAGGCGAGATTGTGCAGGAAGAGCGGAGCAGAAGCTTTGCGCCATGCACTCTCAACACTCGCTGCTGTATGGCCTGCCCCGTAGATCAGTTTGGCCGCATCAAAATTGCCAGATGCATATGCATCCGTGACCACATCACCGGCAGTGGTATCGACATCGATAGCCAGCACCATACTTGGCACTTCGGAACCATCCGAGGATGCAGAGGCTGAGGCCAAAAACTTGCCACCGGCTTCGCCAAGCACCGTGCCTCGTTTGAGAATACCCTGTCCGGTTGCAATGGTCACAACACGGACAGCAACAGGAAAGTCACCGACGAGCAAATCGCCGGGAATATAAGTTTCAGTGCGCATAGCGACACTCCTGATAAGTTAGGGAAAAGATTTGCCGTGCTTAGCGCTTCGGCTTGACGGAAGCGGAACGCGCCTTGGCATGGGCGATCAAACGTTCATCTGCACTACCGGCTTTAGGGGCAGCACCGCCGTTACCAAGTGCCGGTACACGTCCCTGCATACGGCCAGAAAGGCTGGGTGCTGTACGGGAAGAACCGGAAGCTGCCAATGTCGCAACGGCCTGTTTGGCTGACATATTGGTGTTGAACGCCAAATGTGCTGCCAGTGATGGGTTGTGCTCCGCTTTTGCCGAACCTAAAATTGCCGACATACGGCTGCGTTCAGCCTTGCGACCACGGGCATAATCACCGGATTTCTCTTCATCATCATTGGCAACCGGATCATCTTCATCCGCTTCCGGATCTGGATTGATTTCAGCGTCAGGACTTTCCGGATCATCCTCAGCCTCATCCGGCTTCAGATCATCTTCCATATCTTCCGGCTTATCCTCTTCGAGGCGTTTGGATGTATTGCGGCCACCAACAGCCGCACGGATAGCGCTTGCAAGCGACATCAGCGTGTTCCTTCTTGATAAGATTCAGTTTTTAAAAATGAGAGATCAGGCACTCATCGCGGCTAAAAATGCCTCGAATACTTGTTTGGGGCGTCCCACTGCATCAGCAAGACCGAGATCAACTGCCGCCTGCCCGCGAAACGTATCCGCTTGTGTGGCAAGTGCAGCCTCTACCGAAAGCCGTGGACCACGATAGAGCGATACGGTTTCTGCAAATAAACTACGCATCGCTTCAAGATCGCTGACAGCCTCGGAATATTCTTCTTCGCTCATGGCTTCGAACATGCCAGGGCGGGCTTTCTTTTCACCGGCACGCAGGATCGTCACAGCCAGCCCCTGATTTTTAGCCCAGCCGGAAGCATCAACATGCATGGTAATGACACCAATGGAACCGGTATAGCCGGTGGCAGGAATGACGATCTGGCGGCAAGCGGCAGCCAGAAGATAGGCGGCAGAACAAGCATGATCGGTGAGAATAGCAATGGTCGGTTTCTCCTGTGACAAAGCGTGAAGCTCTTCCGCACAGGCAAAGCAACCATCAACCTCACCGCCGAAACTATCGAACTCAAAGACAGCGGCCTTGATATCATCACGGGCAAGACAATCTGCAATCTGGATATTCAGCCCTTCATAAGAAGTCATGCCGGAGGTTTTGCCCACCCATGAGCCCTTATTGACCAGAGAACCCTCAACCTCAATGACCGCAACATTGCCGACCATCTTGGGGCCTGCATAGATTTTCTCACCCGTCCAGCCATCACGCAGCTCGCGCATATTCTGCGACAGCACACCCATTTCCGGTGTATCTGCCATTGCGACGTCCTGCCCCAGAACACGCGGCCCAAAGCTGCGCGCAATAATATTGGCTTTGGCCTCATGCAGCATCAGTGGCGTATCGAACAAACGCGCCGCAATTTCCGGCATTGCAAATGTCATTTGCTCTGATCCTTATTGGTTTCTTCCGGTTCATCTTTCGGCGTTTCATTGCCGAAGCGTGACACCACACCGGAACTTGCCACTTCACCTGAGGTAACACCGTGTTTGGCGGCAAAGCGCTGCTCACGGGCACGTTGCAGCATGTCTTCTTTCCAATCGCGCCCTTGTTCGGCGGATTCAGATTCCTGTGTGGAAAGACCGGTCGCCAAACGAATAGCGGCAGCACGCGCTTCCTTCTCCGGATCAACCCAACCACGGCCGGAACCAATCCATGCCGCTCTTGCCCATCCGATCGGATTGGCTTCAAAAGAAACCGCATGTGGCGGTAGTTTGATCCGTCCCTGATCGAACACCTCTTCAAGCCAAGCCATATAAATCGGCTGCATGAAACTATGAGCAAAGCTGGTCTTGCGTGCTGTCAATCCGCGCCAAATCTCGAGAAGTGCTGCACGCGCACTGGAGTAATTGACCTTTGACCAGTCCATGGTCAGTTGCTCATAGGTCAGTCCAATCGATGATGCGATATTGCGTAGTGCTGCATTGACGAAGACCTCAAAGGCCGCGTTCGGATGTTCGGATTTGGTAAAAACCACATCCTCACCCGGATTGAGGAAGTTGAGCTGTGCCCCTTTAAGGCGGATCGGATCAGCTTTATAAGCCGCAGCTTGTGCTGAAGCTTGCGCATCAAAGAAAGCATTTATCGACTTGCCGCTGTCCCCGGCACTGAAACTATCGGCCAGTTGATCCATATCGAGCGGCGTTTTGATGAAAGCTGCCATCACCGCATTGAGTGATGCTGCCTGCAACTCATAATCATTGTAATCGGACACTTGTTTGAGCTGTTGCAGAACGGAAGCCCATGGACTGACACCGCGTGTCATACCGGCACGACTGGCCTCAAAGGCATGAACAGCCGTCGGTCTGCCCCACTCAGTTTCACGTTCCACCCGATCCCAGACAAACATATCATGCATCGGGCGGGTGATATCGCCAGGATGTGTGCGGCGCACGTGATAGGCCAGTGGTGCCCCATAGGCATCTAGCTCAACACCATCACGCAGAAACTCGCTATCCATCGCCCCTTTTGGATTGGAAATCCGCGCCGGATCAATCACATGGACGCAAGTGCCGTAGCCATTTGCCCCCATCCGATAGGGTAAAACAGCAAATGCCTCACCATCCGAGAAGCGGTGTCGTGCTGCCAAACCCAACAGACCAGCAACAGATTTGGTGCGTTCTGCATCAAACCAATTGCCAGGATCAGTGGCCACATCTGACCACAGCCCTTCGATCTGGTCACCAATCTCATCGGCCTCATCCGCAGTCAAATTCAGTGTTCTGGCATTTGGCTGACTGGACAAGCGCCAACCGGAACCAATCACTGTATCCACGAGACGGGACACACCAGCCGATGCCCAACCATTATTGCGCACCGCATCATTGACGCGATCAATGACAACATCACGCGACAATGTGAGCGCGGCTTGGCCAGAATAGGTACCAGGACGCCAGCCAGCCATAGACGAATGATCCGAACCGGCAGCACTATAAGCTGCTGCATTCATCGCATAACGTCTTCGGGCTGCAACTCGTACCTCCGGTAGCATCGGAGCACCATGTGCATCCAGAATAACCAGTTCACTCATAGAAACACCACACGGCGCGATCGGCTACGTGATGTGCTGGCAAGTCCGAGTTGAGCACGTAGCTCTCCAATATAAAGGCGCAACCGCCCCTCATCTGCCGTGGTGAAAGTCACACTTTCCCCCTGATAGCTGAGTTGAACTGATGCTTTGCCAACCATGAGTTTATGCAGCGCCGTCTCTGCTTCCGTGAGACGCGCCAATAAAATGCTTCTGTCTGTCATGTTGTTTCCGATCAGCCGCGGCGGCTGGCACGCGCCATTGCACGGGCTATTGCCGCTTTTACCAAAGGCGATTGTTTCTGTTCATTTGCAGTTTTAGTGACCGGCAACTGAGGTTGACGCAAAAGCTGATCTTCCAGATCAAGCTGTGCCGGTGGCGGCTCTTGTGAAAGACGTTCTGCCAATGCGTCCCATTCATCCTCAGTCCAGTAATTGATCCCTAAGCGTAGGGTAGCGGCCAAAGACTGGTTAAGCATATCCAGCGCCTCATTGCGCTTTCCGGCTGGCAAATCCCATTCATAATATGGATGACCTGACCGGCCACGACGCTGCACACGTATCTCGGATGTGGCCTGCTCAAAGAAGTCATCGCCCAGACCATGTACAAAATCGATATAGCCGGTCTGTTCCGGATCTTCCTTGCGATATGAGCGGTAAAGAGCAGCCTTCATCACCGAAGCATTGAAGTTAAAAAAGCGCCGTGAGTATTTGAGCGGTCTACCTTTTTTGTCTTTCTCTTTTTTAACTTGCGCCAGCATTGGCGCGGCTTCGCGGTTATCACCACGCACCATGATCACATCCGTGATCGGATGACGCCGCGCCCACTCCCAGACATCCTCGGTATAGGCATTACCATCAATCGCCGTCAGATCGACCTTGCGTCTGTTACCCCAACAGTCCAGCCATTCACGTTTGACCAGTTGCGACAATGCCTGCTGCACAACGGGCTCGGAGATATGACCGGAATGCGCTGTAAAGCCCGGCAGGTTGCGACCGGTATTATCGTCAAATATCCCGCGATCGATCACCACACGATAACGGTTCTTGCCATAGCCAACCAGCAGCCATTCTACACGGTCCCCCTGCACATCTATGCCGAGAGTGAGGATCAGTGCTTTCGCCGGGATAATCCCACGTGGCAGGCCGGTTTGTGCCGCCCTGTCACGCAACACTTCCCATCCGATAGATTCCCCGTCAGTCTCAAAGGGCTGGCCGAGCCAATCATTGAAGAATACCTGCTCTGCACCGGCTTTCTTACCTTTATCATCGGGACCGCCGCGCTGCACATTGAGGTAGGCACGCGCCAGTGCTTCCCAACTCTCCAACGGCGAATAGGCAACCCAGATATGAAACGAGCGATGATAGCGTGCCCGCTCCGGATATTTAGCAATCCATTTGGCTCCATTTTCAGGGGCAACCATCCATGCGCGATGATGCTCTTTGATTTCGCCTCCGCATTTAACGCAGTAAAAACACGCTTTCTCAGGATGCTCCGGATCGATATGATCGCGCATCTGCTCCCATTCCAGCGGTTGCAACTCCAAACAATGCGGACACGGCACATGGTAACGCTCCTGCGTACCCTGCTCAAAATTGGAGCTGATCCGACAACCTGGTGCAATCAAAGGCGTTGAGATTTTGAGGATCTTCGCCGCAATAAATGCTTTTGACCGGCTCTCAGCCTGACTTTCCGGATCACCTGCCTCATTGTTTTGCCATTTCGATAAATCATCCTGCACCTGTTTACGCGGTGAGATCATTGACAAGCCGGAAGGTGAATTGGCGCCCGCGGCCTGAATAGCCCCGCGCCCGTCAGCCCGTTCCTTATAGTGGATGGAATTGCCACCTTCGCGGCTTTTCTCCGGAAACAGAGCAGTGAGTGCCGTGGTTTCACGTATCAGCGGCATCAGCTTCTGTTTAGACCAACGAGATGCATTCTCCTCTGTCGGATGCACATAGAGAAAATCACACGGATCCATATCCATGGTGCCGAGCGTAAAGATATTAGCCAGAACCGTACCGCCGACCTGTGCGGACTTGGATATGGTGACAATCCGGCACGGGTCTTCCGGTGAAATCGCTTTCAAAATCTCAGAGAAGAACGGAAACAGTGCCTCATTGTAAGGACCTGGAAACTGCGTAATACGGTCAGAAAAAACGATATTCTGTTTTGCCCAACTCAAATAATCCACCGGTGGCGGCGGCATCGTCTCCTGTACCAGAATGGAATAAGTCAGCCATGCCGGATTGCAAAGCAGTGTCATATACCAACCATTCAGTCTGTGGGCTGATCCTCACTTTCAAAGAGATCAGGATCAATCACGTTTTCCGGCTCTGAAGCCTGTTGCTCTATGAATCCCTGCGTTGCGCGTTCACGTACTTTACGGAAGGCTTGCTGCAGGTGATGCAAAATATCACGTTGAGGTAATTCGAAATGGCCGGCCAAATGTGTGGCCATATCAGCTAATCCGCCCTCCATGACCCGATAGGACATAGCGACAGCACGGGTAATTTCTGATCTTGCTTCATCCGCCAGCATGAACCGACCGGATGCTAATGCTTCTTCGCGTTTAGCACGCGCTGTCTGCATTTTGGCCTGCTCAAGCTTTTCACGGGCTATCTGATCGGCGACCAGATCACTCGGTGTCTGAAACACTTCCGGTGGCCGCTTTTCTGCATTCTGCAGTAATGGTGCATCTGTCTGTTCGACTGCAGCGCGTGGTGCCGGTGAAACCGATATCCGCGTGCCCAGACCATTAATGCCGACACGCTGAGAGACATCAAGCCGTCCGCTCAACTGGCGCTTTGCGCGTTCCACCACAATACGGGCGCTACGTCCGTCACCTTGCAAAGCATCCGGTCCAATCTGGCCTGACGCGATGTATTGCGATATTCGCCCGGCAGAGACATTGATCAGCTTGGCAAACTCGCCTTTGCTCATCGTCTGATCTGACTGGATGGCCGTCATAACTTATCCTGAGAATACAGCCGGATCTTTAATCCTCTGAGTTTAGTGCCTGACTTTAGTTCTTTAGCCTTCGACTTTAGGCTTTGATTTCACGCTCAGACTGACCAAGACCCGCGGTGCGAAATACCCGCAGTCAAACATCGTCAGGAAGGACCCGAAATAATGGAAAAGCCTTGACCGACTGGTAAACCTATCGGCAGGTGGGTTGATCGCATTTTATTGATACAGATCAGGCACAACATGCAACTCTCTGGAAAGATGTGCATCGATATAAGCTGAAGCGATAGATCGAATATACCGAAGTCCATCGACATCAAGATCAGAAGCGATAGATTTGATATTTGCCCAGCGCAACTGGCACCGGGTATCTTCCGCAAACTCATGCCCGATTAAGTTCAGTCCATCAATGGAATATACCATTCTCTGTTTGAGTGGGTTTGTACAATCAGGGAGGGTATGTATTCGCACGGAGATGTAACCGGCCTCCCCCAGATACCAGATATGGTATGTGATCTGATCATCCGTCCATTCTGGCAAAATAATCTGAGTGATCACATGCCCGTAACATTCAGCCTCAAGATGCAGAAGAAGTGTGCGTACTAAATCTAATTCAATTTGCATCATCTTCCCCTTACTGGCGGCTTCGCTTACCGATCTCTTCCACGAAATATTTAGCAACACCTTCTCCGTGAAACTGGCCACACAGTTAAAAACGGCAAGTGAACAAACATCTGAGATTATCGACACAAAGATATATTTGTGCTCCATTGAGCTCGCCATTTTAAAGGAGAACTAAATGAGCAATAATGAAGGCTGGAAGCTTCCTGACGACATAGATAAATTTATTACGGAAACAAACCAAAAAAACTTTCTCACTGACTTTCCGTCAGAAACACATTGGAAAAACATTTCCGGCTTACAGTATCGACAAGCAGAGGACGGACGGCACTTGGTATCGATACAAGGACGCAACCAAAAAGAAGAGATCGTAAACATTTGGACTGACCTTCCAAATGCAATGTATCTTCTAGGACTGCTACGCCATCTTCAAGAAACGACAGCCGCACCGGTTCCAACCGATCAGCCACAGGCTTCGAAATAACACCCATTAGACTTTCCTTAGTTAAGCGATGTGGCGTCAGTTGTGATGACGCCACATTTTTAATACTGAAATAGTTTGACCAGATTATTCGATTATCAGCGACTGCGCTTGCCAACCTCTTCCGCGAAGTATCGGGCGAACCGTTCTTCTGCCACGCGCTGTATGGTCTCATGGAAATTAATTACGCGGCCATATGAACGCATACGAACAAAGAGCAGCATTGGTTTGATCGAGTTATCCATCGGGTTTCGCTGCCATACGCCCGGGTGTAAATGTGATCCGCGCTCGGGCACAAAGAAGCGAGCATTTTTGTATCGCGCATTGCGCTTAGTAGATGCCGCCGTACGCTTGCGATTATAACCAGCAGTGCGCTCAGCAATTTGCAAGTCAGCCAGAATACGCACAATCAGTGCCACGCGAACATTGCCATATTGATCTAAAGGACAATCCCTTGCCGGTACGGCATAATAACCTTTGTCCATATGGCCAGCAGAGATGAGCTGTCGTTCAAAGGATTTCAGATTGCGATGCCCGCCAAAGAATTGCGGTGTCAGAAAGTTTGCCGGTGGCGTTGAATTCTTCGCCCATGACTTACCAGCAATGCTTACTGCAGCTGAAAGATTGGAGCTGCTCGCCTGCTCATACGCAACACCACGCTTTGCAAATGGTGTCACACGATCAAGTTTGGCTTCCATCTCATCCTGCACAGCCAACCGGCCAACAGCCGCAGTGCGGTTCAAAGCTGCAATAGTTGCCTTCGGAATTGTCTCTCGTTCAAACCGATCTAGCTCCTGCTCCCATCCCTTTGTATCAAAGTTCATGAAAACAGACATGCCATCATGAGCAGATGGCCCACTTATTGAAGAAGTGACACGCAACATGAGCTTTTTCCAAAGAGCTGTATTGAATTAGTCTTCGTTCAGATCGACAAGATACCTATAAGCTGGCTCTTTTGCATTGAGTACAATGACCTGTAACGAGCCAGATGATAAGGTCTTATAATCACCAAACTCAATCATACTATTCAAAACTCTGAGATTCCGCTGAACCAAGTTCATAAAGCTCTGATGACGATTTGAGACGCCATAGTCATCTTCTTCCGAACTGATACGGAACTTATGCAATTCGCTGTACTGAAAATTATCTTCTATATATTTTTCGCATTTAGAGTACCAATTCAAATACTCATCATTCTCCACATATTGTGTCGAGATTTTAAGCTGTAGCGCCTTACCTTCTCTATAAAGTTCACTAAGAGTTTTTACTTTTTCCTCAGAATCCAAAATATCTTGAGCTGTAGTAATAGCGTATTTCAGGTCTTGCCTTTGATATCTGTCCAACAAGACCGGTGCATGAAATAGATCAAAAATAAAATTAAGAACACCTGCCCCCAAAACAGAAATTATAAGCGCACCTGTAGCTCCGATTTGAGTATTTATATCACCTAAAAAAGGAAGATAATATAAGGCTGAAAACAGTAAAGTCGTCTGAAAAATAAATCCTATCAATTTCGATTTCCCCTCACGGAGTCGCCGAACCCACAAACGACAAGCATATTTAAAAACACGAATATAATATCCCATAGATAAAATATTAAGCGATTCTTTTACTTATGTAAGTCCGAAGAAAATTTAACTGCTTCAAATCATCAATTGGAAATCAGTAATATACTTTTATTTTTCTGATAGCTTCACATTGAGTATGCAAACTTATCGAACCAAAATCATAAACAATTAAAAAAGCCTGCAAGTGGATTCACTACACTCATAAGGTCTGGACACAGGCAATATGTTTGTATTGATAATCTGTCTGGAGATTACAGATTTGATTATGTTTTAGGAGAAGAAACAATGCATTTCCAATTGGGTAGCTTAGTGACAGCAGGGTTGTTTTTTGTTACCGCGCCTGTAGCTGCTGAAACATTAACGATCCGCGATATTACTAATCAGCAAGAGATATCGGAACGTGCCACTGAATTTGAGAACGATCTGCAAAATCTTGGTATCGTTGCAAAGCTGAAATGCGATCTACTCATTGCCGCTAAGGGTGAAACTAATAACGAAAGCTTTGGTGCGATTTGTGATATGAGTGTTTCAGGCAAAGAGCCTACATCAATAATGTTGTGTAACGATACGATGATCGGCAAGCTCACCGTCAAGGCTTACGGCTTTAGCAAAAACAAAAACGAGATCGCTACCTTTACTGAGATGAATTGCCAACCAGGTGGCTAATGCTCTCCCCGACACCTTTGGTGCATGGCATTATTCACTGTTGAAATAGCTCAAATTTGTTTGTGTTTCAGTTCTTAGATTTTCGCTCATAGCTTCGCACTGGGGGAGAAGCGGTTGCCGAATTATCGGTCGCTTCTCCGGGATCCGTGGGGAGCTCAATGCGGCTAATGCCGGCTTATACTGCTCACCGTGTCGGAAGCATTATGCTTCACAGTCCACAGGTCGTCCCTGTTCATAGGGCTATGCCGATTTGATTAAATTGGCAAGAGGCACTTCTATTGTCCGCTGCTGTCCAAATATGAAGGCAAGAACACGCGCTGCTCGTGTCCCTACATAGCCTTCTATCACCCCATCAAAAACACCTGCCGAGCCAACAGGAAACGATACACGCTCGCCGTTTTTGTATCGCGGAAAATTCTTTAAATCATTAAATGAACCAACATCTGTCAAACATCTGAGATCATTTATATATTTATCACTAACAACAATTGCTCCATGCTGTCCAAAAATGAGAGAAATCGCCCCATCAACACGTGATAATCCCACCCAACTTTCAACACATGGGACTACTCTGACAAACACGTAGCCATTGAAAATTGGTACCTGAACGACCTTCTTTTTCATTGTGTATTTGACTGAACGCGCCTCGGATTTCATAGGCAACCAGGTCTCAATGCCAAAGTTACTCACCGATTGACTAACAGCTTTCTCTTGTTTGTTCGCAGTTTTGAGAACGAACCACTGTTTTTCTGACTGCTCATTACCGGCGGCAATAGCCAAAAACTTCTCCTGCATCCGCATTTTGATACGATCCGGATCGCGTTCATCCAGCTGTCGTGCTGTTTCCAAGATACGCGCTTCCTCAAATGATCTGCTATTTGGCATCATCATTTTTCAATTCCTCGTAACAGAGCCTGTAATTCTTCCAATGCATCCGGACCGCCACGTGGACAGTACACCACCTGCATGCGATCAAATTCAGCAGACCAAGGCCATGCCCGCTGCTTGAATTCATCTTTCCATCTCTTCAACATCGCCGTGCCTTGAGGCACAGCTTCCATATGTTCTGCAACAGAATGCCAAATTTGGGGGAATACAGCGCCACTACGCTGCTGCTGGATTTCCCGAAATTTGCTTAACGCAGGCCAAGCCTTCGCCATCATTACGCGTGGTAAAAACTGGTTCTGGGCCAACTCAGCATCAGCAGGGCCATCCAGCAAATATGCAAACATTCGCGCCATACCTACTGGTCCATACCCAGCAGCCCAACCATCAGGTTTGCTGCCATCAAAACGAGCCTCTTGCGCTTTCGTCGCCCGCTCTTTCGCTGTTTCATAACGCGATAAAATTTCTGGACTTAGTGCATTCCATAAACGATCACGGAAGAACACTCCCGCCGGATGAGGCTTAACTTTACGCTCAACCGCATCCTGCAGATAAGCGTCACGCCAACGCTCAGCTGCTGCACGTTCTGCGGGTGTAAGTCCTGTAAAATGGCCTTTGATCCAGTTCAGAGTAGTCTTATGATCCCACTTCGGCCAAATACCAGTGTCGTAGCCTACCCCGTTCAAAAACCGAATAACGCGTTTTTCAAATGCAGCGGTGTTTGGATCATCCTCAGGCGATACGAATTCCTGCGGTTCGCTTTCTTCTGAGTTTTCTCGCGTGCGTTTTTTTTCTATTCTATTTTCAGTATTTTCTAGATTATCAGTACTTACTAGTGCCTGATTTACCGTCGACGGTGTTTCCGTTGACGGTTTTGCCGTCGACGGCATTTCAGTCTGCGGTACAAATGCAACACTTTCGGCATGCGTCTGTAATGTAATAGGATTATTCAACGGCTCATCATAAATTACCAATGACATACCGCCAAAACGCCCGGCATCGCGTGCCTGTTCCTTTTCCGCATAGCCAGCATCAACCAACTCAGCGATCATTTTACGCGCCTTGTCACGTCCGCAACCACCCTTGTTTGCGATGTCTTTCTGCACGACTGTCCAGTTGTCAGGCTTCGATAAAAGATAACCGAGTAGCCAACGTGCCTCCATGCTCAAGCGCATATCCTCAAACACATGGTTTGGAATTGCCGCATATCTTGCATTGCGCACTCCGCGGCGAATAGTTGCTTCTTGGCTCATTGTGCAGCCCTCCGCAATTCACGTAAATTTCGCCCCATCGTCGCCCGTTTACGCCGGTAGACCTTGACCCCATACAAAACTGTTGTGTGATCACGATTGCCCATGCGTCGCCCGATCTGGGAGGATGAAAGTTCAGTCACGCGCCAAGCCCAATAGTAAATAGCCTGCCGCGCCATAGACACTTCACTATCTCGGCGTGGGGAGCGCACTTCTGTCAGGCTGACATTGAACACACGGCAAAGCCGGTGCGCGATCTTATCAAGACGCGGCCGGTAGCCCTTATCGCCAGGCATTTGTGCAATCAGAGCCGCATCATTGACAACGGATGCGATAAACCGCTCGAATTTAACGGCTGTCGCATTACGCATCGCAATAACTGCAGGATCAAAACTCATAGCAGCCCCCGAAATAAGGGCATACCAAGTGCGTCAGCATAGAGCTGCACCATGGCCTCCTCTTCCTGCCGCTCATGATCGTCTTTTTTCCGTAGTCGGATGATCGTGCGCACCGCTTTTGTGTCGAAGCCGGAGCCTTTCAGCTCAGCAAAAACCTCTTTGATATCATCGCCAATTGTTTTCTTTTCTTCCTCAAGGCGCTCAATTCGCTCGATAAAAGCGCGAAGTTGCCCTACTGCGATGCTCTGCGCGCTATCGTTGGTAATATCGTCGCTCATACGTCACCGCCTTTAGAGGTTGCGCCATCAATCTTGTGTTGGAATGCCCGCAGCATTTGCACGGCCTCCTCAATTTCAATGTCAATTTGCTGCTTTTCTCGGGGCGTAATCGCGCCGTCCGAAATTGCCTGCGCATATTCCTGCATCACATCAGATACAGACTTACTCAAACGGGACATGTCACCGATATCGGGCAAGGTACTGCCAAAATTCTGATTACCAAGCGACACCAACTTAAAACCAAGCTGCGCGGCCATAATGGACACAATGCCGTTCGAGCGCGTGTCGAGCATCAAATCCATAGCCACATCAATCGGCATATGATTGATCGCCTCATCAGGTGCGCCATAACGAGATAGCGCAGAGGCATTAACCCGCGTCACTTTTTCAAAAGCAGAAACGCCACCGGCCATTGGCAGCAAACGGCGCACCGCTGCTTTCAGCGCCTGCCTGTCATGCTCAGTTGTGGGGCGAATTTTCACCATGCAATAACCTCATAAAAAAGACCCGTCTTCGCGCTTACAAGGGCGAAAGCACGAAGACAGGCCAGCATCTGCCGTGGGAGGAACCGACAGAGATCAGGGAAAAAATGAGTGAGTGATTTTCGGTGACAGCCGCACTGCGGTCGTGCTTGGTGAGGAAGCACACTCATTGCACCACCTCATCAACAGAAGGACGATCAATGCCCTCAGGCCAGACTGTATGTTCAGGCCAATTCAGGGAGAACCAACGAATACCTAACTCAAATCGGTCAGTGGTGATCCCTGCCCCTGCTTCCAAACGAGCAATGACTTTACCATCACCAAAAACGAGCGTCGAAACTCGCGAAACACTTAAAGATTTCGCGCAAGCATATCGTTTTGAAATTTCTATAAGAGCTGTTTTCAACATCATGAAAACATCAATGCGATAAATTTACCGCGCAGTCAACGGTATTTATATCGCTAAGAAAGAGATCAAAATGCGGTTAAGATACCTCATTATGACAAATGATATTAAAGAACGCATCCGTCAAAGACTTGAAAAGCTAAACCTTTCAATGCGCAGCGCCTCCTTAGAGGCGGGGCTAAGCGATGCCTTTATCCGCAACATTGTGACTGGAAAATCCGCATCACCACGCGGTGTCAATCTAACCAAACTTGCCCAGGTTCTTCGGACTACAGAAGCATGGCTACAGGATGGAGAAGGCCTACCCGATGCACCAATTGGCTTCAGGCCAGCCACAACAACCTATATCCCATTAATATCATGGGTCAGTGCAGGTGAACTTAGCCATCAAGACAGTATTGAGGACTTTAGTTTCTACCCCACCGTATCAGCATCCGACCTCCCAGAAGGCGACTGGATAGCTTTACGTGTTGACGGCCCATCAATGAATAAAATCTCACCGCCCGACTCAATCATTTTAGTCAATCGAGCAGATAAAAGACTTGTCACCAATGGCTGCTATGTCATCGCGGACGAAACCGGACAAGCAACATACAAACGCTATCGGCCGAATGATAATCCACCATTTCAGCCAGCATCATACAAAGATATCCCAGCCCCAACGCTGGAAGGAGCAATCACTATCATTGGTCGCGTAAAGCGATCCATCATTGATATGTGAACCCTAACACCAAGCAGCAACACAATAAACGGCACGATTTGATTCTCACCGATCAAATAACAACACAACACGCATGCGGTATATTTATCGCGCAAGGTATTGACGCGGTATATTTATCGCATTATCAATTAAGCCATACCGCACGGTGAATGGCTTAATTGACGCCTTTCACCTCCACTAAACAATCGGAGGTGCATTTATGATTATTTATGAAACACACCCTACACCAACACCTACAGACGGTGAGCTGAGCATTGTCTCCCACATGGCAGCGACTATGCAAGATATGGATGCTGCAGGCGACCCGGTAACGCCTGACAATCTTAGACTGCGCGGCTACTCATCCGAAGATATCACCCGCTACGGGCTCAAAGCCGCCCATCTCGCACGTTCTCTCTCTGTCAAAAATGTCAACTAAAGGAGGGAGTAAACATGCCTAATCATGTCATCAATGAAGTGATTTTACACGGTACAAAGCTAAAGGATGTGCAAAAGCACCTCTTAGATCATGAAGGTCGTCTAAGCTTCGCGGTTCTGCTACCGCTGCCATTGAACTACTGGTCTGGCAGTGTCGGACAAAAACATGAAAAAGCATTTCCGGGCACACATCTAAATGCCGCCACAACAATGTGGGGTACGAAATGGGATGCCTACGGAGGGACTACAATACAGGAGACTGAAAGTGGTGTTGTCATTCAGTTTCAAAGCGCTTGGAACCACCCCAGAGGCTGGGTCTGCGCATTATTCAATACAGTTCAATGCGCAATAACAGCCAGCTGGCTCAGCGAAGGCGGCGCAGCTGCTCAAATTGAGCATTATAAATGGGACTGCCCGACAATGCTTGGCCAACCAACATGGGACTTTGAGACACTTAATGACGGTTGCGCAGAGCACAGACGCTTACACAAATTACTTTGGGGCGTAGAGGAATTCACCGATGTCGACGAAGAATAATCAACATCCCTATACGAAGAGTTCATCACGCATTTTCATCAGGTTCTGTCGCATCATATAGAGGCGAACGCACCAAATTAATCACCCCAACAACCAGATACTGCCACAACTGCCGCACCTTCCGGCAGAAGGAGAACTCGTATGCAAATTAAGGTCAACATTAAAGCTCGTATGGCTCAAGCAGGCATCCGCGGTCGCCAATTGGCACCGCTACTCAATATCACCGAGCCAAATGTATCCTTGCTCATAAACGGCAAATCCAAATCCATTTCATATAAACAAATGGCTACATTGTGCCGGATATTGAACTGCCAACCCAACGACTTGTTTGAGATAGTGCAATCAAACGCTGCACACCAATGCCCCAAGGAGGTGATTAAGAATGGATCACAAATCTGAAAGGGAGAAAATGCGCTACACCCGCGCGCAAATCCGCAGTGCGGCGATCATCGCCAAAGAACAGGGCGTGAGCGTGCGCTTGGAGGCCGATGGCTCTTTATCAGTGCAACCTGCACCACTCACAGATACCTATCCTCTTTTGATTGACCAGAAAAACATTGTGCGGCTGTAATGATCCAAAACAAGCGTAAATTGCCGCTTCATGTGGTTAGGGAAGTGAGCCGACACGGCAAAATCAAATACTTTTACCGGATTGGTAAAGGTGTGCGCGTAAGGCTGCCTGATGATATAAATTCGCGGGATTTTAAAGCGGCATATAAACAAGCTGTAGCTGGATATAAGCTGATAGAAGTTCCGCGAGGCATCCCGACACAACCCTACAGTTTACGCTGGCTTATTGATCGATATCGTGAAAGCTCTACCTGGAAAGCCTTTTCAAAAGCCACGCAACGGCAACGGGAAAATATCTTCATTGAGGCCATCAAACGCTCTAACAATGCACGTTACACGACCATTGACCGGCGCTCGATGGCAATGGCAGTAGAAGCACGCTCTGACACGCCGGCGCAAGCAAACCACTTCCTAAAAGCCATGCGCGGTCTGTTCAGTTGGGCGCTGCAGAATGATTATGTTGCGATTGATCCGACAGCCGGCGTGCTGCCCTTGAAATACAAATCAGATGGCTTTGCGCCTTGGACGATGGATGATTTGCTCCAGTTTTATGATAGATGGCCGGTGGGAACAAAAGCTCGCCTTGCAGTGGAGTTATTACTGCATACCGGCTTGCGCAGATCTGATGTTGTTCAAGCTGGTCAACAGCATATGCGCGGAAACATATTCAGTATTAAAACCCAAAAGACCGGATCACAGATAACGGTAGAATTTCCTAAAGCACTAATAGATGTGATTTCCGTGACTGAAACCGGCCCTAACTCATTTCTCATCAGTGAATCTGGCAAGCCTTTTGAAACAGCCAGCTTTGGAAACTGGTTCCGAGACCGATGTAACGATGCCAAGATTAACAAAAGTGCGCATGGTTTGCGCAAACTCTCTGCAACACTTGCAGCCGAAGCTGGTGCAGCCACTCATGAGCTAATGGCACAATATGGCTGGTCAAATGTGAAACAGGCAGAACTCTACACAAAAGGTGCCGACAGAGTGCGCCTTGGAATTAAAAACTCAAAACGTGTTGCCGACCAGATTGAAAGCGAAATCATTCGGACACGAAATGAGAAAGCTAAAAAGAACTGACTGTATTGTCACAGTATCGTTCAAAAGAAGAATATGTGCTTGATAAAAAAATAGGCCAGACAAGTTGTCTGGCCTATTCATTTTTATATTAAATACAATCACCATTTAACTCTGAAACCAACAGTGCCTTTATATGCATAACTGTCACCAAAGTTCTTAAGGCTGGTGTTAACCGTACCCTCACCATAAATAGAATATTTGTCATCATTCCAATTATAGGAACCACCTAGGCCGATCCCGCCCCACAAGCTTTCGCGCTTACTTGTGAAGCCAACGCCACTCACATCGACCTTCGTGCCACTCAAAAATTCATTATAGAGATTGGCAATGCCGTAGACATAGCTCCGGTTCGTTGTTCCCTGATCATTGAGCCACGAGTTTTGATAATCTGCTGTAATCCCAAGACGACCCTGCAGGCTATCAGCACGATCCTTTGATACATGACCATTGAACTGATCTGTGAAGCTGTCAAAACGCACATTCGAATATATCAACTGTGCTTGTGGCGTGATAGACCAGTTTTCATTCAGCGTCACTCGTTTACCGAGCTCCGTTGAAACAGCATAACCGAGTCCATTATTACCATCGACAAGAGAACGACCGGCAGTCCTAGAGCTCAAATCACTATCGTACCATGTGACCTTCGCCTGATTATCAATGTAAAAGCCGTTTTCTCCATACCAAGTCAGAGTGCCGCCAAAACCATAACCATTCGTTTTGATATCGCCATCACCATGCTCTGAGTATACGTCTGCTTTTCCATTTACATAATGAACTGTAACTCCACCGATTAATTTTCCATTTTCAGTTTCATGCAGCAAACCGTCCAGTCCAGCCTGCATTTTGAACATATTATAATCGTAATCGGTACCGGATGTCGTTTCTTTCGAAGTGATCTTAGTATGAGAGCCTTCAATTCGACCCCATATGCCATTTTCTTCGATCAACACACCAGCTTCTTCAGCTGGAGCGTATGGCTGAACGGCATCTGCGCCCTGCGTGAGTACTCTGTTGCCCGCATTATTCCAGTAACGATTACCTACACGCTGTTGCAAAGTTGGCAGGCCATTCAAGCCCAAAAGCAACTGAGGATAAGCCTCATAAATTGGCACGCCAGCAGTGTATTGCTCCTCAGGATCAACCGGCTTATCAGGTTCATTTAACTGAGAACGCAAATACCAATCATTATCTAAATTCTCATCACCGTATTCATCGATGGTAGAGGTATTAGCGGGATTGGCTCCTTTATAAAGACCATACGCGTAAGCACCGGCACCAACAACGGTGCGGCCTTTAAACTGATATGCATTGGTAGCTGAGCCATCCAGAGCAAAAGCATCATTTGTTGTTGTGCCATTATTTTCGGAGCGCACAAGCTTAATACCATGCCCTGGCTCTGTTGCAGCTCCCGCATTGCCAGTATCCGTGTTCATAATACGGACAAGGGTCTGCCCTGATATAGCATGCCCATCATTTATAAGGCGATCGCTATCCGAACCACTGCCACCCAAAAACGTATCCAGCTGAAGCAAGGCATTACCGCTACCGACATAATCTCCTTTAAGTGTCAGAGTATTGCCAGCAACACCATCTGATAGATTTAAAATACCGGCAGTGCTTGCGATATTTCCGGCCAGAGTAAAATCGCCAAAAGCATCAACACGCGCATTATTAGTTAGATTGAGCTGCGTAAAAGTTGAGGTAGTGGATGAAGTGGTTCCACCCTTCTCCTTCAGCAACCAGACACCAGCCTTATCAAGATTGACGTTAAGGGTAGAGGCCGTATTTGTATTTAACAGCCCCTGCATAGTTCCTTCAGAGAAATTGAAGTTAACCAAACTCCCTTTGTTCGCTGCACCATCCACATTTAAGAGCCATCCATTAGCAGCGCTTGTCAGTGCGCTTTGTGCTCCTCGCACATTCAGCTCATACTCTGCCTGATCATTAGCAACATTGATAAGGTTAGCGGTCTGAGAGGTGGTATTAGCGACCAGGTTATTAAATGATGTGACTGTTTTAGCTGCCCCCGATGCATCTTTATCGCCACGAATTGAAAGGGCTGTCTGAGCACTTTTAATCGTTGTACTACTGCTATCTTTATTGGCATCGAGCAATGCACCCTGCCAAATAATATCAACTGTAGCACTATTGGCTGCATTCAGTGTATCGAGCACCATAGTGCCATCAGAGTACAATTTACCAGAGCCGGTTCCTATGGCTCTTGTCTTACCTATCAGTATGGCATTTGCTCTGCTCGACTGGCTGGTTACCTTGATATTACTGTTATTAAGATGAACCTGTGAATCCCCACCGGAAATATAAATACCGACTGCATCATTTCGTTGGGCTTGCAGATCAATACTCAGGTTCTGTTTTACATCCACATAACCTGAAGAACCATTTCCTGAACTTGCTCCAGCCCCCTGGATGGCACGAATACCAACCAGCAAAGGATAGCTAGGGAAAAAGCCTGCCTGACTGGCAGAGCTCATTTTAATATCAAGATTATCAAACTCAGCTCTGGAATACATTCCGTTGAATGCTGCAGTTTCACCTGCATTTACTGATGAGCCGGTGACAATACCATAATGCTCAAACCGGCCACCACCGAGACTGCCATCATTACCAGACGGCAAATTCAGCATTGTCAGGTTGAGTGTCCCGATCTTCATCGTTGAGCCATGCGAAACACCTGCGCCAATTTTCGCAATATGATCGCCAGCTGGTTTTGCTGCATTTGCATCTGTTGTTGTGATCGTCAGATTAATCGTTTTTCCAGATGCATCAAATGTTGAGATTGTGGTTGGGCTTGCGCCTGATACAGAAATACCACCGCTCCCTTTGAGGATCGTGGTGATATCACTGCCGATAGTCATGACATTATTCTTACCACCCTGGCTATAAAGCTGAAAACCAAGGTTCCAGACACTGGTATTTCCTATGACCGGGGCGACAGTGTTAATTTCACAGCTGGTTTGATTTATTGAGCCATTTGCCCCTAGAGCAAAGGAACCATTAGCGTTTGCAGTACAGGCTGCGGCTAACGCTGACGAACTACCCAACACAACTGGCGCCATTGCAAGCATTAACAGAACAGACGCTGAGCTGGTTATTGAGACCAGAGCTGTTTGGGACAAAAGAGAATGCTTAAATTTATGCATGTGTACCCCCACCGCAGCACAAGATTTACCCAACGGAAAAGTAATTTGCTATCTGCGTAAAACAAGGGGATTATTTTTCTAATTTTATAAAATGACAATCTAATTTTATAATAGGATATTTTTATTCTCTCTTAAGTTGCAAATAAATCACTGGTTGTGTCCATGCATATTTAAGCGAGTAATTATATAAATATAGATTGCTCTCATCATTAATGACTAATTCATTCACTCTATTTGTGCAGTGAGATAAGAATTAAAAACGGATGCATATCTTGCCTAACACACCAGGCACTTAAGGAATAAACGAGCACAGCGAAAACTATTGCGGCACGATAATAAAAGCCCTCAGCAGAATTATTCGTAATACATCAAGACAATAACAAGATTACGTGCAGGAATGCATATGAGGGTTCAAAGCACTGGTATCACGAGCATTTACATGATTGAGCTGACTACGGGTTTGGCACTAGCGGATGTTTCAGCGCTATCGGTATGAATTGAAATCCCCCCCTCAGCATCCGTGGCGCTTGGACCTCCACATAAAGCAGCCGTTTTTGCCAGCCCTTTTTGCCAATTTCACTGCAACGGCCGCAGTGATCATTTGCCTACCAATGCAAACAAATTCGCATGTATGTAAAATAGAAAAATTACGCTGAGAAAAAGCTGTTAGACATTGGTCTACCCCGCACCTTTACTAACGGTGAGGGAATTTCCATTAAATACGCAGATAAAACAAAGACTTAAGGAAAGGATGGAGGCCTCGCCCGGAATCGAACCGGGGTGCAAGGATTTGCAGTCCTCTGCGTAACCACTCCGCCACGAGGCCATCCGTATGTGGTTGACTGCTGAATAGGTTAAGCCGATTGACTCGTCAAGTCTCCCTGACACGCTTTCTGTGAAAATTTAAATTTCCTATCAAAATAATGCAGATAGCGGCTCTTTTGTTCACAACTAGCCTATCCCCCCTGGTGAAAACGGCTCATTCCGGTTTTGAAGCCTTTTCAACACGCTTACGGGCTCTGTATTCACGCCACCGGCGTAATAGTCCAACCTCTGATTTCCTTCTGATCCGTCTGATACGGCTGGAATCACGTGAAAGAATGATCAACCCAAGTGGCAACATCCAAACGCCAAGCACCGGTAAAAAGCTGAATACGCCTCCAACTATCAGACTGCCGCCTAATGCTCGTCGCAACCAGACAGATTGCGGCAACGGAATCGTTTTTCCAAACAACTTGATCCGATGCGCTCCACTTACAGCGCCGTCAGTTTCCTGCCTATTCGCAGTATCATCAATATCACGATCCGGTTTTAACAAGCTGCCTGCCCTGCTTATATCTCAGTTCCACAATTAGCTTTTCTATATAAGAACGATTTTTCTCTATAAAATATCGTCACGATTAAATTCGTCATTTCCCAAAACCGTATTTTTCAAAACACAGATTCGAATTCTCACCCACTAAGACACTGATTCCGCTAGAATTTACGTGCAACCACTCAACCTCAACAACTTTAAGATGCGAAAACCTTCCGGCCTGTGGATAGAAAATCATGTTCTTGCTGGATTAAATGCCGAAAATCCGCTCATCTCCACGAATTCAGCTAAAAAGTTGATAAAAAAGCGAAAAGGGGCTTGGCAAATCAGAAAATCATTTGCTATACGCCAAATCGCTGAAAACAAGAGCACCTGTTCCTCGGTAGCTCAGCGGTAGAGCAACCGGCTGTTAACCGGTTGGTCGCTGGTTCGAATCCGGCCCGGGGAGCCACTCTTTTCTCATAAAGAGCGTGCAAATTTTCCAAACTGAAAATTCTATAACATCCCTCCTCTCGAAGAGAGATGTCACTCTATTCCCCTTATCTAAACATCTGAAATAAATGATATTTATCATTTTTCCTCGCTGTTTGGACTCCGCGAATAAGCAGAAAAAGCATTTCCTGTCATAAAACTGCTTTTTTTTCCTGTACAATATCAAAATAAGGGCTTGGCAAGAGCATTTTGCGTTGCTATACGGCTGTCATGCAAATGCAGAGCAACTGTTCCTCGGTAGCTCAGCGGTAGAGCAACCGGCTGTTAACCGGTTGGTCGCTGGTTCGAATCCGGCCCGGGGAGCCACTCTTCTTTAAGAGTTTATAAGCTGCACATTTTCCAGAGAAATATCTCACAAGATCTGTTACACACAGCGTTTCATGACGCTTATATAAATTATTTTTCGTCAGAGTTCGCATAAACCTCTGACGAATCCTGTTCAGGCATCCGGCTCGCGTAACCGGTAACCAACGCCTGTCTCTGTTAGAATATAAAACGGCTGATCAGGCGAATCTTCGAGTTTCTGACGCAACTGGCGAACATAGACGCGCAGATATTGCACATCACTCATGCCGCCCCAGATCTGATTGAGAATATAGCTATGTGTCAGCACCTTGCCTGCATGCTGCACCATGATACGTAAAATATCATATTCTTTCGGCGAGAGTTTAATCTCCTGCCCTTTGAGCCTTACAATACGCTTCACCAGATCAACTGACAACTCACCGGTCTGAAAGACCGGTTTTTCACCCTGTTCCTGCAATTTATGGCGCAGTGCTACACGAATTCGCGCCGCCAGCTCTTTCATACCAAACGGCTTGGTCACGTAATCATCCGCACCAAGCTCAAGCGCCTTGACGATTCCGCTTTCATCTGTGCGGCTGGAAAGAATAATCACTGGCAGATCAATCAGCTCCGAGCGCCACAGCGTCAGAAGATCATGGCCGGACATATCTGGCAGACCGAGGTCCAGCAACACCAGATCAGGCCGATCATCCCGCATAATTTCTCTGGCGATGGTTGCGGACGGTGCTTCGAGTATTAAAAAGCCTTCTGTCCCCAACCCTACGCGCAAAAGTTTGCGAATTGGCGGCTCATCATCCACCACAAGGATTTTGACGATATTCTGTGTCATTGGGAGGATAGTCCCTCTTCTGTTCCGCTTATCATTTCAGCGCAGCTACTCAGTGGCAACCGGATTGTAAAAACAGCCCCACTACGGCCACCATGATCACTGCGATTGGCAGCGGTAATGGTACCGCCCATCGCCTCTGTAAAGCCCTTGCAGATTGCCAGTCCCAGTCCTGTTCCGGCGCGCACCTGATCGGTTTTACGCACGCGGTAGAAACTGTCAAAAATACGCGTCTCATCGCCTGCCGGTATGCCTGCACCTTCATCACTGATACGCAATACGATGTCACCCTGCTCTACCTGTCCTGCAATCTGCACAAGGCTGCCTTCAGGCGCATATTTGGCGGCATTATCCAGTAAGTTGAATAATACCTGCTCAAACAACACCGGATCAAGTTTCAGCATCGGCAAATCGGCGGCAATATCGGTTTCAACACGATGATGTTGCAGAATTTTCGCGGCACGCTTCAGCGCACTGCCAACAATGTCGCCCAGATAATGCAGCGATTTATTCGGCTGCATAGCCCCCGATTCAATCCGCGTCATATCCAGCAGGTTGGCGATAAAGCGATTGAGCCGCTCAGACTCATCGACCACTGTTGTCAGTAGTTCCGCACGGTCTTCATCCGGCAACGAGCCGGAATAGCTTTTGAGCGTATCAGCCGCGCCGAGAATAGCGGCCAGCGGCGTTTTCAGATCATGCGAGATCGAAGTCAGCAAAGCCGAGCGCAACCGATCCGCCTCCACTGCCAATTGCGCCCGATCCAGATCATCCACCAGCTGAATACGGGCAATCGCCAGTGCCGCCTGCTCTGCCAGCGCATCAAACAACCGCTGCTGTTCCGGCGTAAGGATCGGCCCTTGCCGGTCATCATCCAGCCCGACAACGCCGATTGTATCGCCGCCGGTGCGCAGCGGCAGGTAAAGCCGCTTTGCACCAGGCAAAGTATCCGCACCACGTCCGGCCGCATGGTCATGCTCCCAAGCCCAGCGGGCAGCGGCTATATCTGCATCGGCCAGCGTATCATCCGGCGGATAACCGGCACGCACGGAAATAGACGTATTGGCTATGCCTTCATCTGGCAACAATACAACAACCCGCACTTTCAGCATTGCAGCAATCTGATAGACCGTTGCCCAAAGTACATCCTCCAACGTACCCGCCACTGCCAGTTTTTTACTGAACTGATACAGCCCTTCCGTTGTTCTTGCACGGTTGCGCGCGGCCACTGCCTGCCGTTGCACACGCGCGGTCAGATTGCTGGCGACCAGCGCCACGCAAATGAAAAATGCCAGCGCAATCACACTCTCCGGCCCTGCAATATGCAGCGTGTAGAGCGGCGGAAGAAACAGGAAATTGAAAGCAAAGGCACTGACCAGAGAGGCGAATAAAGCGGGTCGCAAACCGGAGGCCACTGCAGTCGCCAGCACGGCCATCAGAAACACCAGCGCAATATTGCGTACATCCAGTACATGATCGAGCAAGGTGCCAACAACCAATGCAATCGCGATATAGCCAAGACTCATCAGGTAAGGCCGTAGTGAAAACGCCTTCTCCTCAGCAGTTGCTACTTGGCGCACCGGCACGGCATCCTGCTGACTGCCGGAAATAATATGGATACTGAGATTACCGGCCTTGCGGATCAGATCATGAGAGACCGAGCCCTCAAAAATCTCGCGCACACGCGGCTTATTCGGCTTACCGATTACGATGTGGCTGAAATTATGTGCCAAAGCATAATTGATAATATCCTGCGCCACATCATGACCGGTCAGCGTGATGATTTCACCGCCGAGTTGCTCTGCCAGCCGTGAGGTGGCGGCAATACGATCTTTCTCTTCTTCCGAGAGTGTTGCCGCGCGGGATGTCTCCACATAGAGCGCTGTCCACGGCGTGCGCAGCCGGTCTGCCTGTCTGCGGGCATAGCGGATTAGTGCCGCGCCATGCGGCTGCTCATCAATGCAAACCAGCACACGCTCACCCGCTGACCACGGCCCCGAAATGGCATTGGCCTGCATATGGCTGAGCAACTGATCGTCCACACGCTGCGCAGTACGTCGCAGAGCAAGTTCGCGTAAGGCGGTGAGATTTCCGGCAGAGAAGTAATTCTGTGTGGCGCGTTTCGCCGTCTTAGGCAGATAGACCTTGCCTTCTTTCAAACGCTTAATCAGGTCTTCCGGCGTAATATCGACAATCTCAATATCATCTGCACGGTCTATAATACTGTCCGGTACGGTTTCGCGCACACGGATACGGGTGATCTGTGCCACCACATCATTAAGGCTCTCGACATGCTGAATATTCAGCGTCGTATAAACATCAATGCCGTTGGCCAGCAGCTCCTCAACATCGAGATAGCGCTTGGGGTGCCTGCTACCCGGTGCATTGGTATGCGCCAGTTCATCCACAAGCACCAGCTTGGGGCGACGCGCCAGTACAGCGTCGAGATCCATCTCCTCAAGCACATGGCCTTTATAATCGACACGCGCACGGGGAATAATCTCATAGCCTTCGGTCAGCGCCTGCGTTTCCTGACGACCATGGGTCTCGACAACCCCGATCACCACATCCTCTCCGTCAGTCAGCAGACTGCAGCCGGACATCAGCATTTCATAGGTTTTACCAACGCCCGGAGCCGCCCCGAGAAAAATCTTGAGGCGGCCGCGTGTTTCCTGTTCGGCTTTGGCGAGCAGCGCATCCGGTGACGGTCTGTTGTCACCATTGCGCATACTTTCCTGCAGCTGACTGTCATCATTCATCAATTATGATCCGGACTCTGCATGTTCTGTCTTATTTAACCTGATCCAGTGCGAGATTAAGCGCAAGCACATTCACAACCGGCTCGCCGAGCGCACCCAACAAACGCTCTTGTATATGTGCTTCGACCAATGTTTTGAGTTTGCGCTCATCCAGTCCGCGTGCCTTGGCAATGCGCGGTATCTGGAACAAAGCAGCTTCCGGCGTGATATGCGGATCAAGCCCGCTGCCGGATGCGGTTACCAGATCAACAGGCACAGGTTGATTTGGATTCTCTGCCTGCAGCTTAGTCACATCGGCCTTTACGCGATCCAGCAACGCAGCGCTGGTCGGTGCCAGATTGGAGCCGCCGGAGGATGCAGCATTATAGCCATCGCCAGCAGCACTTGGGCGACCATGGAAATAACGATCAGACGTAAATTGCTGACCGATCAGCGATGAGCCGATCACCTTATTGTCCTTCACGATCAGACTACCATTGGCCTGAGAGGGAAACAGGGTCTGCGCCACGCTGGTCATAGCCAGCGGATAGGCAATACCGGTGATTACGGTCAGACTGACAATCATCACCACAGCAGGACGTAATTGTTTCAACATGTGTCTATTCCTTACACCAGAGCCAGAGCGGTAATCGCCATATCAATCAGCTTGATCGCCACAAAAGGCACGATAATCCCGCCAAGACCATAGATCATCAGATTGCGGCTCAGCAGTGCACCTGCACCAACCGCCTGATATTTAACCCCGCGCAGCGACAGCGGGATCAGCGCCACGATAATCAGTGCATTAAAGATAATGGCCGAGAGAATGGCGCTCTGCGGGCTATGCAGCCCCATAATATTCAGCACACCGAGCTGCGGGTAGAAAGCGAGGAACATTGCCGGAATAATCGCGAAATATTTGGCAATATCATTGGCAATCGAGAAGGTTGTCAGCGCACCGCGCGTCATCAGCAATTGCTTGCCGATCTCAACAATCTCAATCAGCTTGGTCGGATCACTGTCGAGATCGACCATATTCCCTGCTTCACGCGCAGCTACCGTACCGGTATTCATCGCCACGCCCACATCAGCCTGTGCCAGCGCCGGCGCATCATTGGTACCGTCACCGCACATAGCCACCAGCTTGCCCTTGGCCTGCTCCTCACGGATCAGCGACAGCTTGTTCTCCGGTGTTGCCTGCGCAAGGAAGTCATCCACGCCCGCTTCTGCGGCAATCGCCGCCGCCGTCATCGGATTATCACCGGTAATCATCACCGTGCGGATGCCCATGCGGCGTAGTTCTGCAAAACGCTCACGGATACCGCCTTTGACAATATCCTTCAGCGAGACAACGCCCATCAGTTGCCCGTCTTTGACCACAGCCAGCGGCGTACCGCCCGCCTTGGCAATCTGCGCGGCAATCGACTGGATTTCCTGTAGCTGAGCAGGTGTTGAAGCTTTACTGCCTTCTGCCTCGACATATTTCAGCACCGCATCCACGGCACCTTTGCGGATGATACTGCCATCCACATCCACGCCGCTCATACGGCTTTGTGCGGTGAAAGGCACAAAGCTTGCATGGAGGCTTGCCATATCGCGGGCACGGATACCGTATTTCTCTTTAGCCAGCACAACGATCGAGCGGCCTTCCGGTGTCTCATCAGCAAGTGAGGCAAGCTGCGCCGCATCAGCCAATTGCTGTTCACTGACACCTGTGACGGGACGGAATTCTGTGGCCTGACGGTTACCAAGCGTAATTGTGCCGGTTTTATCCAGGAGCAGCGTATCCACGTCACCGGCAGCTTCCACCGCACGGCCGGACATAGCCAGCACATTGAAACGCACCAGGCGATCCATACCGGCAATACCGATAGCTGAGAGCAAAGCGCCGATAGTGGTCGGGATCAGCGTGACGAACAAAGCCACCAGCACAATCACCGGCACTGAACCGCCCGCATAAGTGGCAAAACTCGGAATGGTCACCACAGCCAGAACGAAGATCAGCGTCATACCGGCAAGCAGAATATTCAGCGCAATCTCATTTGGTGTCTTCTGACGCTCAGCACCTTCCACAAGTGAGATCATACGGTCAATAAAGGTCGATCCGGCAGCAGCGGTAATACGCACCCGTATCCAGTCGGACAGCACTTGCGTGCCACCAGTAACGGCTGAACGGTCACCGCCGGATTCACGGATTACCGGCGCGGATTCACCGGTGATCGCCGCCTCATTGACCGAGGCCACACCTTCGATAACCTCACCGTCTGAAGGGATAATGTCTCCGGCTTCCACCAGCACAATATCGCCGACTTTAAGACTGTTACCCGCAATAACCGTATAATTTGTCTTGCTGTCACCACTCAGCAATTTTGCTTCGGTTTCGGTACGGGTGCGGCGCAGGGATTCCGCCTGTGCTTTACCGCGCCCTTCAGCCACCGCCTCGGCAAAATTGGCAAACAGAATAGTAAACCATAGCCACAAAATGATCTGGAACGAGAAGCCCAGATCAGAGCCGCCGCTTGCTATATCTTTGATAAACAGCACGGTCGTCAGCAGAGTAACAACGGCAACGACAAACATCACCGGATTTTTAGCGAGACTTCGAGGATCGAGTTTACGAAATGCACCGCCTATCGCAGGCAGCAGGATTTTAGCATCAAGAATGCTGGATGATTTTGACTGGCTCATCAGAGCCCTCCGTCTGAATTTATGCAGGTCATTTTCAAACTGCATAGAAATTTCATGGAAATAGAGAGATAAGTTAATGTTTCAACTTAAACTCCGGTCAGCGCCTTCACGAGGAAAACACCGGCCAGCATCGCCAGCACAAGGATCAGCATGATGCTGGTGAGTTTGGGGCAATCTTCCTTTTTCACACCGCGTGGTGGTTGCTTTGCTGCAGAGTTGGAACGGAATAATTGCTTCATCAGAAAAGAGCTTTTAGCCATCATCCACCTTTAAAACAGCTGACCGGAGAGCATTGCGAAATGCTCGACAACCGGCCCCAGCGCCAAGGCCGGGAAGAAAGTCAGACCGCCGACAATCATCGTCACGCCAAAGACCAGACCAACAAACAGCGGGCCTGTGGTCGGCAATGTACCGGCAGAGGCAGGAACAGTTTTCTTGGCGGCCAGCGAACCGGCAATCGCCAGCACCGGCACAATCAGCAAAAAGCGCCCCATCAGCATCGCAAAACCAATGGTGAGATTGTAAAAAGGCGTATTGGCATTGAGACCGGCAAAGGCACTGCCGTTATTGTTGGCACCGGATGAGTAAGCGTAAAGCACTTCGCTGAAACCATGCGGGCCTGCATCCTGAATGCTCGACAGCCCTTGCGGCAAAACCACAGCCAATGCAGCAAAACCGAGAATGGCAAGTGATGGTCCGAGCGTGGCCAGCAGGCTCATCTTGACCTCTTTAGCCTCGATTTTCTTGCCCAGATATTCCGGTGTACGGCCAACCATCAAACCGGCAATGAAGATCGCCAGAATGAAGAACAGCAACATACCATAGATACCGGCGCCAATCCCACCGAGATTAGGAATCTGCATATTGAACAGCGGTACCAGACCGCCGAGCGGCATCAGGCTGTCATGCATATTATTGACTGCACCGGTGGAGGCCGCAGTTGTCACTTCTGAGAACAGCGCCGACAGCGCAATGCCAAAGCGCGCTTCTTTGCCTTCCATATTACCACCGACAGTGCCCAGAGCCTGCATCAGCGGATTACCGCTGGCTTCTGCCCAATAGAGTATCGAAGTTCCCAGCACTACCAGCACACCGAAGACCGCGAACAGCACCCAACCCTGACGCTGACTACCAACCATACGGCCAAACACATTGGTCATGGCGGTAGAGATCACGAAAATCGACAGCAGATGGATAAGGTTGGTCAGCGCTGTTGGATTTTCGAACGGATGTGCCGAGTTGGCATTGAAGAAGCCACCGCCATTGGTGCCCAGATGTTTGATAATCATCTGCGAGGCCACAGGGCCTTGCGCAATGGTCTGTTGCGCACCTTCAAGCGTGGTCGCAAGCGTATAGGCATTGAGATTTTGTGGTACGCCCTGCCAGACCAGTACAAGCGTGCCGATAATGCAGATCGGCAGCAGCACATAGAGCGTGGCGCGGGTCAGATCGACCCAGAAATTGCCGATGGTATTGCTCGAAGAACGGGCAAAGCCACGGGTAATCGCCATAGCACCGGCAATACCCACTGCGGCAGATACAAAGTTCTGTACTGTGATACCGGCCATCTGGGTGAAATAGCTCATCGTGCTTTCACCGCCATAGCCCTGCCAGTTGGTATTGGTCATAAAGCTGATTGCCGTATTAAAGGCTGATGTCGGCTCCACAGCCTGCATACCAGCAGGATTATAAGGCAATGCACCTTGCAGACGCTGCAACAGATAGAGCGCCACAAAACCGGCAATGCTGAACATCAGCAGTGACGCTGCATAGACTGTCCAGTGTTGCTCTTCTTTTTCATGGGTTCCGGCCAGTCTGTAGAGGCCGCGTTCAACCGGCGCGATAACCGGCGAGAGGAAGGTTCGTTCTCCGGTGAACACGCGGGTCAGATAACCACCGACCGGTTTCACCAGCAGAATTGTGAGCCCGAACAGGATCGCAATCTGCAATATTCCGTTGAAAGTCATTGGAAGATACTTTCCGCTTTCATGACAATGTAGGGTTAGAAGCGCTCAGGTCGTGCCAGTGCATAAAGCAGATAGAGGCTGAGCAATGCGGCAACCGAGCCGCCGAGAACATAATCAAACCACATGATGCGCCCTCACAGCCGGTCGCAAACAAGGGCGCAGAAATAGGACAGGCCGATAAATCCGGCACCTGCGGCAATCATAATGATATCCATCATTCGAACTCCTGAATTTCAGCCGGTGCAGATGCAACGGCTGCTTCCGGCGCACAGCTCAAGGCGGGGCGAGCCGAAATCAGGCGGAATTATGGTGCAAAAATGCATAGTGGTTCGAGAGAGGGAAATGATAAGAGATATAAAAATCTCATATATAAAAAGCGTTTTTTAGTAAGCTTCCCTACAGAACCCAAGCATTTCCGAGTATGCAAAACTTGCATAACATTCAGAAAACAAAGCATTGGCTCTCAGAGCTATTTTTACATAGCTTCAATCGCATCAGATTCCTGTAAATTCTAACGCTAAGGAATGCGTTGTGAGCCGAATTGTATATGTAAACGGTGCCTATGTCCCTGAAGAAGAAGCCAAAATCTCGGTATTCGACCGCGGATTCGTTTTTGGCGACGGCATTTATGAAGTCAGTGCAGTTATCGATGGCAAGCTCGTTGATAATGACGCCCATATGGCACGCCTTGGCCGCTCCCTGAAAATGATTGATGTTCCGGCGCCGATGAGCGACGCAGACATCATCGCCATGCAGAACGAGCTGATCAAGCGCAACAACCTCACCGAGGGTGTGGTCTATATGCAGATCACCCGCGGTGCCGCTGACCGCGACTTCGTTTACAGCAAAGATATGACACCATCACTGGTCGCTTATACGCAGGTTAAAAACCTGACCGCATCTGCCGCCCAGAAGAATGGTATTGCGATTCATGTCGTTGAAGATATCCGCTGGCAGCGCCGCGACATTAAAACAGTGATGTTGCTCGCACAGGTACTTGCCAAGCAGGAAGCAACCGCCCATGGTTGTCAGGACGCATGGATGCAGGAAGACGGCTTTATCACTGAAGGTGCCTCCTCCAGCGCATTCATCATCACTGAAGAAGGCACACTGATCGTGCGCCCGAACTCCAACGCAATTCTGCCGGGCTGCACACGTATTGCTATGTTGAAAATTGCTGAAGAGCAGAATCTGAAGGTTGAAGATCGCCGCTTTACCCTTGAAGAAGCCTTCAAAGCAAAAGAAGCGTTCCAGACCAGTGCTTCCGGTTTCGTAACACCGGTTGTGAAGATTGCAGGCACTGTGATTGCTGATGGCAAGCCGGGTCCGATTACCCGCAGCCTTCAGGAAAAATACATCGAAGTTGCTAAAGCAGTTTAGAAAAAGTGGGAACCGGTTTCGTTAAAAACTGCGTTTCAAAAAACTTTCTGCTTAAAACTGAACTGAGTTTTATCCGGCCATAATTCAGAAACTTTGGCCGGATACCGTTATGATCGCAAGCGCCCCCCAAACGGTTTGTTCTTTTGGGCCTCCCCCGGAACAGACTGTTTAATTTCCTTGGCTCTGATCATATGTCGGGCATTAGCACCACACTGAAACGGCAGTCTTGCCGCAGAAGTGAAATTGCCGTTTCTTTTTAATGCCTGATGATAATGCACTGACAGCCCACCGGAATCCGGTCGGGCTGTCATTCTTTATCTGGAGAAACTTGGCTTTATCTGCCGAAACCTGGCTTTATCTACTCCACATTGGCTTATCTGCACCTTACCGGCCTGCATTTACGGATTTAGAGGAATACTCCATGACAGCTTCAGCACGCGATTTTGGTATTGTTTGCGGTACCATGCCGACCGGCACACATAATGCGATTACCGATGTTCCGGGCGTTAAAGTCGGCCACATCACAATCCGTGAGGGCAATGTAAATACCGGCGTTACTGCGATTCTGCCCCATGACGGCAATCTGTTCCGCCAAAAAGTTCTGGCTGCTTCCGAGTCCATCAATGGCTTCGGCAAAAGCGCCGGTCTCGTACAGGTCAATGAACTCGGCTCGCTGGAAACGCCGATCCTGCTCACCAATACGCTCAGTGTCGGCACCTGTGTCAATGCGCTGATCAAACGCGCTGTTGCTGCCAACAGCGATATTGGCCGAACCACTTCAACCGTCAATGCGGTAGTCGGTGAATGCAATGACGGCCCGCTCAATGATATTCAGGCAATGGCTGTGACGGAAGACCATGCCTATGCGGCGCTGGACGCAGCCACCACCGGTGCTGTTGCTCAGGGCAATGTTGGCGCAGGCACCGGCATGACCTGCTTTGGTTTCAAAGGCGGTATCGGCACCTCTTCCCGCCGCATTAAGCTTGATGGCAAAGACTATCACCTTGGCACATTGGTACTCTCCAATTTTGGTCGTAAGGGTGATCTGACGCTGCCGGACGGCCGTCACCCGACACCGGGTTTTCCTGATCAGCCGGAAAAAGGTTCGATCATGATGATTATGGCCACAGACATTCCGCTGGAACACCGCCAGCTTCAGCGCGTCATTCGTCGCTGCGGTGCAGGTATTGCACGTCTTGGTGCATTCTGGGGGCATGGCAGCGGTGATATCGTGATCGGCTTTACCACCGGCAATACCATTGACCATGATCAGAAATCCGATCTGGTGACCATGCAGGCGCTGAACGAAGACAAAATTGATCAGCTGTTCCGCGCGGCAACCGAATCCACACAGGAAGCTATTCTCAACTCCATGTGCGCAGCCGAGAGCTTTACCGGCCGCGACGGCAACAGCCGCAAATCACTGGCAGACTGGTTAAAGCTGAATAGCTGAGCCTGTCTTTGATGAGAAAAATAAAAGCCTGCCGTAATAATCGCGGCAGGCTTTTTTTAATTTATCCAGAAACCGTGAAAGCCACATCGGCGTTGGCTTTCAGCGTATTGCTAACCGTACACATGGCTTCTGCTGTCTCTGCCAGTTCATGTGTCTCGGCTTCCGACAAGTCACCTGTGACCCGAAACTGCACATCAAACCGCGTAATATGATAAGGTTCCTGCGCTGTCTTTTCACCGCTGACCTGAACCTCATAGGCACTGATCCGCTCGATCAAACCGAGCTTACGCGCAGCAATACGGGCGCTCATAACCAGGCAGGCAGACAAAGACGCATAAAGCAGATCAATCGCGTTGAAACCCACACCGGATACTGTGTTTTCCAGCGTCAGTTCTCCGCCGGTCAATGAGCGGATAACCGGCTTTTCCTGACCTTGAAGTGTCGCTGTCGCGCCGGCTTCTCGGGTGCGTATGCCTAAACCTACCATATTATTCTTCCGGTTTCAGTCCCGCAGCCTCTGCCAGCAATTTAAAGGAATGTAAACGTGCCTGATGATCAAAAATTTGCGCTGTGACCATCAGTTCGTCAACACCGGTACGCTCGACAAATGCATCCATCTGCTTACGTATAGTCTCCTTGTCACCGACAGCAGAACAGGAAAGCGCTGCCCTGATGCTCGGCACAAACCGCGGATCAAGATTGTCTTCATAGCCTTCCACCGGCGGCGGCAACTGCCCTGCATTACCGGTGCGTAAATTCACAAATGCCTGCTGGATTGATGAGAACAGCAAACGTGCCTCATCATCTGTATCGGCTGCGAACACGTTAAATCCGGCCATCACATAAGGCTTGTCGAGATATTGTGACGGCTCGAAACGATGGCGGTATAATGCAACTGCATCATCCAGATCACCCGGTGCAAAATGTGAAGCAAAAGCATAAGGCAGACCAAGCATTGCGGCCAATTGCGCACCGAACAGACTGGAACCAAGAATCCACACCGGCACATGCAGACCTGAACCCGGATAAGCACGGACACGTTGTTCTGTTGTCGGCTCGCCGAAATAGCCGAGCAGCTCCACAACATCCTGCGGAAAGGATTGCGCATCAGAGCTTGAGTTACGGCGTAAAGCATAGGATGTCACCTGATCTGTACCCGGTGCGCGTCCCAAACCTAAATCAATACGGTTCGGATAAAGCGATGCTAATGTGCCGAACTGTTCAGCAATAACCAATGGCGAATGGTTTGGCAGCATGATGCCGCCTGCCCCCACCCGTATGCTCTTGGTAGCGCCAGCCACATGGCCGATCAGCACCGAAGTGGCAGCGCTGGCGATGCCCGGCATATTATGATGCTCGGCCAGCCAATAACGGTGAAAGCCGAGTTTTTCTGTGTGTTGGGCAAGCTCAACAGTATTCTGCATGGCCTGCGCTGCGGTGCTGCCGAGGGTGATCGGCGCCAGATCAAGTACGGATAATTTTGTCATACCATCATATATATAGCTGGGACTACAAAATACCAGAGTACAAAATCACAAGCCTGATTATTTTCCTCAAATTTGAAGCAAATGTGATCTTCATCATCTGCCAAACAAAAAAAGGCCGGTCACAGGGACCGGCCTTTTTTTATTATTCTCTGTCACATTAATGGTGAGCAGATTGTACTTCTGCCTTCAGCTCTTCTTCTGTCGGCACCGAAACCAGAGGTTTAACAGTCTTCGCAGAAATCAGAGTGTAGAACATTGGCACCACGAACAGCGTGAACACTGTACCAACAACCAGACCGGTAAAGATCACCAGCCCCATCGCCTGACGGGCAGCAGCACCAGCACCGGATGCCATCATCAGAGGTACAACACCGAGCGCCATAGCCGCGGTTGTCATCAGGATCGGACGCAGACGGGTTTTAGCCGAAGCGATAATCGCATCATGACGACTCAGTCCGTGTTCATGGCGCTGCTGATTGGCGAACTCCACCATCAGAATACCGTGCTTGGTGATCAACCCGACAAGGGTAATCAGACCAACCTGCGTATAAATGTTCAGCGTACCCAAACCGAGGTTCAGCGGTACAACCGCACCGAAAATCGACAGCGGAACAGTCATCATAATGATGAACGGATCGCGGAAGCTTTCAAACTGCGCAGCCAGAACCAGATAGATCACAATAACAGCCAGGGCAAAGGCAATCATAATTGTATTACCCTGTTCAACTTCCAGACGGGACTGACCCGCATAGTCGATGAAGAAGCCATCAGGCAGTTTGGCATTAGCAATATCAACAATCGTTTTCAGACCATCACCAGTGGTAACACCAGGCATAGGCAGAGCCGAAATTGTTGAAGAGTTCAGCTGGTTAAACTGCTCAATTGCGATTGGCGAAGCGTTACTGGTGATTTTAACGACAGCAGACAGCGGCACCATATCGCCGGTAGAACTGCGGACATAAAACTCACCAAGCTTCGACGGGTTACGACGAAATTCATCCGGAACCTGCATGATAATATCATAGCTGTTATTATCACGGTCGAACTGGGCAACTTTACCACCACCGGTCATCAGACCAAGGGTTGCACCGATTTCACTGACTGTTACACCCATTGTCGATGCGCGTTCACGATCAACTTCGATTGTTGTCTGCGGAGCATTAAAGGACAGGGAGTTCTGAACAATAATGAACTGTCCGGAAGCCTGTGCTTCATTCTTGATCTCTTCAGAAATATCGAAGACCTGATTGGAAGAACCGGTTGACTGAATAGCAATCGAGATCGGCAGACCACCACCGGTACCCGGCAGCGACGGCGGAGCAAAGATGAAGGCCCTTACACCGGTCACATCTTTAATACGCGCAGTCAGGTCTTCCTGAATCTGTTTTTGCGAACGGTCACGCTGTCCCCAGTCTTTCAAAGCCCAGAGCGCAATCGCTTCATTCGTCGCACCCAAACCGGTAACGTTAAAGCGGGCACGCAACTCAGGCAGATCTTTGGTCAATTCGTCGATCTGATCTGTGTAGAGCTTTGTGTAGTCCGTTGTTGCATATTCAGGCGCAGTTACGAGCGAGAACAATGCACCGGAATCTTCTTCTGGTTCCAACTCGGACGAAGTGTTCATAAACAGGAACGCCATCAGCGCCATCAAGCTTACAACTACAGTCATCGTCACCGGACGATAGTTCAGAGAACCGGAAACCCAGCGTTCGTAGCCATTTTCAAAGCGGCCGAACAAGCGGTCAACAGTTTTAGCAAATCGGCTAGGCTCACCATGGGTCAACATGCGCGAACACATCATCGGTGAGATGGTCAACGCCGCAATACCGGAAAGAATAACCGCACCAGCCAGCGTGAAAGCAAATTCACGGAACAGCGCACCGGTCAGACCACCGGTAAAGCCGAGCGGTGCAAACACTGCAGCCAGTGTAATAGTCATCGCCACGATAGAAGAGGTAATTTCTTTCATGCCCACAAAGGAAGCATGAATAGGTGTCAGACCTTCTTCAATATGACGGTGAATGTTTTCAAGAACCACGATCGCGTCATCCACCACCAGACCAATGGCGAGAACCATAGCCAGCAATGACAACAGGTTGATCGAGAACCCGAGAACGAACAGGAAGAAACACACACCGATCAGCGAGATCGGAATAGTAACGATCGGAATCAGAACCGAACGGAACGAACCAAGGAACAGCAGGATCACGAGAACAACAATGATCATAGCTTCTGCAATGGTTTTGAAAACTTCCTTAATCGAGGAAGAAATCTGTTCCGTCGCATCATAAACCATGATGATGTTCATGCCCTGCGGCAGGCTTTCCTGAATGCTCGGCAGCTCCTTATGAACGGCGGTTGCCATATCAATCGGGTTAGCCGAAGGCGTCGGGAACACACCAATAAATGTACCGCTGGAGCCGTTAAACGACACAACAGTATCCGTGCTTTTTGCCGCCAGTTCTACACTGGCAACATCGCGCAGACGGATAATGTCCGAGCCATTCGCACGTACCGGCATTTCCGCAAAAGTCTCTGGTGTCTGCAAAGTTGAATGCAGAGTAATCGAGCTTGCGTAATACTCGTTTTTGGTTTTACCCGGTGCCGACAGGAAGTTGGACGCTTTAATCGCAGCCAAAACCTCTGAAGCAGTCACATTACGCGCAGCCATGCGAATAGGATCAACCCATACGCGCATTGAATATTCCTGACCACCGAGGATCTGCGCATCAGCCACACCTTCAATGGTGGACATACGCGGACGGATCACGCGGTCAATATATTCTGTAATCTGCTCATTGGACATGTTCGGATTTTGCACAGCAAGATACATGGTCGCAAAAGACTGACCTGTACCCTTAGCAATCACCGGATCTTCAGACTCTGTTGGCAGATCGCCACGTACCTGATTAACCTTGGAGATAACTTCGGTAAGCGCGGCATCCGGATTGGCGCCAAGCTTCATCTGTACGGTTACTGTACTGACAGACTGACTACTTTTAGAGGTAACGTAGTCAATATCTTCCGTTGTTGCGACAGCCTTAGCAATCGGTGCAGTAATAAAGCCCTGAATAAGCTCACCACTCGCACCCGGATAGGACGTTGTAACAGTAATAACTGTTTCATCCACTTCCGGATACTGACGCACCGAAAGGTTGAAGATCCCCTGCAAGCCGAGCAGGATAATCATCAGCGAGACAACGATCGAAAGAACGGGCCTGCGTATGAAAATATCGGAAAAGCTCATCTCTCGACCTTATTTCTTAATCTGGGCATCCGCTGGATTAACGTCGTTATTGATATGGGCAGACATCCCGTTGCTAAGACGGTTCTGACCAGAAGTCACAACAACATCGCCATCTTTAACACCGCTCAGAATTTCAACATTGTTACCGGTACGACGGCCAAGCTTCACAAAGATCTGATGCAGGACCAGATCATCAGCTTTTTCAGCTGTGTCAGCTGCAGCATTTTTGTCTGCTTCTTTTTTGACAACCGTGAAAACATAATCGCCATAAAGACTGGTCACGACAGTGGTCAGCGGCAGGATGACGACATTATCTTCTTCAGGAAGAATAACGCGAACCTGTACGAACTGACCCGGAACCAAAGATTTATCGGAATTATCGACCTGAGCCTGTACGGATACCAGACGGCTTGAAGGATCAATCTTCGGATCGATACCAACGATTTTACCTTTGAAAGCGTAATCTTCAGCCGATGCACCAATATGAACTTCCTGTCCCATGGACAGGTTTTTCAATTCCTGTTCTGGAACACTGAAATCCACACGCATGGTGTCAACATTCTGCAATGTAGCGACAACCGTACCAGGAGCCATGAACTGGCCGATATCAACGCGCGAAATACCGATTACACCGGAGAAAGGTGCGATCAGACGCTTCAGATCAAGCGTTGCCTGTGCTTTTGCTACATTGGCCTTTGCTGATGACAGAGCTGCAGCCGTTGTATCCACATTAGATACAGCACCTACACCTTGTGTGCGCAGAGTTTGTGCACGTTTATAATTCTGTTCACTCAGCTCAGCTTCAGCTTTGCTGGCTACCAGATCTGCCTTCTGAATTTCGTCGTCCAGCTGCACCAAAAGATCGCCTTTTTTGACAATCTGATTTGGTTTGAACATGATTTCCTTGACGATACCGTCAATCTGGAAAGTCAGATTAACACCGTCTTCAGCACGGGCAGAACCGAGTGCCTCGATACCAGGCAACCATTTTCCTGGCTTAACGTCGATAGTTGAAACAGCTTGGGATGGCTGCTTCATATTCGCAAAATAGTCTTTAATCGCCTGAGCACGGAACAGGTTAAAACCAACCAGACCTCCGCCTATAATAACAAGCAATATGATTGCGATGATGAAACGTTTAATCATCTTATGTGGCACTCCTGCCGCAGAATGGATACAGAACGGAACATGTCCAATCGGCATGGCTGGACATACGTTAACACTAAATAGGGTGCGATAACTGTACGTTAAGCTGAAAATTGTCAACTCATGCTTGGTCACGCTATGGTCATCAGTATTGCCCGGTAGTGGGATTACCGTTTTTTATCAGCCTGTTTTGTAACAAGTGTTTCAGGCTCAACACATACTCAACTCATGGACTGAGAGGCAGAATAGTCTGTTTTTATTGTTTTTCGGATCAAGATTGTGTCAAGAAACAACAAATTCATCTCCGTTCATTATAAAAACCATCATATTTCACGGTTTTGTCAGGAGTTTAGACTAAAAAAACGATTTTTACACCTTATATTATCGCCCGCTAACCGGCTGCTATTACTCACGAAATTGTTATGAGTTTTTAGAGCAATATCTCAACCGCAATTGAGGTTTTGGCTCTGAGGGCTAGTTTCAGCTGAACCATTTTATGTCATGATTCATCGCTAAAGATGAAGGCGGGGCGAAATTAAAACAATTCCGGCCGATGATAAAACGGAAGATATCCTTATTATGATGACAATCCGCAAGGCAGTTTTCTCAGTCATTCTTTCCGGCATTGCAATGAGCTTTGCAGCTCCGGCTTTTGCAGTAGAAAACGGATTGAAGAACAAGGCACAAACAGATCAACCTGCACCGGATTATTCCCTGCCCGGCGTCAAAGCTGCCAAGCCGATTGTCAGCCCTGTGCAACCGGAGCCGGACAATGCGACGACAAATACCAATCCGGACGGCAGCTTCAATATCGGCAATACGCGTGTGAAAATCAGCGGTGACATTACTGTCGATATCGGCACTGGCAACGGCCCGAACAAATCCAATAAATAACACAACGTTTTCTTTAATAGAAAAGCCGCAGAGACCAGACAGTCTTTGCGGCTTTTTTGTTTCCTACGCTTTCAGCAACGTCATACCTGAAACGGCATGTCTGCTCTTCTGCGTAAAGATCGGATCAGCGGGACAATAAACATCCCTGCCCCGATAAGAGCTGATTAGCTGTTAACAGCGTCTTTCAGGCCTTTACCAGCCGAGAATTTTGGTACGTTACGGGCAGCAATTTCAACTTCTTTACCGGTCGATGGGTTACGACCTGTGGAAGCTGCACGATGTGATACTGAGAAAATACCAAAACCTGGCAGACGAACTTCGCCGCCTTCTTTCAATGTACCGGTGACGGATTCAAGCACAGCGTCAACGGCAGAAGCAGCATCAGTCTTGGTGAGACCGGACTTTTCTGCAACGGCAGCAACCAGTTCATTTTTGTTCATGAGGTAATTCCTTTCGTTTTTTTCCGCTGGTTACGACTCAGCCGGATTGGCGAAGTTTATTCAAAGAAACAGACGAACCAAGCTAAGTTTTCACTTCGGAGCCTTAAAAAACAGGGTTAAACACAGAAATAAGCCCTGAAAACCGGCATTTTCGTTCCGACGCAACCACAGGCTTTATATTTTTAGTCCGCAACGACCAAAGAAACTGCCTGCGGCGAATCTGTCGCACAACACACCAGACACTCTAAGCACGGCACTCTGTTACCGCAGAATGCTCCGCGGCTTCTCCAACACTCTGTCTTGTTACAACGCACAAAAAAGCGGCCGAAGCCGCTTTCTCAGTTCATGAACCGGTACACACAGCACCGGCAGCAGATGATCAGCCGTGAATTTTAGCGGCGATTTCTGCAACGCGTTTGCCCTGGAAACGTGCGCCTTCGAGTTCTGTTTCCGAAGGCTGACGGGAACCGTCACCATCAGCAGTGGTTGTCATACCATAAGGTGCACCGCCACGAACAACATCATTACCAAGTTGGCCCTGGAAAGCATAGGACAGCGGAACGATGATCATGCCATGGTGCTGAAGCTGCCACTGGGTGGAGATCAGAGCCAATTCCTGACCACCGTGCTGGGTTGCGGAAGAAGCCATAACCGAACCAACTTTGTTCAGCAAAGCGCCTTTTGCCCACAGACCGCCGGTCTGGTCGAAGAAGTTTTTCAGCTGCGAGGACATGATACCGAAGCGCGAAGACACACCAACGATGATTGCATCGTAGTTTTCCAGATCAGCAGGTGTTGCGATTTCGGCTTCCTGATCCAGTTTAAAACCGGAAGCCTTGGCAACTTCAGCAGGCACCAGTTCTGCAACGCGCTTGATGTCGACCTGAGCACCGGCTTCACGCGCACCTTCGGCGGCAGCTTTAGCCATCTGTTCCATGTGACCATAAGCGGAATAATAAAGTACAAGAACCTTAGCCATATTCAATCAATCTCCGTTTCATGTTTCGGGCATTCGTTGCACGGCACCAAGCCGTTCAAATGCAATTCAATCTATACCCAATATTTAATACAGAAATTTAAATAGACCAGTCACGGGATACAGGACGCACTGTTCAGGATTCAGGACAATAGTCCCCCCTCACAATAATGGTTGAACACAGCATCACTTGACGATACCGGCCTTGTCCGTTCATGGTCTCTCTATAAATGGAGTCTCCCATGACAAACACACAGCCCGTGATTATACGCGCCGCAATACTGGCAATCGGTGATGAATTGCTCTCCGGCCGCACCAAAGACAAGAATATCGGCCATATGGCAGACCGGCTTTATGAAGCAGGCATCGACCTCACTGAAGTCCGTATCGTTGCTGACGATCAGCCGTCAATTGTCAAAGCCGTAAAAGAACTGAGCGAAAATTACGACTATTTGTTCACTTCCGGCGGTATCGGCCCTACCCATGACGATATTACCGCCGATGCGGTTTCCGCGGCTTTCAATCTGCCTTGTATCTATGATGAAAAAGCAATGACCTTGCTGGCAACCCATTATAAAGCCAGAGATACAGAATTTACGCCGTCGCGTCAGCGTATGGCGCGTATGCCGCAAGGCGCACAGCATATCGACAACCCTGTCTCCGTGGCGCCGGGTTTCATCATTGGCAATGTCTATGTGATGGCCGGTGTGCCTTCTGTTTTTCAGGCCATGGTTGAGAATATTCTGCCGACTTTACGCACCGGCAGTCGTTATCATTCGCGCACGATTTTCTGCCCGTTTGGTGAAGGTGTTATCGGCATTCCTCTGCGCGAGGTACAGGACGCCCATCCGGATACTGTGATCGGCTCCTACCCTAAATTCGAGGAAGGAAAATTCTCAACCGAACTGGTGGTGCGTGCAAGAGATGAGGAAAAACTCAACGCAGCCGCCACAGCAATTGAGAAAATGCTGGCCGATATTCAGCAATAAATGCAGGTATTTGCGTTTATCCGCATCTCAAAATGCGTTATAATCGCTTCAATACAGACTTTTAGAAAACGGAAACTATTTATGACTGATCCCCTGTCTTTTGCAGAATAGCTTGCAGGGGATCGACAGAGATAAAAAACTGAACAAAATTGCGCAGCTATCACGCGTAACGAATACGGAGTGTATCCATGTCCTATCGTACCGTCATCGCCTATATCCGCAGCACACAGGAACTGCAGCGAATGTTCAAAGCCCTGGCGCTTCTTGCCAAGGACGGAGAACCGATGCATGTCACCGGTCTTTATGTTATTCCTACACCGGTTATTTACTCCGACGCCAGCGGCTTTATAGATGCCAGTTTTTATGAGGGGCACCTCAGACATCATCAGAAGAATGCTGAAGATGTTGCACTCTTGTTTCAGCAACAAATCTCCAGTTATTCCACAACCTCAGAGTTTCTGATTGTCCGTTCTGAAAATGACAATGCCAGCCAAACGGTCAATGAATTTGGTATGGCGGCAGACCTGATCCTCGCCGGTCAGGCCGATCCTGATGATCCGGAAACACAGATCACTCCACTGGATCAGCTCGTTTACAACACCAAAACACCGGCACTTATTGTGCCTTATAATTTCCACCCGCCGCGCAATATCCGTCAGCTTGCCATCGCTTTTAACGGCAAATATGAAGCTTCCAGCGCGGCCTTTGATGCCCTGCCGCTGGCGCGTAATTGCGCAACTGTCCGGATTGTCTGGATCAACGCGCCAAAACCGGAAAGCGAAGAAGCCGCAACCACTGTCATTCCGGATCCGTTGCGCGATCCGAACGCACCACGCGGCGCACCGGACATCGCCTTGCGCTTGCAACAAGCCTATCAGCGCCATGACATTGCCGCCAGCATTGATCTGGTTCCGTCCGATGGGCAGACCGTTCAGGATCGTCTGCGTGACTATGTTGAGACCAACAATATTGATGTGCTGATTATGGGCGCCTATAGCCAGTCCCGTTTGAAAGAACTGATTTTTGGCGGCGTAACCCGTTCATTCTTAGCTAATATGCCTTGTCTGACATTGTTTTCGCGGTGATCTCTTGTATGCGGCGAACTCTGTGTTCTATATCCCGCACACAAAACGAAAACAAACGAAGATAAATGAAAATCTACACATCGGCAGATTTATCTGCCAATGTGACAAAGTTAATATTGCCAAAAAAGTACTTTTTCGTTTATCACGGTAAATCACCTGAAACGGACAAATCTTTAATATGTTGCCCGATTTAGGCCTATCTGTCCTCGTTAGCCTGCCAGCACAGATCTTGTCCGGAGACAGATTTGAATTTAACGGCTATCGGTGGCTAAGCTACCCGTTTTCAGATCGCGATATGATTTGAAAAACACCAAAACGAAACAACAGCACAGAGTGGCCGCTGCTTTCATTTGAAACATGCGGAACTGTCAGAATATTCTAAACGGAGCATTTCGATGTCCTTGCCTGATAAAGCTTTCCCGGTTTCCTGGGACCAATTTCATCGCGATGCCCGCGCACTCGCATGGCGTATTGCCGGACAAGGCACAGAATGGCACGCAATTGTTGCCATTACCCGTGGCGGACTGGTACCGGCTGCAATTATCTGCCGTGAACTTGGCATTCGCATGATTGAAACTGTCTGCATCGCCTCCTATCACGACTATAGTGAACAGGGTGAATTGCGGGTCATTAAAGACATCGGCGAAAAACTGCTCGTCAATGGCGGCGAAGGCGTTCTCGTAATCGACGACCTCACCGACACAGGCAAAACAGCACAAATGGTACGCAAGATGATGCCAAAGGCACATTTCGCGACAGTCTACGCCAAACCGCAGGGTCGTCCTCTGGTTGATACTTTTGTTACAGAAGTTTCGCAGGACACATGGATTTATTTCCCTTGGGATATGGGATTCACCTATCAGGAGCCAATTAACAAAAGCCATCGCGGCTAAAGAATTCCGCTGCCATCGGTTTTAATACCGTTGGCAGCAATGCCTTCCGGATGGATTAAACTGACAAAACCGGCAGGTGCAGTACGATCCTATTCGGCTCAGACTAAGAAGCTGCCTGATTTGGTTTCGGTCATGTTTTTAAGTTCTCGTATGCACCGGAATGGGCGGGCATATGAAAATAAAAAACAGAATAAAACAAAGCTATACGCCAAAAAGCATAAAGCAAACATATCTCAGTCAATCTAAAACCATATTGATGAGGTCTATAGGCTACATATTAAAAGCGCAGCTTAAAAATTATATACAAAATAACTGCTGCCACACAACGGCGGCCAACAAAATACATAATAAGGTAAGTAAGTTCAGTGAATATACAGGGAAGCGGTATCGTCGCAACAGATAAACGAATTTTAACAGCTGCAGGACGACTTCTGCAGGTTGCGGCACTAGTTTATCGAAAACCGGGTCCCTCACCTGAAATTTTACTGATTACCAGTCGCGGCACAGGCCGCTGGATCACCCCGAAAGGCTGGCCGAAAGCCGGAAAAACCCTGCATGACATGGCGCTGCGGGAGGCTTTTGAAGAATCCGGCATTCGCGGCACAGTTAATCCTGATCCGATTGGTCAGTTCGATTACATGAAATATGACCTCCCTGCGGAAGCCATTCCGAGCTTTACGGTCAATGTCTATGCCGTTGAATTTGACCGCATGGCGAAAAATTGGCCTGAACGCGGACAGCGCATCAGCGAATGGGTCAGCCCCGCAGAAGCAGCCACACGCGTGGATGAACCGGAATTGAAGAAGCTCCTGCTCAATCTGCCGGATTTCATTCAAAGCAAATAAGCTAGAGCGTGTTGCGTTTAATCGTACCCACGGTGCTCGCTCTAGATTTTTTTAATTGCCGCATGTTCGCGAACGCTAAATGAATACATTTAGCTGCGACATGCTTTATCCTCAAAACAATCAAGGGTGCGCGAATATTCACTGCACCCTTTTTAATTATTACTGATTAAAAATCGCTTCAACAGAAGAATGTTTGTTCCAGCAGCACAGCTAGATCAACAGCCATTGTGCCCTCTACAGGATAGCTTTCATACCGGCACCGAAATATGTTTAGTTGTTTCAGCTGCCTGTTCAGCTTGCGAAAGCAAGATGCCGCTCCCTTAGCAACAGGAACATTGGCAGTGCTAAGGAAGGGCCTACAGCAAGACAGCACAAAGGCCACCACCAGTAACGCATTGCAAGTCTTGCGCTCTCAGCCACCACAAACACTGCAACAACGACACCAGAAACCAGTACATCCGACCAAGCGAATGCTGCGATATGGCCGGCAGTAGCTTGCTGCAGCAAGAGCGGCACATCAAGGCCATGTGCGGACAACCACGGAATAAACTGCGAAAGAGGCAGAGCTGCACCGACGACACATAGCAGGATGTAAAGAACTTGCACGCTCACTCCGATCATCTCAACCCAATTGCAACTATCAAACCAGTTTAACGCCCGCCGGAGACATCAAGCAACGCACCGGACGTATAAGATGAGGCATCGCTGAGCAGCCAGACAATCGCCTCGGCAATCTCGCTCGCCTCACCCGGTCGCCCGAAAGGTGTATTCACACCCAGTCGCTGTGCCCGCCCCGGTTGACCGCCGCTGGCATGAATATCCGTATTCACCAGTCCAGGACGTACGGCATTCACGCGCACCTTTTGCTGTCCCAGCTCTTTGGAAAGACCAAGTGCCAGTGTATCAACCGCCGCTTTTGATCCTGCATAATCAATATATTCAAAGGGTGAACCGATCCGCGAAGCCACAGACGACACCAGCACAATCGAACCGCCCTTGCCGCCGCGCTCAACGGATAAACGTCGCGCGCTTTCCCGCGCACAGAGATAGGCGCCCAGCACATTAACATCAAACATGCGCTTCAATCGTTCTGCACTCATATCTGCCAATTGCATGGATGGTGCAACAATACCGGCATTGACGACAACACCATCCAGTTGACCAAATTGTTGCTCCGTCTTGTCAAACAGAGCAATAACATCTGCTTCAACCGCAGCATCACCCTGTATCGTAATCGCTTGTCCGCCAGCCTTACGCACATCTTCCGCCGTCTGTTCCGCAGCATCATGATTGCCGACGTAGTTGACTGCAACAGACCAGCCACGCTCTCCGCATAAAATTGCGGCTGCACGTCCGATACCGCGACTGGCACCTGTAATCAGAATAGTCTTGCTCATGATCTCCACCCTTTATTCCAGTCTGCATTCTTTGAGAAACATGCCCTCCGGCACCTCAAAGCGCATTTATAAATAAAAAGCCGCCGGATCTCTCCGGCGGCTTAAACTATTACAGCTCGTTCAAGGTTTAACCTGCAATTGCTTTTGCAAGAGCTTCCAGAGCTTCATCCGCTTTCGAACCATCCGGACCACCGGCCTGAGCCATATCCGGACGGCCGCCACCGCCCTGACCGCCAAGTGCGCTAGACGCAACACGAACCAGATCAACCGCACTGAAGCGCGATGTCAGATCTTCCGTCACCGCAACAACCGCGCTGGCTTTGCCGTCTTCGCTTACACCGATAAAAGCCACGATGCCGGAACCCAGCGCTTTTTTGCCTTCATCCGCCAGCGGCTTCAGATCTTTCGGCGCAACACCGGTAACACTGCGTCCCATGAACTGAACACCATTAATGGTCTTCGTTTCATTATCAGCTTTTGACGAACCACCACTCAGTGCCAGTTTCTTGCGAGCTTCGGTGAGTTCTTTTTCAAGCTTGCGGCGCTCATCCAGCAGGCTGTTGACACGATCCAGAGCTTCAGACGGCGTGGTCTTCAGAGCAGATGCAATGGCTTTAACGCGCTCATCCTGTTCTTCAAGATAAAGACGTGCTGCCTCACCGGTCAGCGCTTCCATACGACGTACACCGGCTGCAACCGCACCTTCGGAGACAATGCGCACCAAACCAATATCACCGGTCTGGTGAACATGCGTACCGCCGCAAAGTTCCAGCGAGTAGGTTTTACCGGCTTTATCGCCCTGTGTTGCAGTACCCATGGAAACCACACGCACTTCATCACCGTATTTTTCGCCAAACAGCGCCATAGCACCGGCTTCAATCGCATCATCAACCGCCATCAGGCGGGTAACAACCGGAGAGTTCTGCAGAATGATTTCATTCGCAATGTTTTCAACCTTGCGCAATTCTTCTTCGCTGATCGGCTTCGGATGCGAAAAGTCAAAACGCAGACGTTCCGGCGCAACAAGTGAGCCCTTCTGTGCCACATGGTCACCGAGCGTTTCGCGCAGTGCTTCATGCAGAAGATGAGTTGCCGAGTGGTTGGAACGCATACGGCTGCGGCGATCATGAGCAACCACCAGCTCAACGGCATCACCGGTTGCGAGCTTGCCTTCACGGATCATAGCCTGATGGACAAATACACCATCGGCTTTCTTCACTGTGTCGGTCACTTCAATCACGAAGCCATCGCCATAGATGAAACCGGCATCGCCCTGCTGACCACCGGATTCCGCATAAAACGGAGTCTGGTTTACAATAATGCTGACAGTTTCGCCCTGTGCAGCCTTGTCAATGATCTGACCATCACGCACCAGAGCAGTCACAACGCCTTCAGCCTTCTCAGTATCATAACCAAGGAATTCTGTAGCACCGACTTTGTCACGCACCGAGAACCAAACGCGCTCAGTCGCAGCATCACCGGAACCCGACCAGTTGGCGCGCGCTTCGGCTTTCTGGCGTTCCATAGCAGCACTGAAACCATCAGTATCAACAGTAATACCACGCTGACGCAAAGCATCCTGTGTCAGGTCAAGCGGGAAGCCATAAGTGTCATAGAGTTTGAATGCAGTCTCGCCATCAAGGCTCTGACCTTCACTCATATTCTCTGTTGCATCGCTTAAGAGACCAAGACCGCGCTCAAGTGTCTTACGGAAACGGGTTTCTTCAAGCTTCAGCGTTTCAGAAATCAAAGCTTCTGCGCGTACCAGTTCCGGATAAGCTTGTCCCATCTCACGAACCAGTGTCGGCAGCAAACGATACATCAACGGATCGCGGGCACCCAATAACTGTGCATGGCGCATTGCGCGGCGCATAATACGGCGCAACACATAGCCACGGCCTTCATTTGACGGCAGAACGCCATCAGCAATCAGGAAGCTGGCGGAGCGCAGATGATCTGCAATTACGCGATGGCTGGCGCGCTGGCCGCCTTCAGCCTTAACACCGGTTGCTTCTTCCGAAGCGCGGATGAGCGCCTTGAACAGGTCAATGTCATAATTGTCATGAACGCCCTGCAGAACCGCAGCAATACGCTCAAGCCCCATACCCGTATCAATCGACGGGCGCGGCAGGTCAATGCGTTCTTCTTTGGTGATCTGTTCGAACTGCATGAAAACGAGATTCCAGATCTCGATAAAACGGTCACCGTCTTCATCAGCTGATCCCGGAGGGCCACCCCAGATATGATCGCCATGATCAAAGAAAATTTCCGAACACGGACCACAGGGACCAGTATCACCCATAGACCAGAAGTTATCATTGGTCGCGATGCGAATAATACGATCATCGGAGAGACCGGCAATCTTCTTCCAATAATTCGCTGCATCTTCGTCGGTATGATAAACTGTAACCAGCAGCTTGTCTTTGTTCAGACCAAATTCTTTGGTCAACAAATTCCATGCAAAGGTAATTGCTTCTTCTTTGAAATAATCGCCGAAAGAAAAATTCCCCAGCATTTCAAAGAAAGTATGGTGGCGTGCTGTATAGCCGACATTATCCAGATCGTTATGCTTGCCACCGGCGCGAACGCATTTCTGCGCGGTTGCTGCACGGCTGTAAGGGCGCGTTTCAAGACCGGTGAAAACGTTTTTGAACTGCACCATACCGGCATTGGTAAACATCAAAGTCGGGTCATTGCGCGGCACGAGCGGACTCGACGCCACCGCTTCATGGCCATTCTTACGAAAATAATCGAGGAATGTTGACCTGATCTCGTTAACGCCGCTCATTGTTCACCTTTGGGTTCTGCCCGATTTTAAGCCGTAATAATACAGCCTTTAACATCTTAAATAAGCAGTGGTTTCAATCTGCACAACCACCTGACAGGTATCAGTAAAGCTTAAACCTGCAGACATAGGATAGCAGTCACCATTGCAACTGCCCTGCTTTTAAACAGATGATCATGGACTGTCCAGATATCCGTATAAATTGAAGTGTCACAGATACAAAATGCCCCGCATCACACTATGCAATACGGGGCACTGAACCTTATCAGCAAACTGCGAACTTCAGCTTATGCCTCAGCAGCATCATCTTCTGCACCACCATTGTCGAGCATCTGCTCAGCAATGAGACCGGCATTCTGGCGCAAGGTCAGTTCAATCTCATTTGCAACTTCCGGATTTTCCTTCAGGAAGTTCTTCGCATTATCACGACCCTGACCAAGGCGCTGTGAATTATACGAGAACCATGAACCGGATTTCTCTACAATACCGGCCTTAACGCCAAGATCGACAAGCTCACCGGTCTTGGATACGCCCTGACCGTACATAATGTCGAACTCAACCTGCTTGAACGGAGGAGCCAGCTTGTTCTTAACAACCTTCACACGGGTCTGGTTACCAACAACTTCATCGCGCTCTTTGATCGAACCGATGCGGCGAATATCCAGACGAACGGAAGCGTAGAATTTCAGCGCATTACCACCGGTGGTGGTTTCAGGCGAACCGAACATCACACCGATTTTCATACGGATCTGATTGATGAAAATAACCATCGTATTCGATTTGGAAATAGACGCTGTCAGCTTACGCAGTGCCTGGCTCATCAGACGCGCCTGAAGGCCTGGCAGAGAATCGCCCATTTCACCTTCAATTTCCGCACGTGGTGTCAGAGCCGCAACGGAGTCGACAACCAGCACATCAATCGCACCGGAGCGCACCAGTGTGTCCGTAATTTCCAGCGCCTGCTCGCCGGTATCCGGCTGCGAAATCAGCAGGTTTTCCAGATCAACACCGAGCTTACGGGCATAGACCGGATCAAGCGCGTGTTCCGCATCCACGAATGCGCAAATACCGCCCTTTTTCTGCGCCTCTGCAATTGTATGCAGCGCCATTGTTGTTTTACCCGAGCTTTCAGGCCCGTAGATTTCAACAATACGTCCTTTTGGCAAACCGCCAACACCAAGTGCAATATCCAGAGACAGTGAACCGGTCGGAACAGTTTCAATTTCCACTACCTTATCATTCTGGCCAAGGCGCATAATCGAGCCCTTACCGAATGAGCGCTCAATCTGTGACAGTGCCGCGTCCAGAGCCTTTGATTTGTCCACTGATTTATCCTCAACAAGTCGTAATGAATTCTGAGACATTTTAACTATCCCTTTGCGTCACTTGAAGTCCGCAGATTGAAACTTTATGTATAATATGTATCCTATTTGTTCTCAATTCGCAATAGGGTTAATATATTGATATTGCTATGAAATTATATTTTGTTCTTCTGTTGTTCTAAATTATAAATAATGCAAAACTAAAAAAGACATTTCAAATTAAAACAAGACGGGAACGAATTCAGTGAAAAGCCGATTCGAGAAAACCGGCGTCCCGTAGCGCGAATACAAATGAAGGCATCACAATAAAAAACCGCTCCGGCAGAGCCGAAGCGGTCATTTTTCAAAGCAGTTTTAAAACGCTTAGACGCCTTTAAGCGGAGAAATTTCGATTTCCACGCGACGGTTCTGCGCACGGCCATCCGGTGTCGCATTGGATGCAACCGGCTGGGTCGCACCGAAGCCCATGATAGCAAAGCGACGACCATCAATGCCCTGACCGCTCAGGTAATTACCAACCGAAGCTGCGCGGCGCTGAGACAGATTCTGGTTATGCGAAGCAGAACCGGTCGAATCTGTGTGACCTTTAATATCAACCAGTGTCTTATCGAACTTACGCAGAACGATCGCCACGGAGGTCAGGGTCGGGTAGAACTGCGGCATTACAACATCCTGATCGGTATTGAATGTAATGCTGGAAGGCATGTTCAGGATAATACGGTCGCCATTACGGGTAACCGATACGCCAGTGCCTTGCAGCTGCGAGCGCAGTTCGCTTTCCTGACGATCCATATAGTTACCGATTGCACCACCGCCGAGCGCACCAAGACCGGCGCCGATCAGCACGGCATTACGCTGTGCATTTTTTGAACCGCCAACCATCATACCGCCGAGCGCACCAACAGCAGCACCGATACCTGCACCACCGGCGGTGTTGGAGATTTTCTGCTCGCCTGTGTAAGGGTCAGTTGTACAACCGGCCAAAAATGTAGTGACGGTTGCGGCAATAGCAATCTTTTTCAACATGGTTCAAATTTCCTGATTCAAGATGTGCCGCAGGATAACGGCAAATACGGCAGTATGTTGGTTAATTTTTGTTCCGAGGTCAAATTCATATCATTCGAAACGTGTCTTTATGGTGCTTGTACTACAGACAACCGGTAAATAAGCACATAATGGCTGGCATGATTTATGGTACAGAGAACAAGGTCACTAATTTTCAGAATATAATGATGCAGCTCTGAGAATCGCAATCCTTAGCGGATCGCCCTTCCCTCACCGTCAAAGCGATGAATTTTACCGCTGTCCGGCGTTGCATAAACCTGTGCGCCTGCCTCAATACGATACTGGCCGAAAATACGAACTGTCAGCAGTCCTGCGGCCTCTGTATCGAGATAGACGTTTGTATCCGCACCGAGCTGCTCAACATGCACCACGGAACCTTTCCACTGGCCTGAATTTGTATCCAGCGTAATATGTTCCGGCCGGATGCCAATGCGCTTTGCCTGCCCGTCATTTAGCGCAGACGCATCAACAAAATTCATCTTCGGTGAACCGATAAAGCCCGCAACAAACTCATTGTCCGGTGCATTATAGAGATCCATCGGTGCACCGACCTGCTCAATGCGTCCCGCATTCAGCACAACAATCCGGTCAGCCAGCGTCATCGCCTCCACCTGATCATGGGTCACATAGATCATGGTTGCGGACAGCTGGCGATGCAGTTTGGCGATTTCCAAACGCGTATTTACACGCAATGCAGCATCAAGATTGGAAAGCGGCTCATCAAACAGGAATAGCTTTGGCTCACGCACCAGCGCACGACCGATAGCCACACGCTGACGCTGACCACCGGAAAGCTCAGCCGGACGGCGCTGCAAATAGCTCTCAAGCGAAAGCATGCCAGAGGCCTGCGTGACCCGCTCATTAATCTCGGCGGCAGGTTTACCGGCCTGTTTAAGGCCAAGTCCCATATTGGCTTCAACCGTCAAATGCGGATAGAGCGCATAGCTCTGAAACACCATCGCAATGCCGCGTTTGGCAGGCGGTGTCTGATTAACCACCTGATCATCAATACGCACTTCACCGGAATTGGCATCTTCCAACCCCGCAATAATACGCAAAAGTGTGGATTTACCGCAGCCGGACGGCCCGACGAAAACGACCAGCTCACCGTCACGCACATCCAGATCGATACCTTTGATAATATCGACCTGACCATATGATTTACGGATATTATTGAGTTTCAGAGTTCCCAAAGTCGTGTTCCCGTCAGAGTAATTTCAAAGCCAGTCATGCACATAAGCAGGCAGGCAATATTATAGTTTCACAGCCAGACCTGTGCGCACACTTTCGTCCGCAGCAAGGCAAATACGCAGAGACTGCACGGCGTCATCCATATGGCGTGTCAGATCAATCTTCTCTGAAATCGCCTTCAGCATAAATGCCTGCTCGCGGTCACACAGTTCCTGATGATCCGGCTCGCCCTGCATAGAGAGCAATTCATCCTGTTTCTTGAATTTGCCCTCGGCATCTGTTGCGGCCTGATGCACACGAATGACAGATGTTTTGGTGTGGGTGTTAATGTCAGCGGAGCTTGCGCCCTCTTCCATCACAATCGAAACACAGCCCTTCGGCGAGATTACATCTTTCACGAAGAAAGCCGTTTCCGACATCATTGGACCCCAGCCGGCTTCGTACCAGCCCACCGAGCCGTCCGCGAACAACACTTGCAGATGACCGTAATTATACATGCCTTCCGCAACTTCATCGCTCAGACGCACGCCCATGCCGCGCACTTCTACAGCCTTGGCATCGGTGATCTGGCACATCACATCCAGATAATGCACGCCGCAATCGACAATCGGCGATGTGGTTTTCATCAGCTGCTTATGTGTCTGCCAATGGGCGCCACTGGACTGCTGGTTCAAATTCATACGGAAAACATAAGGCCCGCCAAGATTGCGTACTTCCTCAATCAGGCGTACCCACGACGGATGATGGCGCAAAATATAGCCGATCACGAGCTGACGACCTGTCTCTTTGGCTTTTGCAACTACACGTTCCGCATCGGCCACGGTTGTCGCCAATGGCTTTTCAACGAAGACATCGCTGCCTGCTTCCATCGCCATGATTGCATAATCGGCATGGCTGTCCGAATAGGTCGCCACACAGACCAGATCAGGCTTCAACTGCTGCAGTGCCTCTTCATAAGACGTCATCAGCGGATAGGAGCGCAGTTCTTCTGGCAGATTGACCTTTGAGCGATTAACCAGACCGACAATCTCGAAGCCCGGATTTTTATGATAAGCGAGCGCATGGCTCAGCCCCATATTGCCCAGACCTGCAACCATCACACGCAGTTTTTTTGCCCCATTATTACTCATTTGACTGCTCCTGCGGTAATGCCGCGAATTAACTGACGGGAGAATATGAAATAGAGGATCAGCACCGGCAGGATTGCCAGTGACAGCGCGGCCAGAACCGCATTCCAGTTGGTTACATATTGCCCGATAAACATCTGTGCGCCGAGTGTTACGGTTTTGGTTTCCTCAGATGGCGCAAGGATCAGCGGGAACCAGAGATCATTCCAGATCGGGATCATCGTAAACACCGCAACTGTTGCCATAGCCGGACGCACCAGCGGCAGAACAAGGCTGAAGAAAATACGATATTCGCTCAGACCATCCATACGGCCGGCATCTTTGAGATCTTTCGACACCTGCCCCATAAATTCAGACAGGATGAAAATCGCCAGTGGCAGCCCCTGTGCCGTATAAACAAGGATCAGTGAGGTCAGCGTATTCACCAGACCGCTGGCAACCATCAGTTCCAGAATGGAAACCGTGCCAAGGCGGATCGGGATCATAATCCCCAGCGCCAAATACAACCCCATCAGCGTATTACCGCGGAAGCGATATTCGGACAGCGCGAAAGCGGCCATTGCTCCGAAAATCAGCACCAGCGCAATCGCAACCACGGTGACGATCATACTGTTCTGGAAGTAGAGGAAAAAATTGCCCTGTGTCATAACCGTCTGATAACCAATCAGACTGAATGTTTCCGAATTTGGCAGCGACAAAGGCGAACGGAAAATTGCCGCCTTGGTCTTGAAGGAATTGATGATGATGATCACCACCGGAAACAGAGCGATCAGCGTATAGAGAATAAGGATCGCATGGGCGGCAATACTGCGTACCGGAGACTGGGTTGCGCGGCTCATATCATTATCCTCAGAACTGGTAGCGACGCAAACGCCGCTGAATGCCGAACAAATAGACACAGACGCCGATCAGAATGATGAAGAACATCAGCGAGGCGATCGTCGCACCCATATTCTTGTCACCAACCTGAAGCTGGAAGCCGAAGAAGGTGCGGAACATAAATGTGCCGAGAATATCGGTGGAGTAATTCGGCCCTGCCAGTGCGCCCTGCGCCGAATAAATCAGATCGAACGCGTTGAAATTGCCGACAAAGGTCAGAATGGAGATAATCCCGATGGATGGCAGGATCAGCGGTAGCTTGATCTTCCAGAACTGCGATGCGCCGGTAATCCCGTCGCATTCCGCAGCTTCAATAATCTCGTCAGGAATAGACAGCAGCGCCGCATAGATCAGCATCATCGGAATACCGATAAACTGCCAGACCGAGATCAGGCCAAGTGCTGTCAGAGCATATTCTTTCTGGCCGAGCCATGGTGCGAACAGGCTTTTCAGCCCCACCAGATCCAGCATATTCGGTGCCACGCCCCAAAGCGGTGACAGGATCAGCTTCCAGACAAAGCCCACGATCACAAAGGACAGAATGGTCGGAATAAAAATCGCCGAGCGGTAGAAAGCAGCAAAACGTAATTTCGGATGGCTAAGCAGCGCGGCAAGCAAAATACCGATCGGGTTCTGCACCACCATGTGGATAACAAAGAACCACATATTATTGCCCAGCGCGTTCCAGAAGCTCGCAGACCAGCGCTCATCACCGAGCAATGTGCGGAAATTATCCAGCCCGACAAAAAAGCTCTGCTGATTTTCCACGCGGAACAGCGACAACTGCATCGTTCCGAAAAGCGGCAGGATCATAATAGCCGTATAGACCAGCACCGCTGGTGCCAGAAAAACCGCTATATGCCAGCGGAAGGGCGGTTTGCTTGTCGAATTTCGCGCCATACCGGTCTAACGCTTTCAAAACGGGCACTTCCGGCAAAGCAACAATATTTGCACCGGAATATGCATCAAAAACAATCGGATAAAAAAGCCACCCGCCTGCCCCTCTCCGATCTGAAAAACAGACAGAAACGGGATTTCAGGCGAATGGCTTCAATTCATGTTACTTCGCAGGCTTGTACCAGCTGTCGAGGCCCTTCTGCAGCTTTTCGCCAGCCTGTTCAGGGGTCACTGTGCCATTGATAACATTGGCGGATTCAATCCAGGTTTCATTTTCCAGATTTGGTGTACCGCGTGAGAGGATCTGGTAAGTCGAACGAATAGTCGACTTACAATCCTTACGCCAGCCAACCATTTCCGCAGCCAGCGGATCTTCCAGCTTGATTTCATTGGAGGACAGGCTGAAGAAGCCCGGCAGAGCATTCGCATAAATGGTTGCGAATTCATCCGATGCCACCCAGTTCAGGAATTTGGCAGCGGCTTCCGGATTTTTGGTCTTGGCATTCATGCCGATACCCAGATCGTTGTGATCGGAGATATAGCAGGTGTCGCCGTCTTTACGCACCGGAGGCGGAAACGCACCCATTTTGAAATCAACCTGCGGGTTGAAGACGCTGATTTCCCATGAGCCGGTCGGATAGATTGCTGCACGGCCAAGGGTGAACAGGTTCTGGCTGTCCGGATAGGTCTGTGCTTCAAAGCCGTCGCCCAGATAATCTTTCCATTTTGCAAGAGTCTTATAAGGGTCAACCCAGTCCGCATCGGTCAGTTTCTGTGTACCGGCGATCAGAGCTTTACGGCCTTCCTCACCCTTCCAGTATGTCGGGCCGATATTCTGATAGCCCATTGTTGCGGCTTCCCAGAGATCCTTGGTGCCCATAGCCATCGGAATGTAATTGCCGTCAGCTTTGATCTTTTCCAGAGCCGCGAAGAATTCCTCTTCGGTCTTCGGAACGCTCACGCCTACTTTTTCAAAGGCATCTTTATTATAGATGAAGCCGTGAATAACCGAAGCAACCGGCACGCAGAATGCGGTTTTGCCATCATCGGTCTGCCATGCGGATTTTGCCACATCGCTGAAGTTCTTCATGCCTTCCAGATCATTCAGAGAAGACAGCTGACCTTTGTCAAAGAGTGCCAACGACTTGTCGAACGGACGGCAGGTGATGATGTCACCGGCAGTACCGGCATCGAGTTTCGCGCCCAGCGCCGCATCATATTCAGTCGGCGTTGAAGGGTTGAAGGTCACTTTGATGCCCGGATTGGCTGCTTCAAAAGCCGGAATAAGCTTTTCCTGCCAGATCGGCAGATCGTCATTACGCCAACTTTCGATGGTCAGTGTCACATCGGCAGCAGAAGCTGCAGAAACACCAGCCATAGCAGCAGCACCAAGCACACTTGATGCCAGCAATGCGGAACTGAAATTCTTAAAATTCATTTTTCTCTCCCCGCGGCGCGCTCACATCCGGCGCGTCATGAAACGTGTTTGTTTCTGTTCTTAGAGCGGTTCCGGTTCATGCTGAAACATTGAAACCGCTCTATTTTTGTTTTGAACCACGCATCTTGTTCCGAAAACCGCTTCACACTTTTCGGGATGCGCTTTAGAACTCCGGTTTTCCGGATCATCATTCTGGTCTGCACCATTGCCATTACCGGCACCGGTTTTCACACTCTTTTGCCTATTCAGACATAAGGACAGGAAATCATGTCCGGCAGCCTGTGAACAGAACCACTTATTGCGGTAAGAATAATCCCCGAAGTTCCCTCACGGCCGGACTGGTTCTATATTGGATAATAAACCAACCGGTCTCAGTTCCCCCTTAAGACCTCTTCTCCCGTCTGTTCTCCGATAGAGTAATGCGTAAATATCGTTTGCTGTCCAGCAAAAGCAAAGATTTTATCACCATTACTTGCATTCACGTGCAGTCGTCTTATTCAAACAGCAATATTGGTTCTATTTTTTTCGACCATATGGATCATCATAAAAGACCATTCTTGAATACCAATTCCCTGACTGGCATCGGACAGGCATAATGCGACTCGCAAAATCACCCCGATGGTTGTTCGTCATGCCACGCGCGAAATTAAAACGATTTAAATAAGATTATACTTTGAATTGGCAATTTGTGTTACCTGCAATAAAAACGGCACCAGAAACGGACAAAGAATCGGGAGCATGATGTGGCGAATTATATTCTTGGCATAGATGGCGGCGGCACCGGCTGTCGTGCAGCGATTGCAGACACATCCGGTAAAGTTCTGGGGACAGGTCAGGCAGGCCCTGCCAATATCATGACCGATATGGATACATCTGTCGTCAATATTCTCGCTGCAACAGATGCTGCCCTTCTTGCTGCAGAACTACCGGTACATGCCTATAGCCGTATTACCGCCTGCCTTGGTCTGGCTGGCGCCAATGTCTCCGGTGTTGCCGCACAATTGCAACAAGCCCTGCCCTTTGCGCAAAGCAGCGTCGTGTCTGACGGCATCATCGCCTTGCAAGGTGCTATCGGTGATGCAGACGGCGTGGTGGTTATCCTCGGCACCGGCTCTGTCTATATCTCCCGCCGCAATAATGCTGTCACGATGAAAGGCGGCTGGGGCTTTAAAGTCAGCGATCTTGGTGGTGGCGCCCGCCTTGGCCAGAAACTGATTGAAGAATCCCTACTGGCCTATGACGGTATTTATCAGCGCAGCCCGCTCAGCAATGCTTTGCTTGCGCATTTCAACGATGAACCACATGCCATTGTGCGTTTTGCCCATGATGCCCGCCCGAATGATTTCGGGCAGTTTGCTCCGCTGGTCTTTGAATATGCCGCGATGAATGATCCGCTGGCTGACAAAATCCTCAAGCAATCGGTCGAGACAATTGAAGCGGCACTCGATGCTTCAATGCGTGATGATCAACCGGTGCTGTCACTGATCGGTGGTCTCGGCGCACTTTATGGCCCGCGTCTTTCTGCCCGCTATCAGCCACGTCTGCGCGCGCCGCAAGCCGACGCCCTGACCGGAGCAGTGGCACTGGCCGCAAAACTCCACGCGCAAACGGCACAATCCTGATGACCCGTATCAATTGCATACCACCACAAGAACTGACCGGCCCGCATCTGGTAGCAGAATATCGCGAATTACCGCGTATCTTCACGCTGGCTCGTGCCGCTATTGAACGTGGTGAACAGCCTGATGATCCGCGCAATCCGCGCAGCTATACGCTTGGCAAAGGCCATGTGCGGTTTTTCTATCCGCGTCTGGGCTTTCTGGTGAAGCGTCAGCAGGCATTGATTGATGAAATGCTGCGGCGTGAATATCAACCGTCTTACCGCACCACCGAGCATTTAATTGAGAATATTCCGGCACAATGGTGTGCCGACTGGCAACCGGATGAAGCAGCAATCGCACTCAATAAAGCACGCATTGCCGAGCGCTTGAACAAACCGGTTTCAAAAGATTAAAAATTTTACGTATGATATTGTTTAAAATAAAAAACTCCGCATTCATCATGCGGAGTTTTTTGTATTTTACACGGATAAAATCAGCACTCAACCACATTCACAGCAAGCCCGCCGAGACTGGTTTCCTTATAACGCTCATTCATATCCACACCGGTTTGACGCATTGTTTCAATACAGGCATCAAGCGGCACAAAATGCGTACCATCGCCCTTCACGGCCAATGACGCACCGGTTACAGCCTTCACTGCACCCAACGCATTACGTTCAATGCAAGGCACCTGCACCAGTCCGGCAATCGGATCGCAGGTCATACCCAGATGATGCTCCAGCGCAATCTCAGCCGCATTTTCAATCTGCTCCGGCGTACCACCAAGCACAGCCGCAAGACCTGCCGCTGCCATAGCAGAAGCCGAACCGACCTCACCCTGACAACCAACCTCGGCACCGGAAATCGACGCATTATGCTTGATAATACCGCCAACCGCAGATGAGGTCAGCAAAAAGTCGCGAATGCCCTTCTGGTCTGCATCATCATGGAAATGCAGGTAATAGCGCATGACGGCAGGAACAACACCGGCTGCACCATTGGTCGGCGCGGTCACCACGCGGCCACCGGCGGCGTTTTCCTCATTCACCGCCATTGCATAGACGGACAGCCAATCATTGGCCAGCAGCGGATTATGACGGTTCTGGCGCCATTCTTCATTCAGACGATCATGCAACTGCTTGGCACGGCGGCGCACATTGAGCCCACCCGGCATAATGCCTTCCTGTGTCAGCCCGCGCTCAATACAGCTACGCATGGCATCCCAGATTTTATCCAGCCCCGCATCCAGCTCTTCACGGCTCATACGGGTTTCTTCATTGACGCGTTTCATTTCCGCAATGGAAAGACCGCTCTTAACCGACATTTCCAGCATCTCTTTTGCCGAAGCAAAAGGATAAGGCACATTATTATCAACCGGAGGTTTGCCGCCGCTCACACGCGTAGCGTTCAGCTCTTCTTCCGTGACAATAAAGCCGCCGCCGATGGAATAATAAACGCGGCGCAACAGAACGCGGTCATCACGATCCAGCGCTTCAAACGCCAGACCATTCGCGTGTCCCGGCAAGGCCACTTTACGATCCATCACCAGATCGGCTTTCGGATCAAAATCATAAGCCGGATGACCTATCGGGCGAATTTTATGTTCTTCATTCACCTTGGCCAGCAGAGCATCCATTTTGTCAGGATCAATATTGGCCGGCAAATATCCGCAAAGGCCGAGAATAACCGCGCGGTCAGTCGCATGACCGATACCGGTAAAAGCCAATGAACCATGCAAATAGGCCTTGATCCGCGTAACTTTCGCATTATGCGGACGCGGCCACTGGCCGTCTTTCAATTCTTTAAGAAACTGATGCCCTGCCGTCATCGGTCCCATTGTATGAGAACTCGACGGCCCGATGCCAATTTTAAACAGGTCAAAAACTGACAGGAACATAGAAGATTACCGCTCTTTCATTTTTTTGAAAGTGCAGACAAATCACCGCCTGCAAACTCCCTCATCTCAAGCCTTATATAACCCGTTATGCGGTTCTGTAAAACCGGATCAGATAAGTGTCTCACTTAATGTGGTTGAACCATGTGCAAAATACACCACAAACCAGCAAGAAAACGACAAGGCTGCGATAAAAACTTTGTCATATCACAATAAAAAATCACCGGGCTGATAAGCACCGGTGATTTAAACGCTCTGAAATTTCTTTGAATATCCGTGATTATACGGAGAACAAATAGGTCAACAAAATTACAGCGGCCAATCCAACAACTGCCCAAAGGGTTACACCCCAGCAGGACTTCTGAACTGTTTCATCCATGGAATATTTTACTCGTTTCCGGTATTTCATTCATGAGAACATGCACCGCACTATTGCTATGCCTGTCTGATATTTATACTCGAAAGCCCGCCCACAAGCAATCTGCAATTGCGTCAAAACCATGACATAGCAGCTATGCAAATTTACCATGATAGAAAAACATATTATTTATCAAACAATTAAATCAAATATCTAAAGCATGCATATTTACCATTTCGGCAAAACTCTGTCAGAACCCCGCATAATAACCACGTATAAACGCCTTTTACGATCCGTTATCCGGCCAAAAATCCTTCCGGAACAGACATGAGCATCTCAGCTTGTCATCCGGCACAAACTCATTGTAGCTATAGCAACCACGCCACAACACTCTGCTGAAAGTCTGCAATGAATCCGGCCAGCACTGCCCTTAACGCTGAAACCCCGATGAAATCCGACACACGTCTCGGACGTTTAGACATTGCCCGTGGTGTGGCGCTGATTGCCATGGCAATCTATCACTTAGGCTGGGATCTCGAGTTTTTCGGATATCTGGCACAAGGCAGCGCCAGTCAGGGCTGGTGGCGGATTTTTGCTCGCTGCATCGCCTCCAGCTTTCTGTTTCTGGTCGGGTTCAGCCTGGTACTTGCCCATGCGCGAGGCATCCTCTGGCAACCCTTTATGAAACGGCTGGCGCAAGTGGTGCTTGCAGCCGCTGCCATCAGCCTGCTGACATGGGTTTTCATGCCGCAGGGTTTCATCTTTTTTGGTATTCTCCATCAGATTGCTCTGGCAAGTCTGCTCGGCCTGTTATTCTTACGCAGCCCTGTATCGCTAACCATTCTGCTTGCTACTGCAATCATTGCCACACCGGTTTATTATCGCGCTGAATTCTTCAACCATCCGGTATTATGGTGGGTCGGCCTCTCCAGCATCAATCCGATTTCCAATGATTATGTGCCGCTGTTTCCGTGGTTCGGGGCTGCGCTGCTCGGCATTGCAAGTGCCCGCATCATGCAGGCGACAGGCCTCCTGCGTCTGCTGCAAGGTGGCATCAAACCACAATGGCTTGAGCGCCTGCTCACCTTTATCGGTCGCCACAGCCTGATTTTCTATCTGGTGCACCAGCCGGTTCTGATCGGACTACTCTACGGATTTTCGGCAATCTTCCCGCCATCACCGGCTATGCAAGCCGCTAATTTTGTCAATCAATGCACAGTTCAGTGCAGCGCCAATGGTGATGAGCAGCTTTGCAGGGTGTATTGCGGTTGTATGCTGGAGACGATTGAAGCAAATAATCTCTCAAACTTGCTCAGAAGCCCTGCCGCTACAGACGAAGAACGCCAGAAACTCAGTGCTTTTTCCGCGCAATGCGTGACTAAAATGCAAGAAGGGCAGCCCGTTCAATAAGAACAAACTGCCCTTCCAAGCGAAGTTTCATTATCAGGTGCGGACACCAAGCTCAGCCATACGGCCGATGCAGGCTTCTTCCACCTGATCCAGCTCGCTGAGTGTTTCATCAATATCACGGCGCTTCTGGCGCAAATCCTCGCGCTTTTCTTCCACGCGCTTGATCAGCAGACGCAACTGACCGGCCTCGCCCGGCGGCTCGCGATACATCTGAATAATTTCATGAATTTCCGCGATGGAAAAACCAAGTCGTTTACCGCGCATAATCTGCTTGAGCAAATGCCGGTCGGATGGGCGGAACAAGCGTGTCCGACCACGGCGCAGAGGATGAATTAACCCCTCATCCTCATAAAAGCGCAGAGTTCGTGTGGAAATCCCAAACTCCCTCGTCAGCTCCGTAATCGAATAATATTCACGCATTTAGTCCACCAATTCGTTTTATTCTCTTTTGTGACACCGCATTTACGTAAAAGTCAATATTTCATTCGTAAATGCGATTATTCACAAACCGTCATTTTCAGCGAAAGCCCTGCTTTCACTTGTAAACGACGACACACATGCACCTTGTTTTGCCCGAATAACAGCAATTATCTGCACTTTGAGCAAAAACAATATTCATATGTAATAATAATAATTACGCAACAAAAAATCTCATAAGGCGTGTATGGCGTAATTTTATAGCATTTGCGAGCCAAAAGTGGGAACCGGTTTTGCGTCGGATAATGCGTAAAAACAAATAATTACAGCGGTTCCAACGATTCAGTCTTAACTGGAACCGCTGTAAATCACGAATTTCTTAGCTGAAAGAAAAACCGAACCACCAAGTCGCAAGTCCGAGAAAGGCAAAGAACCCGATCACATCGGTGACCGTGGTCACAAAAACCGCCGAAGCAATGGCCGGATCAGCACCCAGACGATGCAGTAAAAGCGGAATGAGAATACCGCCCAATGCAGCCGCCAGCATATTGATAATCATTGCACTGCCGATAATGCCGCCAAGCTGTGCATTATCAAACCAGAAACCGGCAACAGCACCGATCATAACGGCAAACATCATACCATTAAGCAAGCCGATCAGGGCTTCACGACGGATAACACGCGCAGCATTATGAATATCAATATTACGGGTCGCAATAGCACGCACTGTCACCGTCATAGTCTGCGTTGCCGCATTGCCGCCCATAGAGGCAACGATCGGCATCAGCACAGCCAGTGCCACCATTTGCTGAATTGTGCCGTCAAACAAGCCAATCACGGAAGCCGAGAGAAACGCCGTAAACAGATTGACGAACAGCCAAGGTGAGCGCGAACGGGCAATCGTCATAAAGCTGTCGGACAACTCCTCATCGCCCACACCACCAAGGCGCATAATATCCTCTTCGGCCTCTTCCTGAATAACGTCCACCACATCGTCAATGGTCAGCACGCCGACAAGGCGCTCATTCTCATCGAGGACAGCAGTAGACAGCAGGTTATATTGTTCGAAAATCTGCGCAGCTTCTTCCTGATCCATCGTCGCAGGAATAGCGTGACGCGCTTCAACCATCAAATCTTCCACGCGCACAACACGCTGCACGCGCAACAGACGGTCAAGATCAATCGTGCCAAGCAGATGGAATGCCGGATCAATCACGAAAACCTGCGAGAAACGATCCGGCAGATCATTATCCTCACGCATATAGTCAATCGTCTGGCCAATCGTCCAGAACGGCGGCACCGCGACAAATTCTGTCTGCATACGGCGCCCTGCACTGTCTTCCGGATATTCCAGCGCACGACGCAGCCGGATACGCTCAGTAAATGGCAGCTTGGCCAGAATTTCATCCTGATCCTGCTGGTCCATATCCTCAAGAATATAAACCGCATCATCGGAATCCAGTTCCTGCACACCCTCGGCAATCTGCTCATTGGGCATGGCATCCACAATCTCGAGACGGATCGCTTCATCAACTTCGGTCAGCGCCTCAAAATCGAACTCATCGCCGAGCAGCTCCACCAGAGACTGACGCTCGGTGCCATCAAGGGCTTCGAGCAGATGCCCGAGCTCGGATGAGTGAAGATCGCGAACTTCCTCACGCACACTATCAGCATCGCGGGCGTCAAGCGCCTCCTCGATACGGGTAACCAGTGCTTCACTGACAGAACCGTCCTCATCATACACATCCTCGCGAATGTGTTTTTCTGAATCGATGTTTTGGGACGGGTCAATGTGCTGCATGAGAACCGTTTCAGTATGAGAGTAAAAAAATAAGCAAAAATAACGCTACGCGAAAAACAGCATCTACCAAAATTTTATATCGGTATTGTGTCTTTTAAAAATGCGGTACGCATTGTGTTCTCTATAAAAAAACACCTATCTTACAGCAAGCAATTTCCTCTGCTCCCTCCACCGTAAAAATGTCACGCTTACATTGTAGCGAGACACAAAAGAGCCTGATATGAGCACATATACAAAAACACTGAATAAATGGATTTTGCACGACAGTATCTAGCAGCAAACCTACCCGCATGCTAAGCGCGGTATAAGCTCCTTTAACCGCACAGACAGGTTTCCGATGAGAAAAACAGTCATTGTATTGATTGCGACCTGCGGCGTCCTCACTGTGACGGCAACCGGCACTTATTTTTATACAATGTCTGCCGGTCAAAATTCGCTGAAACAACTGGCGCAGGATGGCGGTTTTTGCAAACAGGCAGATTGCGCAGATGGCATCGACTACGCCAAATCCTATCTCTCAAATGAATTCGGAATTTCCCAGCGTGGCGTGCAATGGTGCATGGGCGTTGATGATATTGCCAGCCGCCATTTTATTCTCGGAGAGAGTGCCAAAACACTGTTTACTGAAATGCTGTATTTGCCATGCAATCAGGATGACAGTCAGCAACTGCCGACTGATGAGGAATAAATGCGTCGCTTTCCTGTTTTACCCGTTCTGGCCTGGTTGATGCTGGCAGCATTGCTTGCAGTCACAATCAGCCCGATTAATTTCCGTCCGCATATTCCGGGTCATGTCACAGCTGAGCGCTTTATAATGTTGATGGTCATCGGCCTGCTGTTCTGTCTGGCCTATCCGAAACGCTGGGCTCTGGTTCTCATCATGCTAATCTCTGCCGCCGGATTGTTCGAACTGATGCAGCGCCTGACACCGGACAGACATGGTGAATTATCGGATTTTCTCGTCAAATCAGCAGGCGCAACAGCCGGTGTTATTTTTGGAAAAATCATTCTTTTCTGGAAAAATTCTTTAAAATAATCAAAAAGATATTTTACTTACTTCACAAAGTGATAAAGGCCGGTTTTCACCGGCCTTTTTGATATATTGTCTTTCAGGTTACAAAGTCAGCCGTTGCCTTTTTCAGACAACAAAATCACCCCGTTGCCCTTTCAGGCGACAAAATCACTTTGCGTACCATGTGCTTCAATCGCCTGTGAAAGACGCAGCAGCGCATGAACATAAGCTGCTGTACGCATGGTAACGCCTTTTTCCTTTGCCACATTCCAGATAGCACGACCTTCCCGCTCCATAATTGCACGCAGGCGTGTATGGATTTCTTCCAGCTCCCAATAGAAGCACTGGCGGTTTTGCACCCATTCAAAATAGGACACAGTCACACCACCGGCATTGGCAAGAATATCCGGCAGGATGATAGCACCCATCTTTTCCAGAATAGCATCAGCTTCCGGCGTTACCGGGCCATTCGCAAGTTCAAGGATCAGCTTGGCTTTGACCGTTCCCGCATTGCGCGCATGGATCATGTCTTCCATTGCCGCAGGCACCAGAACATCGCACTGAACGCCAACCAGATCAGCCGCCGCTAATGCCTCATGGCCGCCATGCCCGACAGTCGCCAACACTGAGCGACCATTCTGCTTTGCAGTAATGAGTGCAGCAATATCCAAACCGGAAGCGCAATAAACAGCACCTTCAGAATCCGACACGGCTACGATTTTATGGCCGTCACTGGTCATGAGTTTAGCCATATGCTGTCCGGCATTACCAAAGCCCTGAATGGCAACATGCAGTTCTTCACTCAGACCAAGGTCGCTCGCCAGATGGCGCACAAGATAGAAACCGCCGCGTGCAGTCGCATCATCACGACCAAGCGAACCACCGAGCGAAATCGGCTTGCCTGTAATCACCGCCGGTGAAGACTGACCAACCATCTGCGAATATTCATCGGCCATCCAACCCATAATCATCGAATTGGTATAAACATCCGGTGCAGGAATATCGCGGTCAGGCCCCAGAATACGGGCAAAAGCCTGAATATAGGCGCGCGAAAGCCGCTCTAGTTCAGCCTTGGATAGTTTCCGCGGATCAACCTGAATAGCGCCCTTACCGCCGCCATAAGGCAGGTTCATCACCGCACATTTGAATGTCATCCAGAAAGCCAGTGTCTCGACTTCTTCTGCTGTTGAATCCGGATGAAAACGGATACCGCCTTTTGTCGGCCCGCGTGTATCATCATAACGGCAGCGCCATGCAATGAAGGATTTGCGTGAGCCGTCATCCATACGGATCATCAATCGCACCTTGGTAGTCTCTCGGGCAAATTTCAGTTTTTCGATAACATCCGCGTCAATATCCAGATGGCTGGCAGCTTCATCTAAACGTACGAGTGCATTTTCGAGAGGATTATCCTGCGACATCGAAATTTCCCTTTCTTGCGATTGCAGCATGAAAAATTACGTTTTGAATAACTTTTGATGACGCTTCGCGCAATAAAAATACGGCAGTCATGCTGACATTATGACTATTCAGCATAAGGTCAGACCATTTATCTATGAATTATGCGACATGCCTTGGCGCGTGAATGCATATTAGAACAATATTTTTGTATCTGAACGCAGTTTCACCTCTGCAATCCGTTCGATTCGTCATAAGGACTGCAAACGACATTCCGGCAGATATGATTTTTGCGCATCACCAATCACTTTCCCTGAACATGCCCGCATGAAATGCGAGGTTTGGTGAAAACCTCCCCCTCAGCCAATTTTTCAAGTGATACTAAGAAACGTAAATTGCTGATTGAAAAACAAAAGGATGCAGTTCTTGTCTCATATGGCAGGTCAGAAGCTGACCTGACGGTCCCCGCACCAAACCTTGTATAATCGTCATGAGCACCGTAAAAGCGCGGTCTATAGTGTTTAAATACCGGATAAGAACATGCCTCCCGCAACCCGACAAAGGCATGCAAGGACAAATCCATGACAGCGCCCCTCAATGATGACCAGAATGTTCCAGCATCAGACGATGTGATTTATGGTGAGGATGTACCTCTGATTTCGCGTCTCGTAACGGTTGTTTTTCCCGGCGACACCAATCATCACGGCACATTATTCGGCGGCGCAGGCTTCGCTTTGATGGATCGTATTGCCTTCATCTCTGCAACCCGTCACGGCCGCGTTCCTTTTGTAACCGCATCCTGCGAGCGCATTGATTACACCGCACCGGTTAAACTCGGACAAATTGTAGAACTCACTGCCAAGGTCATCCGCGTCGGCCGCACCTCGCTCTCCGTTGAAGTAGAGCTGGTGGCCGAGAACATGATCGGCGGCGAGCGCGTGTTATGCACACGTGGCCTGTTCCATATGGTCGCCAAAACCGAGCTGACAAAAGACAAATCATGGAGCCTACCGCCTCTGCCGCAAGCAGCTGTTGCCGAAACACTTGATGATCAGCCAACTTTGCTGCGTATGTCCGATGTTGTCTTTGCTGATCAGGCCAATTCCTATGGCACAATGTTCGGTGGCGAAGCGATGGCTGCGATGAGCAAAAGCGCTTTCATTGCTGCAACACGTTATTGCCGCCTGCCAACCGTTCTGGCCTCATCGCGCAAGATGGACTTTAAATATCCGGTACGCGTTGGCTCTATCCTCGAGCTGGTATCCAAAGTCATCAAGTCCGGCCGCAGCTCTGTGGTTGTTTCAACAGAACTCTGGTCTGAAGATATGATGAGCGGTGAACGCCTGATGACCGCCAAAGGCGAATTCACCATGGTTGCCGTTGATGAAAACGGTCATCCGGTTCCTGTACTGGCTGAAGACGGTACACGGGAAGCATAAGCTCTTTGAAAACAATTTAAAAAGCTCACTCATTATAAATATTGACAAATCTCCCCTTTATGCGAAATTAAATATAGATTTAATTTCGCATAAATTTTTATCAGCATACATTAAACAATACAAAGACAATAAAATATATCGCCTAACATTAAAATAATATCTTAATGAGTTTAACATGCGAATATTTATATTCATCATTACATCTCTGACATTTATTACCAATATGCCTGTTATGAATAGCCAAGCGCAAAATCTAGTCAGCTCAACGCACACTGCAGAGTTTACCGCGCCGGATTTTAAAACCGGCACCATTCAGCATATTGTGCTTTTTCGCTATAAGCCTGAGGTTACTGGTGAACAGCGCAAGGAGGTTTTCGACCGGTTTTTGCAACTCAAAGATAAAGCCAAGCGTGACGGCAAACCTTATATTGTTTCCATAAAGGCCGGTGCGCAAAATACGAGTCTTGAAGGTGCAGGGCAAAATTTCGATCAGGCATTCATCGTAGAGTTTCGATCAGAAGGTGATCGCAATTACTATGTCGGCACTCCGGCAGTCACGGACCCTGCCTTTTACGATCCGGCACATCAGAAGTTTAAAACCTTTGTCGGCCCACTTCTTGAGGAGAATGGTGCCCTCGTCTACGACTTTCTATCATAATTATAAAAGGGCAAAACATTATGTTTTGCCCTTTCTCATAATACAATCAGGCAGTGCCTTTAAGCGCCTGATTAAGTAGCTTTAAAGCCCCTTCTTTTGTCAGTTCTACCGGATTTCCGCCTGCTGTCGGGTCAACAATCGCCATTTCCGCAATCATATCCTTACGGGCATCATCCATCTCCAGACCTTTAATAAATTCCGGAAGGCTGTCCGGTACATTCAACTCTTTGCGCAGTTTCATCACTGCCGCAACGAAGCCGTCAAAGCCGCCTGTAATGCCAAGATAATCAGCCAGACGATTAATACGGATTTCAATGGCTGCACGATTAAACGCAAGTACATAAGGCATGAAAACCGCATTGGTCATGCCGTGATGCGTATCATAAAGCGCACCAATCGGGTGGGAAAGGGAATGTATCGCACCGAGCCCTTTCTGGAACGCTGTTGCCCCCATAGCCGCTGCCGCCATCATATTAGCACGCGCGGTAATATCACGGCCATCGGCGTAGGCTTTGGGCAGGTTTTCAAACACCAGCCGGATACCCTCCAGCGCGATACCATCCGCCATCGGGTGATAACCTGGTGCACAATAGGCCTCTAAGCAATGCGCCAGTGCATCGAGACCCGTGCCTGCTGTAATAAACGGCGGCATGCCAGTGGAAAGCTCCGGATCGGCAATCACAGTCACCGGCAGCATTTTCGGATGGAAAATCACCTTCTTGGTATGTGTCGCCTCATTGGTCAAAACACCGGCGCGGCCAACTTCCGAGCCTGTTCCTGCTGTTGTCGGCACCGCAATCACCGGCGCAATCACAGCACTGTCTGCACGCGTCCACCAATCACCGATATCTTCAAAATCCCAAACCGGACGCGTCTGCTTAGCCTGAAATGCAATCAGCTTTCCAAGATCAAGTGCCGAACCACCGCCAAAGGCAATCACACCATCATGATTGCCGTCATTATAGACTTTAACACCGGCAGTCAGATTGCTCTCAACCGGATTTGGTTTCACTTCCGTGAAAGTCCCGTATTTCACATCAGCTTCATCCAGCATTGCCAGAGTGGATGCCACAACCGGCAGTTTCGCCAATCCCGGATCGGTTACGAAGAGCGGATTGCTGATACCTGCAGCTTTCAACACTGCAGGCAGTTCTTTAATACGACCAGCGCCGAACAGCACAGTGGTCGGGAAATTCCATTTTGAGGTCAATGTTGTCATTACACTTACTTTCACATCAAAATTCAGAAGCGATCAGATTTTTTCACGCAGGTGATAGGATTTCGGACGGGTAAGATTGCCGTAACCGATGGAAGACAGCGAAGCGCCTTTGCCCGTATCTTTAACACCGGTCCAGACCAGCCCCGGATCGAGATAATCACAGCGGTTCATAAATACGGTGCCGGTCTCGATCTGATCGGCAATATTGGCCGCACGATCCGTGTCCGGTGTCCAGAGCGATGCTGTGAGGCCGAAATTGCTGTCATTCATCAGCGCCACAGCTTCTTCATCACTGCGCACTTTCATAATGCCGACAATCGGCCCAAAGCTTTCTTCACGCATCACGCTCATCTGATGATCAACATTGGTCAGCACTTCCGGCGCGATATATGGCGAACCGTCACGGTCATTCTCAACCTGCATATTAATATGGGCTTTCGCGCCTTTACGCAGAGCCTCCGCCTTCTGTTCACGGATCAGATCAGCAAAACGCGCATGTGCCATCGGCCCCAGCGTTGAGGAGGCATCCAGCGGATTACCCACCACATATTGGCTGGTCAGCTCAACAAAACCATCGACAAATTTGTCATAGACCGCCTCGTGTACATAAATGCGCTCAATACCGCAGCAGCACTGACCGGAATTGAAGAAGGCACCATCCACGAGATTAGCAACCGCATGCTCGACATTGACATCCGGCAGCACATAGGCCGGGTCTTTACCGCCAAGCTCCAGCCCGATACTCATGAAAGTACCCGCAGCAGCTTTTTCAATCGCACGGCCACCGCCAACTGAACCGGTGAAATTCACATGGTCAATTGTGCCAGAGGCCAGCAGCGCTTCCGTCGTCGCATGCCCCAGTACCACATTGCTGAATACACCTTTCGGCAGCCCTGCAATTTCAAAAGCCTTGGCAAAGCGCTCACCGGCAAGCAGTGTCTGTGTGGCGTGTTTGAGAATAACCGTATTCCCCGCCATCAGCGCCGGAATAATCGTATTCACTGCGGTAAGATACGGATAGTTCCACGGCGCAATCACCATCACCACGCCAAGCGGTACATGCTTCACATAGCGGCGAAAACCATCTTTTTCTTGCGGCACCAGAGGTTGGAGCGCCTCCTCCGCTATATTGATCATATATTGGCCGCGCTCCTGCACGCCGCCATTTTCTCCGCCATAGCGTACCGGACGCCCCATCTGCCAGGCAATTTCCGGCACCAGCTCACCATTCATTGCTGCCAGAGCAGCAAGCGCTGCCGAGCAATATTTTGCGCGTTCAGCAATGGTCAGCGCCGCCCAGCCTGTCTGTGCCTGTCTGGCCGCAGACACAACGGCTTGCACCTGCGCCAGATCGAGGCAGGCACGTTCCGCATAAACAGAACCGTCAATCGGAGAAATCAGTCTCGCCACTTCGCTCATGGCTTCATTCCTTTTATAACTCTAAAATTAGTAGCGCTCGAAACCACGATGCAACTCCCAGTCAGTGACGCGGCGGTCATATTCAACCTGCTCCCAATCAGCCGTATGAACGTAATGATTTAGAACTTTCTCGCCCAAAGCCTCTTTCAGAAATTCAGAATTCTTCAGCGTTTCAATGGCATCGCGCAACGTATATGGAATTTCCTTCAGCTTCACCGCTGCATAGGCATCGCCGACAAACGGTTCTTCCAGTTCCAGCTTCTCATCAATACCGCGTAAGCCCGCAGCAATCAGTGCTGCAAAAGCCAGATAAGGATTGAGATCAGAACCGCCGATACGACATTCAATACGAATACCTTTGGTGCCCTCGCCGCAAAGGCGGAAACCGGCTGTGCGGTTATCCCGACTCCATGTGATCTTGGTCGGGGCGAAGGTACCCGCCTGAAAGCGCTTGTAAGAATTGACATAAGGCGCGAGGAAATAGGTGTAATCGGCTGCATATTTCAGCTGTCCGGCTACCCATGAGCGCATCAGTGGCGACATGGTATAAGGCGCATCCGGATCGTAAAACAGCGACTTGCTGCCATCCAGACTCCACAGTGAATTATGCACATGGCTGGAACTGCCAGCTTTGCAATAGTCGTATTTCGCCATGAAGGTGATGCATTTTCCCTGCGCCTCGGCTATTTCCTTCATTGCATTTTTCATGATGACATGGCGGTCGGCCATATCCAGCCCTTCCGCATAGCGCACATTCAGCTCCTGCTGGCCGGAACCAGCCTCACCTTTGGAGTTTTCAATCGGAATACCGGCTTTGGCGAGATGATTACGCATTGCACGCAGCACGGATTCTTCCTTGCTGGTCAGATGGATCATATAATCCTGAATATACGGAGAGGATGTCTCCATATGTTTCCAGTATTTATCGCGGGCGGATTTATAGGTTTCATCAAAGAGATAGAATTCAAGCTCTGAGGCAAAATAGGCGCGATAACCGCGCTCTTTCAGGCGTGCCAGCTGTTTCTTCAGCATTGCACGCGGCGAATGCGCAAGGTCGGAATGATCGTGATGGTCGAGCACATCGCAGAGAACCAGAGCGGTTTTCTCAAGCCATGGCGCAATCCGCAGCGTGGACATATCCGGTTTGATGACAAAATCGCCATAGCCCTGATCCCAGCTGGCAGCTTCATAACCGGCCACCGGTTCCATATCGATATCATCGGCCAGCAAATAACTGCAGCCATGCGTTTCATCAAAGGCGCTTTCAACAAAAAACGGCGCATAGAAACGCTTGCCAACCAGCCGCCCCTGCATATCTGTCAGGCAGACGAGCACGGTATCAATTTCATCATTGGCGACTGCTTTTTTCAGCGCATCAAAAGTCAGGTTTCCGGTCATTTACAAACTCCGTGCTTCATCGGCATTTTATTAAACTGGAGTGTCACCGCCCCTCCGGCGGCGACAGTTTTTGTAAATTCAGAGCATTTCCAGCAAAAGTGCGAAGCGGTTTTGCGTAAGGATAATGCGTCATAAGAAAAACATCAGAGCGATTAAAATGCTTCACTCAGAACATGAACAGCTCTGATGTCTTATGAGTAACGATACGGCGCTCCGGCCTTACGCATGGTCTCCTGATATTTCTTCAGAATTTCGACCACTTTGGCACTGCGTTCGCTTTTTGCAGCCACTTCATCCCAGAACTTCATGGCCTCATCTTCAACCTTGCTCCACTCCGCTTCCGGAATGGTTGTCAGCTCAAGTTTGCCGCCGGTGGTGCGGTAATGGGCTTCACCCCACCAGTACCAATGCTGGCGGTAATAATGAGAGCTATCCATGCTGAGTTTGAAAAGCTGCTGCAAATGCGCAGGTACGGCGTTCCATTTGTCTGTGTTCGCGAAATAGGAGCCTGCCCATGCGCCGCTGATATTGTTGGTGAGGTAGTATTTATTGATATCAGCCCAGCCGACCGTATAAACCTCAGTCGCGCCCGACCAGCACACACCATCCAGTTCACCGGTCTGAATAGCCACTTCAATATCTTCCCATGGCAGTGTCACCGGCACCACCCCAAAACGGGTGAGGAACTGACCGCCAGTCGGGAAGGTAAAGACACGCAGGCCTTTGAGGTCTTCCAGCGAGCGGATCGGTTTGGTCGTGGCAAAGTTGCACGGATCCCATGAACCGGCACTGAGCCATGTCACACCCGGAATTTCCTTATAGGCTTCTTCCCAGATCTCATTGAGCCCGTAATGATTGAACAGTACCGGCACATCAAGACTGTAACGCGAGGCAAACGGGAAATACGCCCCGAACACCGATACATCCACCGGCGATGCCATCGAGTCATCATCCGACTGCGCTGCATCAATGGTACCCGCCTGCACTGCGCGGAAAAGCTCGCCCTGTGGCACAAGCTGATCGGAGGTGTAAAGCTCGATCACCATCTCGCCATTGGCGGCCTTGTTGAAAGCATCAATCGAAGGCTTGATGACGTGTTCAGCCAGAGCTGGCCCTGCATAAGTTTGCAGGCGCCATTTAATCGGGCTCTGTGCTTTCACATAAGGTGTGGCGAGTGCTGTCGCACCAACTGCCCCGACAGTTGTCAAAGCAGACTTTTTAAGAAATTCGCGCTTATTCAGAAATTTGCTGTCACTCATTTGCGTGTCTCCCGTCGCAATAGAATTCAGTTTTGGTTCCCTTTTCTGCGCAGCATTTTATTTTTCAGTATTTTAGCTGCGTTATGCACTTCACATTTTATCAACGTCCCGAATACCAGTTGGGCAGCCACAGAGCGATCTGCGGGAAAATCATCAGAATGATGACTGTCAGCACCATCAGGAAGAAGAACGGAACGATAGATTTATAAATATCAACCATAGTCACGCTGGACGGTGCGAGCGCCCGCATCATGAACAGGTTATAGCCGAAAGGCGGAGTGATATAGGCAATCTGACAGGTGATCGTGTAGAGAATACCGAACCAGATCGCATTGAATCCGAGGCTTTTGACCAGCGGAATATAGAGCGGCGCTACGATAACCAGCATCGCCGTGTCATCCAGAAACATGCCAAGCACCACAAAGGACAGCAACATCAGGACAAGAATTGTCCACGGTGACAGATCAAAGGTACCGATCAGCAGTTTTTCAATTGCTTTCACCGCACCGAGGCCATCATAGACCGATGAAAAGCATAGTGCGGCAAGGATGATCCAAAGAAACATACAGGAAATCATCAGCGAATTACGCGTTGTTGTTTCCCATATCTGTTTCGTCAGCCGGCCGGTTACCAAAGCAGCCAATGTTGCCAGCAATGCGCCAACCACAGAGCTTTCCACCAGACTGGTCACACCGGTCAGAAACAGCCCCATCATTGTACCGAAAATGATCAGTGGCAACAGACCAGCGCGCAGCGTTGAAAACTTCTCGGCCCATGTGATTTTGTCGAGTTCTTCTTTTGGCAAAGTTGGCCCGAGTTCCGGATTAATCCGACAACGGATATAAATATATACGGCAAACAAACCGGCCATCAGCAAGCCCGGCCCGACACCGGCCAACCATAATTGCAATACCGGCTGACGGGCAATCATCGCATAGAGTACCAGTACCACACTGGGCGGGATCAAAATTCCAAGCGAGCTGCCCGCCTGAATAACACCGGTGACCATCACTTTATTATAGCCGCGCTTGAGCAGTTCCGGCAGCGCAACGGTTGCGCCAATAGCCATACCGGCAACACTCAAGCCATTCATAGAGGAAATCACAACCATCAGCCCGATTGTGCCGAGCGCCAATCCGCCGCGAACCCCGCCAAACCAGACATGGAACATGCGGTAAAGATTGCTGGCAATACCGGATTCCGATAGCATATAGCCCATGAAAACGAAGAACGGCACAGTGATCAGCGGATACCAGTTCAGCACCGCAAAAGTGGCATTGAACGGCATTTCAAATGCGCCATTGCCCCAGAGCAGCAGAGCGGCAAGTGAACCGACAAAACCGATCACACCAAAGACGCGCTGCCCGGTCATTAGCAGCACCATCATTGTGGCAAACATAAAGAGGGTAATAAATTCCGAGCTCATACGATCTGCCCTTCCTGCGGTGCAGCATCAGGAACATAGGGTGCAGGTTTGATCGGCTTGCCGCGCCAGATTGCAAAATCCTTGATCAGATTGGATATGCACTGCAACAACAGCAGGAAAACACCAATGGTCATCAGCGTTTTAATCGGCCAGAGAACCGGTGCCCACGCGGTATAATTTTTCTGATTATAAACATAGGCATAATTGGTGCTGGACAAACCGCCTGCAAACATCACACTGAGATAGAAAATCACACAGAGAATGGTGATAATATCGGTCAGTGCCTTTTTCTTCGGCGTAAACCGGTCATAGAACAAGTCCATCCGCACATGCGCGCCCTGCTGCATCGCATAGGCACCGCCCAGCAGATAATAGGCAGACAGAATGAACTGCGACATCTCCAGTACCCAATTCACCGGCACGCCCAATACGACCCGCGAAAAGGTGGAATACAGCAAACAGCCTGCCATCAAAAAGATGAGATACATCGCACAGCGCCCGACCCGATAATTCAGCGCATCGACATATTTCACGAAGAGTCTGAGTATTTTCGGCACTTTTTTGTTCCCGTTGTTTCAGGCTTTTTATGGCCGCTTTTCCGGCTCTTATGCCTGTATTCACCAGTTACCGTTTTCCCCTTGCCTTCCACCTGCTCCTCAACAGATCGGGATCAAGGTTATTTCTCCTTATACAGTCTCAATTTCCTGCAGAATTGCCGACAGACGAGCAGCCCAAAGAGCCTGTCCTTCTTCATCCGCAATTTCATTATTCCGGATCTCCACCATCGCGCAGAGGTCGCCGCGTTTACGCGCATGACATTCTACCGTGTAGTAAACACGGTCATCGGGTGAATAAGGCTGGTTCACACCGACACTGACACCTGACTTCTCGCTATCCTTGCGCAATCCGGCAATCATTTTTGCTCCCAGCCGGTCATCAGCATCATGAATGATTCCGATTTCCCACGGCCGCCCCACGCCTTTATAAACCGGCGTATAGGAATGGATTGTAATCAAACGGCTTTCTTGCCCGCGCTTCCGGCGGGCTTCGATAACCGCTTCGATTTTCGCGTGAAAGGGCTTATGCGACAGCGCAATACGCTCCTGACGCGCGGCTTCCGACAGATTATGATTACCCGGAACAACCGTAAATTCACTGATTTCCGGAATAAGATCCGGTGCGGAAAGCGGTCTGTTGCAGTCGATCAGCAAGCGGGACAATCCGGCTTCAACCAAAGTGGCGTCCAGCGCTTTACTCATGCGCCGCGCAACTTCTGCAGCACCCGGGTCCCACGCAATATGCGCTTCCAAATCCGCTTCAGACAAACCAAGACGCGCGAATTTCTCAGGCATAAAATTAGTCGCATGTTCGCAGATCAACAAATACGGGCTGCGACCCTGCTCATTGATCACCGTTGCCGCCGGTGTGACGGCGTCAGCGTCTGTATCGGAAAATCGGGCATGCATGTCATTGCCGTGAGAATCGCGATGCTCCGCCATTCTGCCTCCCCTCATGCGTGTAAACTTTACCATTTACAGGTGTAACTTATGTTACGTTATTTTTTATTTCGCACTATTGTGTATCATCTCATACGCATTATTATCTTTTGTCAAACGGTATTTTTAAACGGATTGAAACCACGCCGCTCAATCACAGGCAGCCTTCAAAAACTGACGGGAATAACAATGAATAACAGTATCGCTGAGCTGATTACCGAGCGGATTGATACGATGCCACCAGGCGAGCGCAATGCTGCCCAGACCCTGATTGCTAATTACCCGCTGCTCGGCCTTAAAACCGTTGCAGAATTTTCCATGCAGGCCGGTGTCAGTTCACCGACGATATTGCGCTTCATCAACCGGCTTGGTTTTCAAAACTATCCTGACTTTCAGGCACGCCTTCAGGAAGAGCTTGCGGCGCAATTGCAATCCCCGCACAACCGCAATGAAAGTCAGCCAATACAACAGGATACAACCTATCCGGCTTTGGACTATACGCTTGAAAATATCCGTGAAACCTTCCGTCATATCAGCGAAAAACAACTGGGCGATATTGTACGCGCACTGACCACGGCACGCGGCAATATTTATCTTATCGGCGGACGATTTACCGATCCGGTGGCACAATATATGGCCGCGCATATGACGGTTATTCGTCCTCATGTCTTTCACATCACCGGTCAGGAAAGTGCATGGCGTGACAGGTTGCTGGATATGGGGCGCAAAGATATACTGATTGTGTTTGATATCAGACGCTATCAGGAAAGCCTGCTGCATCTGGCTGAAACCGCTAAAAGCCGCGGTGTTGAGATATTACTGATCACCGATCAGTGGCTGTCACCGATCGCGCGTTTTGCCCGTCATGTACTGGCTGCACGCACAGGTGTTCCGTCCGCATGGGATTCGTCAGCTGCCCTGTTTGTACTGGCGGAGAGCATTATCCGTGAAATGACCAGACAGCCGGATCAGAATACCGCTGCGCGAATTAAGGAGCTGGAAGAGCTGAGACTAAAAAACCGGCTGTGACAACAGTCATATTTCTCACACAGATTTTTTATAAAAACTCTTTTCTTTCAACCTCTCATCTTTCGATGTAATGGGATGAAAATAAATTATTCAATAAAAGGAACCGCAGCGTGTGGGAGGCACAATGCGGGCACTCCTGCTACGCCGCTTTGAAATACAAAAACGAACAAATGCCCTGAAATCAGACTTTTGAGGGCAAAACTATAAGGAAAACGCTGATTAGCAGCGATTTCAGGAAAACAGATAATGACAGATTCCTCCCCCGCACTGGTGTTGGACAGCCCCGCCGCCACCGATGCTGAACCGGTAGAACGCACCGTAAATTTCAAACTGGTTTTGCTGGCACTTGCAATGGGCGGTTTTGCAATCGGCACCACTGAATTTGCAGCCATGAGCCTGCTGCCATATTTCTCTGTCGGTCTTGGCATTGATGAACCGACCGCCGGCCATGTGATCAGCGCCTATGCATTGGGTGTGGTTGTCGGTGCGCCGATCCTCGCCGTCTTCTTTGCCCGCATGTCACGGCGTACACTGGCAATGGGACTGATGGCTGTCTTTGCCGTTGCCAACGTACTCAGTGCATTATCACCATCCTATCACTGGATGTTGTTGTTCCGCTTTATGAGCGGTTTGCCGCACGGCGCTTATTTCGGCGTTGCTGCGCTGATGGCGGCCTCGCTGGTACCGATCAACCGCCGCGCATGGGCCGTTGGCCGCGTTATGCTCGGCCTGTCCATTGCAACAGTGATCGGCGTACCATTTGCGACATGGCTCGGTCAGGCACTTGGCTGGCGTTGGGGCTTTGGTGTTACCGGCGTACTGGCAACAATTACCTTCCTGATGATTATGGCCTTTGCACCGAAAGACCCGCCGCGTCCGGGCGCAACACCTTTGCGCGAATTGAGTGCACTTAAAAACCGTCAGGTCTGGCTGACACTGGCAATCGGTGCCATCGGCTTTGGTGGTTTGTTTGCGGTCTATTCCTATATTGCCTCAACGCTTCTCGAAGTAACCGGTGTTGCTCCTTACTGGGTACCAGTTGTGCTGACGATTTTCGGTATCGGCATGACCTGCGGCACGCTAATCGGCTCATGGGGCGCAGACCGCGCCTTGATGCCGACTGCCGGTATTTTGCTGCTGTCCAATGCAATCTTTCTGGTTATTTTCCCGTTCGTCGTCATGAATGTCTGGCTGCTGACCGGTCTGGTCTTCCTGATCGGTTGTACCGGAGGTCTTGGAACAGTTCTGCAAACCCGCCTGATGGATGTGGCACAAGATGCACAGACTTTGGCCGCAGCGCTTAATCACAGCGCATTCAACGTCGCCAATGCGCTTGGGCCGTGGTTGGCAGGTATGTCCATTGCTGCAGGCTACGGCTTCGCCTCTTCCGGTTTTGTCGGCTGTGCGCTTGCACTCGGTGGCTTGCTCATCTGGGCAATTGCCCTGTGGGACTCCCGTCGCACCGGCATCTGAGAACAGACAAAAACATGCAATAAAAAAGCCGGCAGAGAGATTACCCTGCCGGCTTTTCTCTATTGATAAAGAGAGAACTTAGTTAGCAACGATTTTGCCGTCTTCCCATTTGTAGACCACGAAGGTCGGGGAAGTCAGGTCACCGTTCTTGTCATAGGTCAGATCACCAATAATGGTTTTCGATTCCAGACCATCATGCAGAACTTTGGCTACATCAGCTGCATTGTCCGCTTTACCAACCTTTTCGATACCGGCTTTCAGAACCTGCACAGCAGCATAGCCATTCAGGGTGAACACTTCCGGCGCAATATTCTTGGCCTTCAGCGCGTCAACAGCTTCAGCGGCAGCTGGATTCTGCGTCACATCAACGGCATTAGTGAAGAGTGTACCTGCACCTGTATCACCGGCAATAGCCCAATATTCAGTATTGGACAGGCCTTCGCCACCAACCAGCAGAAGCTTTACACCCTGATCGGCAAGCTGACGGGACAGAAGACCGGCTTCCGGATGGTAACCACCGAAATACAGCACTTCCACACCGCTGTTCTTGATCTTGCTGACGAGCGCGCTGAGATCTTTTTCACCCGGTGTCAGGGATTCATACAAAACTTCTTTGATGCCTGCTTTGTTCAGGCTGTCTTTAAAGCTGTCTGCCAGACCCTGACCGTAAGGGGCTTTATCATGTAAAACGCCGACTTTTTTATCAGCCAGATTTTTTGCAACATATTCAGCAGCAACAACAGCCTGCTGATCATCACGGCCACAGGTACGGAAAACATTTTCCAGACCACGGTTTGTCAGGCTTGGCGCGGTTGCAGTTGGCGTTACCATCACAACACCGGCCTCAGCCAGCGCATCAGAAACAGCCATAGCGGAACCGGAGGTCACAGGACCTACAACGAACTGAATGCCGTCACCGATCAGCTGGTTGGCAGCAGAAACGCCCTGCTTAGGGTCAGCCGCATCATCCACCAGTTTCAGGACAACTTTCTCACCGAGAATGCCGCCGTTCTTGTTGATATTTTCAACAGCGGTTTCGGCACCGTTTTTCACCTGAATACCGTAGGCAGCAACGCTACCGGTTACCGGTGCAATCAGACCAATGGTAATATCGGCATAAGCCTGGGAAGCAAACGCAAGTGTTGCAGCAAAGGCTACCCCGGATAATAATGAACGACGCATCTCTTCCTCCAAAACAGTCCCGTCACGGGACATAATTAAAACACAAGCCCCCGTGCGCGCTTTGTACGTCGCGTGACGGTTCGTAACTCCTGTCTCACCATATTATGGTCAGACGATCAGTCTTCCTTTTCCAGCATCTCCTTCACAGCGGTCGCCAGCTGCTTCAGTGAGAACGGCTTCGGAAGGAACCCGAATTGAGCATCTTCAGGCAGATTCTTTGCAAAAGCATCTTCTGCATAGCCTGAAACGAAAATAAACTTAATGTTTGGATAGGATTTGCGCAACTCTCTTAAAAGGGTAGGACCATCCATTTCCGGCATAACCACGTCAGAAACAATAATATCGACCTTACCTTCAAGTTCTTCCAGCACTTCCAGCGCCTCAACGCCGGACGATGCCTCGTGAACTGTATAGCCTCTTGTCTGCAGCGCACGGACACCGCCCATACGCACTGCATCTTCATCCTCAACCAGCAGAACTGTTGCTGAACCGGAGAGATCAGCCTGTTTTTCTGCTTTCTTTTCAACAGGCGCAGGCTTTTTCGCCACCACGGCCTGTTCATCAGGCATACCATTGGCATCCAGTACAACCGGTGCTTTTTCTTCGATAAAGCGTGGCAGATAGATACGGAATACAGTGCCTTTACCCAGTGTTGAATCACAGAAAATGAAACCACCGGTCTGCTTGATAATGCCGTAGACCATAGAAAGGCCAAGGCCAGTGCCTTTACCTACTTCTTTAGTCGTAAAGAACGGTTCAAAGATCTTGGCGAGGATATCTGCCGGAATACCGGTACCCGAATCTTCAACTTCATAAAGCACGTAATCGGCTTCCGGCAGTTCACGATAGCCCAGTGCCGCTGCTTCAGATGTTTCAACATTACGGGTACGCACTGTAATCGTGCCGCCATCCGGCATCGCATCACGCGCGTTGACCACGAGATTGACGGCAACCTGCTCAAACTGACCAAGGTCAGCCTTTACCGGCCACAAATCGCGACCATGCTCGATTTTCAGCGTAATATCCGTACCAACAAGACGCGCCAGCAACATGCGCAGATCCGCCAGCACATCTGTCAGGTCAAGCACTTCCGGACGCAAGGTCTGGCGGCGCGAGAAAGCCAGCAACTGGCGTACCAGCGAGGCCGCACGATTGGCATTCTGTTTGATATTCATAATATCAGGGAAAGACGGATCAGATGCGTGATGATTACTCAAAAGCAAATCCGAAGACATGATGATCGCGGTCAGCACATTATTGAAGTCGTGGGCAATACCACCTGCAAGCTGGCCTACAGCCTGCATTTTCTGGCTCTGCGCCATCTGCCCTTCCAGAGCCTTCTGCTCAGTGGTTTCTACGGCAGAAACAATAGCCGCCTCTTCTACCGCTTCTCCACCGATATCTGATACCGGACTGACATAGAAACGGATATGACGCTCATCATTACCAGGCAAAACTGTATCAATCGGCGTAATGCTCGCCTGACCGGCAAAAGCCGATGCCAATGCACGAGAAATCGTTTCACGGTCACGCGGATGCACCACGCTTTCCAGTGAAATTTGCTTATCCAGCGTATCGCGGTCCACATCGGAACCGAAAATATCCAGAAAACGCGCATTGGTTGAAAGAATACGGCCATTCACATCAACAGAAGCGATTGCCATCGGCGCGGAATTAAAGAAGCGCGTAAAGCGCACTTCAGCAGAGCGCTGTGCGGCAGATGAATCATTACCTTCAGCGCGATTGAGGACTATTGTCCGGCTGGTACCGCGCGAACCGTCACGTGGCTGCTGTACGCGGTGATAAAAGCGCACAGCAAGGCTCTGGCCATTGCTCTTTGTCAGATCAAGATCAATCACCGTATTGCGGCTGGAACCCGGATCAGCACGCACCGCATTGATGAGTGACATGCCGTTACCGGCAACAATATCCTGCAAGGTCAGTGAACCGGCAGTAAATTTAGTGAGATCAATCCCCAGCCATTCCGCCAGCGTGGCATTAATATAGATGATACGACCAAGCGTATCAGCTGAAAAGAAACCGGCCGGTGCATGATCCAGATGATCAATGGCTTCCTGCAAATCCTGAAAGAAACGTTCCTGTTCAGCACGTTCTTCCGAAATATCGGTAATCTGCCACGCAAACAAAGGTCCTGCAGTCTCGCTCAGCGGATTGGTCTGCGGTGCAATCACCGGACGCGCTTTAACACGATACCATGCTGCAGCTTCCATACCGCGGGCAGATGAACCGATCAGACGAATCTCTTCCTGTGCGGACAGTCCGTCACGCACGGCATTATTCAGCCGATAAACCGCCTCCAGTGCCGAAGGTTCGCCAGCCAAGACGGCGTCAAGCGTTGGCAAATCAGCGGCATTCTCTGCGCCCATCATCTGCGCATAAGCCTGATTGGCATAAACGATATGCCCTTTAGCATCGGTAATCACCGTGCCTTCCGGCATAGAATCCAGCAGCGTATCGACCACATCATCATGCTCTTCACGCGGACTGAACTGGATAAGACCGGTTGCCCAGCCGATCAGGCAAAACACGCCCATAATCGACAGAAGCCCGAGCAATATCAGCAAGAAGGCATCGCCAAGCTGTTCACGGAACACAAAATAGAGTCCTGCCACAGCGATCAATAAGACGCCCAGCGTCAGCAATCTGAGCGCAGCAGGATTCTTTTTTGCAGAAGCAGTGTTTTTTGGAAAAGAATTTGTCCGTGATGGCTGAGACATAAGCCCCAATATCCCTTTTCTTGCGCCGTACATCCGGCGGTTCAGCAGATCCGCCGCTGATGCGTCGTCCGCAATATCGGGCATCAGCTTATCAGTTCAGGTGCAACACAATCTCCACCCTATTGATAAACCCAGCCTTATGAGGTTTTTCAGAATTATGCTTTAGAGTATTTCCCAGTCAAATGGAATTCTCCGCAGATTGCGCCAGCACAACAGACACGACAGAAGCACGAAAATCTTGTGTCATTTTGCACCTCATCCCCTCTATATGCTGACCGCTTTTTTCTGAAACTGCTTATTTATTGCCTGTACAGTCTTCACAAGCGATTAATTTCAGCCTGTTTTTGTGCAAAAAACGCATTTTCCGTGCGTAACGCTCACAGGCATTTTCAAGCGGATAAATATGTTTTAAACTTTCATTCAGTTTAAAGATTTACTTTCAGGGTAATATGCGTTTTTACAGACGCAAAACCACCACTGATCACACACTATACTGGTCTCAAGCGCCCTTTAGCGGCCTGAAAACCGTGTTTAAAAACAAGCAGGTTATGCAATTATGCGGTTGAAGCGTTTATCAACGCCGCAGAGATTGCATGATTCTTATAAGGACGATTGAATATGATGGATTGGCTGAGCGGGCTGTTGGGCGAAAATGCAGCCCATATTATCAGCTTTATCGGGCTTTTTGCTCTGTTTCTTGCAGGCGTTTTTGTTGTCTTTGCCGTAATTAAACGCATGACAGCAGGCACTTATGTCACCAAACAGCATGATGCTGCACCACGCCTCACAGTAACTGACGCAGCAGCGGTCGACAGTCAGCGCCGCCTGGTTCTGGTACGCCGCGACGATGTGGAACATCTGATCCTGATCGGTGGTCCATCTGATATCGTTATTGAGCAGAATATTACCCGCCATAAAAACAAGCAGCAGGAACAGACAGCACCACGCGTTCGCCAACAGGAAGAGCGCACAGGTTTTGCGCCTGTTGCCGCCATAGCGCCGGTAGCGGCACAAGCTCCGCTCATTGCACCGGAGCCAAATCTCTCTATCGCGCCTGCCGCAGATATTATCGCAGCGACACCAGCCTATAAGCCTGAAGCTGAAACACCTGCACCACAGCCGCGCGCTGCTGCACCAACAGCCAGCGCGCCGGTTACAGTAACGGCTTCACAGGCTCAGACCTTGCAGACACATGCCCAACAGGTTGCAGCTGCTCGCCAGCAGCAGAGCCAAAAACCAGTCCAGCGTCAAAGCGCCCAGCCTGCTGCTCGGCCAGTGACGGAAGGTGCTGCACCAAAACTGCATCCTGTTTATCCGTTGGGTCAGGTATCGCGCGGCGTGATTGCTGCAACATCCGGTCTGGCTGCTGCCAATAATGCAGCTCAGCAGGAACTCATTGAGGCTGCAAAGCGTGATAACCGCAGTGCATCACCATCACTTGATGATGTACGTCCGGGCTCTGCCCAGAAAACCGAAGGCAATCCGCTGGTATCCCAGAGGGCAACACCACAGGTTGGTCGCCCGACCCAGCAGGAGCCATCATTCAGCGCTCCGGTAACGCCTGCCCCTGCTCCGGCAAAACCTGCTCCACAGCCAAGCTTTGAGCTTGATCTTGAGAATGCGGTTGCTGAAGCGCTGTCCTCCAAAGACACAGCACCAGACAGCGAAATCTCATTTGAAGACCTGCTCGCCTCAGAAATGGATCAGCACTTTGCTGCAAGCGAAAAAGCAGCAGCTGAAAAGCCAGCCAGCAGCACATTAGATATCTCTCCGCGCAAATAAGCTCGGGGAGACCTCACCCGACAGGGTTACCGATAAATACAGACAGAAAAAAACGCAGTGCCCTCCAGCACTGCGTTTTTTAATTTCTATTTATGCGTGCGATCAGCACATCACCCATACTTATTCGTCGCGATAAACTTTTTCGCGGCGCTCGTGACGCTCCTGTGCTTCGATCGACAAAGTCGCAATAGGACGGGCGTCCAGTCGCTTCAGGTTGATCGGATCACCGGTTTCTTCACAAAAACCATAGGTTCCTTCATCAATACGAAGCAAAGCCGCATCAATTTTGGAGATTAGCTTACGCTGGCGGTCACGGGCACGAAGCTCAATAGACCGATCTGTTTCCGAAGAGGCCCTGTCAGCCAAATCAGGATGATTAGCATTTTCACGCTGTAATGCTTCCAGCGTTTCGCGTGCTTCACGCAAAATGTCATTCTTCCAAGCAACGAGCTTGGCACGGAAATATGACTTCTGCCGATCATTCATGAACGGCTCGTCATCCGTGGGCTTGTAGTTCAGGTCGATTAATTCACTCATTTTGAATCACCCCTCACCTAGGAGACGATGCGCCTTATAGGTCTATAAGCAATCCGATACAACCTGAAAAATCATACAATCAAGTATTTTCAACCAGAACCTGAAAAATACGAAAATTATTATCAGATTACATAAAACTGAGACATATATATTCTAAAGTACAAAAAATTTATCTCTCACATTGATTTCAAAATTCTAATAGCAATATTTTAATTCAATAACATCAATATAAAATATTTACAGATTTTCACACAAATTAACCCTGTTATTTTTCTTCGCACGTTTCCCCATATTCATAAAACCTGATCAAAAACGATATATTTTAACTTTGAAATATAAGAAAAAGCGCTATTTCGTTTCCGAAAAACAACAGAAACATTTTTCTTATTTTATTTTTTCAACACAATTTTAGGAAATTAATCAGGCTATCTTTTCGGTGCAAAACCTGCAAAATATCGTCATGCGCACCATTTTGCTCCTTCGCCATGCCCAAGCCGTTCTCCCTGATAGCAGCGGCAAAGACTTTGACCGGCAGCTCAGTTCCGCCGGAAAAACGGATGCTCTGCAACAGGCAGAACGTCTGATAAAATCCGGCATAATGCCTGATTTCATTCTCTGTTCTCCGGCTTTGCGCACCTTGCAAACGGCTGAAATTTTCAGCACAGCAATCAATAATGCCTTTCCTGAAATCAGCATCACACCGCAATGCGCATCGTCATTTTACCGTGCCAATGCCTCCGGCTATCTGTATGAAATACGTGAACAAGCTCCGCAAGACGCACAATGCGTACTGCTAGTCGGGCACAATCCAAGCATTGAAGATTGCGCTCTGCTCTTCGCGCAGCCAGATAGTCCGCTGGCGCAGAGGATTGGCTATGGTTTCCCGACTGCCGGTGTGGCACAGATTGAAACCAATGCAGAATTTGCAGATATCACGCCGGAAAATGCCCGATTGACCGCACTTTTCCTGCCTCAGGAAGACTGAACCTGAATGCTGCGACAGGTGTATTTTACAAGCACCTGCTTTTACTCTCTGTAATTTATTGATTTCTCACCCTATATTCACAACCAGAATAGTGAGTAACGTCTTTACGGGGGCATCTTTGGCCAAACTGACCACTTTCACAGATGAAGCCAAAATCGCTTTTGATACATTGATGGAGCGCACTGGCAGCTTAGTTGCGCCGTCTTTGCGCCTTGGTGTTACCGGCCTTTCCCGCGCAGGGAAAACGGTTTTCATTACATCTCTGGTGCATAATCTGACCCAAGGCGGGCGCATGCCGCTTTTTGAAGCGCATGCTACCGGACGCATTGCCCGTGCCTATTTGCAGCCGCAACCTGACGATGCCGTGCCGCGTTTTCAGTATGAAGATCATCTCGCAGCATTGGTGAAAGATCGCATCTGGCCGGATTCCACCCGCGCAATTTCAGAACTGCGCCTGACCATTGAATATCAGTCGGCCTCTTCATGGGGACGCATGCTTTCTGCCGGTAAGCTCTCGATTGATATTGTCGATTATCCGGGGGAATGGCTGCTGGATCTGCCTTTGCTCGGCAAAAGCTATAGCGAATTTTCCCGTGATTCTTTTGCGCTCGCCAATGAAACCGCCCACCTTGGCTTTGCCGAAAACTGGCTGCGGGAAGCAGCGACGGTTGACGCCTTAGCGCCTGCCGATGAAATGACAGCACAGCGTCTGGCACGCAGCTTCACAGACTATCTGCGTGCAGGAAAATCCGACGAACAGGCACTATCCACCCTGCCCCCCGGCCGTTTTCTCATGCCCGGCGATCTGGAAGGTTCACCTGCGCTTACTTTTGCGCCTTTGCCTGAATTGCCGGATGGCAGTTTCAAAAGCGGCTCATTGGCCGCGATGATGGAGCGGCGCTATGAATCCTATAAAACCCATGTGGTGAAACCGTTTTTCCGCGAGCATATTGCCCGTCTCGACCGTCAGATTGTGCTGGTGGATGCGATGCAGGCGATTAATGCCGGTGGCGGCGCGGTGCGTGATCTGGAACGGGCGCTCACTGAAATTCTGGCCTGCTTTCGCGCCGGACGTTCCAATCTGCTCACCGGCCTGATCCAGAAACGTATCGGCCGCATTCTGATTGCAGCCACCAAGGCTGATCACCTGCACCATGAAAGCCATAACCGGCTTGAAGCCATTGTACGCAGACTAGTCGACCGTGCAGCCAAGAATGCCGATATGTCCGGCGCTGAAATTGATGTGCTGGCGATGGCAGCGGTACGAGCCACACGCGAGGCAACCGTCAACCAGAACGGCGATACATTGCCGGTGATTGTCGGCACGCCGCTGAAAGGTGAAGTCATTGACGGCGAGGTCTTTGACGGCGAAACCGAGACCGCAATCTTCCCCGGTGATCTGCCGCAAAATGCTCAGGCAATTTTTGAACAGCCGGAGTTTTCGCCGCAGGATCGTTCCCGTGAGGCACCAATCCGTTTTGTCCGCTTCAGACCACCACATATCAAAGCTGACCTTGATGGCATTCATCTGTCGCTTCCGCATATCCGCCTTGACCGTGCCATGCAGTTTCTGCTCGGTGACCGATTAGCATAAGGATAGATCATGTCTTCAGGCCCGCGCAAACCAATGAGTTTCAGCGTAGAACCGCAAGCGGATGACAGCCAGCCACAGGCTCCGCGCAAACCGGTGGCAATTCGCGACTTGTCGACAGTCACAGCAGAAGCGGTAGACGTTTTTGAACAGGAAGCCATTGATGCAGGTGCGCAACTGACGCCGCCGCCTGCGAGCCTGATCAAACGGCGCTTTACTCTGCGCAGTGTGTTTTTCTCCGCACTCGGCCTGCTGGTGAGCTTTGCCGTTGCTATCTGGACGGAAGACCTGATCCGCGCCATGTATAGCCGTGCCGACTGGCTTGGCTGGCTGACGCTCGGCGTCGCCTTGATTGCGCTCTTTTCCTTACTCGCATTAGTCGTACGCGAAGGACTCGCTCTGCGCCGTCTCTCAGCTGTGCAGGAGCTACGCTTTGCTGCGGCAGAAGCCAGTGAGCGCAATGATGCGAACAAAGCCCGCAAAATCACCGACAAATTGCTGGAAGTTACCGCCAATCTGCCGCAAACAGCCCGTGGCCGCGCAACTCTGGAAGCTTTGCGTGGTGATATTATCGACGGGCGCGACCTGATCCGCATTACCGAGCGTGAAATTCTGCATCCGTTAGATCGCGAAGCGCGGATGCTGATCCTCAATGCCGCCAAGCGTGTTTCCATTGTCACGGCGGTTAGCCCGCGCGCTCTGGTGGACATTGCCTATGTGGTTTTCGAATCATCGCGGCTGATCCGCCGCCTGTCCGAGCTTTATGGCTGCCGCCCCGGCTCCTTAGGATTTTTCCGTCTCGCCCGCAGCGTTATCGCACATCTGGCTGTCACAGGAACAATCGCAATGGGTGATAGCGTGGTGCAGCAATTACTGGGTCAGGGACTGGCCTCACGCCTCTCCGCCAAACTTGGCGAAGGTGTTATCAACGGCATGATGACAGCGCGTATCGGAATTTCAGCAATGGATATTGTGCGCCCACTGCCGTTTGATGCGGAAAAACGACCCAATATCAGTGATTTCGTCAGTGATATTGTAAAAGCCACAACACAGAAAAAACCGCTTTAATGCCGGTTTATCCTTCGTTTTAATTATGTTAGAAACCACCTATTAACCATTCCAGCCGATTATACAGACTGGTTTTGGTATTTTGTTTGATGGCATTTTGCACTGATAGCGCGAAGATAAATCATACAGAAAACTGATAAACCGCCCTCTAATTATCCGGAACAGAGTTCTGTTATGATCTTACGTGCCACTGCCGCCTGCCTTTTATTCTTTACCTCTGCAGCCAGCACTGTATCTGCGCACGCATCGGATAAGGATGAAGTGTTTTTCCGCAATGTTGAAGGCCAGTGGAGCGGCCCCGGCGAAGTTGTTGCGGGAAAATATAAAGGCACAAAATTTGTCTGCAACCTGTCTGGCACCACACCGGACGGCAATGTCGGTATGACTTTGGACGGTACTTGCCGCGTTGGCGTTTTCTCCCAGCCGATGAAAGCAACTGTTGTCCGTACCGGTAAGAATTATAGCGGCACATTCAATGATGGTGCTGAAGGCAAAGGTCTGAACGTGACATCCGGTTCCGTCAACGGCAACCGCGTTGTGCTGTCCCTGAGCCGCAAACAGCTCAATGGTGCAATGCTGGCGCGTGTAACCGATCAGAACACCATGAATGTTACAGTCTCGGTCAAAGTCGACGATACAATGGTGCCGGTGGTCGGCATGAGCCTGAAACGCGTCGATGGCGGCACAGTCAGCAACATCGCCCGCAATTAATAAAAACAGCCCCGACAGTTATCACTTTCGGGGCTTTATTGTTTTTATAATGTTACCTTACAACTGCCAGCGTAAAGCCGTCCCAGCCTTTAGAGCCAACAGTTTGTAAAGCTGTCGCATCCAGCCTCGGCTCCGCTTCAATCATGTCAATAAATTTCCGCACGCCGATGACATTGGCATCTTCTGACTGCGGATCGGTTACCGCGCCATTGCGAACAAAATTATCGCCGATAATGACTGTACCCTTGCGCGCGAGCTTCAGCGCCCATTCCAGATAGACCGGATTATTAGGCTTATCGGCATCAATGAAAATCAGATCAAACGGTGCACGATCCTGCAACTGCGGCAGGCTGTCAGCTGCAGCACCAATGATAATTTCTACTTTATCGGCGACACCGGCGGCTTCAATATTCTGCTGTGCAATTGCCGCATGTTTCTGCGAATATTCGAGCGTAATCACCTTGCCGCCCTCAGGCAGAGCCCATGCCAGCCAGATTGTGCTGTAGCCACCCAATGTTCCGATTTCCAGAACCATTTTGGCTCCGCACATTTGTGCAAACAGATTGAGTAACTTGCCCTGATTGATCGCCACATCATGGGCAGGAAGCCCCGCCTCGCTGTTGCGCTGTAATGCGGCCTGCAGAAGCGGATCATCACCGATCAGCTTCTGCGCCATATAGGCATCAACCTGTCTCCACTGCTCTTCCGACTGGTACATAATCGCTCCTGAAATTAAAAACGAGACATGCCACACGGAAACAACAGCAGAATGACAAACAGCTTTACAGCGCTGTATCCTGCCACCAGCGATGACCATAGCTCATGCGCTGAATTTCACTGCTATCCACTTTTTGCACCAGATCGGAAACAAGCTCACCACGAATTTTAATATTCGGTGCAATGGTTTCCAGCGGTACCAGCACAAAAGCGCGCTGCTCAATACGCGGATGCGGCAGGATCAGATCCGGCATTTCCAGCGCAAAAACATGCTCATAGGCCAGCATATCAATATCTATGGTGCGCGGGCCCCAGCGCTCACTGCGAACCCGCTTCAGACGCCGCTCGATAGTCTGCGTCACATCCAGCAGTTCCGGCGGCGTTAGTATCGTCGAGATTTCAGCGCAGGCATTATAGAACCAATCCTGATCGGTTTTACCCCAAGGCGGCGTACGGAACACCGGAGACACAGCGATAACCCTGACATCCTGCCATTCATCCAGCAGTTGCAAAGCCTGCGCCATTGTCTGCACAACATTGCCGATATTACCGCCCAGACACAGCCAGGCTTTATGAACCTCGCGTGCTTTCATATATTCGGCCACCCGACCGTCACTTCAACATAATCCAGCACACCGGCGACCGGCGCATTCGGTTTGCGTACAGTAATCTCGGATTTTTGAATTTGCGGAAATGCAGCACAAAGCGCTTTAGCAACATCCAGTGCCAAGGCTTCAATAAGATAGCGGCGCTTTCCGGTAATAATCTTCTCAATCATGGAGAAGACAATACCGTAATGCACTGTTTTATCAATATCGTCATTTTCGAGCGAGTCGCCCGGATCAACAGTCAGCACTGCATCAACATAGAAACGCTGGCCGAGCTTTTCTTCCTCGTCAAAAACGCCGTGATGCGCAAAAAACGCGCAATTCATCATACGGATCGTGTACAAAAAGCCCTCATTTCTTCACTGCTGCGTTATAAACGGGCGCTTATAACGCTAAATTTTGTCAGTCCAATATCAGATTATACTGCAAATTCTGAAAAACCGGTTCACGCTTTTTCATGAACTGCTGCGGCATTTAAAACCGCATCCGCCATCAATAAGGCATCACGGTTGAGTGCAACGTTATGCACCCTGAATATATCCGCACCGCCAAGACGCAACATAACACTGGTCGCAGCCGTTGCGGCATCCCTTTCTGCGGCAATATCACGGGCACTTACGGCACCGGTAAAGCGCTTGCGGGATGTTCCGACCAGCCACGGCAAACCAAAACTGTGCAGTTCCGCAAACCGTGTCATCAGTTCCACATTCTGCTGGGTATCTTTGGCAAAACCAAAGCCCGGATCAAGCATAATCTGCTGCGGCATTACACCCGCAGTTGCAGCAATTTCCAGTGATCGTTGTAAGAATATATGCTGATCTTCAATCACATCGGCAGCAACTTCTCTGTCGCGCCCTGTATGCATAATCACCAGACCGGCACCGGTTTCAGCGGCAAGCCCCGCAATATCCGGTTCCTTCTGCAATCCCCAGACATCATTGACAATATGCGCACCAGCCGCGACCGCCAGTTTCGCCGTCTGCGCTCGATAGGTGTCAACCGAGATCAGGCAGCCGAGTTCCCGCGTTAAAACCTCGATCACCGGTAGCACCCGATCCTGCTCCTGCTGCGCAGAAACCGGCTCGGCATCCGGACGAGTCGACTCGCCCCCGACATCAATAATCACTGCACCGGCATCCAGCATGGCACACGCTGATTGGAGCGCCGCATCAATGGTCTGGTTGTTGCCGCCATCTGAAAAAGAATCCGGCGTAATATTAAGAATCGCCATAATCAGCGCCTGCGAGCCGGTCTCCAGAACGCGGCCATGCGCCAGTTGCCATTCTCGCTTTATAGGGAAACTCTTAATCATATTCGGAATTAACCTTTTAAAATTGCTTTGCTTTCCAAACCAGCCATAAGTTCTTTACACATTTCATGGAACGATAAAAGCTGACGGGAAGCGCATTTCCGGCAAAACTATCAATTGCTTTGACCGGCAGCGAATGCACAGACCAATAAGATCAGCATCATGCAACAGAAGACAATTCTGCCGTATTTTGTGTTAGAACCTGTAAAACAAGGGCGTTTATTAAAAGAGCCCTCGCAGCAAAGGAACAGATAATGTCCGGCAAATATCTTGCACTCTCCCTCACCGGTCTGGTTCTGTTATCCGGCACTTTAATGGCCACACAAGCGGACGCTGCTTCTGTGACGCGTAAATATCGCTATTTTCCGGTTTACGGTACAACCGCAGAACAGCTGGATAAATCATTGGCCAAGAATGGCCCCAAGCTTGATGATGGCGGTGAAAGCCATCCGGGCGCAACCAAAATTGCATTTAATGCCCGCGTAAAATACCGCTTTGACGGCAAATATTGCCGTGTTTCAGATGTGAATGCCAATGTACTGGCTACAATTTCCCTGCCAAGCTGGAAAAGCCGTCGCCGCGCCAGCGCTGATACGAGAATGGTCTGGGATGTGCTGGTGAAGGATATTCGCCGCCATGAAGAAAGCCATATCGTTATCGCCCGCTCTCATGCCTCAGATCTTGAGCGACGTATTCGTGGTATGCGCAATGAGCGCGACTGTGCAACCCTGCGCGCCAATGTAGACAAGATCACCGAGAGCGTCTTTGCCAGTCATGACAAAGCTCAGCAATATTTCGACCGCGTTGAGACGGTGAATTTTGAAACCCGCTTTGAAAGACTGCTCACCAACAGTCTTGAAAAACGCTACGCTCAACAGCAGAAGAAAAAATCCTGACGCCTGAATTTTAACAAAGAAAAAGCCCTGCATCATAAAATGCAGGGCTTTTTTGTTCATTTCACTCACATTCAAACGCCGACGCAAAAAAGTGTCAGGCCATTTGCAGACCGGCATGGCGCTTATTAGAGCGCTTTCTTAATTAACGCCGAGCTTCTTCTGCAGGCTGGTCGACGACGTGGTGTACTGGAACACAACGCGTTCACCCGGGCTGATAATGCGCTTGGCAGCCTGTGTCATCAGTGCGGCTTCATGGAAACCGGAGAGGATGAGCTTCAGCTTGCCCGGATACCAGTTGATATCGCCAATCGCGAAAATGCCAGGTTCGGAAGTTTCAAACTTCTCGGTATCAACCGTGATCAGGTTCTCATGCAAGTTCAGACCCCAGTCCGCAATCGGACCAAGCTTCATGGTCAGGCCGAAGAATGGCAACATGCGCGTTGCAGGCAAAACGGTTTCACCGTCCGCACCTTTAAGCTTAACGGCTGTGAGATCGCCGTTTTCGCCTTCAAGTCCGGAAACCTGACCAACCTCAAAACGGATCTTACCGGCATCAACCAACTCGAACATTTTCTTCACACTGTCCGGTGCCGCGCGGAATTCCGGACGACGATGTACAACGGTCATGCTTTTAACGATTGGCTGCAGGTTCAGCGCCCAGTCCAGTGCACTATCACCGCCACCAACGATCACAACATCCTGATCACGGAAAGCTTCAACGCGGCGAACAGCGTAATAAACGCTCTTGCCTTCATATTCTTCGATACCCGGTACAGGCGGACGCTTCGGCTGGAAAGAACCACCACCGGCAGCAATCACCACAACCTTGGTTTCGAACACTTCGCCTTCGTCGGTTTCCACATGGAATGAACCGTCTTCCAGACGTTCCAGCTTGGTCACCATACGATTGAAATGGAACTGCGGCGAAAACGGCTTGATCTGTTCCATAAGCTTATCGGTCAGCATCTGACCGGAAATTTCCGGCCATGCCGGAATGTCATAAATCGGCTTTTCCGGATAAAGTTCGGCACACTGGCCACCCGGACGGTCAAGAATATCAATCAGATGGCATTTCAGGTCATAGAGACCCAGTTCAAACACAGCAAACAGCCCGACAGGACCGGCACCGATAATGACAACATCTGTGCGGATAACTTCGCTCATATTTTCAATCTCGCTGAATCATAACAACTGCGCCAGCCATTACGATCTGTCACATTAATCTTATGTTCTGCCAGTTGTCACACAGAACACGCTCTATAGTTGCTGCCTTCAGGGAAATGGGGCAGCATTTAAATGCCGGAAACCGGCTCATCCGCATGCAACAGGCCTGATATTTTCAGACAAAACCACACCGGACAAAATTCAATACGAGTTCTATAGTCAAGTTTAGCTCAAATGCCTATAGTTTTTGCGGATATTCATCTGAATAATAGCCGCTCATTTTACATATGACCCGCACGACATTCTAATGCCTGACAAAATCCAGCAGATACAGACACAAAACTGTGTTTAAAACGGCTATCTGTAGAATGGTATTGCGCCGCAAGCAGATGGCTCTCCTCTCCGCCGATCATGCGATAAATAAAAAAGCGGCCTGCCATGAAGCAAACCGCTTTCTCATACACATTATAATATAGGCAGATCAGCTCTGGCGTTCAGGAACCTGCACAACCAGACCTTCCAGCTCATCACGCACGATGATCTGGCAGGACAGGCGGGAATTTCCGCGCACATCATAGGCGAAATCCAGCATATCTTCTTCCATCGGCTCAGGACCGCCAACCACATCTGTCCAGTCTTCGTCAACATAGACATGGCAGGTTGCGCAGGCGCAGGCACCACCGCATTCCGCATCAATGCCCGGAATACCGTTGCGAATAGCATTTTCCATAACGGTGGAACCGTTTTCCGCTTCAACTTCATTGCGCATCGCGCCGTCAGCGGAAACAAATGTGATCTTGGTCATAAACTCATCCCGTGAGATACCCGCATGAAGCAAAGTGACCAGCCTGATCGCCTGACCATTTATGCGGACACGATTATAAATAGTATTGCAGGCCAGATACGTGCTGTGCGCAGAGAGTTCAAGCTGTAAACACACTATCCCTGCCCGTCTGCGTCAATTTCGAGCACAAATCCCGCACCGCCGTCGCAGAGAAATATAAATTAAAGCAACTGACATTAATCATTTGCGACTGCGGCACCAAATGCCAGGTGCCTTTGGCAGAGACATTAACTTCTTGCCCAACTATGGCAAAATGTGCCACAATCTGGGGCATAATATAGAGACTTCTGATGTTTGCTTAAAGATTTCCACAATTAGATAGCGCTTAAAAAAGCCCGCATTTGCTTAGTTTTCGCTATTCCTTACCATTTCGCGTTAACCTTATCTTTAAACAATTCATCAACCGCTAATTCCGTAGTTCCCATATGGCTCCGGAAGTTTTAACCTATAGACTGCGCAACATGTCTTTATGACTGCCTTTCAATTCAGAAGGCAGCAGTGCGGACATGGCTTTTGCGTAAATGTATGAGTACGGGGTAAAACGGCTATGGCACAAAATACAAAAGCGCAAAAGCTTGAGCTTGATATGGAACAAGCCCTCACTGACGGGTTGGATCTGGATTTCAGCGATGACTTTGAGCTGGATTTGAATTTTGACGCTCCTGAGGTGGAATTCTCGCTTGATGATCTGGAAAGCCAGATTTCGCGAGCCGCTGAAGAACTGGCACTGGAAAAAAACACGATTGCACCTGTTGCAGCCGCCGCTACTGGTGCAGCTGTTGCCGCCGCAGCCAGCGCTAAAACAGAAGTCAAGACTGCAGCAGAGCCAAAAGCTGAGAAAGCTAAAAAAGCTGATGTGCCTGCCACACCGGTTACACCTGCCGCACCTCCGGTTGTTACAGCCTCTGCCGCAACACCATCTGCCTCCACCCCGGGCAGCGTGACTGTATTGCAGGCAGCCAATCAGCCTGAAGCGCCAGCAGCCAATACAACAAAATCAGACAGCACCATCTCTTTTGATGAACTGGATCTGTTGCCTGAAACAGCTCCAGCTGCAGAATTTACTGTTTCCCGTCCTGCTGCCCCGCAGGCAACAACAGCGCCTGCTGCACCATTAACTCCGGCCAATGATGATCTGCGCAACGATAATCTGTTGCTGCGTCGCACCAATGGTCGTTCATCCAGTGTTTTCTGGACAACCACAGCGATCAGCGCGCTCTGGACTGCGGGTGGTCTTACCCTCGCCCATGCGCTGAGCCCGCAGGGTCTCACTTCATTCTCCGCAATCAAAGACTTCTTCACCACACCGGCAGGTATTGGTGTTGCAGCCGGTATTGCGGTGCCGGTCGTCATGTTCTGGGGCTTTGCCCAGATGGTACGCCGCGCACAGGAACTGCAATCTGCTGCCCGTCAGATGACAGCCGCTGCCCTGCGCCTTGCTTCGCCTGAAGCTGCTGCCGGTGACCGCGTTTCCACGCTTGGTCAGGCAGTGCGCCGTGAAGTAGCGGCGATGAACGAAGGTATCGAGCGCACACTCGCCCGCGCGGTTGAACTGGAAACTCTGGTACAGACCGAAGTTCACCAGCTTGAACGCGCCTACAGCGACAATGAAGTCCGCATCCGCGCCCTCATTGCTGAACTCGGCAATGAGCGTGAAGCTGTGATCAGCCATGCGGAACGTGTCCGTTCGTCCATCTCCGGTGCACATGAGCATCTTAAAACCGAACTGTCTTCGGCCAGCGATATCATTCGTGATAATGTTCTCACCGTTTCCAGTGAGCTGACCTCTTCCCTGTCCCACGCAGGTGAGACCATGATCAGCCGCCTGAATGAAAGCGGTGCGGCCATTTCCGAAGCGATTGATACCCGCAGCACCGATATCTCCACCCGCATCAGCTCTTCGGGCGGCGATTTTGTCGAAATTCTCGACACACGTATCGCAACGCTGGAAGAACGCTCGCGCGGCCTCACCGAGACACTCACCGAAGCTCTGGATGCTCGTACCTCCAACATTGCTTCGCTGCTCGGCGATGCGACCATGAATATGGTCACCGAATTCGATCAGCGTCTGGCAGATCTCAACGCAACGCTGGCCGCACGCGGTCATTCGCTGCTCACAGAATTTGAAGGCCGTGCACAGGCAATCGACAGCAGCACTGAAAAGCTCAATGCAGCTCTGGAAGTCCGTTCGCGTCAGATCAATGAAAACCTGATCGCCCGTACCCGTGAGATTGCTGAAACCTTCTCCGGCGTGCGTTCCTCGATCAGCACTGTTGTTGATGAGACCAAAGACAAGCTCAACGGCGAACTCTCCGGCATTACCGACTCCGTTGCCGGCCTGCTCAATGACCGTGCAAGCCAGTTCATTTCGCAGATCGCCGACAGCCGTGAAGCACTATCAACCACCCTCTCCGGCGAATCTGAGCGTATTGCCGCCGCTATGCAGCAGCACAGCCAGACTATCACCGAGCGCGGTGCGGATATTGAACGCGCAATCGCAGGTAATGCAGCGCATCTGGATCAGACAACCAATCAGCATGCAGCCATTCTGGAACAGCGCACCAATGACATGCGCGAAGCCATGGCAGCACATAATGCACAACTCAACACGATCTTCACTGAAGAAGAAGGCCGTTTTGAAGGCCGTGCATCCGCACTCAAATCCTCGTTCGATCAGCAGCACGCCAATTACACCCGCGCGCTGGATGAACGTAATCAGCAGTTTGCAAACAGCCTGCAGCAGAACAGCTCTGCCGTCAGCTCCCTGCTGAACGAGCATATCAACACCGTCGGTGATCGTGCCTCGCAGTTGCAGGCTGCTATGCAGAGTGGTCAGGAAGCTCTGGATGCCAATCTGCGTCAGCATGGTGAAACACTGGTACAGCGTACAGTTGCTCTTCAGGATGCCGTTGCCAATGCAACCGGCACATTGCAGAGCGCATTCGACAACCAGACCGGCATTATCGAAGAACGCACTTCCACCATGGAACGTGCGCTCGGTATGGGCGTAGACAATGTTCGTAAATCGCTTGAGCACAGTGCTACAGTGGTTGCCGGTGCCCTACGTGAGAAAATTACAGAAGCAGCAAGCTCCCTCACTACAGAAGCAGCAAAAGCCGGCAATGCACTGCATGGCTTTGGTGAGAACTTCAACGACCGCCTGATCGAAAATCTGGCCGGTACAGAAGCCCGCCTTGGTGAACGCGCCAGCCAGATTGCTTCCGGTCTTGAAGCTATTGAAACCCGCCTCACCGGCGAACTCAGCGGCATCGAAAGCCGTATCGCGGAAACAGCGACACGTACCAGCGATGTGCTTGGCGCACATTCTGAAGCGTTCAGCGCCCGTGTTCTGGAAAACCTCTCCGGCACCGAAAGCCGACTGACAGAGCGTGCAGAAGCAATTGCTTCTGGCATCAGTGATGTGAGCAACCGTCTCACCGGCGATCTCAGCGGCATCGAAAGCCGTATCGCACAGACTGCATCCCGTGCCAGCGATGTGCTGGGTGCGCATTCTGAAGCGTTCAGCGCCCGCGTTCTGGAAAACCTCTCCGGCACTGAGGCACGCCTGACTGAACGCGCTGATGCGATTGCGATGGGTCTTGGTGAAATCGGTTCCCGTATCACCGGCGAACTCGGTGTTATTGAGTCGCGCATTTCCGACGCAACGCAGAACACCTCTGCTACGCTGGAAGAACGCACCCGTGAACTGAACTCGGTTCTCGCTGCCCGTTCGCAGGAAATCACCCGCATTCTGGCCGACACTGCCGAGCCTCTGGTACAGCGCCTTGCCGATAGTGGACAGGGTCTTGCAAGCCAGCTTGAACAGGCAACCCATGCGGCAACCGACCGTCTGCGTTCGGAAAATGCAGCTCTGGTCAATGCACTGGCAAGCCGTACTGCTGAAACCATTTCTGCGGTTCAGGAAGCGAAATCGAACCTGTCACAGAGCGTTGGTGGTCTGATTGATCGCTTGGCAAGCTCGAATGCAGAACTCGGTCAGCTGATCGACAAAGCGACCCTCAACCTCAACGATATTGATACCCGTCTGGTTGAATCGACAACAAACTTTGCGGACAGCACCAACCGTGCCGCGCAGATCTTCTCCAGCTCCAGCGTTGTTATCGACAACAATATCGGTGCTCTGCGCTCCCTGTCCGGCAATACGCTGTCGCAGATCGCAGATATCGCCAAGCGCTTTGAAGATCACAGTGCAGTTCTGTCCCGTGCGTCTGACCTCATCAACTCGGCGCAGAATGGTCTGAATGATACATTGGCTGATCGTCATGATGCGCTGGAACGCCTGTCGGCTGGTCTGATCGACAAGTCGGAAAATATTGAGAAAGTGATGCAGAGCTTTGAAAACCTCGTCACCTCTGCTCTGGAACGCACAGAAGGCCGCACACGCAACTCTACCGAACAGCTGCGCGCAGCCATCTCTGAAGTTGTTGATCAGGCAACACAGAAATTCGCATCGGCAACGGATGATATCCGTCGCTCGGCTGCGGAAATCCGTGGTGAACTGGATGCAACCCGTGGCGAGCTGAAGCGCGGCGTACTCGATATGCCTGCGGAAGCCAAAGAATCCACCACTGCAATGCGTAAAGCTGTTTCCGAACAGATCAACGCACTGAAAGAACTGGCTTCGATCGTCAACAAATCCGGTCGCCTAATGGATGTGGGTGACAGCCGTGCAGACCGCACCGTTGCCAAACAGACTGTTGCTGCCACAGCACCGGCTCAGGCCTATGTTGCACCGGCTATTACACAGACTGCCGCACCGGCACCGCAGCCACAGAGCTACACCGTATCTGCCCCTGTCCAGACACCTGCCCCGCAGGAAAGCCCGCGCGGTGGCTGGGTATCCAATCTGCTGGCACGTGCTTCTGCTGACGAAGATACAAAAGCTTCAGCACCGCGCAGCCAGAGCAATGTGACACCACAGCGCTCGGCAGCCCATGTTGTTGACAGCCTGAACTCGCTGTCGGTTGATATTGCCCGCGCAATTGATCATGAAGCATCGGTTGAGCTTTGGGATCGCTACCGTCGTGGCGAGCGCAATGTGTTCACCCGCCGTCTCTATACGCTGAAAGGTCAGCAGACTTTTGAAGAAATCAAAAGCAAGTACCAGATGGATGGTGACTTCCGCCGTGCGGTAGACCGCTACATGGATGATTTCCAGCGTCTGCTGGAAGATGTTGCCCGTAATGATCGTGATAATATGGTCACTCAGACCTACCTCACATCAGACACCGGCAAAGTCTACACCATGCTGGCACATGCATCGGGTCGTCTGCGTTAATCAGAGCGAAGAGTTTAAAAGGCGGGATTTCTCCCGCCTTTTTTATTTTCAAAAACACCTCTGACAAAGCGTCTCAGCCTTATAATTTTACCAACCCGCTCTTGCCAAACCATAGGCCACACCTTCTATAGTGAGCTCTACAGAATTACATTGCGGCATATTATTTGCTGCTCTCAAGCATATATACCGGAGGAAATATGTCTCAGACTGCACCGCGCTATCCAGATACCCAGCTCCTGATCAACGGCGAATGGCGCAATGCGCAGAACGGACGCACAATTGATGTGCTCAATCCGGCAACCGGTGAAGTTATCGGCAAGGTTGCCCATGCAGAGAAAGTTGATCTTGATGCAGCGCTGGATGCTGCTGCCAAAGGTTTCAAAATCTGGAGCGCAAGCTCGCCATTCGACCGTTCCAAACTGATGCGCCGTGCGGCAGACCTGCTGCGTGAGCGCGCAGATGCCATCGCACCGATCCTGACCCTTGAGCAGGGCAAGCCGGTGGCTGAAGCCAAAGGCGAAATCCTCGCCGGTGCCGATATTATTGAATGGTTTGCCGAAGAATCCCGCCGCACCTACGGCCAGATCATTCCGGCACGCGCGGCCGGTGTATCGCAGATGGCATTCAAACTGCCTGTCGGCCCTGTCGCGGCCTTCACACCATGGAACTTCCCGATCAATCAGGTGGTGCGTAAATTGTCTGCGGCCATTGCTGCCGGTTGTTCTATCATCGTCAAGGCACCGGAAGAAACACCGGCCTCACCTGCTGAACTGATCCGCGTTTTTGTTGATGCCGGTGTTCCTGCGGGTGTGGTCAATCTGGTCTATGGCGTGCCGTCAGAAATCTCCGAATATCTGATCCCGCATCCGGTTATCCGCAAAATCTCATTCACCGGTTCCACCCCAATCGGCAAAATGCTGGCCGGACTTGCCAGCCAGCATATGAAATTGTCGACCATGGAACTCGGCGGTCACGCACCGGCGATCATCTTTGATGATGCCGATGTGGAAGGCGCCGTTAAAACGCTGGCCATGTCCAAATTCCGCAATGCCGGACAGGTCTGCGTTTCTCCGACCCGCTTCCTCGTGCAGGAAAATGTCTATGAGCAAGTTGTGCAGTCCTTCATGGAAAAAGCCAAAGCCATCAAAGTCGGCAATGGTTTTGACGAAGGTGTACAGATGGGGCCGTTGGCCAATGAACGCCGTATCCCTGCCCTCGAATCTCTGATTCAGGATGCAGTTGACAATGGCGCGCGCCTGATGACCGGTGGCCGTCGTATCGGCAATGTCGGTAACTTCTTTGAACCGACTGTCCTCGCCGATGCACCGAAAACCGCACGTATCATGAATGAAGAACCATTCGGCCCTGTGGCAGTGTTCTCATCCTTCAAGACACTGGATGAAGTAATTGATGAAGCTAACCGCCTGCCATTCGGCTTGGCATCCTACGCCTTTACCCGCTCGGCAGAAAATGCCCGTGAACTGGGCATGCGTATTGAGGCCGGCATGACAACCATCAACCATCTCGGCCTTGCTTTGCCGGAAGTTCCTTTCGGCGGCATCAAGGATTCCGGCTATGGAACTGAGGGTGGTTCAGAGGCAATCAACGCCTATCTGACCACAAAATTTGTGACCCATCTGGTTATCTGATCAGTAAAAATACTAGAGCGGTTTACGTTCAGATTGGATCATGGCGCTCGCTCTAGTTTCTTTATTTTGTCGCATTATCCCGACGTCAAGTTGATCCAACTTGACTGTGAAATGCTCTAGTAAAAACAAGCCCCGTCTGCAGAAATGGAGGCGGGGTTTATCTTATCCTGAAAAGCAATAAAATTATTCAAATATCGTTTGATCTTTCAAATTGTTACTTTAGGCTATCCCCCTTGAGCCGGCCAAAAACAAAAACACGGCCGTATGAATGAGGGGAGATAAGCATGAATTTTATACCATCCATCCGCAAAACCAATCTCGCAAAACTGACAATGGCACTGACTTTCAGTACAGCGCTCACCGGTTCTGTTTTGTTGAGCGCAGCCAATGCCGCCACACCAGCCGATACACTGGTGATCGCCATGGCAACGGATGACGTGATTTCGCTGGATCCGGCAGAATCTTTCGAAATTACAACCGCGGAAATTCTGGCAAACAGCTATGGCCGCCTGCTGCGTACAGATTACAAAGACCCGTCCAAGCTGGTCGCGGATATTGCTGAGCGCTGGGATGTTTCCGAAGACGGTAAGACTTTCACCTTTAAAATCCGCAAGGGTCAGAAATTCGCCTCCGGTAACCCGATCACTGCGCATGATGCCGCCTATTCGCTGCAACGCGCCGTCAAGCTCGACCAGAGCCCTGTTTTCATTCTCAGCCAGTTCGGCCTGACCAAAGACAATGTGGATGAAAAAGTCTTTGCCAAAGACGATGACACGCTGATTTTCACCTCGGAAAAAGCCTTCGCACCAAGCTTTGTTTATAACTGTCTGACCGCAACCGTTGGTTCCGTTGTCGACAGTAAGCTGCTCAAAGAACACGCCAAACCGGTAACACCGACAGCAGATTCCAAAGCCGATAATGATTTTGGCCATGAATGGCTGAAACGCAATTATGCAGGTTCCGGCGCCTTTGAAATCAAAGACTGGCGTCCGAATGAAATCATCATGATGGAGCGTAACGAGAATTATGACGGTGAAAAACCGCCGCTCAAACGCATCATCTACCGCTATGTAAAAGAGAGCGCGTCACAGCGTATCATGCTCGATGCCGGTGATATCGACATTGCCCGTAATCTAGAGCCGGGTGATCTTGAAGCCATTTCCAAAGATGAGCGTTTCCATACAGCCAGCGCGCCGAAAGGCACCATCTATTATTTCAGCCTCAACCAGCAGCACGACACACTCTCCAAGCCGGAAGTGCGTCAGGCGGTTAAATATCTGGTCGATTATGATGCTATTCAGTCCACATTGATCAAAGGCATCGGAACAATTCACCAGAACTTCCTGCCAGCCGGTATGCTTGGTTCGACAGATGAAAACCCGTTCAGCCTCAATGTCGAGAAAGCCAAGGAATTGCTGGAAAAAGCCGGTCTGAAAGACGGTTTCACCATTACCATGGATGTGCGCAACACTCAGCCGGTCACCGGCATTGCGGAATCCATTCAGCAAACCTTTGCCAAAGCCAATATCAAACTGGAAATCATTCCGGGCGATGGCAAGCAGACACTAACCAAATATCGTGCGCGCAAGCATGATATTTATATCGGCCAATGGGGTATTGATTACTGGGATCCGCATACCAATGCCGATACTTTTGTGACCAATCTCGACAATTCCGATAATGCGGTTTCCAAAACCAGTGCATGGCGCAACTCTTGGGAAATTCCGGAACTGACCCAGAAAACTCTGGCGGCAGTGATGGAAAAAGATTCTGACAAACGTGCGCAGGAATATCTCAATATTCAAAAAGAGTTCCGCGACACCAGCCCGTTCACCATGCTTTATCAGTTGAATGAAGTGGCCGTTGTATCCAATAAGGTGAAAGACTTTATCATTTCACCGGATACCAACTATGTGCTGAAAGCATCCAAAGAATAGTTACCAACGAAAACGGCCGCAGACTATAAATCTGCGGCCGTTTTCTATGCCAGATGGCATAATCTGAAATTCAGGATTTCTGGTCAGAAACCTGCTTTTAGCGCACAACCAGAATAGCGGTTTTGGTATGTGTCAGCACTTCGCTTGTCTGGCTGCCCAGCAACAAACGGCCGATACCGCGGCGACCATGCGAGGTCATAACGATCAGATCAACGTCGCTCTTTTCGCTGAATTCCGTGATTGCTTCAGCCGGCCAGCGATCATCGATATGTTTCAGCTCGGCCTTAACGCCGTGTTTTGTAGCTGTTTCAGCAGCAGCTTTAAGAACAGACTGCGCCTGACTGGCCTGATTTTCATTATAGATTTCGATATCTTTTGGGCTGGCAATCCAGCCTGCACTGCTGGCAGTTGCCATCATCGGAAAAGGCTCAGTTACGGTCAGAATTGTAACTTTACTGCCGAGTTTGGCCGCGAGTTCCAGCCCCTGATCCAGACCTTTTTGTGCCAGATCCGATCCGTCCGTAGCGATTAGAATATGCTTATACATCGTGCCATCCCTGCTCCGTAAATTGACATATCTTCTATGAAGCCGGAGCCCAAACATCATTTAACTTCATATTGAAGTGTGTACATTCTATCGGGCATATTGCTTGGTGTGAAGATAAATGCGTAACAAAACAGCAAACAAATTTTATAAATTCGGATCATTTAAACCGCGACAATTAAAGCCTTAAATAAAAAAAATATTGTGATACCATTCTATATTACAACTGGTAAAATTGACGGCAGTGAAATCAAATAAACAACTGCATAATTATTCGCATTTACGCTTGAAAGGTAATATCAAACAGCTTGGGAGAAATAAAATGAAAATTATTTCAAGGATTTATGATCAATACGGCCCTGCGAAACAAGTCGTGCATAATCTTGAAGCTGCAGGATTTCCTCACTCTGATATTATCATTGTAAGTCGTAAATATGCCGTAGATGACACCTCTACCTGCGACAGTATTGTCAACGGTGCCGGTATGGGCGCCATAGTGGGCGGTGCAACAGGACTACTCATTGGTCTTAATCTGATCAGCGCTCCGATATTTGCATCCGTTTTAAATTCAGACTGGATCGTATCTGCTGCTATCGGCATGATTATAGGTGCAGCGACAGGCAGCATCATAGGGAGTATTATTAACTCATTCACATCTGCCGGTATCAGCAAGGAAGATGCCCGTTTGTGTATTGAGGCATCCAAACTAGGCAAAACCATCGTTAGCCTGCGTCTCAAAGATCAGGGAAAACCGCAAATGGAAACGGAAGCCAATCAAATCATGGATGTTCCGGAAGCACAAACTATCGAGCAGTTTCGTAATCTTTATAGCCGCACTTTACCGCAATTAATTAGCCATACGAAACACCGCCACACCAGTGCATAGATCAGCTCGGATCTTTCTTGTAAAAAGCTTCCGGTAGGCTTTGCGTGCCTTTCTGACTGGTAAAAAGCACACTTGGCTCGATACGGCCAGCGCCGCGATAGGGGCTGGCATGAATGGCTAAAATCCACATACTCATAACTGCCGTCACAATATAAATACCCAGTGCTTTACGGCCTGCTTTTGGTCTGTCTGCATGAACTGCAGTAATTACAACCAGAGACAGAACCGTAAGGAAGAAAACCAGATACCACTTATAATGATTGACGGAGCTGGAGCCCAGCGCAAGACGCTTATTACGCGCATCCTGCATTTCATCAAAATCCTGCACCATCTGGGACATCAGCGCGCCCGATATATCCGTGCGAGACAATGCAATCATAGCGATACGGATATTTTGCAAGGATTCTTCGACAGCGCGCGCAGGCTGGTTATTATAGCCTTTGTGCCATTCATCCGTAATCACGGAGACGCGATATGTCGTCAGAGCTTTCAGCAATAGCGGATCATTCAGCGCTTCCGGCCGCGCCATACCAATCAGACGAGTAATGGATGAACGTTCTTCGCTTGCAGCCTGATCCGCCCTACTATTCACCGCCCAGGTATCAGCCGCGACAAAGCCGAGAGCCAGAGCCCATGCTGTCGCAATAGTGCCAATAAAAGCGCCGATCGGCAGCGAGAGAATATCTTTGGATGCCTGTTTGCCGAAAACTTTCAGAAACACCAATCCGACAATGTAAAAGACAATCCCGCAAATAGTAAAAAGCAAAAACATTAAAATCGGCGGAATACCAAATAAGTAATGCATTTTGCCCCCTCTGAGCGCGCTGCTATTGTCTGTACGATGTCACCCTCAGATGGTTTTGCACTCTATTTTACATTAATTCAATATTTTACCACAGAATAAATCAGCCTGCAGACCAACAGCTATAATTCTATTCAGCATTACCTGCTTGCTGACGCATATAATCGCGTGGAGAAGCCCCCAGCATGCGTTTAAACATTGTGGTAAAAGCTGCGGCACTCTCATAGCCGGTATCGAAAGCAACGGATGTAATCGACTCGCCGGAGGCCAGTTTCGGCAGCGATGCGAAAATACAGGCTTGCTGGCGCCACATCACAAAACTCACACCGGTCTGCGCGCGAAACAGCCTTGTAAACGACCGCCTGCTCATACTCAGCCGCTGCGCCCAATTATCAATGCTGGCAGCAGGATCAGGCGCCTTCAGAAATTCCTTACATAAAACGGCCAAAGACGGCTTTTCCGGAAACGGCAATCCCAGTTCACGGACAGGCAAACGTGTAATTTCATGTATCAACAGGTCAAACAATAAGCCACTGCGCTCATCATCCTTGTCAGGTTTTTGCAGCTTCACCACTTCGGCTAACAGGCTTCGTGTTAATTCATTCACGGACAACACACACGGATAATCACTATGCGCATAATCGCGCATATAGACCGACTGCATCTCCACACCGGAGAACATCTCAACACGATGCTCAATACCACGCGGGATCAGCAAAGCATGATCCGGCGGGATCATCCAGCGCCCGCGCTCTGTCGCCACCAATGCAACACCGGAACGTGCATATAAAAACTGGGTACGGGAGTGCCGGTGTAACGGTATCAGCAAGCCGCCCGGATACTGCCTGCGCAGGGCAACAACCGGATCGGCAGCGTGTTCCACCAGATCGAAACCCTGCTCAATCAGTGCATTTATATCATTCGGACTATTAAATTGCATGTTTTGGCCCAGTTAAAAAACTTTACGTCCTTAGCACGAAAGCAGGCCATAGAAAAGCAGACTAAGCAGAATGCTGCCAGTCAGGGATAATTCAGAAACCGGCACAACTGCCGGATGCGCAATATTGTTTCACCTTTATCGCCATCCGACAGCGGTATGAAAACATCATACCCCGATACTAGCGGTCTCATTTCGACATTTGCATTCCTTAGCAACAAGTGCCGAGCAAATGTCGAAATTAAAAGACCACTAACAACTATATAAAACGAGTGGATTTTTCGAATTTGTTGTTTGACACAGCATTCGTGTTTGTCAGGGTTCAAACAACAAATTCAATCCACTAGCAATATTGCGTAAGTCAGTAATCATCAGACGCAGCGCATTCTTGCGATGGCATAACATATCCGGAGCACTTGCAATGACTACCGTGACCAGCCCGTCACCCAAAATAGCCGAAACTACAGCAGTATCACTGATTGTGGTCGTCGCTTTTTGCCACATGTTTAACGATATTATGCAGTCGCTGCTGTCTGCAATTTATCCGCTTATCAAGACCAATTATAATCTGGATTTCCGCCAGATCGGCCTTCTGACCATGACATTTCAGATTACCGCTTCGCTGCTACAGCCGGTGATCGGGATTATCACAGACCGCTGGCCTATGCCTTATTCGCTGCCACTTTCCAGTGTCAGCACCTTTACCGGTCTTATTCTGCTCGCCAATGCGGACAGTTACACAGTACTGCTGATCGGCTCCAGCCTCATCGGTCTGGGTTCAGCGATCTTCCATCCGGAAGCATCCCGCGTTGCCCGTATCGCCTCCGGCGGTCGCCACGGCTTTGCGCAGTCGCTGTTTCAGGTCGGCGGCAATTTCGGCTCCGCACTCGGCCCCCTGCTTGCAGCCTTTATCATTCTGCCGAATGGCCAGTCGAGCGTGGCATGGCTGGCAATTATCGCGGTTTTCGGCTTTATCGCGCTGACCCGCGTCAGCCGCTGGTATGCTGAAAAACAGCGCCAGAATAAAAACAAACCGGCTGCAGACCGCACTTTGCCGCTACCACAGGGGCGTGTTCTGTTTGCGATAGCCATTCTCGTGCTGCTTACCACCACCAAGAATGTTTATATGGCCAGCCTGTCCAGCTATTTCACATTCTATGTGATTGAAAAGTTTGCTGTCAGTGTTCAGAACGCTCAGCTGATCCTGTTCCTGTTCCTCGGCGCATCCGCAGCCGGTGTCTTCCTCGGCGGCCCGATCGGCGACAGAATGGGCGCACGCTTCGTGATCTGGTTCTCGATCCTCGGTGTTATTCCGTTTGCCCTGATGATGCCTTACGCCAATCTGTTCTGGACCTGCATTCTGGCCGTTGTCATTGGTATCATCTTCTCCTCAGCATTCTCCGCAATCGTGGTTTTTGCTCAGGAACTGGTGCCGGGACGCGTCGGCATGATTGCCGGTATGTTCTTCGGCTTTGCTTTTGGCGCTGGTGGTATCGGTGCAGCTCTGCTCGGTGACTATGCAGATACGAAAGGCATTGAATATGTCTATTGGATTTGTTCGTTCCTGCCATTGCTTGGCATCCTGACAATCCTGCTGCCGCGCCTGCCTAAAAAGCACGGATAATCGCAGTACATTAGCAATAAAAACGGGGAAGACTTTGCAGTCTTCCCCGTTTTTTTATCTCAAATGCTTGCTCTGAAACTTCCTGTATCGGGACCTATTCGAGACAGAAAAAGCAGGAGAACCGGCCTGATCAGAGCCTGTCTCAAGACTTATTTCTTGAGGTATTCCTGCAGCTCATCATAAGCTTTGCAAGCTTCAGCCATATCAGTTGTGCCCTGATATTTGGTCTGCATTTCCTGAGCTTTCGCCATAATTTCCTGGGCTTTGCTCGGGTCTTTCATAACCGCTTCCTGAATAGCCGTGGTTACATCGGTTACCTTCTTAGTCAGCTCTTCCTGAGTGCAGGCAGAAGCAGCAGCTACAGTCATCAGCAGTGCAGAAGCGGAAACGGCAACCAGTGTTTTAATCTTCATAGAAGTATCTCTCTTTACGGTTATCAATAAACGAGCAAATAATTTATGCGTTGCTAACCTATGCCGTGCGTTTATGTATTTAAAATAACAAATTGTTATTCAGTAAAACAAAAAATAAACGAAACGCTGATTTTTTTCCTTTTCGAAGAAAATTGTTTTATAAAAATAACAGGACTTTTCTTGGGGGACAAATATAGTGCGGACAGTCATTTTGTCTGCTGCTTTAGCAGCTTTCAGTTCCGGTGCGCTGGCGCAACCAATTGATTCATACAGAGCGCGACTCAGCAAACAGGATCACTATAATTCATCCGGTGATGCTCTGATTTCAGCAGCAACAATCATCCGTCAGGATCGCGCTAATTTCTATGTATTCGGAAAACTCGATCCGGAAGATGAGTATGACACCTTCTTCAACGACAAAGCCAATCGCGCCCGTCTGGAAAAAATGCTGAGTCGCGGCTCCATCTCAGACAGTGATGTTAAAAGCATCCTGAATGGAACACCGCTGATCCGCGTGGATATCCATGAAGAATATGTAGTCGTAACTATAGAGGAACATTAATAGCCTGATTAATTGAGGTTCTTCCAAAAGATGATAGTGCCGGTCAGTTCGCCAAAAGGATTAAGGGCAAAATCCGGAATTTCACCGGCACGCAGAAAACCCAGTTTTTCATAAAGTGACACAGCATTGCTGTCACTGGCAGTATCCAACACCAGATGTGTCCGTTTATGATCTCGTGCCAGCGCTTCAGCTGCCTGCATCAGCAATGTTGCTACGCCCTGCCCGCGATAATCTACAGATGTCATCAGCTTACTGATTTCAGCGCGATGCGGCTGATTAGGCGTCTGTACCAGCACCAGACTAACGGTACCCGCCAGCCTTTCACCATCATATGCGCCCAGAATAATGCGCTCGCCCTGATCCGCAGACTCGAGCACATCACGCCAAAAATTCTCGGCATCTGCAGGCTCCAACGGATGCAGAAAACTGACAGAACCACCGCTCGCCACAGTTTCAATCAACAAATTACACAGCATAGTCAACTGCGCCGGTGTTGAAGAAACAGGTCTGATTGAAAAGACTGTCATAGCCGAAATATCCGTTCTCTTGGGACTGAAAATCTGCTGCCAATTTATAGATGAAAATCTTTTCAGAACACAAGAACATTCAAAATAGCTAAAATATTTCAATAAATTGGTTCTCGCAAATTACAAACCATCGTTAGAAAACTTGCCCGTAAAACTTGCAGTCTTTATAGCAACATAAACCAAAGCGACCTATGACCACTTTGCGCAATGATCCGCGAGGGCTGATATGGTTCAAAATCTTCTTAAAGCAACAGTCGTAACGGCTTTGGTAGTCGCATTGAGCCAGATATTCTCATTCAGCATCCGACTTGCATCCGGCCAGCCTTTTACAGCTTTTGTGTTTCTGATGAACTCGATTATGCCAGTACTGACCGGCTTTCCGATCAGCCTCTATATTTTCATCCAGAATGCAAAGCTGAAAAAGACAACGGATGAACTGACAGAGGCCAATCGCCTTTTGCAGATTCGTGCTGATACCGACAGTATGACCGGCTTACTCAACCGGAATGCTTTTCTGGGCACGATCAAGCAACTAAACAAAAGCAGCCGTCTGTCTGCACTGCTGGTAATTGATGCGGATAATTTCAAAAAAATTAATGATATTTATGGCCATCAGGCCGGAGACAAAGCACTGACTGCAATTGTCGATGCATTACGTCTACCCTTGCGCCAGTGCGATATTATCGGCCGTATCGGCGGTGAGGAGTTTGCAGTCTTTCTGCCAGACACAGATATCAACCCTGCACTCAAGATCGCTGAGCAATTGCGCTGCGCGGTTGAGAGCATAGAGTTTCACCCTGCTGAGGAGCAGGATTATCAGCTCAGTATAAGCATCGGACTTGCATTTTCTGCTGGCGCTCATACCACATCACAACTGATGCGTATGGCTGATCAGAGCCTGTATCAGGCCAAAGCTAACGGCCGCAATCAGATTGTCATTAATCAGGAAAGTCTGACCAGCAATACCAAGAGCCTGGACAGCATGGATGCCGCATAAAAAAGGCCGCTTTCCAGCGGCCTCAAATGATCACTCAATCTGCCATTACTTGGCTTCTTCAAGTCCTAAGAATTGGAACGGCTTGGACTCTTTAAATTCCTCATTGACCTTACCGGAGAAAATATTGGCCTGGTTTTCACCAAGATCCAGCTTTTTTACTTTTCCGGTTTCAGCCGAGAAATCCAGCCCCTTCAGATCAACCCAGAATGTATTGGGTGTCAGTGCGGATTCAAAGAAATAGAGTTTACGTTTCTGATCAGCGACAGTTCTCCAGCGGGTAGAAGAAATATTCGGCTGATCCGGTGTGGTAATACCAAAAGGCACCGACACATTACGAATAACGCCGAACACGCTCGCCAAAGCGATATCCGTATTCTCATGTTTAGGAATTGCATTGATATAGAAGGAAGCGCGTGCAAAACGATCTGCTGCACGATTGGTACCTGGCAGCATTACAGTACCGCCGATCTGTTGCCAGTAGCTGTTCAGCGCCAGTTGCTGGTCGAAGGTCGGTGAGTTGGTCATGACCTGATATTCACGGCTATGGTGAATAACCTGCTTGCCCTCAATATATTCGATGATCGCGCTGTCGCCACTTGCGTCCGAGATCGACAGATGCAGCGTTGCCAACCGGCTTTCACCCGGCACTTTGTCGGTCACGATGGTGAAGGGCTCATCTTTCAGCGCCGTAACGGCCTCTTCAACCGTAGCATAATTGTCCAGCACATATTGCGCCCATGCGGCGATGGTCAGTCCCGGTTTGTCTTTGTTGAATTCCGGATAGTCAGACTCAACCAGCCACAAAACGCTGGCTGAAAGCCCCTCTTCGTTCATGCCGTCGGTCGTCGCAATATCATAACCGGAAGCAATGACGCTGCCATATTTCGACGTCCATTTGATGGAGTTTTCTCCGGCTTCACCATTACGCTCCATGCCCTTTGGGAATACCCAGAGGTTAGTCGCAACATCAACTTTCCAGTCCATCGAACGCGCAGTAATCACGTCATTATTAGCACCCTGATAGACAACACGAGTGCAGGCTTCCGCGATCAGTGGCGAAGCAAACATGGATAAGGCCACTGTCTTGGCGACAAGAACAGAACGAACGGATTTACGCTGAAAAAACATCAGTCAGACCTCGCTGGTTAGAACCGCATCGACAAACCGACAACCGGCCCGTGCTGCACGACATCCCATTTGAAACTATGGCCTAAGAAATCAGGGCCTTTAAAATCCTGCGATAATACACGATAACCAATACGCAAGTTGGTTGGGCGATCAAACAGGAATGTGCGATAGCCCAGATAGGCCTGCGCGTTATAACTCAGCTTTGATCCGGCGCCAAAACCACCGATATCAGCCTCACCGGCAAGGTTCCAGCGCTCATTCAGATCTGTTTTCAGACGAACACCGACAAACGGATCTGTCCATTCGGCTTTTTTGCTAATGCTGAACGGACCGACCGAAAGATCAGCTTTGATCTTTGTCCAGCGCACGCCGAGCATCGGCTCAACCGTAAAAGTCTGCGCTTCGTTGAAAACGGTTACGCCGCCAAGTTCACGCTCGTAAACACGGTAAAATGCACCACCGGAAATGGTCGTAGTTTTAATATTCAGCGCCAACTCATTAGCGAGAATATCTTCATCCTGCGTGGTAGACACATATTGACCATCAACAAAGAAGCCCAATGGTCCTTTGATAATCTCGATGGTTCCCATCGCAGCCAGATCAAGATTGTCAAAAATCTCGGAAAACGGAATATTAACATCCGTTCTGTGACCGCCCATGGCCGCCTTACCTTTTAGGGAAGCGCCCCAGACATAAGGGCTGACAATGATTTTCCACTCACTGTCCACTTTATAACTCGGCTGAGTAACATCGGCTGCCATTGCGGTGCACAGCATAGCCAGACTGGATAAAGCAGATGTGGTAAAAAGTGCAGTTAAGCGCATAGCAGACACGACCCCTCGCCGTTCATTAAGATTCTGTTGAGAAAATAAATGATTATCGCAACGGGTCAACTTCTGACAGGACTATTCAGACATAATTCAATGATAATTGTAAATAACACAGTATTCAGCATCAAAGCCTGTAATTAAAGCCGCAGTCATAGCAGCATTTAAATAATAGTGATGATCTAACAAGACTTACGATATCCGGCAAATAAATTAGCCGGATATCATACATTATCAGATAATCCGCTGCTGGGTTGTCGGGTCAAAATATACAGCTTTATCAAGATTGAAGGCCAACCGCGCTGTTTGACCGGCCTGAATATGCGCATCTGCACGCAACCGTGCCACAACCTCTTTACCTCCAAGTTTGGTCACAGCGAAAGTGTCGGAACCGGCAGGCTCCACCACCTCAATATGACAATCGCCTTCTGCGATCATGCCCGCATTACGATCTGTTCCATCCGGATCAGTCAAAGCCTCCGGCCGGATACCGAACACCACCTGTTTGCCCTGATAAGCAGCAAGCTCACCATTTGCGCCCACAACCGGCAACTTCAGCGGAGCGGCATCCGGACGTTCCAAGGCAACTTGCAAGCCATTATCGCCTTTTTCAACTGTACCAGTCAGCAAATTCATCGCCGGTGAACCCATAAAATCAGCGACGAACATATTTACCGGCTTGTTATAAATCTCTGCCGGTGTCCCGAATTGCTGCAATATCCCGTCTTTAAGGACTGCAATTTTCGTAGCCAGCGTCATCGCTTCGATCTGATCATGTGTCACATAAACAATAGTCGTTTTCATCCGTTGATGCAGCCGCTTGATCTCGGTGCGCATATCCACACGCAGCTTGGCATCCAGATTAGATAAAGGCTCGTCAAACAGAAATACCTGCGGATTACGAACCAGCGCACGCCCCATTGCCACGCGCTGACGCTGACCGCCGGAGAGCTGGCTTGGTTTACGATCCAGCAAATGCCCGATCTGAAGAATATCCGCTACCTCACGAATAGCCTTTTCGCGCTCCGGCTTGGGCACACCGCGCACTTCCATACCAAAGGCAATATTACCTGCAACCGTCATATTCGGATAAAGCGCATAGGACTGAAACACCATCGCAATGTCGCGCTTTGAAGGTGGCAAGTCCGATACTGATTGTCCGTTAATCGTGATGTCTCCGGAGGTAATCGGCTCAAGTCCGGCAATGGTGCTGAGCAATGTAGACTTGCCGCAACCGGACGGCCCGACCAGCACCAGAAAGCCGCCTTCTTCAATCTCCAGATTAATATCTTTAAGGATTTCTGTGGCACCGTAGGATTTACGCAGATTAGAGATTTTAAGAAATGACATGGATTATCCCTTCACGGCACCGGACATCAGACCGCGCACAAAATAACGGCCGGAAACAATGTAGACGATGAGCGTTGGTAGGGCAGCGATGATCGCCGCAGCAAAATGAACATTATACTCCTTAACGCCGGTCGATGAGGAGACGAGATTATTGAGGGCGACCGTCATCGGCGTGGTCGAGGCACCGGCAAAAGATGCACCAAACAGGAAGTCATTCCAGATATTGGTGAACTGCCAGATCACGGAGACCACAATAATCGGCCCCGAAGACGGCAGCAGAATACGGGTAAAAATCTGCATGAAGCTGGCGCCGTCAATCTGTGCCGCACGCACCAGCTCGGTCGGAAATGCCTCATAATAATTGCGGAAATACAGCGTCGTAAAACCGATACCATAAACCACATGCACCATGACCAGCCCCCAGATGGAACTGGACAGGCCGAGCAGGCCGAGAATACGCGCCATCGGGATCAGCACAATCTGGAATGGGATAAAGCAGGAGAGCAGCAGCAAGCCGAAGAACAGATTTGAGCCGCGAAAACTCCATTTGGTCAGGACATAACCATTCAGCGCGCCAACGATAGTTGATATAGCCACAGCCGGCACAACCATCAAAATGGAATTAATGAAAAACGGTTTGAGACCAGTTGGCTGCACACCGATCTGCGCTGTCGACCACGCTGAAAGCCATGGCTCGATGGTCCATTGTTGTGGCAGGTTCAGCATGCCGCCCTGCCGGATTTCTTCCAGCGGCTTGAAGGAATTCACCACCATCACATAAAGCGGCAGCAGATAATAAACCAGAAAGATCAACAGGATTGAATAAATCAGCGCCCGTGTCAGCCTCTGATGCGAGATCGCATTTTGTGCATTGGCAGAACCACTCATCAGCGTTTGCCTCCGCGAATTTCCGAATACAGATAAGGGATAATGATCGAGAAAATCATCGCCAGCATGATAATCGCCGATGATGCACCAATGCCCATCTGGTTACGGGTGAAAGTATAGGAATACATGAAGGTTGCCGGAACCTCAGTCGCCTGCCCCGGCCCGCCGCCGGTCAGCGCCACCACAAGGTCGTAAGCCTTGATCGCGAGATGCGCGAGCACCACAAAGGCCGAGAGAAAAACCGGCCGCATCATCGGGATGATAATCCGGCGATAGGTGGTAAAAGGTGAAGCTCCGTCAATTTGTGCGGCTTTGATGATCTCATTATCAACACCGCGCAGCCCTGCCAAAAACATCGCCATAATAAAGCCGGATGACTGCCAGACGGCGGCAAGAACCACACAATAAATCGCGTAATTACGGTCTTTGATCCAGTTGAACTGAAAACTCTCCCAGCCCCATAAATGCATGGTATTTTCAAGCCCGATACCCGGATCAAGAAACCACTTCCATGCTGTGCCGGTAACGATGAAAGACAGCGCCATTGGATAGAGATAAATCGGGCGCAGAAAACCTTCACCGCGAATTTTCTGATCCAGCAAAATAGCCAGCCCCAGCCCAAGCACTGAACAAATGATAATATAGAGCGAAGCAAAGATCGCCAGATTGGTTATGGCGCGCCACCAATGCGGCAAAGCCCAGAGTTTGGAGTAATTCTCCAAGCCGACAAAATTATAGGACGGCAACATTTTGCTATCTGTCAGCGACAGCAACCCCGTATAGGCAATAAAACCATATACAAAAATCAGAATTATAAAAAAGCTGGGTGCCACAACAAGTTTGGGCAACAGCTCCTGCAATCGGCTGCGACTATTCATGGTCAATCACCACGCTTGGTATCTGCCCCGCTTTGATCAGCACGGCACATCAAAAATAAAACTAAAATGCTCTTTGTTTTTTACGCATACACTCAAAATCGATGTTCGCTTTTGAGTGCCATGCAGTAAAATAAATATCCGCTGCCTCCGTCAGACAGCAGAGAACAGAGGCCGCCACTGAGTCAGCCTCCGGTTTTGCAATAAATTATTGAGCGGCGGCCACCGCAGCAACGAGTTCCTGCGTAGCTTCTTCCGAAGACAGTTCACCATTGAACTGGCGGGTAATCACGTCGAAGAATGCATTCTTCACCGATGCCGGACTTGCATAGCCATGTGCCATGGAACCAAACATGGTACCCTTGCCGCTGGCTTCTTTCACATCGGCAATCGCTTTCTTGCCGCAAGCATCGAAAGCCGCATCAGACACATCCGTGCGTGCCGGAGCGGAGCCTTTGACCACGTTAAAGGCAGACTGGAATTCAGGATTTTCAATCGCTGAAGCAATCGCCATCTGCGCTTTTACCTTATCCTCGGAGACCTTGAACATTGCGAACAAGTCAGAGTTAAAGGTAATTGCCCCTTGGGTTTCAGGATAACGGATACAGACAAAATCCTCGCCCGGCTTTTTACCGGCTTTGATGAATTCGCCTTTCGCCCAGTCGCCCATGAATTGCAGACCGGCCTTGTTTTCAATGACCATGGCCGATGCCAGATTCCAGTCACGACCGGAGAAGTTATCATCAACATAGGTGCGCAGCTTGGTCATACGATCGAAAACCTGTTTCATCGTATCGCTGCCAAGGGCTTCCGGATCGAGATCGATCATAGCCTTCTTGTAGAAATCAGTCCCGAAAGACAACACCACCGCCTCAAACAGCGTACCATCCTGCCATGGCTGGCCACCATGTGCGACCGGTGTAATGCCCTGTTCTTTAAATTTATCGAGAAGAGCAATCAGCTCGTCCCAATTAGCCGGCTCTTTGCCACCGGCTTTATCAAGCGCAGCTTTGTTGATCCACATCCAGTTAGTGGAGTGAATATTGACCGGTGCACCAATCCAGTGCCCTTCATATTTGGCAAAAGCCTGCAAAGGTGCCGGAATAACCTTATCCCAGCCCTCTTTATTGGCAACTTCATCCAGATTACCGAGCGCGCCCTGCTTTGCCCAGTCCAACGCATCATAACCAAGCATCTGCACAGCAGTCGGAGCGTTACCGGCAGTCACACGGGCACGCAACACGGTCATAGCCTCAACACCACTACCGCCTGCAACCGGCATATCTGTCCAGCCGATGCCCTGCTTTTCGAGATCTTTCTTCAACACTTCAAGCGCTGCGGCCTCGCCGCCTGCAGTCCACCAGTGCAGAACTTCCACATTTTCTGCGGCTTGCGCCGCACCTGCCATTAAACCCAAAGCCATTGCTGTTGTTGTCATGAACTTGCGCATCGTATTCCTCCCGTTTGCAAGTTATCAGCAGCGGAGTCCTCCCGCCTGGTCATTACGGCTGCCCTCTCCGGACAGTATAGAAACTGGCATGCTTTTGATCCGGCACTTTGCCTGTGATCACTCCTCATCCGGAATAGGACGTTACAAAATTGCATTCGTCAAGCATATGCGCACAAAATTCAAATCGATTAAATAACATCGCATTATTCAGGCCAATTATAACTTATTGTCACACAACAGATGTATCCGGCATCCTGCATCCAATTTGTCGATGCAATTCGCACTCAATGCCGCATTCCGTGGATCCATTGAATTGACCCCACCATTAAAACGGCTATAAAGGCCGTTTTCTCAAAAGCCCACATGCGCAGATACAAGGATTTGAAACAATGACTGCGGGAAATAACGCCCCCTCGGAGACGATAACCCTTGGCCTCGATTTTGGTACAACCAATACAGTTATTGCCGTGGCTGACGGCAATGGTATTGCCGAAGTTATGACCTTCCCGAAAGAGGACGCCATTGTTTCGGCCTATCGTTCTGTGCTGTGTTTCTGGCAGGATGGCAATAAAGGGCATCGCAATGTCGAGAGCGGCCCCTGGGCTATGGATCGCTTTATCGCCGATCCGCATAATTGCCGCTTTTTGCAGTCCTTCAAATCCTTTGCCGCCAGCAAATCATTCACTGATACGCCGGTATATGGCAAGCGCTTTAAATTCGAAGATCTGCTGCGTACATTTCTTGAAACTCTGGCTGAGCGACTTGGTGACCGCCTGCCCGCGCGTGGCAATAAAGTCGTTGTCGGTCGTCCCGTAGTTTTCGCCGGTCATAATCCCGATGAAGCACTGGCTATGGCACGCTACGAAAAAGCACTGCGCGACTTCGGCTTCACCGATATTCATTATGTGTATGAACCAGTGGCTGCAGCCTATTTCTATGCGCAAAAACTGACGCAATCCTCAACCGTGCTGGTTGCCGACTTTGGCGGTGGTACAAGTGACTTTTCGATTGTCAATTTTGAAGTCGGTGCAGATGGCCTGTCCTCAACACCGCTCAGTCAGGTTGGTCTCGGCATTGCCGGCGATACTTTCGATTACCGCATCATTGATAATGTGGTTTCGCCAAAACTTGGCAAGAAGAGTAACTACAAATCCTTCGGCAAAGTGCTGCAAATCCCGAACCATTATTATGCAAATTTTGCGCGCTGGAACACATTGTTTCTGATGAACACTCCCTCAACATTGCGGGAACTGCATGAACTGGCCTCACAGGCTGAGCAACCGGAAGCACTCGCACATTTCGTAGAGATGATCGAAGGTGATTACGGTTTTGAACTTTATCGTGTTGTCTCTGATGTCAAAGCAGGTCTGTCCTCTGCTCAGACTTCAGAACTCACATTTAAAGCCGAAAACTTCAAAATCGAAGCACAGATTCAGCGCTCAGACTTTGAAAGCTGGATTGCGGAAGACATGCAGGCGATTTCCACCTGTGTAGACAATACCGTGCAGAATGCCGGACTGAGCGATAAAGATATTGACCGCGTGTTTCTGACCGGCGGTACATCTTTTGTACCGGCAATCAAAACTTTGTTCTCGAAACAATTTGAACATGCGCATGTGTCGAGCAGCAATCAGTTTGACTCCATCGCAACAGGTTTGGCTCTGATTGGTCAGAGCAATGATATTGAGCGCTGGTCGGTCAAATTCTGATTGATCCTGATCAATGTCGGTCGTTGAGACTCATGCCAAGCTCCTTTCAACAAAATAAGGAAGGAAACAGCATGTCCAATACACCGCACACACTTGGTGAAGAATTTCCGGATCAGCTGGAGCGCATCCATGCTCTGAAAGCAGCTGATCCGCGCTTTGCCAAAGTGCTTGAAGAATATGACGACGTGAATGACCAAATTCACCGCGCAGAGACAAAAATTGAGCCGACAAGTCAGGACAATGAAACAGAACTGCGCAAACGTCGCCTTGCTCTGAAAGACGAAATCGAAAAAGCACTCAATCAGGCTGCATAACACAGCCTGAAAGAACGCAAACGTCTTTTGCGGGATTAAATGAACAGAGGTCTTATAACGAGGCCTCTGTTTTTTATGTCTTATGATCCCAGCCTTGTAGTGGCACAGAATGTGCGAATCGCTCTATCGTTCGATACGCTCATCGAACAGGGAGACGATCTCATGGCCGGACCAATCGCACAGTTTGAAATCAAACCGATTGCAAATTTGGGTGAAGTCGGCGGTATGCAGATCGCTTTTACCAATTCTGCCCTATTCATGCTGATCGCAACCGTCGGTGCCGGTCTCTACCTGTTTCTGTCCGCACGCGGCAGAACATTGATCCCGGGACGCTGGCAATCCTCCGCAGAAATTCTTTATGAATTTGTGTTTTCCACCCTGCGCGATAATGCCGGTGAAGAAGGCAGACGCTTCTTTCCGCTGGTCTTCTCGCTCTTCATGTTCATTCTTACAGCCAATCTGCTGGGAATGTTCCCCTATGCCTTTACCGTCACAGCGCATATTATTGTGACATTTGGCCTGGCACTAACCGTCTTTCTGACCGTTACGCTCTACGGTCTGATGCGCAACGGCACAAGCTTCTTCCGGTTGTTCATGCCTTCCGGTGTGCCGCTGGTGCTTGCACCGATCATCGTACCGATTGAGCTGATGTCTTATTTCTCGCGCCCCGTCAGTCACTCCGTACGTCTTTTCGCGGTTATGCTGGCCGGTCATATTACATTGAAGGTCTTTGCCGGATTTGTTGCCTCGCTGGCAGGGCTTGGAACTTTAGGTATTGTCAGCTCTGTTTTGCCGCTCGCTATGACTGTCGGCATCACCGCACTTGAGTTTTTGATGGCCATAATTCAGGCCTATGTGTTCACAATGTTGACCTGCATGTACCTCAATGATGCCCTGCACCCTGCACATTAATAGCCTGCAACGCGTATTCCGGACAAATATAAAACCCGGAATGCGCAAGAATTTCACTACAAGTCATTGCATTCTATAACACTTTCAAAAACATGAATAATTTCATGCATAACATTACAAATTTGTAATTAGACATTCCATATTGATCCCACATTGCAGGTCAATATTACTCCGCATGCCATCCCAAGGCTTAGTGTAACGCATGACGGAGTTATTATAACTATGAATACAAAAACAATCATTCTCGCACTCGTTGCTTCCTCAGTTCTTGCAGCACCAGTCTTAGCGCAAGAAAAGACAGAGAAGAATGTTGAGCAAACTGCGCAGCATACATCAGGCCACCGTGATCGTGGTCCGATTGATCTGGAAAAATTCACTCGTATGGAAGAGTTGAAAGCCGCTGACACCAATAAGGACGGCATTCTCTCCCGTGAAGAAATTGAAGCCCATGCGCAGAAAATGATGGTCAAGCGTGCAGCAGACCGGATGGAGCGTCGCCTTGATGTGAACGGTGATGGCAAGATCTCTCTTGAAGCCATCGAGAAGCACCGCACTGCCCGTTTTGCAGAGCTTGATAAGAATAAAGACGGCAAACTTGATCGCAGTGAGCTGAAACATGGCAAACGCCATGGTAAAGGCAAATACCACGATAATGGTGGTCATCATGACCAGAATGATGAGCAGCACAAAAACTCAGACGCTGAATAATTCAATCAACACAAAACAGCCCGGCAATTTGTCGGGCTGTTTTTTTATTTAAAGCACGCAATTAATAACAATTCTAAACCGTAAGTGTAATTTCATTGCTTTATTTATTTTTTAGGACAAGATTGAGGATACGGGAGAGATAGCATGCCTTTTCAAAAGTCAGATTATCTTGGGGTATACAAACCTGATCAGGTAAACTTGCTTCAGTCTGCCTATGACGAAACATGTGAACTACTGGGCCACTGTCCGTTAACTGATGAAGATAAAAACAGATTAGCGCACACAGTAATCCGGATTTATGAAAGCGGAATTCACGATCCGCATGAAATAGCTGAACTGATCGCGCGTATTGAAAATCTGCGCCCGTAAAGCGGTTCCGCAACTGCTCAGGCCTTGATCCTGATCAATGCATAAACTGAACTCGCAGAGTATATATCGCATAGCATGATTTGAAATGAACAGTGCTTCGGAAATACCCGTTTAATGCAGAGATATTCATAAACAGGCTTTCTCTCTGCATCCCTTTTACGAAGCCGCAGAAGACACACAAGTTACAAGGTTTCCGGTTCAACAGAACCGTTCGGAGGGACGAATGTCTACAAACTTTCATCTGGCATCAATGATCGGCTCGATTGCATTTATTGTTCTCGTCGGTTGCGGTTTTATTGTCGTTCTGACAGTGCCTGCTCTGTCACATAAGCCGATTTACCCGATGCTCACAGTCGTCGGCATTGCCTTGGTCGTTACCCCGATCATTGGCTGGTATGTTGCAACACGTATGCAGCAACTTCGGTAGACAAGTCAGCGTTACCTCAGCTTCTGAGTTTCATCCCCGAAAGCAGGCTTTGTTTTCGGGGATATTTATATTCTGTTTCCTGAACGGCAGAAATTGTCACAGTCAATTTAAAGAGAGAGTATTAGGCGCTGCTTGAAATAATATCGGTCTGCTGAAATAGTTTCTTTATCCCGATAATGCTCCGTGAGTCTGGTGCACGGCAATATCAACGGAACCAAATCATATCTGGTCGCGTTGATAGGAAAGAGCATATGGGAGGCAAATGAATGTCTACTCGTTTTCAGATTGCCGTATTACTGAGCCTGATGGTCAATGCCGTATTGTTCGGAATTGGCATGATCATTGTACTTACAATCCCTGATTTAGCGCAAAACGCTAAATATCTTATTCCTGTCGTCATTGGCTGCAGTTTTCTGATTACACCGTTTATTTCCTGGTTTCTGGCACCGCGTATGCGCAACCGTTACTGGCAGAACAGAAATCATAAAACCGGCAGCTTCTAGATCAGGTCTACGACCAATAAGGACTTTATCATGCGTTTAGCTATCATTGCAGTGGCCGCGATTGTTGCACTCTCCGGCTGTACTTCAACAGAAAAAGATTTGAGCGTAGGTACTGCTGCAGGCGCAGTTATCGGCGGTATCGCTGGTGGCGGCAAAGGTGCACTGATTGGTGCCGGTGCCGGTGCGGTCGGCGGCCTTCTGGTTCGCAACCTGCGTAACGGCAAATGCCAGTATCGCAACAGCCGCGGTCAGATCTACACAGCCAATTGTAAATAACCGCAGCATTTGTTTTAAAATAGCCGGGCTTAGGCTCTGCGCTATATTGATTTTTGAAGGCGGCCTTTTTACGGAAACGAAAAGGCCGCTTTTACATTTCCTGTCAGAGTTTGGTTTGTGGCTTGCAGACCATGCGATACACCGGCGGAGACGGTCGCGGTTGCGGCGGCTGATAGATCGATGATGTTGGCGGTTCCCACCAGTTACGATTATTATTCTGTGGTGGAATCTCATCCGTTGCATCGCTGACAAGTTCCTGCTTACAAACCAAAAAGCAATAATCCGATTTTGTATCATTTGACGGGCAGCCGATCCTCAGAGGTTGCCTCGGAGCAAGTTGCTCACGCAACTGCACATTATTGAAACGTATCAAAACTGCAGAGCAAACAAATATTTACAAACGAGAGCCCTCAACTTACTGCCGCCCCACAAGCCGCTCCTAAGTTTATTTATGACTGATTATAAAAATATAACTTACAAATATAAAATTATTAAAAATCAATAGTATAGACTTAATCGGCCAGTTAATCCAAACACGCTCAAATTCAAGGAGAACCGCCTTCAAGGCCTTTCTCCACTCGTCTTTTTCCTGATCGAGAATTAATTTCATGCAGCCTGAGCGCAGCCTGCCAACAACCGGCATTTGCAAAAAACACAACACCAAAAAAGCACCGGCGAAGTTATTGTCAGCACTCCTGCTATGCATTCTGCTGCAAGCCTGCGAAAGCAATAGCGGAGACGCTGCATTAGCCATTGAGAAGCATCTTGCTAAAGGACCGATCGGCGCTTCACCTGATTTTTTTCTCGTTCGTAGCGGCCCAGACGGTCCCGAAAGCGTAGCCGTCATCTACGGTTTCAAAGACGACAAAGCATTCTGTTACGAAGTCGCAAATATTTATATGAAACGATACCCAAGCGAACATTATTTCTGTACGCAAGCGAATTACTGAAACTCTGTAAATTCTCGATTTTAAACCTGACGGCGCGCCTCTGTCAGCATGCGTAGCGCCAACCCGGTCAGAACCGTTCCCATCAGCCATCTTTGTGCAACAAGCCAGCTTGGACGACTGGCAAGGACGACCGCAAGACTGCCTGCTGTGACAGCTATAATCGCATTAACGCTCACACTAATAACAATCTGAACAGAGCCAAGAACCAGTGATTGCGCCAATATACTGCCATGCTCCGGACTAATGAACTGAGGCAGTAATGACAGATACATAACAGCAATTTTGGGGTTCAGCAGGTTAGTCAAAAAACCCATCATAAATAACTTACTATCGCTGTCTTTAGGCAAGTCTTTCACCTGAAACGGCGATCTTCCGCCCGGCTTCAAAACTTGCCACGCCAGATAAAGCAGATAAAGCGCACCACCAAAGCGAAGTGCATCATAAGCATAGGGAACAGCCATGACGATTGCAGTGATGCCAAGAGCAGCACAGAGCATATAAAACACAAAGCCAAGCGCCACACCTCCCAGAGAAATCAACCCTGCTTTGCGCCCCTGACAGATAGACCTTGAAATCAAATAGACCATATTCGGCCCTGGCGTCAGCACCATACCAAGGGCAATAAGAGCAAAAGCAATCAGATTAGCGGTTTCCGGCATACACAACTCTCCCCTTGGCATCAGCCGAATTATAGTATCGTATATTTCCTGATTAAATTCTGTCTTTACCGGCTCAAAATTGCAACGGGAGGAAGCATGAAAATCACAGCAGGGAAAAATATTGCCATCAAAGTACCGCTCCACAAATGGGCAGAAACAGTTGCCTATTACCGGGATAAAGTAGGACTACCGGTCAAAAAAGAACTGAAGGCCAGTGTGGGCTTTATTTTCGGAGACATGACCTTATGGATTGATCGTGTCGAGAAGCAAAGTCAGGTTGATGTGTGGCTCGAACTGTTCACAGACGATCCCGATCAGGCACTGAAACATCTTGGAAGTCCGCTACGCGACGAGCTGGAGCCTCTTGATGAAGTCAACGGACATTGGACATCTGATCCGGCTGGCGTTGTGCTCCTCGTCAGAAATGAATGACTGTAACCGAATTTTATAAAAACAAATTTTCTGCGCCTGCAACGCAAGCAAACAGCTTAATCTATACGTGCGCACCGTTAAATTTCAGCGCATTTTACATTCGTAAAAACGCTCAGCCCTAATTGTGTCGCTTTCGTAAAACATTAAGAACACCACAGATAAAGACCGAGACAGCAAGCTCCATGTTCCCTCACCATCTTCCCTCGCAAAAAGCGGCACCGGATGATGTACTGTATCAGTACCCTGCCTCATTGAGAGAACAAGTGGCCGCCTCACCTCAGGTTCCGGGTGTTTATACCTTTCACGGGGCGAACAATCACTATCCGCTCTATATCGGCAAGAGCATCAATATCAGAACACGTCTGCTCTCCCATTTGCGCACACCAAAAGAAGCACGCCTGCTAAAGCAGACAGCCCTTATCAGCTATATTCCGACCGCCGGCGAGATAAGCGCACTCTTACTGGAAGCACAGATGATTAAGCAGCAACAGCCGCTGTTTAATCGCAGGTTGCGAAAAACCAAAGATACCTGCTCATTTGTGCTGAATGAAACAGGGCTGCACATCCAGTATACTGATGACATGACCGATGAACCTGCCAATAATGTCTATGGCATATTCAAAAACCAGTTTTCCGCCAAAGACCGCCTGCGCGAACTCGCTGACGAATATAAATTATGCCTGAGTGTTCTTGGTTTTGAACCGCACACCAAAGGCAGAGGCTGTTTTCGCTCAGCAATACAAAAATGTGCAGGCGCCTGCTGCGGTAAAGAGGGCATAGACCAACACAACACGCGCTTAGAGACAGCGCTTAAACAATTCACGCTGGCTGCATGGCCCTATAGCGGTGCGATTGCCGTGAAAGAGAGCTTCGGCCGGTTGAAACAATATCATGTGCTGCATAACTGGCGCTATCATGGCAGTTATAAATCCATGCAAGGTTTGAAAAACTACCGGCTGGATAAAGACACACTCTTCGATGCGGATATGTACAAAATTCTCGTTAAACCAATCCTGTTTGGCAGCGCTGAAATTCTGGCTTTACCTGAGCCGTCTCGTTTCAATTGTGAATAAGCCTATACGGCTAAAACAAGCGATGATTACTTCCAAAGAACTTGCATCAAAATGATAATCTGATCAGGGAAGAGATAAGAAGCGTCTGAACAAAGGAATTCTATACAAGCAAATTTCATGTAAGAAATTCGCTGCTAAAAACACAACAATTACAATGAGAAAGTTGTCAGTGGTGCCCCCAGAGAGACTCGAACTCCCGACCCCCTGATTACAAATCAGGTGCTCTACCAACTGAGCTATAAGGGCAACAACGGCTAGATAGCATATTCTTTTCGTTTGTAAACTGCAAACTCTGCAAATAGATCAGAGAAAACCACAGGATAATGTAAACCGGCACTAAAATGTTGATTTTGTCGGCTGTGCGCTTCTTTTATTGATATAAAATTGCCCAAAATCCCAGCCTTTTGAAAACACAAATAGCGACTCACAAAAGCAAAATACCGAACAGAATCAAAAGCGCTCAGAGTTCTGAATAGCAAAACCAGACATATAGCGTTACTGAAACAGACAAGGCAAACCATGATAACGCCGAAGCATCCAGCAGGCGGTGCCAGCACTCAGTAAACAAAATGAAATGATGGGAAAATCTTAGATGCATCTACAACACCCATCCTATCTAAAGGATCAGTTATAAATTGCAACAATTACAATGAGAAAATTGTAAGTGGTGCCCCCAGAGAGACTCGAACTCCCGACCCCCTGATTACAAATCAGGTGCTCTACCAACTGAGCTATAAGGGCAACTGACGGCTAGATAGCATATTCTTTTTGGTTGTAAAACGGAAAATCACATCGAACTGCAAAAAATAACAATGTTTTGCCTCTTATCCACATTTAGGCTACAAAACCTCATCCAATCATGCAGCTTTTCGGCGGAAACTGATGAAATACCCATATAAAAAATTCTTTTATATCACCTCAGGCACCCCGGAATCCGTCTCAGCCGCGGAATCATTGCGCAAACGCTATGGTGAAACACCTGCGGAAGAAGCCGATGCACTCATTGTGCTGGGTGGCGATGGTGTGATGTTGCAGGCTCTGCACGACCATATGAATCAGAGCCGCCCGATTTACGGTATGAATCGCGGCTCGGTCGGCTTCCTGATGAATGAGTATCATGAGGATGATTTGCCAAAGCGTGTTGCCGCAGCCCATGCCGAAACAATCCGCCCTCTGGAGATGATTACAGAATCCCTTGAGAGCGGCACCGTCAAAGCATTGGCGATCAATGAGGTTTCGGTTTTACGTCAATCTTACCAAGCGGCCAAAATCCGTATCAGTATTGATGACAAAGTGCGGCTGGAAGAACTGATCTGCGACGGTCTGATGGTTGCTACGCCTGCCGGTTCCACTGCCTATAATCTGTCTGCTCAAGGGCCGATCCTGCCGCTCGACTCTCCGCTGCTCGCCCTCACCCCTGTCAGCCCTTTCCGCCCACGTCGCTGGCGCGGGGCCTTATTACCAAAATCCGTCACAGTGCGGATGGATATTCTTGAGGTTGAAAAACGACCGGTTAACGCCGTTGCCGACCATACAGAGGTAAAATCAGTGACTTCCGTAACCGTGCGTGAAGACACGCAAAACAGCGTAACCCTGCTCTTTGACGAAGAACATACATGGGATGAGCGCATTTTGAACGAGCAATTCCGCTATTAAAATGGCGAAACCAAGCACTTCAAGAGCAATGAGCGGCATCTATTAACTGGAGGCAGAGTAATAGCCTGCCATAATGACAATTAAATCACCCTATTTTGCAGCAAAAATGGCATTTTTGTTGACTTTTTGAGCCGTTCCCCGTAACGGCTTTATTAATTTTAACGCAATGCGCAAACATAAGCGCTTTTCCTGTCCTGTTGTCATGCGGACATTACCGGTCGGGTCCAGTGCGCTTCTTCCAAAAAGAGAGCTACGCCTCCATTGACGACATTTGCAGAACTCGGTCTGTCACCGAAAATACTGGCAGCGGTAGAAGCCGCCGGTTACACCACCCCTACTCCTATTCAGGCTGGCGCCATTCCTCATGCTCTGGAACGTAAAGACGTTCTCGGTATTGCGCAAACAGGTACCGGAAAAACAGCATCTTTCGTGCTGCCGATGCTGCACCTGCTTGAAAAAGGCCGCGCCCGTGCACGTATGCCGCGCACACTTATTCTCGAACCAACCCGTGAGCTTGCGGCTCAGGTGGAAGAGAATTTTGTAAAATACGGCGTTAATCACCGTATCAACGTGGCTCTGCTGATCGGCGGCGTCTCCTTTGAAGAACAGGAACGCAAGCTGGAACGCGGTGCCGATGTTCTGATCGCCACACCAGGCCGCCTGCTTGACCATTTTGAGCGCGGCAAGCTGCTGCTGACCGGCGTCGAAATTCTGGTTATCGACGAAGCAGACCGTATGCTGGATATGGGTTTCATCCCTGATATCGAACGTATCTGCAAGCTGATCCCGTTCACCCGCCAGACCTTGTTCTTCTCGGCCACCATGCCTGCAGAAATCACTAAGCTGACCGAGCAGTTCCTGCATTCGCCAGCCCGCGTTGAAGTTGCTAAAGCATCAACAACCGCAAAGACTGTGACCCAGCGTCTGGTTAAGTCAGCCAAGAAGCCATGGGATAAGCGCGCAGTGCTGCGTGATCTTATCCAGGCCGAAGGCGATGAGCTGAAAAACGCGATCATTTTCTGCAATCGCAAAATGGATGTGTCCGAACTGTTCCGCTCGCTGGTAAAGCACGGCTTTAATGCCGGTGCACTGCATGGCGATATGGATCAGCGTGCACGCATGACCATGCTGAGCAATTTTAAAGACGGCAATCTTCAGCTGCTGGTCGCCTCTGATGTGGCTGCCCGTGGTCTGGATATTCCGGATGTCAGCCATGTGTTCAACTATGACATTCCGATCCATGCGGAAGATTATGTTCACCGTATCGGCCGTACCGGTCGTGCCGGTCGTTCGGGCAAGGCTTTCTCGATCATTACGGCTTCTGACACAAAACATCTCGATGCCATCGAAAAGATGATCGGCGAAAAGATCGAATGGCTGGATGGCGATCTGTCGAGCCTGCCTGCGCAGGAAGAGACCGAAGAAACCGGTCGTCGCGGTCGTAATAGCCGTGGCAAGAACGGTAAGAAGCCACGCGAAGCCAAAGAGCACAAAGAAAAACAGGCACAGCCACGTGCAGCAGAAGAAAAAGTTGCCGAAGCACCGGTGATGGCAGACATTTCTGCTCTTGATGCACCACAGCCGGTTATTCCGGATAATGTTTCTCTCGGGACAGCCGTTACGCAGGAGCCGGTTCGCCCTGCTCCGCATAAGAATGGCAATGATGAGCGCCGTCAGAACCACACGCAGAATGGTCAGCAGAATAATAAGCGCCATCGTCGTGATTTTGATGATGAGCCGTCACCGCTGGGCTTCGGCGATGATATTCCGGCCTTCATGCTGATACCAATCAACATCTAAAAACAAAAAACCCGCCAAATGGCGGGTTTCTTTTTATTCTCTGTTATTCAGAACAAACCTCAGGCTGCATTATGGGCAGCGTCCAGCGCTTCTTGCGAGACTGGTGTCAGCTCAACAGATTCACCACAACCGCAAGCCGAGGTCTGGTTCGGATTATTAAACACAAATCCGGTGCGCAGTGTCGTCACTTCAAAATCCATCTGGGTGCCGAGCAAAAACAATGCAGCTTCCGGAGCGACATAAACTTTGGCACCATCAAGCTCGATCAGATCATCACCGGCTTTGGCTTCTTCAGCCAGCGCGATGGTATATTCCATACCGGCGCAACCGCCTTTTTTCACCCCCACGCGAATGCCCAAAGCATCCTCATGGGAGGCCTGAATTTCGCGCACGCGTTCCGCTGCCGCGTCAGTCAGGGTCATTATGGCAAAACGTCCCATAAAATATCTCACTTGTATCTGTACACGGGTCAAGGCCGTGCAGTTTCAACCTGTCAGGCTAGTGGTCAAATCTTCGCATCAATTACTGAAAACCGGCAAGCCTCTGATATTCTATCTAGTCTCACATAGTCGTCACTGCAAGTAAAGGACACGGCATAACAACCATTTAAATCTGCATTTCCTGTAGTTTGAAGGCTAAAAGAATAAGACCGAATATTGCCATATAGCGTAAAATTGCCATGATCTGTTTGCAGTCTTTTATTCTGTAAAGACATCAAGGTTTTAGACTTCTGATCAGCGGAGATTTTAATGGGCATTCAGCAGAACCGTCATTCCCCCGCTTCACGGCGTCCGGTTGCACTGGCAATCACACAGGATCGTGCTCAGCAACATCGCCTTGCAATCATCCGCCTGCTCGGAACCACAATCATCGGTGCAGTACTGCTCACCGGAAGCGCACTTTATGCCAAGGCCGCAGGCACCCCTGAGACCAAAGATAAGGCAACGACGCAGCAGAAGGTAAAACCGGAAGCTCTGAAAAAAGCCGGTGAAGCCGCAACTAAAGATTCTGAAAAAGAAAAGGCCAAGGTCGAGAAAGCTAAGACGGATAAAACAGACGCCGAAAAGCCAAAGGATGAAGCAGCCCCTGCTGACAAGCCTGATGCTAAGAAAACGACTGAGGCCGAGAAGCCTGAAACCACTGAACCGGAAGCCACGAAAGAAGTTGCCGAAGGTCTGCTACTGCCTGATTATCTGGATGACCGCAGTACGCCGCAAAAACTTCTCGAATCCTATTATAATGCGATTAACCGCAAAGAATATGCCCGCGCCTATAGCTATTATGCTGAAGGCCAGCTGGGCGATGATTTTGAGAAATACGCCAAGGGCTATGCCGGCACTGAATCTGTAAGCGTCAAAATCGGCAACAGCGAGCCAGATCCGGGCGCGGGTCAGATTTACTGGTCGGTGCCAATTGCTATTGAATCCAAACTGGCAGAAGGTAAAGCGCAGGTTTATACTGGCTGCTATACCATCAGCATGAGCAATCCTGCCATGCAGGCTGTGCCGCCATTCAAGCCAATGGCAATCATGGCAGGCACACTGTCAAAATCACCTCTACCGCTGGACAAAAGCGTGCCTGAGGAATGCGGTGCACCTTAATCCGTGTGCTCAGTATTTTAGAAAGCCTGTCATCACTGACAGGCTTTTTTTGTTTTACGGCTTACGCGGATGAATAAGCTGCGTGCTGACGCCAATCCGGTTCCACAAATTAATCATGCCGACCGCCACAATCAGCTTGGCAATCTCTTCTTCGGAGAACAGTGCTTTCACACACTCATAAAGAGCATCCGGCACGCCGAGTACCGCAATCTGCGTCAGGTGTTCTGTCCATTCCAGCACTGCACGGTCACGCGCATCAAAACACGGCGATTCACGCCATGCGCTCGTCATATAGAGTGTCTGCATATCCATCCCGTCCTGATGGGCATCACGAATGTGCAAGTCGGTGCAATAAGAGCAGCCATTAACCTGCGAAGAACGGATTTTCAGAAGATGGAGTAAACGCGGCTCCAGTCCTGCCGCATCAACCGCTGCGTCCAATGCCTGTATGGACTGATAGAGAGCCGGAGCGACTTTCGCGACATTCATTCTGTTTTTCATCACATATGCCTTGCAATAAGAGTTTGCCTCAGAATCATAGATATAATATATCCATGATTGCAAAACAAGAAATCACAAGGTTGTAATATGCGCAGAATGAGCGACGGAGTTGAGGCAGCATTGCATTGCGCACTCGTATTATCAGGACTACCGGAAGATAAAGTTCTTGCAGGCAAACATCTCGCAGAACTGCACGGCGTATCTGAGAGTTATCTGCTGAAGCACCTTCGTGCCCTCACCGCTGCTGATGTGATTATTGCAGTGTCGGGACCGCGTGGCGGCTACCGCCTCGCGCATCCCCCGCAGCAAATTACCTTGCTCGACATTGTGGAAGCGATTGACGGCAAAGAACCTGCTTTTATCTGTCGGGAAATCCGCCGCCGCGCACCAGGAAAGCCAAAAGAACCTTGCCACTACAAACAGGATTGTTTCATCAAGTCGCGTATGCTGGCGGCTGAAAAACTCTGGCGGGATGCTTTGCGCAGCCAGAGCGTTGCCGATCTCATGCAGGATGGCGAACAGCAAATCAGCCCTATCAGCAAACAGGTTGTGTCAGATTATCTTAGCCTACATGCCCGCTAGAGCATTTTCAAATTATGATAAATAGATGAATTGGAAATGCTCTATTTTTGTGACGCATTATCCTACGCATCGAAGCGGGAAAGAAAGCAATCCAGTGAATTGCTTTCCCCGCGAAGGCGGTTCCCACTTTTGCTGGAAATGCTTTAAATAAAAAACGCTGCGTTTCCGCAGCGTTTAAAATCAGTACCAGCCCACAGCAACCTGAGCTTCTTCGGACATACGATCCGGCGACCATGGCGGATCAAATGTCATAGTCACTTCCACATGGGAAACGCCCTCAACAGTACTAACCGCATTTTCCACCCAGCCCGGCATTTCACCGGCAACAGGGCAACCAGGTGCAGTCAGCGTCATATCGATTTTGACTGTACGGTCATCCTCAATATCCACTTTATAAATCAGGCCGAGTTCATAAATATCCGCCGGAATTTCCGGATCATAGACAGTCTTCAGCGCACTGATGATATCATCAGTCAGACGCAGCAATTCCGCTTCCGGAATTGCGGAAGCGGAAAACACCTTTGAGGCGCCACTTTCATTTTCTGAGGCTACGGCCTCTGCAGCCGGTACTTCCGGTTTCGTATCCATATTCGTCATCCAAAAAACTGTCTTGCTTTTTCAAGCGCTGCAACCAGAGCATCCACTTCCGCACGGGTATTATACATACCGAAGGAAGCACGGCAGGTCGATGTCACACCAAAGCGCTGCAACAGCGGCTGAGCACAATGCGTGCCTGCCCGTACGGCAATACCGGCACGGTCAATCAGAGTTGAAACATCATGGGCATGAATGCCCTGCATTTCAAATGCGATGATCGCGCCTTTATCCGGTGCATTACCAACAATACGCAGCGAGTTAATTTTCGCCAGAGCTTCATGTGCATAGAGACGCAAATCAGCTTCATGGGCAGAAATCGCCTCACGACCTATGCTCTCTATATAGTCAAGGGCTGCGCCCAATCCAATAGCCTGCACGATCGGCGGTGTTCCGGCCTCAAAACGATGCGGCGGATGATTATAAGTGACATTATCAACCGTCACTTCTTCTATCATTTCCCCGCCACCCATAAACGGGCGCATCTGTTCCAGCATTTCCATACGGCCATACAGCACACCGATACCGGACGGGCCATAGAGCTTGTGGCCGGTCATAATATACCAGTCACAACCGAGATCACGAACATCCACCGGCATATGCACGGCAGCCTGAGAACCATCTACCAGCACCGGAATACCGCGCGCATGCGCCAGTTCGACGATCTTTTTAATCGGCAGAACCGTACCCGTCACATTGGACATATGAGTCAGGGCAATCAGTTTGGTTTTCGGCGTGATGCATTTCTCGAATTCTTCAAGGTGGAACACACCTTCATCATCCACCGGTGCGAAAACCAGTTTGGCACCCTGACGCTCACGAATGAAATGCCACGGCACGATGTTGGAATGATGCTCAAGAATGGAGAGCAGGATTTCATCACCCTCACCGATTTTCGGCATACCATAACCATAGGCGACAGTGTTGATCGCCTCAGTCGCCGATTTGGTAAAGATGATCTCGTCTACAGAACCGGCATTGAGAAAGCTGCGTACTTTTTCACGCGAGCGCTCATAGGCATCAGTTGCGGCATTGGAGAGAAAATGCAGACCGCGATGCACATTGGCATATTCGTTGGAATAGGCATGCGTTATCGCATCAATAACCGCCTGCGGCTTCTGTGCGGAGGCACCATTATCGAGATAGATCAGCGGCTTGCCATAGACTTCACGCGACAGGATCGGGAAATCACGACGGATTGCTTCAACATCATAATTTTGCAGTACAGACGATAATTGATTCATAATCGTACTCCTGAGCACTTTGTGCTCAAAAAAGCAGGCAAGAGCACTGCGTGCTCACAAAAATCAATAAGGGCAACAAGTGCTCTATATCAGGGAAGAAGAGCGGGAAATTTCCCGCTCTCTATATGCATTATTATGCGTGCTTTTCGAGCCATGCCTGCAAGATATCTTCCAGCTTTTCAACGAGAACCTCGTTTTCCAGCTCTTCGATAACTTCTGCGATAAAGGCTTTGACCAGCAGGCCACGGGCTGCATTCTCAGGCACACCGCGCGCCATCAGATAGAAAAGGTGATCCTTTTCAATCTCACGCACAGTTGCACCATGACCGCAGGCCACATCATCAGCAAAGATTTCCAGCTCAGGTTTAGCCGCAAATTCCGCATCATCTGATAATAGCAAGGTGTTGCAAGCCATTTTCGCGTCAGTCTTCTGAGCGATCTGCGCAACGCGGATCATACCCTGAAAAATACCGCGAGCTTTGTCTGTCACCACGTTACGCACAACCTCGGTCGAGGTGGTGTTTTCAACGAGATGACCAACATTCATGGTCACGTCAGTCACTGTTTCGCCGCCAAGCAGGTTAAGCGTACGCAGCTGGAAGTCAGAGCCTTCGCCCTGCACATCCACATTGATTTCCTGACGTACCAGCTTGCCGCCGGCATTCATCACGAACAGGATCAGCTTGGAATTCTCACCGATTGTCACATTGATCTGCGACAGCTGGGTAGAGAGATCCGTATGCTCACGCACGATAACCCAGACGATTTCTGAATTATCAGCAATGGTCACATGGCCGACACTGGTTGCAAAGGTTTCAGCTTCGCCACCGATCTGACGCTCAACAAATGTCGCTTTGACATTCGAGCCGATCTTCACCGGAAAACGCACATGGGACTGGCCGGAAGGCTGCAAATTCTGCAGCTCAATCGCCTGTTCCAGCTCGGTACCGTCAGCAACAGACAGACCCCAGCCATCGCTGGCATAGGCTGCGTTGATCTGGCCGATCGCATCATCGTCACCACGGACTTTCAGGGTATGGGCAGTAATGCCCTGTCCCAGAATATCGCGGATAGCTTCAACGCGGACACCTTCGATCTGCACGGATTTCTGCGCAATGCCATTAGCAACGGTCAGAACGGCAGAACCGTCGAGCAGCGGCGCAACAGATTTGTGCGTCACATTCGCATCAAACGGCGCAACAGAGCGCAGCAGTGTACGCAGATCTGTATAGTGCCAAGTTTCGATACGACGGCCAGGCAGACCGTTGATTTTCAAAGCTTCCAGTGCATTATCACGGGCGCTCAGAACTTCTGTGTCACCCGGCAGATCACCAACGCGAACTGCGAATGCATCAAGCAAAGTATTCTCAGCCGGTGTTCTGACTTTTTGAGGATGGACGTTCATATTCATCCCTCTCTTTAAGCAACAGCGCCGATGATTTCAGCGTAACCGTTTTCTTCCAGATGCAGTGCGAGGCTCTTATCGCCGGATTTGATCACCTGTCCTTTGTAGAGAACATGCACGCTGTCCGGTACGATATATTCCAGCAGACGCTGATAGTGAGTGATCACGATCACTGCACGGTCAGGCGAACGCAGAGCATTAACGCCGTCGGAAACGATCTTGAGCGCATCGATGTCCAGACCGGAGTCGGTTTCGTCGAGCACGCAGAGTGATGGCTCCAGAAGCTGCATCTGCAGAATTTCTGCACGCTTCTTTTCACCGCCGGAGAAACCTACATTGAGCGGACGCTTCAGCATGGCCATATCCATGTTCAGGCCACCGGCAGCTTCCTTAACGCGACGCAGCAGTTCAGGAATTTTCAGCTCTTCTTCACCGCGTGCCTTACGCTGGGCATTCATCGCAACTTTGAGGAATTCCATTGTGGCAACGCCCGGAATTTCCAGCGGATACTGGAATGCAAGGAAGATGCCCTTAGCTGCACGTTCCGCAGGATCCAGTTCCAGAATGCTTTCGCCGTTATACAGAATGTCACCGGAGGTAACTTCGTAGTCAGAACGACCGGCCAGAATGTAAGACAGTGTGGATTTACCCGAACCGTTCGGGCCCATGATTGCAGCCACTTCACCGGCTTTAACGGTGAGGTTCAGACCACGGATGATCTCTGTATCCGTGTCAGCGATTTTGGCGTGCAGATTAATGATCTCTAACATGAGTGTAACCTTTAATGCCGGATCTCTCAGGATCCGAAAAATATCAACGAGCTGATTAAAGGGGCGGAATTCGCACTCCGCCATCCCTGTTTAACCAACCGAACCTTCGAGCGAGATGCCGATAAGCTTCTGAGCCTCCACAGCAAATTCCATCGGCAGTTCCTGAATAACTTCCTTCACGAAGCCGTTCACGATCAGAGCAATCGCCTCTTCTTCCGGAATACCGCGCTGCATCACGTAGAACAGCTGATCTTCAGAAATTTTCGAGGTTGTTGCTTCATGCTCGAACTGCGCAGTCGAGTTTTTCGCTTCGATGTAAGGCACAGTATGCGCACCGCAATCATTGCCGATCAGCAATGAGTCACACTGAGTGAAGTTACGGGCATTGGTCGCTTTACGATGGGCAGAAACCTGACCGCGATAGGTATTGTTGGAATTACCCGCTGAAATACCTTTGGAGATGATGCGGCTCGATGTGTTCTTACCGAGATGGATCATCTTGGTACCACTGTCGATCTGCTGATAACCGTTGGATACTGCAATCGAGTAGAACTCACCACGGGAATCATCACCACGCAGAATGCAGGACGGGTATTTCCATGTGACTGCAGAGCCGGTTTCAACCTGCGTCCAGGAAATCTTCGAGCGGTCGCCACGGCAGTCGCCGCGCTTGGTCACGAAGTTATAGATACCGCCCTTGCCTTCCTTGTCGCCCGGATACCAGTTCTGGACGGTGGAATATTTGATTTCGGCATCATCAAGTGCGATCAGTTCAACAACAGCTGCATGGAGCTGGTTTTCATCGCGCTGCGGCGCTGTACAGCCTTCCAGATAGGACACATAAGAGCCTTCTTCGGCAATAATCAGCGTACGCTCGAACTGGCCGGTATCTTTTTCGTTGATACGGAAATAGGTCGACAGTTCCATCGGGCAGCGAACGCCCTTAGGTACATAGACGAATGATCCGTCGGTAAAGACAGCCGAATTGAGTGTGGCGTAATAATTGTCCGAAACCGGCACAACAGAAGCCAGATATTTCTTCACCAGTTCCGGATGCTCACGAATAGCTTCCGAAATCGAGCAGAAAATCACACCGGCTTTAGCAAGCTCAGCCTTAAAGGTGGTGACAACAGAAACACTGTCAAACACCGCATCGACAGCCACGCGGCCTGATGCGTAGACATTGTCAGCCGGATTGCCGTCAATCTCGCTCGGCTCACCCTGTTTGCGCACACCGGCCAGAATTTCCTGCTCACGCAGCGGAATTCCAAGCTTTTCGTAGGTACGCAGCAGTTCCGGATCAACCTCATCCAGAGACTTAGGGCCGGTCTGATTTTTAGGGGCCGCATAATAGCGGATATCCTGAAAATCAATTTCCGGATAATCTACGCGAGCCCATTTCGGCTCTTCCATAGTGAGCCAGCGCTTATAGGCGTCCAGACGCCATTCCAGCATCCATTCCGGCTCTTCTTTTTTCGCGGAAATGAAACGGATAATATCTTCGTTCAGCCCCTTCGGAGCTTTATCCATTTCGATGGTTGTTTCAAAACCATATTTGTACTGATCCACGTCAAGCGTGGCGACCTGATCGATCGTTTCCTGCACTGCAGGCATCGCCGTTCTCCATCCTTGTCAGGGTCAAGGCCCGACAGTTAAAAACGCTATGGCAGCAATCATGTTGCTGTCATAAACATATAGTGCGCATTGATGCGCTATAAAAGTCTGACTGCTGGCCATGTTAAAAACAGGCACGGCTCCAGACTTCGAACTCCGGCCAGTTTTGCATCACATTGCTGTGCGCTCGACATAAACGGCCATTTAGAAGCGCTGAGCCAATCAGGCAGCGCTGTTTTCCGATTCGCTCAAAAGCGGAGCCTGAACCTGACTGCGTGTCTGATCCCGTCTGGCTACCAGTCTTTCGAAAATCGTCAGAAATGCTTCTGCGTCCTGCATTGTTGCCGACTTCTCAGTCGACACGCGCAATGCACCGCATTCATCGTCAAAGCCCATCGCGGCCAGCACATGGCTTGGCCCCACTTTGCCCGATGAGCAGGCAGAACCGGCAGAAAGTGCAATACCGCCCAGATCAAAAGCGATCTGCATGGTTTCCGCCTTCATGCCGGGCAAAGAAATAAAACTTGTATTCGGCAGGCGCTCCGTTGCCGCGCCATGCACCACAACATCACCAGCCAGTTTGCGCACGCCATTCTCGATTGTTGTGCGGATTGCATCCGACCAGCGCGGCAGATTGCTGCCTTCTTGCTGTGCTGCCAAAGCCTCGCGTGCTGCGGTACCAAATCCTGCGATCAGCGGCAGTGCTTCAGTACCGGCACGATGTCCCTTCTCCTGCCCGCCACCGCGCACCAGCGCAGACGGTATAACCAGATCAGAGATAGCCACCACAGCACCAACACCCTTAGGGCCGCCGATTTTGTGGGAGGAGAGAATGAGATAATCGGCAGAAGCAGCAGCAACATCAAGTGCAATGCGCCCTGCAGCCTGTACGGCATCGACAATAAAGAAACCGCCCGCAGCTTTTACCAGCGCGCCGATTTTAGCTATCGGCTGAATGACGCCGGTTTCATTATTCGCCCACTGTACTGCAACCAGCGGCAGGCCTTTGGATTTGTCATGCGCTTTCAAAGCCTGTTCCAGCACATCCAGATCAACAATGCCCTGATGATCAACCGGCAGCACAGTCATGTTTTCCGCAGCAAAGCGCCCGCCGGACAACATGCAAGGATGCTCAGTGGCCGAAACATAAAGATGTGACAGGCGCAATTCCGAACGCCCCATCTTATAAACCGGCGTCAGCAATGTTGTTGCAGCCTCGGTTGCACCGGAGGTAAAAAACACATGATCCGGCTTGGCATTGCAAAGCGCAGCCACATCGCGGCGCGCAGCTTCAATCAGGGCTCGCGAGGCGCGGCCTTCCTGATGCACGGATGACGGATTACCTGTAATTTGCAAAGCCGCGATCACAGCCTCACGCGCCGCTTCACTTAACGGCGCACTGGCATTATAATCAAAATAGATACGCGGCTTTGACATTGCAGACTCTTTCGCGAAGCACCATATTTGCGTTAAACGCGCAATTATCTTGAAATTTCAAACCAGAGCAGACTATTAAGCTGCATGAGTGTTTTTTACACCCTCCAGTTTTGAAAGATTCTAAAGTCGGTTTTAAGTTTTATGAGCGAAACAGTCAAGGATTTGCTCAGAATTTAAGCCGTAAAGTCGTGATTGGTAACAATCAGGCTTATAAATAACAAATACGACACTTGTGTTGCGAACCAGCCAAATGGTCACGCAACTCGGCGGTTATAGCGGAGTACATATGCCAGAAGTAATCTTTAATGGTCCTGCGGGTCGTCTTGAAGGGCGTTATCAGCCTTCAAGCGAAAAGAATGCACCAATCGCCATCATCCTGCACCCGCATCCGCAATTCGGCGGCACTATGAATAACAAGATCGTTTATGATCTGTTTTACATGTTCCAGAGCCGCAATTTCACAACGCTGCGGTTTAACTTCCGCGGAATCGGACGCAGTCAGGGTGAATTCGACCACGGCGCCGGTGAACTGTCCGATGCGGCGAGTGCACTGGACTGGGTACAGTCTCTGCACCCTGATTCGAAAAATTGCTGGGTTGCCGGTTATTCCTTCGGCGCGTGGATCGGTATGCAGCTTCTGATGCGCCGTCCGGAAATCGAAGGGTTCATGTCGATTGCACCGCAGCCGAACACCTACGATTTCTCGTTCCTCGCACCTTGCCCTTCATCGGGTCTGATCATTCATGGTGATCAGGATAAGGTTGCACCACCGAAAGATGTGCAGGTTCTGGTTGATAAGCTGAAAACCCAGAAGGGTATCACAATCACGCAGAACACTATGGCCGGTGCCAACCACTTTTTCTCCGGCATGGGCGATGAACTGATTGCCGAATGTTCGGAATATCTGGATCGCCGCCTGATGGGTGAGCTGACAGAAGTTCGCCAAAAGCGCCTGCGCTGAAGCAGCGCTTGCGTTGATAGCTACGATAAAAACAAGAGACCGGCGATTAGCCGGTCTTTTTTGTTATGCCTTTACCAACACACCGCCACTTACCGGCCTGTCGCAACCGGTTGTTGAGGGATAAGTCAGCGGCAAGCCTTTCAGGCTGCGAACAGCCAGATAACCCCAGGCTTCAGCCTCCATAGAATCACCATCCAGCCCTGCTGTATCCGCATCAATCACCACTGCACCTTCAGCTTGTGCCAAAGCAGTCAGCTCGGCCATGATTGCTGCATTCTTACGTCCGCCGCCACTCACAACATAGCTACAAGGCTTTTGCGGCAGATGAGACGCCGATTGCAGAATTGACGCCGCTGCGACATAGGCCAATGTGCGGGCACCATCTTCCAGTGATATAGCACCTATCGAAGGCACAGCAAAATCTCCGCGATCCAGTGAGCGGCGCTGATTACCGCGAAAGAATGCATTGCTTAAGTAATGTGCTGCCAGATCACTATTCACAGTGCCACGCAATGCCAAAGCACCACCCACATCAAAACTGCCTTGTGCGTGCAATTCCATCCACTGGTCAATCAGCATATTACCGGGGCCACTATCAAAAGCTGCCAATCGCCCTGCTTCATCGACATAGGTCAGATTGGAAATCCCGCCAATATTGACAAAAACAACCGGCATATCCGGCTTCTGCTCCAGATTATGCGCTAAGGCCGCATGATAAGCGGGGATAAGCGGTGCGCCCTGCCCACTATGGCGCATATCTTCCGCACGCATATCATATACCACATCAATACCGGTTTCCTGTGCCAGCAATGTACCGTCACCGATCTGTACTGTCAGTGCATCGTCAGGGCGATGCAGCACCGTCTGGCCATGAAAGCCGATCACATCCACATCATTAGCGCTCAGACCTTGCGCGAACAAAAAGTCCTGCACGGCAATGGCATGCAGCAATGTCAAATCATGCTCAAGCTGCTTTAGGATACCGCTTCGCTCCTCGCGCTGCGTCATGCCTCTGGCATCTACAAGCCCTTGTTTCAGACGGGCGCGAAACGCATCGGAATAAGTCTGACTGCCCGCAGCAATACACTCAACCACCTGCTCGCCGTCTGTTTTAATCAGCGCCAGATCAATACCGTCCATGGAAGTGCCGCTCATCAGTCCGATGGCGCGATATAATGCGGTCATAATCACTCTTTCCGGTTCAGCTCATTGTCGTTTTATCGCTCATACAGACGCAAGCAGATCACATCTCATACAAAAACAGCATAAAACGACAGTATTTTGCCACGAAATCAACGTCAGGCTAGCAATACCTTTATTGTGATTTGCCCTGCAATAATGTTAAAGGCTGGATTGTGTCAGTTACCGGAATAATATTCACGGCCTGCTCTCTGGGGTTTCCCCTATCACAATCCTTTTGTCAGACAGGAAAAATCAATGTCCGGCTTTAAGTCCGATTTTCTACGCACACTTTCCGAACGCGGCTTTATTCATCAGATCTCCGATGAATCGGGTCTGGATGAACTTTTCGCCAAGGAAACAGTGACTGCGTATATTGGCTATGATCCAACGGCATCGAGTTTGCATGTCGGCCATCTGATGCAAATCATGATGTTGCGTTGGCTACAGGAAACCGGCCATCGTCCGGTTGCGCTGATGGGTGGCGGCACCGGCATGGTCGGTGATCCGTCATTTAAAGATGAAGCCCGCAAACTGATGACGGTTGAAACCATCGCCGACAATATTGCAGGGATCAAACGCGCTTTCTCAAATTATTTGAATTTTGGAGAAGGCCCAAACGACGCCATTATGCCAAATAATGCTGACTGGTTGTCTGGTCTCAACTACCTTGAGTTCCTGCGTGATGTCGGCCGTCACTTCTCCGTCAACCGTATGCTGTCTTTCGACTCTGTTAAGCTACGTCTTGATCGTGAACAATCGCTGTCGTTCCTTGAATTTAACTACATGATCCTTCAGGCTTATGACTTTGTTGAACTGAATAAACGCTATGGTGTGCGCCTTCAAATGGGCGGTTCGGATCAATGGGGCAATATCATCAATGGTATTGACCTCGGTCATCGCATGGATCGCCCACAGTTTTACGCTCTGACTACCCCCCTATTGACCACATCCTCCGGTCAAAAAATGGGCAAATCGCTAGGTGGTGCCGTCTGGTTAAATCCAGAACTGTTGAGCGCCTATGACTTCTGGCAGTACTGGCGTAATACAGAAGATGCCGACGTAGAACGCTTCCTCAAGCTCTACACCACCATGCCGATGGATGAGATTGCTCGTCTGGCAGCGCTTGGCGGCTCGGAAATCAACGAAACCAAGAAGATTCTGGCCACCGAAATCACCGCTATGCTCCACGGTCGTGAAGCTGCGGAACAGGCTGCGGAAACTGCACGTAAAACTTTTGAAGAAGGTGCAATTTCAGACAATCTGCCAAGCCTGAGTATTGCTAAAGACGAACTGGTAGCCGGTCTCGGCATTCAGGCTCTGCTGGTTAAAGCTGGTCTTGCATCGTCTAACGGTGAAGCACGCCGTCATATTCAAGGCGGTGCGGTGCGCATCAATGATGTGGCTATTCAGGACGAACGCGCCGGTATCACTGCCGGTGACGTGACTGAAGACGGCATCATCAAACTGTCACTGGGTAAGAAAAAGCACATTCTGGTACGTCCGGAATAAGCTTGGCCATACTGATAAAAACACAAAAAAGCGCGGACAGAGCGGTATAAACCGCTCTGTTTTTTTATAACGCAGTTTCGGACGAAAAACCGGTTTCCACTTTTTCTGAAACTGCTTAAATCCGCGCTTTTTTATTTGTCCGATTACAAATCAGAACTCGAAGATCGAGCGGAAAATACCAGGTGCAATGACCGAAATCGGATTGACGATAATATTCGGCTGCTTGGCATTCCCTGCCAGCTTGTAAGTAATCCCGATCAAGCCACGGTCACGCCCGTTGCCGAGAATGGCACCCAGAACCGGAACCTCACCGAACAGGCGGTTAAGACCATAGGCAGGCATGAATGTACCGGTAACGGACATATTGCCGTTACGGTCATAAAGAATCCCCTGAAAAGTCGCGCCGATCAGCGGCCCGCGGATTACACCGTTTTTCAGAGTCAGATAGCCGGAGCCTTTTTCGATCTGCGCATAGCCGCGTTCAAAATCCACCCGCGACACATCAATATTCTTATTCACAGCCTGACTAAGGCTCTTACCACCACTGGAACTGCTGGAAACCAGCTTATCGAGACGTGGTTCATTGATCACCGAGAAATCACGGGCATCAATATTACCGTAAAGCGGCCCCTTGCCCTGCGAGGTCAGATTGACCGTGATTTTACCGCCGCGCATCTTATCGTAGAAATCAAAGAACCGCAGCACAGCTCCCGCATTGGCAGAGCTGAGTGCCACAGAACTGGCATCACTCTGACTGCTGGAAGTGGCGCTGACCTGCGCATTATTTAAAGTTACAGCGTTCAGCGACACACCGGAGACTTTCGCTCCTGCCGTCTCATAGGACACAGTAACATTGCGCAGGCTCTCGTCATAAAAGCCTTTAACATCATCAATCTGAGCATTCACAACGATGCGGGGAATAACTCCGCCCTTGCCCTGACGGTCTTTCTTCTCATCCACATTGCCGGAAACAGCCTGCTGGATCAGCGCCCGCGCATCAAAAGCCTTACCGCGCACATCGGCACGGAAGCCATTACCGGACTTGCGCACCTCAAGGCTCAGATCATCATTGCGTGTCAGATTAAGCTTACGAATACTTGCTGATTGCAATTCGTTATTCTCAAGCGTGAGATCACCGTTAACGTGAAATCCTGTGCCGCCAAAAACGAAGTTACGGACCAGTACCGCCCCTTTTCCATCCTTCGGCAGTTTCAGATCCAGTGTCAGTTTTGCCGGAATGCCTGAGCCTTTTTTCCAGCCGAGCCAAGGCAGTCTTACTTCAGTCTTGCCAAGATCGGCAGAGATTTTGCGTGTATCCCCCTGCTCCTCACCCAAATCCAGTGTCAGAGGACCTTTGAATATTTCATTCAAAGCCGGATACTGGGCAGCACGGGTCTTGTCATCCAGCTCCAGTCGCACATTTTGCTGACGCTTGATCGTCGTATCCGCCAAAGGCTCAATCAGCGATAATTGGGCCGGAATATTATTGAGTTTTGCTGTGGCATCGATTTTAGCCACATCATCATTCACGCTCAACTTGCCGTTCGCCTGCGTCACGGTTTGCCCGTTAAACGGTTTTTTCAATGCCACATCATTGAATGCCAAATCGGCCTGCCATTGCAGGCTTTCTTTCGGGGCATTCTTGGTCACCGAAAAAGCCACTTTGACCTTGGCATCGACATTGCCGCTCAAATCTTCAGCACTGAAAGGCAATTTACGCAGCGCATTGATCGGCTTGTAGCCCACCAGCTCCGTAATAGCAGATGCCTCACCGTTCAGATCGAGATCAAGATCAGCAATCACCGGACGCTGTCGTCCCCACGGCACGAATAATGTACCGCCATCAACATGGATGCTGCGATTAGCAGGCGTGAAGGCTGTGCCTTTTTCAAGTTTGATGGTTGTATGGGCACCGCGCACAGCAATTGTGCCTGCAGCATCGCGCACCGGCGGTATTTCACCGATCACATCAAACCGCACACCTTCAACTTTAAAGTCCGCTTTAATATCCGATTCTGTGAGGTCAGGCGGCAAGCCTGGGCCGTTGAAATGTCCCGCTGCCAGCGCAATATCAATCCGGCCTTCAGTCATATGGCCACCGAAAAGGTTCTTCAGCACCCAATCGCGCGCACCATCTGCCACATTCAGCGGCCAAAGCTGCTTGGCCTGAGCCACAGGCATTCCCGGAATACGCAGCATAAAAATCATCGCAGGCGATCCGTGACCAAAGATCATGCGCCCCTGCCCATAGAGCTCACCGGAATCTGTTTTGACATTCAAATCATTGAAATCAACACGGCTCGCATCCTGCATCAATCGTCCGGCAATTTTCACACCAAACGGCAATGGGGCTTCCGCTGAATTTGCAGGTGCACTCACGGCTTTTCTTGAAACCAGCTCAAAACGATAGGCTGGTTTCTCTGCAATATCCGCGACTATATGAGCTGGCGTTTCAGCGCCAGTATCAGCCCGCCGGATTTTCAGAGCCGGCAAAGCCCTGTCCTGCACAGCCACTGCAGAATCATCACTATCTGCGATGCGTTGTGCTTGTTCGTGAATTTTCTGAACGGCCTGCTCAGTCTCAGCAACAGGCTCAACACCAAAAGCACCTTCAAGCACGGTGGATAAACCGCCAAGATTAAGCTGCAGCGTTTTCACTTCCAGCTTTTCGCCACCTGCAATATGTTCGAAATCCAGCGCCAAATTACCCTTAACGCCGCGTTCACGTCCCATATCAACAGTCGCATCATCAAGAACCAGCTTACCTGATAATATTTCTTTATGTTCCGCCGTTTCCGCCTGACCGGACAAATGCAAAGACGCCACACTGTTGATGTGAAAATACGCAGGATTCGGACGATCATCAGCGATTTGCGGCTTCACCTCTTCCGGTGAACCAAGACTGACCGGAATATTATCGACTGTCAGTGCAAAATCGGTTGCGTGAGCCGGATCATTTCCACGGGTCATTTCAGCGGTAAGTGCAGTCACTTTGCCTTGCCAGACAAACTCCGCATCAAGCGTCACCTTCTGTCCCGTTTGTCCCACATTCGCATTACGGATCAGAATTTCCTGATCTTTATCCATTGCGTGAAAAACGAAGGTCACATCATGTAGAGCTATCGCCTTGGTTCCGCGCAAGTCCAGCAGAGCTAGTGTCTGATCAACGCCTTTAAAGACCTCACGCGACAGCAAATCAAAATCAACCAAACCTCTGTCATTCAATGGCAAATGAATGAAAGGATTTGATTTATTTCCACTCTCTTTCAACCTTACGACAGCATCACCAAGCTCTATTCGTGCAACCTGAACAGAACCGGTCAACAAAGGTAAAGGTGCCAATCCAAGCTTGACCACGCCAAGCTTCTCAACAGAGATATCCTGAATACGGCTCTTTAGCGCAACATCGCGTGCCTCCAGAGCCAGCTGACGATTGCTATCGAGCGACACATGCGCTTCACTGATTGAAACACCGGCATCAGGCCCTAATATGGTCTGCAAACGCTGCTGCGCCTCATCACGCAGCATGTCGCTGCTGATACCTGAACGCAGTACCACAAAGCCAATCGCAACCAGCACAATCAAAACCAGACTGACGGAAACAAAGGCACGCCAGCATTTCCGGATAAAGCTTTTTCGTTTTCTACGCGCCCTGCGCTCGGCTTTGCGGTGCACAGCGCTCTCATAAACCGGGCAATCTTTCAACACAGCTTTATTGTCAGTTCCCGCTCCTGATGACGGGTACTGATCCAGACATTGAATGTCTCGCTTGCTGAAGCGGATCTTTTTCGGTTTTTCTTTCAAAAACTTATATCGCTATCCGGTTTGACTGCATCTGACCTGCACTATTTCGGATGAAACTGTGATGGTCAGCCTGAAACGAAAGCAGATCAATCTCTTTCGTATAAATGAATCGTCATTTCAAAACCTTGATTAAAAACAAAATCCCAGAAACAACAGCTGATTACAAGCTGAACTCAGGCACGAAAGCACTTCGTCCCTGTAAAATATCCCGCGGATAAAAAATACGATACATTTTACCTGCAGTCCGAATGTGCCTGATGCTTATCTCTCAGTAAAATCAACACAATTTTCGGACTGAATCATTTGTTTAGTGGTACAGTCTGATTTGTCAGATAAAGATCAAGAAAGGCGCACTTATGACCAAAGAAACGGGCAATGCCGTAAATATCGTGGAAAACACCGCTTTGCAGGCAGGTGATACTGCTCCGGCATTCTCTCTTCCGAAAAACGGTGATGACACGCTTTCATCTGCTGCGCTGCAAGGTAAAGCGTATGTGCTGTATTTTTATCCTAAAGACGACACGAGCGGTTGTACTCGCGAAGCAATTGATTTCAGCGCATTAAAACCGGAATTTGATGCCATAGGCGTCAGCATCATTGGTGTATCGCCTGACAGCACAATCAAACATGACAAGTTCATCACGAAACACGATCTTGCTGTTGAACTTCTGGCAGATGAAGAAAAAACTCTCAGCACCGCCTATGGTGTCTGGGTACAGAAAAGCATGTATGGCCGCAAATATATGGGTATTGAACGTTCCACCTTCCTGATTGGAAAGGATGGTCGAGTTGTGCAGGTCTGGCGCAAGGTTAAAGTCGCCGGTCATGCAGAAGCAGTACTGGAAGCTGCTCGCGCATTGAACTGACAATTATTCAGCCAAAAGAAACCCTTTATTAACTCTGTAACGGTGTATGATCTGAGCAACAGTCCAGAACAGTTTTACCCATGAGCACAGTTTGTTATAGTTAAGAAGTGATCTGCTTCACTGATTTTGCAAGTCATAAGAGCAGCAGTTGCTGCCTTATAAAATCCGCAAAATTATCTGACTGCTAATCACAGAACTGCTCTTTTACGAAAGACAGAACATCATGCAGGCTCTACGGGATAAGACGATGTCAGTCACAGGTAAGATTATGATCCGTAAAGGTTCAAAAAAATCCGCCTCTGCTACACTGCTGCGCTTACCACGCCGTGCGGGTAATTTTCTGCTGGCCAGCCTGCTAGGCTACAGTATCGGCGCCGGTGCACTTGTCGCCGGTGCTTTGGCGGCATCCGTACTGCCTGCACAGGCTCCTCTGCCTGAAACAGGGCTGACATTGCAAACGGAACAAACGGCTGCGGCACAACCAATGCCGCCAATGCCGGATCAGGTCTATGATGCGCGGTTTCATGAAGGCGCTGCCGATCTTGAGCAACCCGCCAGCTTTGCCGGTATCGACCCTTTCATCACCGGCCCCGGCCCTAAATAACAGATTATAAAAAAGCCGCCGGAGAGATGATCTCACCGGCGGCTTTTTTATGCTTTTCAATACAGAAAATTAGTCGATATCCTGCACATCGGCCTGTGTGCCATGCACGCGCTGTGCCAATGCCGCTTCCATGAATTCATCCAGATCACCATCCAGAACATCATCAGGGCTTGTGCTTTCAACGCCTGTACGTAGATCTTTGACCAGCTGATAAGGCTGCATGACATAAGAGCGAATCTGATGTCCCCAACCAATATCGGTCTTGGAAGAATTGATCTCGTTAGCAGCATCTTCGCGCTTCTTCAGCTCTTCTTCGTAAAGACGCGCACGAAGCATCGACCAGGCCTGCTCACGGTTTTTATGCTGCGAGCGCTGTGTCTGACACTGCACTACGATACCGGTCGCAATATGCGTAATACGAACTGCAGAGTCGGTGGTGTTAACGTGCTGACCACCGGCACCGGAGGCGCGGTAAGTATCAATACGAACATCCGATTCCGACACCGCGACTTCAATATTATCGTCGATCACCGGATAGACCCAGATACTGGCAAAAGACGTATGACGGCGCGCATTCGAATCGAACGGCGAGATACGTACCAGACGATGTACGCCTGATTCTGTTTTCAGCATGCCGTAGCTGTTATGGCCCTTCACGAGAATCGTCGCGGATTTGATACCCGCTTCTTCCCCGCTCTGAATTTCCAGAACTTCTACTTTGCGGCCGTCGCGCTCACCCCAGCGCGAGTACATGCGCAGCAGAATGGACGCCCAGTCCTGACTTTCCGTACCACCGGCACCGGCATGTACTTCCAGATAAGCATCATTGCCATCAGCTTCACCGCTGAGCAGCATTTCAATCTGGCGCTTATCAAGGTCAGCCTTAATCGCACGGATACCGTTTTCCGCATCGGTGATGATGGACTTGTCACCCTCTTCCTCACCCATAGCGATCAGCTCGATATTATCTTCGAGCGAACGGGTCAGCGCCAGAATACCATTGATACTGTCATCCAGCTGCTGGCGTTCACGCATCAGCTTCTGGGCTTCCTGCGGATCATTCCACAGAGTCGGATCTTCGGCACGGCTGTTCAGATATTCGAGTTTTTTCAGTGACTGATCCCAGTCAAAGATGCCTCCTCAGCAGGCTTATGGCCTGCTTGATTTCGACAACCAAGTTCTCAATCTCGGCACGCATAGCTGCGGCTCCTTTATCATTCATTTGTATGTCAGTGCATGGTTCAAATAAAAAAACATACAGGCACTGCTCAGAGTGCCTGTATGCTGATTGTGATAAAGCCTGTCAATATTTCAGGCGATATTTCCCGTCATCGCAGTCTTAATAAAGACCGCCCGATCCGGAGTTGATTGCTTTATTAGCCTGCGGCGACTGTGGCTGTACCGGCGAACCTTCCTGGAAAGTATCAGCACCGATAACAGAATAGCTGTCTGCAGGGCCTGTACCAGGCTTAAAGGCTTCCATAATCACATCAGGCCCCCCCGGTGTTGCACGCATACCTGTACGACGGTTAATCGCAATCATGGTCATGCCTTCAGGCACACGGAAATCAACTTTTGGCGTATTTTCCAAAGCAACAGTCATGAAATCCTTGAAGACCGGAACCGCAAGACCGGAACCTGTACCACCACGTCCCAAAGCTGCCGGCTGATCCATACCGAGGTAAAGACCGACAACCATATCCGGCGTAAAACCAACAAACCACGCATCTTTTTCATCGTTTGTTGTACCGGTTTTACCGGCAAGAGGACGGTTCAGGCTCATCAGCATACGGGCAGTACCGCGCTTCACTACGCCTTCCATCATCGACGTGATCTGGTAGGACGTCATTGGATCAAGCACCTGATCACGATCATCGATCAGCTCAGGTTCTTCCTGATTATTCCACTCTTCTGCATTACAGTTCTGGCACTGACGCATATCATGTTTGAAAATGGTCTTACCGTAACGATCCTGTACACGGTCAATCATCGAAGGCGTAATCGAGCGTCCGCCATTGGCCATAATCGAATAACCGGTTACCATACGCAGTACAGTGGTTTCACCGGCACCAAGTGACATGGAAAGCACCGGCATCATCTTGTCATAGATACCGAAACGCTCCGCATATTCCGCAACAGTTTTCATGCCCATATCCTGTGCCAGACGCACAGTCATCAGGTTACGGGACTGTTCGATACCATAACGCAGGGTCGAAGGGCCGGAGAATTTACCGGAATAGTTTTTCGGGCTCCAGACGCCAAGTGCCCCGCCCTGATCAACCGAGATCGGGCCATCAAGCACCACGGATGCAGGGGTATAGCCGTTATCTAATGCTGCCGCATAAACGAATGGTTTGAATGCAGAGCCTGGCTGACGATAGGCCTGTGTGGCACGGTTGAATTCCGACTGCGCATAGGAGAAACCGCCAACCATAGCCAATACACGGCCGGTATGCGGATCCATTGCTACCAGCGCACCGGAAATTTTTGGCACCTGTCGCAGACGATAGGCACTACCGTCTTTTTTCTCGACATAAATGACATCGCCGACATCAAGCACACCGGCCGGCGTTTTTGCCGTTGAGCGCTTGCCATCAATATTCAGGCGCATGGCCCATTTCATATCGGCTGCAGCAACACGGCCTGTCACACGCTCTTCACTGATTTTACCGGACGGATCACGGGCCGGCTGAAGACCGATCTCCAGCATATCCGGCGTTGCATCCAGAACCACTGCCAGATGCCATTCAGGCACGTCCGTCAAACCGGCGACTTCACCAAGCTCCTGCCCCCAATCGGAATTCATCGGCAGTTTTTTCACAGGGCCACGATAACCCTGAGCCTCATCATAGCGTATGAAGCCATTATGCAATGTCTTACGTGCCTTGATCTGCAATTGCGGATCAAGTGTGGTACGAACCGAAAGCCCGCCTTCAAGCAGCGAGGCATTGCCATAACGGGAAACGATCTGACGACGTACTTCCTCGGCAAAATATTCACTCGCGAACAAACGCTCATCAGCATTATGCGGCTTCACGCCCAGAGGTGTTTCTTTCGCCTCTTTGGCATCTTCCCAGCTAATAAAGCCGTTTTCTGCCATACGCTCGATAACCCAGTTACGGCGCTCGACAGCGCGCTGGGCATAACGATACGGATGATAGTTCGCAGGACCTTTGAGCAACGCTGCCAGATAAGCAGATTCGCTGATGGTCAGTTCATTAACGGACTTGTCAAAATAGGTCAGCGCGGCACCGGCAATACCGTAAGCGCCCATGCCAAAGAACATTTCATTGAGATAAAGCTCAAGAATCTGGTCTTTGGTGAAAGTGCGCTCCATACGCAGCGCAACAATCGCTTCCTTGATTTTACGGTCATAGGTCTGTTCGGAAGAGAGCAGCATATTCTTCGCCACCTGCTGGGTGATCGTAGATGCACCGACAGGGCGACGGTCATTACCGGTCAGCTTATTGACAATATTGGTGCTCATCGCACGGGTCAGACCGAGATAGTCCAGACCATGATGCTGATAGAAGCTTTTATCTTCCGCAGAAACGAAGGCCGCTTTCACGCGATCCGGAACTGCCTGAATCGGCAAGAACATGCGGCGTTCTTTATAATATTCAGCCATCAGACTACCGTCTGCAGCATGAACGCGCGTTGTCACCGGCGGCTCATATTTGGCCAGCACTTCGTAATCCGGCAGATCCTTGCTTATGCTGCCGACATAGAAAGCAACGCCCCCTGCCACGATCAGCATCAGCACCGTACCGATGCCGAAAAAATATCCGATAAGCCGTACCATGTTTTATCCGGTGTTCCGTTTCAGATTATCTGTATTACATATCATTAACTTAGGAAAAACTTACAGGCAATTTTTGCAGGCTACACAGCGCAAAAATCATTTCATCCCGTCAATTTGCTCCCAGTTATTTACTCTTTACCCTGATCTGCTGCAAAACCAAACCCGCTCAAACTGAATAAATGAACAAGCACGGAGCACTTACACAAAGCACCAGAGGGTAGTGAACAGCAAATGCGTCAAAGACAAGATGAATTTACTGTTTTTAACTCTTTATTCATTTCTGTGACGCTTTTGACGCAACTTTAACAACAGATTATGTTGTTACGGCAGCGCCTGCACATTGTTACGAAGCGTATAATATTTCGCCACAGCATGGGCAATTCGCTCAACTGCCAGTTTGCGCCAAGCTGCATCTTTTAGCAATTTCTCATCATCTTTATTCGACAAATAACCGATTTCCACCAAAACCGATGGCACATCCGGTGCACGTAACACCTGAAAACCGGCAAAACGATGAGGGTTATTGATTAAATTGACCTCGCCCTGCAAAGATTTGATCAGCCCGTCAGCGAAGTTTAGCGAGAATGAATGGGTTTCGCGCTGCGTCAGCTCCATCAGAATATCATGCACAACCGGCGCTTCTTCACTCGCAACACCTGCATTGGCATCCGAATTATTTTCACGCTCAGCCATCGCCTTGGCCACATCGTCCGAAGCCTTGTCTGAAAGCGTATAGACCGTTGCCCCGCGTATATCCTTATGACTGATTGTATCGGCATGGAGAGAGATAAATAAATCCGTTTCGTGCTGGCGTGCCAGACGCACACGCTCACTCAGACGTAAAAACGTATCATCCTCACGGGTCATCAGCACATTGATGTCTTTATTCTTCATGAGCTCATCACGAAGCTCACGTCCAAAAGAGAGCGTTACATTTTTCTCTAAAGTACCCGCCGCACTCTCAGCACCGCTATCAATGCCGCCATGTCCCGGATCGATCATCACGGTAAACTGATGACTGGAACCTAATGTATCACTGATACCGGGGGAAGTCCCCGCATCTTCCCCGTCCAGCGCTGCATCTGACTTGCTCTGAGAAGCTAAGGCTTGTGCAAATTCACGGTCAGAACCTGCAACAATATCAACGACCATCCGGTAACCGGAAGAAGATTCGTTTTTCAGAACCTCAAGCTTTTCGACCTTAAACGGGCCTTTTGCATTTAAAATCAAACGTGAACGGTTTTGCGCGATCAAGCCATAACGCACTTCTGTGATCAGCCCGCGCGGTTCAAGTGATTCTTTATCAAAGCCGAAATTTGTCTCCGGCAAATCAATAACAAGACGATGCGGCAGCGCCAGAAGATGGGTCTCTGCTTTCGGCTCAGCATCAAACATCACGACAATGCGGCTGCGCAGCTCATCTCCGGCCATGCGGAATGTCAGCGCTGCCAATTCAGCCTTGTTATTTTGCGCAGCAGCCTCTGCCCGCAATGGCAGCATGGCCACCAATGCCGCAAGCGCCATTGTTATCGCATTTTGCCCGTAGCTGAAAAAATCCGGCAAACGACCGGTAAACGGGTTGTCAGAGATTTTAAAAAACATCGTCTTGATCAAACTGCTGCAAAGCTGGGTTTCATGAATCTTGCCCGCACAGAACTATCCCTATGCATCGACAAAAAATGATCCGCATAAAGAACCGGAACATAACGGATTTTACGGCAGATGCATGGCACCGCTGTAAATTTCATATCCCGCCCCTGATGAGGAAGATAAATTCCCGGCATTTTTCACATACGAACATTTCAGAAATTAGAGCTTTATCGTTAATGAAATCTTTTGTCAGGCTTATCATTTTCACAGTAGCACCGGCATTTGTATATATGTTCAAATTTCGCCGGTTTTGATCAGCAAATCTCATCACTGGACAAAAATTGCTGAGTGCAAAGCCGGCTTAGAAATTTCTACCCGAATACCCGCCAAAGTTCCCCTCAGCGCTCTTTAGAGGGACAATCTAATTTATTGAAATAAAACATAAAATTTTAAATTCAGCAGATTATTCGTTTGTAGAGTGCGCAATACTCTATTATATTCTGCTTGTCACAGGGCTTATCAGGTCCTAAAAGCATTATCGGGTTACAGATTTGCCATCGGAATCATTCCCTGTTCAGCGTCCGGTTTATACCCGCGGACAGGCTCTTATCCTGGCAGATCAGCACAGAACCTGACGGTGAAAATCGTCAGAAAGCTGGACAGCCGCATGGAGGGGTGATTTTTCAGATCAACCGGCGGCAAATGTAACTGAAGAAGAATTCAGCTCTGGCACGGTTTAACCGGTCACGGCTCATAAAGACTGCAGGCTATGTGAGAAATCATAATCGGCAATCTGTTATCCGCGGCATCGCGCGTTGTTAGAAACGCTGTTTAAAATGCCGCAACACTTTTGAATTGCTGCATATTTTATCCATAAGGATATGTGCGGCACTATAATCGGCCTGTTTATCAGGTCTTTCGAGGTCGTTTCGATCGGAACCGCTATGGGTCACGCAGACTTGACCAGTACCAGCCTGAAAATCGCGAGTGCCGCAAGGCATCAGCGCGTGAAGACTGTACTCTGCGTTCCGGCGAAGCTCAATTTATCCGGCAATCGCGAATATATACGAACCAGCGCTCAGGTAGCGTCTCTGGCTGTTTCTTTGTCAGAGCCTATGGTTCCTCTGGATTTGCGTTTTTCCGCCGGAAGGAAAAACACATATGTCGAACAAAATGCTTATCGATGCCTCCCACCCGGAGGAAACGCGTGTTGTAGTGGTGCGCGGCAATAAGATCGAAGAATTCGATTTTGAATCTGAGCATAAAAAACAATTAAAGGGCAATGTATATCTGGCGCGCGTCACCCGCGTTGAGCCATCATTACAGGCCGCTTTTGTTGAATATGGCGGCAATCGCCATGGCTTCCTCGCCTTTTCGGAAATTCATCCGGATTATTATCAGATTCCGGAAGCTGACCGTAAAGCCCTGCTCGAAGCAGAAGCTCGTGCAGCCCGCGATGAAGATGATGAAGAGCGCGAAGAGCAGCCGCAGCGTCGTGGTCGTCGTGGTCATAATGACCGTCGCGGCTCAGGTCGCAACCGTCGCGGCCATAGTAACCGTACTGTTGCACCGCTTATTCCGGCACCTGAATTTGTCGGTGATTTTGCCGCTGATGCTCAAGCTGCTTACGCACAGGCTCAGCTCAACACCGCTCAGGAAACAACGGATGAAGATGCGGAAGACAATACAGCCGTCATGGCTGCTGCTTCCGATCAGCCTGTAATCCGCGAAAAAGCACCACGCAAACAGCATACATCTGACAATGACGACGATGATGACGACCATGATGATGAAGATGATCAGGTTGAATCGGTCGGCGCTGAAGATGCGATGGAAGAGCTGCCGGGCAGCAATCGTGTTCACCGCAAGCATTACAAAATTCAGGATGTAATCAAGCGTCGCCAGATTATTCTGGTTCAGGTGGTTAAGGAAGAGCGCGGCAACAAAGGCGCAGCTCTCACCACGTATCTTTCGCTTGCCGGTCGTTATTCCGTATTGATGCCGAACACAGCACGCGGTGGCGGTATTTCGCGTAAAATCACCAATATTCAGGATCGTAAGCGCCTGAAAGATATCGTCAAGGAACTCGAAGTGCCGCAGGGCATGGGTGTGATCCTGCGTACAGCCGGTGCTAACCGCACCAAAGCGGAAGTACGCCGCGACTATGAATATCTGATGCGTATGTGGGATAATGTCCGCCAGCTGACCATGCAGTCGCAGGCACCTGCCCTCGTCTATGAAGAAGGCAATCTGATCAAGCGCTCGATCCGCGACCTTTATAACAAGGACATCACGGATATTCTGGTGGCTGGTGAAACCGGCTATCGTGAAGCCAAAGATTTCATGCGGATGCTGATGCCGACCCATGCGCGTGTCGTTCAGCCATACCGTGAAACCACGCCGATCTTTGCCCGTACCGGTATTGAAGCACAGCTCGACCGCATGCTGCACCCGCAGGTAACGTTGAAATCCGGTGGTTACATCATCATCAACCAGACCGAAGCTCTGGTGGCGATTGACGTGAACTCCGGTCGCTCGACCCGTGAAAACTCGATTGAAGAAACCGCTCTTCAGACCAATCTGGAAGCAGCAGAAGAAGTTGCGCGCCAGCTGCGTCTGCGCGACCTTGCCGGTCTGGTTGTGGTTGACTTCATTGATATGGAAGAAAAACGCAACAATCGTGCTGTTGAAAAACGCATGAAAGATTGCCTGAAAGATGACCGCGCCCGCATTCAGGTTGGTCGTATTTCGCATTTCGGCCTGCTGGAAATGTCGCGTCAGCGCATCCGTGCTTCCGTGTTGGAAAGCACCATGCAGCCTTGCCCACATTGCGCCGGCACCGGTCTGATCCGTTCGGATTCCTCGATGGCTCTCCATGTCATCCGTTCGATTGAAGAGTTCCTGCAGCGCAACTCCCAGAACAATATTATTGTTCGCGCGCCACAGGCGACAGCTCTTTATGTCTTGAATAACAAGCGCCATCTGCTTGCAGAAATGGAGACCCGTTTTGGTCTGACCATTGAGCTGCAAATTGATGAAACTGTCGGCCACCAGCATCTTGCCATTGATAAAGGCACACCGGCTGCCGGTCCTGTAAATCCGATTCCGCAAACCATCCAGTTCATGCCTTATGACGAGGAAAATGATCCGGAAATCATCGATATTGAAGATGAAGGTGAAGCAGAAGCCAGCTCTTCCGATGAAGACAATACACGGGACGATTCCGGTGATGACCGTAAGCGCAGCCGCCGCCGTCGCCGCCGCCGTAACGGACGTGAACGCGATGCAGCCGATGCGCAGAACGAAAATACATCGGATGAAGATGACGGCGATGAGACAGAAGACACATCGTCCCTGTCCGAAGAAGATCGCCGCAAGAAGCGTCGTCGCGGCCGCCGTGGCGGACGCAAGAACCGTCGCGGTGAATATGACAACCGTACACCGGCTGTTGAATTTATCGGCTTTAGCCGTGATGAAGCAATTACCCGTCTGAATGCCCATAAGCAGGCTGCCGCTAAAGCTGCCCACCCTTTACCGGCACCGGAATTTGTAGGCTTCAACCCGAATGCAAAACCGGCTGCAATGCCTGCACCGGTAAAGCAGCAGGCACCAGCTAAGGCCGAAGCTCCGGCAAAAGCTGTGACTGAAGCAGTAGCACCGGCAGAAGCTGACAAGAAAGCTGCCAAACCGGCTCGCAAACGGGCTGCCAAGCCACGTGCAGCAAAAGCAGCAGTTACAGCAGAGGCTGAAACTGCTGTGGAAGTGGAAACCGCAATTGCAGTAACAGAAACAATTGCAGAGCCTGTGGTTGTTGCAGAGGTTGAAGTGCCTGTTGTTGAAGCTGTATCCGATGAGGCTCCGGCGAAAACCACACGTAAAAAAGCTGCAGAAAAACCGGCCAAACCTGCCCGTAAGCCACGCGCTAAAAAGGTTGCAGAGCCGGTAGAAGAAGTAAAAGCCGAAGCTGTTGAAACCGCTGCTGTGGTCGAGACTGCTGAAGTCGCTGCTGCTGAACCTGCACCTGAAAAGCCAGTACGTGCACGCAGAAGCACACAGGAAGCCTCCAAGCCGGTGGTGACCTCACAGGTTGCCCAGTCTGAAAAGACTGAAGAAACAGCCGATCTGCCTAAGCGCGGCGGCTGGTGGCAGAAAAAAGGCTTCTTTTAAGCCTTAGGCATCGAGCATACACAAAAAAGCCGCCGGAAGTTCCGGCGGCTTTTTTGTTGCGAGAATGATTGGAAAACCAAACCTGCGTCACTTAATCATCGATCTTAGAGCCAGCTTTCCAAGCGGCGCATCGCTTCATGCATTTCATCTGCAGTTCCCGCATAAGAGAAGCGCATAGTGCGGTTGCCTTCCAACGGATCAAAGTCCAGCCCCGGTGTTGCGGCCACATTGATCTCTGCAATCATTTTACGGGCGAACGCCATACTGTCATTGGTGAAACGCGACACATCACAATAAGCATAGAAAGCACCATCCATCGGCGCGGCCAGTGTCAGCCCCATCTTCGGCAGATGCTCGCCAAGGATTGAGCGGTTAAGCGCATAACGTTGTTTGATAATGTCCAGCTCGTCTGTTGCCTTGAAGGCTTCAATAGCTGCAATCTGGGATAGTTCCGGTGCAGAAATATACAGGCTTTGCGCAATACGTTCATTCGGACGCACTGCCTCTTCCGGCAGCACCATCCAGCCGATACGCCAGCCGGTCATGCAGTAATATTTAGAAAAGGAATTAATCACCGTCACATTATTATCAAAGGCCAGCGCGGTCTGATCCGGGCGGTCATAGGTCAGGCGATGATAAATCTCATCGGAAATTACACGGATATTGCGTTCCCGTGCGGCTTCAAGGATAGCCTTGAGTTCATCATCCTCAATAATCGCACCGGTCGGATTTGCAGGACTCGCAAACAGCACGCCTTTCAGCGGTTTTTCTTCATGGGCCGCGATCAGGCTTTCAGCGGTGAGATTGGGGCTGATCCCCTCACCGGTACCGATTTCAACAACTTCAACACCAAGTGCTTTCAGAATATTGCGATAGGCAGGATAACCGGGACGAGTAATCGCCACACGGTCACCCGGATCGAAATAAGTCAGAAACGCCAGATTAAAAGCAGCTGATGAGCCGGTCGTCACAGCAATGCGCTGCGGGCTGACATTAACACCATATTGCTCGGCATAATGCGCGGCAATTGCCTCGCGCAAGCCAATGAGACCAAGTGCATCCGTATAGCCGATTTTACCATCGACAAGCGCTTTCTGTGCGGCTTCACGCACACGCAATGGTGCCGGATCTGCAGGCTGACCAACAGCCATTGAAATCATCGGCGCGCCTTCGGCTCGGCGCCGGTTGGCTTCCGCAAGCACATCCATGGCATGAAACGGATCGACATCACTCCGGTAGGAAAAAACTCTCACTCTTCTGCCCTTTAAAACGCCCCTTAGACAGTCGTTTTCTGCAAGAAACACGCAACAGCCACGCAGGGATTAAGAATATGCCAGTTGCATAGCCCGAACAGTTCCATGCAACAATCATCCAATAGTCACAAAAAATGTCCCTGAAACGATAAAACGCTGTGAAACTTTAGACTTCTTAAGCCTGACTTCAGTTTAGGCCATAAAAAAGGCCTGAAATGCCATGAATAAAACCGCGAACACAGACATGAAAGATACACAGAATATATAATTCTGTTTTTCGCGTCGTGTGAGTTAGTGCATTCCGAAAAGTGTGAAGCTGTTTTCGGATAAAATGCGCATAAAACAAAAGACAGAGCGGTTTCAACGTTTCAATATTAACTGAAACCGCTCTAAAACAGCATTATCATTGATGTTGCTGATTCACGCCTGCCGCTTGCGGTAACCTGCTCCTGATGGTTTATGAAACGGGATTTTATTGATGGCCAAAACCGATTTCCTCCGCACCATGTCTGCGCCACAACCGGCAGCATCTGTGCCGGTTCATGCCCGCAATAGTTCAAAACATATGCTGCGCCTGCCACTCTCGCTGATGATCTCAGCCGCTGTACTCGCCAGCTCTGCTTTCACAGCCTCTGCACAATCCCGTTCAGTACCGATTGTCCGTGATGCGGAAATTGAAGCGCTTGTCAGCGATTACACAACACCTATTCTCAATGCAGCAGGACTTGGCAAACAGCGCATCAAAACAATTTTGGTCAATAGCCAGAGTTTCAACGCTTTTGTCGACGGACGCCGTATTTTCATCAATACGGGTGCCCTGCTCCAGTCTGAAACACCGAATGAGATTATCGGCGTTATCGCCCATGAAACCGGCCACCTTGCCGGCGGCCATCAGGATCGTCTGCGCGAACAGCTGAAACAAGCCAAGACTATGGCCGTTATCGGTACATTGCTCGGTCTTGGCGCAGGTATTGCCGGTGCTGCCACACGCAACAGCGCGATCGCCGGTGCCGGTGGTGGCATTGCGGCTGGCGGTGGTGAAATCGCTATGCGCAGCCTTCTGTCCTATCAGCGCTCGGAAGAAGCCGCGGCTGACCGTTCCGCTATCAATTATCTCAATAAAACCGGTCAGTCGGCCAAAGGCATGCTGGTGACATTTGAGCGTTTTGCCAGCGCTCTATCGATCAGCGGTACGCAGGTCGATGCCTATCGTATCAGCCACCCTCTGCCACGCGAGCGTATTGCCAATCTGTCGACCCTTGCCCAACAAAGTCCGTATTTTGAGAAAAAAGATCCGGAAAGCCTGCAAGCGCGCCATGATCTGGCACGCGCAAAAATTGCTGCTTATTCCGGTGGCATGGGCTCATTGCAGCGCATTTTCCGCAATAATCCGCGCGGCATGGGTGCACGCTACGGTGATGCGATTTCAACATTCCTCACCGGCAATGCACGTAATGCGATACCCAAAATCGACGCTCTGATTAAAGAACAGCCGAAAAATCCTTATTTCCGCGAAATGAAAGGGGAAATTCTGCTGAAAGCCAACAATCCGGCTGGCGCTGCGGCCGAGTTCAAACAGGCTGCCGCTCTTGATCCGCGTAAATCGAGCCTGATCCGTATGAGCTACGGCCGTGCATTGATGCTCACCGGCAATAAAGCCAATATGCAGACCGCCATCACAGAACTGAAGGCCGGTGTTGCCAGAGATCCTGAATTTTCTGAAGGCTATGGCTATCTGGCGCAGGCCTATGGTCAGTCAGGTCAAATGGGGCTTGCCGATCTGGCAACTGCTGATCAGCATTACTATGCCGGCAACATCAATGAAGCCAAGATTTTTGCAACCCGCGCTCAGAAACAATTGAAATCCGGTTCGCCGGACTGGCTGCGTGCGCAGGACATCATCAATACGAAAACCAAAAAGAAATGATGCAAACAGGGAGTGCTTCACGCCTTCCTGCATCATGCGAACAAACATAGTCCGTCAACCGGACTGGCAGTCTTAACCCAAACTATAAGGCCGGTTTATCCGGAGTGTTCCTATGACCATTCAATTCAAGCGCCGCTTAGCTATCACTGTTATCAGTGCCGCAGCTCTGGTTTCCGCAGTTGCAGTAACCCACGCACAAGACGCAAAACCACTGGATAAAGCCGCTGTTGAAAAAATCGTCCGCGAATATCTGATCGCAAATCCGGAAGTGATGCTGGAAGTACAGGATGTTCTGGAAGCCAAACAATCGGCATCTGCCCGCGAAAACCAAACAAAAATCATTACCGAAAATCATGATTCGATTTTTAATGATGCCAATGATGCTGTTTACGGCAACCCGAAGGGTGATGTGACCATTGTTGAATTCTATGACTACAATTGTGGCTATTGCAAACGCGCGATGCCGGATATGCACGAGCTCATCAAAGCTGACCCGAATGTACGCTTTGTGCTGAAAGAATTCCCGATTCTTGGTCCTGATTCCATGCGCACCCATCTCGTGGCACAGGCGTTTAAGCGCTTAATGCCTGAAAAATATATGGAATTGCATCAGGCACTGATGAATGAGCCAAAAAGCTCAACAGAAGAAAGCGCTTTGAAGATTGCAGTTTCACTGGGTGCTGACGAGGCCAAACTGCGTGACCTGATGAAAAGCAAAGAGGTCGTGACCTCCTTCCAGAACGCTTATACCGTCGCACAGGCGCTCAATATTTCCGGCACACCGTCCTATATTATCGGCAATGAGCTGGTTCCGGGCGCTGTCGGTCACGATGTTTTGAGCGAAAAAATTGCTGAACAGCGTCAGTTAAACGCTCAAAAGAAATAAACCGCCACAATTTTATCTATAAAATTTGAATTTAGTGCCGGAAAATGCGGTTAAAGCCTGTACGGATATGATTTACAGGCTTTAACCGCAACGCATTCCCCATTATATGGGTAGGGATAAGACTTCAGACAGACTGGAGTTATCCGAACAACGGAATTGCAAAGCGACAGCGCACCCGATGGCACAAGTGATTTTCATTCTGAATGGTCCTAACCTGAATATGCTCGGTAAAAGAGAACCGGCAATTTACGGTTCGACGACCCTTGATGATATTCACGCGAACTGCCGTAAAGAAGCTGAAAAGCTGGGGGTGGAAATTGACTTCCGTCAGTCTAATCACGAAGGCGATCTGGTCACATGGATTCAGGAAGCCGGTGAGAAAGGCGCGCAGGTTCTGATTAACCCTGCAGCATATACCCACACATCTATTGCGCTGCTTGATGCCATTCGTGCAGCTCAGGTGACTGTCGTAGAGGTTCACCTCTCAAATATTCACGCCCGTGAAGAGTTTCGCCACAAATCCTTCGTTTCTCCGGTTGCCAAAGCGGTTCTGTGCGGCTTTGGCGCAGAAGGTTATTTGATGGGACTTCGCGCTCTCGCGGGTTATCAGCGTAATCCTGAAAGTTGACCGGATTTTCAGAGTGGATTATGCCACGCATACCAAACCAGCATAGTGTGCCCTGACCGTCAGGCTTATGCTCTAAAACAAACAACAATATATTAGCGGTAAAGGGGCAAGACCCATGACAAATAAAAGCTCCGGTATTGATCAAGCGGTTATTCGCGATCTCGCGAACATCCTTAAAGATACCGATCTGACAGAAATTGAAGTTGAACAGGACGATCTGCGCATTCGCGTTTCGCGTAATGTAACTGTGCAGGCCGCTGCTCCTCAGCAGTATTTTGCACCGGCACCAGCCGCTGCTCCGGTTGCAGCCGCTGCGGCTCCTGCCGCAGAAGCACCTAAAGCTGCTGACAAATCGAAAAACGCCGTTCCTTCGCCAATGGTTGGTACCGCGTATCTCGCACCGGCACCAGGCGCCAAGCAGTTCGTAGAAGTTGGTCAGAGCGTTAAAGAAGGTCAGACTGTTCTGATCATCGAAGCGATGAAAACCATGAACCAGATTGCTGCACCGCGTGCAGGTACAGTGACTGCTATTCTGGTCAGCGACAGCCAGCCAGTTGAATTCGGCGAACCGCTCATCGTCATCGAGTAAGATCTTTTGCAGATCGCGGCTGTATTTTGAACAATGCAGCCATCGTTGACCTATTTGATTTAATGCATAGTCTGCCAAACGGACTATGCCTGAGGCAGGAGCACCGATGTTTCAAAAAATCCTCATAGCCAATCGCGGCGAAATTGCCCTGCGGGTACTGCGCGCCTGTAAGGAGCTTGGCATCAAGACTGTTGCCGTTCACTCCACTGCCGATGCGGATGCCATGCATGTCCGTCTCGCAGATGAAAGCGTTTGTATCGGCCCGCCGCCATCGCGCGACAGCTATCTGAATATTCATCAGATCGTTGCTGCCTGCGAAATCACCGGCGCGGATGCAATCCATCCGGGTTATGGCTTCCTCTCCGAGAATGCTAAATTCGCGGAAATTCTTGAAGCACACGACATTACCTTCATCGGACCGACCGCTGCGCATATCCGCATTATGGGCGATAAGATCGAAGCGAAAAAGACTGCTAAACGTCTTGGTATTCCGGTTGTGCCGGGTTCCGACGGTGGTGTAGCCAGCGAAGAAGATGCCATCCGCATTGCGGCTGAAATCGGCTATCCGGTGATCATCAAAGCATCTTCCGGCGGTGGTGGTCGCGGGATGAAGGTTGCCAAATCGGCAGCAGACATCTCCGTTGCCTATAATACTGCACGCTCTGAAGCTGCTGCTGCATTCGGTGATGATGCTGTTTACATCGAGAAATATCTCGAAAAGCCGCGTCACATTGAAGTACAGATCGTTGGCGACGGTGCCGGTAAAGCTGTGCATCTTGGCGAACGTGACTGCTCCTTGCAGCGTCGTCACCAGAAAGTCTGGGAAGAAGCAAACTCCCCTGCTCTGAATTCTGAAGCCCGTGACAAGATCGGCATGATCTGCGCCAATGCGGTTGCAGAGCTCGGCTATCGTGGCGCCGGTACAATCGAATTCCTCTATGAAAACGGCGAGTTCTATTTCATCGAAATGAACACCCGTCTGCAGGTGGAACACACGATTACTGAAGCCATTACCGGTATTGATCTGGTTCATGAGCAGATTCGTATTGCTGCTGGTCTCGGCCTGTCGATCAAGCAGGAAGATGTCCGCTTCTCCGGCCATGCGATCGAGTGCCGTATCAATGCGGAAAACGCCCGCACATTTACGCCGTCACCAGGCACGATCAACCACTACCACACACCGGGTGGTCTCGGCATTCGTGTCGATTCCGGCGTATATAGCGGTTATCGTATCCCGCCTTACTATGACAGCATGATCGGCAAGCTGATCGTTCATGGTCGTAACCGCGTCGAATGTCTGATGCGTCTGCGCCGTGCGCTTGATGAGTTTGTGGTTGATGGTGTTGATACAACACTTCCGCTCTTCCAGGATCTGATTGCCAATCCGGATATCGCCAATGGCGATTATGATATCCACTGGCTTGAAAAATATCTGGAAAAGCAGGCCGCTTCAGGTAACTGATTTTGGTGGCGGGACGCAAATCCCCACCGCCTCGAGAATTAGGTCCGGAGCTTCTGCTCCGGGCTTACGCCTCCGGCATTTTCCCTATGTCAGAAAGTGCTGATGATCCGGAAATTTTCTGGGTACGTCCGGAACAACGCGGTATTATTCCGCTTGATCAGTTCCACATCTCCCGCAGCCTCCAAAAAACAGTAAAACGCGCTCCGTTCGACATCCGTTACAACACGGCTTTTGAACAGGTTCTGCAGGGCTGCGCTATCAGGCTCGATCCTGAAGCGGGCAGTTGGATTAATCAGACCATTCGTCAGGGCTATATAGGCCTTCACAAAGCCGGACACTGCCACTCAGTGGAAGCATGGCAGGGAGAGCGATTGGTGGGCGGTCTTTACGGCGTATCGCTTGGCGGGGCGTTTTTCGGTGAAAGCATGTTCAGCCATGCAACGGATGCCTCCAAGGTCTGTCTGGTGCATCTGGTCGAACGTCTGCGCACAAACGGCTTCAAGCTTCTCGACACGCAGTTTACAACTGAGCATCTGCAGCGTTTCGGTGCGATTGAAATTCCCGCTAAAGATTATGAAGAAATGCTGCTGCCAGCGATTTTGACACCGGCACAGTTCTGAAACACAATACGCGCATAGACCAGAGCCCTCAACCAGCTCTTGGCACATAAAAGTCGCTCTAATTGTCTGCTTTAATGCGCATCTTTGTCCGAAAACCGTTTCACATTTTTCGGGATGCGCTCTAATTGAGAATTATTTTGGAGCCGGAATATCGGATGTCTGTTTGCAGTTTTTTAGCCAGATATCATAAACCGGATGATCAACAGCATTCAAACCCGGACTGTCGGCAAACATCCAGCCGGAAAAGATACGACGGATTTTACGATCAAGGGTGATTTCATCCACCTGCACAAAGCTGTCTGTGCGCGGGGCTTCATTTTCAGAACGGCTGTAACAAACCTTCGGCGTTACCTGCAGCGCACCAAACTGTACCGTTTCATTGATATAAACATCAAAAGTCGTGATACGGCCGGTAATTTTATCAAGACCGGAAAACTCGGCGACTTTATTGGCAATGCGCTCGGCTTTCGCTTCAGAAAATCCGCTCAAGCTTGCGGCAGTCAAACCGGAAACCGCAAGTCCTGCAACCAGCAGAAATGTTGCTCCAAAATTTCGTCCGGAAGAAACATTCATACACATTCTGCCTTTGGTCGTGGTTGCATAAATAGTGCACAATAGCACCAGCAGGAAATTAGCCTGTTCTTTGCGGCATTTGTGAGAAAAAGTGCAACTAAGCATAGTTTTCCCCAAACCTGATCAGCAGAACACAATGACCTGACATAGCCTGTAAAAATGCAAAGGCGGCACACTTCTTAGGTTGCCGCCTGCACATATCATCAAGTTTCAGATTAATTCGGTGTCCAGGCGTCGTAATCGCCGGTCACTACAGGACGTTGACCGGAAGCAGAAATCGCACCCTGCGGGCGATAAGCCTGCGGGGAACCAGTCAGGTTTGGCTGGTGAGGCTTCTGCCATTCGCGCGGCTGATAATTCTCTTCAGTCGGCGGCGTATCGGTGCGGTGATGCATCCAGCCGTGCCAGCCGGCAGGAATTGCACTGGCTTCGCTGTAACCGTTGAAGATAACCCAACGGCGTGTGCGGCCTTCAGAATCCTTGCCACCGGTGTAATAGACATTGCCGAACTCGTCTTCACCGACGCGTTTACCCTTACGCCACGTATGAAAACGGGTGCCAAGGGTCTGGCTGTTCCACCAGGTAAAGACCTGAGTAATAAATTTTTTCATAGCACTTCCAGATCCTGAACTATCCTGACCATAAAGGCACAGGATCATGCAGATTATTCCCTGCTTATGGCCTTATCTGAGGCTCCGCGCAAGGGTCAAGTTGCCGCTCTTAATAGCATTTGCGAACTGTATTCACCGGCTTAACAGCCATTATACAGTAATAAATGCAAGATTTCAGAGCGAAAAAATCACATAGACCAGCCGGTCAGTGGCTTTTCCATTTTGATAACATTGATATCAAGTTTCAGTGTGCCCCAGTCTTTCGTCTCGCCGGTCTTTTCAAAACCTTTGCGACTATAGAAATCCAGAGCTTTGTGATTCTTTTCAATCACCTCAAGCGCGAGCTTTTCAACATCAGGAAAAGCCATCTCGATTTCAGCCAGCAGCATGGTGCCAATACCCTGCACCTGTTGCTCGGGATCTACATAAAGCTGATGCAGCTCCGCAACGCCCGCTTTGCTCTGGCTGGCAAAAGCCATACCGACGAGGTTGCCCTCGCCGTCATCTGCCACAACAAATTCCGAATAAGGCTTCGCCAGATTACGGGTCAGCGCGGCAACAGAATGATACTCGCCCGTGACCGTGTTGACAGTCTCAACACCCAGCACGTCATCAAATGTGGCGTGCCAGGTTTTGACCAGCAACTGGTGCACGGCCTTGAGATCATCTTTATTTGCGGAACGCAGCCACATTATTCGATGCCCAGCTTCGCTTTAACCAGATCATTCACAGCCTGCGGATTTGCTTTACCGCCGGTTGCTTTCATCACCTGACCAACGAACCAGCCGGCAAGTGTCGGCTTTTCTTTGGCCTGAGCAACTTTTTCCGGATTAGCGGCGATGATTTCATCAACGGCTTTTTCAATCGCGCCGGTATCGGTTACCTGCTTCATACCGCGGGTTTCTACGATCTCTTTCGGATTACCGCCTTCATTCCAGACGATTTCGAAGAGATCTTTGGCGATCTTACCGGAAATGGTGCCTTCTTTGATCAGATCGAGAATTGCGCCCAGCTGTTCCGGTGAAACCGGTGCTTCTTCAATATCCTTACCGGCCTTGTTCAAAGCGCCGAGCAGATCATTGATAACCCAGTTTGCGGCAACTTTACCGTCACGGCCTTCTGCAACCGATTCGAAATAGTCAGCAATGGCTTTTTCAGTGATCAGAATGGAGGCGTCATAGACAGACAGCCCAAGAGTCTCAACCAGACGGTTTTTCTTGTCATCCGGCAGTTCCGGCAGTGCAGCAGCCAGCTCATCCACATAGGCCTGCGTAAATTCCAGCGGCAGCAGATCCGGATCCGGGAAATAGCGGTAATCATGCGCTTCTTCTTTCGAGCGCATCGAACGGGTTTCACCCTTTGCCGGATCATAAAGACGAGTTTCCTGATCGATCTTGCCGCCATCTTCCAGAATGCCGATCTGACGACGGGCTTCGTACTCAATCGCCTGACCAATAAAGCGGATCGAGTTCATGTTCTTGATTTCGCAACGGGTGCCGAATTCACCGCCCGGACGACGCACAGAAACGTTGACGTCAGCGCGCATAGAGCCTTCGTCCATGTTACCGTCGCAAGTACCCAGATAACGCAGAATGCTGCGCAGTTTGGTCATATAAGCACGCGCTTCATCGGAGGAACGAATATCCGGCTTGGAAACGATTTCCATCAGCGCCACGCCGGAACGGTTCAGGTCAACAAAAGACATGCTCGGATGCTGGTCATGCATGGATTTACCCGCATCCTGTTCCAGATGCACGCGCTCGATGCCGACTTCTACATCTTCAAACTGGCCTTTGGAATCAGGACCGACAGACACGATAACGGTGCCTTCGCCTACGATCGGCTGTTTGAACTGAGAAATCTGATAGCCCTGCGGCAGATCCGGATAGAAATAGTTTTTACGGTCAAAAACCGATTTCAGATTGATCTGCGCTTTTAGTCCGAGACCCGTACGAATGGCCTGCGCCACGCATTCCGCATTGATCACCGGCAGCATGCCCGGCATTGCAGCATCAATCAGCGAAACATTAGCGTTCGGCTCCGCACCAAATTCAGTGGAAGCACCGGAGAACAATTTGGAATTGGAAGTCACCTGCGCATGGACTTCCATCCCGATCACCACTTCCCAGTCACCGGTGGCACCGGAGATCAGGCGTTTCGGGTCTGGTGTGCGTGTATCGATAAGGGACATGGGCTCTTAAATCTCTGTTTTTGCGGCGCGAGCAATACTCTGCCGTTTTCTCATGCTTCTGGCTAAAACAAACCGGCCTGACTGGCAAGTGTTCTCTGGGATTTCAGTCTTGTTTCAGCACGGATCAATTATCATTGTGCAGACTATAAACATTCTGCCACGCCAGTGCACCCTGCATTGACAGAAAAAATGCAAATTCCTGTAACAAAGCATGGGCTTGTAAAGATAAATGACCGGAGAGCACGATCAAACATCCTCCATACCCAGACGGCGGTAAAGGCGCTCCGCGCCAAAGGGATTATTCTGATCAACTTTGAGACAGATTTTATCTGCACCACGCGCATAAAACACTTGAAAACAATACAGCAGCAGTGCTTCAGCAATACCTTTTCTTCGCCAGTCGGGCTGCACGACAATATCTTTGATAAAGCCGCTGTTCCAGCAATGTGCAAAAGCAATCAACTTACCCTGCCCGCTTATAACCGGAAAGATCAGCGTAGCCTCATATTCTTCATCCGCAGACAATGCCTGCCACCACTCAGTCACTGGCGGCACACGATCCCCCATGGCCTCATAGGAGCTGGCGAGCAAAGCATGAAGCGCAGCAATCATCTGCGGTGCATCTGGTCTAAACGGCACTAAAGCCACATTCTGCGGCCATAGCGGCTGCGTCATGTCACCGTCCAACACTTTGCATAAATGATAGTGAGGTTTCACAGTCATAGCCTGCCCCTACCTGATTAATGCGATCTGCAGTTATTATATAGTAGTCAACAAAAAAGCCGCGTTTTGCAACGCGGCTTTCTCGTAACTCTATGCGGGCTGATTATTCAGCTGCATCGTCAGCTTTTTTAGCTGCTTTTTTCTTTGGAGCAGCTTTTTTAGCTGGCTTTGCTTCTTCTGCGCCTTCTTCGTCAGCTGTCAGCTCTTCTTTAGTCACTTTCTTATCGGTGACGGAGATTGTGCTGAGCAGGTGATCAACAACCTTTTCTTCAAAGATTGGTGCGCGCAGGTTAGCAACTGCATCAGGTGTTTTACGCAGGAATTCATAAACCTGCTGTTCCTGACCTGGATAGCGACGAACCTGATCGTAAACAGCGCGCTGCAGTTCTTCTTCGGTTACTTCTACACCGGCTTTTTCGCCGATTTCGGAGAGAACCAGACCAAGACGTACACGACGTTCAGCCAGCTTGCGATATTCTTCGCGTGCAGCTTCTTCAGTGGTTTCTTCGTCTTCAAAAGTTTTGCCAGCCTGCTGCAGGTCGAAATTGATCTGCTGCCAGATGTTGTTGAACTCAGCGTTTACCAGACGTTCTGGTGTTGCGAACTGATATTCTGCATCCAGACCGTCGAGGATCTGACGCTTAACTTTCTGACGTGTGATCTGGCCGTACTGACCTTCGATCTGTTCACGAACAACGGTGCGCAGACGATCAAGGCTTTCGATGCCGAGCTTCTTAGCAACTTCGTCGTTCAGTTCCAGTTCAGCAGCTTTAGCAACTTCCTTCACAGTGATGTCAAAGGTTGCTTCTTTGCCGGCCAGATGAGCAGCGCCGTAGTTTTCTGGGAAAGTAACTTTGATCTGCTTTTCGTCACCGGCTTTAACGCCGATCAGCTGATCTTCAAAGCCCGGAATGAACTGGCCGGAACCGAGAACCAGCTGAGCATCCTGATCTGCACCACCTTCAAACGGCTCATCGCCAAGCTTACCGAGGTAATCCATGGTAACGCGGTCGCCGTCTTCAGCTTTGCCTTTTTTCGCTTCGAAAGTACGTGCGGAAGAAGCGATCTTCTTGACCTGCTCTTCAACTTCTTCGTCCGAAATATCAACAACTTCACGGGTCACTTTAAGACCGGAAACGTCTTTGATTTCAATTGCTGGCAGAACTTCGTAATTCATGGTGAATTCGAAATCAGCTTTACCGGCCAGAACCTTTTCGGCTTCTGCTTCGTCTTCGCTCATTGCAACTTCTGGCTGGGTTGCAGCTTTTTCGTTGCGGTCAGCAAGGATCGAACGGGTTGAATCGTTCAGAATTTCATTCACGATCTCAGCCATGAAAGACTTGCCGTACATCTTACGCAGATGTGCTGCAGGAACTTTACCAGGACGGAAACCATCGATCTTAGCGCGACCGCGAGCGGTTTCGAGGCGCTCAGCGAGCTTTGCTTCAAGATCCTGTGCCGGAACCACGACTTTGATCTCGCGCTTCAGCCCTTCATTGAGCGTTTCGGTAACCTGCATGTCCAAACCTTCACTTTTGTCTACGTTTCGCATGACCGGCCGCATGACCGTAGCCGCCGAGGCTAGCGAATTTTTGTTTTTCTGTTGCCACATACCGCGCACAAAAATGCGCAAAGGCTATGTAACATCCCTGAACGGATATAAAATCCGCCGATGAACGGCCGCGACTCTATATATAAATGGTACGGATTTAAAGCAGCCATACCTGATTTCTGCTATTGAATTTCCTGCACAATATCTGCTCATTCAACAGCATACCGCCACATTTCGTGCCGGAGCCTGTGCCGCAGCATTGCGCCAGAATCCCATTTATCGCAAACCCATTACAATCAGCGCCTGCAAAATACAAGATGCGATTGACTAATCGCCCTGCAAACCATCTGATTTTATGAGCCGGATCCCCTTAAATGCCGCTGTTTTGCGTTAATTATGGCAGAAAGCAAAATTATCCTGAGCGGGACAACAGACAAAGCAGAGTAACAACCGTTCCGGCTGGTCAAAACCGGCTCTTTTACGAACATATATCTTTTGATACAGGGCGGCGCCGATTGTACCTTCTCTGCGGCATAATCCGTTATTACCGCTCTTCTGTTTCAAGGAATTTATAAGATGAAATTGCGTTTCGTTTGCCTGTTATCGCTGCTATTGCCGCTTGCACCTCTGACCTCCCATGCACAGGAAGCTGGTCTTGCTGAGCGCCGTGCGATGGCCGCTTATGCGAAAGACATCTGGCCTGCCGCAGAAAAATCCATTCAGGATGCTGCCGGTTTTCCGGTTGTGATTGAGCTTAACCTCAACAGCCTCGCACTCGCGGGCTATGCGGATTCTTATACGGATGCGGATTATCTGAAGAATACGGTCATTGAACCTGTTATCCGCTCATTCCAGGCGATTACCATTGACGAAATGGGCAAAACAGCACTGAAAGACAAGCTGAAATCCGTGACCATTCTCTATGATGAGAAAACCGCACCAGCCTCCAATTATGCTGACGGCCTTAGTTTTGAAGACGGCAAACTGACAATCAACTGGAAACCTTTTTCCAATGCCGGCGATATTGAGCCGCGGACAAAAGCACTGACCACCCTGCTGGAAAGCAAGCTGTAAGACAGTTGGTTGTTGCAAACATCAAAACCGCTCCGTTAACCGGAGCGGTTTTGCTACATGAACGGGGAACTTCAACGGTTCTTGTAAATATATGCCTTGCAGCTTTTCGCATCGTTGCGCGGTGGTTTATCGCCGGTAAAAACGCCGATAGTGATCTGCTCCGGCAGTGCCATCCAATAGACAATGTAAAAGACATCACCATTGCCGCATAGGTGCTTTCCGTCTTTCAAGGCCGGATCAGCAGGTTGCGCAACACGATATACCGATGCTGGCAGCTCTTTCCCGTCAACTTCAAATGTCTCTGCAACCAGCTCAGAGAATTTCATCGTCGCGCCGGCTTCAAAACGAATACTGAAATCATCAATCTGAATATCGCCGGTAATAGCCTTATCCTCTGCGCTGACCGGCAGGTAATAATCCCCTGCCGTAAAGGCATGAGCAGCTGAGCCTGAAAACAGCACAATCATCGTGACAGCCGATGCGATCGGTTTCATTTTACCGGTACGCATTCCAGTTCCCTCAACTTCATATAAATACGGCCGGAACATCCGGCCGCAGAAATATTTCATCACATCAAAAGCTCATGCAGCCAGTGTGTTCTTATGAATTACACCGTCTTTGATGATCAACTTCATATTCTTATCCGGATCAGTAATCAGAGCAATGTCTTCCAGCGGATTGCCGTCAATCAGCAGCATATCTGCCATTGCACCCTTTTCAATCACGCCGATAGCACCTGCATAAGGATTGCGGTTTCCGGACATTGCCAGCAATTCCGCATTGGTGCCGGTTGCCATTTTCAGCACATCCGCATTATCAAACCAGCGCGCCAGTTTCGTCAGCTGACGCCCCTGTGACGCAGTGCCCTTCGGATTGAACAGAATGTCTGTACCCCATGCCATTTTGACATTATATTTCGGCCCCAGTTCAAAGGCGCGGATTGTGCCTTCCGCAATCATCTTCTGCTGATCACTTTGCACCTGTGAGGCATAAACATTGGCATCCTCATCCGCCAGAAACGGCTGAATGCTCCACCATGCACCGGCATCGGCCATTTGCTTGACGGTTTCCTCATCTGCAAGCTGGCCATGCTCAATCGATTGCACGCCGCAAGCCAGCGCCCGCTGAATACCAGCCGAGGTATAAACATGCGCACCAACATAAGTGCCCCAATCCTTGGCAGCCATAACTGCCGCACGGATTTCAGCCTCGGTAAATTGCAGGGAATCCAGCGGATCATAGGCAGATGCAACACCACCACCGACCATAATTTTGATCTGGCTCGCCCCCAGCATCAGCTGTTCACGAACGCGACGCAGCACTTCAGCCTCACCGTCAGCGATAGCGGCAATGCCTGCCGATTCCGCAAGGCTCAGATCATTGGCACTATGGCGCGGAATATCACTGCGCTGGCGAAAATCACCATGACCGGAGGTCTGAGATACCATAGCGCCGGACGGATAAATGCGTGGTCCCGGAATGCGCTTTTCATCAACTGCGCGTTTCAGTGCAAAGGACGGCCCGCCCATATCACGTACTGTTGTAAAACCGCGCATCAGTGTGCGCTGCGCTTCCTGCGCTGCAACAAGATGCACATAGGCGATATCAGAGGTCATCGCCACCATTTGCGGAATAGCCGCCAGAATACTATGCCAATGGGCATCAATCAGCCCCGGCATCAAAACGCGGCCACCGCAATCAACCTCTTTAGCGTCAGTAACTTTTTCCGAAGCTTTAAGAATATCCGCAATCCGGTTGCCGCTGATCAGGACGTTCTGCCCTTCGATCAGCTTTGATGACTTACCATCAAAAATACGCAGATTTTTCAGCAGCACCGGCTGCGCCACTGTTGCAGCAGGCACTTGCGCCAAAGCTGATACCGGATCGGCCACCACTGCACCAGCCATAATAGCTGCAAGTCCGCTCAGGACAGAGCGACGGCTCAGTCCCTGACTGATACGTTCATTCAGCTGTGTAATTTCTGGACTATGGCACAAGCATCCGAAACCATGAGCATATTGCCGATATCGCGCACTATAGTTTCTCATCGTCTCTGCCTTTCCATAAATGTTCCAAAACCTGTACCCGCATAATCTATGCAGATATCAGCCTGTATTAAGGTAAGCCGAAACTTCGGTGATAAAGTTTTAGAATTTATGAAATTTACTGTCACACAGCAGGATATATTTCCTGCAAATAATATAAAGACAGATTTTCAAAGGAAAGAAGAGTGGTGCGGATAGAGGGACTCGAACCCCCACGGTCTCCCGCCAGAACCTAAATCTGGTGCGTCTACCAATTTCGCCATATCCGCAACCGAAGCAATAATGCTTGCGTTGTGGGCGCTCTATAGCATTCAATTTTCAGAGGGCAAAGGGAAAAAACAGAATATTTTCGAGATAAATCTGTCATGCACAGATCTTATCGCTTCTGCTCTCTGCTAAAACATGTCGCAGCTAAATATATTCATTCGAGCTACCGCGAGCATGCGACAATTAAAAGAATCTAGAGCGAGCGCAGTGGGTCCGATTAAACGCAACACGCTCTAGAGCGCCATGAGCCAAGCTTAGCACACGGCGCTCTAATACTTTAAACTCGGTAAGCCCTCAGAACAGCGGCTCGCCAAAAACCTGTTTGCCGTCAATGCGCAAGGCACGGATGGCTGCTACGCCCTTCTCATTCACCGACAGAACAATATCCACTGCACTGTCTCGCTGAGCATGTTCCACCGCCAGCCCCTCACCTTCCGGCACATAATAGCGCTCAATACCGTAAACGACAGGAATGGTGGAATTGTCATCATAAATCTGGAACGGCGCTTCCACCTCACCACGCAGCACCATTTCATTGTCTTTCAGTGCATCAGGGCGGGTATATTGCGCACGGTCTGCAGTCCAAACACCATCGGCCTGCTTGGCAACCACGACATAAATGTAGTTCAGCCCGCTTTTGTGCGGCGGTTCACCACTGATGAGGCGTGCAGGCAGACGGGAAATCTCATAGCTCAGCGTCACAAAATCCCCGCGCATCAAATCTCGCGGATCAACCGGCATTGTACGTAACACAACTTCGGAGCCATTGCGCAAAATGCTGATACGCTGCTGCACACCTGCCAGCATGACGCCGGTTTGTAGCAATGCCGCGATAATGGCGGCGACATAAAGCCAGCGCTTTTTAAGAAGGTTCATGGCTGCTGCTCCCCATCTTGAACGGATACTGCCTTGACAGCCGAGCCGTGCAGATACTTCTCCATACGGGTAACCAGAAAAGCCAGCCCCATCACAAGCAGACCACCGATCATGAACACACCGGATGTGCCGATCATGGTGCCCACTGTCACTGTAGCCAGATACAGAACATGCAACGAGAAACCGGCATAAGCGAACCAGCGCAACTGGCCGCTTTTTTCACCGGCAATAATCAAGGCGAACACACAGACAGCAATCGCAGTCAGCGAATAGACGGCATCTGCACCCACCTCATAATTATTGAACACCCCTTTGTGCTCAACCTGAAAGATGAACAGCACCAATAACAATGCAGCCAAACCATAGCCGGCAAGTTGCGAACCAAAGCCATAACTATAGCGCTCAAAAGACGGCCAGCGCCCCTGACAGATAATCAGAATAGTGCCAAGCACGATCATCAGCACCAAAGTGACAGCGCTTTCCAGATCTAAATACAAAGCCAGCAGATAGGCCAGCGACAGCATCGCCAGCAAATGCATGGCTTTGTCAGCCTTGGTATAAATAATCGCTACGGCACAAGCGGCGATATAAAGCGGCAAAACCCAACGATAGGATGCAACCAGATTAATCTGTCCGCCAATTTCGTTCAAAACTGTGTAGAGATAAAAACCACCGATGCCCAATGCTGCTGATATCAGAATTGGTGCACGCAGGAGAACACCTGCGATCAGAACACCAACACCCCATGCCAGCGCTGCCGTCGTCAAATCACCGGACATATGATACATCTGTCCGACCAGCGCGAGGCCCGCACCATAAGTAATCGCTGAGAGCAGATAAAGTGACGGCGCGAAAATTGCCGCCAATTTGTTATCACTACGCTGCTGCAACCATGCACCGCCGAGATAACCGCCCCACATAATAAAAAGGATCAGCGCCACGCGCCAGATGCGGGGAATGACTTCCCAATTTGCTGCAATGAACAGGATCAGCGCGGCACCAAGCAGCAATGAGCCCAGCACTGCAAGCACACCGCCCATACCAAACCCGTTATGACGGGTTTTCACATCAATACGCAGCTTGTCTGCAGTTTCCTGATCCAGCAGTCCTTGTGACTGCCATTGATCAATCTGTCGTGCCAGCGAAACAAATAAGGACAAATGACGTTCCTGTATAAGCCGTTACAAGTAAAAGTGGCTGATACAATAGAACATGCGCAGCCCTAACAATCCTGTTAAATTAAGTAGGAAGATCAGGCAATCCCGGTTTTCCTGCTTCTTCAGGATGAAGACGCACATAATCTGCCTTCAGATCTTCTGATGTTTTGCGGCTACCATCATGACTCCAGCCCGGTGGTGCTGCAATATACATCAGCCTTTGGCGCAGGCTCAGCCCCGGTGCAAACACATCTTTCAACATGCCGCCCCATTCATGAAACGCCACCCGCACCGGATTGAAAGTGCCGATATTCCGCACAATGCCATAGCGTGGCATATCCTCCGGCAGTTCTTCAACGAATGTGCCGAACAATCTGTCCCAAATAATCAGTGTACCGGCAAAATTCGCATCCAGATATCGCGGATTGGTTGCATGATGCACACGGTGATGCGACGGCGTGTTGAAGATAAGCTCAACAGGCTTCCACATTTTGCCGATTGCCTCAGTATGAATCCAGAACTGGTAGATCAGGTTAAAGCCATAAACAAAGGCAATCACCGCCGGATGGAAGCCAAGCAGCACCAGCGGCACCTGCAGAATAAACATACCGGTAATCTGCCCTGTCCATGACTGACGTAAAGCTGTGGTGAGGTTATAGTGCTGGCTGGAATGATGATTGACATGCTCCGCCCAGACCCAGCGCACCCGATGAGCGATGCGGTGATACCAGTAATAGCGCAGATCATCGAAGATAAAGGCCGCAACGAATACCCACCAATGCAGCCCTAAATCGAAAAAACGGAACTGCCATACCCACAACAAGGCCGTTACCGAGACAAAGCCGAGCAATAGACCGGCAACCACATTACCGGTTCCCATCAACAGGCTTGTCAGCGCATCACGGGTTTCAAACTCGCCTTTACGGTGCCAGTACCGCACCGCAACCAGCTCAATCATAATCGCAAGGAGATAAAGCGGCACTGCCAGCAGTGTCACGTCGAAGAATGCCGGTTCATTCATAAAGACAACTCCCCTTCTTATTTTTACGTTCTTGCCAGCCAGTCACAGACCACGTCACGGGTCTTTTTGTCATTGAAAGAAAAACTGGCCGCTGGCCATGTAAAGTCATGCATACGCACAAACAGTCTGGTTTCGTCCTGCTTGCGGATTTCCTGAATATCGCCGTTCTGTAAGATACGTGTCAGAAACTTCGCGCCGACCCCATGGACAATGCCTGTGCCCTGCTGCGGCAAGTCAAAAAAAGCTGTGCGGCGATCCCGCGTAAAATAAATTTCACTGATCCCGCATTCCGGATAATCCTGCCGGAAACGCGCAATCACCTCTGTATCGCTGTTTAAAACGCTCTGCTTGTTGCCGCCCAAAAAATGAACGGCCAGCACACCGCCGATAATACCGGCAGCAATCATGCCAATCAGTACAGGCAAACTCAACAAGCGACCTGACCTCCCCCGCAAACAAGCCATTCTCATGTCTGTCAGAGAGGTTCACACGAAACCCGACCGCTTTCAAGCACTCAATAATCGGGTGTAAAAAGCTGTATTTTCTGCTTTGCGGTGATTTTTAAGTATCGCATTGACCATCTGTGATCATTCGGCAAAGCCTTTCTCAGCAAAAACATCTGCTCTGCCCGCATAACTCTTGAAATCAGCAAAATCATACACAACCCATGCGTGATGTTTTTGTGACAGGAACATTGCTTATCCGCATAAAAATTGCGCGCAATTTCTTTTAAACGAACGAAAATTTCCCGACAGCCAAATCCTGTTCAAATAACGACAAAATAGCTATTTAAATCGTTTAAATGAGGCTTGCAAGGCTCGCAGAGGAGCTATGCAAACTTGTCTCTCCTCATTTCTGAAGCCACGGGCTATATACAGGACAACAGATTACACAACACCACTAAACACAATCGAGGGTTTTAAAAATGAACATCATTCGCTCTTTCAACAACTGGCGCCGTTACCGTGACACAGTTTCCGAACTGAACCGTTTGTCCAACCGTGAACTCGGTGATCTCGGTATCTCCCGCTCCGACATTCCTTACATCGCCCGCAAGTCCAACACTGCTGGCATGTAATTAAAAGACCGCTCGGTAAAACTATCAGCTTCAGGAATTCGCCGGAACTGATAGTGAGCTGAGTTACAAGATACTGCGCCGGAGTTTCCTCCCGACACCGGCGTATGAGAATACAACATCCTCCCCTTCGTGACCGGTATTCCTCCTCCCGTACCGGTCATGTAAATTGCCTGCTGTCGTTCCTCCCGTTTTTCAGCAGGCATATAGCGCGGTCGGATTCCACTCCCTATTGGAATTCAGAAACCTGCGCTGACTGATACCTCCATATCAGTCCTCTCCTAAAAATAGCTTCGTCGCCCTCCCTCCTGCGACGAAGCTATTTTTTTATGCATTCCACATCATGCAAAAGCCTGTGATCAGACATTCAGGCAATTGATGCAAAGCCGCAAAAGCGGTATTGGACAAAGCATGTCCAGTTCATCATCTTATTCACCTGTTCACATTATCGGCGGCGGCTTGGCAGGCAGCGAAGCAGCCTGGCAGATTGCCAATGCCGGTATTCCCGTCATCATTCACGAAATGCGCCCTGTACGCGGTACAGATGCGCATAAAACGCAAGGACTGGCAGAGCTCGTCTGCTCCAACTCCTTCCGCTCGGATGATGCTGAAACCAATGCCGTCGGCGTGCTGCATGCAGAAATGCGTCTGGCCAATTCACTGATCATGGCTTGTGCCGATGCCAATCAGGTTCCGGCGGGCGGTGCGCTCGCTGTTGACCGTGACGGCTTTTCCGATGCCGTCACTGCAAAGCTTGAAGCCCATCCGCTCATCACTATCCAGCGTGAAGTGATTGAAGGCCTGCCGCCGGAAGACTGGGGCAACACAATCATTGCCACCGGCCCTCTGACAGCGGCAGAACTGGCTGAAGCCATTGCAAAAGAAACCGAAGCCGATTCTCTTGCCTTCTTTGATGCTATTGCGCCGATTATCCATTTTGACAGCATCAATATGGATGTTTGCTGGTTCCAGTCGCGCTACGACAAGGTTGGTCCGGGCGGCACAGGCAAAGACTACATCAACTGCCCGATGGATAAAGAGCAGTATGAAGCCTTTATTCAGGCCTTGATTGACGGCGAAAAGACCGAATTCAAGGAATGGGAAGGCACGCCTTATTTCGACGGCTGTCTGCCGATTGAAGTTATGGCAGAGCGTGGCCCTGAAACATTGCGCCACGGCCCGATGAAGCCGATGGGGCTGACCAATGCCCATAATCCGGACGTTAAAGCCTATGCGGTTGTGCAGTTGCGTCAGGATAATGCGCTCGGAACGCTCTATAATATGGTCGGTTTCCAGACCAAGCTGAAATATGGCGTTCAGACACAGATTTTCCGCATGATTCCGGGGCTGGAAAATGCAGAATTTGCCCGCCTCGGCGGCCTGCATCGCAATACCTATCTCAACTCGCCGATCCTGCTGGATACCAATCTGCGTCTGAAGTCCCGCCCGCAAATCCGTTTTGCCGGCCAGATCACCGGTTGTGAAGGTTATGTGGAATCCTCCGCGATGGGCTTGCTTGCCGGTCGTTTTGCAGCAGCACAGCAGCGCGGTGAAACGCTGGCTCCGCCTCCGGTCACTTCGGCCTTTGGTGCCTTGCTCAACCATATTACCGGCGGTCATCTCGTCAGCGATGACGAACCGGGCAAACGCTCATTCCAGCCGATGAATGTGAATTTCGGTTTATTTCCGGAAGTTACAGTTCCTAAACAGGAAGGTGTGCGGCTGCGTGGCAAAGAAAAAACGCAGGCCAAGAAGCGTGCCCTCAGCGCCCGCGCTTTGAGTGATTTCAAAACCTGGCTGCAAGAACAGCAATAAAGCATTTCACAGTCAAGTTGGACCAACTTGACGTCCATGATTATGCGACAAACTAAAAAGTTTAGAGCGAGCGCAATGATCCACTCTGGATATAAACCGCTCTAAAACAAAAAAGCCGCCTCAAAGGGCGGCTTTTTTTGAGCATTTTCAGCAAAAGTGAAAATCGGTTTTGCGTAAGGATAATGTGTAAAATAAAAGGACAGAGCGGTTCTATTGTTTCAATATGAACGAAAACCGCTCTACGCTTTGAGTGAAGATTTCAGATAAATCCACTGGCGTCGGAATTGCGACAGGTCAACGCCCTGCTCCGCGACCTGTTCGGCCTTATTCTCTGCGCGCTTCAGCACCACGGGCACGAGACGCACCGGCAAATAGGCCGCTTTCAGACTGGCAGGCATCGGCTGCTTTTCAAAAGCTGCATAATGCTCCCGCGCCAGTGCAGTCAGAACGCTCACCACACGCTGCATGGCTTGCTTGTCATCACCTTTGATGAATTGCTCGGCATTTACGCCAACGGCCTGCAACATATCTTCCGGCACATAGACCTGCCCGCGACGACGATGCAACGGCAGCAAACGCAGTAAACCGCTGACCGCCTGTGCCACACCGGCATGACCGGACAGTTCAGCCGAAGATTTGGCCGCATCCGCATCAAGTATCATGGCTGCCATCTGCAAAATCGCACAGGCCGTTTCACCGCAATAGCCTTCCAGATCATTGCGGCTCGGCATTGCATCATTATAAAGATCGAAAATCCGCGCTTCACAATAGGCATCGAAGACGCTACGCGGCAGCTGATAATCCTGAATGGCTTGCAGCAATAAAGCAGCCACCGGATTGCCAGTCACAGCACCATGCTCGGTACCATTGATGAGATCGCGCCACCATTGCAGACGCACCTCACCCGGCAATGCATCATGCGCCACATCACGGATACGGGCGATTTCGGCGTTAAAAGCATAAAGCGCTGCCAATGCAGGCCGCTTATCTTCCGGCGCATAAAGCACTGCCAGATAGCGGTCAAAATCACTTTGGCGCAAAAATTGCAAACAATGCTGGTAATGATCAGTTTCAGCTGCCGGCAGTGCAACCTTATTTTCAGTTTCAGCCACAGCTCACTCCACAGCGATCAAGGCAGCAGCGACGGCACGGTCTTCCGCCAGCAGCACATTATAAGTGCGCACAGCAGCACCCGTACTCATCGGATCGGAGGTAATGCGATGCTCGCGTAAAATCGCCTTAACATCTTCCGGAATGCGACGCAGATCCATTCCCGTACCAACCAACAGAATTTCAATATCACTTGCCTGTTCGAGGATAAGCTCCAGATCATTGACTGTCAGCAGTGGCGGCTGCGCAGGCTCCCAGCCATGAACGCCGGACGGCAAGCATAATAATGAACCACGATGCGACATTTCCGCAAAACGAAACCCGCCATTGCCATAGGCATCAATCGGAGCACGTCCGGGAAAATGCGCCTCGCGGATTTCAATACCAGTGTTCATCATATCTCTCTTTATTTAGACGAATAAATTCGGCATCACGAGCGCCGTATTGTGCCCCTTCTACAGCAATATGGGTATTTTGCCACAGGCTTTAAACAGTTTTGCCCGCAGCTTAATCGTTGCGGGCAAAACTTATTGTTATTTATGACTTACTTCTCAGCCCGCAGTTTTGGTTTCCGCAGGTTCAATCACGTCAGACGGACGTATACCCAGCAGCCACAGCAACGGCCCTGCAATATAAACCGACGAATAGGTTGCGATAATAATCCCGAGCCCCATCATAATGGCAAAAGAGCCGATATCTGCGCCACCGAAAATATACAGCGGAATCAGTGCCAGCACTGTTACCAGTGACGTCAGGATTGTACGCGACAGCGTCTGATTGATTGCTGCATCCACCAGCATACTGACACGTGTCTGCGGATAGCGGCGCAGATTATCACGCACACGGTCATAGACCACCACTGTATCATTCAGCGAGTAGCCAAGAACGGTCAGCAGCGCCGCGAGGCTCCACAAATTATATTCCAGACGGAACAGGGCAAAAACACCGATCATGATGATAATATCATGCACAGTCGCCAGTACCGCACCAACAGCAAACTGCCAGCGGAAACGCATCCAGAGATAGGCAAAAACACCGATCAGCGATAGGCCGAGCGCAGCATTACCCACACGGGACAAATGCTCGGATACAGTTGGCCCCACCACTTCAACGCGGCGGAATTCATAATCCTGTTCAAACTCATCACGCAACTTCACAACGACAGTCTGCTCGGCATCATCGCCGGAATCCTGCGTACCGATCTGCAACTCAGCCAGATTTTCATTCTTACCCTGCACAACGCGTGCATTGGCAATATTCAGCTCTGACAGACGCAGATTGATATCTTCCAGATCAACGGCACCATCACGGGACTGCAATTCAACGGAGGAACCGCCATCAAAATCGATACCGTAATTCAGTCCCATCGTGAAATACAAACCAAGGGCAGCAACACAGGCAACAGCGGAAATTGCTCCGGTAATACCACTCAGCTTCATAAAGCCGATTTTAGTATTGGTCGGCACCAGCTTGAGCAAGCGTGCAGGAATAGTTGTTGGCTTCGACTGGCGCACCCACAGCGAGATCAGCAAACGCGAGAAAGTGTAGGTCGTGAACAAAGTCGTCACAACACCGATTGTCACGATGATCGCAAACTCATGCAGCGGGCCGCTACCGAACATCAGCAGCACCAAAGCTGCAATTAATGTGGTCAAATTCGCATCAATCACACAGGCACGGGCGCGCGCAAAGCCGGATTCAATAGCCTGAACAACAGAATAACCATTACGGCGATCTTCACGGATTTTCTCAAACAGCAGGATATTACTGTCTACGGCCATACCAATCGTCAGCACCAGACCGGCAATGGTTGCCAGGCCCACAGCGATACCAAAGAACGATACCACCGCCACAACCAGCATCACATTAACGCCGAGTGCAATAACCGAAATCACACCAAGCAGGCCATAGGACAGCACCATAAACAGCGCTACAACAATCAGCGCACTCAGTGCAGTAATCAGCCCATAGCTTGTATAATTTTGTCCCAATGCCGAGGCAATGCTGCGCTCTTCCAGCACTTCAACCGGTGCAGCGAGCGGCCCAGAACGCATAACAACGCCAAGATTGCTCAATGTTTCCAGATCAAAATCACCGGTAATCTGCAGATCACCGCTTGTAATCGCTTCACGGATACGCGGAGCAGAAACAATCTGATTATCAATCACAACAGCCAGTACCGCACCGGCATTATTTCCGGTGAAATCAGCCAGCTTTTTTGTAGCAGCTTCTGTCAGCGAGATCGTGATAACTGAATCCTGATCGCTGTTCACGCCGACTTCGGCATCTGCAATATCGGCACCGGTCAGAATAGGTGCTTTTTTAACGATATAACCAACCGGTGGTTCATCGAAGGAGTAGATGATCTCTGAATCCTGCGGTACCAGCCCTTCAGCCAACGGATCCGGCGTTGTGATTTCTTTCGCCTGACGGAAATTAATCTCACCGGTCAGGCTCAAAAGATCTTTCACCAGCTGAGCATCATAGACCTCAGGCACTTCTGCACGGATCTGATTTTTATTCTGCACTGTGATGCGGGCATTATCATAACCCAGCTCTGTCAGACGATCAGACATAACCGCTGCGGTTTTTTCAAGATTTTCAGCAGTCACTTTCGGCGATGCAAGCACCACACGTGTACCGCCGGTCAGGTCAAGACCGGTAATGATCTGACCTTTTGGAAAACCGGCAGGCAAGCCGGATAATTGCTGTGCGGAGAAGAAATTCGGCAAAGCAAAGATAAAACCGGCCAGAACGACCAGCCAGATCAGAACCGATTTCCAGCGCGGGAAATAGAGCATCGGTAATCCATCCGTCAAAATTTATGCTGTTTCGCATTAAAGTTGCGCAACAGTCGGGATCAGAAATTACAGCAATGTTATGAGAACAACCGTTGAATAAAATACGGAAAATCCTGCCCACACCACCTCTTTGGTTAACCTTATACGTGATTCGTAAGAATCTCAGCAGGTACACGGGCTTAAGCAGAAAATTTTAAAAACTATGATGCTGCTTTGCAGCACAAATCTGGATTATAAAAACGAAAAAAGCGCGGATGAACCGCGCTTTTCAAACCAATCAGCAAAAAATGCTTACTTGTTTTTGTTGTCAGCAACCGGTTCGCCGCGAGTACGAACATCACCGATTGTCGAACGCAGAACGCGGATTTTAACGCCGTCAGCAATTTCTGCTTCCAGTTCGTTATCATCAATCACTTTGGTCACTTTAGCGAGAATGCCGCCACCGGTAACGATTGTATCGTTGCGACGGATATTGGTGAGCATTTCTGCGCGTTTTTTCATCTGAGCACGCTGAGGGCGGATAATCAGGAAATACATAACCACAAAAATAAGAATGAAAGGCAGAATGCTCATCAGCATATCAGGGCCGAAAGCACCGCCACCGGCGGCCTGAGCATAAGCAGGGGTAACAAACATGAAAGTGACTCCTCGTCAAACTGAAAACTGTCTGATGTTTCTCGACTGCAGAATTCCTTAAACCGGTGCCGGGTTAGGGAATTATGTAGTCAAAGCCCCATATTTCAGCGGCTGACATCAAATTTATTCACTGCGCATTACAACGGTTATACGCCGTTATGCAACCATAGATGCAAATTCCTGATCCACTTTACCAGTCCGGCCAGCATTTTTTTCATAACGGCCACTGCTCGGACAGAAATTATATTATTTTTACACAACCGTACCCGTGGGTACTATTCAAAGAAAATAATCTTGCTACAGTTGCAGCGTCCGTAACGGACAAACTTTTTTAGGGAACAGATTCAAACAATCCGGCAAAAGCTGCGGCCGAAAACCGACAGCATTTTGCCTAAAGATCCGAGCATTCTTGCATCCTGCCGCCCACACCCGACAGAATACAAGAATGCTCCGGATAGAAAATACAGGCATAAGAATGAACACGACCGAGCAAATACTGAACGCAAAACTGGATCAGCTGCTGGCTGTTTTAGAACGCATGGCACCGCCATCACCAAAGCCGCTGCAGGCTGACAAGGCTGACACTTTTGTATGGGAGCCATCCCGTTTGGAACTGTCACCGGTGCATAAGGTCAACCGCGTTGATCTGGGGCTTATTCATGGTGTTGACCATGTCCGCGATCAGCTGGTTGACAATACCGAGCGCTTTGCCCGTGGCCTGCCGGCCAATAATGTGCTGCTCTGGGGCGCACGCGGCATGGGCAAATCTTCGCTGGTGAAGGCTGCACAGGCATCTGTTAACAAAACCGCGGCAAAGCCACTCAAGCTTGTTGAAATTCACCGTGAAGATATCGACAGCCTGCCCGCGCTGATGAACCTCATCAAAGACAGCGACTATCGTTTCATTCTGTTCTGCGATGATCTGTCCTTCGACCATGACGACACATCCTACAAGTCACTCAAAGCAGCACTTGAAGGCGGTGTTGAAGGCCGTCCGGAAAATGTAATTTTTTACGCGACATCCAACCGCCGCCATCTGATGCCACGTGACATGATTGATAATGAGCGCTCCAGCGCAATTAATCCCTCAGAAGCAACGGAGGAAAAAGTCTCCCTCTCCGACCGCTTTGGCCTGTGGCTCGGCTTCCATAAATGTAATCAGGATGACTATCTGGCCATGGTCGACGGCTATGCTGCGCATTACAACTTCAACTATCCTGTTGAAAAGCTTCATGCAGAAGCACTGGAATGGTCAACTACCCGCGGCAACCGTTCAGGCCGTGTTGCCTGGCAATATGTGCAGGATCTGGCAGGCAGGCTCGGTATTTCTCTCAAAGCATAATCAAAAAAGCCCGCCTCATCACTGAGGCGGGCTTTTTATTAACTTACAATATGTTCTGAAAATCAGGTTTCCAGATATTTCGACGGATTAACCGGCGTTGAATTCTTACGCACTTCGAAATGCAGCTTCGGTGATTTGGCGTTGCCACTCATACCCGAGCGGGCAATTTCTTCGCCGCGACGAACCTTCTGACCACGTGCAACATTGATCTTGCTGTTATGGCCATAGACCGTAACCAGACCGTTTTCATGGCGTACCAGAACTGTCTGACCGAATTCCTTCAGGCCATCACCGGCATAGATAACCACGCCGTTTTCAGCTGCTTTAACCGCTGTGCCTTCCGGTACCATAATATCGATACCATCATTCACAACACCGCCGTCACGCTGACCAAAGCTGGTCAGAACCTTGCCGCGTACCGGCCAACGCATCTGTGAAATACCGGTAGCGGATGGTGCCATAGCCACATCCTGCTCGGCTTCTTCGATCACCTTATTGCTCGCCTGCGGCGGTGTATAAGGCTTCACACTGCCATCCGGTACCTGCTTGGCAGCAGCCGGAGGTGTCGATGCGGTTTTAACAGTGGTGTCCACGGCAGCCTGTACCGGCTTCGCCACAGCAGCAACCTGTGTTGCCGCAGCCGCAGCAGAAGCAGGAATAACCAGTGACTGGCCGACGCGAATCGTGCCGTCTGACATACCATTGGCCTGCTTGAGAGCCGCAGCTGTCACACCATTGCGCTGGGCAATCGCATGGAGCGTATCGCCGCTCTGCACAGTGTAACCACCGGTCGCAGAAGCAACAGCATTATTCACTTTATTGGTCGCAGCCTGTTTGGCATCCGCTACGGCCTGTGTACCGGTTGATTTCAGCTGACCAAGGGTCTGGGCACCGCTATTGGTTGCCGCTGCAACCATGGCTCCACCGGCAGCCTTTACACCCGGAACTGTCAATGACTGACCTGCCCGAAGCATATTCGGATCAGTAATATTATTGGCAGCCATCAGATCATTCGGCGATACATTCAGACGACGTGCTACGCCGTAGAGTGTTTCACCCGGCTGCACCATCGCGCTATTTGCAGAAGAAGCGACCGCATTGGTCATATTGCTGCCCGCCATAGCAACCTGCTGCGAAGCCTGATCGCGCACGGACTGAACCGTGTTCTGCACATTGGTCTGTGCAGCAGCCATTGGTGCCGCGGCCCCTACCGGCGGCAAATCATTACGCTGCACATTGCCCGAGGCAATACGCTGCGTGGCAGGCGCAACCGGATAATTACCCGCATTGTTATTCTGCTGATAAGACTGATTCTGTGACTGCATAACCGCACGCTGATTATTCGTCGATCCAGTCGTAAGGCCATCCGTAAAGCGTGTCATATCTCCGCTACAGCCAGCAACCAATCCCGCAAGCAGGATGACCGCGCTATGACGCAGAAGACGCTCGGACGTATGATGCAAAACAGTTTTACGCATATTCAACCCGTCCATACCCGAAACTCTAAGTAGACTTATTAAAGCGCGTTAATGTTACTCGCTGGTTAAGATTGCTATAAAAAAATTAAAAGATTCATCAAACAGATACCATATCCGCTAAATCAGGCATGTTTCATGGATAACGTCACGCAATAATGACGTCATTCCGCCCTGTAAATATGGCGTAACAATGTTTTTAGATAACAACAGAATGATTTCAGAGAAAAGCAGCTGGGCCTTCGATAAAAGGCTGATAACGCACGGTCATCAGATCTTCCCGCTCAAAACGGCTGCCAACTTTGGCCATACGACACATTACCTGCTGGCCATCGCCCTGCCCGACCGGTGCAATCAACACACCATGGGTTGCTAGAAGGTCAAGATATTGCCGTGGCATCGCCTCTGAGGACAGCCAGACGATAATGCGGTCATAAGGGCCGCCGGCTGTAGCATGGCGACCATCGGCATGTTTACAAACGACATTTTCAATCTGATGCGCCTGAAACTGATTACGCGCAGCCTCAGCCAGTGTCTTATAACGCTCAATCGTTGTCACACGGGCGGCAAGCCGCGCCATCACCGCTGCGGTAAAACCGGAACCGGTGCCGATTTCCAGCACCCGATGCCCCGGCTCAATAGCTAAAGCAGATAAAAATCTCGCCTGATCATCAAGCCCTTCAATTGATTCGCCGCAAGGCAAAGGCAGAACGCGGTTGCTGTAGGCAAAATCCTGATGGGCTGAATTAAGAAAATGCTGACGGGGTGTGGCTTCAATCGCAGCAAACAGACGCTGATCATGCAGACCACGGCTGCGCATACGCAGCACAAAAGAAGCAAAGCCCTCTTTGCTACTCATGCGATATTGTCCCGTATTTGCCTGCATATGAATATTCATGCCTCTAGCTCTGATCCGTCATTATATCTCAGAGCCGCATCATCGTTCAAAATTGTAAATTCAGAGATAATTTGCAGCAATAAAAAATGCCGGAGATTTGAGCCTCCGGCATTTTCTTATTTCAGACCTGAATATCAGGCTTTTTCAATGCGGGTCATGCCGCCCATATAAGGCACCAGAACCTCAGGAATGGTGATGCTGCCATCTTCTTCCTGATAGTTTTCCATCACTGCAATCAGCGCACGGCCGACAGCAACACCGGAACCGTTGAGCGTATGTACAAAGCGGGTCGCTTTTTCACCGGCAGCACGGTAGCGCGTATTCATGCGGCGTCCCTGAAAATCACCGCAAACCGAGCAGCTGGAGATTTCACGGAATGTATTCTGACCCGGCAACCATACTTCAATATCGTAGGTTTTCTGTGCGCCGAAGCCCATATCACCGGTGCAGAGTGTAACGGTGCGGAATGGCAGACCAAGACGCTTCAGAACTTCTTCAGCGCAACCGGTCATACGTTCCAGCTCAGCTTCCGAGGTCTCAGCATCGGTTACCGATACCATTTCCACTTTCCAGAACTGGTGCTGGCGCAGCATGCCGCGTGTATCACGACCGGCAGAACCGGCTTCCGAGCGGAAACAAGGTGTCAGCGCAGTCACACGCATCGGCAATTCAGCCGCATCCACGATCTCACCATTCACGAGGTTGGTGAGCGGCACCTCTGCGGTCGGGATCAGCCAGCGGCCATCGGTTGTGCGAAACAGATCTTCCGAGAATTTCGGCAACTGACCGGTGCCATAAACCGCATCATCACGCACCATCAGCGGCACCATGGTTTCAGAATAACCATGTTCTGTGGTGTGCAGATCCAGCATGAACTGACCAAGCGCACGTTCCAGACGTGCCAGCGCACCTTTCAGCACGGTGAAGCGCGAGCCGGACATGCGTGTTGCCCGTTCAAAATCCATCAGACCAAGCGCTTCGCCCAGTTCAAAATGCTCTTTTGGTTCAAAACCGTAATTACGGATATTGCCGACACGGCGTGTCTCGACATTATCATTCTCATCCTTACCTACAGGAACACTGTCATAAGGCACATTTGGCAGACCTGAGAGAACATCATTCAGCTCTTTATCAAGACGACGTTCTTCTTCTTCAGCTTCCGTGAGGAAGGTTTTCAGCTCTGCAACTTCCGCCTTAATGCGCTCAGCCGTTGCCATATCTTTTTCAGCCATTGCCTTGCCGATCTCTTTCGAGGCGGCGTTGCGGCGCTCCTGCGCTTCCTGCACCTTGGCAATATGCTGACGGCGGGCTTCGTCCAGCGCCAACACATCGGAGGACACAGCAGAGGCTCCGCGCTTATTAAGGGCAGCATCAAGAGCTTCAGGGTTTTCGCGTATCCATTTAATGTCCAGCATTGGAAGTACCGTTATTTTTAGGTTTCAATTCACCGCAATCACCATGCGCGATTACGGCACATCTTATATCACAGCCACGATAAAATTTACCCGTGCTGAGATGCGTGAAAAGGCAGCACTCATGCTGCCTTTAATTTCTGACTCTATATCGAAAATCAGGAGGATTTCTGCTCACTATCGTCTTCGGGTGTCAGACTATTGCGAATTTCCGCCTGTGCGCGTTTTTTCTCAATCATCTGTGCCAGCCAGATCGAAATTTCGTAGAGCAGGATCGCCGGTATAGCAAGACCGATCTGACTCGCCGGATCCGGCGGGGTCAATACGGCTGCCACAACAAAGGCAATCACAATCGCATATTTACGTTTATCCCGCAGCCCCTGCGCTGTGACCAGTCCGACCTTTGCCATCAGCGAGGTGATGACCGGCAGCTGGAACACCAGACCGAAAGCGAAAATCAGCGTCATAATCAGGCTGAGATATTCCGAAACCTTCGGCAACAGCGAAATCTGTACTTCACCATCCACACCGGTTTGCTGCATGGCAAGAAAGAACCACATCACCATCGGCGTGAAGAAGAAATAAACCAATGCACCGCCAAGCAGGAAAAGCAGCGGCGAAGCAATAAGGAATGGCAGAAACGCCATACGCTCATGCTTATAAAGACCAGGCGCCACAAACTTGTAAATCTGTGCGGCGATCATCGGGAAAGCCAAAACCAGACCGCCGAACATCGCCACCTTCACCTGCGTGAAAAAGAACTCCTGCGGTGCGGTATAGATCAATGCGGCTTTGCTGCGATCCATCCCTGCCCAGTCCAGCGCCCATTGATAAGGCAGAACCAGCATATTGAAGAGATGTTTAGCGAAAGCAAAACACAATATAAAAGCCAGAAAAAATGCTACAATCGACCAGATCAGGCGACGACGCAGCTCAATCAGATGCTCAAGCAATGGCGCAGAGCTCTGGTCTATTTCATCCTGATCACTGCTCACTGTTCAGTTCCTGTCTTTTTTGTCGTTTTCGCAGCGGGCTTGGCACGCGGCGTTGCAACTTTCTTTGGTGCTGCTTTTGCAGGTTCTGCTGTCTTTGCCGCAACAGCTTTTTTAGGCGCAGGCTTCACCGCAGGTTTTTCTGCCGGCTCGGTTGCTGCCTTTTTCGCTCTCGGCTTGGTTGCTTTTTTAACCGGCTCTGCCGCCACTGGTGCAGCAGCTGCTTTTGTAGCTGCCGGTTGCGCCACAGGCGCAGCTTTGACCTCTTCTTCTTTCATCTCTGAAAGATCGAGCGGGCTATCCATGGGAACCACAGGCGTTTCGTCGGGTTTCGGCGATGCATTATTCAGGCTGTTGCGCAGATCATCACCGGCAGTGCGTACCGGCTCAAAAATATCCGTTACAGTTTTACGCGGATCATATTGTTTGACGCCGTCAATGGTCTTCTTGACCTCATCCAGCTCTGCTTCACGCATGGCTTCATCGAAATGCGTACGAAATTCGCTTGCCGTAGCGCGCAATTTCGCTGTGGCCTTACCAAAGGCACGCAACATTTTCGGAAGATCTTTTGGGCCGACAACAACGATCATCACAACCGCAATTACCAGAAGCTCCGACCAGCCTATATCTAACATCGGCGTTCCATTTCATCACCTGTCCGCCTTTAGCCAAAGCTCAGCTCTGAACTTCGGCTAAAAATCAATTGCACCGCTTTGCGGCGCAATCCGGCAGAATGATCCGTAATTACGATTTAGTCGTTTTTTTAGTCGGCTTGACCTGTTCACCGGTCTCATTGTCGATGGTCTTGGAAGAAGCAACATCGGTTTCTTCAGGCTCATTCATGCCCTGTTTGAAGTTTTTGATGCCCTTAGCCACATCGCCCATCAGTTCAGGGATTTTACCACGGCCAAACAGCAGCAGCACAACTGCCAGAACAATAAGCCAGTGCCAGATCGAAAAACTACCCATCTCATATCCCCTAAATGCTCTCTCGGATCATTAATACCGGAGCAGGATTATCCAAATTCAGTCTCTATTTAAGCGCAAATACAGCATTGTTCAAACAGAACCGGCAAAATTTCTCTTTGTTCTACAGCATAGTTACAAAAATAAGTACCCGACATGCGCAGAAACAACCAGCAGATGCCCTGCCACAGCCTGTCCGTGCTATCAATGCCGCCGCTGCATAAAAGTTTTGAAGCACAGAATTATGACGATTTTAACGGATTTTACGCGTTTACAGCGATTCCAGTTAAGACTGAATCGTTGGAACCGCTGTAACTATTAGTTTTTACGCATTATCCGACGCAAAACCGGTTCCCACTTTTGCTGGAAATGCTACAAAACCTTAATTACTCTCGTCATCTTCCACTTTGGGCATAAACAGCCCCAGTTCCTCAATATCACCGGCGGTTAGCGGATCTTCATCCGCCAGCAACTCATCCGGACGCACAGTCGGCATCGGCACCGAGAAATTTGACGGCAGACGGGCGGATAGCAACCCTGCCCCGCGCAATTCATCCATGCCCGGTAAATCGCGAATCTCTGCCAGACCAAAATGATCGAGAAAACTATCTGTCGTCCCATAGGTCACCGGACGCCCCGGTGTACGTCTGCGGCCACGCAACTTCACCCAGCCAGTTTCCATCAGCACATCCAATGTGCCTTTCGATGTTTCGACACCACGAATATCTTCCATTTCGGCTCGCGTTACCGGCTGATGATAGGCGATGATAGCCAGCACTTCGAGCGCAGCGCGGGAAAGCTTCTTCTGCTTCACCTGATCGCGGCTCATCAGGAAGCTCAGATCAGAAGCGGTACGGAACGCCCAGCCATCACCGGACTTCACCAGATTAACACCGCGCAGACGATATTCGCTCTGCAACAGTTTCAGCACCGGCAGCAGATCAACCTCAACCGGCAGTCGCTCAAGCAGCATTTTCTCGGATACCGGCTCAGAAGATGCAAATATAATCGCCTCCACCATGCGCACGACATCGCCCAAGGCTTCACGCGCAGGCATGGCAGCAATATCACCATCTTCATCGGTTGCGAAATCTGTAAAAGTCTCAGTCACGCTTCATCCTTGGTTTCACTGCCTGAATCATCTGATGCTGCATCATTTGCCTTGCGATCAGCGGCACGCACGAAAATAGGCTCAAAAGCCGCATTCTGGCGCAATTGCATCTTCCCTTCCCGTACCAGTTCCAGACTGGCGGCGAAGGAACTGGCTATTGCACTCGCACGATCTTCAGGCCGCGCAATATAATCCAGCAAAAAGGCATCCAGAGCCACCCAATCCTGCAAATCGCCGACCATACGCACCAGCAATACACGCGCTTCTTTCAGTGACCAGACAGTCCGCTTGGCAATCTGCACGTGGGAGACCGCCTGTCTCTGGCGCTGCGAAGCATAGGCTGTCAGCAAATCATAAAGTGAGCCACTGTAAAGGCTGGTCTTTTCCACCAGCACCGTTTCCGGCATACCACGGGCAAACACATCACGTCCCAGCCGGTCACGATTGACCAGTTTGCCCGCTGCATCACGCATGGCTTCAAGCCGCTTCAGACGAAATTGCAATACGGAAGCCAGTTGCTCACCAGTCTCGCCGTCCTCGTCCTTGACCTTCGGAATAAGCAAGCGCGATTTGAGATAAGCCAGCCATGCTGCCATCACCAGATAATCAGCTGCCAGTTCCAGCTTGCGATCCCGTGCCAGCTCAATAAATTTCAGATATTGCTCGGCCAGTGCCAGCACGGAAATCTGTGTCAGATCAACCTTCTGATTGCGTGCCAGATGCAGCAGCAAATCCATCGGGCCTTCAAAACCCTGCACATCCACATGCAGGGTCAGATCTTCCGCACTGTCAGGCGGTATGATCAGTGCTGCTTCTGCCTGCCACAGATCATCCATAGGCACATCTGCCTTTGGTGCCTGCGAGCCGGTATTTTTTGCAGTATCACTACTCATCGCCCAACCAATATTTTAGTTTCGACTGATCATTTATGCCATTGCTGGAAAGAACGCGTCGAATTCGGCACGAATTGCCGCTTCATTGCTAAGGTCGGCCTCTCCTGCAAAGACTTCTGCCAGTTCCGCACGGCGCAAGCTTTCATCTTTCAATTCAGGGATTGCTGCAGCAACCGCAACGGTTTCTTCCAGCACACCACTGCAATGCAACACCACATCACAACCGGCTGCAATAATATCGCGGGCAATGTCATCCAGATTGCCGGACAAGGCTTTCATGGAAATATCATCGCTCATCAGCAGACCATCATAATCCAGCATATCGCGGATAACGCAATTGATCACCACCGGTGACAGCGTTGCAGGACGTTCCGGATCAAGCGCTTTATAAACAATATGCGCAGTCATCGCTGCTGGCAGATCGTCCAGCTGGCAGAACGGCACAAAATCGCGGGCGCAGAGTTCGCTCAAAGGGGCATCTACGCTCGGCAGTTCTTTATGACTGTCAGCAAAAGCACGACCATGACCCGGCATGTGTTTCATGACCGGCAAGACTCCACCGGCCATCAGGCCTTCAGCGACAGCATTACCCAGCACCGCAACCGTTTCCGGATCATGGGAATAAGCGCGCGAGCCGATCACCTCATGAGAACCTTCAACCGGAACATCCAGAACCGGCAGGCAATTGGCATTAATGCCAACGCTCATCAGATCAAAAGCATGCAGGCGGCCAAGCAGCCATGCGGCGCGCATGCCCTTTTCTTCATCCTGCTCGTAAAGCGCACCAATCTGCGAGGCCGACGGATAATTCGGAACCAGCGGCGGGCGCAGACGCTGCACACGACCACCTTCCTGATCGATAAAGATCAGTGTCTCATCACGACCGGTAACGTCACGAATCTGAGCTGTCAGAGCACGTAACTGCTCCAGGCTTTCCACATTACGGGCAAACAGAATAAAGCCCCATGGACGAATACGACGGAACAATTCCTGTTCGGCTTCGGTCAGCATTGTGCCTTCGAAACCGGTAATCATGGCTTTAAATGTCATTGCGGCAATGCTCCTCGCCTTTTGTATAACCATTTCGCAGTGCAGTATCTGCGATAATGTGCCAAATCAGATAAAGCATTTCGCAGTTAAATGCGCTCATTTAACGCCTGCGATAATGCGCCAAATCAGATAATGCTCTCTGCATAACCCATAAAGAGAAAATGCGCTGCGTATTTTGACCATACACAGCGCATTTCATAAGCGTTTTACATTTTTATCAAATCAGAGCGTCGGGAAGCAGCTGCCACCGGCCGATTTCAGACGATCGCAAAGCGCTGCGGCTTCAGCTTTTGAACCACCCGGAATACGAACACGGTAATAGGTACCTTTGCCCGGAATATCCGCTTTTTTGATATCCACACCCTTGCCACCGATAATATTTCCATAGCGCGATGTCAGATTGGCATAGTTTTTCTGCGCCAGTTCTGCACTTGGCTGCGAGGCCACCTGAATGAACCATGTACCTGCCGGTGCATTGGAAGTTGTTACATTGGCATTGGCGACCTGCTGCAGTGCCTGATTTTGTGCAGGACGCTCAACATTACCAACAACATTGACCGGTTGTTCAACAGGGCGGGACGGTACAACCGGAGCCGCAGTTGGTTTAGCCTGTTCACCGGATGCCGTGAAAGTCTGTGTCTGTACAACGCGTGGTGCAGCAGCATTCTGCGCCGAAGTTGCCGGCTTATCGCTACCCAGACGCTCAGGCACTGCACTCTGGCTGATCAGACGGGAAGCCTCATCAAGACCATTATCAGTCGCAGCAGGTTCACTTGGTGCAGCCGGTGCTTCACCCGGTACAATTGTACCATCTGCACGGACAACCATCGTTTTCACAGTACGTGGTGTAATGAGCTCACGCTGCTCGGTCTCCTGAGTATTATTCGCTGCCGGTAAAGCATTACCGCTATTACCTGCCTCTTCATTCATCAGGCGATCTTCTTCCACATCCTGTCCGGCCAGCAAACCAACATCAACCGGCTCTTCCTCGGTATTGATCAGGGTTTTCTGCTCAGGAGCTGCTGGCTTGGTGCCCGACACCTGATCGTAAACCGCCTTATCCTGATTTGGAACAACAGCACCGCCCGGATTTTCCGGCTGTACTTTTACAGGCTGACTGTCAGCACGCAGCACTTCCGGCTCACCGCCGACAACACCACCGGATTTAAGCATATAATAGCCGCCCCCCACAACGATCAAAGCGGCCGCGGCAACGCCTGCCCAGAACAACGGTTTACGCTGCTGTGTTTTTTCATGTGGCCGTACTTCAGTATATTCGTCTTCATCACGGGCAAAGTTTTCACCCAGATTATAGGTATCGAAATCATTAGGCTGCGAACCGGCCAATGCTCCGGACTGTGCGCCTTGTGCCGCCCAGTGATTATAATAATCATCCTGTGTGGCATTGCCCGTAGCATCAGAACGCGCCTGCAGTGCAGAACCGCGCATGGCAGCACCGGCAGCTGCGGCACCGGCAAGACCGGCTGCAGCACCGGCCAAGGCGCCATAACCAAGATCGGTTTCCTGCGGTTCGGCTTTTTTGGCAGCATGGAATTCTGCGAAATTATCCTGCAGAATATTCTCAAACGCCTTGTCAGCTTCACTGGTTGTGTCCGGTGCGGCAGCCTCATTCACACTGATTGTGCTGAAGATTTCTGCAAATTCAGATTCAAGACTGTTCAGACCGGTTTCTTTAGCTTCATCTCCATAGCTGACATCCGGCAAATCCAATGCCTGTGTCTGCTCAACTTTATTTTCAGAAACCACAACCGTTTCAATTTCCGGAGCAGGCGTAAAGGCCTTACGCACAAAACTCTGAACCGGCTCATAAGCAGGAATCTCCGGCTCTTCCGGCAAGTCAAATTTCAGATCATTTTCATCCGAAATCGAAAAATCGTTTTCCGGTTGAATTTCTTCATCGAAGGAGAAGTCAAAATCATCATTGCTAAAGAAGTCATCAGTTGCAGCAGGCTGCTCGTAAGACTGAGTAGCAGCTAACGGAGCCGGAGCAGCATATGGCGCAGGCGCTGCCTGCTCCACAGATGGACTTACAAAGGTCTCTGCTCCTGCAGCGGCCGGAGTAGCTGCACCGAAAGTATATGACGAGTAACCGCGAACAGCATTATGAGCCAGCGGCGCAACCGGTTCAGGTGCATAGGTCGGTTCTTCTGCTACAGTATTGGCTGGTTCTGCATTGAAGAAATCGTCGGCGAAATCAAAGCTTTCGCCCTGCGGTTCTTCATAAGCTGCAACCTGTTTCGGCTGATAGTTGGCTTCTGCTTCAGGCTCCGCAAAGCCTGAGCCCTGAGAGCCGGCACCAAACAGATCAGCAAAGGATTTAACGGCAGTATCTTTTGCCTGATTTTCTTCCCAGTTCGTCTGTGATGCAGCAGGCCGGTTTCGCAAGCTATTCAGATCGGGTGCATCGAAGAACTCATCATCAATCTGTTCCAATGCAGCCGGACGCTCATTCGCATAGCTTTCCAGCACAGCAGACTTATAAGGATCATAATCCGTAACGACAGGTGCAACTTCCGGCGCAGGTGCATCAAAGAGCGGCGCAAAATCGGTCTGCGGAGCGACTGGTTTATCGAATACAGGTTGATAAGCTGTTGGCGCCGGAGCAGGCTCTTCATAGCGAGGCGCTGCTGGCTGTACCGGTGCAGCAACAGGAGCAGGATCCTGCAACAAGAACGATAATTCATCCTCAAAGCTGGCAGGTGCCTGCTGAGAAGCTGTAGTAAAGGCTTTGCTTTGTGCAAAAGCATCACTGTAGGACGGTGCAATAAACTCCTGCTGCGGTTCGCGGCCAATTTCCGAAAAATCAAAAGCCGATGTATCCGCAACCGGTTGCAATGCTGGCTCCGGCGCTAAAGTCTGGCTCAGTTCATCCTCGAAAGAGGAGAAATAATCCTCCTGAACCGGCTCAGAGAATGCCGGTGCCTGTGGCAGGTCGGAATAAGCCGCGTAATAGGAATCCTGTGCAGCCTCAGGTGCTGCCGGTGCATAATCCGGTTCTGCATAATATTGGGTTGCTTCCGGCTCGGCTGCCGGTTGCTGCACAGCATAATCATCTGCCGCAGGTGTCTGCGGAGCATAGGCACGCTGCAAAGGTGCATAGCCACTAAAATGCGGCTCAACATTATGCTGATAAGGACGGCTCTCAGCCACAGCTGGTGCTGCTGGCCGATAATCTGACTGCAAAGGCTGATAGTTGCTCGCTGCTGGCTCAGATTGATAATTATTCGCCGCTGGCTCAGGACGGTAATTACCCGCCACCTGTTCAGGCTCTGCGGCGAAATCCGCTGCAAAGTCGGCATCAAAATCTGCCATCAATTCCCGCTCAAGGCTCATCTCGGCAGATAATTCCGGTTCGGCCTGCGGTGTATAAATATTTTTTTGTTCTGCCGGTTCATCAAAGCCAAAAATGCGCGACAATTCAAACAGCGGATCATTATCCCGCGCCGATTCGTCGCGAACATCACTGTGATTCTGATTGCGGCCCGTCACGCTACTGTCAGTCATGGCGTTTTCCTAATTTAATCCGGAGCGCCCGCCGACGTCTCCCTTATCATTGCAATATAGCAAGGCAATGTGGGCAAAAATTGACAGTAGTTTCCTGCAAAAACGGCACGAAAACGCAGCAAATGCGCCATTCGTGCCGGTCTTCCTCTGAAAATTCGGGGGCGATCTTTAAACCGCCCTCACCCTGTTCAGCGCATTTCTGTCGGAGCGTCCGCGCCGATAATCGACAATCCGGATACCAAGACATCAGAAACAACCTGCACAAGCCCTAACCTGGCAAGTGACAAGTTTGTATCGTTAACCTTAATAAAACGTAAGTCCGCGTTGTCCGAGCCACGATTCCACTGAGAATGGAACGCACTTGCGAGGTCATAAAGGTAAAATGCGAGCCTGTGCGGCTCCTGATGGATAGCCGCTGTTTCGATCAGACGCGGATATTCCGCGAGCTTACGTACCAGCGCCACTTCGCTCTCATCAGTGAGCAGAGACAGGTGTTTGGCAGCCTCTTCACGCTCGATTTTTTCCAGACCAAGCTGCTCTTTCGCCTGACGGAAAACCGAGTTCGCACGCGCAGATGCATATTGCACGTAGAATACCGGATTGTCTTTGGACTGTTCAGTCACCTTGGCAAAGTCGAAATCCAGCGATGCATCATTTTTGCGGTAAAGCATCATGAAACGCACAGCATCGGAACCGACTTCATCCACCACATCGCGCAGCGTGATGAACTGACCTGAACGCTTGGACATACGCACCGGCTCGCCATCGCGGAACAGCTTGACCATCTGGCAGATCAGCACTGTCAGCTCAGCCTTACCTTCGGCAACAGCTTTCGCCACCGCTTCCAGACGCTTGATATAGCCGCCATGATCCGCTCCGAGGACATAGATCATTTCCTCAAAGCCGCGATCAAACTTGTTTTTGAAATAAGCAACGTCAGCAGCAAAATACGTGAAGCTGCCGTCGGATTTGACCAGCGCACGATCCATATCATCACCGACTTCGGTCGAGCGCAGCAGGGTCTGCTCACGATCTTCCCAGTCATCCGGCAGCTGGCCTTTTGGCGGCGGCAGCTTGCCTTTATAGACGTGACCTTTCAGCGTCAGATCGTTGATCGCGGTGCGGATCAGTTTGGCATGATCAGCATGAAGGCTGCGCTCAGAGAAGAACAGGTCATGATGCACATTGAGGGAGGCCAGATCATCACGGATCAGCGCCATCATAGCATCGATCGAACGGTCTTTAATCAGCGGCAGAACTTCTTCTTCCGGCTTTTCCAGCAGCGATGAGCCAAATTCCTTGGCCAATGCCTGACCAAGCGGCACCAGATAGTCACCCGGATAGAGACCGGCAGGAATTTCACCAATATCTTCACCCAGCGCTTCGCGGTAACGCAGCATCACCGATTTGGCGACAACATCAATCTGCGCACCGGCATCATTGATGTAATATTCTTTGGTTACGTCATAACCGGCAAATTTCAGCAGGTTGGCCAACACATCGCCGACAACCGCGCCACGGCAATGGCCGACATGCATCGGACCGGTCGGGTTAGCGGAAACATATTCCACATTGACCTTGCGCATACCGCCCATTTTTGAACGGCCGTAATCGGTGCCTTCTGCCAGCATAACACCAAGCTGACGCTGCCAGTAATCATCATTCAGACGCAGATTGATAAAGCCAGGACCTGCCACATCAACCGATGCAACATCCGCATCGCCTTTCAGTGCTTCAGCAATTTTAGCAGCCAGCTCGCGCGGATTGGCACCCACAGCCTTGGAAAGCACCATGGCCGCATTGGTGGAAATATCACCATGTGTGGCATCACGCGGCGGTTCAACACCAACACGGGAAACATCCAGTTCACCACCGTCTTTATCTTTCAATCCAAGATCTTGCAGTGTCTTTTTAATTTTAACGTCGAAATCAGCAAAGATATTCATAATCTGTCCTGTCGGAACATAAATGCGGAGCAAGCCGCAATTCACATTCAATCAATTGAACGTCATGCAATGGGGAAGCTCAGCGCCTCGCAAATCACACAGTCAGAAATGGCCGTTTTGCAGCCCGTTTAAGCCAAGTCGGGCGTATGGTCAAACAATCGTCGGTGTTCACGCACGGCATAATTGTCAGTCATGCCTGCGAGGAAATCCGCAATCTGACGCGCAAAGGCCGATGTTTCGTTACCGGCAATCCCTGCCCGCCAATCTGCAGGCATTGCATCAGGATCGGCCATATAGCGGTCAAACAGGTCTTTCACGACCTGATCTGCATTTTTGCGGATCGGCACGACCTGCGCGTTGAAATAGAGATTCTGGTAGAGAAACTTCTTCAGAGTTTTCTCGGCCGTTGCCATCTCCGGCGAAAAGCCGACCATCATTTCGCTGGCCGAGCGCACATCAGCCACACTCTGCGGATTGAATTTCTTAATCTGCTCTTGCGCATGAGAGATCACATCCTCAACCATGCGCGTGATTTGCCTGCGCATCAGTTCATGACCACGACGCACCGGATCAAGCTTCGGATAAAGGCGCTGCACTTCCTGTAAAATATCGCGTGTCAGCGGCACTTCTTCCAGTTGCTCAAGCGTGAGCAGACCAGAACGCAAGCCGTCATCAATATCATGCGCATTATAGGCAATGTCATCGGCAATGGCCGCACATTGCGCTTCAAGACTAGCAAAGCCTGAAAGCTCCAGATCAAAACGCTCATTATATTTGAGGATCGATCCCGGAACTGGCTCGCCATCCGAATATGGGCCTGTCAGAGGGCCGTTATGTTTAACCAGCCCTTCCAGCGTTTCCCATGACAGGTTGAGCCCGTCAAATTCCGCATAGCGCTTTTCCAGCAAGGTTACGATACGCAGCGACTGCGCATTATGATCAAAGCCGCCATAGTCTGCCATTTTCTCATTCAGAGCATCTTCGCCCGTATGACCAAACGGCGTATGGCCGAAATCATGTACCAGTGCCACGGCTTCAGCCAGATCTTCATCTAGCCGCAATGCCCGCGCCAGAGCACGGGCAATCTGCGCCACCTCAATCGTGTGGGTCAACCTTGTGCGGTAATGGTCGCCTTCATGGGCGATAAACACCTGCGTCTTGTGCTTTAATCGTCGGAAAGCAGTCGAATGGATAATACGGTCGCGGTCACGCTGATAAGGCGTGCGTGTTCGGCTCTCGGTCTCATGCACGAGGCGTCCGCGCGTTTGCGCCGGATCGCATGCATAAGGAGCGCGTTCACGATAGCCGAAACCGATAGTGTCCATTATTTTTCCTGTTATGATCTGTGTTTCATCAACCGAAAATCTGCATCATTGCTCAAAGCACATCGCGCCTTTCGCAACAAATAACCATACTGCATTATCACAATTACGACGCTAAATAACAGGTCTGATCCGCAGTGAACGATAAAACTTTAGAGTAGATGAGCTGCATCGGGTGATTGCACCCTCAGCGCCTCTGACCTATATTAAAGGTCTATCAAAACATATCCTGTGCGGAAGTTGAACCGCCCAAGATTTTAAGGTGACCATTATGACGGACATTTCCGTATCCGATGCCGCTGCAAAGCGCATTGTTAAAATCCTGCAGAAGCAAACCGACAAATCCGCGCTGCGTATTTCCGTTGAAGGCGGCGGTTGCTCCGGCTTTTCCTACAAGTTTGATCTCGTCGATGACACCAATGACGATGATCTGATCATCGAAAAAGACGGCGCCAAAGTGCTGATCGACAGCATTTCCGTGCCCTATATCGACGGATCAGTGATTGATTTTATCGACGACCTGATGGGACAATCCTTCCAGATCAACAATCCGAATGTAACCTCATCCTGCGGCTGTGGTGTCAGCTTCGCGATCTGACCGGTTTCTGCTCATCCTATAACTGCCGCATGGTCTGTACTGCGGCAGCTTTTTTATACCAAATCAATACGGGGATACGGCTTTGAAAATTGCTACGTGGAATATTAACGGTGTCAAAGCACGTATCGAAAATCTGCTGCATTGGTTGCAGGAGTGTCAGCCGGATGTTGCCTGCCTTCAGGAAATCAAATCCGTAGACGATCTGTTCCCGCGACTGGAAATTGAAGCCCTCGGCTATCATGTGGAAACCCACGGCCAGAAAGGCTTCAACGGCGTTGCCATTCTCTCCAAAGTCTCACCGGTTGAAGTCAATCGCGGTTTACCCGGTGATGATAGTGATGAGCAGTCCCGTTTTATAGAAGCAGTCTTCACAACCAATAAAGGTGTGATCCGCGTCGTTTCGCTCTATCTGCCAAACGGCAATCCGGTGGATACAGAAAAATATCCGTATAAACTCGGCTGGATGCAGCGCCTAGAAGATTGGGCAAAGGAGCGTCTGGAGCTGGAAGAGCCGCTGGTTCTCGCCGGTGACTATAATATCATCCCGCAGTCGATTGATGCCAAACATCCGGAAAACTGGGTGAATGATGCCCTTTTCCTGCCCCAGAGCAAACAGGCATTCCGCCGTCTAGAAAATCTCGGTTTCTATGATTCAATCCGCAATGTCAGTGATGAGCAGATGTTCTCATTCTGGGATTATCAGGCCGGTGCATGGCAGAAGAATAACGGCATCCGCATTGATCATCTGATGCTGTCGCCGGAAGCAGCCAATCTGCTTGAAGGTGCGGAAATTGAAAAGCACACACGCGCATGGGACAAACCGTCGGACCATGTACCGGTTGTTATTCAGCTTGCCTGCTGAAAATAAAATTATCTCAAAGATTATAAGTCTCTAGAGTCGCAACTTGAATCATTTTGCTAAAACATATCGTGGCAAAATGATTTCTTGTGCATAGGAGACGGAACTATAACCCGCCTTCTCTCCTGATCAATCAGGATGATAAAATCCGGCAAGTGTTCATAACCACTCTCACCTTCACCGGTGAGAGAATAGTTTAATGCTGACCAATCAAAGCAATGGCGTTACGACGGTCGGCCTCACCGGCAACGGAGAATGCCTGCTCCTGCATGGAACGGATCCATTCGCAATCTTTATCAGAGCAACGTTCAAAGGCCGAGGTCAGCATCGCCAGCCCGCGAACGGTCTTACCGGCCTGAAACAGCATATTGCCGAGCATAGCCTGCGCATTGGCATTGCCTTTATTGGCAGACAGACGGAACCAGCGTGCAGCCTGTGTGGTATTCTTTTCCACCCCATCGCCTTTGAGCAGCATAGCGCCCAGCTCATATTGCGCAGTCGGATCACCGAAATTCGATGCAGCCTGCGTATAAAGATCGCGTGCCATATCAGGATTAGCATTGACCGGCGATTCAGGAATACCGCGTTTTACATAACGGGCAAGCTGCACCAGCGCACCGGCAACATAAGATTCATTCTCAGAGCCCGGCTCGGCACCTTCGTGAACGATCTTTTCAAAAATTTTGTAGGCTTCGTAATCATCTTCCGGAACGCCGTCCCCCTGAGCATACATGCTCGCGAGTTTCCAGTTTGCGCCCGGATGCCCCTGATCAGCTGCATAACGCAGAGCTTTCACAGCTTCATCTTTATGTCCGCTTTTGAAGGCAGACACACCGAATTTGAAAACTTCAAACGGATTGCTCTTCTTATCCGCATTATCCGGAATATCGAATGCGAATGCACTGCTGCACACAACAGTGAGCGCAACACCAGCACCACAGACAGAATAAGCGATTTTCTTAAACGACCCGATCACGACAGCATTCTTTCATTATCGTTCGCCAAAACAAGTTTGGTTAAAGACAAGTTAACGAGATGAGAAAAATTAGCCACTTTTTCAGGCAAGATTACGACCCGTGCAGCAGATCGGCTTAACAGAGTTGTTTCAATCTGTTCCGCAATTGCAGCAACAGTACAGGACTGCTCCTTAAGCTGCGGATTTCTTTGATAAAAACTACAATTCTGCAATTACCGACCTCAATGAAAGACAAAGACTGTTTATCACTCTGCAACGACTGAACTTTGTCTGCTGTCTATCGGTGCCCCGCATTTATGGCGGGAAATAGGCCAAGTCCGTCTGCTCAACCATACCTCGTGTGAAAGATAAATACTGTTACCTAAACAACACAAATTTGTACGTATATATAAATACACCCCCTTGAATCCCGCACTTTTAGCAGTTTCAGAGCGCCATAGTTGCCGCCGCCTTGCGAATTATGGTTAAGCAAATAATTATAAATACGGTTTTACGCTAAAAATGAATTTCTTAAAGAATCACATAAAGAATCGATTCTGAAATCTCTCAAACATATCCCCGCTTATTCATACATCTATCTGACGAGGCTCTTTCCTTCAAAACAGAGCAGCTTATAGTCAGCCTTATGAAACCACGAGCATCCGGTCGCAGACCTCAGCCCTACAGACCACGTACACAGCGCCGCCAATATCGCAGGCCGCAGCGTGCTCCCTATTCTTTTTTGCGCCGTTCCGGCATTGCCGCCGCATTACTGCTGCTCGCCATTTATGCAGCGCTGCAAAGCTTTATGCCTGACTGGCCCGGCCTGCTTTCACCGGACAGCCCTTTCAGGCCTGAGAACTCAGCCAATAATCGCGCCCAGCCCGTCCCAGCCCAATTAAGCGGACGCGGCAGCAGCCTGCATATTTATGACGGCGACACCATTGCCATACAGGGACAACGCATTCGCTTTAAAGGCATGGATACGCCGGAATCTGCGCAAAACTGTACGCTTGATGGTAAAGCCTATGCCTGCGGTGACCGTGCCACTGCGGAATTGCACAAGCTGATTGGCGGAGAGACAGTCACCTGCACGTCTGAAGGACGTGACCAGTATAAACGCATACTCGCTTATTGTTCCGCTGGCACGACTGATCTCAACCGGACGATGGTTGAAATGGGCTGGGCTGTTTCTTATGGTCTTTACCAGCGCGAAGAAGCAGATGCGCGCAAAAATAAACGCGGCCTGTGGGCTGGTGAATTTGAACGACCGGCCAAATGGCGTAAAAACAATCAGAGCCAACAGTAATATGTCAGCAGAACTTCAACTGCTTCAGCAGCAAATTGACAGATGCACGATCTGCCGTGATCAGCCACTCAACGGTAAAAAGCTGGATCATGAGCCAAATCCTGTTTGCATATCTTCTGCCACGGCCAGAATTGCCATTTGCGGTCAGGCTCCGGGCATTCGTGTCCACAACACCGGCATACCGTTCAATGATCCTTCCGGCATACGCTTACGCCAATGGCTCGATGTTACCAGTGAAGAATTTTACGACACCGAGCGCTTTGTCATTATCCCGATGGGTTTCTGCTTTCCCGGTTATGATAAACATGGTGGTGATTTGCCGCCACGCAGGGAATGTCGTCTGACATGGCATGACCGACTTTTTGAGCTGATGCCGCAGATTGAGTTGATTATCGCTATCGGCAGTCATGCCCAGAACTATCACCTCAACCGCAATCCGACCTATCGCGAATATTTACAGGCACAGAAGAAGTCGCTCAATATGACAGAGACGGTGATGAACTGGCGACGCTATATTGAGAGCAATCAGAATGAAGGGCCTGCCGTCCTGCCTCTGCCGCACCCCTCATGGCGCAACAGCGGCTGGCTGAACCGTAATCCGTGGTTTGAAAACGAGCTCTTACCGGTGCTTCGTCAAAAAATCCGGCACCTCTTGATATAATGAAAATATTTTCTAACTTAACGGATATTGTGAGCATTATATTCTTCGCATTTACAACTGCACTCCTTCATAAGGTATACAGTTTTAAAAATATCGCATTTGGCGCTGATTGTGAGGCAAAATGGACAGGCTAGACAGAAAAATTCTCCGTCTGTTGCAGGAAGATGCAACGCTGGCAGTAGCAGATATTGCCAAGAAAGTTGGTCTGTCCACCACTCCGTGCTGGCGCCGTATTCAGAAACTGGAAGAAGACGGCATTATCAAACGCCGTGTTGCGGTTCTTGATCCGGTTCGGATTAATGCGCGGGTTACCGTCTTTGTTTCTGTGCGTACCAGTTCCCACAGCCATGAATGGCTGAAGCGTTTTGCTGAGGTTGTACAGGAGTTTCCTGAAGTCGTGGAATTCTACCGCATGAGCGGCGATATTGATTATCTGCTGCGTGTGGTTGTGCCGGATATTGCTGCCTATGATGCGTTTTACAAACGCCTGATCAGCAAGATCGAAATCCGTAATGTGTCCTCATCATTTGCGATGGAACAGATCAAATATACCACAGAACTGCCGCTGGATTACATGATCCTCGATAAAGACGGCAACTAAAAGTGACAACAAATGGCACTATCCTTAACCATTAAGGATAGTGCCATTCACACTACAGGCGACATAAAACATATCTGAATATGAATTGTAAAAAACAGCAGATATACCAGCGTTAAATATATCCCCTCTCTGATTGCTCAGCCAATATTATTTTCAAAAAATATTGCCACCTGTTCTTTAAAATCCGTCTCCTCAATATGCTCTCATATTAAAAGTTGCTGAATTTCACACAATCGCAATTAGTTGCAGTGTTTTTGAATTATTTTTCACCTTAGAAAAATTTGTTCCCTAAAAACAAAAAATCCGGCTCACCAACGTGGCCGGATTTTTATTCTGTAAGATGCAGCTTTTACGAAACGCTGCGACCATTCATGCCCGCATCTTCGGCAGTCGCCGTTGAGATATGGCACTGAGCCGCTGTCTTAACCAGACCGGCAGCAAGCGCCGCACCGACGCCGGAGCCAAGGCTGATATTCAGATCAAGCAAAGGTGCCTTACCTATTTTTTCCAGAAGCAAACAATGCCCCTGCTCAGACGACACATGCGAGAACAGGCAATGATCCAGAGCTTCGCCGTTCATCGCCAGCAAAATAGCTGCGGCAGCACTGGCAACATAACCGTCAATCAAAACCGGAATTTTCTCAGCACGTGCGGCCAGAATAGCACCGGTGATTGCAGCCAATTCACGGCCGCCCAGACGACGCAGCACTTCCAGCGGATCACGCAGATTGCCTTCATTGAGCGCAACAGCTTTTTTCACCGCAGCGATTTTCGCAGGCAAAATACTTGCATCTTCACCCGCGGCCAGCGACACCCAGTCTTCAGCCTGACCGCCAAACAGCGCCAGAGAAATTGCCGCAGCAATTGTTGTATTGCCAACGCCCATTTCACCGATGCAGAGCAAATCTGTGCCGCCGGCAATTGCTTCCATACCGAAAGCCATAGTGGCAGCGCAGGTGCGCTCATCCATAGCAGCAGTCACGGTAATGTCTTCTGTCGGATGCTCCAGCGCCAGATCAAACACCTTCAGTCCCAGATCATTGGTAATGCAGATCTGGTTGATCGGCGCACCACCGGCGGCAAAATTATTGACCATATCCATCGTCAGCGATTGCGGCTGCGAAGTTACGCCCTGCGCCAGCACACCGTGGTTACCGGCAAAAATCGCAACCAGCGGGCGCATAATCTGCGGCTTGGCTTTACCGCTCCATGCAGCCAGCCATTCTGCAATCTCTTCCAGACGCCCGAGAGAGCCGACCGGCTTGCTCAAACGCGCTTCACGTTCACGAACCGCTTCACTGGCAAATTCGCTTTGCGACGGAAGCTGGCTGATCAGTTCACGAAAATCATCAAATGGCAGTCCGCTGTTACTCACGTTATCAAATCCGTCATTAGCAGTATTGGGAGAAATTCATTTGTGCCTGCTATACGCCCTGCTCACAGTTTTTCAAAGTGCTGAAAAATGAAATTATTGTGCCCGCAGCCCAAAGCCTCCATATAGGGTGCATAAAATCGTTTGGCACCACTATCTACAGTTTCAGGAACCCTGATTATATGAACCGTTTATTCTGGCTGGTTATCGCAGCAATTGCTGTTCTTATACTTGTGCTGGTTATCAATGATGAGAGCGGCACCACGCTTGGTCTTGCCAATGATGATTTTGCTGATGCGGCTTATATGAGTATTTTCGGCGTTGTCGTTGCGGCCGGTCTGCTTGGTTCCGGCATCCCGCTCAATCATATGGTACGCAATATTGCGATCTGGGCAGTGATTGTTCTCGGTCTCGTCACCGGCTATCAGTATCAATATGAGCTGAAAAACATTGCCAATCGCGTTACTGCCGGTCTGATACCGGGCACAGCAATCAGCGGCAATAATGCCGAAGGTTCAGAGACTGTGAGCATCAGCCAGTCGGCCAACGGGCATTTTGAAGTCAATGCTCTGGTCAATGACCAGCGCGTCAACTTCATGGTCGATACCGGTGCCTCAACCATTGTGCTGACACAGGCCGATGCACAGAGAGTGGGTATTGATACCAGCGAACTCAAATATACTATTCCGGTCAGCACAGCGAATGGCCGCACTATGGCTGCGACAGTGCCTTTGCAGGAAATAAAAATCGGCAATATTGTCCGCTATGATTTGCGGGCTCTGGTCTCGCAGGAAGGCCAGCTCAACGGCAGCCTGCTGGGCATGAATTTTATGAACAGCCTGAGCGCCTATAGTGTGCAGCGTGACCAACTGATCCTGACCGACTAGAGCGTTTACATTCAGATTGGATCATGGTGCCCGCGTCTCAATTCTTTAGTTTGTCGCATTATCCCGGACTGTCCAAGTTAATCCAACTTGACTGTGAAATGCTCTAAAACTGGACAGAACAGCCATTAAGCAGTATGCCCGCCTGAATTAACGTATGAAGAAGATGATTGTGACCACACCAGCTAAACTCTATGCCGCCAAAACCTTTTCCATCGCGCCGATGCTCGACTGGACGGACAGGCATTGCCGTTTTCTGCATCGTCTTCTGACACGCCATACCCTGCTCTATACAGAGATGGTGGTGGCTGATGCCGCTATTCATGGCAAACGCAACCGTTTGCTTGGCTTCTCTGAACAAGAACATCCTGTCGCTTTGCAGCTTGGCGGCTCCGATCCGGTGAAGCTGGCGGAAGCAGCAAAAATCGGTGAATCCTTCGGCTATGATGAGATCAATCTCAATGTCGGTTGTCCGTCAGACCGCGTGCAATCCGGTGCTTTCGGCGCCTGCCTGATGCTGACACCGCAACTGGTAGCAGATTGCGTTGCCGCGATGAAGCAGGCGGTGAACATTCCGGTCACTGTAAAATGCCGTATCGGCGTTGATGATCAGGATCAGGAAGTCGCGCTTTCAGAGCTTAGCCGGATGGTGATTGCCGAGGGTGCAGATGCACTCTGGGTACATGCCCGCAAAGCGTGGTTGCAGGGACTGTCTCCGAAAGAGAACCGCGATATCCCGCCACTGGACTATGACCGCGTGTATCGCCTGAAACAGGATTATCCGCAGCATTTTGTCGGCATTAATGGCGGCATCACCACTATGGAAGCAACAGCCGAGCATTTGCAGCATACGGACGGCGTTATGATGGGCAGAACTGCCTATCACACACCAATGGTGCTGCGTGAAGTGGATCGCCTTGTTTATGGTGATGAAACCACACCGATGTCGATGGAAGATGTGCTGGATGTGATGTGCGACTATTCAGACCGGCATATTGCTGATGGTGGTCGCCTCACCCATGTTTCGCGCCATATGGTCGGGCTGTTTCAGGGTCAGGCCGGTTCGCGCCGCTGGCGACAAATTCTCTCGACCGATGCAACGCGCAATGATGCGGACAGCAAGACAATCCGCAAAGCCTATCAAGTGATGTGCGAAACCGCTGCCGAGGTGGAAGAAAACAATGCCGCCCGTGCGGAACAGGCAGCGGAATAATTCTAACAAAAGATGTAATGATCAAAGCGCTCTGCAGAGCAGCTTGAGATATGGGTTATGACGTGGGGAAAATGGTGGTTCTAGAGAACCGGAGCGGAATGTACATCTGCATAATCCTTTCATCCTACAGATGAAAGATAAGATTACGCAGCAAACAAAGATCACGGCATCCTTTGCACGTCCATAGGACGTGCGGTGCCGTGTGTACATGAGCACCGGAAGCGCAAAGAAACGCCATTTGCAGACCGTCAGAGCCCTAATATCAGCTCACTCTTTTGGATTCACGCCAGACCGAGCGCACCACCGGCACATCATCAATAGCATTCACACGCACGAGATCAGCGCGCAGACCTTCAGTAATTGAACCGCGATCTGTCATGCCCACAGCTTTGGCCGGATTGGTGCTGACCATACGGATCGCCTGCGGCAGATCAATATGCTCAACCACATGCGCAAGATTGAAAGCACCTTGCAACATGCTGAATGGGATATAATCCGACGAGATAATATCCAGATAGCCTTTTTCAGCCAGCTCGAGCGCCGAGACGTTACCGGAATGCGAACCACCGCGCACCACATTCGGCCCGCCCATCATCACGCCGATACCATTGAAGTGTGATGCCGCCGCGGCTTCAACCGTGGTCGGGAACTCGGCAACCGCCACACCATGCGCTACAGATTCATCCACATGCGCCTGTGTTGCATCATCATGGCTGGCCAGCATAATGCCGTTTGCATGGCAATAATCAGCAATAAGCGCGCGGTTTTTAGCCGAATTGCGTTGAGATTCCCCAACACGACGATCACAATAGGCCTGATAATCGCTTTCGCTGACTTTGTTCTTACGCATAAAATAGATGCGGTAAGATTCCATATCCGGAAACTGACGCTGTCCCGGCGCATGATCCATCAGGGAAGCAAGACGCACACCCGACGCACCGCGCAAGCGTTCAAAAGCGCTGATACAATCATTGGACGACACTTCGCAGCGCAGATGCAAATAATGTTCTGCTCGCAAACGGTCTTTGCTTTGCGCCGCCTGCAAGGCATCAGCCAGCAGCAGCATGTCATCAATAACTACCTCACACTCACCGTCATGCCCGACGCGCAAGGCATCAAACACAGTGGTGATTCCCGAGGCGGCAATTTGCGCATCATGCGCCTGAATGGCCGCCAGCGGGTTCCAGCGTACTTTCGGGCGGGGTGCATAGTGACCTTCAAGATGGTCCGTATGCAGTTCCACAAGCCCCGGTATCAAATAGTCGCCTTCCATATCCTTGCCCAATGCCGAGATTGTATTATCAATCGCAGCAATTTTTCCCTCACGCATCACCACAGTACCGGTGATAATTTCATCAGGAAGAACAATCCGTGCATTGGTCAGGATTGTTTCGGCTGGCATAGTCTTATCGGAAGCGGACATATTTTCTCTTACAAATTAATGCTTACTCAGCTGCGAGTTTTACCGCCTGCTTTTCAACTGAATTCATGTTCTGAGCTGTAACAGGTTTGCCTGCCGAAGTCTGCTCTACTGGTTTACCTGTCAGAGGGTGACCAACGGGTTTGCCCGTTAAAGGGTGCAGAGAATGGACTTCGAAAGGTACACCTGATTCTGCTTCGGTAAACAGAGCCAGATTGGTGATTTTGACAGGCTCACTCAGCACCGGCGCAAAAAATTCTTCCAGTACTGTGCGCACATGCGCCTGTTTTTCTTCCGGCACTGCGCCGGTGAGTGTCATATGAAAGCGGAACTGCTCAAACACGTAAGGATAGCCCCACTGGTCGAGATTAGCACGATGGATCGCATCCAGTTTTTCCGGATTACGCTTGGCCATTTCCTGCTCATTCAGAGGCGCACGGAAGCGCTCGAAATGCACAACCACATCATTGGCCAGCTGCTGCAACTCAGCACAAGGCTCAGCTGGCACCAGCGCAAAGAAAGGTCCTATCTGCGAGACTTTAAGCCGTGGCAATTGTACGGACTGATAGGCCGAAGCAAAATGCATCATACTGGCAAGCAGATGATGCTCTTCGTAATCCTCATGCAGACGGAAAGGTGCTTTCAGCGTCGCATGGAAACCGTAGCGGCGCGGCTCTGCGGTGAGCGCACTCACTTCTTCAGGGCTGACCGAACCGATAACCGGCGTGCGTACCACCATACCGTTAAACGCATTGCGTCCAAGCCAGTTGGCGGCTACGCGCAACAGCGGATCATGAGCGGATGGTGTAAAATAAATTCCGTAACGCATAAAAATCCCTTTTCTCAGGCTCACGAACCGGCATGTCAGATCTGCATCTGAATACCTCACCGTAATTTCCCTGATGATGCGGGCTCTATAAGCCCTTAATCCGCATCTATTATGACAAGATGCCGAAAAAACGCCTATATATCCCAAAAAACAGAAATAGCACCGAGCCGGCTTTTAGATAAAAACTTAAAAACATACGCAATTGAACAATTCTGACAATAAGCCGGCATTTGCGCGCGCACCATAGGTCAACTCAATCACGTCCCCATAGCTGCAAAAACTTTCAGGCATAAACCGGATGGCACGCACTATTATATGCCATCCGCATCATTGTGATCCGGCCTGACTTATAGCCCCAGGCCACCGATACAGACATATTTGGTATCCAGATAATCCTCGATGCCCTGATGCCCGCCTTCTTTACCAAGCCCCGATTCTTTCAAGCCGCCGAACGGCGCTTCCACAGTTGAAATCAGCCCCTCATTGACGCCAACCAGACCATATTTCAAACCTTCCATCACACGGAAAGCACGGCCGAGATCCTGCGTATAGAAATAACAAGCGAGACCATATTCCGTATTATTGGCCTGCTCAATCACATCTGCTTCGGATTTGAATTTATAAACCGGTGCAACGGGACCAAAAATCTCTTCTTTGGTGAAGCGCATACGCGGCTTGGCATCGGCAATTACAGTCGGCTCAAAATAAGTCCCGCCCAGAGCATGGCGCTGACCGCCGGTTACAACTCGTCCGCCCTTTTTCACGGCATCTGCGATGAATTCTTCAACCTTCTCAACCGCATTCATATCAATCAGCGGGCCTTGCTGTGTACCGTCTTCCAGCCCGTTGCCGACTTTAAGCTGTTCCACGGCTGCCGTAAATCTCTCAATAAAGCGGGCATAAATCTTGGACTGAACGAAAAACCGGTTGGTGCAAACGCAGGTCTGACCGGAATTACGGAATTTTGCAGCAATCGCTCCCGCCACAGCACGATCCAGATCAGCATCATCAAAAACGATGAAAGGTGCATTGCCGCCCAGCTCCATCGAAACTTTTTTAACTGTGCCTGCTGTCTGCTTCATCAGAAGCTTGCCCACCGCTGTTGAGCCGGTGAAAGTCAGTTTGGCAATTTGCGGATTACGGGTCAGTTCACCACCGATTTCACTGGCCGAGCCGGTGAGAATATTGACAACACCGGCAGGAATCCCCGCTTCTTCACACAACACACCCCAGACAAGACCGGAATATGGCGTTTGCGTTGCCGGTTTGACCACAACCGTACACCCCGATGCCAAAGCAGGGCCGATTTTACGTGCCAGCATTGAGGACGGAAAATTCCACGGTGTAATCGCAGCGACAACGCCCACCGGCTCTTTCGTCACCATAATGCGCCGGTCTGCCCAAGGGGACGGCACCACATCACCATAAACGCGCCGCGCTTCTTCCGCATACCAAAGAATATAGGCGGCAGAGCTTGCCACCTCGCCTTTGGCTTCGGTCAGCGACTTCCCCTGCTCCATTGTCAGAATTTCAGCCAGCACATCCTGATGAGCCAAGATCAGATCATGCAATTTGCGCATTTTTTGCGCGCGTTCATTGGCCGTGGTTTTACGCCATGTTTTAAACGCCTGTGCAGCAGCTTCAATCGCGCGCGCAGTCTCTGCTTTACCGGATTTAGGAACAGTTCCCAGCACCTTACCGGTCGCCGGATTAATCACATCAATTGTGGCACCACTGTCTGCAGCAACCCACTGACCGCCAATCAGATTAGCCTGTTTGATAAACCGGCTGGTATTTGCCGTCATAGTCTCTCTCCTCAAGACAATACATGCAAATCTCCTCATATTTGCATGCTTGTTTTCCCGTTCCATTCAAGAGTTGACACAGGTCTAAAGTCAAGGGAAAGCGTGGAATTATAGCGCTACATCAGCTGTCTCAGCCCCAGACAGCCTGCGCCAGAGCAATCCACATTGCCAGTGTCAGAGCGGAGGCTGCTGTTGCCAGTACCATCGAAGTCGAAGACAGTCCCTGCCCGACACCGAATCGCGTGGCAATCAGATAGGAATTGACGCCGGACGGCAGTGCCGCAGCTGTAATGGCCACCTTAGCACTCAACGGCGGCAGACCGAGGAACCAAGCCATAACAAAGACCACAGCAGGCATCAGCAGCAGTTTGAAAGACGCATTAACACCGGCAGCGATAACATTGCCGGAAATGCCGAATTTCTTCAGCCCCATTCCCATGGCGAACAAAGCCAGAGGCCCCGAAACATCGGCCAGCATCGAAATCAGCTGCATCGGCAATTGCGGAATGGAAAAGCCGGAGAGCCTAACCAGCCAGCCAGTGAGAATACCGATCACCAGCGGATTACGCAGCAAAGCGGAGAAGAATTTGATGACCGTATCAGCTTTACCGGTTTCTCCGATGATAACACCGTCTTTACGCAATGCCCATTCATTCAACATCAGCGATGCGGCCATCATCAGCGGCATATGAATGGAGATAATCAGCGAGATGATTACCAGCCCCTCTTGCCCGTAAACACCGAGCATCAATGGCATACCAAGAAAGACCAGATTGGAAAAAGCGCCGGTTACACCGGCAACCACGCCTGCCCGCCGGTCACGGCCAAACATCAAGCGGATACCGCAATGTGCAGCCGCCCAGGCCACAATCACACCGGTAAAATAGACCAGCCATAATGCCCACGGGCTTCCCGTACTAAAATCGGCAGTTACCATAGTGCGAAACAACAGCAGCGGTGTGGACACCACAAAAACAAAATCAGCGAGACCATCGCCGGTCGTATCACTCAGAATTTTAAGCTTAGCGAATATGTAGCCAAGCATAATGATGCTGAAGATGATTGTAATTGTGGCCGCGAGACCCATATTTCACCATACTTATCTGTAACGCCGCATGAAAACTGCGCTATACATCATCTGTGATTCCCACAGTGATGTATAAATTTAAGTGAATTGCCAAACTTTTGCTGATTTCTTCATAAATTTACGCAATATGAAAAATCAACCGGAGCATTTTAAGCCTAAAGCCCGATGCTTTGACACCTGACCGGTTTTTCTGAAACTGCTTTCAGAGCCGGTAAGAACAGTTTCAATAATAAAATCTGACTGTCTCAAATACGAGATCAGCTCAGGTTTTGTGCAAAATCGCTCATTGTGCTTATCTTTTGCTGTTGCAAAATAGTATAAGCCGATGAGCTTCATATTCTCAGGGTCTTACTCAGAGGGGGAATATATCTTTCCCTTTTGAGCGAAAAACGCTAGACACGCCCTGATTAAACAACGATGCCTGCTGGTTCGGGCCTGATACAAGGATTATCAAATTGTCCTCAACATTTGACAAAGTAGCTGATATTATTGCTGAAACCAGCGAAATTGACCGCGCTTCCATCACTCCTGAAAGCCACACAATCGACGATCTGGGCATCGACAGCCTCGATTTCCTCGATATCGTTTTCGCGATTGATAAAGCTTTCGGCATCAAAATCCCTCTGGAACAGTGGACTCAGGAAGTAAACGAAGGCAAAGCTGATACCGAAGCTTACTTCGTTCTGAAGAATCTCTGCGCCAAAATCGACGAACTCGTCGCTGCCAAGCAGGCTTAATTTAAGTTAAATTGACGCGCAGTGTGGTAAAAAACCATGCCGCGCGTCTTTTTACAGGCAGTGGCTTATATAATTGTGATTACAATCACAAAACATTGATCGCCGCTTGATGCGGCTTTTGTCATTGATAAGTATGTTTCAGGGATAAATCTGTCCCTGTCATAATTACACCACTGTAAGATCCTGCCTTCGGGTAAGTTACGACCGGAAATCAAGCGAGCAGCTCATGCATAGCAAAAAAGTTCTCATCACCGGCATCGGCCTCATCACCTCTCTAGGTGAAGGTGTGGATGCCCATTGGTCTGCCCTCACTTCAGTGGATACGCAGCCGAAGCTCGATACAGAGAACTTCGCTCCTTACACAGTTCATCCGTTGGGCGAAGTTGACTGGTCTCAGCAGATTCCGAAGCGCTCCGACCAGCGCCAGATGGAAACATGGCAGCGCCTCGGCACCTATGCGGCAGGTCTTGCCTTGCAGGATGCCGGTATCAAAGAAAACGAAGCGCTTTGCTCGACGATGGATATGATTGTGAGCGCCGGTGGCGGCGAACGCGATATCAGCGTCGACACACAAATTCTCGATGCAGGTCGCGGCAATAACCAGCCTGGTTTAATGCTCAACGAAAAGCTCTCGACAGAACTGCGCCCGACGCTGTTTCTGGCTCAGCTTTCCAACCTTCTTGCCGGTAATATTTCGATTGTTCATAAAGTTACCGGATCATCACGCACATTCATGGGTGAAGAAGGCTCCGGCATTTCCGCTGTGGAAACCGCAGCAGCCCGCATCCGTACCGGCCAGAGCACACACGCGCTCGTTGGCGGTTCTTACAATGCGGAACATTTCGACATGCTGCTCGGCCATGAGCTTGGCGGCTTCCTGAAGTCCGACGGCTGGGCTTCGGTCTGGGCACGTGAAGGCTCACAGGGCGGCGGTATGATCACCGGTTCCGGCGGCATCTTCCTCGTTCTCGAAGAAGCAGAACACGCCAAAGCCCGTGGTGCTCGCGCCTATGGTGAGATTGCATCCATTTCCAGCGGTCAAATTCGTCGCGGCAAGGAAGATCTTACCGCAGCTGTTTCAGCACTGATTGAAGACAACAGCTTTGTTGTGACCGGCGCTTCCGGCGCCCATCAGCCGACAGCTGCAGAAAAAGCAGCTTTGAGTGCTAAAGGTGCCAGCTATCGCGGCGTATCCGGCCTGTTCGGCCATATGCGTGAAGCACAGTTCCCGCTGGCACTCGCACTCGCCGCGCTCAGCGTCTGGAAAGGCGAAGCTTTTGCTCCGCTTAGTCAAGATGAAACAGCACGCAGCGGTGCACTTGACCGCGCCACAGCACTCACTGTCGGAGCCACACGCTCCGAAGGTGCAGCCATTATTGTAAAAGCCTGATCGGAGGTCTCCATGTCAAAATTTACCGATCATCTCGGCCGCCCGTTGGTTGCCATTACCGGTGCCGGTGTTGTTTCCCCGCTGGGAACCGGCAAGGAAGATAACTGGAACGCCCTGACCGGCGGTCAGTCCGGTATTCATGAAATCAACCGCTTCCCGACCGAAAATCTCAAGACCCGCATCGCCGGTACAGTCGATTTCCTGCCGGAAAGCACTGTCGGCGCATCAGCGCTCTCTGAAAAACTGGCCCGCCTTGCCGGTGAAGAAGCCATTGCCCAGTCCGGCCTGTCGGTTACAGATTTCGGCGGCCCGCTGTTTCTGGCAGCGCCACCAGTTGAACTGGACTGGAAAAGCCGTTTTGCTCTGGACGCACTGGTAAAAAATCAGGGTGAGCCAAGCTATCAGCTGCTGCTCGAAGCCTGCCGCAACAATCCGCGTATGGACGAATTCAACACCACACAGTTCGGCTATATTGCCGAGCGTCTGGCTGATATTTTCGGCACGCGCGGCCTGCCAGTGACTATGTCCACCGCTTGCGCATCCGGTGCGACCGCTATTCAGTCCGGCGTTGAAGCAATTCGCCGTGGCGAGAGCGACCGTGTTCTGGCCATTGGTACAGACGGTTCTGTTTCCGCTGAAGCGCTGATCCGCTTCTCGTTGCTCTCCGCTCTGTCTACGCAAAATGACCAACCGCACAAGGCTTCCAAGCCTTTCAGCAAAGACCGTGACGGTTTTGCGATGGCTGAAGGTTCCGGCGCTCTGGTGATGGAATCGCTGGAAAGCGCCATTGCCCGTGGTGCAAAAATTCTCGGCATTCTCAAAGGTTGCGGCGAAAAAGCGGATGACTTCCACCGTACCCGTTCCAGCCCTGACGCTTCACCGGCGATCGCCACTGTGCGTGCGGCCTTGGATGATGCCGGTCTGACCATTGATGATATCAGCTATGTCAACGCGCATGGCACCTCGACACCGGAAAATGACAAGATGGAGTATCACACTCTGTCCTCCGTCTTTGGTGAACGCATCAGCTCTATTCCGGTCTCGTCCAACAAGTCGATGATCGGTCATACACTGACGGCTGCCGGTGCGATTGAAGCCGTGTTCTCGCTGCTGACCATTCAGACAGGCACACTGCCGCCGACCATCAATTACGACAATCCTGATCCGGCAATCGCGCTCGACGTGGTGCCGAATGTAAAACGGGATGCCAATGTCACTGCCATTCTGTCGAATTCTTTCGGCTTTGGCGGTCAGAATGCCAGCCTCGTGGTTGCAGCGCCGCTTTAAGCGGCTTTGCGCTCCCCGATCAGGCACTCAAATTTAATAAGGATAGAACTCAAACATGCGCGCATTACAGCTCCTCGATGACCGCCGCTTGGAAATCACCGACATTCCGGCTCCTGAAAAGCCGGGCTTTGGTGAAGTTACCGTCAATATCAAAGCGGTTGCCCTCAACCATATCGACGTATGGGGCTGGCGGGGCATGGCTTTTGCCAAACGTAAAATGCCGCTGGTGATCGGCGCAGAAGCCTCAGGTGTTGTCACCGCAATCGGTGAAGGCGTATCCAATGTTCTGCCGGGTCAGCTCGTGTCGATCTACGGCGCACGCACCTGTGGCCTGTGTAAAGCCTGCCGTGAAGGCCGCGACAATCTTTGCGAACATGTTTCCGGTGTTCACGGTTTCCACCTTGACGGTTTCGCCTGTGAAGCTGTTAATCTGCCTGCGCGTCTGCTGGTCGCAGCACCTCCGGGTGTTGATGCTATTGGTGCGGCTGTTGCTCCGGTAACTTTTGGTACTGTTGAACACATGCTGTTTGACAATGCCAAGCTGCAGCCGGGTGAAAGCATCCTCATTCAGGCCGGTGGTTCCGGCATTGGTACTGCTGCTATTCAGCTGGCAAAGAGAATGGGTTGCACCGTTTACACCACGGTCGGCTCCAACGATAAAATCGAAAAAGCCAAAGCACTTGGTGCAGATCACGTAATCAACTACCGTGAAGACCGCTTTGAAGGCGTAATGCGTAAGCTCACCAAGAAAAAAGGCGTCGACGTGGTATTCGAACATGTTGGTGCGGATACTTGGGCTGGCTCCATGCTGTCGCTGAAGCGCGGCGGCCGTCTGGTCACTTGCGGTTCCACATCCGGTGTTTCTACAAACATGAACCTGATGATGCTGTTCCAGCAGCAGCTCAAACTGCTCGGCTCCTTCGGTTGCCGCATGGAAAACATGGCCGATGCCATGCAGAAAATGGCACAGGGTCAGGTCTCTCCGGTGATTGATACTGTGGTTGGTTTTGATCAGATTGACACTGTATTGAAGCGTATGGAAAGCCGTGACGTCTTCGGCAAAATCATTCTGACGATTGACTGATCCTCAATTTATCTATGCGGATTATCTTGCAGCGCCCTGTGTTTTGATGCACAGGACGCTGTAACTTTTTAAAGCGAAAGCTCTCTTGATGTTCAAACTGAAACTCCTTGCGTTCAAATATTGGCAGAAGCTGAAAATTGCCAATTACTGGCTGTGGGCGCAGGCAGTCTTCATTCTGCTGGCATTTTTGCGTTTATTACCAGCCAAAGCCGCCATCCGTTTTTCTGCGTGGGTTGCACGCAAAATCGGCCCGCTGTCGTCACGTCATAAAGTGGCAACACGCAATCTCGCCAATGCCTATCCGGAAAAATCTCCTCAGGAGATTGAAGAAATCGCGCTGGAAATGTGGGACAGCATGGCCCGTCTGCTGGCTGAATATGTGTTTCTCGATGCGATCTTCGACTTTGATCCGGACGCGAAAGAAAAAGGACTGATCGAAGTCGAAGGCGAAGAGATTTTCCGTCGCCTGCTCGATGAGAAGAAGCCGCATATTTTCTTCACCGCCCATACCGGTAATTTTGAATTGCTGCCGATTTGCGCTGCAACTTTCGGTCTCAATGTTACAGCGCTCTTCCGCCCGCCGAACAATCCGTTTATCGCCCGCAAAGTGCTGAAAGCACGGCGTACCAATATGGGGCATCTGGTGCCGTCCAAAGCCGGTGCTGCATGGTCACTGGCTGCCGTGCTGGGACAAGATGACAATGTAGGCATGCTGGTTGATCAAAAATTCGCCCGTGGCGTGCCAAGTACATTCTTCAATCAGCCGGTTAAGACCAATCCGCTGTTGGCCAAACTCGCCCGTCAATATGATTGCGATGTTTATCCAGCACGCTGCATCCGCCTGCCCGGTGGCCGCTATCGTCTGGAGTTGTCGGAACGCATGGAATTACCGCGCGATGCAAATGGTCAGGTTGATATTGCCGCCACTGCCCAACTACTCAATGATACAGTTGAAGGTTGGGTGCGTGAATATCCGGGACAATGGATGTGGTTCCACAAACGCTGGGGCTAATCCGTGACTTTAAACACATGCGACCTCACATAAACTTGTATGGATGCGCATAGCATGCTAACCGCCTGCAAACGGAACTGAGCCTCGCTCAAAGCTTAGAAATAAGGATCTCCTCATGTCCCGCCCGATTATCATTGCACCTTCTATTCTCGCCTCTGACTTTTCCAAGCTTGGTCAGGAAATCAAAGATGTTGTGACCGCCGGTGCAGACTGGATTCATATTGATGTGATGGACGGCCATTTCGTACCGAACATCACTTTCGGTCCGGACGTGGTAAAGGCAATCCGCTCGCACACAGATGCAGTGTTTGACACCCATTTGATGATTGCACCTTGTGATCCTTATCTGGAAGCATTTGCCAAAGCCGGCTCGGATATCATCACCATTCATGCTGAGGCTGGCCCTCACCTGCACCGCTCGCTGCAGGCAATCCGCAACCTCGGCAAAAAAGCCGGTGTCGCGATCAATCCGGGTACTCCTGCCTCTGTGCTTGAAAATGTGATCGATGACGTTGATCTCATTCTGGCAATGACAGTTAATCCGGGCTTTGGTGGTCAGAAATTCATCACCTCCATGCTGCCGAAGATTGCGCAGCTCAATGCGCTCATCGGCAACCGCCCGATTGATTTGCAGATTGACGGTGGTGTTACCGCCGAGAATGCCGGTGCTGCGGCTAAAGCCGGTGCCAATTCTCTGGTGGCCGGTTCCTCCATTTATAAGGCCGGTAATCTTGAAGGTTACCGCACGAATGTCGAGGCAATCCGCAAAGCTGCCGAACAAGGCCGCGCTTAATTGAATTCTGACAGGCGGATAGCAATATCCGCCTGAAATTTTTAAAACGACCGGTTCACCGGTTCTCCCGTCTAATACACTTTAGGAAACGCACATGATCCCGCGCTATTCCCGCCCTGAAATGGTTGCCATCTGGTCGCCGGAAACCAAGTTCCGCATCTGGTTTGAGATTGAAGCTCACGCCTGTGATGCGCTGGCTGAAATCGGCGTTATCCCGAAAGAATCCGCAAAAACCATCTGGGAAAAAGGCGGCGCGGCGAAATTTGATGTTGCCCGTATTGATGAGATCGAAGCTGTCACCAAACATGACGTGATCGCATTCCTCACCCATCTGGCTGAATTTGTCGGTCCTGACAGCCGTTTCATCCATCAGGGCATGACTTCGTCGGACGTTCTCGACACCTGCTTCAACGTACAGCTGATGCGCGCAAGCGACCTGCTGCTCGCTGATCTCGACAAGCTGCTGGCCGCGCTGAAAACCCGCGCTTACGAGCACAAAGACACCATCACCATCGGCCGCAGCCATGGTATCCATGCTGAACCGATCACTTTCGGCGTTAAAATGGCACTGGCTTATGCGGAATTCGAACGCTGCCGCGCCCGTCTGGTTGCAGCCCGTGAAGAAATCGCGACCTGCGCCATCTCCGGTGCGGTCGGCACATTCGCCAATATCGACCCGCGCGTTGAAGAACATGTTGCAAAATCGCTGGGCATGAAAGCCGAGCCGGTTTCAACTCAGGTTATCCCGCGCGACCGTCATGCGATGTATTTCTCGGTTCTGGCGGTTATCGCTTCTTCTGTTGAACGTCTGGCTGTTGAAATCCGTCACCTGCAGCGCACAGAAGTGCTGGAAGCGGAAGAATATTTCTCACCGGGTCAGAAGGGTTCGTCGGCAATGCCGCATAAGCGCAATCCTGTGCTGACAGAAAACCTGACCGGTCTTGCCCGCATGGTTCGCTCCATGGCGCTGCCTGCAATGGAAAACGTAGCTCTGTGGCATGAGCGCGATATTTCGCATTCTTCCGTTGAGCGCATGATCGGCCCTGATGCGACGATCACACTCGATTTCGCCCTCGCCCGTCTGACCGGCGTAATCGAAAAGCTGCTTGTTTATCCTGAAAACATGATGAACAACCTGAACAAGTTCCGCGGTCTGGTGCATTCGCAGCGCGTATTGCTGGCTCTCACTCAAGCTGGCGTATCCCGTGAAGATTCCTACCGCCTCGTTCAGCGCAATGCGATGAAGGTCTGGGAACAGGGCAAAGACTTCCTCGAAGAACTGCTTGCTGATGCGGAAGTCCGCGCAGCACTCTCCGAAGAGCAAATCCGCGAGAAGTTTGATCTCGGCTATCATACCAAACACGTTGATACGATTTTCAACCGCGTGTTTAAGTAATCGAGCTTATATTCAAGCAATGTAAAAGCCCCGCCTGAAATTTCAGGCGGGGCTTTTACATTTCAAGGCATTTGTATCTGTATCAAAAAGCGGCAGACGCCAGCGAAAATGGTGATTTGCGAGCATCGGAACGGAGCGTACTGATAGTACGTGAGTACCGAAGCACAGAAAATTGCCATTTGCAGCCAAGTCGGGCGACTTTTAGATCAGATACTCAAACTTTATTGATACGAACTTCATTCCCCCACGGATCATCAATCACGCGCGTTTTTACATCACGCGTATCATTGATCTGCACAAAAGACAGACCGCTGCGATCAAGATCACGCTTACCGGCACCAGCGCTTTGCCAGATATTATTGGCAATGTGGTGATGATAACCACCGGAAGACAGGAACACAGCTTTTGAGCCATACTTTGCTACGGTATCGAATGCCAGTTCATCATGCCACCAGTCATCCGCAGGCTGAATTTGGCCAACACGCAAATGCACGTGGCCGACAACGGTGCCTTCCGGTGCTTTTGTCCATTCAGACGGTGCATTGTTAAGCTCCTGCAAAAGACCATTCACATCCATTGCATCGGTTACCATATGCACCTGATCGCCGTTCCACTGCCATGTCTCCGGCGCACGATCAGTATAAATCTCAATACCATTGCCATCAGGGTCGGTCAGATATACCGCTTCACTCACCGCATGGTCGGATGCACCGGCAACCGGCAGCTGTTTATCAATCGCACGTCTGATCCAGCGCGCCAGATCAGCGCGTTCAGGCAACAGAAAGGCGGTGTGAAACAGACCGGCACTGCGCGGATCTTCCGGTTTCAAAGCCGAAGACTGTTCGATTTCCAGCAATTCCCGTCCGCCTGCGCCAAGAACAATCGAAGAGCCGCGGCGTGCTATTTCACGCAAGCCGACAATTTCTTCATAATATTGCGCCAGCGTTTCAGCATCACGCGATTTCAAACCGACGCGTTCAACATAGGCAGGACGCGTAACTGCAAACGGTAATTTGCTCATAATTCTTATTCCTATTCCTGTAGCCGCATCAAATTTGCCGGCAATAACAGGGTAGCGGTTACTTTCAGATAACCTATAAATCGCTCGCCGCCAGATAAGTTGCAATACACAGAGCTGCAAACACGCTGTTCATATTTTAAGATACAATGGCCGGATTAAACACAAAACTGTCCACGGAGATGAAACAGTCTGCACATGGTCTTTAAATCAGCCCTCTGAAGAATAATATGAAAGACAACAAAAATTGCGCTTTCTCTAAAGCTGAGATGCGCAGAACCAATATTGAATAAACGCTTCAGGCAGAGTAAATCAGGCATATGAAAGTTAAAGACGCAGACATCCTCATCATCCCCGGCTACACCAATTCCGGTCCTGACCACTGGCAGACACGCTGGGAGAATAAACTCTCCACCGCCCGCCGTGTGCAGCAGGCCGAATGGTCAAAGCCTGTTCGCGAAGACTGGGTTGCCTCCCTCATCAAACATGTTGAGGAAGCCACCAAGCCGGTCGTACTGGTCGCGCATTCGCTGGGTGTACCAACAGCTATTCATGCTATTCCGCAAATCAAAGACAAGGTCGTCGGCGGCTTTTTCGTTGCGCCACCGGACGTGCTCGATGAAACCATCCGTCCGAAACATTTGATGACCTTCGGCCCTTATCCGCGTGAACGTCTGCCATTTCCGGCTATCACTATTGCCAGCCGCAATGACCCGTTCTCAAAATATGAAGCGGCGGAAGATATTGCAGCGGCTTGGGGTTCCCTGCTGATTGATGCCGGTGAAGCCGGTCATATCAATGCAGAATCCGGACACGGCCCATGGCCGGAAGGTACTATGGTCTTCACCCAGTTTTTGTCGAAACTCTGAAACAAAAAAGCCGTTCATCATGTGAACGGCTTTTTTACTATCTCTTCACTCGTCCCATGCTTTCAACATCGCTGCCGCACCGGCAGCTAGATACCCGCTATCGGATGCAAGCGTAATAAAGCGATAGCCTAAGGCGTGATAACGTTTGGCAAAAGTGCTGTTAGGTGCATAAATACCAGCCAGCTTATTATGCTCTGCGGCTCGCCGGGCAATTTGCGTAAGCGGCTCGACAATATCTTCCGAATGCGGATTGGCTTCAAAGCCATTGCTCCATGCGATTGAGAAATCCGCAGGCCCGACAAACACACCATCAATACCGTCAACAGCGAGAATCGCATCCAGAGACTCATAAGCTGCACGGGTCTCAATCATGGCAAAACTCAATGTCTGCTGATTGGCAGCGGTCAGATAAGCATTTGATCCAACTTGCCCGTATCCGTCTCTGCCGCGCAGAGGTCCCCATGAACGCTCACCAAGCGGCGGATATTTCATAGCACCAGCAAATGCTTTTGCCTCGGTTGCCGAATTAATCATCGGCGCAATCACGACATGAGCACCGAAATCCAGTGCACGGCTTGCCGTATCAAAGCGGCCAACCGGTATACGCACAATCACCGGCTTTCCCGATACTTTGACGGCACCGATCCCCTGACAAATCCCCTGCTCTGTATGGGAGCCATGCTGCATATCCAGCGTAATTGCATCAAAACCCAGCGCGCTGATGCTTTCCAGCAAGAGCGGGTCAGCAATTGTACTCCATGCGGAGCGGATGGTTTCACCGGAGCGCAAACGCTCCGCCAGAGAAAGTGATGTTGTCATGAATGCACCTGTATGTGTCTTATATTTCAGAATGTTCCCGAAACCCGATCTTAAAGCGCAATAAAAACAACGTCCATGCCTTCCTGTTCATTGCCAAATAAAAAAGCCGCACGAAATGCTTCGTGCGGCTTGTCAAAGATTCTATACACGCTGCTTATTCAGCGCTGACCTGTTTTGCTGCTTCTTCAAGGAAGTTCAGCAACTGCAGACGCAGTTCATCATCGCTCACATTGACAGATGCCGCACTGAAATCACCGGCAACTTTACGGATAACGTCTTCATCGCCGGCTTCTTCAAAGTCTGCACGCACGACTTCTGTCGCATAAGCTTGTGCGTCCGCACCGGTTTTACCGAGTTTTTCTGCAGCCCAGAGACCGAGCAGCTTGTTGCGTCGTGCAATCGCACGGAAACGCAAATCTTCGTCATGGGCAAATTTATTCTCGAAAGTATTACGACGTTCGTCCATTCCGCTCATAAGATCCCTCACATAACAGTTATTTTGGCCGATCATGGCTGCAGTTTTAGCTTTTGTCAGCAGCAAAATCACACCAAAGTGTATTAGCACATCAGGCATATAGGGTTGACACAATGGCACAACCAGAGGCCACGCACAGAAAAAGCATAAAACAATCGCTGAAAAACAGCATCGCGGCATAAAGGATGATTGTTTAAATGCATCATTTGCGCTAGGGAACGCAGACATTGCGGCTGCAGTGGCCGCTTCCTGAAACATCGGGATGAGACGGGTCGTCTCAAAACGGTCTCAGCAAACCCCAGAGGTTCCTAAACCCCATGAATCGACGCCGCCGTATTTACGAAGGCAAGGCCAAGATCCTTTACGAAGGACCGGAGCCAGGCACTCTCATTCAGTTTTTCAAAGATGACGCCACCGCTTTCAATGCTAAGAAGCATGAAGTGATTGATGGCAAGGGAGTGCTGAACAACCGCATTTCCGAATACATCTTTACACAGTTGAACAAGATCGGCATTCCGACCCACTTCATCCGCCGCGTCAACATGCGCGAGCAGCTGATTAAAGAAGTCGAGATCATTCCGCTTGAAGTCGTCGTGCGCAATGTTGCTGCCGGCTCGCTTGCCAAGCGTCTGGGGATTGAAGAAGGCACCGTACTGCCGCGTTCAATCATTGAATTCTATTACAAAGCCGATGCGCTCGATGACCCGATGGTCTCCGAAGAGCACATCACTGCATTCGGCTGGGCCAGCCCTGCGGAACTCGATGATATTATGGCGCTTGCCATTCGTATCAACGACTTCCTTACCGGCCTGTTCCTCGGCGTCGGCATTCAGCTGGTCGATTTCAAAATCGAATGCGGCCGTCTGTTCGAAGGCGACATGATGCGTGTGGTTCTGGCCGATGAAATTTCGCCGGACTCTGCCCGCCTCTGGGACGTTGCGACCAATGAGAAAATGGACAAAGATCGTTTCCGCCGCGATATGGGTGGTCTGGTTGAAGCCTATCAGGAAGTGGCACGTCGTCTCGGCATTATGAACGAGAACGAGCCGCCGCGTCCTTCCGGCCCGACACTGGTCAAGTAAGTCAATTTCAGCCCGGGAAGTCTGCCGCTTTCCGGGCTGTGTGTTTCAGGCAGTATCTCAACCGGATACTGCACATTTCCTCTTCTAAAATACAGGATAACAAAGTGATTAAGGCACGCGTCACCGTCACACTGAAAAACGGCGTTCTTGACCCTCAGGGTAAAGCTATTGTCGGCGCTCTTGGCAGCCTCGGCTTTGATGGCGTCACCTCTGTCCGTCAGGGCAAGGTTTTTGATGTTGTTCTTGAGACTTCAGACAAAGCACAGGCTGAAACAGAGCTGAAAGCGATGTGCGAAAAGCTTCTCGCCAATACGGTTATCGAAGATTACAGCTTCGACATCGCCTGATCTCTTTATTTTGGCGTGAATAAGCGCCATATTTTAAAGAGATATTGCAGCAGTTCAGGGCAGAATGCCTTACCGCTTTTGCCTGAAATGCGTTGGATTTAAAGAGAGTAATCTGCATTATGAAATCAGCAGTTATCCTTCTTCCGGGTCTGAACCGCGACCGCGATATGATCGCCGCGCTGACCAAAATCGGTGGCAAGGCTCCGCAGACCGTGTGGCAGACCGATACCGAAATTCCTGATGTTGACCTGATCGTTATTCCGGGCGGCTTTTCCTATGGCGACTATCTGCGTTGCGGCGCGATTGCTGCCCGTATGCCGGTTATGCAGGCTCTGCGCAAAAAGGCTGAAGCCGGTGTGCGCGTGATTGGCGTCTGCAACGGCTTCCAGATTCTGCTTGAAGCAGGTCTGTTGCCAGGTGCCCTGATGCGTAACACATCGCTGAAATTTGTTTGCCGTGAAGTGAAGCTCGAAGTTGCCAACAATCAGAGTATTTTCACCCGCGGTTACGAACAAGGCCAGATCATCCGCTGCCCTGTCGCCCATCATGACGGCAACTATTTTGCGGAAAGCGATGTTCTGAAGTCCATCGAAGATAATGGTCAGGTTGTGTTCCGTTATGCGGAAGGCACCAATCCGAATGGCTCGATGAATGACATTGCAGGCATTACCAATGCTGCAGGCAATGTGCTTGGCATGATGCCGCATCCGGAAAACCTGATCGAGCAGGCGCATGGCGGCACTGACGGCCGTGCATTATTTGCATCTGCTCTGGATCGCCTTGCATCCTAAAATGAAATTTGCCCGCTTGCAGCATCAATACTGCGCGGGCATTTTCTGCATGACATGACAACAGCATAACGGGAGGAAGTACTATGAAGCTCTATAATAAGCCTTTATCACCTTACTGCGCCTTTATCCGCATTATTGCTGAGGTCAAAGACCTGCCGCTAAAACTGGTCGACGCGCCTGCGGGGCCACCGCTGCCGGAAGAGTTTCGGGAAATCTCACCGATGCGCCGCATACCGGTTCTGATCACCGGCTCGGGCGAAACCCTGTTTGAAGCTTCCGTTATTGCTGAATATCTGGAAGAGCGCTTCCCTGAAAAACCGATGCTGCCTGCTGATCCGAAAGACCGTGCGCAGATTCGCATTATCATGCGTCTGCTCGATCTTGATGTGCTGCCGTCGATTATTCCAGTGTTGCTGGCGGGGCCTGCCAATCCGCTTCCGGCTGAAAAAACCGCCAAAATCTTCAATCATGTGCGTCATGCGCTAAAAACCGTTGAAGACCGTATTTCTTCCGGCCCTTACGCGCTTGGGGAACAAGTTACACTGGCCGATGCATGGCTGGCACCTACCCGTTACCTGCTGGAAAGCCTGCGCCGTTTCCCAGGCTTTGAAGCCATTCTGGAAGATTGCCCGAAGATTGAAGGTTATCAAACCAATGCACAGGGCATTCCGGAAATTGCATCCGTACTGGGTGAAATGCACGATGCCAGAAAAGCGATAGCGAAAGCTACAAGCTGATTAAACCAGTCCGCGGAGCCTGCTCAACCTAGTCAGGCTCTGCCAACCATAATTCTCATATCATTCCTCTGCGGAGTTTAGTCTTTAATGAAATTGGCGCATGGTATTGTAATGGCTTTATCCGCAGTAGCTTTAAGCGGATGTCTCGCGTCTAAAAAAGCACCACCTCCGGCAACAGGTAATGTTAGTCATACAGCCTTGGCAACCATGGAGCGCGTGGCGCTTGGTGCTAAGCAATGCTGGTTTAAATCCGGCGATCCTCAGTTCCGTCAATATACCCTTGCACCGGAACTGGTTTCCTATACCGGCCGCCCGCGTATTCTCGTAGTTCCTGCAAAGAACCCGAATGACCGGCCTTTGCTGGTTGTGCAAGCAGAAGGCAATCCGGGACGTATGGAGCGTTTCGGCCCGTTAATGCAAAGTCCGCTTTCCGAACGCATCGAGCGCGATACAGCGCGCTGGGCTTCCGGCCAGCGAAGCTGCTAACTGGCAATGCCAGCGCGGCTGCTAACATTTTAAATAAGCATCACACCAATCACATATCCGAGCTCCGGCTCATAGATCAAAGAAGACAGCGACACCGATATGGACAGCAAAAAGTCAATCCGTAATGATTACCCGATCACACCGGAACTGATTGCCTCACACGGCCTCAAGCCCGACGAATACCAGCGCATTCTTGACCTGATTGGTCGTGAACCAAGCTTTACAGAGCTGGGTATTTTCTCGGCAATGTGGAACGAACATTGCTCGTATAAATCCTCCAAGAAATGGCTGCGCACCCTGCCAACCACCGGCCCGCGCGTTATTCAGGGTCCGGGCGAAAATGCCGGTGTTGTCGATATTGATGACGGCGATTGCGTTGTTTTCAAAATGGAAAGCCACAACCACCCGTCTTACATCGAGCCTTATCAGGGCGCGGCGACCGGCGTCGGCGGTATCCTGCGTGACGTGTTCACCATGGGTGCCCGTCCTGTTGCAGCCATGAATGCGCTGCGTTTCGGTGAGCCTTCCCATCCGAAGACCCGTCACCTTGTTTCCGGTGTTGTTTCCGGCGTTGGCGGATACGGCAATGCTTTCGGCGTGCCGACAGTTGGCGGTGAAGTAGAATTCGATGCCCGTTATAACGGCAACATTCTCGTCAATGCTTTTGCAGCGGGTCTCGCAAAATCCGATGCGATTTTCTACTCCAAGGCTGAAGGCGTTGGCCTGCCGGTTGTTTATCTCGGTGCTAAAACCGGTCGTGACGGCGTTGGCGGTGCGACAATGGCATCGGCAGAATTTGATGAATCGATCGAAGAAAAACGCCCGACCGTTCAGGTTGGTGATCCGTTCACCGAAAAATGCCTGCTTGAAGCCTGTCTTGAGCTGATGGCTTCCGGTGCAGTTATCGCCATTCAGGATATGGGCGCTGCCGGTCTCACCTGCTCCGCCGTTGAAATGGGCGCTAAAGGCGATCTCGGCATTGAGTTGAACCTCGACACCGTACCGGTGCGCGAAGAACAGATGTCCGCCTATGAAATGATGCTCTCGGAAAGTCAGGAACGCATGCTGATGGTGCTGCGTCCTGAACAGGAAGCAGAAGCACAGGCCATTTTCAAAAAATGGGGTCTGGATTTTGCAATCGTTGGTAAAACCACCGATGACCTGCGCTTCCGCGTCTTCCATCAGGGTGAACAGGTTGCTGACCTGCCGATCAAGGAACTCGGCGATGAGGCTCCGGAATATGATCGTCCGTGGACACCGACTGTTGCGCCAAAAGCACTTGCTGCCGATGATGTCCCAACTGCTGATATTGCAGATAGCCTGATCAAGCTGCTTAATTCTGCCAACGGCTCATCCCGCCGCTGGGTCTATGAACAATATGACACGCTGATTCAGGGCAACTCCCTGCAATTGCCGGGTGGCGATGCCGGTGTGATCCGCGTTGACGGCCATGAAACCAAAGCTCTGGCTTTCTCGTCCGATGTAACGCCGCGCTATGTGGAGGCAGATCCGTTTGAAGGCGGTAAGCAGGCTGTAGCCGAGTGCTGGCGCAACCTGACCGCAACCGGTGCAACACCGCTTGCTTCGACAGACAACCTCAATTTCGGTAATCCTGAACGCCCTGAAATCATGAGCCAGCTGGTTCATGCAATCAAGGGTATCGGCGAAGCCTGCCGCGTGCTGGAGTTCCCGATCGTTTCCGGTAACGTCTCGCTCTACAACGAAACCAATGGTCAGGGCATTCTGCCGACACCGACCATCGGCGGCGTTGGTCTGATCAAAGACTGGTCGAAAATGGCACGCATCCGCTTTGCGGGTGAAGGCGAAGCCATTCTGCTCGCCGGCGCGCCGGAAGGCTGGGGCACACATATTGCGCAGTCTGCCTATATGCGTGACGTGCACAACCGCATCGACGGCCCTGCCCCGCATGTTGATCTGGCACATGAAAAAGCGACCGGTGACTTTGTTCGCGGCCTGATCGAAGATGGTCTGGTGACAGCAGTTCACGATTGCTCATCGGGCGGTCTGGCGCAGGCAATTGCTGAAATGGCTATCAAAGGCGAAATCGGCGCAACCATCAATGAACCAGCGGCACATAATCCGGTTCTCACCTTCTTCGGTGAAGATCAGGGACGCTATGTGCTGACCGTGACCGAAGGCAATCTGTCGCAGGTACAGAACCGTGCAGAAAAAGCCGGTATTTCAGCACCATTCATCGGTCGCACCGGTGGTAAGTCTGTTATCCTCGGTTCAGCAAAGCCTGTATCTGTTGAACAGTTGCATCAGGCCTATGAATCATGGTTCCCTGACTATATGAACGGCGAAATCTAACAATTGGATTTATAACCGTTAATAAAAGAGCCTGCGTCTTGAAACACCGAGACGCAGGCTCCAATTTAAATATGTATCCCCAAACGGTAAAACCATTTTGGACAAGATACGCGCTCAAACAAAAACAGAGCGGGCGCGGTAAAATACATTAACCGCGATACGCTCTGATCAGAAAAAATGCTCTCGGAGGATTTTAATATGGCTATGGCACCAGGTGATATTGAAGACATGATCAAGGCAGGCATTCCCGGCGCTGTTGTCAGCATCCGCGACCTTGCCGGAGACGGTGATCATTACGCTGCCGAAGTCGTAGCGGAAGCCTTTCGCGGTAAGACCCGCGTTCAGCAGCATCAGATGGTTTATGACGCGCTCGGCGGCAATATGGGCGGCGTTTTGCACGCACTCGCTCTGCAGACCCGCGCACCGGAATAAGAAAACTGCTTCGCGTCCTGGAAAATTACTTCCGTTTCGATTATGAAGCAGGCACAGTTAGAGTATATTTACTTCAAGTCTAAACCGGCGGAATTTGTCCCGCCGGTAATGAAAGGATCCCTCCATGAGCGGCATCACTGCGCTTATCGATAATGAAGTCAAAAACAACGATGTTGTGCTTTTCATGAAAGGCACACCGGATTTCCCGCAATGCGGTTTCTCCGGTCAGGTTGTTCAGGTTCTGGACTATGTCGGCGTTGACTACAAAGGTATCAATGTTCTGGCTTCTGACGAAATGCGTCAGGGCATCAAGGAATATTCCAACTGGCCGACCATTCCTCAGCTTTACGTAAAAGGCGAGTTCATCGGCGGCTGCGATATCGTGCGTGAAATGTTTCAGGCCGGTGAATTGCAGGCTCTGCTGACTGAAAAAGGCATTGCCACAAAGGCAGCTTAATTCTCCTCAGCAGTTCACATAAATGTGATTACCCAAAAACGGCAGATCTTCTGCCGTTTTTTTCATTTAAACTATTAAATAGAATTTATCATTCCGGCCAGATTGCGCTCTGCGCAAATCCCTATATGTTGGCATTACCGGTTAAGAAAACTGCTTCGCAAAAATCTGAGTTCATAACTCGACGATACAGCGGATCGTTTGTCCGGCACAAATTTCAAACAGTATTTATCTGCAGCATGACCATCATAACGGCGCATCGTAACACTGCATATGAATGCTCTCCTGATAATCAGGCAACAAGATCGCGAACGCCCCTGCAATCAATTTCAGGCTGCACGGCTTTCGCCCCCCTCCAGAGTTCAGCTGATAACGGGCTGTTTGCGCCTGTCGCTGTTCAAATATCTCTGTTCCGTAATCAATCCGGTATTCGACCTGTTTGCGGAACATCGCTTCAGTCTCCGGCATCGGTAATATCATTGCTGATATTGCCACAAGAAAATCGCCGTTACTGATCCGCAATCGATTTATCCGGCCTTATTGCGGCCGGACAAGGCATGTAAAAGATGAAAAGTGAACTTCCAGCAGGTGTGGCATCTGCATCAGGCAATCAATCTTCTGACGGATTTAAATTATCCAAAGTCGAGTTTATTGCTCTCATCGCAGCACTTATGGCAACCAATGCATTAGCGATTGATGTCATGCTGCCCGCATTAGCCGAAATCGGCAATTCCCTAGGTGTTCTTACACCAAACCATCACCAATATGTCGTTACAGTTTACCTGTTCGGCTTTGCAATTTCCCAGTTATTTTATGGTCCGATTAGTGATCGTTTCGGTCGCAAAAAACCACTTCTGATTGGCATGGGTATTTACATTGCCACATCGCTGGCCTGTGTGTGGGTGCCCGAATTCAATATGTTGCTGGTCTTACGCTTCCTGCAAGGTATTGGTGCTGCCGCAACCCGCGTCATGACTGTTTCCATTGTCCGCGACCGTTATTCCGGCCGTGCGATGGCTGAAATCATGTCGCTGGCGATGATGGTATTCATGATTGTTCCGGTCATTGCACCGGCAACCGGTGAAGTCATTATGTACTTCTCTGAATGGCATATGATCTTCGGTTTTATGGCCTTATTCGCTTGTGTAATCGGCTTCTGGGCTTATGCCCGTATGCCGGAAACCCTTGCACCGGAAAATCGTCGTCCATTCACCGCTAAATCCGTTATCAGCGGTTTCGGCATTGTAATCGGTAACCGCGTCGCGTTCTGTTATACGCTGGCCGCATCCTTTATGCTCGGCTCGCTGTTCGGCTTTATCAACTCTGCTCAACAGATCTATGTCGGCATTTACGATCTGGGTCGTGGTTTTCCGGTCGCTTTTGCGGCGGTTGCAGCTTTCATGGCGCTGTCCGCCTTCCTTAACTCACGGATGGTCGGTCGCTACGGCATGCGCCGCATTTCACAAACGCTGCTGATTACCTTTATCAGCCTCAGCCTGTTACTGTTCTTGCTGTCAGTGTTTCTCGATGGTCCGGTGCCATTTCCGGTCTATATCGTGATCTTCGCACTGATCATGTTCTGCTTCGGCTCTATCGGTGGTAACTTCAATGCTTTGGCAATGGAGCCGCTTGGTCAGGTTGCCGGTACGGCCTCTTCCGTTCTCGGCTTTGTACAGTCGCTGACCGGTGCAGCGATCGGCATGCTGATCGGCCAGTCCTTCAACGGCACAACCGTGCCAATGGCACTCGGCTATTTCATCGTCGGTGCTATTGCGATGGTGTTTGTGCTGATTGCAGAACAGGGCAAACTGTTCCGTGCGGTTTCTCCGTCACCACAGCATGTGATTGAGAAATGATACAAAGAAAAAAGCCCGATCTTCAGCGGGCTTTTTTTTCATAAATGCGAACCGTTACTTCTGCCACAGCGCCTGCTTGATCGCCTGCCAGCTGTCTGCATCCGGCGCGATAATCAAACCACCATCGACATGGCCGGGTTTATAAGCACTGCCGTCAAGCCGCGCGGTATACCCCCCCGCCTCCTGATGGATCAGATTGCCTGGCAGATGATCCCAAGGCATCAGCTTGTTATAAACCGCGAAATGCGCAGAACCAGTGGCAATCACACGATATTCATGCGCAGCACAGCGATAGCCGAGATGCGAGAGAAATTTTGCCTGATTACCGGCAACCAGCGTGCGATCCGGTTCCGGCAGATATTGCCAAGACACGCAACCGGTCATCTGGTTCAATGGAGGAGCGTTAGCAACGCGCACCTTATGTTCACTGCCGTCGCTACGTCGAACATAACTGCCTGCCCCCTTAACACCGATCAGCCAGTCACGTCCCATCGGATCATAGATGATACCGGCAACAGTCTCACCCTTGATATTGACCGAAAGCATGACGCCGAAAAGCGGCACACCGGATGCGAAATTGAACGTGCCATCCACCGGATCAATGGTGAAAGCCAGATCAGCCGTACTCAATCCGTTCAATAAAGCCGGATTGTCACTGCATGCCTCTTCACCCACGATCATGGCATCAGCAAAACGCGCACGCAAAGCAGCTGTAATAACCTTCTCCGAATTGACATCGGCCTCAGTTACCAGATCAGCAGCCGAGGTTTTCTGGCGAATATCACTGCTGTCCAACCGACGAAATCGCGGCAGAATTTCCGTATCAGCGGTCGAGCTGAGCAAATCAGCCAGCCAGTTAATCTCGTGATGATCAAACATTGTCTGCTTCCGTTATTCTTCTGAGGAGGATAGTTCCGGTGCTACCAGCGACGCAAAATCAAAAATCTTACGATCCAGCAAATGGCTCGGGCGCACATTGGCCAGCGCGCGGATCATTGTATCTTTACGACCCGGCATGCGCTTTTCAATATCGGTCAGCATGGCCTTCATCATGTTGCGCTGCAAGCCGTCCTGACTGCCGCATAGATCACAAGGAATGATCGGGAATTCCATTGCTGTGGCAAATTTCGCCAGATCATCTTCCGCCGCATAGGCCAATGGACGCAAGACCAGCAGATCGCCCTCATCATTCAGCAGTTTCGGCGGCATCGACGCCAGACGGCCACCATGGAACAGGTTCATGAAGAAGGTTTCGAGAATATCTTCGCGGTGGTGGCCAAGCACCAGCGCCGAGCAGCCCTCTTCACGTGCAACGCGGTAGAGATTACCACGGCGCAGACGCGAGCAAAGCGCGCAATAGGTCTGGGTTTCCGGTACCTTATCCGTCACGATCGAATAGGTGTCCTGATATTCAATGCGATGAGTAATCTGATTTTTGGTCAGATAGTCCGGCAGAATATGTTTCGGAAAATTCGGCTGTCCCTGATCAAGATTACAGGCAATCAGATCAACCGGCAGCAAACCGCGCCATTTCAGATCAAGCAGCAGAGCCAGCAAGCCATAGGAATCCTTGCCGCCGGAAAGCGCCACCAACCAGCGGTCACCCGGACGCACCATGGCGAAGTCATCCATCGCCTGACGGGTCTGGCGCAGCAAACGCTTACGCAGCTTGTTGAACCCGACCGAAGACGGCACATTGCGGAACAGCGGATGACAACCATCTCCGCCCATATCCTCATCACTCATGGATGCATAATCATCCAATTCCTGACTGATATCGGAAACCGGCGTCGGCTTGGCCAATTTGTCCTGCAAATCTGAAGCTGTATTGCCGTTCAGGGCTGTGTCGTGAATATTCATGGATATCTCTGTTGCAAAAACTGCTGTTAGAGCAACCTTTGTGTGCCAAGTCTGGTACACGGCGCTCGACAGCATCGAATAAAGCGAACCGTCCCTGTTCGCAACAAAGAAGCGGCTTTTCAGCCGCCTCTTCAATCAGAAATCGTTATTTCCTGAGCCTGTTATATTTTTTCATCACTTCAACAAGCCGGTCATGCGGAAGTGCGTGAGAGATATTATCGTCCCGCCCTTTCATAGTTTCAGCAGCAATCATCGCATTGATAATCGCTTCTTCCGTAGCCAAGGCTGTGGCATGAATGAGCGGATCCATTTTATGATTGGAAACCATCTCCAACGAACTATTTGCCTCGCGGCTATAGGCATCAGGATTGGCCGTTGAGAAAGCGATGAAAATATCACCGCTGCCATTGGCACCAAAACCACCGACACGGCCAAGCCCAACAGAGACACGACGTGTCAGCCGCTTGAGCTGATGCGGTAGCAGCGGCGCATCCGTTGCTACAACAACAATAATCGAGCCGCTCTCTTCACGCGTCCACGACGTATCCTGCATCAACTCAGTGATTTCCTCACCAACCGGCACACCGGCAATCATCAGATCCTGCCGCCTGCCGAAATTGCCCTGCACCAGCACACCAACAGTATAGTCGCCATCATCTTCACTCAGCTTGCGCGATGAAGTGCCGGTACCGCCTTTAAAGTGAAACAGGTTCATGCCAGTGCCGCCACCGACATTGCCTTCGGCAATTTTACCGCCCGCAGCATTATCCAGCGCGGCATAGACATGCTCTTTCTTCACATGCATGCCGTTAATATCGTTCAGAATACCATCCCATGTTTCAGCAACCACCGGCAGAAGCCAGTAAAGGTCTTTGAAATGCGGCCCTGTCAGATCATTATCAATCAGCCAGGACACCACGGAATCCCGCACCACACCCACGCTGTGTGTATTGGTGATCGCAATCGGCCCTTCAAGGAAACCGCTCTCCTCGATCCATGTCGTACCGGTCATCTCGCCATTGCCGTTGAAAGATGTCCAACCAGCAAAAACCGGATTAAATGTCTTTCCGCGCGGCAGAATAGCAGTGACACCGGTGCGCGCAGGGCCTTTGCTTGTTTCAAGCTTGCCCTCACCCTCGATAATCGTCGAATAACCAACAGTCACGCCCTCAACATCGGTAATGGCATTATTCGGGCCTGTTGTTCCTGTAAACGGAATACCGAGATCGCGTGCGCGCGGTTTATGCGATGTGCTTGTCATTATAAATTTCCATATTCTGCAATCAAACAGCTCGCAAAAGGCAGGAGCTACCTCAGTCCGAAACTGTTTCAGACAAAAACAGCATTTTGTCCTGATTTTTGAGAATCCTCCGTGGCGGTATGTCGTCATGCTCCCCGATACCGCCGCGAGCATATAAGCACCGCAAATTTATCCGCGCAATTGCTTTCATCCCGCCGTTACCGGCAGGTTTGTGTCTTCATCAGAATGTTGGTGAGAAGATAAATCAGGGCAGAGGCGCACCTGCCTGAGCAATCAATTTACGCACATACAAAAATGCCCTGCCGCTCACTTATTTTGGCGCGCAGGGCTTTTGATTGGGGTTCATCCCATTTTGCCGGTAATCATTCGCCGACAAGCTTTCAAATATCCGCCATGAAGGCAGTTTATTTGCAGTAGAGATAAATTGTTGCTCTTTCAGTAAAACCACACTTCAACTTTCATTTGTGACAGTTTGGTTCCGAACCGCAGATATAGCATTCAGCCATATTTTCAGAACCGTACCACTTTCATCAAATCCGTAACTGCGTCATCTGTTGCCGAAGCATTCAGACAGGTAAGTTTCGTTATTGACCATTCTATTCAAACTATTTTTCAGATAGCTTTCACAGAAATCCGGTAGTTTCAGAAAAAACATTAGTTTCCGACGATATAATATCGTCATGCATGGTCAGGTGGACTCATCCTTATATTCCTCCTGTTTGCGCGCAGAACAGAATAAGTTCCGGTCTGGGCTTATGCCCGTCTTCAGCATTTCGGGACTTGTAGTCCCTTTCCTCCGCTGGAGCTGAAGACAATTTCAGTGTGCTCTCCGTAAGCCCGACCGTCAACTCACAGCTTTTCACATTATATTACACCATTATTTGATGAGCTTAGATGAGAAACACCTGCACTCTGGCAGGTGGCTAAGAATCTGACTGGACTTAAGTTCATATTTTGTTCTATAAATCACATCAAAGCAAAGAGTAGTCTGCATGAGTCCTCTTACAGGTCAGTGCATATCATTCTTCTGTAAATCCGGCCAATATTGAGTTTAAGCAGAGCCCACCTATATAAATGTCTGAGTTTCGGCTGCGGACAGAGTAATCTCTGCTTGTCTGATTTAACCGGCCAAATGTTATGCATCCAACGCAGGCACAATGCTGATGAGCGATCAAAAATTTATCTCCATTCGCGGCGCCCGCGAACATAATCTGAAGAATATTGATATTGACCTGCCCCGTGACAAGCTGATTGTCATGACCGGTCTGTCCGGCTCGGGTAAATCATCGCTCGCTTTCGATACAATCTATGCGGAAGGTCAGCGCCGTTATGTCGAGAGTCTTTCAGCCTATGCGCGCCAGTTTTTGGAAATGATGCAAAAGCCGGATGTCGACCAGATTGATGGTCTGTCACCGGCTATTTCTATTGAACAGAAAACCACCAGCCGCAATCCGCGCTCGACAGTCGGTACTGTCACCGAGATTTACGATTATCTGCGCCTGCTCTATGCGCGCGTCGGTGTTCCTTACTCCCCTGCAACCGGCCTGCCGATTGAGAGCCAGACTGTCAGCCAGATGGTTGACCGCGTAATGGCTTTTGAAGAAGGCACACGCCTCTATATCATGGCGCCGATTGTGCGTGGTCGTAAGGGCGAATACCGCAAAGAACTGGCAGAACTGCAGAAAAAAGGCTTCCAGCGCGTCAAGATAGACGGCGAATTCTATGAAATCGCCGATGCACCGGCATTGGACAAGAAATACAAACACGATATTGATGTGGTGGTTGACCGCGTTGTGGTGCGCCCTGACCTCGCTTCGCGTCTGGCCGACAGTCTGGAAACCTGCCTGCAACTGGCTGAAGGTCTGGCAATTGCCGAATTTGCAGACAAGCCGCTGCCACCGGAAGCAACGGCTGCTGACAGTGCCAATAAATCCAAGAACGAGACCCATGAACGCGTGCTGTTCTCGGAAAAATTCGCCTGTCCTGTCTCCGGTTTTACAATTGCCGAGATCGAACCGCGCCTGTTCTCCTTCAACAACCCGTTTGGTGCCTGCCCGACCTGTGATGGTCTGGGTTCACAACAGGCAATTGATCCCAACCTGATTGTGCCGGATGAAACCCTGCGCATGAAAGACGGGGCAATCGCGCCTTGGGCAAAATCCTCTTCGCCATATTACAATCAGACCTTGGAAGCGCTGGGCAAAGCCTATGGTTTCAAGCTGACCGACAAATGGCAGGATCTAAGTGAAGACGCTAAAAAGGCTGTGCTTCATGGCACCAAAGGCAAAGAAATTACCTTTGTCTATAAGGACGGTTCGCGTTCTTACGAAACTACCAAGACATTTGAAGGCGTTATTCCTAATCTGCAGCGCCGCTGGAAAGAAACCGACTCCAACTGGTCGCGTGAAGAGATTGAACGCTATATGTCGGCCACCCCTTGTCCGGCTTGCGCAGGCTATCGCCTGAAACCGGAAGCACTGGCGGTTAAAGTCGGCAAAATGCATATCGGCCAGTTGACCGAAATGTCGATCCGCAATGCTGACCAATGGTTCAGCACAATTGATCAGCAGTTCAATGACAAGCAGAACGAAATTGCTGCCCGTATTCTGAAAGAAATCCGTGAACGCCTGCGCTTCCTCAATGATGTGGGTCTGGATTATCTGTCGCTGTCGCGTAATTCCGGCACACTGTCCGGCGGGGAAAGCCAGCGTATTCGTCTCGCCTCGCAGATCGGCTCCGGTCTGACCGGCGTTCTCTATGTGCTCGACGAGCCATCCATTGGCTTGCACCAGCGTGACAATGCCCGCCTGCTTGACACACTGCGCCACCTGCGCGATCTCGGCAATACCGTGATCGTGGTTGAGCATGATGAAGATGCCATCCTCACTGCCGATTATGTGGTCGATATCGGCCCTGCCGCAGGTATTCATGGTGGTCAGGTTATTGCCGAAGGCAAACCAGCGGAAATCATGAGCAATCCGAACTCGCTGACCGGCAAATATCTCTCCGGTGCCATGCAAGTTATGGTTCCCGCAGAACGCCGTAAGATCACAAAATCCAAGCGTATTAAAGTTGTTGGTGCCCGTGCCAACAATCTGAAAAACGTAACCGGTGAAATTCCACTCGGCACCTTTACCGCAGTAACCGGCGTGTCCGGCGGTGGTAAGTCCACCTTCCTGATCGAAACCCTGTTCAAGGCCGCATCGCGTAAAATTATGGGTTCGCGCGAACATCCGGCAGAACATGACCGGATTGAAGGTCTGGAACTGCTGGATAAAGTGATCGATATTGATCAGTCACCGATTGGCCGCACACCGCGTTCCAATCCGGCCACCTATACCGGTGCCTTCACACCAATTCGCGACTGGTTTGCCGGTCTGCCGGAAGCGAAGGCACGCGGCTATCAGCCAGGCCGTTTCTCTTTCAACGTCAAAGGCGGACGCTGCGAGGCCTGTCAGGGCGACGGTGTTATCAAGATTGAAATGCACTTCCTGCCGGATGTTTACGTGACTTGTGATGTCTGTAACGGCAAACGCTATAATCGCGAAACGCTAGAAGTTCTGTTCAAGGGCAAGAGCATCGCCGATGTTCTTGATATGACGGTTGAAGAAGGCGTGGAGTTCTTCTCTGCTGTACCGAGTATTCGAGACAAGATGGAAACCCTGCATCGTGTCGGCCTCGGCTATATCAAGATCGGGCAGCAGGCAACCACCCTCTCCGGTGGTGAAGCCCAACGCGTTAAACTCGCCAAAGAACTCTCCCGCCGTGCAACCGGCAAGACACTGTATATTCTTGATGAGCCAACAACCGGCTTGCATTTCCACGATGTTGCCAAACTTCTGGAAGTGCTGCACGAACTGGTTGATCAAGGCAATACTGTTGCTGTGATTGAGCACAATCTCGAAGTCATCAAAACCGCTGACTGGGTGCTGGATCTAGGACCTGAAGGCGGTGACGGTGGCGGTGAAATCGTTGCGGTCGGTCGTCCGGAAGATATTGTTGCCGAACCGCGCTCCTATACCGGCCATTTCCTCAAAGAATTGCTGGAACGCCGTCCGGACGGAAAAACACTGGCTGCAGAATAAAAGGCAGCGCAATACATGCATACAAAAACGCCGCGTAACAATTTACGCGGCGTTTTCATTAAAAAAGCAGGAATAGCAGCAACATTCCCTGATAGTCATCCACCCCAGGAAGCATATGCTAATCAGCTAAACGCGCCCATATTTGCGGTATCAATGCGGGCATATCTTCCGCGATCATGCCCTTAGGCGCTGCTTCCGCATAATAATTGGCTGTTTCCGCATGAATCCAGACAGCGGCACAAGCCGCCTCAAAAGCGGGCATCCCCTGCGCCGACAGGCCGGCAATAATACCGGTCAGCACATCGCCGGAACCGGCTGTTGCCAGCAATGCATTGCCATTACTGTTAATCGTAGCACGGCCATCCGGCGCTGCAATCACTGTATCTGCGCCCTTGTAAATCACCACGGCATTGCTTAGAGAGGATGCCTGTCTCGCACGGGTGACTTTATCGGCCTGCATATTTATAACAGTGCCGAACAAGCGATGAAACTCCCCCTCATGCGGCGTTACGATCAGCGCAGCTTTAGAGGTTTTTGCAGCATCAAATAATCTTTGTGGCTGATCTTTAAACGCAGTCAATCCGTCCGCATCCAGCACCAGCGCACCAAGATCATCACTCTGCAACATTGCCAATGTAAGCTCAGATGCGCGTTGTAAATCGCCAAATGCAGGCCCCAGAACCGCTGCCCGCACTTTACGTTGCGTAAAAAACTCCACCACAGCTGTATCATCCTGCAATGGTCGCAACATGATGCTTGTCAGCTGTGCAGCATGCACAGGCAGAGCTTCATCTGGTGCAATAACAGTTACCAGTCCTGCACCTGCACGCGCAGCCGCCGCCGCACTCAGCCGTGCTGCACCTGTAGCCGTCAGCCCGCCTGAGAACACAGCCACATGCCCGCGACTGAATTTATGACTGTTCACATCAGCCCAAGGCAGCAGCTTTTCCCATAGTTCAGTATCGTTTTCATAAAGCTGCGGATGAATGTCCTGCAAAACGGAAGTTTCAATACCAATATTATAAAGGCTGAGCCAGCCGCAATGCTCCCGCCCCGGCTGCAACAAATGGCCGGGCTTTTTGCGGAAAAAGCTGACTGTCAGTCCGGCTTTAACGGCCGTTCCCATGATTTGTCCGCTGTCACCTGAAATACCGCTGGGCAAATCGACTGCACAAACCGGCGTACCGGATTGATTGAGCTGATCAATACAGTCCGCAATCTCACCCGTAATATTACGCGACAGTCCGGCACCGTAAAAAGCATCAATCACCAGATCAAATTGTTTTGGATCGAATGCTGATAAAGGCAGTACCTCACCACCCTCTGTGAGGTAAGCATTCTGTGCTTGCCACGCATCAGTAATATCGTGGGGAGGTAAGTCACTAAAGCAATAAACATGCTTGCCACCCTGCCGGTAGTGTCGGGCGACAACATAACCATCACCGCCATTATTGCCATGGCCGCAGAGAACGGCAATCCGCAGAGCCTCCGGCCAAAAGCTGCTGGCTTGCTGATAAACCGCCTCGCCTGCATTACACATCAGCGTATAACTGTCTGTACCAGCTGCAGTCGTCAGCTGATCGGCACGATCCATCTGATCCGGCGTTAACAGCTCCATGATTACCCCTCACAAGCCAACTTCAAGGTACCTGCCTAATATTTAGGCATTTTGAATAAATATTAATCAGACACAAAATCTTGCCCGCTTAATCTCACACCATATGCGGCTTCGCCAGATGAATGTTTAAAAAATACGCATATCCAAAACACAAATATTTGAACATTTAGGATTGATCGCATTCTATTAAAACGAGCCATATTCAATTGTATCAATGACTTAATAAAAGCAGCGATTAAGAGCATCGGATCTGCGCTGCTAAAAATACAAAATTCTTACTTTATTTCGTGCCGGATCGACACTTTGGCATGATTTATGCTTATAATCTTTCAACACGTGTGTAATACCGGATTAAAACTCAGGAGGCAGCATTCTGATGAAAAAAATCGAAGCTATCATTAAGCCGTTCAAACTTGATGAAGTCAAAGAAGCACTTCAGGACGTCGGCCTGCAAGGTATCACTGTTCTTGAAGCCAAAGGTTTTGGCCGTCAGAAAGGCCATACTGAGCTTTACCGTGGTGCGGAATATGTTGTTGATTTTCTGCCTAAGGTAAAAATCGAAGTTGTGCTTGCTGATGACGCTGTGGATGCCGCTGTTGAAGCCATCCGCAAAGCCGCGCAAACCGGCCGTATCGGCGATGGCAAAATCTTCATCTCCAATATTGAAGAAGTGATCCGTATCCGTACCGGTGAAACCGGCCCTGACGCCATCTGATCTTGTAATTTTCGCCGGTTTTCCGGCCAGACACAATCTGCTTAACGTCGTTCAATAGGAAACACGCATATGACGACTGCTCACGATATTCTGAAACTGATCTCTGACAACGACGTTAAATTCGTTGACCTGCGCTTTACCGATCCTAAAGGCAAGCTGCACCACGTCACTATGGATGTGGGCATGGTTGATGAAGAAATGTTTGCTGACGGCGTAATGTTCGACGCCTCTTCCATCGGCGGCTGGAAAGCTATCAATGAATCCGACATGGTTCTGATGCCGGATCCTGCTTCCGCCCATATGGATCCGTTCTTTGCAGCTTCCACACTGGTTCTGCTTTGCGACATTCTTGATCCTGTTACTGGCGAAACCTACAACCGCGATCCGCGCGGCACTGCCAAGAAAGCAGAAGCCTATGTGAAATCGCTCGGTATCGGCGATACTGTTTTCATCGGTCCAGAAGCCGAATTCTTCATCTTCGACGATGTGAAATATAAGAACGATCCTTACAACACAGGTTTCAAGCTGGATTCCAACGAGCTGCCATCAAATGATGACACCGATTACGAAACCGGCAATATGGGTCACCGTCCGCGCGTAAAAGGCGGCTATTTCCCTGTGCCGCCAATCGACAGCTGTCAGGATATGCGTTCCGAAATGCTCACAGTTCTCTCCGAAATGGGCGTAACTGTTGAAAAGCATCACCATGAAGTTGCTGCTGCCCAGCACGAACTCGGCGTGAAATTCGACACACTCGTCGCCAATGCTGACAAGATGCAGCTCTTCAAATATGTGGTTCACCAGACTGCAAACGCCTATGGTAAAACTGCAACCTTCATGCCTAAGCCGATCTTCGGCGACAACGGCTCGGGTATGCATGTTCACGTCTCGATCTGGAAAGACGGCAAACCAACTTTCGCCGGTAACGAATATGCCGGTTTGTCAGAAAGCTGCCTGTTCTTCATCGGCGGTGTGATCAAACATGCCAAAGCGCTGAATGCATTCTGCAACCCGTCAACCAACTCCTATAAGCGTCTGGTTCCGGGCTACGAAGCGCCTGTTCTGCTGGCCTACTCCGCCCGCAACCGTTCCGCTTCCTGCCGTATTCCGCTTGGCAATTCGCCTAAAGCAAAACGACTGGAAGTCCGCTTCCCGGATCCGACAGCAAACCCTTACTACTGCTTTGCTGCCATCCTGATGGCCGGTCTTGACGGCATCAAGAACAAGATCCATCCGGGTCAGGCAATGGATAAAGATCTCTATGATCTGCCAGCAAAAGAACTGAAGAAAATCCCGACTGTTTGCGGTAGCTTGCGTGAAGCGCTGCAGAGCCTCGACAAAGACCGCGCCTTCCTTAAAGCAGGCGATGTGTTCAGCGACGATCAGATCGACAGCTTCATCGAGCTGAAAATGCAGGAAGTCATGCGCTTTGAAATGGCTCCGCATCCGATCGAATTCGACATGTACTATTCCTGCTAATTTGTTCAGCAGAAAAAGAAACCCCGCCAATGGCGGGGTTTTTTATTACCCAATTACAAGTGAATCTAATTACCAGGCAATCCATGTAAAACACTGATTACTTTATATTTCACATAATAAAAAAGCCGCTTCAGACAAGACTGAAGCGGCTTTCTTTTAATGTTTTCAAGGCGTGTTTTACAGCGCTTTGGCGATCATAACAGCAGCGCGGATTTCCTTCTCGCGCCATGCCCGGCGAGCCTGCGCCTCTTCATCCTCACCCCATTGTTCAATTGTCCAGTCTTCATCGACATGAGCAGCTTTCCATGCAGCATCCAGATCAACTGCACCTTTAAACAGTGCCAAACCGGTCACAGCTGAACCGCACAGCGTCGTCATCACATGCAATGTGGCGAGTGCAATCGGGTCTGTCACCATACGCAGATGCGCACCAAAGGCGGCCAGTGCTTCACGCGGCTGCGCGATATGCATCAGCCCTTCGGTCACTTCAAAATTAGCGCCAAGTGTTGCCGCCCAATCCAGCAGCGGATCCCAGTTTTCACGCTGACGCTCAACCAGTTCCTTCGGACTGTCTGCACGGTAGCAAAGCAAATCAGTACCGGCGAAACGCAGAATTTCTTCCTGCACCGCCTGCATTTCTGCCGCCACACCATCAATTGCCGTATTCACCAGACGGGTTGCCGGCATATCCTTCGGATCAATATGTGTATCCTGACGGGCGAATTCATCTGCCAAAATTTGTGCAGCAGCCTCAGTCGGCACCACCAGTTTGTTACGCAATGGCGTATTCACAAGCTTACCATCCAGAAGGACGGCAAAGCCGCCCGCTTCATAGGCACCTACTGATACATCCTTGTAAAAACGCTTTGGCAGCGGTGTCAGCATCTGTTTCTGTGCCCGGATAACCGGATCAGGATCAGACAGCATGGACTCATGGTCGAGCCGCGCCTGTTCGATATCTTCAAGAATATTGCGCATGAAATTTCCTAAATATTCCGGCTCAAAACTCTTCCGCTCAATCAGCGGGCGAGCTGAACCAACAAATCCGACGGATGATGCAAAATCGCACTGGCACCCGCTTCACTCAATCTCTCAGGCTTATGATAGCCCCAGTTCACACCGATTGCGGTCGCACCGGCGCTGCCTGCCATCATCATATCGTAAGTCGTATCACCGATTACAAAGGTCTGCGACACATCGCAACCCGTCTCGTGGCAACATTCCAGCACCATTGCCGGATGCGGCTTAGACGGACAATCATCTGCGCAGCGTGATACAAGAAAATGCGGTTCAAAGCCATGGCGCTCCATCACCGAGACCACACCACGACGGGATTTTCCTGTGACCATACCCAGTAAAATATCATCCTGCTGCGCCAAACCGTCAATTAAATCCGCAATCCCATCATACAAAGGTTCATCAAAATCCGCTTCCAACCGGATTTTGCGAAACTGCTGCTTGTATTGCTCAGTCAGATGTTCAACCTCAGCGCCCATAGGAATGCCGGAAACCTGCGAAATTGCCAGATTGAGCGTCAGTCCGATAATTTCCTGTGTTTCATTGAGTTCCGGAATCCGCAAACCCGCGTTGGCAAAAGTCTCTGCCATACACCGATGAATAACGCCGCCGCTATTGACCAGTGTTCCGTCACAATCAAACAGCACCAGTTTCATGTTGTCGCTTTTTCCTGCAATGTTTTTGCCAGTTCGGCATTCTGCGCATCAAATTGCTGTGCAGCTTTGCGCACTGCAATACGTTGCGCATAATTGGCAATAAATAACCCGCCTGCGATCAGACCAAGTGCTGCGAACAATTTCCAGCTCATAGGCTCGCCCAGCACCAAACCACTCATGATAACGCCGAAAGCCGGAATAAGCAGAGCGAAATTTGACAGCGCCGAAGCCGGATAACGACGGATCATCCAGAACCATAACGGATAAGTAAAGGCGACAATAAAGGCCGCCTGAAAGATGAAGGCAACATAAGTCAGCATCGTCGGATTACGCACCACATCGCCCATCAGCGAGCCAAAAGCAATCGGCACGATAGCGGCAATAACCAGCTGATAGAGCAGTGTCTTTTCCGGCGCTGCATCACTGAGCGTCGTTTTCTTGATCACCAGCGTTGTCGCCGCCCAGAAAATACTGGCCACAAGGCAAAGTAGATCGCCATAGATCGCATTCTCGCCCGGCATGGATAATTCATCGGACAGAACCAGCACCACGCCGCCAAAGGCGATAATCATCCCCACAATTGTCAGCGGACGAATACGCTCTCCGAGCAGAAAATGCGCTCCAATCGCCACCCAAAACGGCATCGTATTGATCATCAGCGTCGAACGGCCCGCACTGGTAAAATCCAGTCCGGCAAAAATCAGCACAAATTCGAGACCGAACAGAATTCCAATTGCCAGCCCCGGTATCAGCGTTTTGTCACGCTGAAACAAAGTGATGCCGCGATATTGGCACCAGAGAAAAACCAGCAAGCCACCAACAAAAGAACGCGCCGCCGCCATATACATCGGGTTGAAGCCCTGATTGCCGATTTTAATGGCAACCTGATTCATCCCCCAACTCACACAGATGAATAACATCAGCGCCACGCCCATTGTATCAATGGTTGCGCGGCGCTCATATCCTGCTACCACCTGCGCCGTTACCGGCACTGCGTTCCCTGCTAGCTTACCCATTTTATCCCCGTATCAAGCGCAATGCGGCCGGTTTACCGGCTCTGTTATTGAAGCTTAACTTTGTCAGTCCTGTTCAGCATCCGCGTCGAAACCAAGCAGGTTCCACGACTGCACCATATGCGGCGGAATTGGTGCAGAAACATCAATCATACCGCCACCCGGATTAGGAATACGGATACGACGCGCATGAAGATGCAAACGGTTCTGAACGCCGCCCGGGAAATCCCAGTTAATATCAGCTTCAAAATATTTCGGATCGCCAATGATCGGGTGTCCGATATGCAGCGCATGCACACGCAACTGATGGGTACGACCGGTATAAGGCTCCATCTCCAGCCATGACAGGTTCTGACCGGCGGTTTCCAGCACGCGATAGAACGATACGGCGTGATCGGAATCCGGCTCACCATGCTGGCAAACGCGCATACGGTCGCCATCCGGTGTACTGTCTTTCACCAGCCATGTGGAGATTTTGTTCTCGCGCTTGCGCGGTACGCCCTTCACCAGAGCCCAATAGGTTTTTTTGGTATCGCGCTCACGGAATGCCTTGGTCAGCGCCTGTGCAGCACCACGGGTTTTAGCCACCACCAGAACACCGGAAGTATCACGGTCAAGACGGTGTACCAGACGCGGCTTCTCGCCTTTTTTATTGCGCCATGCTTCCAGCATCGAATCGACACTGCGCACTACGCCGGAACCGCCCTGTACAGCCAGGCCGGAAGGTTTATTAAACACATAGACTTTCTCATTCTCAAAAATCAGCATTTTCTTGAGAACATCACCATCATTCTGATTACGAATGGTCTTACCGGTCAGCGGTGCATTGTCTTCTTTTTCATCAAGGCCAAGCGGCGGAATACGCACAGACTGACCGACCTGCAAGCGGCTGTCTGCTTTTGCACGCCCGCCGTCAACACGGATCTGGCCGGAACGCAGCAGTTTCTGCAAATGCCCGAAGCCCAAGCCCGGAAAATGCACTTTGAACCAGCGATCAAGGCGCATGCCTGTTTCGTCTGCATCTACAGTTTTAAGTTCTACGCCAGCCATATTTATTTAATTCCGCTAAAATTCGAGAGGCACATTACAGCGGCAAAATCTGATGCCAGCCATACAGCCTATATAATCTGAAATAAGCTCCTAGAGCATTTCGTCACCAAATGGAAACATTAGATGACATTACAGCCGTGCAGAACATCTTTTCTGCAAAGACGTGTCCTGCCTGCAAGTAAAACCGACAAACACACAGTTTTTGATTCAATGCAGGAGTTTATCGTGACAAACGCTTAAAAACACTGGATTTTCACCGATTGTTAAACGCAATTAAATTTCCTGACCACAAGCAATAATTCAGCTTTATCAGTCAGTTACTGTAAACTATCACAGTAGGTTACAAATGGTTGTAATTTATGGTCAGTTTAGCACTTAAATTGCCACTTATGGACACCAATTTTCATTGCAGTTTCCGGCAATCAGGATCATGTTCCCGCTGCCGCTAAACATTTGTTTTTCTGACCGCAATCTGACTGGCGGATATAATTCGGTCAGACATTATACCGGAGTGGCCCGTGTCTATTGTGCGCATTTACTGGAGATCCCTGCAATATCTCTCAGCCGAGAGAACAGCGACAGCACTGATCGTGCTGGCGAATATTGCGCTTGGCGTGATCACCATTTTTGAGCCTGTCCTTTTTGGTCGGGTCATTGATGCGATTTCACAAAAAACAGTAATCATTCCGACACTCGCTCTCTGGGCTGCTCTCGGCGTATTCAATATTATCGCTGTGGTGCTGGTCGCCCGTGGCGCTGACCGGCTGGCCCATAAGCGCCGCCTCGGCGTTCTGACCAAGAGCTATGAAGGCATCATCACCATGCCCTTAGCTTGGCATCAGCAGCGCGGCACATCCAACGCATTGCACACGCTGATCCGTGCGACAGACACGCTGTTTACGCTGTGGCTGGAATTCATGCGCAACCACCTGACCACAGTTGTGGCACTGGCTGTGCTGATCCCGACCGCGCTGAGCATGGATGCTCGTCTGACACTGGTTTTGATGGTACTGGGTGCGATTTATGTGATGATCGGCCAGCTGGTTATTCAGAAGACCAAAGATGGTCAGGCAGCCGTTGAGCGCCACCACCACAAAGTTTTTGAACATATCAGCGATACAATCAGCAATATTTCTGTTCTGCAGAGCTATAACCGTATCAATGCGGAAGCCTCTGCCCTGCGTGACTACACGGCAACTCTGGAAAAAACCCAACGTCCGGTGCTGAACTGGTGGGCACTGGCCAGCGGTCTGAACCGCATGGCCTCCACCATTTCCATGGTAATCGTGCTGCTGATCGGTGCCTATCTGGTATCGAAAGGGCAGTTGCGCGTTGGTGAAGTGATTACCTTTATCGGCTTTGCCCAGCTGATGATCGGTCGTCTTGACCAGATCAGCAACTTCATCAATCAGACTGCTTCCTCCCGTGCGAAACTCGAAGAGTTCTTCGCTATGGAAGATGCTGTGGCCACGCATGAAGAGCCGGAAGCTGCCAATGACCTGAAAAACGTGCAGGGTGAAGTTGTCTTCGACAAAGTGACCTATGAGTTCCGCAATTCCGGTCAGGGTGTCTACGATATTTCCTTTACAGCCAAGGCTGGCCAGACTGTGGCTATTGTCGGCCCGACAGGTGCCGGTAAAACCACACTGATCAATCTGCTGCAGCGCGTTTATGATCCTGTCGCCGGTCAGATTTCCATTGACGGTACAGACACACGCAATGTCAGCCGCTCGTCGCTGCGTAAAGCTATGGCAACAGTGTTTCAGGATGCCGGTATGTTCAACCGCTCGATTGAGGAGAATATCCGTATCGGTGCGGATGATGCGACCAATGAAGAAGTTCATGCAGCTGCAAAAGCTGCTGCTGCCCATGACTTCATTCTGGCGAAAAGCGAAGGTTATGACACGGTTGCCGGTGAGCGCGGTTCACAGCTTTCCGGCGGTGAGCGTCAGCGTCTGGCAATTGCCCGCGCTATCCTTAAAGATGCACCTATTCTGGTGCTCGATGAGGCAACCTCTGCGCTCGACGTGGAAACCGAAAGCATGGTCAAGCAAGCTATCGATGATCTGAGTTCTGACCGCACAACTTTCATCATCGCGCACCGTCTTTCCACTGTGCGCAATGCTGATCTGGTGCTGTTCCTTGATAAGGGGCACATCATTGAAAGCGGCAGCTTCAATGAACTGGCAGCCAAAGGCGGTCGTTTTGCCTCACTGCTGCGTGCAGGCGGCCTGATGGCGGAAGAAGCTGAACTGACAAATGACATTGATGAAAACAGCAATGTCACGCGGTTCCCGTCCAAAGCAACAGCATAAGCGCTCTGAATCTAAAAATGATAAAACCCGGCTAACCACCGGGTTTTATTGTAATTATGCGAGATTATTTTTGATTACGTTCAATCCGTAATTTCGCCCAATAATCAAGGCGCTTACGAATATCCCGCTCAAAACCACGCTCCGGCGGATCGTAATATTGCTGGCGCCCCATTTTTTCAGGGAAATAATTCTGTCCTGAAAATGCATCCGGTTCATCGTGATCATACCGGTAGCCCTCATTATAGCCCTCATCGCGCATCAGCTTGGTTGGTGCGTTGAGAATATGCTTCGGCGGCAGCAGAGAGCCGTTTTCTCTGGCAGCGTGTCTCGCTGCTTTATAGGCCATATAAACACCGTTAGATTTCGGCGCAGTTGCCAGATAGACGCAAGCCTGCGCCAGTGCCAGCTCTCCTTCCGGTGATCCGAGATAATCATAGGCATCTTTGGCAGCATTACAAATGACAAGCGCCTGCGGGTCGGCAAGGCCGATATCCTCAACTGCCATACGCACCAAACGGCGTCCGAGATAAAGCGGGTCCTCACCGGCATCAAACATCCGGCTGAGATAATAGAGTGCCGCATCAGGGTCAGAGCCGCGTACAGACTTATGCAGTGCCGAAATCAGATTATAGTGCCCGTCCTGCCCTTTGTCATAGACCGGTGCACGACGCTGAACGATGTCCTGCAGCTGTTCAGCGGTAAACACTTCGCCCAGTCTTGCCGCACGCCAGACTTCCTCAGCGAGCGTTAGCGCCGCACGACCATCGCCATCTGCCATACGCACCAGACTGGCACGGGCATCTGCATCAAGCGGCAATGGCTTTTGCTCCACCTCTTCCGCTCTGGCAAGCAAAGTGGTGATGCTGTTCTCATCATGTGGCTTGAAGGTCAAAACCCGCGCACGGGACAACAGAGCAGCATTGAGTTCAAAAGACGGGTTCTCAGTCGTCGCACCGATCAATACGACAGTGCCATCTTCCATCACCGGAAGAAAGCTATCCTGCTGCGCACGGTTGAAGCGATGTATCTCATCGACAAACAGTAATGTCTGGCGGCCGGACATGCGCCGCGCCCTTGCCGTTTCAAAAACTTTCTTGAGATCGGCAACACCGGAGAAAATTGCCGAGATTTGCTCGAATGCTAAATCCGTATGACCAGCCAGCAAACGCGCGATGGTCGTCTTGCCTGTTCCGGGAGGCCCCCAGAAAATCATAGAGCCGAGACTGCCAGCGGCAATCATACGGGAGAGAATCCCCTGTTCGCCGGTCAGATGCTCCTGCCCTGTAACCTCGCTTAAAGATCGCGGGCGCAAACGATCTGCCAGCGGACGGTTACGATCAGCCAATGGATCCGGCGCAGAAGAAAATAAATCACTCATAGCAACAGGCCGGATTGCTTTCGCAAACCGGCCTCCCCGTTTCAGTTATACACAACCGGCTTCAGAGAAACCGGTGTGATAAAAATCAGCGAACAAACTGACGGTAAATTACACCATCCCGCTCAATATCCAAACGCCATAATGCATTGCGCCCGGCAGAAAGAACAGTCTGCAGATCATCCACATTGCCAATCGCTGTACCGTTTACGCCGCGTACAATGTCACCTGCGCGTAAATTCATGGCCTGTGCCGGTGTATTGTCTTTAATACCGCTGATCATAACACCGCGTGTTGTCGGTGCCACACGAGCTTTACGGGCGAGCTCCGGCGTAATGTCCTGCACCTGAGCACCAGCAAGCGGGTTACGGCCTGTAATCTCACGTGCCGGCACTTCTTTTGGCGGCTGGGCAAGCTTAACTGCAACATCACGGGATTTACCGTCATTGAGCACGGTCATCTGCACTGTCTTGCCAATACCGGCAGTCGAAACGCGATAGGCCAGTGCATCCGGATTATCGACTTTGACACCATCAATGGCAGTAATCACTTCACCGACCTTAATACCGGCCTCTGCAACCGGACCTTTTTCAACAAGCTCGGTGATCAACGCACCGGAAGGCTGTCTCAAACCAAGACCGGCAGCAATATCCGGTGTAATCGCCTGAAATGTTGCACCAACATAAGGACGCTCAAACTTGTCACTGCCGCTTTCCGCAGATTTGACCACTGCGGCAACCATATTGGACGGAATAGCAAAGCCAATACCGACAGAGCCGCCGCTACGGGAATAGATAGCAGTATTAATCCCGATTAGATTTCCCTGCATATCAATCAGCGCACCGCCGGAATTACCGGGATTGATCGCCGCATCCGTCTGGATAAAAAAGTCAAAGTCCGAGACACCGACCTGCGTACGCGACTGAGCCGAAACGATACCACTCGTCACGGTCTGTCCGACACCGAACGGATTACCGATAGCCAGCACCAGATCACCAACCTCAACCTTATCGGAATCGGCCAATTTTACAGTCGGAAGTTGCTCTTTGGCATCAATCTTGAGAATGGCCAGATCAGTCGTCACATCATTGAGCAACAGCTTAGAGGAAAACTCACGGCCGTCAGCCAGCGCAACTTTAATATCGTCAGCACCATCAATCACGTGATTATTGGTCACAATCAGACCGGAACCATCCACGATCACGCCGGAACCGAGCGATTGCTCAAAGCGCGGCTTATTCGGGCGCATCTGGCCGCCGAAAAACTGTTCAAAAAACGGATCACCGGCAAATGGCGAACGCTGTTGAACTTTACGACCGGCATAGACATTTACAACGGCACCGGAAGTCGATTTCACCAAAGGCGCATAGGATAGCTGAATATCACTATGGGATTGCGGCACCTGCTTCTCAGCGATCGCAGGTGTGCTGACAGCCGGAGCAAAAACAGAAATAGTACCTGCCGCAATAACACCCGTTAGCAAAACTGCCAGACCGGCCTTGTAAATTTTGCCAAGACGCCCTGACGCATTGGCCGGATCATTCTGCAGATGTGCACTCATATTTTTATCCCACTTTTCGGAAACCGACTGATTAAGAGGAATATAGGCTGCAAAACAGGACGGAAAAGAGGCTGATCCACAAACATAAAATTAAATTATTGTAACAAAACAGAAGCTTATAAAAAAAACATAAGCTGGCATAATATTTTAAATAGCCTGACATATGCGGCACAACTTATTACACGAGAAAACTGCGAGCACGCAGGCTCTCAGCCTAGGAGGAAAATTGTATAAAACGCACGCGGAATCTGAGTATATCAGGCAATGGGCACAAACACAGACTGATTTCCTGCAATGTATGTAAATAGCAAGTTTTTCAATCTCCAAGTAAACCAACAAATAAAAAAGGGGCCGTGAGGCCCCTTAATTTATGCAATCTGTTTGAAACAGATTATGCAGCTTCTGCTTCAGCAGCTTCTGCTTCAACGCGTGCACGATCAGCAGCGCCTTTAGCAGTGATGTCGCGTTCTACGAACTCAACAACTGCCAGAGGAGCGTTATCACCGAAGCGATAGCCTGCCTTCATGATACGGATGTAGCCGCCGTGACGGTCAGCATAACGGGTTGCCAGAACGTCAAACAGTTTCTGAACCAGCTGTACATCGCGGATAGCCGAAATGGCCTGACGACGTGCATGCAGATCACCGCGCTTGCCGAGAGTGATGAGCTTCTCAACGATCGGACGGATTTCCTTTGCCTTAGGCAAAGTTGTTACGATCTGTTCGTGTTCAATCAGCGAAGCAGCCATATTGGCGAACATTGCCTTACGGTGGCTTGCAGTCCGGTTCAGCTTACGGAGTGTTTTTCCGTGGCGCATGAGCCTTCTCCTTTAAAATCTATTCCGGTCGCAACCGGTCTCAATATTGATCTTCGTAGCGCTTAGCGAGATCTTCGATATTTTCCGGCGGCCAGGTCGGGATTTCCATACCAAGATGGAGTCCCATCGACGCCAGAACTTCTTTGATTTCGTTCAGCGACTTGCGGCCGAAATTCGGAGTCCGCAGCATTTCGGCTTCTGTCTTTTGGATCAGATCACCGATGTAAACGATGTTGTCGTTCTTCAGGCAGTTTGCTGAACGTACAGACAGTTCCAGTTCGTCCACTTTCTTGAGGAGAGCCGGATTGAATGCCAGTTCTGCAACCTGTTCCTGCGGAGCTTCCTTCTGCGGCTCGTCAAAGTTGACGAAGATCGCAAGCTGGTCCTGAAGAATACGAGCTGCGTAAGCAACTGCATCTTCACCACTGACAGAGCCGTTGGTCTCAACATTGAGGATCAGCTTGTCATAATCGAGAACCTGTCCCTCACGGGTGTTTTCGATTTTGTAGGAAACTTTACGTACCGGTGAATAGAGGCTGTCAACCGGAATAAGACCGATCGGAGCATCTTCAGCGCGGTTACGGTCAGCAGGCACATAGCCCTTGCCCGTATTGACAGTGAATTCCATGCGGATTTCAGCGCCCTCATCGAGGGTGCAGATGACGTGATCCGGATTAAGGATTTCAACATCACCAACCGTCTGGATATCACCAGCCGTTACGACGCCTGGTCCTTCCTTACGGACAACCATGCGCTTAGGTCCATCGCCTTCCATACGGATAGCGATTTCTTTAACATTCAGTACGATATCGGTTACGTCTTCACGCACGCCGTTGATCGACGAGAATTCATGCAGAACGCCGTCAATCTGAACAGCGGTCACCGCAGCACCGCGCAGCGAAGAAAGAAGAACGCGACGCAGCGCGTTACCCAATGTCAGACCATAACCGCGTTCAAGCGGTTCAGCCACAACAGTGATCTTGTTCTTCGAGCCCTGGGAAACAAAATCAACCTTGTTAGGCTTGATCAGTTCCTGCCAGTTTTTCTGAATCATGTGCTTTCCTTTAATCTAGCTTTGCCACTATCCAATCGTGGCAACAGAGAGTGGAAACCACGAAAGACCTGAACAAATGTTCTGGCCCTTGCGGCGATGAACTGATTAGACGCGACGCTTCTTGCGTGGACGGCAACCATTGTGCGGGATCGGGGTCACATCACGGATCGAAGTGATTGTGAAACCTGCAGCCTGCAGAGCGCGAAGCGCTGATTCACGACCGGAACCCGGACCGCAAACTTCAACTTCCAGCGAACGCATGCCGTGTTCCTGAGCCTTCTTGGCGCAATCTTCAGCAGCAATCTGAGCAGCAAAAGGAGTCGACTTACGCGAACCTTTGAAGCCCTGTGCACCAGCTGAAGACCAGGCAATCGCGTTGCCCTGTGCGTCAGTGATGGTGATCAGTGTGTTGTTGAATGACGAATTAACGTGAGCAACACCCGAGGAAATATTTTTACGTTCGCGACGACGAACGCGTGCGGCTTCTTTAGCCATAACTAGTCCTTCCAATTGATCTCTACACCGCCGTAGTACCAGCGGCTACACCGACATGTTTCAGGTTTTAAGGCCTGCTCATGTCTGGATCTGATTATTGGCTCCTTGCGGAACCAAACCTTAAGATGCTTCGCAAGCGAAGCAAAATCTGTGCTTCATTTTCACCCAAGCGCTAAGTCTTGAGAGAAGACGAGCAAATACCGGAGCTGTTTTAGCAAACAGCTCCGGCACCAGCAGATTATTTCTTCTTACCGGCGATTGCCTTTGCAGGACCCTTACGGGTACGAGCATTGGTGTGGGTACGCTGACCGCGAACCGGCAGGGAGCGACGATGACGCAGACCGCGGTAGCAGCCCAGATCCATCAGACGCTTGATGTTCATGGAAACTTCACGACGCAGATCACCTTCAACCTGATAATCACGGTCAATGGTTTCGCGGATCTGCAGAACTTCAGCATCTGTCAGCTGGTTTACACGGCGATCAAGCGCAATGCCGACCTTTTCCATGATTTCAGCTGCAAATTTAGGGCCAATACCGTGAATATATTGAAGTGCAATGATTACACGTTTATTCGTTGGAATGTTTACGCCAGCAATACGTGCCATGCGCTTTCTCCTGAATGAACCGCAGATAACAGCCTATTGGCTGTTTTATTCATCATACGGTAGTTTAAATGATTACAGCACCTAAAGCGGTGACATTGTAATGTGCTCTACCGAACGCTATCCGCACATCCACACATTTGTGCAAAGATGCTCATAACACGCTCGAAACCCAAGAGATCCACCAGTACTTTTATCAAGAACCGGATCTGTTCTCTATGCCTGCACCGAACCACCGGATACAGACAGCATAAAAATGAACGTAACCGGAATCCGGTCGCATCCATAAAATTAAGCGAATTGTCGCTGTCTTTGACGGAATCGAAAGGAAAAGTCAACCTCTATCACCAGAGCGCTGCAAATCCTTACCGTTTCATTAATACCGCAATGAAACTGACGGTTAAAAACAAAAGCCGGCCTGAAACATCAGGCCGGCTTTTTGTCTTTATCCAAACCAGATAAACTGATCAGGCAGGAAGCAGAAGCTTTTCAATTTCTGCTGTAACATCAGCCATAGCGGCCATGCCATCTACCAGCTTCAACTCACCGGTGCCTGCATAATAGTCAGACAAAGGTGCGGTTTTTTCACGATACTCGACGAGACGCTTGCGGAAAGCTTCCGGATTATCATCTGAACGAACAGTACCGCCTGCAGCGATGGTTTCCGCAACGCGGTTTTCCATACGCTTGATCAGAGCAGTCTCATCCACTTTCAGCTCAATAACCGCATCCAGCTCAGCATGCTTGTCTTTCAGCATACCTGTCAGCGCCTGTGCCTGAGGTACGGTACGCGGATAACCATCGAGGATAAATCCGTTTGCGCAATCCGGCTGGTCAATGCGATCAGAAACAATCGCATTAACAATCTCATCGGAAACTAACTGACCTGCATCCATAACTGCTTTGGCGCGTTTGCCAACTTCAGTCTGTGCAGCAACAGCCGCACGAAGCATGTCACCGGTTGAAAGCTGAGGAATAGCATATTTCTCAGTGAGAATTTTTGCCTGTGTACCCTTGCCTGCGCCCGGAGGTCCTAAAAGTATGAGTCTCATCTCGCCCGTCTTCCCCCACGAAGTTTGGATTTTTTGATCAGCCCCTCATATTGATGAGCTATGAGATGACCCTGGATCTGAGCAACAGTATCAAGTGTAACGTTGACAACAATAAGCAGGGACGTACCACCGAGATAGAAAGGTACACCGGCCGCTGAAATCAGAAACTCAGGTATAAGACAAACCATCACGATATAGATAGCACCGATCACAGTGATACGTGTCAGAACATAATCAATATATTCTGCGGTACGTTCACCCGGACGGATACCCGGAATAAAGCCCGAATGTTTCTTCAGCTGGTCAGCAGTGTCTTTAGGGTTAAAGACAATCGCAGTGTAGAAGAAGCAGAAGAAAGCCATCAGCGCTGCATAAAGGAACATATAGATCGGCTGACCATGACCGAGAGCTGACAGAAGCGTACTTCCCCATGCCGGCATGCTTTCTGTATTTGCGAAGCCGGCAACAGTTGCAGGCAGCAGCAGCAGAGAAGATGCAAAGATCGGAGGAATAACACCGGCAGTGTTCAGCTTAAGCGGCAGGTGCGAAGTTTCGCCCTGCGCCATGCGGTTACCCACCTGACGCTTCGGATACTGGATCAGCAGACGGCGCTGAGCGCGCTCGACGAATACGATCACAGCAATCAGAGCGATCGCCAGCACAATAACAGCAAGAATCAAAGCTGTGGACAACGCGCCCGTACGGCCGAGTTCGAGCGTACCCGAGATCGCCTGAGGCAGGTTTGCTACAATACCCGCAAAGATAATCAGCGAAATACCGTTACCGATACCACGTGCAGTGATCTGCTCACCGAGCCACATCAGGAACATAGTACCGCCGACAAGCGTAATCACAGAAGTGATGCGGAAGAACATTCCAGGTTCAGAAACAATACCACTACCGGATTCAAGCCCTACAGAAATTGCATAGGCCTGCACAAGCGCCAGAAGCACTGTACCGTAACGTGTATACTGATTGATAACTTTACGTCCGGCTTCGCCCTCTTTCTTCAGCGCTTCAAGAGAAGGCACCACAGAGGTCATAAGCTGTACGATAATCGATGCCGAAATATACGGCATAATCCCCAGCGCAAAGATCGCCATACGGGCAACAGCACCGCCGGCGAACATATTGAACAGCCCCAGCACGCCCTGACTGTGCTGCTGGAACGACTGGGCCAGCGCGTCAGGATTAATGCCCGGCAGAGGAATATATGTACCAAAACGATACACAAGCAGAGCCCCAAGCGTAAACCAAATACGCTTCTTGAGCTCAGTCGCCTTCGAGAAGGCTGAAAAATTCAAATTGGATGCAAGCTGTTCAGCAGCCGATGCCATGAGATTACTCCGGTCTGTCGTACGTCAGAATCTGACGCCCCTCCCCAGATATGCCCATAGACATCAAGACGCAAGTAGGCACATGAAATCAATAGGCATAAAGTTGAAAACGGCGGCACTAAGGCCGCCGTCTTGAAAGGTATTTCTGAGGCCTTATTCGGCAGAAGCAGCTTCAGGTAATTTTACCGAACCGCCTGCTTTTTCGATCTTTTCGATCGCAACCTTAGAAGCACCGGCGGCTTCAATCACCAGCTTAGCTGTGATTTCACCATCGGAAACAACGCGGAAACCATCCAGAGCGCGACGGATAACACCGGCAGCGATAAGTGCTTCAGCGGTAACAGATGCTTTTGCATCCAGTTTACCGGCATCAACAGCTTCCTGAATGCGACCAACCGACACAACATTGAACTTCTTAGCGAAGATGTTGGTAAAACCGCGCTTAGGCAAGCGACGGTAGATTGGCATCTGACCGCCTTCAAAACCGTTGATGGACACGCCGGAACGGGACTTCTGACCCTTCACACCGCGACCACCGGTTTTGCCGGAGCCGGAACCGATACCACGACCAACGCGTTTACGGGCCTTGGTTGCACCTGGGTTTTCACGCAGATCATTAAGTTTCATAATAATTCTCCTGCGCTTGATTAAGCTTCGTCCACAACGCGGACGAGGTGCGCAACCTTGGCAATCATACCACGAACGGAAGGTGTATCTTCCAGTGTGCTGCGGCGGCGCATTTTGTTAAGACCGAGACCAACGAGCGTAGCGCGCTGTTCTTTCGGACGACGAATTGGGCTACCAATCTGTTCAACGGTAACCGTTTTGCCTTTAGTCGAAGACATAACTTTGTTCCTTAAGTCCTGGCGAGCCTTACGGCCCTCACCCAATGGTTATTCTTCACCGGCAACTACGTCGTGACGACGAGCCTGCAGTGTGGAATACTTGATACCGCGCTGTGCAGCGATATCTTTCGGGTGCATCTGATGCTTCAGAGCATCAAAAGTTGCACGCACCATGTTATATGGATTGGATGAGCCAAGCGACTTGGCTACAACGTCCTGAACGCCGAGGGTTTCGAAAACCGCACGCATTGGACCACCAGCGATGATACCTTTACCGGCAGGTGCCGAGCGAAGAAGAACCTTACCGGCGCCATGACGACCCTGCACATCGTGATGCAGTGTACGGCCTGAACGCAGCGGAACAAAAATCATATCGCGCTTAGCAGCTTCAGTTGCCTTACGGATAGCTTCAGGCACTTCGCGAGCCTTACCATGACCAAAGCCTACACGGCCCTTCTGATCACCAACAACAACCAAAGCAGCAAAACCGAAACGACGGCCGCCTTTAACAACTTTGGCAACGCGGTTGATGTGAACCAGCTTATCTACGAATTCGCTGTCACGCTCTTCGCGGGCGCGATCTTCGCGATTACGTTCTTTCTGTGCCATTTCCTAATTCCTTTTTCTTTTCCGGAAGCACAAGTGAAACATTAACAAGCTATTAAACCCGAAAATGCACAAATTGACACTCACAGCTCGGCACTCTGATAAATCAGAAACCAAACCGGAAGTGTCATAACATCAGATCAAAACCATAGAATGATTATTGAAAATTTGATGCGTAGTCAGCTTACAGCAATTAAAAAGTGAGTCACTTAAGTCTCACAGCGCTGTAATACAGAAAAAATGTCGTCAAATGCAAGCACCTGACGACATTTTTTAGATTTTATTAGAAGCTGAGACCAGCTTCACGCGCTGCGTCAGCAAGAGCTTTCACACGGCCGTGGAAAATATATGCGCCACGATCGAAGACAACTTCTGCTACGCCGGCTTTAGCGGCACGTTCTGCAACCAGCTTACCAACTGCAGCGGCAGCTGCACTGTCTGCACCAGTTTTCAGGGACTTTTTCAGGTCACCGTCAAGGGTGGAAGCAGCAGCAACAGTGTGACCACGTACATCATCGATAATCTGTGCATAGATATTCTTGGATGTACGATGTACGCTCAAGCGCAGGCGGCCATTCGAAACAGCTTTGAGCTGACGACGAACGCGTGCAGCACGGCGCTGAATAGTTTGTTTCGGCGATGCCATAACACGTGTTCCTTATTTCTTCTTACCGGCCTTACGGACGATAACTTCACCGGCATACTTAACGCCCTTGCCTTTATAAGGCTCTGGCGAACGGTATTCACGGATCTCGGCAGCAACCTGACCAACAACCTGCTTGTCAATACCGGAGACAACGATTTCCGTTGGCTTAGGTGTTGCAACAGTGATGCCAGCTGGAACATCGTATACAACTTCATGGCTGAAACCGAGCGAAAGCTGAAGGTTTTTGCCCTGCATAGCAGCACGATAACCAACGCCGGAGATTTCAAGTTTCTTTTCGAAACCGTCTTTAACACCGACGAAGATGTTGCTGATCATGGTACGGGCCATGCCCCACTTAGCGCGAGCGTCTTTCGACTGTGTAAGAGGAGTAACGCTTACAGCGCCCTCTTCCATCTTCACGCTTACTTCATCACTTACGACGAACTTCAGTTCGCCTTTCGTGCCTTTGGCAGTAACAGTCTGACCATCAACGCTGGCGGTCACGCCTGCCGGAACCGGCACGGGTTTTTTACCGATACGAGACATTGTTAACCCTGTCCGTTTCTATGTTCACTACTCAGCCACATCAGAAGATGCGGCAGAGCAGCTCACCACCAACGTTTTGCTCACGAGCCTGATGATCAGCCATTACACCCTTAGGGGTGGAAAGAATGCTGATACCAAGGCCGTTAGCGACCTGAGGAATCGACTTTACTGAAACGTAAACGCGACGACCTGGCTTGGAAACACGGGTCAATTCACGAATTACTGGCATACCTTCGTAATATTTCAGTTCGATTTCGATTTCGGATTTACCGTTGTCAAAATCAGTCTGTGTATATCCGCGGATGTAGCCTTCAGCCTGCAGCACGTCCAATACGCGTGCACGCAGCTTGGAAGCCGGAGTTGTAAGCTTGGTCTTTTTACGACCGATAGCATTACGGATGCGGGTCAGCATATCGCCGATAGGATCTGACATAGTCATAATATAACTCTCCTTACCAGCTCGACTTCACGACGCCTGGCACCTGGCCGAGCGAACCCAGCTGGCGCAACGCGATACGCGACATCTTAAGCTTGCGGTAGAAACCGCGTGGACGTCCGGACACTTCGCAACGGTTGCGAATGCGAACCTTGGAGGAGTTACGTGGCATCTCAGCCAGCTGAATGGTAGCGCGGAAACGCTCATCCAGAGGCAGGGACTGATCCATAACAATTGCCTTCAAACGTGCACGCTTTTCAGCATGACGCTTAACCAACTTTTCGCGGCGCTTGTTCTTTTCGACTGCGCTAGTCTTGGCCATTTTTGATTACCTCGCTACGCTTGCCGTTACTGGCGGAACGGGAAGTTGAAGGCGCGCAGAAGAGCGCGGGCTTCATCATCCGTTGTTGCAGTCGTGCAAACGATGATGTCCATGCCCCAGATCTGATCAACTTTATCGTAGTTGATTTCTGGAAACACGATGTGTTCCTTGATACCCATGGCGAAGTTGCCACGACCGTCAAAGCTTTTAGGGTTCAGACCACGGAAGTCACGTACGCGCGGCAGCGCGATTGTGATCAGGCGATCCAGAAACTCATACATACGCTCGCCACGCAGAGTGACTTTCGTACCAATCGGCATATCTTCACGGAGTTTGAAGGTAGCGATTGAATTACGTGCGCGGGTGATGACAGCTTTCTGACCGGCGATCTGACCCAGATCTTCAGCAGCACGTGCAGGCTTTTTAGAGTCTGCAGTGGCTTCGCCAACGCCCATATTGATTACAACTTTAGAAACGCGTGGAATCTGCATTTCATTGCTGTATTTGAACTCTTCAAGCAGAGCTTTACGGATTGTATCCTTATAAAGCGTCTTGAAGCGTGGTTCACTCTTTGCTTCAGCCATCGATCGACTCTCCGGAACGTTTTGCTACGCGCACCTTCTTGCCGTCCTTCTCAACGAAACCAACACGGGTTGGTTTGCCGTCTTTAGGATCAGCAATCGCCAGGTTTGACAGATGGATTGCGGCTTCTTTGGAAATAATGCCGGCTTCCTGTGTCTGTGTCTGGCGCTGATGGCGCTTAACAATATTGATACCGCTTACGAAAGCCTGATCTTCTTTTGGCAAGACCTTGATCACTTCACCGGTACGGCCCTTGTCCTTACCGGCAAGCACTACAACGCGGTCGCCTTTGCGAATCTTTTGCATCGTCGAACTTCCCTTACAGAACTTCAGGAGCCAGCGAGATGATCTTCATGTGGCTCTTAGCGCGAAGTTCGCGTGGAACCGGTCCGAAGATACGAGTGCCGATAGGCTCTTTTTTGTTATCAATCAAAACAGCGGCGTTGTTATCAAAACGGATAACGCTACCATCTGCGCGACGAATGTCTTTGGCTGTACGAACTACAACCGCCTTCATTACGTCACCTTTTTTAACGCGGCCACGAGGAATCGCTTCCTTGATGGACACCACAATGATGTCACCAACGGAAGCGTATTTCCGTTTCGAGCCGCCCAGCACCTTGATGCACATGACACGACGTGCGCCGGAATTATCCGCCACGTCGAGGTTTGTTTGCATCTGAATCATGACTGGCCGCCTTCTTATCTCTCAGCTGGTTAAGGGCTCCTGCCCTACCTAAGCTGCGTGTTTAATGTTAGCCCGTTAATTAGTTCGCGAGAACTACCCAACGTTTGTCTTTCGAAATTGGAGCAGATTCCTGGATAGAAACCTGATCACCAACCTTGAACTGGTTGTTCGCGTCGTGAGCTTTGTACTTCTTGGACTGACGAATAATCTTCTGAAGCAGTGGATGCGCGTAACGGCGCTCCACTTTAACAACGACAGTTTTGTCGTTCTTGTCGCTAACGACAACGCCCTGCAGAATGCGTTTAGGCATTATTAGATTCCTTATGCCTTGCTTTCGGCCGCCTTCTGGCGGGCAATAGTCTTGATACGTGCGATGTCGCGGCGAACCTGCTTCACACGTGCGGTTTTTTCTAACTGACCGGTGGCTTTCTGAAAGCGCAGGTTAAACTGCTCTTTCTTCAATCCACCCAACTGATCAGTCAGCTGGTCGAGGCTTTTGGCCCGGATGTCTGCGGCTTTCATAGCTGTCTCTCTTATTCAGCGATGCGTTGAATAAAACGCGTCTTGATCGGCAGCTTCGCAGCTCCGAGTCGGAGAGCTTCACGTGCCACATCTTCTGATACGCCGTCAAGCTCAAACATAACACGACCTGGTGCTACGCGGCATGCCCAGTAGTCAACTGAACCCTTACCTTTACCCATACGGACTTCGGTAGGCTTGGAAGTTACTGGAAGATCCGGGAAGATCCGGATCCATACACGACCGGCACGTTTCATGTGACGGGTAATGGCACGGCGAGCGGCTTCGATCTGACGTGCTGTTACACGTTCAGGTTCGACTGCCTTCAGACCGAAAGCACCGAAGTTAAGATCCGTACCGCCCTTGGATTCACCGTGGATACGGCCCTTGAACTGCTTACGGAACTTTGTGCGCTTAGGCTGCAACATTGTTCTCTACTCCAATATTCTAACCGAAAACGCTTAAAATTAAGCGTTTTCGCGGCGGCGGTTCGACTGCGGACCCTGTGCGTCGGCTTCAATCGCACGACGTTCAGAAGCCATTGGGTCATGCTCAAGGATTTCGCCTTTGAATACCCAAACTTTCACGCCGCAGATACCGTAAGCGGTCTGTGCTTCAGCTGTACCGTAGTCAATATCAGCGCGCAGAGTGTGAAGCGGAACGCGACCTTCACGGTACCATTCCATACGTGCGATTTCCGCACCGCCAAGACGACCCGAACAATTGATACGGATGCCTTCTGCGCCGAGACGCATTGCGGACTGAACAGCACGCTTCATAGCGCGACGGAATGCCACACGGCGTTCCAGCTGCTGAGTGATCGACTGAGCAATCAGGGTAGCATCAACTTCTGGCTTGCGAACTTCAACAATGTTGAGAACCGCATCAGAGTTGGTCATGTCGGAAAGCTTCTTACGGAGCTTTTCGATATCTGCACCCTTCTTACCGATGATGATGCCCGGACGAGCCGAGTGAATGGTCACACGGCACTTCTTGTGCGGACGTTCAATCACGATTTTGGAGATCGCAGCCTGCTTGAGTTCTTCAGTCAGGTATTTACGGATCTTCAGATCTTCATGAAGGAGCTTACCATATTCACCGGTATTCGCGAACCAACGCGAATCCCATGTACGGTTAATGCCCAGACGAAGACCGATCGGATTAATCTTCTGGCCCATTATGCGGCCTCCCCTTTTTCGGCGACTTCGCGGACAACGATGGTCAGGTGAGAGAACGGACGTTCAATCCGGCTCGCCTTACCACGGCCACGCACATGAAAGCGCTTCATGACGATCGACTTACCAACAGAAGCTTCCGCGACGATCAAAGCATCAACATCGAGGTCGTGATTGTTTTCTGCGTTGGCGATTGCCGATTCGAGCGTCTTCTTAACTGTTTCTGCGATACGCTTGCGCGAGAACGACAGATCAGCAAGAGCCGCGTTGACTTTCTTGCCGCGGATCAGAGCCGCGACAAGGTTAAGTTTCTGCGGGCTAACGCGAATCGTGCGGGCGACGGCTTTCGCCTCGTTATCCTTAAGCTGGCGCGGAGCCTTGGCCTTGCCCATACTTACTTCCTCTTCGCTTTCTTGTCCGCACCGTGACCGTAATAGGTACGGGTTGGAGCGAATTCACCGAACTTGTGTCCGACCATTTCTTCGGAGATAGACACAGGAATGTGTTTATTACCGTTGTATACACCAAAGGTCAGGCCAACAAACTGTGGCAGGATCGTGGAGCGACGGCTCCAGATCTTGATAACCTCATTACGACCGCCGGAGCGTACCTTCTCAGCCTTCTTGAGAAGATAGCCGTCAATAAACGGTCCTTTCCAAACTGAACGAGCCACTTTAGACTACCTCTCTTATTTCTTACGCTGATGACGCGAACGCATGATGAATTTGTCCGTCGCCTTGTTCGAGCGTGTCTTCTTGCCCTTCGTAGGTTTGCCCCACGGAGTAACAGGATGACGACCACCCGAGGTACGACCTTCACCACCACCGTGTGGGTGATCAACCGGGTTCATGGCAACGCCGCGAACGTGTGGACGCTTACCGCGCCATACGGAACGACCGGCTTTACCGTCGTTGGTGTTGCCGTGATCCGGATTGGATACAGCGCCAACAGTAGCGAGACAACCGGAGTGCACCAGACGCTGTTCACCGGAGTTCAGGCGAAGGATCGCCATACCCTGGTCACGACCAACGAGCTGAGCATAAGTACCGGCGGAACGAGCGATCTGACCGCCCTTGCCTGGCTTCATTTCCACGTTGTGGATGATTGTACCAACCGGCATCGCACCGAGTGGCATCGCGTTACCTGGCTTAACGTCAACCTGTGCGCCGGAGATAACCTTGTCGCCAACAGCAAGACGCTGTGGTGCAATGATGTAGCTCAGCTCACCGTCTTCGTAGCGGATCAGCGCGATGAATGCGGTACGGTTTGGATCGTATTCCAAACGCTCTACAGTAGCGGACACATCGTGTTTCGTACGCTTGAAATCAATGAAGCGATACGTACGCTTGTGACCACCGCCCTGATAGCGAACAGTGATACGACCGGTGTTGTTACGACCGCCCTTTTTGGTCAAACCCTGTGTCAAAGCCTTGACTGGTTTGCCCTTGAAGAGCTCCGAACGATCCACGATGACCAGCTGACGCTGGCCAGGAGTGATCGGGTTAAAGTGCTTGAGTGCCATTGTCTTTACTCCACGGCCTCTCAGAGACCAGTCGAAACGTCGATGCTCTGGCCTTCAGCCAAAGTTACGATCGCTTTCTTGACATCGCTCTGGCGCCCAACAATACCGCGGAAACGCTTCACTTTGCCTTTACGCACAGTGGTGTTCACAGCTGTAACTTTCACGCCGAAGAGCGCTTCTACTGCAGCTTTGATCTCAGGTTTCGTGGCCTTGCGGGCTACGTTAAAGACGATCTGGTTAAATTCAGAAACCATGGTCGACTTTTCGGTAATGACCGGGCTAACGATCACATCATAATGACGAAGGTCTGTCATTTGAAACGCTCCTCGAGGGCTTCGACAGCTGCCTTGGAAAGGACGAGCTTGCCACGGCGAAGAATGTCGTAAACGTTGATGCCCTGTACCGGCAGTACATCAATATTTGGAATATTGGATGCAGCCAGCTTGAAGTTGGCGTCGATTTCCGAACCGCCGATCAACAGTGCATTTTCCAGACCCAGATTAGCAAACTGGCTTACCAGCAGCTTGGTCTTGGCTTCTGCAGCTGCCAGATCATCGATGATGATCAGATCAGAGGCTTTAACCTTAGCCGAGAGGGCATGACGCAGAGCCAAAGCGCGAACCTTCTTAGGAAGATCATGCGCATGGCTACGGGATACAGGGCCATGAGCCTTACCACCGCCACGGAACTGTGGTGCACGTGCGGAATGGTGACGGGCGCGGCCGGTACCTTTCTGCTTGTACATTTTTGCACCAGTACGTGCAACTTCACCACGGGTCAGAGTCTGGTGGGTACCCTGCTGACGGCGAGCGAGCTGCCAAAGGACAACGCGCTGAAGGATGTCATCGCGCGGCTCCAGACCGAAGATTTCTTCGGACAGCTGCACTTTACCGGCATCCTTGCCTTCAAGTGTTGTAATTGTGAGATCCATTATTCGGCTCCCTCAGTCGCTGCAGGTTCTGCAACCGCAGCAGCTTCACCTTTAGCTTGGCGCAGGCCAGCTGGCTTAGGAGCATTTTCTGGCAGCGATACTTTTACAGCATCGCGAACATAGATCCATGCACCCTTGGAACCAGGAACCGCACCGCGAACAAGGATCAGGCCGCGATCGAGGTCGGTAGAAACGACTTCGATATTCTGCGTGGTTACACGGGTCTGACCCATGTGACCGGCCATTTTCTTGCCTTTAAATACTTTACCTGGATCCTGACGCTGACCGGTCGAACCATGGGAACGGTGGGATACCGAGTTACCATGAGTTGCGCGGCCGCCGCCGAAGTTGTGACGCTTCATAACACCGGCAAAACCTTTACCGATTGTTGTACCTGTAACGTCAACTTTTTGACCGGCTACAAAATGCTCAGCAGTGATTTCTGCGCCTACATCCAGAAGATTGTCTTCTGAAACGCGGAACTCAGCTACTTTCGCTTTCGGTTCAACTTCAGCCTTCGCGAAGTGACCGCGCAGAGCCTTGGTCGTGTTTTTCACCTTGGCCAATCCTACGCCAAGCTGTACGGCTGTGTAGCCGTTCTTCTCTACTGTGCGCTGAGCTACCACGTGGCAGTTCTCCATGCGGAGTACTGTCACCGGTACATGCTCGCCTGCGTCTGTATAAACGCGGGTCATGCCCAGCTTTTGTGCAATAACACCTGAACGCATCGGTTCGTTCCTTCCGTCCTCAAGCCTTACAGCTTGATCTCGACATCAACACCAGCCGACAGATCCAGCTTCATAAGAGCATCAACTGTCTGAGGGGTTGGGTCAACGATATCGAGAAGACGCTTATGAGTGCGCATCTCGAACTGCTCGCGGCTCTTCTTATCGATGTGCGGCGACCGGTTTACTGTGAACTTTTCGATCCGTGTTGGCAGAGGGATCGGTCCGCGCACATTGGCACCGGTACGCTTGGCAGTCGACACGATTTCGCGGGTCGAAGCGTCAAGGATCCGATGATCAAACGCCTTAAGGCGAATGCGGATGTTTTGACCGTTCATTTGATTTGTTCCTTTTTACGCGGGACGTTTGGCTATGCAGATAATCAAAGATCACCTAACCAAACGCCCTGCACAAATCTATTATTCGATGATCGAAGCGACGATACCTGCACCAACGGTGCGGCCACCTTCACGGATCGCGAAACGGAGCTTTTCTTCCATAGCGATTGGCACGATCAGCGCAACATCAACAGTTACGTTGTCGCCCGGCATAACCATTTCCACGC